>NZ_VZQQ01000100.1 GCF_014397785.1 Paraburkholderia podalyriae
CACAATGATACCTCACCGCTACTGCTGTCCGATGCCCCAAGCCGGGCGGGGCTGTGTTCGCTATAGCTCAAGTCGGTGACTGCCGCTCTGCCCGAGCAAGGTTCTCATTGATTTTTCCGTCGCGGCTCTGCTGGCTTCCACTACGCCGAAGCGCCTAGCGTTTTCGGCAGGGACCTTTTTCGGAACTCATCGGCATCAACTCGATGCGCAATACTCGCACATGGTGGGTCACACCACTGGCGAAACCGTTTCACGCTACCGGGCAGAACGTCCAAGTAATTTTCGTCGACAGTCGTCGTAATCTATTTGGAGTGAGAGGTGGCTGATTCGCGAGATGAAGAAAAGCTGGAGAAAGCTGCCGGCTGGCTGCGAGAAGCAGACGGACTGCTCATCACCGCAGGCGCTGGAATGGGCGTCGACTCGGGCCTTCCTGACTTTCATGGCCAAGATGGATTCTGGCGCGCTTATCCCGCGCTTCAGCACCGAGGTTTATCGTTCGAGGACATGGCAAACCCTGCAGCTTTCGCGAGACATCCGGAGCTCGCTTGGGGCTGCGGGCGTCTCGTCAAGCGCCCTCGCGATGTCGCGCTCATGGCCGACAAGCTCCCCGTGTCCCATGAGTTCACGCGCGCGGTCGCCGAAAAGATGCCCCATCCTGAAGATGTGCTCGCTCTCAGGCGAATCTTGCGCCAACTCACGTTTGTGCATCTCCAGCCAGAGCCGCTTGTGGCATTGCAGGCCGGACATTATTTTTGACTTGGAGAGGCGGTAAGTGCTGGTCATTGGCTCTACGTTTCCTTTCGCGAGAGGGGCGGGGATGGCTCGCAAGGCACGCGCATCATCTGGCGACTACGACAGAGCAGGCTGCCGCAACGACAGCTTCCAGTGCGTCGGCGTCTTGCCATCCGGAGCACCTTCCGCGTTGCAACGCACGACACTGAAAGTGTTATCCACCGGCAGCTCAACCCAAACAACCTCACCGAATTCATTGAACGAATCGATAACATTGCGAAACGCGGCGCTTTGTCTGGTCGTGCTGGGAATCGGGTTTTGCGGTGACATCAGCACAAGCCGCGGACGCACGTTCGGATTGCGGTCGAATGCGGGCTTCATGGCACGGTACTGGGCGAGCTTCGAACGCATCTGCTTCGCGTCCCAGCTCCCGACGCCTTTCGCTTCCACGAGCAGCAAATGAGTGATGGCCGGCGCAGTGGCGGGACGCTCGGTGAAGCACATCACAAAGTCTGCATCCTGCTGTCGTCCGGTAACCGGAAGTACACCAGCCTCATCCGCCAAAAGTCGCAGCGGCTCGTCTTGGCGCAGTTCATTGCTTATCAAGGCCGCATACAGCCAGTCGAGATGAAAATCCATCGCGCAAAATACCCGTTCGGGCTTGGCGTTGATTCCGCATTTTGCGAGAACCTCGCTGAGGAAGCCAGCGTGTGGCACGAATTCGACGCCCAGCACGCGCTGGATGAGAGCGAAGCGCTCCTTTGCGTTGAATCGGCCGAGCTTGTACTCAAGACTATCAGCCGAAAAGCTCATTTTTTCTTCTGTCATTTGTTGTATTTGTCTAATGCGGTATTGAGGTCATCGGCGCGTCGGTATCAGGGACTCAACTTATGCGCCGCCGCCGCACCATGGATTCCACGAATGAAAGGGACATTTCTTGGCCCGGTGCTTTCCGCCGGCGGCAATTATGCTGCCTCAGCCATCGGATTCCGCTCGTCCACGCGGCTCAGGTCATAGCCGAGCATGAAAAGCGCCGCTTCCAACTTGCGGAGACCGTCCTTCTCAGAGCACCAACTTGCCTGGGCGCTTTTAAGAGCTAGCTCCAACACCCAGTTCGCCTGCACGTTGACGCGCGCCCATGCCTTAGACCCGTAAGGCCCACCGTACAGTCGGCTGAACTCATATCGACCAGATGAAGGGTCGCGCAACTTACCTCCGCCATCGCCGTTCGCCCAGAGGAACCCGAGTTCGTCGGGGACGCTCGCGGGCTGCTCAAGCCGCGGTATGCTCTCCAGGTACCGCCTCACGAGGAATCCGAGGGCTGCACCAACCCTCCCGTCATAAATAATGTGGTTGAGTAGGGCCAGCGCATAGTATTTGGTCCATCCAGCGTTCATCTTGGGTGTGCCAGATTTTCTATCGGAGTACCCCCCAAAGGCGTCGATGTTCGGATTCTCACCGGTCAGAGACTTTCGACCGATGCGCAAAATGTCCGCGAGCGCTTCTTTGTGACCCTTCGCCCAGCTCATGTTGGCTTTATACGGGCGACGGCCTTCCCCGAAGCCCCATTTCATCACTTCGTGACATGCCTTTTCGGCAAGTTCTCGCTCATTGTCGCCCCACTCGCCGGCAATGGCTTCCCTAATCGCGGCACTGGCTACATCGAGCGCTAGCTTGTTGTCGTTATAGCCCTTCTGGTTCCACCAATACATCCGGAAAAGGTCTTCGAGGGTCCGCGCGAACACCACGTAGACAGGACCACCACCAACCCGTACGTCAACATGGCCGGAGAATTTTTGCTCGAAGCCGTCAGGAAGCCGGTTCCGCGAAAATCCAACTGTAAGGTCAATGGGCGTGGCTCCACTGATGACGCGGGAAAGATATGCGATGAAGTCTTCCACGTTTGGGTTACCAATATAGGCTGCGCGATTCAGGGGCACTCAAATTCTCCAATGGCTAAAGGAAGTGAAAAGCGTCAATTACTGTGCGAATAGACAAATCAGGTCAACCTTAACTAACGACCAATTCTTACGCTTCTATAGCATGTGAGACTTATGTAACCTCACTGAGTGTGTTGTCGAGCTGTTGCAGCGTCTCTAGAGCGCCGCCCGCGATTCCCACGCCCACCGCAGGCGAAATCGAGTAATCGCGTGGGTTGATGCGAATGACCGGGCATCTTTGGCGTTCGCTAAACCGACGAATGGTCGGTATGGCGCGGCCAGCACCGAGTTCGACTACGACGGGTTTCTCGACTGACTCCAGCCATGCAGCAAGTGCCAGCTCCTGGCGTTCGGCGTATTTGTCGACCCAATTCCAATCTCCGAACATCAGAATGTTCGGCCGCGCTAATGCACCGCAGCGCGGGCACCTGGGCAACTCGTTCTTGAGCAAGCAGGTTTTCTCGTTGACAACGGGATTGACGTCGGCGGCCGACCAAACTTCGTCGGTGCAAGCCTCGACGCACTGGAGTTGGTGAATGGTCCCATGGCACTCCGCGACACGTGCAGGTGGGAATCGCGCCTTCTGGAAGTGGCCGTCGACGTTACTCGTGAACACGAAGGCCCCGTGTTTCGTCAGGGATGCCCTCCTGAGCAGAATGTCGAAGCCCACATGAGGCACGGTTGCCCGATAGAGCGCGAGTCGGTGTCAGTAAAATCCCCAGCTCAAATGTGGATTGCTCGCAAAGCCGGAGGGATTGGCCATGTCCTCGAACGAGAATCCATGATGGCGCAGCGCGGGGTAAGCCCGCCAGAACCCCTCCGTTCCCCGAAAGTCAGGAAGGCCGGAATCGACACCCATGCCGGCACCGGCAGTGATGAGCAGCCCGTCCGCATCGCGAATCCAGTCGGCTGCCTGCCTGATTGCATTATCGTTATTCACCTGCTACCTCGTTTACGCTGTTTGACCTATCGTGGGCGGGACTTTCGCTTCCGCGATTTGAGCTGCTGTGCCATAGCGCTTCGCTAATGCTACCGCGTCGCGCGCGAATTCGTCCCGAAGCGCGGGCGGCGCGAGGATTTCCGCTGCCGCGCCGAGCGAACGAAGCCACCATCGCAGCTTTACGCTGGGAACCACCGTCCCGGTCGCCTTCATGCGACCATCGGGTAGCGGCTCAAAGGTTTGGTCCTCCGACATGCGCCGCTCCTCGAGTCGCTTCGCCTCAGCCGGTTCCAGCGCGACTTCCAGTACAACAGGCGCCTCTGGAAGGAAGTCGAAAACCTGTTCCTTTTCAATCGTGGCCTGCAGATTGAAATCCCGCGGGTACGCAAACGCGGTCCCGGAATCGACCGCCGAAATGATTCGGTCCAGCCGATACAGATTCCGAAGCCAATTGGGCTTGCCTTTCTCCGGTCTTGGCGGGTGGTCCGGACTCTGGGCAACCATGTACATGAGCCCGGCTGACTCAACCAGCGCGAGCGGCCAGAGCCGCTTCGGCTTGATGTCGTCCACCCTGGTCTCCTTGTAAGCCGGGCGATACCGGACAAGCAGTTCGCGCTCGAAGAATGTTGCGGTCACCACCGTCTGAAAGACGTCGGGATTGATGGTAGGCCGGTTCAGCACATAGGTGGGCTCGACGGAGTCAATCTTGTTGACCCACGCCCGATACAGTCGACTGTCCGCGCGGTCTTGCGAAAGTCGCGTGTCAGCTGCCTTGAATAGCGGTTCGATGTCTCTGGTCACTGCCGCAGGTAGCTTGTCCCCCACAAAACGCCTGAGCGCCTGAAACGCCACAGCCTCGGAAGCGCTCATCAAACTCGCCACCTGGCTGGCGCCGTGCAGCCAGGATTTGCGTTGCCAGAGAAGTTGCCGACCGGCGGCGGTCGACAGGACAAGCTGGTCCCGCTCCAACATGGCAAGGCGTCGCCGAAGTTGTCTCGGATAGTCGACGCGGTGCCCCCGGGCTTCCAGCAACTGAAGGACCTGAGACGTGGACATCCACGATTCCAGGTTCCCGTCTGTCGGCAGGATGCGAAGAATCGCTTCATCAAGGCTTGAGGTCGTCATTCTGGACTTTGGTCGAAGGTGAGTGGTCCGGCATTCCTGGTAGCGATGATTCTAACGGGCGATGGGGACACTTTTTGTCCCAGTCGTCCCGCATCATGGTGCTCGGCCACAGGAGAGACCTATGACGTCGAGCACGAAAATCACCATCGCTGTCTCCGCACGAGCGCTTTTCGATTTCGAGGACGAGAACCAGGTGTTTCGGGAAGACGACCCCTCGGCGTATTGCGCGCTTCAGGCTGCGCGCCTGGATATACCCGCAAGCCCGGGCGTCGCCTTTCCGCTAGTGCGGAAGCTCCTCGCTTTCAATAACGGCGAAAGCAACGACGTCGAGGTCGCAATCCTGTCGCGCAATGACCCGGTCACCGGGCTGCGGGTTTTTGCGTCGGCTCACCATCATGGACTGGCAATCAGCCGTGCCATATTCACGGGCGGCGCAAAGCCCCACCGGTATCTCGCACCGCTCGAGGCCAGTCTGTTTCTCTCGGCACATGGCCCGGATGTCAAAGACGCGATGATTGCCGGGTTCCCGGCTGCCCTCGTCTACCCGGCTCCGGGGGTGCGTGCGACTCAGGACGACGGCGAACTGCGCATCGCGTTCGACGGAGATTCGGTCCTTTTCAGCGACGAAGCCGAGCGTGTTTCCATACAGCGGCAGCTGCAGGAGTTCAACGCCCATGAGGCACGTCATGCGCGTTCGCCGTTGCCACCCGGGCCGCCGAAGCCATTCTTCTCCGCCCTGTGTGCCCTTCGTGGCCAGCGCCGGTCGCGGGTCCCGGTACGAACGGCACTGGTTACAGCTCGTAGCGCGCCGGCGCACGAGCGGGCGATTCGCAGGCTGATGGCGTGGCGTGTCGCGGTCGATGAGGCCATGTTTCTCGGCGGCACGGACAAGGCGTGCTTTCTCGCGGAATTCATGCCGGACATTTTTTTCGACGACCACGTACGAAACTGCGAGTCAGCCTCGCAACTCGTCGCGACCGGGCACGTGCCGTATGGCATCAACAACGAATACCGGACAATCCTTCATTGAGCAATTCTCCAGCGATGAACCGAGAACTCGAAAATGCTCTGGTCGCAAGCTATCCGGCCATCTACCGTTCACTGCAGCCGCGCTTCTCTGGCGAAACCCGATTCGAATGTGACGATGGCTGGTTCTGCATCATCGACGAGCTGTCGCGCAAGCTCGAAGCCGAGTCGCAGACGTCGAAGCTGCGCGCGATTGAAGTGCGAGAGAAACTGGGCAGTCTGCGCTTCCGTCTTCGGGGCGATATAACGAGCACTGTAGATAGCTGGCTCGCCGAGGCCACTCGCCTGAGTCAGCACACGTGCGAGCGATGTGGTAAACCGGCGATGCTGCGCGGCCATAAGGATGGTCGGGTACGCACGCTCTGCCCCATGTGTGCCGCGGCGATGGGCTACGTCCTCGAATGAATGACACCGCAACGACAAAACTTTCCGTCAGCGACTTACGGATGATATGCCATGCCACAACTCCTTGAACATATTGATGCGATTGCACGGAAGTTGAAGCGGGACGTGCTTTACCTCGAGTTCCTGAAAGCGCAGCGTCCACACCGTGCGGACTACAGGAGTCTGGAGACCCGCGCGCGCATCATGCAATGGCTCGACAGCGAAGGCATCGAGTGGCGCGGGTGTGGCCCGCTCGCGTCCGAGACGGTGATGCGTTCGTATGCCGGGGAGATTTTCATCGACGTGCCGTTCGACGAAACCGATAGCCAGTACCGAAAAGTTCAGGCATTTCTCGAGCATCCGGACGGCACCAGCCGTTTTGACGACGTCCGGTTCTACGTCGTCACGCTGAAGATTGCAATGAAGAACGCGCACCACGATGAGCCAGGCTTCTGGGACCGCTGGGCCGACAACTTCTAATCGCAAGGTTAACAGAACGGAGGCGTTGTGAGCACAGTCTATATTCGTGACGGTTCGTCGAGAATTGTTGGCCGTATCCAGACCGGCAGCCAAGGGAAACAGTTCGCCTACGTGAGCGACAGAATGGTTGGAATCTACAGTCCGCAGCTGGACAAGACATTCGATTCCCGGCTGCGTCTATTCGGAAACGGCAATCAGCTAATGGCTCTGGTCTGTCGCGACGATGACGATTAGCCCTTCCGGGCACGGCATCGCATGTCGCGCCCCTGGCCTCAATCCACCCGCATGTGAATCAGTGCACTACCCTTCGGAGGATGAACGGTGTCATCTGCGCAGCACTTCACTGGTCCGCGCCTGTTTGTGTTTTCAGGAGCGGGACTGTCCGCCGAGAGCGGCATTCCGACGTTCCGTACCGGCGACGGTATCTGGACCCAGGAGAGCATCGACGAGGTTTGCAACTTCCTGACCTGGCGCCGCAACCGGGAGGCGGTCTTCCGCTTCTACAACCAGAGAATCTCCGAGAAGCGGGATGCGCACCCGAACGACGCGCACCGCATTCTCGCTGCCTGGCAGAGCCCATGGGGAGCTGAGCGGGTTCGACTTATCACACAGAACATCGACGATTTGCTTGAGCGGGCAGGCGCGCATTGCCCTCTGACGGTTCCTGACGAGACATGGACAACTCGCAACCTGCTGCTTCCACTTGTATCTCCAGCCTCGAATGTCTACTGCTTGAGCCGCGTAGTGTCGCTGCCGGCCATCTGCAACGTCGCGTCAATCATTTTCAGCTCTTGGCCGAAGTCGAGCGCCCATTCCTCCCCGTCCACCGCACGGTCATGCCGTCGTGAGACCGGCGTCGAAAAAGCCGGACCGGTCCGACGAAGACTTGATATTCTTCCGATTTATCTATCACCGATGAGAGGGTATTCACATGGCATTGTTCGAGATTGCCGGCGACAGCCTGCAACCTATCCCACTGGACACATTTGGAAATCTGGGACTGCGTGAGCGCACTGACATTCAGCGTGCGGTGCGGGCGCACATTGAGGCAATCACGCCGGGCGTGAGAACGAAGGTTCTCGCTGAGGAATTTGGAGAGTGGGCAGGCGCCAATCGCAGAATCGACCTGCTCTGCGTGGATGAAAACGCGAATCTAGTGGTTGTCGAGTTGAAACGTGACGACGGTGCACACATGGACCTGCAGGCGCTGCGCTATGCCGCGATGATTTCAACAATGCGGTTTGACCAGGCGGTAACAGCACACCGAAAGTATTTGGCTGATAACGGCTCCAGCGAAGACGCGGAGCAGGCAATTCGTGACTTCCTGGAAGTTGAGGATGGTCAAGTTGTATTCACGGACACCGTTCGAATTGTGCTGGCGTCCGCCAATTTCTCTCCCGAGCTGACGACGGCAGTACTCTGGCTGAACAAACAGGGGAAGATGGACATCCGGTGCGTTCAGATGCGTCCGCATGCCGTCGACTCGCGGGTCCTACTGGACGTCCAGCAGGTCATCCCACTTCCGGAAGCAGAGCAGTACCAAGTCGCAGTACGTGAGAAGTCGATTGAGCAGGAAAGGGTTCGTTCGACCACCCGCGACTCGACCCGATACGACGTGTCCATAGGGGAAACCTTCTTCCCTAATCTGCCAAAGCGTCGGCTGATGCTCGCTCTTGTCAGGGAAGCAATCAGGCAAGGGGTGTCGCCAGAGCAAATTCGCGAAGCAATCCCTTGGAGAAGAAGAGACCTTTTCATTTCAGCACCGGGCAAGGCAGATGAGAGCGCATTTCAGACGCTTTACCCGGGAAAGAAGCTTCGGTACTTCTTCGCCCCAGACGAGATGTTTCTACTCGACGGGACGACCTACGTCCTGTCGCGGGCCTGGGCCGACCGAACGCTCGAAGCGGCGGAGAAGGTCCGGCAACTTTTGAACAATACCGACGAAGTCACATGGGAACCGACAACAGAAGTAGCAGATGAAGAGACGTACCAAGGCTACACTATCAGGCGGCGCGAAAGCAACGCCATTGAAATTGAGCGTGACGGGCAACAGGTTTATCCCGTCATAGCGACGCTCCGAGAACTCGCGTTGCAGTTGAGTGTCGCGACGGTGAATGACGCGGGCAATCCGCTGAATACCCGGCAGCTTGGTGCTCGGGTCATCGCAGCAATCCAGTCGCTCTGACTGGTCACGTCTCGTCGTCGTGAAACACCGTTGCAGCTACGGGCTTTGTTTTTCGAGATTTACGCTTCGAGGACCTGTTGGCTCCTGTTCCGTGGTTCGCCCTCGTACGACATCCTGATACGAGTTAGAAGGGGTACCGGAAGGCTTTCAACCATTGCCCGAGCGAGACGAGGTCGAATGCGGTTAGGGCGGCGCCGTCGACGCGCTCATGCAATTCAAGTGCTGTGGCCTAATAGCGGGCGAGCTTTGAACAACAATATAACGAGGGAGGCGCGATGGAACATCGCCAGGAGAACGTCGACCGGCCCAAGTCGCTAGGCGATGCGGCCGTGAAAGCAATACGCATTCGGCAACTGCATGAGCCTCACGTCGCTCCGCTTACGGCATACGTGGAGGAGCTACGCCTTGAGGCAGGCCCCGGCGCAGAGATACCAGATTTCGACCCGTGGGACGCCGGCGTCGATGCGGAGGTACTATTTCTTCTGGAGGCGCCGGGCGCTCGCGCTGTCGCTTCGACGTTCGTCTCGCGCAATAATCCGGACGAGACGGCGAAGAACATGTTCCTGCTTCACCAAGATGCGTGCATTCCGCGAACCCGCTCGCTGCTTTGGAACGTAGTGCCTTGGTACATAGGAGATGGCGCACGTATTCGCGCAGCAACGCCGCAAGACCTCGAGCAAGGATTGAAGCCGCTTCCACGGCTCATTCAGATGTTGCCAAAGCTGCGAGCCGTTGTCTTCATGGGCAAAAACGCACAGCAGGCGCAGCCGCAAGTCGCCGCCTTGCGGCCAGATTTGCGACTCTTTGCCTGCGCGCATCCAAGTCCAAAGGTAATCAACACGCGGCCAGGTAATCGGGAGGCCATTCTCACTGTACTTCGCGGGGCTGCCACATTTCTGGAGCAGGCACCAAGCACAACGCAGTGTGAGTCTCAACCGCCGCGGCTCGCGCCTATTGCGCGAAAGCCGCTTACTCGAGATGAGCAGGTCGCACAGCACATCACACAGGTCCTTCGGTCCCTAGTTCGCGCTCAGAAAAGCGAACAAGCGAAGGAAACTACCGTTCGGTCGTTCTCGCAGGAGATTGACTGGCTGAACCGGGCATTAATGCTCCTCGGCTCCGTGTCACCGCCAACCGGCATGTAGGGGACCAGCATAGCCGTTAAATTGCATCCCCAAATGTCGCGCGCTCCAGCGCCTCGTGCTCTCGTCGCCACTCGGGCATGACTTGAGCGACCAAGTTCCAGAAAGCTCTGGTGTGGTTCTTCTCGACAGTGTGGCAGAGCTCGTGGACGATTATGTAGTCTTGCACGCTGGTGGCGAGTTCCATCACTCTGGGATGAAACTGCAAGACATTCGCGGCGTCGCAGCTCGCCCATCGGCTTTGAAACTGACGGATGCGTGCACCTGCACATTTCAGCCCCGTTTCCCTTTCCCAGTGACGAACGCGTGGCAGCAGCTTCTCTTCGGCGCGTTCGCGGAAGAAGCCTTCAAGCAATGGTGCCACGACCTCAGAAGTAATAGAGTTTCCCCATGGACACTCGACCACGAAGCGGGAGGCTGAAAATGCCAGCCTGGGCGTCGTCAGTGCGGGCACATGCCGGATTTCCGTGAAGTAGCTACGGCCGCAGTACCTCAGACGACTGCCCGTCACGACCGCATCTTCGGCCATCGGCTTATTGACCAGCGCGAGCTTCTCACGTATCCAACGCGCACGCTGCCGAACCAAGGCTTCCTGCTCCGGCAAATCCACGCAGGGCCCGCGCAGCAAAACCGGCCGACCGCGCTCGACCGTCACGTAGTGACGTTTCAGCCTTGCATCCGGCCGAAACTGCCACTCAATGGTTGTCCTACCGTACTGCAAACGCGGCATGATTCAGTTCTTCAGTAAGATGCCGAGCAAGTGCCCGGCGTGGTCCCGTGCCACGGAGCGCTGCCAGCCCGCCAATGGCACCAGTAAGCTGCTGATGCGTTTCTTGACATCAGGGTGAAGGTCGGGCATCGCCTTCCAGTTGCCTGAGGCCATGGTGTGATTCAGCTCAGCATCTTCGAACAGTTTGGTGGTCACGCCCCGTGCAATGTCGCTCGAAAGATGAGACTCCAAGTAATGGAACACTGCCGACTGGGCCGGGACTGCGAAGCCGGTGTTGTCCTTGTCCTTGATGCGCTGTCCGAATAGCTCCAGTTGCTCCAGGAACTTTGCCTGGGTGATGCGTCCGGCCTTTTCATCCTCAAGCAGTTTTTCCAGTTCCTCTGCCAGCTTATCGAAGAACGCCGGGTCCTTTTCGCGGCCGGTCACGATGGTGTGCTTCAACTGGTTTTTCATCACCAGCGCCTGGCTGCCGGGGCTAGCCAGCTTCTTCAGTCTGGACATGTCTGAGGCATCGAGAATCGAAACCTCCTTGCCAAGCAGGCTCCTGGCTGGGCTGGCGTTGATGTACTCATCCAGCAGTTGTTGCAGGAGTACCGACTCGAGCTTGGTAATGCGCTCGCGATACGCTGCGCCGGGCAGCTTGTCTCTCAGCATGAGGCGGATTTCAGCGAACAGCGTGAAGTACGCTTTGAAGGGTACCCCGCGCACATCGGGCAGGATGATGTCGATGCTTCGGTTGAACTGCTTGACCAGGTCCAGGAAGTCTTCGACCGCATCCAGTCGGCTCGCTGGGTCGAGGAAGGCTTCAGCATCGGTCTTATAGTCCTCGCGCTGACTTACTGGGTCATGCTTGCGAGGCAGAAGCTTGAGAATTCGGTCGAGCGTCGACTGCAGCTTGGGCAGCTCACTTTCTACGCCTTCCCATACCTGTGCGGGCTTGACCTCGCCGCCGTAAATCTTGAGGGCGCGGTCCAGGTGCTCCACCACGCCATGGTAGTCGACAATGTAGCCTGCATTTTTGCCTGCCATGGTGCGGTTCACGCGCGCAATGGCTTGCAGCAGGGTGTGCTCCTTGAGCGGCTTGTCCAAATACATGGTGCCGACTATCGGCGCATCCCAGCCGGTGAGCAGCATGTCGGACACGATGATGAGGCCCACGTTGTTGGCGTGCACCTTGCCGTCTTTGCCCTTCGTTTCGTCGCCATAGGGCAGTGGGAACAGCTTGCTGACGAAGTTGGCAATCTGCTCTGGCGGCATGGCGACCGGCGTTTTGCCGGACTTGATTTCGTCGCGCACGCGCTGTTCTATGGTACGTACCTTGTCGGTGCCGACACCCTTCTCGGCGGCTGCCTCTTTCTCTGACGCACCGGTGCGTGAGGCCGTGATGTTGGCTAGCGAGACCACTACCCGGCTTTCGAAGATGGGTAACCCCTGCTTGCCCCGTTCCTTCATGATGGTGTCGAGCAGGTCCTTATACCTCACGGCCATTTCGCGTCCGTCGCACACCAGCATGCCCTTGAGGGCCTTGGCTCGCACGTTGGTCAGAAAGTGCTCGACCAAATGGTGTGTCACCTTCTCCATGCGGCCTCTCGCCTGCCGCCATCGCGTGAGCAACTCTTTCTTCAGGGCCTGCTGCCGAACCTCTGGTTCCTTGGCGAACTGGTCCTTGAACGCCTCGTCGAGTTTGGCGTCGGGCGCCAGCGATACCCAAGCATCCTGGTACTTGATGGGCAGCGTAGCCCCATCGGCCACCGCCTCGTGCAGCCGGTACTCGTCGATGTATCCACCCCCGCCGAACTCAGCCAGGGTGTGCTTGTCCTCGTTCAGCAGCGGTGTGCCGGTGAAGGCAATGAACTTCGCGTTCGGCAGGCTCGCCCGCATGAACGCGGCGAGAAAGTCGTACTGGCTGCGGTGTGCTTCGTCGACCAGCACATAGAAGTTGGCCTTGGCGCTCAGCACACGGAAGTTCACCTTCTCGCGACGGACCTCTTCCCACTTAGGTAACAACAGAACCCCATCTTCGTCGTACAGGCCGAAGTTCGCGTTGCGCTCCTCGACCATGAAAAAATCCTTGCCGTCGCGCACGCGCCGCTGCCTGGTCGCCTGGAGGATTTCATCATCGTCTGCTGCGGCTTCTCCCGATGCCTCATTCTCAGTGCTTGCCTCGTCCTTTTCCTGGAATTTTTGAACCGTGCTCGTGAACACACTGCCGTAGTCGTTCGACAGCATCTTCACCAGGCCATCGACGGATACGGCTTGGATGGCCTTGATGCCCACGGCATAGAAGGTGTCGAAGATTTGCTTGTCCAGGTCCCGCCGGTCAGTCAGCACCAGTACCGTCGGGTTGTCCAGACCGGTGCTCTCGGCGCGCAACAGGCGGGCCAGCAGAGCCATCGTGAGCGATTTGCCGCTGCCCTGAGTGTGCCAGACAACGCCACCGATGGGCTTCGGCGCAGTCAACCGCTGCACTGTGTTACGGACAGCGCGCCACTGCTGATAGCGCGGCAGCTTCTTCACCGTCTTGCCGTCGCGGGTCTCGAACAGCACGTAATGGGTAATGAGCTCCAGGAAGCGCGCCGGCTCAAACAGCGCCCACAGCAACTGGTCTTGTTCGCTCGGCTCAGCCCCAAGCAGGTCAGTCACCTCCGCACGCTCGGCATCTTGCAGCCGGTAGTGCGCGTAGAAGGCCGGAGGCGTGAAGATGGCGCCATACACACCTTGCCGGCCATTCAACGCGACGCTGACCTGATTGAACACAAATTGGGCCGGGAAGACCGCCCGGTAGCCGTCCAGCTGTGCGAGGGCTTCGTCAAGCCGGTGATGGCTGGCCTTGCATTCGATGATGGCCATTGGCAGGCCGTTGACGAACAGCAGCAGGTCCGGGCGGAACACATCGTCGTCCGAATTGCAGCCCACGTACTGGTCTACAATATGAAAGTCGTTGTTGCATGCGGTGCCAGCGTCAAGAAACCGCACGCTTCGCGGCATTCCGTCAGCATCCTTGATTTGGATGTTAGAGCGATGCACCACCTGCTCCCAGAACGCCTTATTAGCGGGCAACAGCTCGTCGTTGACCCGTTTCCTCAGTTCGATGAGCGTAGCGTCCACACCGCCGGGTGTGTGCGCAAGCCATGGATTCAGCGACAACAGCCGGGGCTTGAGGATGTTTTCAAGCACCGGGGCGAGGTGACGGTGCTCGACCGCCACCTGGCGCCCTGGCAGGTGTGTGTAGCCTAGCTTGACCAGCCACTCGATGGCCGGAATCTCGACGCCGGTCCTTTCTGCATTCCCCATGCTTATTTTCCCCGGTCACTGGGTCGTTGGGGCTTTACGCCGCCATTTCTACTGCATCTAGCTTTACTCGCCATTCGCCAGTCAAGAGTTTCTGCATCAAACCGCGCTTAACAGGCTGCGGAAATACCTCGCGCTGAAGTCATCGCGACGGATAGCAAAAGCGTTGATGTAAGAACCTCACCCGCCCCCTGGAGATCATGCGCGGCACCGACACGTTCACCGAGAGTCTGTTTTCCGT
>NZ_VZQQ01000101.1 GCF_014397785.1 Paraburkholderia podalyriae
GATGTCATGCGCAACGCCAATCCTGCTGTCCGGTCCGCTCGGTCACGTTGCCGAAACGACCGGTCACGTTGCCGAAATCGCCGGTCACGATCCCGAAACGGCTGGTCACCTTCATCCGAAATACGCAATATCTAGATGACCGGGAAGGTGACTGCCGATTAAATACTCGACGGGACCCGATTCTAAACTTACGTCACCCAACGCGATCCACGCTGTCACCAGCGCGAGCTCGGCGAGCACTGCCAATAATCGTAGTCTTGATGCCATCCGACTATCGACGAAGACATTGGATACTTGACTGGTATATGAGAGGCCCGCGCCCGAATATTATCGGTACCCAGCAAGACAGAAGCTATTCCACAAAGGCGTGAACCAGTGCGAAGCGATCGAAGTATCGACGCACTGCGAAACGCTACGCATTCGCCAATGCGGGCCGTCTATGCGAGGTCATGTTGCTGATGATCCTGCGACAGATGATCGATGGCGGTGCGACGGCGCCGGGACTGCTCGCCGGACTCTCCCACCCGGCGCTTCATCGCGCGTTGGTTGCGATGCACGACGCACCAGACCGGTCGTGGCGCGTGGAAGACCTTGCGTCTGTCGCGGGCATGTCACGCAGCCAGTTTATGGCCTCGTTTCGACAGACCGTAGGAACGACGCCGAGCGCGTACCTCACGGGCGTGGCGTCTTATGCTCGCGCGTCGCGCACTGGCCAACGTGGCAAGGTCAAGGCAGTTGCGCAGCGCGTTGGTTTGGGCAGTGCGTCCGCGTTTTCTCGCGCGTATTTGCGCGCCTTTGGATGCCCTCCGATTGCGATGCGCCAGTGCTAGCTGCGCGCAGCACACGATTCATGCGCACAGACGTCGCCGCCTCTTCCGAGGCGAGATGATGCTGATGCGACCGCGACGGGCGCAAACCGAGCCAGCTCGAGCTGTTGGTCGGCGCTGCCACGCGGACGCTATTCTTTACATGCATCGCATGCCGGCATCTTGGGGCTTGCCCTAATACACCCTGCTGCGTCGTTGGCGTAAGCCACTATTGACGAGTCTGTTAAGCGCGCAGGTGAGCCATGAAGAAGCTCTGGGTTTGGCTAATGTCGATCGCAATGCTGAGTAGCGTGGTGGCATGCGGAGGAGGCCACGACGATCACAGCGCCCGAAGGCCGTTTGGGGTTGCCGGCATCATGGAGGGAATCTGGAACGGCAATCTGCACTCGAACTTGACGGGCCGCGATACGGGCATGTTCGTGATCGTGACAGCTGGTGGCGCGTTTAGCCTTATCACCAACGACTGTGGGCAGATCTCTGCAAACATCGCCGCGGACGGATCATTTTTCTCTGGTGCCGGCACGACCTATTTGCAGACAAATTGCGATGGGGCAGATGTCACGGCGGCGCCGTTTACCGTCAGTGCGGGTCCTGTGCAGCCTTTCCAGATCGCTGGAGAGTTCGACCATCGTACCGGCACCGCATTCGCCAATTACACCACTGCCAATGACAGCGGCACGATCTCGTTCCTGGGCTTCTATCAGGACTACTTTGATGAGTCGGGCACGCTACTGCGCACCACAGGGGCCTACTCCATCTCACGGACACTCACCGCTCTGAGTATCGATGCCAACGGAAATCTCTCTTACCGGGATGCGGCCGGGCAGATTTTCCCCGGCACGTTGTCCACTATCGATCCGACGGTCGATGTCTATCGCATGACCCTGCACGTGGGCAGCCAGACACTGACCGGTATGGCTACCCTCGTCGATGACGGACATGGCAGGAACAACGACTTCCTGTTTGCGGTCGCCAATGCTGCACTGGCGTACAACGCAGAGCTAAGACGCAACTGAGTAAAACCAACACCATTTCGCGGGCAAAAACTGGCGCGGCTACAGGCTCCGCGCTTCGGAAACTGGGGTCAGTTTCAGCCTGGCTAGTTCGCAACCATGGCCGGCGAAGCCTGCACACGGCATTTCGCGTCGAGACTTGACAGTCGCCAGGAAAGGTAGGCCACTACGAGCACGACACGATGGCGTCTGGCGAGGCTGGACGAACGCAGATCGCCCGGATCGAGCGGCGACTGCGTCAGTGGATGCAGGAGGACAAAGCGGACCGGGCGCCATCCGGACCGCCAGCAAAGCGCCTTCAGGGGTACGCCGCTCGTCTGTCGGCCTACCGCCCCTATTAAGTCGCTGCTTTCCAGCACCTTGGGTGAATGGCGCGCACGCGCCATCATTCACCGATGAGTTTTGCTAAACATCAGGTCCGTCGATCGACAGCGCCAGCGCAGCGCGGGCGACGATCAGCGACTATAAGGAGCAATTGCTGCATCTCGCGCTGGTCGCTGATCCGAAGTATCTGCCTTTGCCGCTAACTGATATGACGACGTCTGCGTGCGAAAGATGTTCCCGTTTCGATCTGACGTCTCACTGGCTTCGTCGCATCGCAGGAAGCTTCTGTCGCTTTCGCTGCTGCTGGACCGATCGACCTTTCGGCTCGGAACCGCGCAAAGCATTTTCCAAGCCCTGTGAGAAACGATTGCCTATAGCGATCGTTTGCTCTCGGGTCACCCCGCGCCACCAATCGCAAGAGCGGTCCACGGTCTTAAGGTCATCAACTTCGCAGTTGCGACGCGCCTCAGTGCGTAAGAGAGCGGCACCGGTTCAATTGACGGCGGGCGTTCGGGGAATAAAGGAGTTGTCGTGGCAGTCTCAGCAAGATCATTGAGAGATTTGGTTCAGCATTGGCTGCTGGCCGACCCTCACGGATGTTTTAGAGTCAGTCATGTTGGACGATGGGGTAAAGCACGTTACGTTCGCGTCGTCGCAGACAATGCAGCGAATTCAATAGCAATGTTTTTTTTTCGTCATCGTGACGGCAGGTGGTGCATCTTTCCGCCGGACCCCGAGCGGCCAGCGATGTCGATCGACCGTGGGGTGGCCGCGCACGCTCAAGAGGCAGGGTGACTTACCCGACTTTCGACGATCTACCCGTTCACGCAATTCCTTTCCCCAGCTAACGCCTGCGGTGGTGGAACCGCCACTCATGCCGCCGCTGATATGAATTTCTCGCGAAAGGCGCGCAAGCCGCGCGAGCATCGGTGTCACGTTTGACATAAAAGCAATTAGCATTTTCATTAGCTAGTATAGCTAAGTATCGTGCGACATATAAAATCCCGCCTGCGGACCGGAGAAGCCTCGTCAGGAACTGCTCAGGTGGGTGAGCTGTAAGACCGCAGGTTTTTGCACAGCGATAGCGCTGATCCTGGAAAGTGCCGAATGACGTGGCCGGGGGATGCCGCGCCTAGTGGATGTCATGCATTTCCGCGATGCCGAGTTCACCGGCGAGCTGGCCGAGTCGTTTGTCCAAGGTCCAAAGTGACGCACCGGGAGTCATCAAAGTTGACGCAAGCAGCGTAAGGTCGCTGCTCCGTTTCGCATCCTCAAGCGACAGTTCGGTTACGTGAAGACCCGCTATCGTGGTTTGATGAAGAACACCGCCCAGATCACCACGCTGTTTGCTTTGGGCAATCTATGGATGGCGCGTAGAGCTTTGCGCAAAGCTTGAAACACCGGGCCGATGAAGATCACATGTCTGGTTGGAGCGCTCCGGCGCGCATGCCAACGAACCGCGTCAGTCTCACAACGCTTTTCGATACCCTGATAACCGGCGTCCGCGTACACATCCGTTTCTTTACCATGCAGCAATGCCTGGGCTACGGTGATGTCGTGAACATTGGCCGCCGTTCCGATGACCGTATGGACCAGGCCCGAGTCGGCGTCCACGCCGATATGCATCTTCATCCCGCAGTACCAGTTGCCACCTTTCTGCGTTGATTGCATTTCCGGATCACGCGTGCCGGAGCCATTCTTTGTCGAACTGGGCGCGGCAATCAGAGTGGCGTCGACTGCCGATCCAGCCTTGAGCATCAGGCCTTTCTCCGTCAGGATTTCATTGACTAGCGCCAGCATTTGCGCCGCCAGCCCGGGCTTTTCCAGCAGATGACGGAACCGGAGAATCGTGCTTTCGTCGGGCAAACGGACCATGCCGCCGTCGAGGCCCGCGAACTCGCGATACAGCGGCACGTCATAGAGTGCCTCTTCCATAGCAGGGTCTGATAGACCGAACCATTGCTGCATGAAATAAATCTGCAGCATCGTCGCAATCGGGAATGGTGGCCGACCGGTTTTGCCCGGGGGATAGTGCGGCTCGATTAGCGCAATCAGCTTCAACCAGGGCACAACGCGTTGCATCTCATCGAGAAATTCCCGCTTGCGCGTGCGCTTCGTTGACAGATCCAGACCAAGACCAAGCTGCGTCATCACGTTGCCCCTCACCTAATTCGCTCTGTTTCCAGGATAGCTCAGCAGCAACGCAATGCCAGGACTTTTGCAGACCTTCCTAAACGGTCCGGCGATACACGTTCTTCTTCAGCCAGGGGACGAACGTGTACTCGTCGTACGCGTTGCTACCGATATAATCCAGTTATGCAGAACGTTTAACATGGCGCCACTCAAATGAAATCGCAAAGTCCATGGAATCAAGATAGATGGACGACCCAAAGAAAACCATTCTACGAACGGTCGCTGCAATCCTCCGTTGGCATAGCGCAGTCATACGTTTGGATACCTCGATGCGTCCAGGAAGTGAGTGTTTGAGTAGCGATGTAACGGGATCCGTTACCGTAAGGCAGTCATACCTAGGTATGGGACAGCCATTCCTAAGCAGGAGCAATGCGTGCCATTCGTAGAATGGTCTTTTTTGTCTTGCACGTTTACGTTAATTCCATGGTCGGTGCGTCCGCGCGACACCTCCGCAACGGCAGCGTCTTCTTTGGTCATCAGTTTCTTCGGTCGGAGAACGTTATGCACGTTCGTATCGTGGCCAGGCGGGATCGTGTATCGGGGGACGGTGAAACTGAGCCGTGTCTGCGTTCAATTGCCCGGAGGACGACAGGGACCGGTGACGAGCATCGCATCGATCGGGTTGTTTTTCTTGCACGCCAAGATTTGCGCTGTACAGCTTGATACAGGGAGGTCGCTTGTGCTTCATTGTGTTCTGAGTTGCGCGGCCCGCCTGTGCGCGCGGACAACAATCCGGGCTGCCCAGACCGCTACGAGCCGAACGGCGCCGATGCGTGCGCGCAGGACGCGCTGGCGATCGAGTCGTTGGCTGAGGTGGCGACGCCACGGCTGACAATGGTCATCCCGGCACCACGACTGCCTCTGGCTTCGGAGGCATGAGTTCCGACAGCTCGGCGCGAGGAAGTTCGAGCGGGCACTGCAATGCAATCGACCAGTGACAGTTCGGGCACCGCTCCATTCATCAACCTTGGTGTCTAGGCGATGACCGAAGGTATAGGGGCAAATCCACCCACAATCACATCAGCGGGGCGTATGGTGGACACAGTTCCGCCGGGCGCCGGCGGCGACGACGTGTAGGAGAGGAGCCAGCTCGCGAGGCGAACCAGATAGCAGGAGAAGCACGCGGTTCGTCTTGTTGGTGCATTTGTTAGCTATCATTGCGGAGCATCCATGAACCTTAGAATCAGCGGACACCATCTCGAAGTCACTCCGGCACTGCGTGAATACGTGGTTACTAAGCTTGAGCGGATCTTGCGCCATTCGAAAAGGACATGTTAGAAATCTTGTGTGCTGAGGCCGGTTAGAAATCTCAGTTGATGGCGCTGGTGAACCGCTCGCCGAACAGAATGGCGAACTGATTCACTGCTTGCCGCCAGGTGATAGGCGGCATCTTCCAGTCCTTTTCGATGTTGCGCAAGGCCAGATACAGCAGTTTGCTGGCGGCCTCGTCGCTCGGGAAGTGGCCGCGGTTCTTGACGATCTTGCGCAACTGCATGTGCATGCTTTCGATCGCGTTTGTCGTATATACAATTCGACGTACCTCAGGCGGATAGGCGAAGAAGGGGATCACCTGTTCCCATTGGCGCTACCACATCGCCGTGACGGTAGGGAATTTGCGGCCCCACTCGCTGCCCGCAAAGGCGTCGAGCGCCGCTGCCGCCGCCTCGGCGGTGACGGCCTGGTAAATCGGCTTGATCGCGGCAGCCAGCGGGCTTGCGGTCCTTCCAGCTCGCCAGATTCAGCGAATTGCGGATCAGATGGACGATGCAGGTCTGGATCTGGGCGGCCGGATAGACTGCCTCGATCGCTTCGGGGAAGCCGCGTAAGCCGTCAACCACCGCGATCAGGATGTCGTGCAAGCCGCGGTTCTTCAGTTCGTTGAAAACCTTCAGCCAGAACTTGGCGCCCTCGGTTTGCTCGATCCACAAGCCCAGCACTTCCTTGCGACCGTCGGCGCGGATGCCCAGCGCCAGATAGACCGCCTTGTTCTTGACCGTGCCTTCGTCGCGGATCTTCAGGCGCAGCGCGTCAAAGTACACGATCGGATACATGGCCTCGAGCGGGCGTTGCTGCCACTGCTCGACCTCAGCCAGCACCTCGTCGGTGACCGTCGAAATCAGATCGGGCGACACCTGCAGCCCGTACAACTGCAGCAAATGGCCCTGAATCTCGCGCACGCTCATGCCGCGCGCATACATGCTGATGACGTGGTCATCGAAGCCCGGTAGCCGGCGTTGATACTTGCCGACCAATTGCGGCTCGAATGTCGCTTGCCGGTCGCGCGGAATATCCAGCATCAGTTCGCCATTGGGCGTCAGGACCGTCTTGGGGCTGGTGCCGTTGCGGTGGTTGCCGGACTTGCCTTGCTCGGTCTCGGCTTCCAGATGGTGGCTCAACTCGGCCGCGAGCATGCGCTCGGCCAGCCGTTTCTTGAGCTGGCCGGCCAGACCTGATTCGCCCAGGACCGACTCAGCATCCTTGCCCTGCACCTGGGCAAGCAATTGGTCGATCAACTCATCGGGAAACAGCTTCGGTGCCTTCGGGTTCTTGTTCTTCTTTGTCACGGTTGCTTCGGTCATAGGACGTTATTTCCGTTATCGTCTCATGACCTCGGCACACAGAAAATCTGACAGGCTCTTCGAAAACGTCATTGATGTGACCGTCCTTCTTCCACTTCGCCCACGGGTTCAGCTGTTCGGGAACTGTTGAACACGTCAGTATTACTTCTACCGCTCAATGCGCATGCCCGTGGCCTCCGCCACCACCCCAGTAATGGCCGCCGCCCATGGCACGCCCGGGGTATCCGTTGCCACCCCAGCCCCATGACCGCCCCAACCGCCTCGATATCCGTGGCCCCAATAGCCGTGGTGGCCCCCGCCGTAACAGCAGCCGCCCCAATAGCCGAAACTCAGTGACACCGATGGTCCCCACCACGCGGGCCAGCCGTAGGACGGATACGCGACGGGGTAATACGCAGGCATGGTGAAGACGGGCGCGGCTGGCGCGATATAGGTGTTCGCCGATGCAGATACATCTGACGCGACCGCACCGGTCGCGGCTACGTCGGTCATCGAGAAAGGATATTGCTGCTGCGCCGCCCCCGCCGGCACTTCGCCGTAGGGAACGTAGCCGAAGGGCAGGTAGTAGCGAAGAGCAGCGTCCGCATAGCTCTCGCGACCGTTCGGGTCAGGCTGAATCTTGCACTCGCCAATAGGCATCCTGCTTGCCGGCTACGCTCAAGAACCGTATTAATTGAAGACGCGCCGCATGTTGCGTCGCATCAGACCCCGGAGCTGGTCATGAAAACGCTGGATGCAACCTCGCGCGGGGGCGGCGTCGTTGCGGTGGTGGTCGTGTCCGCAGCTTTGTCCGGTTGCTTCCTTGTAGACGCAACCCGCGCGGAGCGCTTACATGCCGCCTAGGTATTTACCTCCTGTGTCAGGGCTGGCGAGAGGCTGAATGAGAATGTTGCGCCGCCTTAAGAACAACTGGGGGGCCCAGATTTGCCCACCATGGGCTGCATGAATAGAACTGGAAATCGCAGACTCATCACCCTGCCGGAAATGCATGTCGTACAGAACGGTTCGAAGGTCGCGGAAGCTTTTCCTCACGGATACCAGACCCCGAGTCGTTAACCGCGGCGACAACATCGCCTTCAGGGTCAAGGCGGGACTGGACTATGCACGGTTCGGCACCGCCCGTTAATCTCCTAAGCGAAGTTATACGCCCGTATACCCACGTAACGCTAACGCGGTATCGACATATCCGACCGCATAGTAGATTTGCCATTCGGCAAAACCTACTCTTCTCTCATCGAGACAGCGTTGCCGTTATGACAGCGCAAAGCTCGCGGTTCGGCCCGACCACAATCGCCTTTTGGGGTGGCCCGACCCGTTCGTTTTTTGACGTCTTCAAGGATTCATCGTGTCAGCTGTTTTGCACAACTGGATATATATCGGCAGTAACGCGTATGCGGAGTACACGTTCGTGCCGTGGCTTGACAGGAACATCTATCGCCGTACCGTCGACCTCTCCGCCATATGCATCCAGTAGCCGCAAGTCAGGAATTATTCGACCTCTAGCCATGTACTGTGAAGCTCTGTTGTGCAGGTCGTTGAGAGTTCAACGGCTCCCGGCACTGTCGCACCGCGCGGATGCACGCTACCAAAAGACCTTCGGGAGCCACCAATGGCCGCAAAGTCTGCATTGAGGAGCATCACCCCATCGGGAATTCCGACGCTACGCGAAGACCTCAAAACACAGCTCGCGCCCATTGCCGCCGCACTGACGGAAGAAATCGCGGCGCTGTTGGCAGCCGCTCTCGACGACGGAAGAGAACAGACGCTCGACCGTCTGTCGCAGGCGCTAAGCGACGCGGTCCCAGAGTTTCTGCTAGGGGCGTTTGAACCGAAAATGCTCGCAAACGGAAAGTCAGCGTCGGAATGTCGGCCATCGCTTGTCGCGGTAATGCGCGCGAGTCAGGCTGCACCCACCGGGGAAGCATGCGCACCTGATGAAGACGGAAGCACAGACTTTGCTGTTGGCGGCGTCAGCTGCCGCGAGAACGCTCCCGTCCAACGGACTGCTTTCAACGCGTGGGAGCAGCGGAATAGCTGTTGCCGGCAAACAGACGAAGTGAAAGACCACCGCTTCGGGGGCGGGTCATGGTGATGGTGTTACTGGTCGATGACGACATGAGCCTGCTTCAGGCGCTTGAAACGTTGATTTGCGGAGAAGGTTACGAGGTAATGACTGCGTTGAACGGGGATGAGGCACTGCAGGCAGCACGCCGAAGGCGCCCTGACATCGTGGTTTCGGATTTCATGATGCCGGTCATGGACGGACCCACCCTCATAGGCGCGCTCGCGGCCGAGCCGGACTTCGCAACTATTCCTGTCCTTCTGAACTCAGCGGTGGCGACACCACCGGCCCACCTGCAGGTGTCGGCGTTTCTGAGAAAGCCAGTCGCAGCCTCGCGCCTGCTCGAACTGCTTCGACTGCACAGTCACAGTAGCGCCCAATCGCCTTGACTGGTCACTTCGATATGCCGCCAATGGAAAGCCATTCCTGCCTCCATCAAGGAGTACCGCATTTTCGAAGAAAGCGCAGCCGCTGGAAACAGTGCTAAAGGGAGGAACACGATGTTGAACGCTGAACCGAATACGGACTCTGACATCCTGTCAGAGAGTGGCTCCAATCGTACGTCTATTGTCCCCGCGCTGGCTTCAGCCCATTATCCGTCGCCGCACCGGCCGGGCCGGCTCGCCCAGTCAAAGTCCGCTTGTGGCACTTCTTCGCCGAATGGCATGGACCCCTGGGCATCGACGCTCGCAGCCGTCCATCGATTTTCTTCCCCGCCAGACCCGATGCGAACTACTCCGGCCCTGTCCGTCCGTCCCCGCTCCACGGGCGATCCGTTCCGTCCCCGGCAGACGGGCGGCGACGTGCGACCCTTCACTGTGACCGTCGTTGAGGAACTGTCCAATTCTCTCTTCGTGCTGCGCTGGCGTGACGCGACGCTTTGCAACTACGAAGAGCAGGTCTGGTCGGCGTGTCTCGCTCGCGCGTCAGGGTGTTGCGCCCTATCCGGCAAGCATATCAATCTGGGCGACTCGGTCTACCGTCCCCGAGTCCGCGGACGAGTCATACCACTTAACAGAGACGCAATGATTCTCGCCAGCGAGCTGGTCCAAGCCCGCACAGGCGCCTGACACGCGCTGGAGTTAATGTATGTTGGACTCGGACTCACTCAGCTAAAGCATCCCCAGAACACAGGCGGTCTCAGGGTGCTCTCCACCGCCTGGCCACAGGAGATTCAATATGAAACTTGAGGCCGCCACGTTCGTGCGACTACGCCGTCTCGCCCCGGTTCTCGACGACATACTCAGCGCAGGCGAGGTCGACCACGCAGACCAGGCCGTAGACCTTGATTCGCTCGCCCAGCTATGCTCACAGCTCTTCGATGCATACCGCGGCCAACATCCGGGCGAGATTGCGCAAGTGCGACTCGACGCCCTTGAGTCGCGGTAACGCACCGCTTATGGACTGGCTGGCTGCTTCAGGTGGCGGCCATTCAATTCGCGATGTTGAACGTTGTTTCACGGCCATACTGGCCGGTCGCGTCATGCTTCGGATCCCGACTGAATGACTGTTTCGCGGAACCATGGACCAACTGGCGCTTTCGGCCAGGTTGTGCTCTTCAACATTGGACAATGAAGGGCAGACCGCTTTCCTGACGGCCACCGACCACAGCCGAAGGCCGCCTGGCAACTGGCGCGACCGTCAGACGGTCGCGCAGGAATAGCTCGCATTACTTTCGTTACCGTCGATTTTTTCGCACCGATCTTCTTTGCAGACACTTCTTGGCGCCGGATCGTGTTCTACGATGAACTCGCGCAGTTGCGGATAGATGATGGTGCGCCAGCGGCGGCCGGAGAAGATCCCGTAGTGGCCGCACTTTTCGGCGGTGAAGTGGCGCTTGTGCTGCGCCGGAATGCCGGTGCACAACTCGTGCGCGGCATAGGTCTGACCGTCGCCGGAGATATCGTCCAGTTCGCCTTCGATCGTGAAGAGCGCGGTCTTCGTGATGTCCTGCGGCTTCACCCGCTCGCCGGCGACGTCCCACGTGCCTTCGGCAAGACGGAACTCCTGGAACACCACGCGGATCGTGTCGAGGTAATAGTTCGCGTCCATGTCGAGCACCGCGTTGTACTCGTCGTAGAAACGGCGATGCGCTTCCGCGTCGTCTTCGTCGCCGCGCAGCAGGCTCTGGTAGAAGTCCCAGTGCGAAGCCGCATGACGTTCCGGATTCATCGCGACAAAACCGGTGTGCTGCAGAAAACCCGGGTAGACCTTCCGGCCCACGCCCGGATAGTTGGCCGGCACGTTGTAGATTACGTTGGCTTCGAACCAGCCGATCGAGTGCTGCGTCGCGAGCGAATTGACTGACGTCGGGCTCCTACGCGCATCGATCGGACCACCCATCATCGTCATCGTGCGCGGCGTGTCGTCGCCGCGGCTCGCCATCAGCGAAATCGCGGCGAGCACCGGCACCGTCGGCTGGCAGACCGAGATCACGTGCAGATTCTTCGCGCCGATGTGGCGGATGAACTCCTGGATGTACGCGACGTAGTCGTCGAGATGGAACGGACCGTCTTCGAGCGGCACCATGCGCGCGTCGATCCAGTCGGTGATGTAGACCTTGTGGTCTTGCAGCAACGTGGTGACGGTGTCGCGCAGCAGCGTGGCGTGGTGTCCCGACAACGGTGCGCATACCAGCACGACCGGTTCATCTTTCAATTGAGTAACGGCGTCGCTGTCGTCGGCGAAACGCTTGAAGCGCATCAGACGGCAGAACGGTTTTTCGATGATCGTCTGTTCGACGATCGGGATATTGTGCCCGTCCTTGACGATCTGATGCAGGTTGAACTCCGGTTTTTCGTAGTCCTTGCCGAGCCGGTACAGCAGTTCGTAGCCGGCGGAAAGGCGCGTGGCGCCCGGCACATAGGCTAGCGGACTGGCCGGATTCGCAAATGATTTCGATGCTGCCTGGGCCCAGGCGGTGAGCGGGCTCAGAAGTGCCCGCTGGAATTCGTGCAATTGATAGAGCATGTTTCCCTAAGGATAAGCTGGGTAAGACGCGAGGAATTCCTTGTTGTGCTGTATTGGAACGGATGAGGTAGCCGCATGCGACGCCGCGCCCGGGGGCTCGCGAGCAGCCATTCGCTGCGTACGCGACGCGATGGGCTGAACTTGCCCTCCGGTCTAATTTGGCCGTTCGGGCTACCAGGCTACGTTGTTCAAGGAACCAATCGCGCATGGCTGACGGAATGGAACGCGCCATAACGGCAGGTTGCAATCGCTTCAGCGTCGGACTGTGAAGCAGCCTGTGCGAAGGCAACCGACCATCGGCCGCAGACATCACGATAACGGATCGAATAGATGAACATGACAATCTCCTGTGGCATCTCCGATCAACGGGGCCTTGGCGCCCTTCGTCCAGTCGGCCAGACGATAGGCGGTCGAGCGATTTGATCAGCGTTCGTTTTATGTACCGCGTAGAAGACGCTGGTCGCTGCCGTCGACATCGGATCGTCTCGACGCCAGCTGGACCAGATCTCTTGCGTTCCTGCTCATCGTGACCCTCACTGGATACAGATGCGGCCAAGCTAAGGTCAACAGTCCGGCGATACAGTTCTTATCCAGACAGGGGACGAACGTGTACTCGTCGTACGCGCTGCTACGGATATAAGCCCAGCTACGCGGAACGTCTAACATGACTGCCACTCAAATAAAAATCGCGAATTCCATGGAATCAAGGTAGACGGATAACCAAAAGAAAACCATTGTACGAACGGTCGCCGCAGCCCTCCATGGGCATAACGCGCTCATACCTTTGGATGCAGCGAGGCGTCCAGGAGCGAGGGTTCGAGTCTTGCCGGCAATGTAGCGGGAGCCGTCACAGTAAGCCGGTCATACGCAGGTATGAGACAGCCATTCCTAAGGTCGATGAATGGAGCGGCGGCGAAGTACTTCAGCGCTATGAGCGCCGAGGGTATTGCCAAGTTGAAGCCGGGGTCGACAAATATAATGGGGGATGAAGAAAGCTTCCGTCTCCGTTTTGCCGTCGGCCGAGGCGCCGATTTCGTTCAAGGGCTATCGATTTCCGCCGGAAATTCAGTTACGCGGTGTGGCTGTGGTTCCCGCTCAGCCTGCGCATGGTCGAGGAGCTGCTGGCGGCACGGGGAATCGAGCTTACGTACGAAACGGTGCGGTGCTGGCTGACGAAGTTCGGTCTTGCGATCGCGAAGCGTATCCGTTCGACAGCGCCGGGTCGCGGCGACAAGTGGCACCTAGCACTTGGATGAGGTGGTCGTGACGATCAGCGGCAGGAAGCATTGGCTGTGGCGGGCCGTCGATCAGCAAGGCGCAGTGCTCGATGTGCTGGTGCAGAGCCGCCGCGACAAGGCGGCGGCCAAACGGCTGATGCGCAAGCTGCTCAGGCGCCACGGCTGCCCACGCGTGATCGTAACGGACAAGCTGCGCAGCTACGCGGCGGCGAACAATGAACTGGGCCTGAACGTCGAGCATCGGCAGCACAAAGGACTGAACAACCGGGCGGAGAATTCGCACCAGCCCACACGCATGCGCGAGAAGGTGATGCGGCGCTTCAAGTCGGCGCGCCATCTACAACGATTCACGTCGGTCCATGCTCAGGTCAGCAACCTGTTCATGCACTGCCGCTACAACGCGAACGCGCAACAGAAACGGCAGGCCCGCAAGCAGGCGTTCAAGGCGTGGGAAACCGTAACGGACAATCTGATGCTGGATCGCATTGCCGCATAAATTAGTGAACCGTATGTTAAGCGCTGTCACCTGCGCGCCCTTAGAGGGTAGCCACGTCCCCTCGCGGAAACGCGGCCCCCGAAGAACGCAGCATGCGACTTTGACCGCACTGCGCTCGCGCACAGTATTAAGCATCTTACTGACGCCGGCCGTGCCCGACTCCACACGACCTTCGCACGCGTCACACGAGCTAAAGTCGGAAGTGGTGTACGGGGGAGTTGAGGCGGGAGATTGTAGGCGGTGGAGGTTTCAGCTGAGAATCTGATTGTCGAAGTCGGAAACCAGCAAACAACAAACCATCCACCATGAACAAG
>NZ_VZQQ01000102.1 GCF_014397785.1 Paraburkholderia podalyriae
AATTTCTGCGTCATTCGTTCCTGCCTCGACACACTCCACAAGCAAGGGCATCGCATGCTCGACGTATTACGGCGTGCCTTTGCTGGCGATCCTATACGGCCTGCAACCTAGCTGCTGAACTGTCACGAAAATCATTTCATTGCGCAAAGTGTTCGACAATTGTAAGGAAACGTTTGATAATGCGCCGAAAGCTGTAGAACGGCCAAATGCTTCGACCGGTTCGGCACTTATGGCCGCGCGCCGAGGCGCAGCACATACTTACAGAGAAATATGGGCATCAGCGAATTATTCAGGATCAAACGGAGCGACGTCGTCGAGCGTGATCACGCTCCGATCGCCACCGCGAGCAAACCGAAGATCTTGAGCATGGGCGGTTGCGTGACCGAAGTGGTGGCCGGGCGCATGGGGCGACTTGCACAGGTGTCGCATTTGTGGCGCGTGAGCGTTCCCTGTCTGATGTCGAACAAGGTGGAAGGCCGGAGTTATTTCGCGTCCGACAACCACCAAGTCTCCGAGCGCATCAATTTCGAGCTGACGAAGCAGGCCTTGCGCAAACTGAAGTCGGGTGGGTACGAGTTCCTGATTTTCGATCCCACCAGCGACTTCACAAACGATTACTACGAGAAAGACGGCTGCATCATCTCGGACATGGCGGCTCGCAGCATGGGCGAAGACTGGAAGTGGCCCGAGGGATTCCTCGCCAACGGCTGGACTCGGCTCTCGCCGAAAAGTCACCAGTACCTCGACCTCTACTATCAATACCTTAAGGACTTGATCGAGTTGTCCGAGCAGCTCGGCGTGCCGCTGATCATCTTGAAGCGGCGCACGTGCATCAACACGATCACGCGCGACGGTACACACGGACTGGGCGACCCTGAATCGACTGAGATCAATTGGTGGGTCGACTTGCTCTGGACCAAGATCGACGATCTGACGAACAAGCTCAACGTGCTGGATCTGAATGGCCGCTTTTCGGTCACGTCCTTCGATGCGCCCTACGGTGAGGAGAAATTCCACCCGATCGAGGAGTTCTATGATTACGCGTCCTACAAGCTGATGTACCTGATGCGCTTCAGTGATGACCTGATCACTGAAGCCATCTTTCACGTTTACCGTGAAAGAGCGAGCCGACGCCTGGCGATCCATTCCGATCGCGAAGCGCTGGCGCGCGAACGCGACAGTCTGGTGATCGAGCGCGATGGGCTGGTGCGCGAACGAGACGAAGCACGCGCAGACCTCGAACGTGCTGTACAAGAACGCACGGCCATCGGTCTCGCGCTCGATGCACACCTCGCCGCAAACGAAGCTAAGGTCGCATCGCTCCTACATGAGCGCGACGCCCTGTTGCGCGATCGAGCCGCACGTCAGTCGTCTCTCGATCAGCTTGTAATTGAGAACGATGCCGCATTGGCTCACGAGCGGGACAAGGCCCAGGCTGAGAACGAACGCCACACCCAGACGCTCTTGACGGTCAGTGAGGCGCGCGATGCTGCGCTTGGCGAGAACGCCAGCCTTGCCCTGACGCTTAAATCTCTACAGCAAGCGCATCACGACCTCGTGCAACAACACGCAACGCTGTCACTTCAAGAACGCCGCTTGTTCGATGAATTGCGTCTGGATGGCGGCCCCATGGCATTGCGCGATGTTTTGCCATTGGCACGCGCATGGCGCCCAATGCTGAAACAGCTCGGCCGGGCAAAGCGACTTTGCCGGCGGCTGTTGATGACCAATGCGTGATGTTTTCAGTCGATACAGTAGCGCGGTCACATAAGTGAATGATATGACCGTAGCGCGCGCCATTTAATGCATGGTCTTAAGGCACGACAAGTTTTTCCAAAAACTTCAAATCGCGAGCGAAGACTACGACGCAGGAAAAAACAGGTGGCTGGTGCAGCGATCACGCCATCGCTTGGACGCACTTGAACATACCGGCAGGTACATCGAACACGATGCATTTGGGCGACTCCACGGCGCCCGAACTCACACGCATGGAAATGGAAGCCCGTCTAGGCATCAAGCTCAACGCACAAGCACAGAAGGCCGACAAGCTGTCGTCGCTGGCGAAGTTCTTTCGGATGACTTGGTCGCCAAGGTTGGCTGCCAAAGCAAAATCTATGGTCACCCCCGTTTTTGCAACGTTGATTGTTGAAGGTGTGGTTGCCTCGCCTAAATCTATCCGGCGTCGTTGTAGGGATCACTCCCCGCGCCACGATGAGAGTCGCGCGTGATAGTCTCCCAAAGCTCCTCGGCTTCGAGAGACAATTTGTTTGCTAGGTTCTCCGTCAGGCCGGTGTGCCGTTCAGGTCATCAAATTTCAGCGTTCGCAAACCAGATGAGTTGACTTCGGTAAAGCGGTAAGCAGGATCTGCTGATCAGACTGGCATGGAAGCCGATCTCGCATCGAAGACGGCCTTTCTGGTCACCAGCGCCCATGCGGTGCGAAACAGCGTGTTCGCGAGGGCAACTGCCTGCACCTCAGCTTCTTGCGAAACGCGGCTTTGCTGCGCGGATCCTGGCCATGAATGTGAAACGAATGCTTGCCCAGATCGATCCCAACCATCGTCACGTCTTGCACGATGGCCTTTCCATAAAGAAAAACACCCTACAGCGTAACCCGCGTGTAGGGTGAGGATGAGCATCTAATTAGCCCCGCAAGACCGAAATCTTGCGGGGCTTTTTTACGACGCTAACGCTAAAGCGATATCCGCTCAGCGCGACATCATATTCATGCTGACGTTATGCATCACCCACAACGTACCGCCGATCACGATCACCGCGGTCAGCGCGGTGAACGCAAACGCGGTCACGTTCCAGCGCTGCGACGACGACGTATTCATGTGCAGGAAGAACACCAGATGCACGAGGATCTGCACGAACGCGAGGCCCGCAATCGCGAACAGCGCGCTCTGTCCCGTTAGCGTGCCGGTCATCACGAGCGCGAACGCCGCGACGGTCAGAATGACGGAAAGCACGAAGCCCGCCGTATAGCTGCCGAAGCTGCCGTGGCCTTCGTCCGAGTGTGCGCCGTGGGCGCTATGGCTATGGTCCATTTAGATCACGCTCGCAAGATAGACAAAGGTGAAAACGCCGATCCACACGACGTCGAGGAAGTGCCAGAAAAGACTCAGGCACGTCAGACGGATCATGTCGCGTTCGGTCAGGTCGCGATGACGCATCACCTGCAGCGCCAGCACCACCATCCAGATCAGGCCGAACGTCACGTGCAGGCCGTGGGTGCCGACCAGCGTGAAGAACGACGACAGGAATGCGCTGCGGCTAGGACCCGCGCCTTCGGCGATCAGGTGCGAGAACTCGCGCATTTCCAGCACCAGAAACGCGAGGCCCAGCAGGAACGTCACGCCGAGCCAGCCGAGCAGCGCGCCCTTGCGGTTCTTGTGCGCGCCGAGCATCGCGAAGCCGTACGTGATACTCGAGAGCAGCAGCATCGTCGTTTCCAGCGCGACGCCCGGAATCTCGAACAGATCCTTGCCGCTCGGGCCACCCGCGAACTGATGGCTCATCACCGCGAACACCGCGAACAGCGCCGCGAAGATGATGCAGTCGGTCATCAGATACAGCCAGAAACCGAACACCGAGTGCGACGGTACGTGGTCCGGCGCGAGTTGCGGCTCAACCGCAATAGTCTTCTGTAACATCAGTCCACCTCCAGCGCGACCTGCTTGCCGACGCTTGCGCCGACACCGGCCACGGCACCAGCACCGCCGTTGCGTTTGTCTTCAATCAGCGCGACAGTGTCGGCAGGAATGTAATAGCCGTCGTTGTCCATGAAGCTGTAGATGATCACGGTGGCGATCGCGCCGACCGCGCCGACAATCGCAAGCCACCAGATGTGCCACACGCCTGCAAAGCCGAGCACCAGCGAGAACAGACCCACTAGCAGACCCGCGGACGTATTCGACGGCATGTGAATGTCGCGATACACCGGCACTTTCTGCGCACCCTTGCGCGACTTCATTTCGGTGAACGCGTCGAGCGAGCGGACCTCCGGGATGTGCGCGAAGTTATAAGCCGGCGGCGGCGAGCTCGTCGCCCATTCCAGCGTACGACCGTCCCACGGGTCGCCCGTCAGGTCGCGGTTTTGCGCCAGGTTGCGATCGCGGATGCTGACGAACAGCTGCAGCAACTGGCAGGCAATACCGATTGCAATCAGCACCGCGCCGAACGCGGCGGCGATCAGCCACGGATGCCAGGTCGGGTTGTCGTAGTGATTCAGACGACGCGTCATGCCCATGAAACCAAGCACGTACAGCGGCGTGAACGCAACCCAGAAGCCGATCTGCCAGAACCAGAACGCGGCCTTGCCGAGCTTCTCGTTCAGCTTGAAGCCGAACGCCTTCGGGAACCAGTAGTTGAAGCCAGCCAGATAACCGAACAGCACGCCACCGATAATCACGTTGTGGAAGTGAGCGATCAGGAACAGGCTGTTGTGCAGCATGAAGTCCGCGCCCGGAATCGCCATCATCACGCCGGTCATACCGCCGATCGTGAAAGTAATGATGAAGCCGATCGTCCACAGAACCGGCGTCGTGAACCGCAGACGGCCCTTGTAGATCGTAAACAACCAGTTGAACACTTTGACGCCGGTCGGGATCGAGATGATCATTGTCGCGATACCGAAGAACGCATTCACGTCCGCGCCCGAACCCATCGTGAAGAAGTGGTGCAACCACACGAGGAACGACAGCACCATGATCGCGCAGGTCGCCCACACCATCGTCTTATAGCCGAACAGCGGCTTCTTCGCGTAGGTGGCGACGACTTCCGAGAAGATACCGAACGCCGGCAGGATCAGGATGTACACCTCGGGGTGTCCCCATGCCCAGATCAGGTTCAGGTACAGCATCGCGTTGCCGCCGGCATCGTTGGTGAAGAAGTGCATGCCGAGGTAACGGTCCAGACCGAGCAGTGCGAGCGTGACGGTCAGGATCGGGAACGACGCCATGATCAGCACGTTCGTGCACAGCGCGGTCCACGTGAACACCGGCATCTTCATGAATGACATGCCCGGCGCGCGCATCTTCACGATGGTCACGAAGAAGTTCACACCGGTCAGCAACGTGCCGATACCGGAGAGCTGCAAGCTCCACAGGTAGTAGTCGACGCCGACACCGGGGCTGAACTGCAATTCGGACAGCGGCGGATAAGCGAGCCAGCCCGTCTGCGCAAATTCACCGATCACCAGCGAAATGTTGATCAGGATCGCGCTGATTGCCGTCATCCAGAAGCTCAGCGAGTTGATGAACGGGAACGCGACGTCGCGTGCGCCGATCTGCAGCGGCACGACGAGGTTCATCAGTCCGACCATGAACGCCATCGCCATGAAGAAGATCATGATGACGCCGTGCGCGGTGAAGATCTGGTCGTAGTGATGCGGCGGCAAAAAGCCCGGGGCCAGGTATGACAGCGCCAGTTGCATACGCATCATGATCGCGTCGGCGAAGCCGCGCAGCAGCATGACGAAGGCAATGACGATATACATGACACCAATCTTCTTGTGGTCGACCGAGGTCAGCCATTCGGTCCACAAGTAGCGCCATTTGCCGAAATACGTGATTGCGCCGAGTACGGCCAGCGCGGCGAGGATCATCCCCGCGCCCGCCGTAACGATGATTGGCTCGTGATACGGGATCGCATCGAGCGTTAGTTTTCCGAACATGCGTTACCCCTTAGGCGCACAGTTGGCGTCCTTCACGTTGTCGAGGACGTTGCCGTTGTTGTAGCGGGCGATGATGTTGTTGAACAGCTTCGGATCGACCGTCGAGAAGTACCGCACCGGGTCCTTTTCGCTCGGCTCGGACACCGCGTGATAGCGGTCCATGTCGAGACGGTCCGACGAAGCGCGCACCTTCGCGACCCACGCGTTGAAGTCTTCAGGCGAGCTGGCGAGCGTGCGGAACTTCATGTCCGAAAAGCCCTTGCCGCTGAAGTTCGCCGCGGTGCCCGCGTAGTCGCCAGCGTGATCGGCGATCAGGTGCAGGCGCGTCTGCATGCCCGCCATCGCGTAGATCTGGCCGCCCAGCTGCGGGATGAAGAACGAGTTCATCACCGTGTCAGACGTGATCCGGAAGTTCACCGGGGTACCGACCGGGATCGCAAGCTGGTTCACCGAAGCGATGCCCAGATCCGGATAGATGAACAGCCATTTCCAGTCGAGTGCGACGACTTCGACGTTGATCGGCTTGACCTGCGATTCGAGCGGGCGATACGGATCGAGCTCATGCGTCGTCCGCCACGTCAACACGGCGAGGAACAGAATGATCAAAGTCGGAATCGTCCAGACGACGACTTCAACCGCGGTGGAATGCGTCCAACCTGGTTGGTAGTCGGCGTTCCTGTTTGACGCGCGATAACGCCACGCGAAAAACAGTGTCATCAGAATGACCGGCACCACGACGATCAGCATGGCCCACACCGAAGTCGCGATCAGATCACGCTCCGCGAGTCCCACACTCCCCTTCGGATTCAGAATATCGAGGTTGCTGCAACCCGAAAGCAGCAACATGAGGCTGGCGGAAAGGAAACTTGCCGGCCTTCTCAGCGTCCGTCCTTTCATTTCCATTGCCTCGTTTTTTTGACTTCAACGAACGTCATTCGACGGCTCTCCAGTAATAAGCGCTCGCATAATAGGGGTGGCACCGAATGCCGGTAAACACTCGATTCAGCAACTAACTATTGCTTCGCAACGCAGTGCGACACGTTGCCGCATTTCCTGCGCACCCTATTCACCAGCGTCGTTTGCGACGCTCCAAAACGAAGCATCGAAAAGTTGACGCATCGCAAAGTCCCTTGAAAACAAGCGCTAAAAAATCGCTGGATGTCCAGCGATTCCGAGCACTACGCCACGCATACGTTCACAACGGGATCGATAGCGACGCGCAAAAGCGCAAGAGCGTCGCCGCATCCTGACGCGCGGATGCAACAACGGCTCTTGCGCTTTGTTCTTTTAACCCGGCGTGTGCGCGGCGACGGATGCCGCTCCGGGCGCCGCTGCCTGCAGATGCTCGCCGGCTTCCGTCGGCACGGCGTCTGAAGGAAGCGCCGTGCGTTCCGATTGCGCGAGCAGCGTGCCGACCGACGGATCGATCGCATCGGTGAACGGCTTCGGATCGAGGCCGATAGCGAGCACGAGCAGCGACATCGCACCGAGCAGCACGAACTCGCGCTTGCCGAGGTCTTTCAGCTTCGCGACGCGCGCATTGGTGATCGCACCGAAGATCACGCGCTTATACATCCACAGCGTGTAGGCGGCGCTCAGCATCAACGTGGTCGCGGCGATCGCGCCGATCCAGAAGTTGAAGCGGATCGCGCCCATCAGCACCATGAATTCGCCGACGAAACCCGACGTGCCCGGCAGACCGATGTTGGCCATCGAGAACAGCATCACGAAAGCGGCAAAGCGCGGCATCGTGTTGGCGACACCGCCATATTCGGCGATCGATGCGGTTTTCGTGCGGTCGTAGAGCATGCCGGTGCACAACAGCATCGCGCCGGACACCACGCCGTAGGAGATCATCTGCACGATTGCGCCGGACTGGCCGAAGCGATTGAAGACAAAGAGACCGAGCGTGACGAGGCCCATGTGCGCGACCGTCGAATACGCGAGCAGGCGTCGCATATCGGTTTGCACGAGTGCGAGCAGGCTCGAATAGATCACCGCGACGAGCGACAGCGTGATCATCATCGGCGCGAAGAAGTGGCTCGCTTGCGGCGCGATCGGCAATGCGAAACGCAGCAGACCGTAGCCGCCGATCTTCAGCATGCCGATCATCACCGCGGCACCGGTCGGGCCGTCGAGGTGCACGTCGGGGAGCCACGTATGCAGCGGCCACATCGGCACCTTCACGCCGAACGCGGCAAGAAAGCCGAGGAAGATCAGCGCCTGGGGCACCGTGTCGAGATGCGCTTCGCGCCACAGGGCGAGGTCGAAGCTGTGCGTCTGGCTATACAGATAGAGCATCGACATCAGCATCATCAGCGAGCCGAGGAACGACACGAAGAAGAACTTCACCGCGGCGTACGTGCGGTTTTTGTGACCGTACGTGCCGATCAGCAGATACAGCGGGATCAGCGTCGCCTCGAACGCAATGAAAAACATCATGCCGTCGAGGGACGTGAACACGCCCTGCATGAAGCCGGACAGCATCAGGAACGCGCCGAAGTACTGCGCGGTACGCTGCGTAATCGACTCCCACGATGCGATCACGATGATGATCGTCGTCAACGCAGTCAGCGCGACGAGCCACAGCGAAATCCCGTCGATTCCCACATGCCATGCGATATCGAACGTCGGCGACCAGCGGACGTTCTCGACGAACTGCATCGAGGTCACGTCGTTACGGAAATTCGCCACGAGCGGGATCACCGGCAAGAAGCCCGCCACCGCGCCGATCAGCGCGAGCCAGCGCGTGCGATTACGCGCCGCGTCGGACCCGGCACGCAGAACCACGAATCCGGCGACGATGGGGATCCAGATGAGAAGACTTAGAAGAGGCAATGGCATGTGCTCTGTCAGAACTTGAAGTACAAAACGCCCCGTCAACGCCCTCAAAAACAGCAGGCGTTGAAATGGAAATGTAAGTTGGAGTTCGCTGAAATTGACGCGCGAAGGGGTTTCCCTCTACACGTTTACCCGCAGCCGAATGACCAAGGGTGGGAGATTACCAAGATAAGAATAATTTTGCATCGCAACAGCGCGGAAATCCGCGTCACAATACATTGTTGCAACGCCGACGCTTGTAAAACGCATCGAAATGTGCGTTTGCACATTGTTACAAAGCCTTCGTGCGACCTTGATGATTTGGCCGCAAAAGCTGGCAATTACCGGGAGATTGATGGCTTTTAGGCATTTGCCGTCCAGAGGCTCCGTTCGGCTGGAACGGGTCATGCTGTGACGTTTTGTTTGACTGCCGCGGACGTCCCGCAATCACGCAAAGATTCGCGCTGTCGACGAAAAAAGATTTTTGCGCCGACACTGCAGATCGACCCCGTGAGCGGGGCGGCCACCATGCCGAGCGCCTCGATCGAGGAGCGCTGAAACTGAATCCTTCGAGACCTACAAAACCTCCATTTACCTTACGACAAGACGCGCCGCGACATGCTACCTGCTGCAGAAAATCGCGCGGAGAGGCACACTCATTTCGCCCGGCCGGCTCCCCTCGCCCGGCTCCTTTTCCGGACCTGCTCGCATGACCCTTCGTGACGACGTCGCCACACCCGCCCTCGAATGCCGCGGCCTCAGCAAGCGGTACGGCACCGGCCGCATCGTGCTCGCGCAGCTCGACTTCACGCTCGCGGCGGGCGAGTTCGTCGCGATCATGGGCGACTCGGGCGTCGGCAAGTCGACGCTGCTCAATCTGATCGCCGGACTCGACCGCGCCGATAGCGGCAGCGTGATGATCGATGGACGCGCGGTCGAGCAACTCGACGATAACGCCGCGACGCGTTTGCGTCGCCAGAAGCTCGGGTTCGTATTCCAGGCGTTTCACGTGCTGCCGCATCTGACGCTCGCGCAGAACGTCGCACTGCCACTGCTGCTCAATGATCTACCGATGGCGAGCGCGCTCGACATGCTCGCGGCAGTCGGCCTCGGCGGACGAGGCGACGACTTTCCGCGCGAGCTGTCTGGCGGTGAGCTGCAGCGCGTGGCCATTGCACGAGCGCTCGTGCATCGTCCGACGCTGCTTCTCGCCGACGAACCGACCGGCAACCTCGACCCCGCGACCGCGCACGACGTGCTCGGCCTGTTCCGCGCGCAAAGCAAGGCGACCGGCGCGGCGACGATCATGGTCACGCATTCGGAGGCCGCGGCCGCCGTGGCCGACCGCGTGTTGATCCTGAGCGACGGCGGCCTGCACGCCGCGCCCGATAAAACCGCGAACGCCGCGCATGCGGCGACCCGCTCGATCGACGATGCCCGCTGATCCTGGTCCTCTGCCGAGCACACCGGGATCTCGCGTTCTCGCGCGCTGGCTGTTGGCGGCGGAATGGCGCAGTCATCGCGGACGCGCACTCGTCGCAATCGCCACGATCGCGCTAGGCGTCGCGCTCGGCTACGCGGTGCAATTGATCAACAGTGCGGCCTTCAACGAATTCTCGGCGGCCGCGCGCAGTCTGTCCGGTGAAGCGGATCTGCAGGTGCGCGGCGCGCAGCCTTTCGTCGACGAGTCCCTCTATCCGCGACTGGCCAATGAGCCGGGCGTGGCGTTGGCGAGTCCCGTGCTCGCGCTCGACATCGCGGTGCCAGGGCACAGCGGTGCGCTGCCGGTCCTCGGCATCGACGCCTTCAAGGCGCGCCGGATCACGCCCGACCTGATCGGCGTGCCCCCGCCGGACCACCCGTTCGACATGCTCGCCTCCGATGCGATATTTCTGTCGACAGCCGCCCAGCAATGGCTGAACGTGAAAACCGACGACCACGTGACGCTGCGCATCGGCACATCGGATCTGCGTCTGCGCGTCGCGGGCGGGCTCGTGCGCGCGCGACCTGGTCAACGGCTCGCGGTGATGGACATCGCCGCCGCGCAATGGAAGTTCGGCAAGGTGGGCAAGCTGTCGCGCGTCGACGTGCAGCTCGAACGCGGCGTCGATCGGCAACGCTTCAAACGCGATCTTCAACAGCAGCTCGGCAGCGCGTGGGTCGTCACCGAGACGCGTGATACCGAAAGCCGCACCGATCGCCTGTCGCGTGCGTACCGGATCAACATGAACGTGCTCGCGCTGGTCGCACTGTTCACGGGTGCGTTCCTCGTGTTTTCGACGCAGGCGCTCGGTGTCGTGCGACGTCGCTCGCAATTCGCGATGCTGCGCGTGCTCGGACTCACGCGAGCTCAGCTATTGCGGCAGATCCTGCTCGAAGGCGCGCTGCTAGGGTTGCTCGGCTCGTTGTGCGGACTTGCGCTCGGCTACGCGACGGCCAGCGGTGCGCTGCGTTTTTTCGGCAGCGATCTCGGCGGCGGCTACTTTCCGGGCGTGCAACCGCGAGTCGGCTTCGAGCCGCTCGCGAGCGCGGTGTTTCTCGCGCTCGGGGTCGCGGTGTCGGTGTTGGGCAGCGTCGCGCCCGCCATCGACGCGGCGCGCGCACGGCCGGCCGTGGCACTCAAGGCTGGCGCCGAGGAAAGCGCGTTGGCGCGGCTCGCGACGCCATGGCCCGCGCTCGGCTGTTTGCTGGCGGCCGCCGCGCTGACGCGCGTGCCGCCGTGGTTCGACGCGCCGATCGCCGGCTATCTGGCGGTTGCGCTGCTGCTTGTAGGCGGCATTGCGCTGATGCCGCGCGTAACCGCGCTGATATTCGGCGCGGCGAGCCGCGCGCGCGGCACGCGACGCCGCTCGGCCGCGACGGGCACGCTCGCGATTGCGCGTCTCGCGAATGCGCCGGGGCAAGCATCGATCGCGATGGGCGGCGTGTTGTCGAGCTTCGCGCTGATCGTCGCGATGGCGATCATGGTGGCGAGCTTCCGCGTGTCCGTCGACGACTGGATCACGCGTCTGCTGTCCGCGGATCTGTACGTGCGCGTAGCGTCGGGCGGCAATAGCGGCGACAGTAGCGGCTTGCGGCCCGACGAACAGACGCGGATCGCGACGGTGCCCGGCATCCGCAACGCCGCGTTCGCGCGTATCACACATCTGACGCTCAATCCTGCCCGCCCGGATGTCGCGCTGCTCGCGCGCGAAATCGACGCAGCCGATCCGGGCGCGAATCTGCAGATGACCGGCGCGGTGCTGCCGCCGTCCGCGCTTCGCGCCGGCGACATACCTGTTTGGGTCTCCGAAGCAATGATCGACCTGTATGGGTATCGGCCGGGCCAGCGAGTTTCGTTGCCGCTTGGCGAGCGCGGCCAGATGTTCGTCGTCGCCGGTGTGTGGCGCGATTATGCCCGGCAGAGTGGCGCGATCCAGATACGGCTCGCGGACTATCGGCGGCTGACCGGCGACGCCACCGCAACCGATGTCGCCGTGACCGTCGAGCCGGGCGTGAGTGTTGAACGCGTCGTCGCAAGTTTGAAGGCGCTGCCGTTCGGCGCGTCACTCGAGATGTCGCAACCGGGTGAAATCCGTGCACGCACGCTGGTGATCTTCGACCGCAGTTTCGCGGTCACGTATCTGCTCGAAGCGGTGGCGATCGTGATCGGATTGTTCGGCGTCGCCGCGACGTTTTCCGCGCAGACGCTCGCGCGCGCCCGCGAGTTTGGGATGTTGCGCCACGTCGGCGTGACGCGCGCGCAGATTCTTGCGATCCTCGCGTCGGAGGGCGGTTTGCTCACCGCATGCGGCATTGCGCCCGGTTTCGCGCTTGGTTTCGCAATCAGCCTGGTTCTCGTGTTCGACGTCAATCCGCAGTCGTTTCACTGGAGCATGTCGCTGCATGTACCGTGGCTCGTGCTTGGCACAGTCGCGTTGGTGATGCTGGCGCTGTCGTGCTCGACGGCGGTGGTCGCGGGACGCGGCGCGGTATCGGTGGATGCGGTGCGCGCGGTGAAGGAGGACTGGTGATGCGAGCTGAGGGGCGTGCCTGGCGAATACGGTTGTTGTGGTGGCATGGCGTGGCCGTTCGCGGGGCCTGCTCTGCGCTATGTGCGTGCGCGACGTGGATCGCGCGCAAGCACAGCGGGTCATCGCAGCGGAGCCTTCAGCTCTTCCTGCCAGGCCTGTTTTGCGTTGGCATAGCTGCTGTGTCGACCTCTTTTGCCGCTAGTAGTAACTCATCTGCATCCACCCTGGCCGCCTTCGCGTCAGTCACGCCAGACCATCCGATCTCGTTTCCGCAGGACAGCGGTGGCCATCCGGCTTTCCGCACCGAATGGTGGTATGCGACCGGCTGGCTCACGACGCCCGATAACCGACCGCTCGGATTCCAGATCACATTCTTCCGTTCGGCGACCGGTCACGACTCCGCCGATCCCAGCGGCTTCGCGCCGTCGCAACTGATCATCGCGCACGCTGCGTTGAGCGATCCGGTCATCGGACGGCTCGTTCACGATCAACGCATCGCTCGCCAGGGTTTTGGGCTCGCCTACGCGAAGCCCGCGAACACCGACGTCAAACTCGACGCATGGAAAATGATTCGCGCCGCGGACGGTCACTACGACGTCACCGCCGACGCAAGCGGATTCGCGCTACATCTCCAACTTACGCCAACGCAGCCTCCGCTGATTCAGGGCGAGCGCGGTTACTCGCGCAAAGGACCGCGGCCCGAACAGGCGAGCTACTACTACAGCGAACCGCAACTCCGCGTGACGGGCACTGTGGTGCGCCCAGCCGGGGGTGGAAACGACACGACGCGCAATACGGCAGTGACGGGCACCGCATGGCTGGATCACGAATGGTCGAGCACGTTGCTCGATGCCAATGCGGTCGGATGGGATTGGCTCGGCGCTAATTTGACGGGCGGCTCGGCGCTAATGGCATTCAAGGTGCGGAGCCGCGATGGACATGCAATATGGGCCCACGCGACGCTCCGCAAACCCGATGGACAGGTAACGAACTTCGGCCCCGGTGAAGTCGACTTCACGCCGCGTCGCATGTGGCTCTCGCCGCGCACGAATACTTCGTATCCGGTCTCGATGACGGTTAGAACCGGAACGCTGGCATGGCAACTCGATCCGCTGATGGACGATCAGGAACTCGATTCACGACAGTCGGCTGGGGCGGTGTATTGGGAAGGCGCGGTCCGGGTGCGTCAACAGAATGCGGATATAGGGCGCGCCTATCTGGAACTGACGGGTTACGCGGATGCACTGCGGATTGGAAAGTGATGAAACGCGCGATATCGGCCGCGTAAACGCAAAAACCCCACCGCGAGGGGTGGGGTTTCTGACGGGGTAAGGAGCCTGACGATTACCTAC
>NZ_VZQQ01000103.1 GCF_014397785.1 Paraburkholderia podalyriae
CCTTTGTCGCGGGTTTCTTCGCGACGACTTTCGGCTTGCTCGCAGCGCCAGAATCTGCAACTCCGCTAACGCTAGCAATCAGAAACTTTGCCCGGTCTTTCGCACCGGCTAGCCACGCCGGAGCCGGCCCACGTCCGCTCCAGGTCGCGCCGCTCTTGGGGTCACGGTAAAGCGCCGGCTGCGGACCTTTCGGTTGGTCCTTTCCAGCAGTTGCGCCGACAGCTTTCGATGCCTTCTTGCTCGCATTCTTTGCCTTGCTCATAGCACCCGCAGTCGTCGCGACAGCCGCTTCGGCACCGCCTGCAATCAAGAACCTATTGCGGTCTTTGGCTTCAGCAATCCAGGCCGGCGCGCGGCACCTTGGATTCGACCGGCGGCAATCACCCTTCCGACGGGTCCGCGAACCCCAGCGGGATGAAAAAGCCCTAATGAAACAGTGTTGCAGTACCACGCCACCTGCGGCGGAGTCCGGCGGACGTCACCGGGGCTTCTGCCGACGCGGCGCCCCCTCGACGCGCTCCTGCGGCGCGCCGCCGACAGCGCCTGCGACATTCAGGCCGCGAAGGCGAATGTCGCAGCGAACGTAGCGCGAATCACAGAGACCCGCGCCGCCTACCTGCCGTCACTTTCCGTGACGGCCAGACCGGCACGAGCCTGGTCCCGGGCACGCTTCGGGCGCGGACGGATACGCGTCGTCCTAGGTGACTGACAAAACAGCAGGCGTGCCGCCTGGGGACACCGGGGGGAATGAGCGTTCCCGCCGCGCTGACAAACGGGTCACCACCTCCGATTTCGTAGCACGTGCGCGCCGTGCGTATGGCGTCGGCGTCCCCCGCCGAGAGCGTGTCCTGGACCGCAGGAGACTCAATTGCCGACCGTTGGTCGGCAATTTTCATGGGTGCGGCTTAGCCGCCCCCCGCCAGCACCCGTTCGAGCGCCATCGACCTGGCCGCTTCCTCCGCTTGCTCGGCCGTATCGAACACACTGCCCGACACATGCACCCGGTGCCACTCCGGGTTATCAGACGCGTCACGGAAAATGCGAAAGCGCGCGCAGTAGCCACGTGGCGTAGCCGGTATCACGTCGATGTCGACGGACGCACCTTCTATCTGATGCCTGACGAAGCCGTCCATGCCACCCTCCTGACGCCTGCGTTGTACGCAGAAATCCTAGCATGATGGTCGCGCTGCGGTACGTGCGTTGCAGCAAATCACCGGGCATCAATCAGACGCTCGATGACTTGCACACTCGTTCGGCTTGATTGACATCAGTCCACAGGAAGGGCGCGAAGGAGTTCACACTGCCCGGTCTGCTGAAGGTTGTGGCTCAGGACGTGCCCGCCAAGAAGAAGCGCTTCGGCGAGGACCCGTTCACGGGTGAAGACAGGTGGGTCGCCGCGAAACCTGCCTCAGTGCGTCTGAAAGTGCGGCCGCTGAAGAAGCTGAAGGACGCGGCGCTCTAAATCGAGGCTTGCAGAAAAAACGCCCCTCGCGACGGAAGTCCGAAGGGGCGTTCGGCTTTGGACCTGGGCACGGAGGGTGCCCAGGCACCACGTCGTTACGCTGTTGCCTGCACGGTCACAGACGCCGGCGCAGCGGCGACGTCAGGCTCCGCGACCAGCGTTTTGGCAACTGCCTTCTGCGCCGGCGCTTTCTTGACCGCCACCTTCGTTGCAGCCGGTGCCACCGTTTTCTTCGCCGCAACCATGTTGCTCGCAGCAACCACCGCCTTCGTCGCCGGCGCCTTTTTAGCCGTCACCTTCTTCGCGACGACGGTTTGCTTCGCCGGAGCAACCTTCGTTGTCGCCACCTTCTTGACTGCAGCTGTCTTTGCAACAGCACTGCGCTTGCCAGCGGCGTTCGGCTTGCTCGCCTTGTTCACAGCACGGGTTTCTGTCGTAACCGCACTGGCGCCTTCAATCAAAAACTTGGTGCGGTCTTTGACGGCAGCCAGCCACGCAGGTGCCGGACCACGTCCGCTCCAGGTCGCCCCGCTTTTCGCGTCGCGATATTTGGCCGGTTGCGGGCCTTTGCGCTGCCCCGTGTGAGCGCCTGCGCTACCGACTGCCGATGCGTTCTCGACCGCAGCCTTTGCCTTGCCCGCCGCATCCGCAGTCGCTGCGACCGCAGCGTCGCCATCTGCAGTCAGGAACCTGGTTCGGTCCTTCACGTCCTTAATCCATGCCGGAGGACGCCCGTGCCCACTCCACGTGGCGCCAGTCTTGGGGTCACGATACTTTGGTGGCAGTCCACCCTTTGTCTCGGCGGCGGCCTTCGCCTTTCCATTCGCAGCGCTGGCACCGGGCTTGCGCCCACGCTTCTGTGCGCCACCGACGTGCGCATCAATATCTGCCGTCGTCAGACCATGCTTCTCCATCAGAGCTTTGATGTTTGCAAGAACGGCCGAAGATTGCTTTGCAATCAGTGCTTCGGCCTGCGACTGCAGCTTCTTCATCTTTTCCTCGATTTGTTCGAGTGTTGCCATATGGACTCCCTTTGTTGTTGATTAACTGGCCGCACTATGCCACATGCGTGCATACTATTGCTATGAGTTCATACGGTGCCCGAAGGTTCTGTATCAATCCAAACGCGCGAATACGGCGTCGAAGAGCCGGCGTCCTGGTTCTTCAGGCGGAAAGGGCCGCTTGCGCCTACCCCTCCGCGAATCCCATGATGCGGCAACCTGCCACGGTCGCAACGCCCGGATTTTATGGGCGCAACGCTTGCGCAGGGCAACTCACAATCGACGTTCGAAAGAATGCCGGCCAATTGATTTAGACAGGGAATAATTCATGGACGAGCGGAAGCGAGACAGCATGATTGCTTATCTCCGTCGCCGGATGGAGGAGTTTGGCATTGAGCCAGACGACTTGGCACTAGCATTAGCGAGCGACAAGTTAAAACAGAAAGAAGCGCGCTACCATAGTGCGACCGGAGACACGTGGAACGGCGAAGGGGAAATGCCTCGATGGCTTAAACAGGCAATTAGCGCCGGTCAATCCATCGAACACTTTGAATTGTCGTCAAAGGCGGCGCCGCCACGAACGAGCCGCGAACCGGCGGACTGGATGAATGACCCGTTTGCGGGAAGTCCCCTTGCGCGGCCTCGCGGCTAACGCTGCATGTGTTTAAGCAGCTGGAGCGCAGAGGAAAGGGGCTGAGATTGAATCTGCCGGTTGCTCTGACGTTAGCCTTTGGCTTGCCTGCCACGAAGCAAGTCGAAGGTTTGATGTCCATTAACTGCAGCGGCCCAAAAGCACTCGCCTGTTCCCGTACGGGAAGAACATCAACGCTCAATTAAACTGACCCTGAGCGCAATGGAGAAATCAGTCTGATACGCAAACCGCGACGGAGCCCCCCGGTGAATGATTGTCGGCTGTTGTTCTCCCGTGATACAAAGAAAATGCCACGTTCAGCCGAACGGTTGATACGAGTCACCGATACAACTCTTTGGAAAATACAGGAAATGGCAACTGGAACAGAGAAATGGTTCAACGACGCGAAAGGCTTCGGCTTTGGGCTGACGAACGACTTGATGACGTTATGCTGGTGGCTCTTGGGTTATGCGGCGGAGTCCGATAAATCGCGAGCATTTGCTGCCGGCTTTGACTACCACCTGACCAAACCCCTGTCTCTCGAAAAGTTGCAGTCCTTACTGGCTAACCGCGCCGACGGGAAACTCGGCGGCACTGTCTAATTCGAGCATCCGAGCCGACAGGCACAGGGCCAGCTCTAACCAACCGCAAACAGCATCTTTAACGCTTAGCCCCCTTTTTCTGTTACTTACGCAAGAGCTCCGCTCCTGCGGAGGTCATCTTAAAAAGACTTGTAAAAAGAGCCCCACGCAACTTATGGCTTTATATGTCAGCGGCCAGGTCGCAGTGTGTGGCCAGGCGCGTTAGCTCGCCACGCCGGGCGACCACGGGCTCAACGTTCCTTCAAATTATTGCTTCGCCGCCTTCGCCGCTTTTGCTGCTTTCTCGACTGCCTGGTCAGCTGCTTCGGTCACCTCCGATGCGGCTTTTGTTGCGGCGTCCAGGTTACTTTGTGCGACTTCGACTGCCTGCTTCGTGGCCTTTTGCACGCTTTCCTGAGTGGTGTCGGCCAGCGTGACAGCTTGTTTCAGAAATGCGATTGTGGCTTCGGAGCCGACCGGGGCGTTTTGCGCGAGGTTCTCGACGAACGATTGAACCTGGCGGCTGACCTCCTGGTACCGCGCATTGACGACCTCTGCCAGCTGCGTTTGCGTGGTCGACGCAATTTCCGCAACCTGACGTTCGTACGTCAGGACCTTCTCCGCCGAGTGCAGCGCCAGCGCGTCTTGCAGACCGGTAACTTCCTGTCGGTCCTTTTTCGCCAGCCTGTCTTGCTCGCGTTGGCGCCAGTCGGCAAGCGTCGTTTTCGCCGTATCCAGATTCAGTCTGACGAGCTTTTCCTCGCCCTCCAGCATTCTGCTGGCCAGGCCGAAAAAGAAGTCAAGATTAGCTTGCTGGGCTGTAGCAGCCTGTCTCTGAAAATCACTCATATTCGCCTCCAGAAGATGTATGCCCGACGCCCAGCATGTTCGCCAACGGTGACCAACTGATGAAGCGCGCCGTCTGCAAGCTCACGGGTCGGCTGCATTTTCGACACCGGCGCCGCAGGCGTATTGGTCTCGGCCGCGAGCCCGTACAACGTCCTCAGCGCTGGGCTGCGTAAGGGTGCTCTGCGGACGTCGACAGATGCAGGAGCTGCAAACGACGAAAATTTAATTACAGGGCGGTAGCGGCGGGGGCGCCAATTGAATCTGCCTATCCGGGGCACCCTTGAAGAAGGGTGTTTCTTTTCTCGCCGCCACCTGCCGGATGCGTCTGCGCCCTTATTGCGATGGCGCTTTCGCCGGAGACCATCATCGCGATGTGTGACGAGGTCGTGGAACAGCACGCCGCTCTCTTTTCCACGCAAGCAGATATTTCGCCAGTGGAACTTCCGGGACCCGCTGGTGACCAAAGCCGGTGACGCACGAACAGGTGCCGACCTTCGGGTAAGTTTTCCGACGGACCTACGTCTGTGAGCGTTGCTGTCCGCGTACGGGATAGGGAAAACGGTATCCGTGTCGATTACACCGGGCATTTAAAGCGTTAACTCAGAGCGGGGAAGACGCGCCGCAACGGGCGTTCAGGTGCAGTGAAGTTCACGCGAACGACATGCCAGCCCGAGTGATGGCGTTCGACCGCAAGCATCAACATCGAAGTCGTGTCACACCTTCGTAGCCTGAAGTACGTAGGTTTGGTGACGATGAGTTACACGGAGCATTGCACGTCATGAATCGTCGTCTGAATCTTGATGTACATCTGCAAGACACTCTCAAACACAACGGCTCCAGGCGGGCCTTCGCAGCACGACTGGACATGACCATCAAGCGCGCCAAGGTGACCTCCAGTCGGGTGGCCAGGTCACTCGGCGTATCGGAACACGAAGTGACCCTTTGGCGCGCCGGAGTTACCGTTCCGAAGAGTACGGATTGTGCGCGCCTGTCTGAACTTCTCGACGTGGACATCGTCTGGCTATGCGCCGGTCAGGCGTAAACGACAGCATGTCATGGCAGTTCTCATCGGATACGGCCTCGCAGGCGGTTCGGCTTGTCACAGCGATAGGTCTTTTGATGGTACCGGCGATATCTGAAGCTTGATGGTACCGGCGATATCTGAAGCCGCCAGCCTTTTCGATTTTGGACACAATGACGGCAACCGGTACAAAGTGGTTCAATGATGCCAAGGGTTTGGGTTTGATCACGCCGGACGACGGCGGGGATGACCTGTTTGCCCACTTCCCGGAAATCAGCGCAAAAGGGTTCAAGTCGCTGCAGGAGAATCAGAAGGTCAGCTTCGACGTGAAGATGGGGCCGCAAGCAAGCGCTAATATCAAACCGGTCCAGGAGATAGTCTGTCTCTTTGCCGCCTATGGCGCCGGTTCGTCAGGCATCGTACTTTCAAGGCCGAGTCGACCAAGAGCGCCTGTCGAAAAAGTAAAATCCGCCAGTAAGCGCCGAGATTCGAAACCAACGCGAAGCGGGCGGCGGCGTCATCACGCATGACTCGGACGCCAATTGCTTCGACACGTTCGCCGGCGTGGGTCTTTCTGCTTTCGCGTCGATGCTTTCGCCTTCCGCTGTGAAACTGGCACGCTGAGCAACTTCACAAGTAGCTGCTCGCGAAAAACCTCTGGAGGATTGTGCAATGGACAACATTTCGCGGGAAGAGAAGATTCGTGTACGGGCCTACGAGCTCTGGGAAAAAGACGGCAGCCCCGACGGTCGCGCCGACGAGTATTGGGAGCAGGCGCGGGCACAGATAGAAGAGGAAGAATCCGAGGCCGACGGGAGCGGAGCCGACCTGAAGGGTCGGCTGCCGTTGTGACGAAAACTGGCTTGGCGCTGGCGAAGAGCCGCCATAGACCGCTTGGTCGAGTTGCAATTATTGAAGGCGGAGCTACGGCAGCGTAATACTCGCAACGAGCCTCTTGTTGTCGCTTTGCGCCGACACTCGACGTTCCGGACGCTATCCCGCGTGGCTGGTGTCCTGCCGCACTACGCTCCTGACCGCGCGGCTGATTTGGCAGGTTAAACAGCGTGCCTCCGCAGCGACATCGTTGTCAGTAAGCCTTCTTCATTCCGCTGCTGTCAGAGGCCGGCGCATTCATTCCCCCTTGTGCATTTTCGGCTTCATCTGTTTCTGCGACATATCCCCCGACTTACCCATGGTGTTCAGGCGTCGACACAATTCGACGCCATCGAGGCGCGGCATCATCCAGTCGGTCACTATGAGACCGGGACTCTCGATGGCAGCGACGGCGAGCGCGGCCTCCCCATCGCCGGCTGTGAGCACGCGGTATCCTTCCCGCTCCACCAGCAGTCGACGCGGACGCAGAATATTCGGGTCGTCATCAACGAGCAGTACTGTCGCCAATCCAGGTGCCGCGTTCGTACAGAAACGGTATTGTTCAGTGCGGCAATAGTCATACCCAGGCTTGTCTGCATCCCGGATGGCGTTCTTGTTGCGCAGGTCTTTGTGGTGCAGCGCCTACAATTCAATCGGCACGGAAATTTTCCATCAGTCACCCATCAGTTACGACCGTGGAGACCATATGGCCGGACTGTCTGCATCATCGGCAGCGGACCGCGCACGGCATGAGGGTAGTCTTGTCACACCAACGCTCGACATGCGTGCGCATCGCCCACCCGACTATGCTGCAGAAAGCAGCGCGATGCACCGTCTGGCGCAGGCACTGACGTCGTCGGACGGTGCCATGCTGCAGACGCTCTCGGATATGGCACTGAGTCTGTGCGAAGCGGGCAGCGCGGGCATTGGCCTGCTGGAAACGGACAACGACGGCACCCCCATCTTCCGCTGGGTCGCGGTTTCGGGTGCATGCGTTGCCGCTGTGGACACCACCATCCCGATTGCAGACAGCCCGAGCGCCGTGACGCTCGAACTGGCTTCGGGACAGCTGTTTTCGTTTCCCCGGCGCCACTTCGCCTCCCTGGAACACATTTCTCCGGAGATTATCGAAGAGCTGGTTGTACCCATTCCGGGCGAACCTGAGCCGTGGGGCACCCTGTGGGTCATGTCCCACGACGGGGGACACCTTTTCGATGCGGAGGACCGCAGAATCCTGACCAGCCTTGCAAACTTCACTTGCGCCGCGCTCACCATGACCCGGGCGAAGGCTGATGCGGAAGCCCGGGCGGCAGAAGCGGAGGCAGCAAGGAATGCGCTGGCCCTGGCTGAAGCACGCAAGGACGACTTCATTGCGACCCTGAGTCATGAACTACGCAATCCCCTCGCGCCAATCGACAGTGCCCTGACGGCCGCACGAAAGCTGGCGACAGACAATCCCGCCGTGTTAGCTGCATTGGGCATCGCTGACAGACAGATGCGGATACTGAAACGGCTCGTCGGCGACCTGCTCGACGCGTCCCGGATAAGGCATGGCAAACTGTCCGTGCGCCCGTCGTACGGGTTGTTCCAGGATATCGTGGCCGACGCGGTGACGGCGATGAAGGCCGACGCCAATAATGGTCCGCACCAGCTGCATGTCACTGTTCCCCCGTATCCGGTGACCGTTCATGCGGACGCGGCCCGACTCACCCAGGTCATATCGAATTTGCTGACGAACGCGGTGAAATACACGCCTCCCGGCGGCGACATCACGTTATCGGTAAAGGCACCGGACCTGAGCATCGCATCGATACGCGGCTCATCGCCCCGAACTGCGGTCATCACGGTGACGGACAACGGTGCGGGCATTTCATCTTCAATGCTGCCGCACGTCTTTGACATGTTTGCCCAGTCGGCGTCAGCACGCGGGCATGCAGAAGGCGGCCTCGGAATCGGACTGGCTGTCGTGAAGCATCTGGTTGCCGCACACAACGGCACGGTTACCATTGCGAGCGCGGGCGAAGGTAAAGGGACGGAAGTCACCGTGCAGCTCCCGATTGTCTGCGAGAGCACGAGCGAGCCTGTCGTGACCGCGACACGCCCGATGGCGTCGAGTCGTATCCTGCTTGTCGACGACAACGCGGACACCATGGAGGCGCTGGCTACGTTGCTGGAGCTCGAGGGGCATGAGGTGAAGCGGGCACAGAGCGGACCCGACGCGCTCTCGATAGTGGAATCATTTACTCCGGACGTTGCCCTGATTGATATCACGATGCCCGGCATGGATGGCCTTGAGCTTGCGCAACTGCTTCGCCTTCGGGCCCAGTGCTCCCAGACGAAGCTGGTTGCTTTAACGGGCTACACCGATGCCGCCAGCAGATTCCAGACCGACGAACGGGTATTTGACTGCCATCTCACCAAGCCACTATCGCTCGATGACCTGGCGGATGTCATGCGGCGCTCGTGAGCCTGATAGCCCGATGGCAAACGTGGAAGGCGAGTCTCATGGCGCCGCGCCACTGGACACCGCTATCCCGCTGGACGGTTACGTGGCTGTATGCGAATACGCATCCATTCGCGCAGCGCGGCTGCGGTACCTGAGCCGCATTTCCGGGACAGAGCGTTCTTCAGGCATTTCCAGGAAAAGCCTGCGGGAGACGATAGGCAGGCATGCGATTGCAGCCGGGCCACTTCAGTGACGGGCGAAGCTGCGCCAACACTTTTCAAGGACTACACGCATGGAAACTGACAACCAGGATGGGATGCTTGAGACCCGGCTGGTGCAGGTGCGTGGTCCGGTGCAGGGCATTGGCTACCGGGAAGCGTGCGTACGCCAGGCCCAGGCGCTGGGCGTCACCGGCTGGGTACGTAACCGCATGGACGGTTCGGTGGAGGTGATGCTGCAGGGTTCGCCGGAACAGCTTGCCAACATGTGCGCCTGGCTAATCGACGGCATGTCCGCAGCGCTGGTCGACGAGCTTGAAGTGACCGAGGTTCCGCCGCCGTTTGCCCGCTTTGACTACTTTGAGCGATTGCCCACGCTGTAAAGGCGAGCATTTCGACACAGCGGAAGATGTCGGGTTTTCCATCTGCAGGCCTGTCGGGCAGCGCCATCGTCGATGTCAACGGGATGGACCTCGGGGCCTTTCAGCTGCGGGGTCACCGCGCGCTTCGAAATACATACAACCAGGCGGTAGCGATATGCCGAACATCGAAGCCTGCCGCCGGCCCAACCGCCCCAAAAATTCAACCTGTCCGCGCCGACCCACAACAATGACCTCGCTGGCGCACCCTTCCAGATAAGCCCGCCGCACCATTAACCCGCTTCGCTGGGCGGCTGCGGCATGCCAATTAGCCTGACAGATGTGCCGATGACACCAATATGAATGTGCCGTCGCGAAATAGGTAGAGTTAACACTGGTTTTAGCTGTCGCGCGTTTCGCGCAGAATGCCCCTTCGGCGTCAAATCTCAATATGGTTGCGTTCCGTTCGGACAACGAACTGCGGCGACGTCGCGCGATTATGGTGAAGCGTCACCGACCCTTTCGCGCCGATGAAGGAGATGTAATGGAGATATCTCAATGACGGCGGCCGTTTCCACGTTACATCGGGGCTACCAACTTATCGCTATCGCGTGTCCCGCACACGGTGGTCTGCATGCCGCAGACCTTGTTATCGAGAAACCCGGCCGTGCGCCGGAAACATTCGCTGCCCTGGACTACTTCTTCGACGACGAGCAGGCGTTGAAGTATGCGACCCACTGGGGACGAATCTGGGTCGACATGAATGCCTGAGGTCTGCGTCACGCGGCAGCGTCGTAACACGCGCGGGCCAAACAATGGAGAATCGAATGCGTGATGTGCCGGATATCGAACCGTCGTCCTACGTCAACACCCAACAGAAGTTGAGGTTCCTCGCACGCGATGCCCAGAATCCCGGCGCCGCCATCGTCTATTGGTTAGGACGGACCGAGCCATCGCGCGAGTCCAGCTTTTTCGATGCCATGCAAAAATTCGGCTCGCTGATGCAACTGGTTCTGCCCGACGAGCGCCCAGGCGTCTTCGTGAAACGCGATGCCGTGCAGAGGGTTACAGACTTCGGAACAGTGAAGCGACTCGTTTTCAAGGACGGCTCATGTCTGGATGTTCGGTATGCCGGGCCCTGTAGCGACCTGTGCGACAAATGAACAGCGCGTGCATGCGTGCAGTTTGTCCCGAGACAGCCCGCCGCCAGAGATGACGGCGCCGGCTTGTTCAGCCTTGGGCGGAACGAGCTCTGGTGTTGCGGCTGAGACGTATCTCGATGCGGCCGCGACGGGTTCCTGTCGCAATATCGAGTTGTCCAAACCGGCGCTTTACCCGGATTGTCCATGCTCTACAGCAGACTGCAACGCCACTGTTGGAGTCTCGGATAACCGTCAAGCACTGCGATTGAGCAGTAAGGCACTAACTGCCGCCATTGCAGTAGTTGTAAGACTCACGCGCACCGAATGAAGCGCACTCTTCAATTTTGTTGGGAACGGATGATGGCAACTGGAACAGTGAAATGGTTCAACGACGCGAAAGGCTTCGGCTTTATCACGCCGGACGACGGCGGGGAAGACCTGTTCGCCCACTTCTCGGAAATCAAGGCAGAGGGCTTCAAGTCGCTGCAGGAGAATCAGAAGGTCAGCTTCGACGTGAAGATGGGTCCGAAGGGCAAGCAAGCTGCAAACATCAAGCCAGTCTAAGAGACAGTCTGCCTCTTTGCAGCGTACGGCGGCCGGTTTGTCGGGCATCGTACTTTCAATGCGGAGCCGAGCAAGAGCGCCAGGCGAAAAGTGGCACGCGCCAGTAAGCGCCGAAATTCGGCGTCAACGCGAAGTGCGTGCGGCGGCCTCACCACGCAGGACCCGAATGCCAATTGCTTCGATACACTCGCCGGCTCGGGTCTTTCTACACTCGCGTCTGCACCGGCGCCTTCCGTCGTCGAAACGGTAGGCCGCGCGAGTTCATGAGTACCTGCTCGTGAAGAATCTACTGGAGAGTCATGCGATGGATAACGCTTCGCGGGAATAGAAGATTCGTGCGCGGGCCTTTGAACTTTGGGAAAAAGACGGCAGCCCAGAGGGACGCGCCGACGAGTATTGGGAGCAAGCCCGGGCCCAGATAGAAGATGAAGAATCCGAGGCCCGACAGGAACGGAGATGACTCAAAAGGACGGCTTCCGTAGTGACTAAAATCGATTAGGCGCCCCGTAGGAGCCGCGCCGGGGACCGCCACTGTCCAGCGCGGTCCTTGCAGGCGAACCGAACTGAGTGAGCTGGCCAAACCAGTTCAGGGTGTCCTGCGCACGTCGCGTGGACTCACTTGATATTTAATAACTGCTTCGATGACCAAGGGCAACGGAATGCTCGGACACCGATGGGCATCTTGGGTGGTGCCAGCAATGGATTCAACCTGGTCGCCCGAAAACGAAAAGCCTTGCCGCAGGCTACCAGCAGCCATCCGCTAATACTTCGGCCGCACAGGAGACAGAAAGAACTATGAACCCGGAAGCAACGGCGGCTGGGCCTGGCATTTTTGTCCCGGCCCCGGTGTTTTACCTGGCAGCGCTCGCGATAGGAATCGCACTCGAGTATCTGCTATGGCCCATTCCGATTCCCGCAGCTTCGTCAAAGGATGTGATTGCATCGATTTTCATTATCGTCAGTGTTCTGATAATGCCGCCCGTCCTCATGCGCTTTCGTCGAGCTGCCACTCCTTTCGACGCGCGGAAGGCTGCTTCGTCTCTGATAACAGATGGACCTTACCGGTTCGCGTTCGGCCCGCTCTCGCTCTGAGTTCGGCGAAAAGCGTCGGGGTCGTGGTCTTGTCTTCTCTAAAGGAGGACCACTACGTAGCTTCCTGACGATACAAAGAGCGGTTGCCGGCAAACTCCCTTCAAAGACCAAAAGGAAAGCTGAACGCGCAGAACGACGAGACCGCTTATGCCGCCATCCTGTGTTCATAGTACGGCCGGTCTCGGTCATCGAGAATGGCGTACTGTGCCGCCAGGTTAGAAGCATCTGGATTCAGCCACGCGTCGATGTTCTCGGGCTTGATTGGGATGATGCAACGGTCATGGCCCGCCGCCGTGATTTCTGGCGGCGGCTCGTCGGTTATCGCGGCAAAATGACAGCAATTCCGCGTCGCCAGCGCCGGACCAATGCGACCAAAGAGATGCGACGAGCATGTCATGGGCTGGATTTGGTCTGAACTCCGAGACGATGTTTTCGTCCCTCTCACCGCCTGCCTGCCAGCTCATACTCCTCCCTTTTGTTCTCGCCGAATCCAGTTTGTCCCGTCTGCCAACGTTGGACTGAGCAACGTGTCAACGAAGAAACGAGTCGGCCACCAACCATTCCCGGCCAAATCGGCTGGTCAGCCGATTTCCGGCGTGCGGGTCAATATTACGTAGGCGCCAACACCCACATCGGGTGTCACTCAGCTTGACCTACGGCAATGTGTCGCGCGTCATGCGAAAGCAAAGCAGTCTCCACTCCGCCGCAGCGTCATTTGTGACCAGAGGACGACTGTTCTCGACGTCTTCAAAACCAGGGCCATGCGGAGACCGGGAATTTCCCAACGAAACAGCTACGCGCCACGGCCATCGTGGCATCCGCGTCACCTGCCTCCGATGCGCATCGCCGCACCGGTTGACTTCGACGCGCGCAACTCTAGAATGAGGCTTCGCTGCATTGCAGCAAAAAATCCTACCGGAAGAATCCAGAACGTATGGCATACGGAAATTTGCTCCAAAGCAATCAGACGCTTGTCATCGTTACGATGTTGGCCTTCCTCGCCGCGTCCATTGTCAGCCGGCGAAGCGGTCTTTGGGGCCGTTCCCGGACGGTCAAGAAGGCAGCGCAAGTTGAGGCCGCGCGCACAGCGGCCTTGCTGGCACACTTGCGGGCCGTGCGCGGTCCCGGTCGCTCCTATAGAGGACGTAAGTTTTGGCACGAACTCTTCGCGGACCTGGAGCATGCGAATCGCGAGGACGCCCTTTCTTGGGAGGTGGTCTTGGCGGTGACAGAGGCGATGCAAACAGAGACTTGTCGCACGGCAAAACTTCGTGCAGTGATTATTCAAAGGCCCGATGCGGGCTTGATAGCACGCGCGAGCGCGCGATTTTCTCCACGCTCACCACCTCGGCGGCGAAAATTAGCGCGGTGGAGCGGTCGACGAGCGCGCGAGGCACGAATGTCCGTGCATTCATCAGCTTCTCCCTTGGAAAATTGGCGCACGGAGGAACAGCGAACACGACGGCCGTTCCTTGGCTTCGTGAGGGTGTAAAAATTTTTGTGTAAACGGTCATTTGGCAGGAAACTGTCAGCAACAGGAGCACAGATGACCGTAGCGAAACGCAACAAAAGAGAAAAACCCGATCCTGAACTCGTCAAGCTGGCAGAC
>NZ_VZQQ01000104.1 GCF_014397785.1 Paraburkholderia podalyriae
GCGTGAATCGTGCCCACGATCGCCGATCATGGACACGACCCCCTGATCTATACGAATTCCACCACGACAGCACCATCATGCCTTGCGCGCGCGCGAATGAGGAACTGGCCCAGCCGAGCCGCTTACGCTGAAGATGCTGTGGCAGCCACTGCGGCGCGGAGAATTCGCAGAGTCCGAGCTGGAAACGGCCGCGTTCACGATCTTCCTTTATCCGCGCACGCTCGGCTGCGCGGCGGAAATCGACGATCACCTCAATCGCGGTCGCAACATGGATACGCGCACGCCAGCCTCTCAGTGCCGCTTCGTGGCGTGACAGAGCGGCTCTCAGCACTTTCAACAGCGGACGTCCGCGTCCCGGTGCTGCTCGGTCTCTGGCACCATCCGAGGCCATCTGCAAAAGCCGACGATGCGCCGGACAAGGACGACCCGCGAATGTCCATTGCCTCGTGCGGAGCCGACGCTCGAATGTCCGTGCGAAGGAGGCTGGAGATGGCCGTCTGCCGACGGCCGCGAGCGGCGACTTCCGACCCACTCCGGACGCGGGGCCAAGCTTCACCTCATAGTCAGCTTTTAGGGTACATCGGTCATCCGTGCTTTGTCGGGAGTCGTCAGCACGACCGGGACCGGCACACGGGGCTATGGTGATGAAGGAGGGCTCGCCAACCAGGCAATGCTCGCGGGACCAATCGGTCTCGGCTTCGCGCCCGACGGAAGCCTGTGCGTTGCTAATGGCTTCACTGTCAGACGCATTACCGGCTTTACCGAAAAGCGCGGCTGGGACTGTCGCGATGAACGCCGATATCACGGCGGCGATCGGGCATGGTAGCGCGAATAACGAGTCCGAATGTAGCTATCCTATCGCCGCAATCAGGCACGTTTGCATGCGGACTGGGCGCGCCTTGGTCTGCGAGAAATCTTGCCTGGCCGGACCTGCTGCCAAGGGATAAGTGCGCATGCGAATCCACTACCGAAGCGGCGCGAGCTATTGCAGAATGACCGCACGCTCGGTCAGTCTTTCGTCGAGCGAAAAAGGCATTGGAGACAAGCTGCAGATCACCGGCTCAGTTGGCCATCTTCGGACGTTCGTAGACATGCTCAGGCAGGCAGTCGGAGGCCGGCTTCCCCCCAATCTGTCGTTGCGATGCCACCAGCCGACGCGGCTGAGCCAGTTCTGCGTGCGCGCCCCAGTTCGCTGCAGCGCCTAGGGCGCTAGTTGCCAGCGCAGGATCGGGTGGGTCGCGCCCGCCGGTATGACCCACGTCCCGGTCTCACTGAAATCCCACGAGGCGTCAAAGCTGGCCGGATTGCTCATCTGTGCGGTCGTGAGCCCGTTGGACGCCGATAGCTGCGCGCCGTACCCGCTGCTCTTCGTTCGCGTTGTCGTCTCCTTGTCCCAGTAGACGTTGGACGCGAGCGGCACTCCAGCCGGTAAGCCCTGGACGGCGACGATGCCGCCATAAGTGCCATAATCCGGGCCCTGGAACGTTGGTCCTCTGACTTCGCCCGACGCAAACGACTGCTCGATGAGGCCGGTATTCGAAAGAGCCAGTCCCCCAGCGCTGAATGGGCCGTACACTCGCCCCGTTGCATACGACTGCGAAATCGTTCCGTCGTTAGCGCCGACCAGACCGCCACCGGAGCCATGATTGCCGCCGCTCACCGTCCCTGTCGCATAAGATTGCACGATGGTACCGCCGTTGCCACCGACGAGGCCGCCGAGCAGGCCGGCCGACCCGACGAACGCGCTGCTCCAAGAGCGCTCGATCAGGCCGACGTTGCGTCCCACCAGGCCGCCGAGCACCGCACCTTCGAACGCGCCAGAGCCGCGGCCGCCGGTAGTATAGGCGTAGGTAATCAAGCCCTGGTTCTCGCCGGCCAGAATGCCAAGCGGGATCCCGCCCGGAAAATAGATATTGGTCACGACCCGGGCGTTGGTCATCCCGACATTCCGCACGACACCGGTCGGCCCGATCGTGCCGAACAGTCCCGTCGCCGGCTGCTCGGTCGAGCTCTGATCGAACTGGGTGAACCTGTCGATCACGTGGCCCATCCCGTCGAACTGACCGGAAAATGGCGTGGTCGCATTGCCGAGCGAAGAGAAAGCGAAAGACGTATCGGTCGAACTGGCGTCGAGGTCTTTGCCGAGCGCATACGCGCCGCCGAGATCGAGCGCGATGTTCTGTAAATCGCCGACCGAATTGACCAGCTTGTAGCCGGTCACCTGAGTGATGAGACCGCTATACGGAGCTGCTGTCCACGCGCTGTTCGCCACGATCGTGCCGGGATTGTAGCTGCCGTTCATGTCGTAGAGCGCGCTGACGATGCCCATACTCTTCGACCAGTCGATGGTGCCATTGTTGATGACGCTGCCGCCGTTATCGATGCCCGACGCGTCGGAGCGCAAGGTCAGATTGCCCACACCGTTGTTCGCTATCGTCGTCCCCGTCGTCACGGAGACGTTGTGGAATGCGGCAAGGGTGAGCGAAGCCGGACCGCTCCAGCTCAGGCTCGAAGCAATGCCCAGGTCGCCCGTTGCGCCGTTCGCACCGGTCGCGCTGACATCGACCGAGGTGCCGGCGTTCAGGCTGTGCCGCAACGCATGTGCGGCGGCATCATCGATTGTGAAGGCGGGCGTTGTGAGATTCCATTGGCCTGCATGAACCGCTGCGTTATTGCCGAATACCAGTTGTGCCGCTTGCGTATCCACGGTTCCGCCGCTGCTGCTTGCATTGCTTGCGGCTATCCTGCCGAACTGCTCGACACGGCCGCCGTCGGCGACGAGCCAGACGTGGCCATCGCGGCTCGCGGTGCCCGTCGCGCGGATGCGCGTGCCGCCGCCTGCGAGCGCGTAGACATTGCCATCGGCCGCCTGCAGGCTGATCTGCGCGGCCGCTATCCGGCCCCTGTTGACGACCGTGCCCTGACTGCCCGTCTGCACGAATACCTGTTTGCTGTCCGCCGAATCCTGCAACAGCACCGTCTCGCCCGCGGCCAGTTCCGCCGTGCCTTTTGGCGCTTTCACGGTGCCAGCGTTGACGACAGCCTCTCGCGCAATCAGGAACACGTCGCCGCCGCTCGAACTGATCCTGCCCAGATTGATCACGCTTGCGTTCGAGTCGCCCGACAGTGTGAGCGTGTTACTGCTATTCATGAACGCACAGTTGCAGACATCGAGGGTGGACGCGACGAAACGGCCACCCGTGCTGATTACCCCCGACGGTCCCACGACGATGCCCTGCGGATTGATCACGTACAGGCTGCCCGTTGCACTGAGCCTGCCGAGGATCGCAGACGGCGAACCACCCGTCACCCGGTTCAGGGTCGCGCCCGAGCCGTTGTCGAACGTCACGCGGTTGTCTCTGCCGATCGAGAAACTGTTCCAGTCGATCACGCCGCGCGTCGAACCCGGCTGCGTGATCGACAGTGCGTTGCTCCCGCTCGCTATGGTGCCCGCGCCGGCGACGTAGTGGCCGCCTTGCGGAAGAATGCCCGCCGCACACGCCGTGTGTGTCATCGACAGTCCGGCCAGCGAGATGCCGATGGCGAGCCATATGCGTCCCTTTGGCTGCTGGTCATGCAGTGCGCGTCGCGCGGGCCAAGTTAGTTTTGGACGTTTCATACACCCCCCTTGCGGCGTCGGGCGCGCAATGGCTGCCAACGATCCGCACAGTCGACCGGAAACGCGTGAGTCGCTGAGTTGAAGACTAGCCGTTGAGGTCGCGGATGCATGCCAATATCTCTGCGGTTTGCGCCTTCTTGTCGGATTTTGCTGCCTGTTTGTCTTGTGGTGGGACTTATGATGCGCTTACGAAATCCGTCGTCAAACTGCTCGAAGGAGGAGCGAATGACGCTTGCTGGCCGAATCGAGCCGGATGCCAAGTCGGCCGAGTTCGACCCTTAGCCGTCGCTCGGACTCTGCACAAAACAACGTCCGGTTCAGAGGCACAACCGTCATTCGCTTGTCGGGGGCGGCGGGTATTCGCCATGAACACGCTCAGACTTGCCGCGGTCGCGACCATCGCGCTCATCGGGGCCGGCGCATGGGCACAGGAACTGACGCCGGAGCAGGCGCAGGTGCTGGCGCAGGCGACCGGGCCTGCCACCTCTCAGGACGTGGGCGGTGTGGCGCCGAGCGCCGGAGCGGGCGCGCCGCAGGGCGCGACGCGCCAACAGGTCTATGTGGATCTCGTTTGCTCCGAGAAGCCGGGCCAGATGCAGATAATCCAGAACAGCACCTACCACGGCCAGTGACGGCATGACGTGTACGCCCCCTGTCGGCCAGTGGTCTGCTGCGCGCCAGTCTCACCTATTCGCTAAATGATGCTAACTGAATGAGAGCAGCTTTTTGACAAGGTCCTTGAGCAGGCTGGAATCGGTCGGTTTCTTCTCGATCTTCGCGGTCCATTGGCCCTGCTTGTCACGTTCGAATCTGACATGGGTTTGGAGAGCGATCAGAGCGGCCGATACCACAGCTGCAGTCTCGACCATGACAAACTTTTCGCCTTGCGGATGGTCGAGCAAGGCTTCAATGCCGGCCTCGTGAGCCGGATCGCTGGCAACCAGACGCAGCGCTGCCCGGGCGACTTCACCATCTGACGCGGCCGTACTCCTCTCGCGAGAAAGTTCCAGTTCCTCGTGCATCTGCTTGGCAACGGACGCATCGAGCGCGGCGGGGACGGGGCGTTTCGCCTGGGCGTTTGAGAACCGTTGCAGCAGCCCGATGCCTTCTTCGTCGCTGAGCAAGGCAATTCGTTTATCCAGGTTCATCTGTTTCCCCTTTTAAAGAAGCAAACCCATGTCTCGCTGACAACAGAGTGAATAGTCGTACCCTGTGCGGGTCGCCTTCAGTTGTTGCGAAGAAGAACCCTGTCGATTTCGCCACCGCGTCAATACCCGCGTGATGCTCGGGTGATGCGGACGAGCGGAGGAACTTGACGTTCTGGGCGGCGCGCGTCGCGTTGTCCTCATCTTTGGTCGATATAAAGCCTGCTAGTGCTTTAAGCAGCCATTCGGCCGCCCTGATCGGCTCACCATGTTGGGCGTGCAGCAGTCCGAGGGCGTGGCAGATCACGGCCGCGCCGTTTGCATCGCCGAGGCGCTCCTTGATCGCCACCGACTGGCAGTACCAGGCCTCGGCGGCCGCGAAGTCGCCCCGCTCTTGGGCCATCGTGCCCAGCAAGGAGTAATTCCTGGCCGCGCCGGCCTCATCGCCCAAGCGCTCGTCGATCGCCAGCGACTGGCGGTGCCAGGTCTCGGCGGCCGCGAAGTCGCCCCGCTCTTGGGCCACCCTGCCGAGCTCGTGGTAGGTCCAGGCCGCGCCGAGCGCATCACCGAGGCGCTCCTTGATCGCCAGCGACTGGCGGTACCAGGTCTCGGCGGCCGCGAGGTCGCCCCGCACCTGGGAGGCGATGCCGAGCCGGTGATAGGTGGTGGCCGCGCCGGGCTCATCGCCGAGGCGCTTCTCGATCGCCAGGGCCTTGCGGTACCAGGTCTCGGCAGCGGCGAAGTCGCCCCGCTCCTGGGAGGCGATGCCAAGCTGGTCGTAGGTCTTGACCATGCCGGGCTCATTGCCGAGGCGCTCGCTGATCGCCAGCGACTGGCGGTACCAGGTCTCGGCGGCCGCGATGTCGCCCCGATCCTGGGCCACCCTGCCGAGCTGGCGGTAGGTCGTGGCCGCGCCGGGCTCATTGCCGAGGCGCTTCTCGATCGCCAGCGCCTTGCGGTAACAGGTCTCGGCGGCGGCAAAGTCGCCCCGCTCCTGGGAGGCGCTGCCGAGCTCGTGGTAGGTCTCGGCCGCGCCCGGCTCATTGCCGAGGCGCTCCTCGATCGCCAGCGCCTTGCGGTACCAGGTCTCGGCGGCGGCAAAGTCGCGCCGGTGTATGGCCACGTCTCCGAGCTTGCGGTACGCGCCGGCATGTTGGCCTTCCGGTTCATGGGCTTCGCAATGCCGCGCGAAGGCCTCGAGGTAGCGTTGTGCCAGGGGCAAGTCGTGCCGATCAGCGCATGGATTCCCAAGCTATGGGTCAAGGCCGGATACGCATACGTCGCGATCTGCTCGGCCAGCCGCTGGGCTTGGGTCACGCATTCACCGAGCAGCGCGAAGAACGGGCCTTGTTCATGCCTCGGCAACGGCACGATGGAGTTAGCAGCGATGGCCATCACTTCCACGAACGTGCGCTGCCAGGCCAGCGCGATAGCGTCGTCGCCTGCAAGCCGATCGGCTCGGGCGCGCAGATAGCGGGTCAGTGCGGGATGCAATCTGAATACGGGGTGACCGATGCCTCGGGCCAGACCGGCGGCTTCGAGGCGCTGCAGGCATTCGCCCGTGGCGGTGCTATCGAAGGATTGTCCGATGCGTTCCGCCATCATGGCGAGAAGCACCACGTCAACGCAGCTCTCGTGCAGGCCCAGCGGATAGAGCAGCGGCTTGAGGGCATCCGGCAGCCCTTCCTCGACGAAGCGTAGCGTCGCATAGAGTCTTTGTTCCACCGGGTCTGTGTTATGCGCGTCGGGCACATACTGCTCGAGCGCCTTGAGCACGCTCGCGGCGGTCTGTGCGCCGAGCTTCGGCAGAAGCGCGCGCATCATCAGCGGATGTCCCTCCAGCGCATTGAGCAGGTCCGCCATTGCCGGATCGCTGCGGTCGGCCCTGATCCCTTGGTCTTGGAGGATTGCGTCGGCCAGCGCCCAGCGTTCCTCGCCCTTTAGGCCCCCGAGCGGAATGCGGAAGCAGCTGGTCGGACCCAGCCAAGCTTCATCGCTGCGGCTGGTAATGAGTACCTTGCTCTTGCCGTGCCGCAGCTGTTCCAGCAAGGCCTTGAGCCGCTGTCGGTCTTCTGGCGGCATCGGCGAGTCGAGCCCGACGTCGGCCGCCCCGCTGGCCGACTCGAAGTTGTCCCAGACGATCAGATGCACCTTCTCACGCAGCTTCCGCACCAGCTGGGCCAGCTTCTTCTGCGCATCGGGAACCGCCATTGCATCCGTCCCCAGTTGCGCTTCGACCAGACGGTTGATTACATAGTCAGCCGAGCGGATGCCCTCAAAGGATAGCCACAGTACGTCGCCAGGCAAGCCATCGGTCTCTGCGAGCCACTCGATGAAGCCGCGTACGAGCGTAGTTTTGCCGACTCCCCCCAGCCCGTGGACCAGCAGCCCCGCAGGCGGGCGGCGCATCGCGCGCTCCAGCGCGAGGATCACGCTGTCGCGACCGATCTGGCCGTATGGGGCGTCCCGAAAGTTGAGCCGCGCGTCGTCGGGAAGCGATGCCCGGTTGGGCGCTACCGTCTGCGCGTGCTGCGCAAACTTCAGCTCAAGCGGCTGTTGCTGGTACAGCACCGGCAATAGCCAGTCTTGCAACGGATAAGGGCCACGCGCGCTGAGCCGCCTGGGCTGGGCGAACAGCGCCTGCCGCCCGGCACGGGTGGCTTCGGCAATGCTGCCGCTGTCGAACAGCCGCTCGTAGAACGCCGGCAGGAACTCCCGCGCCGCACTCACATAGAGCGAGTACCCCATCGCCACCACACTGCGTACCCCAGCGCGCAGCAGCGCGGTCGCCACCGAGGCGAAGGCGTCTTCCGCCTCAGCACTCTGCATACCCGACTGGCAGGCATTGAGCACGGCAATCGGGATACGGTGCTCGCGCAGCAGCTGGCTGAGCTGATCCGCGGTGACCGGATCGGCACTGCCGTCCTCCTCCTCGAACACCAGCTGCCCCTGCGGACCACGAAACGCATGGGCCGACGGTGACCCGGCAGGGCTCGCCGCGAAGCCGCCGTGCCCATCGAAGTGGACGATGTGATAGGCCCCGGGGTTCGCGTGGAGCTCGGCGCACAGTTGCGCAAAGGTGGGTGGCCGCAAGACCTTGACTGCGGCGGGCAAGCCGCGATTCTGTATCAGTTCCACCAGCGGACGTGAGATGCAGCGGTAGGCAATTTGGTCTTTGTCGGGGCGCGCGGTGATCAGCAGGATGCCGATGCGCTCGCTCGACAGGTTCTCCGGCAGCGGCGGCGGATCGCTCAGACGATCGAGCTGACGCTCGATCCGGCAAAGCTGCGCAAGATCGCCGACCAGCGGGTCGTGCAGCGCTTCCCACGGCCACGCAAGCACTGCGGCATCGTCGCTGGCAACGATCAGATGCAACTCTGTATGACCTGTGCGGGTCCCCTCGCTGTAGAAATTGCACGCCTGGCCGGCATCAAACAATTTGATGAACGCTTCCGTGCCCCAGCTGCGCAGCTCCCCGGTCACCCGCTTGGCCCGTTGCTCGTTCGGGCCGAACGGATAGTCCAGGTACTGCTCCAGATACCAGGCCAACTCCTCGCCCAGTGTCAGCTGCGTGTCGCCCAGCATCCGCCGCAGCGGATCGGCAAGCTCCACGGCGGGCGCTGCCTTGACTCCCGTGGCACTCACCCGTTGCACGCTGAACCGGTACCCTTCGCCGCCCGGTTCGTGGCGGATGACTAACGTTGCCATCGGCAACCTCCCGGCCCAGTTGGCCAATCAAGCTTACATGCCGTTGGGGGCATCGCGACGCTTTCGCTGAAGGTTCGGTCGGCCCGAAAAGCGAGGGCGGTGTCGTTCGACTACTGTCGATAAATGTTAGACAATCTGAGACCACTTCGAAATTGGTTCTGCGCGGCGGCAGGCCATACCAGCCGGCAGGCGCAACCGAGCGCTGCCAGGCCAGAGCTGCTACCACCGTTTGCGGCCCACCGCGGTGCACGCTGGTTCATTATCCAAATAACGATCAAAGAACAAGTGTTTTCAGGGGACCTTCTGCTAGATGGGGTCCGGCCAAGATAAGCGTTTAGGCTCTGCAGAGAGAACCGGGTTCAGGTGTGCTGATCCGGTCTCGGGGTGCTGGTCCTTCCGCGAAGGCCGTATTGAACTTGTCGGCGTGTTGGATTGGTGCAACGCGGGCTACCCGTCATCGCACAGGCTCTCACGAACCTCGAGGTACCCCCGCCCAATTGACGGGCGTGTCACGACAACGCCAGCCGCACCTATCGGAGAGCACGCGCTGTCGGGGCAATATCGAGCAGTCGACCCTCTCCGGCCGTAACTGGCTGCGTTAGCACAACCCCCCGGACGCTGCCAAGGCGGAAGCAACCCTTCATTCTTCGCGAATCGAACGGCCGCTTGTTGTTGCCGAGCCGCCGCCTGAGCGTCCGGACAATGGTGCCGACGAATGCTCCTTCATGGCCGGTTTGTGCCCGATCACAACCGATTACGCGGATCCTTCCCCCACGATGGGCAAGGCAAGGGGCACTCGCAAACAAAGGATCGCAACGCATCGCCTGTGCCCTCCCGCGATGACATGGCGCGCCCCGATCGGCGGCGCACGACCGACAGGACGAGGTCTCTCGCGACCAGCGACGCTCAAATCCCTGGACGGGCAGTTGCCAGGTTCACAATTCCTCGGAGCCCGCGGGCGTTGATTTATCGCGGGACGACGCCCGTAGGCGGGTCGCTACAGTGCGATGGACGCCAGCACTTGATACCGGTCACGCCACCTGGAAGCCGTGTTCGCCCTTCCTATGAGCCCGCAGCACCATGCGCCTCCTTGATAGCTGCGTCACGCTCCTTTTTGGCTTCAGCCTTCTTGTGGTCATAGACTTTTTTGGCGGCGGCGACCTTTTTATCGTAGGCGCGGTTCGCGACTGCAACCTGCTGGTGCATCCGGACTATTGCGTCGGGATGTTCTGTGGTCGCCGGTACGCTGCTGGCTGGATTGCCCTGCGCCCATGCGGCCGCAGAGATCATTAATGCAACGGAACCTGTCAGTACTGCCGGAACAATGTGGTTCATGATGCCCTCTTCTGGATGCTCTCATCGTTAGAAGCCGCCACGACAGCGTCGCAGTCAGACTGACTCAAACCACTGCTGAAAATGACTACCTGTGCCGGACGCGGTCCACTGGGTGACAATGAATGACTTATACACCGTATTGGTTAATTGGTGAGGCTTCCAACATATGAATGCAACGACCTCAGGCTTCAGGTCGGCGTCGCATCTGACATCCGGTCTCATCCGACGCGCTGAGCGAACCGGTCGGCCGCCAGTTATCGCGTGGACCTTACGGAGCGTTGCTCAAAGGAGGTCGGGACGTCGCCGTGCCGCCGCCTGCATACCACACACGTTCGTTTCGCAACCGGACCCTAGAACCGCTTCGAGAAGCCTACCGTTAAACCGTGCGGGAGAATCTGCACGAACAGGGGTGTCTGCCATGTCGTGCTCAAGTATCCTACCGCCGTGCCCAGCGCCCAACCGGCGAGGACGTCGGTCTGCCAATGCGCCTGGCTTTTCACGCGTGCGATCGAATCATAGAGCGGCAACACTTCGAGGGCCCAAACCCACGGATCATGCCGACCATAGTTGACGATGAACGGCGTTACGAAACTCGCCTGAAGGGTGACTTCGCCACTGGGAAAACTCTTTCCGCCGCTGAACCATTGGTTAGGTCCCTGGCCGGCGTTGGGCCGCTGGCGACCGAATGCGTACTTCATGCCTTGTGCAGCCACCGCCGATATCGCCGAGGCATCGGCCGTTTGCCAGAATGTATGGCCCAGTTCGTTGTCGTTCCCGAGCCACAGAGACCCACCCACCTCCGTGGCTATCACGGCGTATTCTAGTGCGAGCTGAACGTTGCGGTTCCATATGCCGCTCTGATCCAGCGCGACTTCGTGGTCGATCCCGCCGGCATGTGCGCCCGAAAAAGCGAACGCCGTGATCGCGGCGGCTCCGCACCGTCTCCCTGCCACCCTGATTCCAGAAGTCATCGATCTCATTTTTTTCGCTCTCGCGCAGGGTTCTAGCAAAAGGTTCGTATAACTAACGTTTCCCATTTACTTTAAGATGCAACGTGAACGACGATTTGCTAACCAGCACGAATCCGATCAGCGGACATGCAGCAAGCATAATTTGCACTGTTGCACCAACTGCGAACCATCCCGGATGGGAAGGGCCCCAGAGTGGTCCAATCCGGCCATGAACTACCCATCCGCAGCCAGAGAAACCGCGGCGATGAGGGTTTCTCTCCATTGGCCTTCTCGATACCGTAGATCAGGAGGAGGAATATTCCTGACATGATCGAAACAGCTATAACCGCGAGTTTTTGCTTTTCGCGTAACTTCTTTCTACTCGCCAAAAACGGCCTTTTTCGGCCAAGGCATAGCCCGAATCCGAAAAGCACCGCATTTCTGCGCCGTAGTGAACGCGTGATCTCCATGCAACGCCGTCTTCGCTATGCAGCAATGGAGCACCGTTCCGGTTTCTTGCCCGATCTGTGTGCAGCGCCGTTGCTCCAAATCGACAGGCGCAGCCAGCGGGCGCTGCTCTCAGTTTCAGCCGTAAGGCGTGCAGTAGCGGCTAGCCTTCCCCGCGTCAGCCGGTACCAGTAATCATTCGCTCGCCACCGGACGCAACAGGACTTTCGAATCTTACGGCGAGTGGCCGCTTCCGATCTCCGAACCGCCCCCTCAATGTCCGAGCGGTAGTGCTAGCGAATGACGATTGATGGCCGCTCACCGCCTCATGCAATCGGCATACGCTTCCCGGACTTCGCGACGCAGCTATAGGACTGCTCGCGACCCACATCTGCCCTTCGACCCGACGCGAACGCTACGGCAGCTTCCAAAGTGGAACAGCCATTCGAGCAGCCGTCTTGGCCGGGAAGTTCTCGGCCTTTTTAGCTGCCGTTGGGACTGCTGAGCTGACGAAGAACGGATCAAGCCGGTGCCTACGGCCGCTGTCGCGCGGTCGAGTTGACCGTGCAAGGCTTTGCGATAGACTGCCTTGATCCTAAAGGGGTTTGTCGTGGCTGATCTTAAAACCATGTTGGTCCGTTCGAACGCCGCTTGCGCCCTGATTTGCATGTCGCTGCTGGCGCACGCCGGGACGTCGGCAGACTCAGCCACTGTTACCCATGCGAATGAGCCTGAAATTTCTGCCTCTGCAGATGTCCTGTCGACTCGGCCTTTCGTGGGCGACGACCCGGTTGCCATCAGGGACGCCTTGGCGGACCAGAGCTTCAGTGCCAACTCGCCTTCGTTGAGCGATCGCATCAGGAACCTGATCCACGTCCCTGTCCTTAAGGCGCCAAGCGATCTCGACTTGCCGAAAGCCAGTCTCGACCGCAACCTGGCTTTCGTCGTACCGGCGCCCTACGGAATACGATATCAGTCAAAGACGCACCTGTTGACGGTTAATGTAGATCTATCCGAGGACGACAATCCGGGAGTGATCCTGCTCAAGAAGACCATAACCGGACCACGCGGTCGAGGGCTTGTGGTGGCGCCGGAGGCGAAGGCCAAGGGGTACATCCAAGATATCGATCTGATTGAGCTCAAGTCCGGCGAACGGAGCAAAACCAGGGTTCACGGACGCGTGACACTCTCGCAGTCGGCGTTCTACGAAGCGAATGGAGACTTCGCGATTGTGCTGATGTGTAGCATGGCGCCGCCTTACCTGACCGACCGACGCGAACATAGCGATCCCAGCAACGACGAGCCCACAGACATCACAACAAGAACCTCGACGCTGTACACCAACATTCACGCCATCTGGCTGGTGAGCCCCCAGCGGGGTATCGTGCTATCGAAGAAGCTGCATCTGTCGAAGTAAAGAAGTACAAAACTGGATTGTTTTTCGACACAACCTCTCTCGGGGTGCCGGTTTCGAATCAGACAGAGGAAGCCGCAGCTTCTGGGTGTCGCCAAGCCGGATTGTGCGCGGGAGACGCCGCTAGCTGGAATAGCGGCATTAAACGTTAGCGTGAGACAGCGCAGTGACATCTGACATACTCTGTCTGCTCGCACGGAGCTGGATCGCGGCGCCGTGATGGTCGCGCGTAAGCTGTGGACCCTTTGCAACGGTTAATTGAGGCGGGCAACGCGTCGCTACACCTTCTCTCGTTCGAAAGTGATCGGACTCAGACTGATCTGCTCGGAAATGCCGAATTCCTTACAGTCCAGCAGGGTGCTCCTCGAAGCGTCACTGGTACCTCCGGTGATCGTCGGCCGCACCGCCGCGTCGAACTTCCGTAGCCGACCCCAAGGCGTCATTGGGATTCGACATGTGAATGACTGCTTTCCACAATGCATCTGTCTGGGGCAACCGACGCTGAAACCGTCACTCTGCTCCCTTGCGACGGGGCGTCA
>NZ_VZQQ01000105.1 GCF_014397785.1 Paraburkholderia podalyriae
CCAGTGTATTGGAACCAGAACTCGACCAAAACTAGGGAGGAACTCTACAATCGAAACCGCGCAACGCCCAACCTCGCCGAATCGGTCACGTTCCCGAAATCAGCGGTCACGTTCACCGAAATACGCAATGTCTTACTGAATGCGTGCAGCAGCTCGAGGCTGTCGCGCTGCCGGTTGATCACCCACAGCACGAAGAGCTGACGCCGCAATTCGCCGAGCGTACTGGCGAGTGTCGCACCGAAGCGTGCGACACCCGTCTGACTGCGAGCCGCCGTGTTCACGATGACGGCGGCGTCCCGGCGTTCGTCGCAGAAGTTGACAAGACCGATCCAGCCGTCTGCCTCGTCCAGGCTATAGGCGATGCAATGCATCTCGTCCTGGACGGATTTCATCACGTCTGGATTGGAAGTATCGGTTTCAACCAGGGCGACAGGAAAGTCGTGCCGCTGCAGGTAATCGGCCAGCGCGAGTGAAACAAAGCTCTTGCCAACACCGCCCTTGCTGCCACCGACCAGATAAATGGGATAAGTCGTTGCCATATGAGCCCTCTACAGGTTTTCGATATCGGGCGTGATCTCGAACGAGAACGCATCCCGAATCACCATTGACCCCGGCGTGGTCACTGTCTTTCCCCCATCCTGCCTGGATTCCCTCTCTGCGCTGTCCGCGCTCCACGACCTTGTCTGATTGGGCTTCTTGGCGCGAGGCGATGCTACCGTCGGAGTCGTCGTCGTGATTTTCTTTCCCACGGGCTCGGACTTGCTTTCCTTCGTCGCGCGTTGAATCGCGTACCTCAACGTGCTGGTACTGATGTCCACGCCCTCCTGCGCCAGCTGCTGGACGATCTCTTCGAGCGTGTACCCTTTCCTTTTCGCGCCACTGATTTGAGGTTGCATCGACTTCACCGCATCGCACACATTGACGCGATGCTCGTGCGCAGGCTTTTCCGGCAGCGCGTCGAGACGGCGCGCCGCAGCGTCCCATTGGGCTTGAGTAAAGCTCTTCACGAGCGGCATGATCCGCCTCAACACACTTGCCTTCATGCCATCTTGCGGAGGAGATTAACGGTCGTCAATCCCTGAAAACAGACCCAATTCGAGGTATCGGAACGTCCAGGAGCGGACCGGAATTGCCCGGAATCAGAAATTTTTTTGCTCCGTCGCGAGCGGCAGTGCCTTCAATTGCACGCGAAGATGTGCAGCGACGTCGCGCCTCCGATCTAACGATCAATCACCGTTCGTTGGCAACTGACTGTCTTTGAAATTCGTGGCTCACGATACTATGTCAGGTGATCGCAGGACCTGCTGAAACCTGCACGGCAGACAAGGTTTTCCTGCGCTGCCACACGGGAGCAGACTCGTTTAACCTGCGCGAGCATTGACACCTTCGTGCATCGGAGCGGCTGTCTTTTTGCGCGAAGCATGACCGGAATGGTTTTGCATGCTGCGCTCGGCGTTTAGCTTTCGTGTTCCAAGTGGATCAGCTTACTCGCGCGAACGCCCGGAGATGTCCATGCGACGTCCTGTTCATTTCACTGCGCATGTTTCATCTTCCTGCGCGGGCCACGCGTTTTTTCTGCGCGTCCAGACACGGCGTTTTGCAGCGGTAGTCCATCTATCCGCTCGACCATGGTCAGGCCCACTCACCGGATTCGCGAACGGCGATCTTAAAGACATAAAAACCAGTAACGGCAGGATAGGCTTGCGCCGGTTTTGGGCGCCCAAGGGGCCAACGCTTGAATTCCAGAGGGTCGTCCGCGCTGCCTCTGAACCGCCCCGGGTTTCCCCTCAGGATTACCCACAAGTAATGTGATGGTGCTATTCGTTTTGCCTGAATATTCGGTACATCATCGTGATTTCGTGCAGGACAAGAAATCCACGCCAGATGACGGTAGGACCAGGTGGACGATCATGCTTTCGAGCGAGATATCCGCCGAGTCTGGCGATCCACAAGATGATCTGCGCGAGTGACGGCGGTTTATCAGGTATTTCGGTACTGCCATGCGTACGACAGTAGAGGGCTCGCCACTCGATTGGCTGCAGCAATACTTCGCATGGCAGGTTGCCATCAAGCCTGGCAAGCAACATGGAGTACAGGATCCTCCAGCTTACGACGGCGAACAATGCGGTGGCGCGGACGAATCGATCGAGATTGCCAAATTGGCGGGCTTCAATGCGACAGCCACTTTTAAGCACACGATGCCACGATTCAATCGTCCATCGGCGCGCATACCATGCAAGACGCTCGAGGGCCTCTGCGTGTGTTTGCGTAGGCACCGAAGTCAGTAGAAGCCATTCCAATGGCTCTGCTCCTTCGTCTAAGTTCGTTTCCTGTGCATGAATTGCAAACACTTCAATTTCGGGAAGCTTCTCGCGACGACGATTTTGCGGCGGACGAAGGCATACGGGCATGCAGCGCACAACCAGCCGTGCGGTGCGTGCCTGGCGGTTTTCGCGTGCAGGCACCTGCAGTTGCGCCTCTCCAAGCACTGGCGAGGCCAGCACGGTTTCCCACAAATATCGATCGGGGTGAGCAACGCGTCGGTTCCACGACGCGCGCACCAACCAGTCGACACCGGCAGGCCGCTGCGCCAGGAACACGTCATAGACATCGCCTTCACGGTCGCTCACGCCGATGACATGCGTGCACGGACAGTGCGTCTTGAGTACGCCCAGTTGCTCGATGCCTTCGAGCCATTTCGCGCTCTCTTTCTGTTGTACGGTTCGTTGCCCACGCAGATGTTTCTTGCCCAACTCCTCGTGCCTGCGTATCCAGGTCTTCATCCCGATCACCCCGAGTGGCAGCCCCTCTGGCGTGAGCGCAAGCAGACTGTGTATCAGGAAACCACGCACATGTGGATCGGAGCCATATCCCAGACCTTCGGTTGCCCGCAGATGAGACAAATTGAACTCGGTGGTGTCCTGAACAGCAAGGACGACTGGCACCTGTTGCATACGACACAGCGTTTGACCGATGTGCCCACCCAGCACGCCATCGACATCCACGTGCGGGTTGTCGAAAAAACGATATGCCGCCTTCAGCTCCGAACCATTGAACGACTGCGGAAAAGAGCAATGTGGGCCCAACGAAAGCTTGCGTGCCAGCGTCACGAGCCGTCTGGTCAGGCGAGCGTCGCCGAGCTCGGCGGCGCCAAACTCTTCATTTGCCCAATCATCAAGGTCAGATGTGTCCGACAATGCCCGACATCACAGATCACGAACCGGATCAAAGTTAACATCGGTCGTCACCGTTTACAAGCCATCGCCCTTCAATCGCACAGTCGCGAGCGACTTATGGGTAATCCTGAGGGGTTTCCCGGAGGCTGTTTTGCTTGAGTCACGCCGCGATGGCGGACCCAGCGAGTTTTGAATAATAAGCGGCTTCTGCCTCAGCAGGTGGAATGTTGCCGATGGGGCCGAAGAGCCGACGATTGTTGAACCAGTCGACCCATTCGAGCGTCGCAATTTCAACGGCCTGCGGATTGCGCCATGGTCCGAGGCGATGGATCACCTCTGCCTTGTACAAGCCGTTGATCGTTTCCGCCAGTGCGTTATCGTAGGAGTCGCCCACGCTGCCCACTGACGGCTCAATGCCAGCCTCGACCAGCCGATCCGTATAGCGGATCGATACGTATTGCACGCCGCGGTCGCTGTGATGTATCAACCCGTCCTGCTGCGCCGGCTGTCGCTCGTACAAGGCCTGCTCCAGTGCGTCCAGAACGAAGTCCGTGCGCGCCGAGCTCGACACACGCCAGCCGACAATGCGTCGGGCGAACACGTCAATGATGAACGCGACATAGACGAAGCCCTGCCAGCTCGATACATAGGTAAAATCTGACACCCACAGCGCATTGGGCCGTTCGGCCGTGAATTGCCGGTTCACGAGATCCTTCGGGCACGGCGTCGAACCATCGCTCACTGTCGTGCGTACCGTCTTGCCCCGCACCACACCGCGCAGGCCCATCTGCTTCATCAGCCGCTCGACCGTGCAGCGCGCCGCGACAATGCCTTCCCGCTTCAATTGCGTCCAGACCTTGTCTGCGCCATACACCTGGAAATTTTCTTCCCACACGCGCCGGATCTCATCCTTGAGCATCCTGTCGCGCTGGGCCCGCGGCGGCACCAGGCCTGGATTGACGCGGCGGGCCACATGCGTGTAGTACGTCGACGGGGCAATTGGCAGCACCCTGCAGATCGGCTCGACCCCGTAGACGTGCCGGTGATCATCGATGAACGTGATCATCACTTCGGTCGGCGGTCGAGCTCCGCCTGTGCGAAATATGCTGACGCCTTGCGCAGGATTTCATTAACCTGGCGCAGCTCACGGTTCTCCCGCTCCAGTTCCTTGAGCCGATCCTGCTCCTGCGTGCTTGTGCCCGGGCGCAAACCCCGATCCCGCTCTTCCTTGCGCACCCAGCTACGCAGCGTTTCACCCGAGCAGCCAAATTTCGCTGCGATCGACGCGATCACTTTCCATTGCGATTCGCGGTCGCCCTGGTGTTCCAGCACCATTCGCACAGCCCGCTCACGAACTTCCGGCGAGTACCTTGGGGACTTCTTCTTGGTGTTTTCCATAGCTCCATTTTCTCAAGAAGTGGAGCCTCCGGAAATCCCGGGCCGGTTCAGTCGCCGCCATGCTTGGTATGGATCTCTGCAATCTGGCGTTTTTGGACGGAACTGAAAGCATAGCAACGGTTAGATTTCCGTGGTTAAGGATGCGAACGGGCCACTCTACTTGACGGCCAAATTTTGAACTCGCACATAGCCCAACGCGATTCGAAGGTTCCATCGTACTCCGCATGAGATCGCATTTACGAATAATATTCGAATATCTGTTCAAAAAGGAAACTGGGTAGTATCCTTCCAAAAAACCCGAGCGAGGGAGGAGCATGCAGCACGTCATCATCATTGGGGCAAGTATCGCCGGCGTATCCGCAGCGAAGGTTCTGGCTCAGCACGTTGGCCGGATTACAGTCGTAGAACGCGATACGCTTGATTCGGGGCAGCCGCACCGCATGGGGGCACCCCAGAGCCAGCATCAGCACGCACTTCTTGGGCGAGGCCGGGTAGAACTGGATGCTCTATTTCCGGGCTTCAGTGAGCGCCTCCTCGGTGGCGGCGCCCATTTAGTAAATCCCGGAATGGACTTCGCATTTTTTGGTCCGACGGGTTGGATGAAACGCCAGCCTGGCGTGGAGACTCTATTCCAAAGTCGCACGCTTCTAGAGAACTCGCTTCGCACGCTCGCAACAGAGCAGATCGCGAACATCGAGATCCTTTTTGGTCAAGAGGTCATTGGCCTTCTGCATGACGCAAATGCCAGACGGGTCTTGGGCGTGAATGTTCGCAGCCGCGACGATGGGTCTGAGCGGATGATCGAGGCTGATTTGGTCGTAGACGCGAGCGGTCGAGCGTCGAAATCAGTCGCGTGGTTGGAAGCCCTTGGAAATGGCGCACCAGAAGAAACGATCGTAGATGCTCATTGCGGCTACAGCAGTCGCTGGTACGCAGCTCCTTCGGAACTTCCCGCCGGGTGGTGGTGGAAGGCCGCCTATTCGGCATCGAGCCTCGACAATCCGATGGGAGGATCGCTGGCTCCGGTGGAGGGCGGTCGCTGGCTCGTCACCACCTGGGGCTACGAGCGTCAATATCCGCCGACTGACACGGCCGGTTTCAATGAGCTGCTTCGCCACGGCTTGCGCACTCCGTTGTTGCATGAGATGACGAGTCTCGCTGAGCCCATATCGCCAATATATGCATTTAAAGGCTTTGTAAATCGGCGACGGTGGTTCTCGCGCTGGGAAGGCTTACCGAAGGGTTATATCTCCGTCGGAGATGTCGGCTGCGTTTTCAATCCCGTCCACGGTCAAGGCATGACCTCCGCTGTGCTCGCAGCACGGTCGCTCGAGGCCGTAATTGGGCGCGAAGGCCTGGATCATCCCAATTTGGGACGACTTTATTATCGTTACTCGGAGAAAGTGCAGGACATCGCCTCGCAGCTTTCATGCGGATACGATTTGCGTTTCCCATCTGCGGACGGAAAACGCCCCCGCTTCTTTGCAGCGCAGAACTGGTTCTTCGATCGGTTTGCCGAGGCGGCGCAGAAGCAACCAGATCTCTACATCAAGTTGATGCGGGTGATGCACCTGCTCGACGATCCCGCTGTGCTAGGCACCCTCAGCGTCACCGCTCGCGTTCTGGCCCATGCGTTTCGGCCCGGTCCCGGCGCCAAGGACCGTACCTCGCCAATGCCTGCGTTTGACTATACCCAGCGGTCGATTCGTCATCCGGCGGCCGAGTCCAGCGAGCCGAACTCTACGCCAGAGTGGAGGCGCGCCCGGATCGTGCGAAAGCGCAAGGAAGCGGACGGCGTCTTCAGCTTCCTGTTGCAGCACGAAGATAACGAGGCGCTTCCAGCGTTCGACCCCGGCGCCCATATCGACATCAGACTGGGAACTCTCACTCGCCAATATTCACTTTGCAATGCCCCTGAGGATGACGGTCGTTTCTTGATTTGTGCACAGCGCGAGGTGGAGAGCCGAGGCGGCTCCAGAATGCTATGCGACGACCTCCAAGAAGGTGACACGATTTCATGGCGCGGCCCAAAGCAAATGTTCCCGCTTACAGATCCGGAAGCCTCCGCACTGTTGCTCGCCGGTGGGATTGGCATGACACCGCTGCTCGCGATGGCCGAGAAGCTGCATGCGGTGGGCACGCCGTTCGCTCTGCACATATTCGTACGAAATGCGGCGAGATTGCCGTTCCGCGAACGGCTAGCGACTGCGCCGTACGCACGCTCCGTATTCGTTCATAGCGACGATACTCCGAGCGCAGAGCGAATAGATTTGAGCCAATTGATAAAGGAGGCAACGGCTCGGCACCTCTACATTTGCGGACCTGGCGGCTTTATCGATGCGGCGCTAGCCACGGCAACCGCTCAGGGGTGGCCGGAAACCTGTGTACATGTCGAAAGATTTTCCGCAGGGCAGCCCGATTTTCGGAGAAATCGCTCTTTCACAATCACACTGGCAAAGAGCCGGCGCACGCTCGAGGTCCCGGCGGATCGATCCGCCCTTGCAGTGCTGAACGAAGCTGGTTGCGCAATCCCAACATCATGCGAGACAGGCGTATGCGGTACCTGTGTCACCACTATCGTCTCGGGTGACCCGGATCATCGCGACAGTTTCCTCGATTCCCGTGAGCAAGCGCAGGGACGACTGTTCCTGCCCTGTTGCTCACGTGCGAAGACGTCAACGCTTGTGCTGAATCTGTGAGCGACGTAAGTGTTGGCCGGGATCTGCGGACCACGAGTTGCACGCAATTTGTTCAATCATAGGCTCCGTATCCTGGAAGTGCATTCTGGTTGAAGTGATGCCAGTCGCTTCAGTTCAATGTGGCAATGTAATCACATAAATTAGGAGAACCAAGTCATGAACAAAATGGATATACGAGCGTTTGCGCCCGAAGAAACGGTCGCGCAGACCACGCAGGCACGGCCGATTGTATGGTGGGCGCTCGTCGGTGCTGCATTCTGGGTGTTGCAGATCTACGTGATTGGGTCATGGCTGATGTCCGGCAAACTGGCACCAACACCGCCTGGCCCGGATCCAATGCCGCTCCGCACATCGATTGCTATTCTTGTCGTGCAAGTGGTCTTTGGTATTTCGGTAGTGTGGGGATTCTTGCATATTGCCTATACGCTGATAAAGAAGCGGGAGTTTTCTGCATTCAACCTCATTCAAATCGGGTGGGTAGCGATGACATGGCAAGATCTGATCATCGGCTACGTGCGCCCGCAGTTTGTCTTTAACTCGCATATGGTGAACGTCGGATCCTGGGGAAGCTTTATTCCCGGATGGATCAGCCCCAACGACCATCTGATGCCCGAGCCTTTGGCAATGCAGCCGTCCATGTATGTGGCGTTGGTCCCGGCGATGGTAATGTTCGGCGTCGGCGTGATGCGGTGGGTCAAGGGAAAATGGCCGTCGCTGAACGGTGTGCAACTCACTCTGGTTTGTGCCGCGGCTGTGATCCTTAACGATCTAGTCAACGAAGCAGTCCTCTGCTACCTTGGCGTCTTCGCTTACGTCGGAGTAATCCGAGCGTGGAGTATCTTCCCAGGAACGCCGGAGCAATTTCCGCTCTACGAGGCGATCATTTACGGCGTTGTCATTACATTCAGCGCAGCGGCTTTCTATTTTACGGATAAGGAGGGCCGAATGTTCTTCGAACGCGGCGCCGATCGCGTCTCGTCGGGATGCGCTCGCGAGATTGCGCGTGGCCTCGCGGTAAGCGGTTACGTAAATATAACTCTACTCATTTATGCCATCCTGCTGATTTGGGTGTCGTTCTATATCGACGAGCGCCCCAAATTGCCCAGCTATCTGGATAACGGGATCTGCGGCGGCACGTCCGGCTACCCATGCCCCGCTCCTGGAGTCCCGATCCAAACGCAAACGAGAAAGTGACATTCTGGACTGCAGCAATCAGCCGAGATCAGGGCAGTATCACAGGCTTCTCCCTCGCATTAGTCGGTCTCGCCAGATTCTCTATTGCGAACAGGAGGAGCCGCCAATATTCAGGCTGAAAGGACGCTCTCGCTCTCGCGTGACGGCGGCATCTTGACCGTCACGCACAACCAACCCGATACTTTGAATGCCTTTAGTGAATAAAGATACGTTAAGGCATCTCGATCTTTCGTTAAAGTCGCTGAAGATTGCGGGCCAAGGGAATGGCTCAAGGCGCACTGTGAGACCCGCACCGTTCGCTCAGGTGTCACGGTGTAATGGAAATCGGCTGCCTCCACTTACCTATCTACCGAACCGCGCACGTTTTCGTGACGACCAGGACCAGCTCGCTGTCGAATCCCATCAGCGCGCCGGCCGAGCTATTCAGGACGGCAGGTTCAGCGAGCAGATCGTGCCCGTGGCACTGCATACGAAGAAGGGCGAGACGGTGTTCGACACCGACGAGCATGTGGTGCCCGGTACGACCGCCGCGGATCTCAGCGTGCCAGAAAGACGGCACGGTCACGGCAGGCAACGCGTCCGGTCTCAATGACGGCGCTGCGGCACTCTTGCTGATGACGCGCCGCGCCGCCGAACAACGCGGCCTTCGTCCGCCGGCACGGCTCGTTTGCTGGGCTCACGCGGGCGTCGATCCGCAGTACATGGGCATTGGCCCGGACCGGCAACGCGCAAGGCGCTGCAGCGCGCGGGCCTGACCGTGGCGGATCTCGATGTGATCGAAGCGAACGAAGCCTTCGCAGCGCAGGCTTGCGCCGTAGCGAAGGAGCTAGAAATCGACAGCGCCAAAGTCAACCCGTATGGATCGGGCATCTCGCTCGGCCATCCGATTGGCGCAACTGGTGCTGTCATTGCGGTGAAAGCCATTCACGAATTGCACCGTCGCGGCGGCCGTTATGCGCTCGTGACGATGTGTATCGGCAGAGGCCAGGGCATCGCGGCCATCTTCGAGCGCGTTTAGGGGCCGCCTGTAGCGCTCAATCATTCAATCAGAGGGAGTGACGTAGTACGCCCCGCACAACTGCTCCACCCGCAACGACAACCGGTTTCGCCCCGCCCCGCAGCAACGATGCTGTTGCTGCGCGACACGCACCACGAAGGATCGCCCGCCATTGAAGTGCTGATGACACGGCGTTCGGCGCAAGCGAGCTTCGCGCCAGGCGCCTTCGTCTTTCCAGGCGGAGCGATCGATCCGTCCGATACACAAATCGCCGAAGGCGTACCACGGCGCGTCGCGCAAGACGATATTCAAGCAGTTTAGGCCGTCGCCGCGATCCGGGAGACGTTCGAGGAACTCGGCGTGCTGCTCGCACGACGACGTGACGCCACCTTCGTCGAGTCTCGCGATATCGCGAGACTCGACCGTCACGCGGCGATCGCAGCACATTGCACGCAGAATGCTGCTAACACTCGCCGTCGACTGCGTTTATCCGCTCGCGAACTGGATCACCGACCGGGACCTGCCGAAGCGCTTCGACGTGCAGTTTTTCGTGGCGTGCATGCCTGCCGGCCAAACCGCCGTCGCACGGGACCGAGCAGTTCGAACCGGTGTGGGTCCGTCCGTCGGCGGCGCTCGAGCGCCACGCCGCAGGCGATTTCTCGATGATCTTCCCGACCGTGCGCACGCTGGAACGCCTGCGCTCGTTCGACTCGGTCGAAGCGCTGTTCGCGGCGTGTGCAAGCGAAAGCTCACTGTGGCGCAGCTGTCCGCGCGGCGGCCTGAAGGCAGGCGCGGTCGTGCGCTGCATGGAAGGTGATCCCCCATACGGGGAACTGCGCCTCGTCTGTCCTGACGACCAGGTGCTACACGCTCTCGACTGGCGAACGACCGAAGCCGTCCCACTGCTCAGAAACGTAATGCGCGTGACCACGGCGAACGGCGGCATGATGACGGGTCCGGGCACCAATAGCTATGTTGTCGGCACCGCGACGGCCGGCTTCATCGTGATCGATCCGGGGCCAGCGAGCGCGCGCACCTTCAACGTCTTTTCGCGGCAACCGGTGGCGACATTCGCATGATCGTCTGCACGCACTCGCACGTGGATCACGCGCCTGGAGCACGGCCACTGCAGGCCATGTACGCGCACAAGCCGCCAATTCTCGGCGTGCCGTCCGGACCGCTCGCCCGGGCAAGCAGCCATTTCGTCCCCGATCGTGAATTGCGTGACGGCGAATTGCTGGTGCTCGCGGACGATGCCCACACGCATCGATTGCTGGTCGTCTCGACGCCGGGGCACGCAAGCAACCACGTGTGCCTCGCCCTTCTTGAGGACAGACTGCTATTCAGCGGCGATCACATTCTGAATGGCAGCACATCGATCATCGATCCGCCGGACGGCAATGTGACTGCGTATCTGACGTCTGTGGACCGAATGGACGCGCTTTGCAGCGAACGCGAAATCGACTTCATTCTGCCGGCGCATGGGTACGTGCTCGACCGCGCACGTGACCAGATCGCCCGCCTCAAGGCCCACCGTCTCGCCCGTGAAGCGAAGATCGCCGAGGAGGTGAAGGCGCTGCCGAACGGCTCGCTCGAAGACTGGCTGCGTGTTGCTTACGATGACGTTCCCGAAAGGCTCTGGCCCGCCGCGTCGCGCTCGCTGCTCGCTCACCTCGAACGGCTCGACGAACAACGTCATACCTCACAGGCCTGTTCGCGCCCCTAACGCATGCATCCGCTGCCCGCGCCTGTTCGATCCCGGGCGCGGGCAACCCTATATTGGACTGCTGTCTTGCTGCGGACTCAACTCTCTTCCACGAGCGCTGCCAGCCGGCCACGAATGAGCGCGCGCGCCTCAATGACCATCCTGCTCACGAGTTCCCCGCAGCTAGGAATATCCTCGATAAGCCCGATTGCGAGGCCAGCCGGGAAGGTTCCGTCTTCGGTATCGCCCGTTTCGTACATACGCTTGCCGCGTTCACCGCTGACGAGCGGCTTGAGGTCCGCGAACGTTGCACCCTCTTTCTGCTCGAGCTCCAACACTTGCTCCGCTACCGAATTCCTGAAAATACGCGACGTGTTCTTCAGCGTGCGAAAGATCAACGCGGTATTGCGCTCATCATGCTCGACGAGCCGGCGCTTGACGTTCTCGTGAATCGGCGCCTCCCGCGTGGCCATGAAACGCGTACCCATATTGATCCCATCCGCGCCAAGCGCGAGCGCAGCGACCATCCCGCGGGCATCGGCAATGCCACCCGACGCAAGCATCGGGATGCGCAGCTTCGACGCTGCCGCCGGCAACAGGATCAGGTTCGGCACATCGTCCTCGCCCGGATGGCCGGCGCATTCAAAGCCGTCCACGCTGACGGCGTCGCAACCCAACGCCTCTGCTTTCAGCGCATGACGCACCGACGTGCACTTGTGAATGACCTTGATTCCCGCAGCCTTGAACGCCGGCATATGCGGCTCCGGATTGCGCCCCGCGGTTTCGATGATCCTCACGCCGTTCTCTATGATTGCCTGCACGTACTCGTCGTACGGCACCGGCTTGATCGTCGGGAGAATGGTCAGGTTCACAGCGAACGGCTCATCCGTCATTGATCGAACCCGGGCGATCTCGTTGCGCAGTGCCTCGGGCGTGGGCTGCGTGAGCGCGGTGATGGTGCCGAGCGCACCGGCATTCGAGACTGCAGCGGCCAGTTCCGCGCGGCCCACCCACATCATGCCGCCTTGAACGATCGGGTATCGAATCCCCAGCAACTCTGTAATGCGCGTCTTCATGTGCTGTTCCCTGTGATGTAAGTGCAACCTGATTCTTCAGCGTACGGCCCGCTCAGCGTCGAGTACGACGGGTGCCACTCGTTTTTATTTGCGAACACCGTGCAATTATATACATTTTATTCATGTTGCCGACACAACTGTGTTGCACACCCGAATGAGGAAGTTTTGTCGCGATAAGGGAATTGAGATGAGCGACAGCGCAATGCCTAGTACTGCTTAAGTTGGCAAGCGAGTAGAACTGCTGGGCACCAGAAAGACAGTTTTTTCTGCGCTTTTCATCTGCCCTTTCTTGATCGTATGCATGATCTCGATGCCGCCCAGAAGAATGCGGGCGCAGCGAAAATTCTTGAGCCCGAGCATGGGTCGCGTGCGACGCTTGATCGCTCGATGGTCCTGTTCAATCAGGTTGTTCAGATACTGATATGACTTTCCATGTCAATCGCGATGTTGATTTTTCGCTTTTTCATAGGCGCGAGAATTCCCTGAGGGCGGCGTAGCAGTAAGGTCGACGGTGGATCACACTGATATCCGCGGATTGG
>NZ_VZQQ01000106.1 GCF_014397785.1 Paraburkholderia podalyriae
GCATGATCTCGTCGTCACGGCTGGGCAAGTTCGCCGATCGCGCGGGGCACTGGAATGTGATCGTCGGCTGCCTCGCCGCCTCGGCGGTGCTGCTCGTGCCGCAGGCGTTCGTCACCGCGAGCTGGCAGTTGATCGTGCTGCGTTTCCTGATGGGAATCGCGTTAGGCGGTTTGCTGCCGTGCATCGCGAGCGTGATCCGCCACAACGTGCCGGCGCACGTGACGGGCGCGATTCTCGGTTACTCGGTGTCGTCGCAGTACGCGGGGCAGGTGGCCGGGCCGCTGTTAGGCGGTTTCGTCGGCGGCCACATCGGCATGCGCGCGGTGTTTCTCGGCACCAGCCTGCTGATGGCGCTCGGCGCAGTCGCGAACTGGCGTGTGAAGTCGGGCAGGGCACAGGCGGGGGCGGCGCGCTGATGCCTCACGCATTGTTAATCAGTACCACTGATGTAAAGCTTATGGCGATCTTCGCGCCTCTCGGAGAGTCGCCGATTTGTTCTCTTCTTTCTTCCGCAGCGAGACAATACACAACGCGCACATGCTGTCTCTGTGCGTTTGCCCACATGTGAACGCTGCGCCGCCAGGACGTTGCCACAAGCATAGCGACACGACTTTGCGGCAAATGTTTCAGAAGTGTTCTGCGCACTTCAGCATCGAGATGTTCTGGCTTATTTCCGTTCAAGATCGATTTCATCCGGTTTTTTCGACCCGTAGAAACGGCGTCGAAGCGATGCGATGTTTTCGCCGTACGCATCATCATTGATACATGGCTGGTGCGCTGTATCACCTTTGAAACACTCGGATCTCTATTTCAATTGCATAAGCAGGCCATTGCTGTGCATCGGTCTGCGTCGAGCGAGCCCTTCGTGACAACTGGCTATTCGCGTCCCTGACGATGACTTCACGTTCGTCGAACCGTTCACCGATGAAACGAATATAGCGGCGGGTCGTTGCGCCGCAAAATCTTTCGGCAGTCGAATCGTTGCCGGTGAAGGATCGGGTACCGCCTGGTACGAACTTCGCTACATGCCTCGCCGCGCAAGTGGACCCGGTCGTTGCGAAGCAGTGACCGGATGCTGAATAAGACGCTGAACTTCCACGCCGCACGCCAGACCTCCGAGGCTCTCTGAATGTTCTCCATGCGTCATTTGCATGACGCACGGGCCTCGATTTGTCTGAACGTCGGTATCGACAAATGAGGAACCATGAAAACTAACCGCTCTAGCCGACGCAAGCACGCCGCAGTCAAGGCGACAGCCCTGCTGCTGATGCTGTTGATGCGTGACTATTGCGCGGCGCAGCCGAGCGCTGCGTCGGAGGCACCGGGGAACGTTGCGGAAGGGACCATCGCGAAAACCACGGTTGCACAAGGGAAGGTCGTGTCCGAACGCGACCAGCTTCGCAAACGCGTTTTTGAAGAAGCCAGCGCGGGCGCTCCGCAACTTGCGTTGCAGGAGGCACGTGCCAGTGCGGATGCATTCTCCGAACATGATCTGCTGCAGATCGAAGCGCTCGTCGTTGAAACGGAAGTGCATTGGGGACGTCAGCAATCGCTCGCCACGGACGAACCTGATCGGCTTGCGCAAACCCGGGCCGCGCTTCACCACATCGACGACATGCTCGGTCGCATGCCGGCCGGCGAAGACTACGAGGACCTGCGCCGTGCGGTGCTCGCCGAACGTGTCGCGGTGCTGCAAGGCGTCGGGCGCATGAAGGAAGCGACGGTGCTGTACGAAGATCTCGCGCGCTCGCCGCAACCGATGCCTGCGCATACCTACGCCGCTGCGGGTGACGCCTACACCTATCTCGACGAGCCGCGCAAGGCCGCGCCGGCTTATGAGCGTGCGTTGCAGACGCCCGTCGAGCCACTCACGCCGTCACTCGAACCGCACGCGCTCAAGCGCATCGACGTGCAGGAAGGTCTCTTCTTTGCCTACCTCGACTCGGGCCGTTTCGAGAATGCGCAGCAACTACTGAAGTCGATCACGGCGAGCACGCCGATTCGCGCGGATCTCGCCGAGCATCCGGAAGACGTCAGCGAAGACTATGGCCGTGTGAAGAAGCTGCAGGCGCAGTACCTGCTCTACACGGACCGCACGCGCGAAGGCGTTGCGGCGCTCGACAAACTGCGTCATGAAGCGCCGTTCGATCCCGCGTTGATCAGCGCACGAGCGGATGCAACGCTTGTGCAGCAGCGCCCGCATCAGGCGGAGCAGGTCTACGCGGGCACGCTCGTCGATCACCCCGGCGACGTCGAAACGCTTGCGGGCCTGGGCAGGACCGCGTTGCAACTGAATCAGTACGACCGCGCCGCGGACGTCAACGCGACGTTCGGCGACCGCTTCCCGGACAACAACACGGTGAAGACGTTTCAACGCGACTTCGAGGCGTACAGGAGCCCGCAACTGATCATCGCGGCGAACGGACAGAAGGGTAACTCGGTCATCGCGGACAACGACTGGGGCGTCGATACGCAACTCTATTCGATGCCGATCGCGAACTACTGGCGCGTCTTCGCGCATCAGTTCAGCGGACGCGCAAACACCGGCGACGGCAACAGCGTGAGCCGCATTCGCAACGGCATCGGTGGCGACTTCCGCTTTCATGGCATCGATGCAGCCGCCGAAGTGGACCGCTCGACGGGCCCGCAAGCGAAAACGGGCGGCGCCGGCAGTCTGCGCTTCGCGCCCGACGATCACTGGAAATTCTCGGCGGGCGTCGACAGCAACGTCAACACGCTGCCGTGGAAGGCCTATCAGGCGGGCGTAACGGGCCGCGCGGCGACGGGCGAGATCCGCTACGACGTGGACGATTACCGCTACTTCGAACTCGCTTACGGTGCCGCGCGCTACAGCGACTCGAACCTCAATCAGTCGTGGGTGGCGACGTGGTACGAGCGCCTGATCAACACGCCCAGCCACCTCGTCGCGACCTGGGTCGAGCTGAACACCAGCAGCAACACGCTCACGAACGCCGCGTACTTCAGTCCGCATCGTGACCTGACCGCGCAGCTCACTGCGATGTACCAGTGGACCTCGTGGCGCAACGCGGACCAGTCGCTCGCGAACCGCGCCTATGCAACGGTCGGTGGCTACCGGCAGACCGACATCAGCACCAGCATGCTGTGGGAGGTTCGCCTCGAACAGCAGTGGCAGTTCAGCGCGCACGCATCGCTCGCCTACGGCATCGGTGTAGCGAGCCAGCGCATGGACCGCGTTCGCGAGACCAGCAAGCTCATCTACCTGAACCTGAACATTCCTCTGTAGGCCATCATGGACAAGCTCACCCGCAGACGCTTTCTCGCTTTCGCCGCCGGGCTCGCCGCGGTTCCCGCCGCGCAGGCGCGCGTCGCTCTCGACCGTTTGCCGCCGCCGGACGCCGACGACGGCCTCACGTTCCGCGTGCTCGCCATCCACGACGTGCGCGACGACCTTCACGCAGATGTGTCGACGGTCGCCGACACTTGCGCGATCAGCACTGCGACGCTCAGCACGATCTTCGCGTGGCTGAAGGCGAAAGACTTTCACCCGGTCAGCGTCGATCAGATCGTCGCGTCACGCAACGGCGGCCCGCGCCTGCCGCCGCGCGCCGTGCTGCTCACCTTCGACGATGCCTATAAAAGCCAGTACACCCGCGCGTTCCCGCTGTTGCAGGAATACGGCTATCCGGCGCTGATCGGCGTCGTGACGCGCTGGACCGATACACCGGCCGGTCAGGCGGTGCGGATCAGCCACAAGTCCGTGATGCCGCCCGACTACTTCATGAGCTGGGACGATCTGCGCGAGATGGCGCAATCCGGTCTCGTCGAAATCGCGTCGCACACGCACGACATGCACCACGGCGCGCTCGCGAATCCGCAAGGCAACGAGCTGCCCGCCGCCAGCGCGCATCTGTATCTCGCCGATCTGAAACGCTACGAAACCGACGACGAATATCACGCACGCGTGCAGGGCGACCTGCAGCGCAGCGCCGATCTGATCAGGCAGAACACGGGCGTCACCGTGCGCTCCGCGGTATGGCCGTATGGCATGTACAACGCCGCGCTGATCAAGGCGTCGCAGGCGCTCGGCATGGCCGTGCACTTCACGCTCGACGACGGGCCGAACACGCCCGACGTGCCGCTCACGCAGATCCGGCGCCTGCTCGTGTCGTACGACTGGGACGTCGGCACGATGATCGCGCAGATGCGTTCGTCACGAGCGTATCGCGGCGAGCACAACCCGGTGGAGCGCGTCGTCAACGTATCGCTCGACCAGATGTACGACCCGGACCCGCGCAAGAGTGAAGAGAAGCTTGGCCGGCTGCTCGACCGCATCAAGGATCTCGAACCGAAGTCAGTGTATCTGCAGGCGTATTCGGACCCGGACAACACGGGTGTTGCGCGCGCGACGTACTTCCCGAACCGCCACCTGCCGATGCGCGCCGATCTGTTCAACCGCACCGCGTGGCAACTGATCACGCGCGCCGGCGTGCAGGTCTACGCCCGCATGCCACTGCTCGCGTTCGCATTGCCGCCGCAGCATCCGGCCTCGGGCCGTCTCGTCGAAGTGGCGGCCGGCAGCCCAAATGCCGCGCGCGACGTGCGCATGCCGCGCCTTAGCCCTTTCGATCCCGTCGCGCGCGCCGTGATTCAGGACCTCTACGACGACCTCACGCGCTATGCGAGCTTCAACGGCGTGGTGTTCGGCCCGGACGCGGCGCTCAACGCCTACGAAGACACCAGCGCTGCGGCGCTTGCCGTCTATCGATCGTGGGGCCTGCCGGCGGACATCGCGCAGATTCACGCATCGGACGAACTGATGCAGCGCTGGGCCGCCGGCAAGACCGCGTATCTGAACGCGTTCACGAACCAGCTCGCCGGGCGCGTACGCGCCTATCAAGGCGGCGGCAACGTGTTGACCGCGCGCACGCTGCCCCCCGAAGCCGTATTCGATGCGAACCCGGAACTCAACTTCTCGCAGAGCCTCGCGTCGTCGCTCGCGAATTACGACTTCGTCGCACTGGTCGCGGCGCCCCGAGCCGGTGAAGCGCCAGATGATGAATGGCTCGACGGACTCACGAAGGCAGTGAGGAAGCAGCCCGGCGCACTGGCGAAAACGGTGTTTGAGTTGCCGGCCGTCAACGGTCAGTCGCAACGCCCCGTCGAAGCGGGCGTGCTGCGCGCGCAGATGAAACGGCTCAATGCGGCGGGCGTCGTGCATCTGGGCTACGGGCCCGACGACTTCATCGCGAACCGGCCAGACACGACCGTGTTGCGCGACGTGATGTCGGTGCAAGGCACGCTGCGATCCAATCAGGGAATGTTGGGCTGAGCGTCGGCTGAAACCGCCACGCAAGCCCCACGCTAGGAAAAAACAATGAAAAATGTGATGAGCGTCATATCGAACTTCGTCTTTTACTATCCGCTGCTGATGGCGTATCTGTGGATGGTGGGCGGACTGCTGCACTATCTGCTGATCGAACGGAAGCACGCGAGCCAGACGACTGTCGGGCCGCTGCCGTCGTATCCGAAAGTGTCGGTCGTGGTGCCTTGCTATAACGAGGCGGACAACGTGCGCGAGGTGATCGCGTGTCTGGATCAGTTGAACTATCCGAACTACAACATCATCGCGATCAACGACGGCAGCCGTGACGAAACGGGCGCGATCCTGAACGAGCTGGTCAACGTCTATCCGAAGCTGGTGGTCGTGCATCAGCACCAGAACGAGGGCAAGGCGATCGGCCTCACGACGGCCGCGATGCTGAGTGATGCCGAGTATCTGATGTGCATCGACGGCGACTCGCTGCTCGACAAGGAAGCGATCGGCTGGATGCTGCGCCACTTCATCGACGACGCGTCGGTGGGCGCCGTGACGGGCAACCCGCGCATCCGCACGCGCTCGTCGCTGCTCGGACGCATGCAGGTGGGCGAATTCTCGTCGATCGTCGGCCTCATCAAACGCACGCAGCATATGTACGGGCGTTTGCTGACGGTGTCGGGCGTCGTGTCGATGTTCCGCAAGCGCGCGTTGCAGGAAGTCGGCTACTGGAGTTCCGACATGTTGACGGAAGACATCGACATCAGCTGGAAGCTCCAGGTGCAGGGCTGGCACGTGCATTTCGAATCGCGCGCGCTGAGCTGGATCCTGATGCCCGAGACGCTCCGCGGCCTCTACAAGCAACGTCTGCGGTGGGCCAAGGGCGGCATCCAGGTGCTCTTCAAGTATGCGGGCGAGGTGCTGTCCCGCCGCAACATGATGATGTGGCCGATCTTCTTCGAATACGCGATCAGCATCGTATGGGCGTACTGCATGCTGTTCACGCTCGTGATGATGGCGGCCACGGCGATATTCACGCTGCCTGAAACGTGGCGCTTCGCGTTCGTGCCGCGTGGCACGGGCGTGCTGCTTTTCGCCACCTGCTGCGCGCAGATCCTGGTCGGCTGCCTGATCGACCGGCGCTACGACGAGAACCTGTTGCGCTATTTCATCGACACCGTCTGGTATCCGGCCGCGTTCTGGGCCATCAGCATGATTGCGTCGGTCATTGCATTGCCCGGCGTCGTCAGCCAGCGGCGCCGCAAGCGCGCGCGCTGGGTCAGTCCCGATCGCGGCATCCGCTCGAGCGGCGCCGTGACGGCCGATTCATCTACGGAGTTAGTCGCGCAGCCGCAGTTCGGCGGCCCGCTCGACGTCACGCAGTCCAGTCAACATTCCTGAGCAGGGTACACACCATGAACTTCCCGATCATCGATGTCTCGAAGCAGTCCGTCGCCCAGTTCGCAACCGAATGCAGCAAGGGCCGGGCGATGCGCACGGTCGCGTGGTATCGCGTCGTGCGGCCGGCGCTCGTGCTGTGCATGTGGGTGCTGGCGGCCGTCTACATCCGCTGGTGTCTTGCGAATGCGAGTCCCGAGGAGTTGTCACTCGACGCGTTCATGCCCGGCATCACCGGCATCGCGGCCGTTGCCGCGGCGATGACTGTCTGGACCATCGGGCGCCAGATGGATGCGATCAACACCCACCGCGCGCGCCGGATGCCCGTCAGCGACGACGTGTCCCTCGATGCCACACGCGAAATCGCCGTCGGCAACGCGGGCCGCTGCCTCGTCGCCTATCACGACGACGACGGCGCGGTCTCGCACGTCGTGTCGATGCCCGAGTTCGAGCGTCAGACGGCCTGAGCCACACGCAATTATCACAAGCTGTATTGAACGCACCACGGAGATCACCATGTGCGGAATAGTAGGAGCAGTGGCGCAACGCGACGTCGTCGCGGTACTCACCGAGGGTTTGCGCCGCCTCGAATATCGCGGCTACGACTCTTGCGGCGTCGCGGTGTTGCAGCACGGCGCGCCGCGCCGCGTGCGTAGTGTCGAGCGCGTCGCGAGTCTCGCGGCACAGGCCGAGGCGGCACGGCTGTCAGGCACGATCGGCATCGCGCATACGCGCTGGGCGACGCACGGCGCGCCCGTCACCGACAACGCGCACCCGATCTTTTCGCGCGGCGAGATCGCGCTGGTTCACAACGGCATCATCGAAAATCATGAGGTGCTGCGTGACGAACTGAAGGGGCTCGGCTACGCGTTCGAATCGGATACCGATACGGAGGTGATCGCGCATCTGATTCACTACACGCGGGAACAGGACGAATCGCGCGATCTGCTGACGGCCGTGCAACGCTCGTTGCGGCGTCTGCGCGGTGCGTATGCGATCGCGGTGTTCGCGAACAACGAGCCGGACCGCGTGATCGGCGCGCGTGCCGGTTCGCCTCTCGTGGTTGGCGTCGGCAAGCGCGGCACCTATCTGGCGTCGGATGCGATGGCGCTGTCGGGCACCGCGGAGCATTTCATTTTCCTCGAAGAAGGGGACATTGCGGTGCTGTCGTGCGACGGTGTGCATATCGTCGATCGCGACGGCGCGAGCGTGCGGCGCGAAGTGCAAACGCAGCACGCGAGCCACTACGCGGCCGAACTCGGCCCGTATCGCCACTACATGCAGAAGGAAATCTTCGAGCAGCCGCAGGTGGTCGCCGACGCCATCGAGCGCGTGCGCGCGATCGCGCCAGCGTTGTTCGGCGCGAAGGCAGAGCGTGCTTTCGGCGAGATCGATTCGCTGTTGCTGCTGGCGTGCGGCACGAGCTACTACTCGGCGCTGACGGCGAAATACTGGCTCGAATCGATTGCCGGGATGCCGACGCAGGTGGAAATCGCGAGCGAGTATCGCTACCGCGAGAGCGTGGTGAATCCGTGCGCGATGGTCGTCGTCGTGTCGCAATCGGGCGAGACGGCCGATACCCTTGCCGCGTTGAAGCACGCGCAACAGCTCGGCCACCACCATACGCTCGCGATCTGCAACGTGCCGCACAGCTCGATGATGCGGCTCACGGAACTGCAGTACCTGACGGGCGCCGGACCGGAGATCGGCGTCGCGTCGACGAAAGCCTTCACGACACAACTGGTCGCGCTGTTCCTGCTTGCGCTCACGCTTGGCAAGGAACGCGGCCACGTGCGCGCCGACCATGAAGCGTCCGCGTTGCGGCAACTGCATCATCTTCCGGCCGCGCTCAACAGCGTGCTCGCGCTGGAGCCGCAGATCGTCGCGTGGGCGCAGGCGCTGGCGCGCAAAGAGCATGCGCTGTTTCTGGGCCGCGGCGTGCACTTTCCGATCGCACTGGAAGGCGCGCTGAAGCTGAAGGAAATCTCGTACGTGCATGCCGAGGCGTATCCCGCGGGAGAGTTGAAGCATGGTCCGCTCGCGATCGTCACGAACGAAATGCACGTCATCACGATTGCGCCGAACGATGCGCTGCTCGAAAAACTGAAGTCGAACATGCAGGAAGTGCGCGCGCGCGGCGGACAACTGTTCGTGCTCGCGGATGCCGATGCGCAGATCGCGAATGACGAAGGCGTGCGCGTGATCCGGCTGCCCCGGCACTATGGGCCGTTGTCGCCGATCCTGCATGTGGTGCCGTTGCAGTTGCTGGCGTATCACACGGCCTGCGCGCGCGGCACCGATGTCGACAAGCCGCGCAACCTCGCGAAATCCGTCACGGTGGAGTGAGCGGACAGCATGCGAACGACCCTTGCAGTTCTCGCCGTGGCGGCCGCGTGCGGCCTCGCGTCTGGCCTCGTTCCGTGCGCTTCGGCGGCCGGGGCGAGAGCCAACGCCAAGGCCGCCGACGCGCCGCGCGTGCCGATCGGCGATCTGCGCGCCTATATGCACGGGATCGGCGTGACGACCGACGCGCGCGGCGTATCGACCGTGTTCTTCAGCAGCTCCGGCCTGCCGCCACGCGGCGCGGGCCGCGACAGGAACTGGACGCATGACGTGTACATCGCGCGCTGGACGCCGCAGAAGGCGAAGCTCGACAGGCCGCGCGTGTTCATCAGCCGGCCCGAAGCGCAGGAGCCGGTGTCGGTTGCGCAGAACCACCGTGGCCGCGTGATGGTGACGTTCGAGGACGGATGGAATACGCCCAACGAGGTGAGCCAGCGTTATGGCGTCTACACGTCGAATCTTCGGGACGTGCGGCCTTATCCTGTCGACGTGCTGTCGGGTGGTCATTCGGGGCACGTCGCGGCGGTCGGCTCGCGCTTCGTCGTGTTCTATTCGAACGACTGGATCGACGGAGGCGGCGTCGACAATCTGGGCACCGGCAACGGCGTCTACGCGAAGATTTACGACGGCGACGGCGCGCTGGCGCAGGCGGTCGATGTCGCGCCGCGAGTGCGCGAGTGGTGGCCGATGATTGCCGGTTCGCCGACGCGCGCGCTGCTCGTGTGGCAGCAATATGTGGCCGGCGAGACGTTCGCGCGGCTCAAGGCCGCGACGCTCGATCCCGCGACCGGCGCTCTCGGCGAGTCGCGTGTGATTGCGCCGCGCTTGCAGTACTACACGTATGCGGCGGCTTATGTGCCGTCCGTCGACCGCTTTCTGGTGGTCGCCACGGGGGGCGACGGCAAAGGCTTTGCGCAACTCATCGATCAGAACGGCGAGACGACCGCGACGCTCGCGTGCATGCCGGCGTCGGTGCGCGAAGCGGGCATTGCGGTGATCGGCGATCGTGCGTTTACGCCGTCACAGGACGGGCGGCTGCTGCATTTGCGGCTGACTGCGACATCGATCGAACTCGCAGGCACGCAGCCGTCACCGATCAAATGGACTTACACGGGGAGCATCGGACTTGTGCGGTCGCCGACGCAATTGCATTGGGTCGCGACGAGTCCGAAAGGGCTGCAGGAAGCGGAGTTCGATCTGAATGCGGTGAAGCCGGCGACGGCTGCGGATCCCTGTGAGACGCCGTGAAGAGGGCTGATCACCGGCTGCAAGAGGCCGCGTAAAGTTTAGGCCCGAGCCGTAGAACCGGCAGCGAGCCGCTTGGGCCAAGCAATCCAGCCGACAACAAGCGATAGTGTCGCCACGACAAGTGGCGCCACCCCATGTCCGTATTCGCCGTGGACTGTCACGGTTGCCAGCGCAGCCAACATCACGGCGCAGCCTAGCGCCGAGCCCCACAGCCGCGTCCGTGCTCGCGCCAGCAGAACGGCGGACATGAGTTCCAGCGAACCGGTCACGAAATGGAACCAGTGCGGATATCCCCACTTCAGGTATTCCTCAAAGATGGATCGTGGGGCGACGATGTTGCTGAGCGATCCCACGACGAAAAAAGCGGCAAGAACCAACGGTAATACCTGGCGCCAGGAAATCTTGGACATTCGTTTTACCTTCTCTGATGAGGGCGTTGCCGAGGACCAGCGTGGCCGCCTGGTCGACGAGCCGGCCGATCTCCGCTGCTCATGCCGTAGTGGCCTCGTGGGCCGCCGCAAAGACATCGCGAGGGGACGTCGTGCCCGCGACGTGCTCCGTACCCGCGACGCCGAGGTCCATCCAGCCCGCGTTGACGGCATCGAACATCGCTTCGGCCGGTCCGGTCTGGCCCTTCGGGATGCCGAACTGTTCGAACGCTGCCGGCCACCCAGCCCGCGGGATGGCAAACGCCTTGACGTCGCGCCGCAAGACTTCGCCTAGCTGGGCCGCGACTTCATCCGCGCTGACCATCGAACCAAGCTCGACGACGCGATGCCCGGACCACGCCGGCCCGGTCAGCAGCGTCGCCACCTCGGCGCCGATATCGTCGGTCGCGACCATGGTCGACTTGCGACTCGTCGGGTCGTAGTAGACGGGTAGCGTGCCGCCCTGGGCGACGTGCAAGCCGTAAAGAAAGTTTTCGAAAAACCCGCCGGCTCGCACATAGGCGATCGGCAACGTCAGGTGACGCAGTCCTTGCTCCAGAAGCGACAGGGCCGTGATCATTCCCAGCCCGCTGGTTCTGTTCGCACCCATCGACGACAGCACAACCACCCGCGGCGGCGCCGCCCTGGTCAGCGCCTCGACATAGTTCGCGAGCACGCTCTTCGCTTCGCGGAAATCAGGCGAGGGTGCCCAGACAGCCGGCAGCATGACAAATGCACCTTCGACCCCTTTGAGCGCCCTTTCTACGGCGGCCGCATCATTCCAGTCGCCATCGACCAGTTCCACACCTTGATCCGCCCACGTCGTCGCGTTCTCGCGATTGCGGACCAGCGCCCGTACTTTCTTGCCTTGCGCCAACAGATGTCGGGCTGTTGCGCCGCCTACGCGTCCCGTAATTCCCATTACCAAAAACATGTGTTTCTCCTGAAATTTGTATTGCCCTTGAACGCCAACATTTCTGCGGCTGCGGTCCTTGTTTGAGGGCAGGTCTATCATAGAGACCTGTGCCTCGCGCCGGAAGGAGGCAGTTTTTTGTTACCAGAAGACTTAAAGGGAACCCGAATGAGCACCGCCCAGAATGCGATCGACAGATTCAGCCGATATCAACGTCAATTGGGCGACGCCCAGCCCGCACACTGCGCGGTTCGCGACGTGCTCGACCGCATCGGCGACAAATGGAGCATGCTGATGATCATGGAACTCGCGACGCGATCGCAGCGCTTCAGTGAGCTTCACCGAGCCATCCCGGACATTTCCAAGCGCATGCTTACCCAGACACTCCGCGATCTGGAGCGCGACGGACTCATCACCCGCCATGTTTTTCCCACCAGCCCGCCGAGCGTCGAATATCGCCTGGCCCCACTAGGCCAATCCCTGTTGGACCCGATGGCGGCCCTCATCGATTGGGCCGATCGTCGTTATCCCGACATCCATGCCGCGCGTGTCCGCTTTGACGACGCATCCGGTGATGTTGGTCCGTCGGATTGGCGGCGGGGCTGAACGGGAACCGGCATAGTTGCGACTGGACCGAGCATGCTCAATCGTGGCCGAGTGCCTCCAGCTAGGACCACGGATAAATACTTGATCGAGTTACGGACGGATATCGTTAGATGAAAGACGCTTTTGAACGACGCGCGTTGCTGCTGCATCTCGGCGACGCGTTGCAAGCAGTCGCTGCCGCGCTCGCAACCAACAACCCGCGCGACACAGTGCGCGATCTATTGGACGCTGACGCGACTCTCGCCACCCATGCATGGCTAGCCGCCGTACCGCCCGACATGGAGGTCGCGGAGTTCGCGAAGCGCGTTAGCGCGTCGTTTGCCGGTTGGCCCGCACAGTTGCTGGAAGCGCAGGTGGACTATAG
>NZ_VZQQ01000107.1 GCF_014397785.1 Paraburkholderia podalyriae
TTCCGCCGACTGGCCAGAGACTATGAGCGATTGCCTGAAACCTTGGCCGGTTTGCACTTCGTCGTATTCTCCGTGCTTATGCTTGTTCACTTTGCAGCCCTTAACAAAAGTGCCTAACACCCTCTAGCACACTGGCGCGCGCCCGCCCGGGTGTCACCGTCAGCCCGACCTGCCGCCATTCTCGCGCAGCGTCCCAGAACTGTTCTGCGCAATGAACCTCAACAATTGGAGTGATCGGCACCCGGTAGGTATTGTGCAGGAGCAGCAGGAACGTGAGACCGTAACCTCGTCGCCGGACCGGCTCTGGTACCACAAGCCGATAGATGTACAGATGATCTCGGAGTGGCGACAGACCGTAAGTCGCTTCCCCCACCTTTTCACCTGCGACGGGTTTCCCAAACCGGACTGGGCAACGTTGGCGATCCGGCGTCGTTCGTCGTGGTCCTGACGCTGATCGTGGGCAGATCGCGAATTTTTCGTCGCAAGGACAAAGTGCGCAGAAAGTCGATCATTTTCACGTGATGTCTGTGACGCACCGAGGGTAACAATTCGTGTTGCTGAATTTCAACCGAACACGATAGGTCCAAAGCCATCCAGCCATACGACCAGTATCGCAGGACACATTGCGTAAAAAAATCAGTACCGGATAAATCGTCGATAGGACAAGGATGACAACGTGTAGGGGATTTCCTACGGGAGGACTATTCGGAACGCGCTCCCACTGCCGAACTGGAGGCGCCAGGATCACGACGGATCCTGCTCGTGCGCTTCCGCGTCCATTGCGTTTTTGTTGTCTGGAGGCCGATTCAGCGTCCGAAGCTACCTTACTGCCCGTCCCCATCCGTCTGTCTGACCGTGCAAATCAGACCGGCCTCTGCCGCGACCACGCCATCCACTTCGGCGCGAGCCTTGAACTTCCAGATACCGCGCATATGCCGCTCGAACGTCGCGTTCAGGATCAGTTGGTCGCCGGGTTCCACCACGCGCCTGAAGCGCGCGTTGTCGATGCCGACGAACAGGTACAGCGTGCTGGCCGGATCATGCGGCTCTTCCGAGAACGTCAACAGCGCAGCCGTCTGCGCGAGCGCTTCCAGAATCAGCACGCCCGGCATCACAGGACGACTTTGGAAGTGGCCCATGAAGTACGGTTCGTTGATCGATACATTCTTCAGCGCCCTGATGCGCTTGTGCGGCTCGAGTTCGAGCACCCGATCGACCAGCAGGATCGGATAGCGATGCGGCAGCAGCGTGAGAATCCTGTGAATATCGAGATTGATTTTTTCAGCGCTCATGGTATTTCTGTTCACGCATTGACTGCGCGATGATGACTTCGGATGCCGGTGCGGGAGTTGGTAACGCGCGCTGCCGTCGCTATTTGTGATCCGGAGGCTGACGCCACCCGGTTACAGCTGACCGACGCCTCTTGCCTGATATTCGCCCGAACCTTGTCCGGTGCCTACGCCTTGTCGTCCGAGGCATCGGCAGCCGCCACGTCGAATGCCTTGATACGGTCACGCAATCTGTCGAGATTTCACGTCAACGCAGCGCTCCGTTTCTCATCCGGTGTACCCGGCCCCGCAGCACCGCGTATCACCACAGGTTTCTACTGCTCGCCCAGGAACGACTTCAATCGCTCGGACCGGGCCGGATGCCTCAGCTTGCGCAGTGCCTTCGCTTCAATCTGGCGGATTCGCTCACGCGTTACCTCAAACTGCAGTCCGAGTTCCTCAAGTGTGTGGTCCCTGCTGCTCTCGATACCGAAACGCAGGCGCAGAATCTTCGCCTCGCGTGGCGTCAACGTCGTGAGCGCCTCGCTGACGGCATCCCGCATGCTGGCCTGAAGCGCTGCATCGTCGGGCAAAATCGCCGCAGGGTCCTCGATCAGGTCGCCTACCGACGTATCGTCGTTTTCCCCGACGGACGCATCCAGGGAAACCGGCTCCCTGACGATCCGCAGCATTGCCCGAACCTTGTTTTCCTGCATCCCCATCCGCTCCGCCAGCGCGGCGGCGTCGGGTTCCCGTCCGGTTTCCTGCAGGATCTGGCGCGACATCCGTTTCAGTTTGTTGATCGACTCGATCATGTGGACAGGGACCCGGATGGTGCGCGCCTGATCGGCAACCGACCGGCTGATGGCCTGCCGGATCCACCAGGTCGCGTAGGTGGAGAACTTGTACCCACGACGGTATTCAAACTTGTCAACGGCGCGCATCAGACCGATATTGCCTTCCTGTATCAGATCGAGAAACAGCAGGCCGCGATTCACGTACCGCTTCGCGATCGAGATCACCAGCCGCAGATTCGCTTCGATCATTTCACCTTTCGCGCCCAGCATTTTCGCTTCACTCGCGGCCATCGCGCGGCAGACATCCCTGAAATCGTCGAGCGGCAGCACGACCCGCTTTTGCAGGGCGAGCAACTTTTCCTGCTCCAGCCGGATCGCGGGGAGGTTTCGCTCCAGCACGCCGCTGAACGGGCGCCCTGCCGCGATGAGTTGCTGTAGCCACGCCGGGCTGGTCTCGTTGCCCCGGAAATGCGCGATAAACGTGTCGCGAGGCACATCACACCGGTCAACGGCGATCCGGGCAATTTCGCGCTCGATGGTTCGTACCTCATTGGCGGATACCCGCAACGCGCCGCACAAACGGTCGATCGTGCGGGCCGTGAAGCGGATCGTCATCAGTTCGGCCTCGATCGCCGCCTGTGCCGTGCGATAGCAGTCGGATCCGTAACCCTCCGTCTCGTATGCGTCGCGTAATTTCCCAAACCACCCGGCTACCATCGCGAACCTCTCCAGCGCCTCACGCTTCAGAGTCTCGCTGTGCAGATTGGCCGACGCGGCTTCGGCGCCATCATCATCTTCGTCGCCCTGATCCTCGCCGAGAACCTGATCGCCGTCGACGCTTTCCTCCGCGACGGCAACCATGTCATCCGTCTGCACCGCAGCCGGATCGATCATCCCATCGACAAACTCTTCGATCGGGGTTGCGCCGCTGGCAACAGCGTCAGCGATCGCCAGCAGGTCCGCGATCGTTGTCGGGCACGAAGATATGGCCCGGATCATGTCGTTGCGGCCCTCTTCGATGCGTCTCGCAAGTGCAATCTCACCCTGGCGGGTGAGGAGTTCAGTGGTACCCATCTCCCGCATGTACATGCGCACGGGATCGGTGGTGCGGCCGAACTCGGCGTCCACGCTTGAGATGGCTGCCACGGCCTCTTCCTCGACCTGCTCATCGGACGAACCCGCGACCGCATGATCGTGCATCACCATGGACTCGACGTCCGGTGCCTGCTCGACTACGGCGATGCCCATGTCGCTGAATGCCTTGATCACGCTTTCGATCGCATCAGGTTGCGCCAGACGCTCAGGCAGGCAGTCGCTGATTTCCCCACGAATGACAAAACCGCGCTCATTTCCCAGCTTGATCAGCGCCCTCAGGTCCGCGCGGCTACTTTCATTTTCTCCGGTGGAGTCATCCGGTAGCGCTGCAGTGGCGTCATTCACACGTGCATTTGCTTTCGTCCGGCGTGGAGCGGTCCCCGGTGGAACTGCTCCAACCGCGGACCCGGTGTCCCGTGTGCCGTCCCGCGTCGAGGAGTCCATTGGTCGCGGTGTCACCGCGACCGCCGCGCGTGCGCGATCCGTAGCGCCTCTGCCAGCGTGTCCATTCTTCACGTTGAGGTCACCCGGCACCACGTCCAGTGTCTGCCTCTTCACAGCCTTTTTCGTCACGCGGTCGTTCCTTTGAATATGACGTCAGGGTTAGCGCGCTGCACGTGCGGCAGCCTTCGCGAGGTGAATAGCCATTTCAGAGGCGCGCACCATGCGCCCGGATCAGTTGGACCAGTTCAGATACCGAAATCTCATACCGGACCTCCTGTTCGGGACCCGCCGCGTGATGATCGCTGTATCGCTCTTCGATCTCGATCAGCACGACGGTTCTGCCGTCGGGTGATGCCTGCAGCATGACGTCGCGATGCGCCTGCACCTGATGCCCTTCGGGGCTGACCGGATCGTGATGCAGGCGCAGACGTCCAAGGTCGTTGCTGCGTGGAGCTGAATTCATCTGAGCTTTCCCCTAATCCATTTCTGCTGACGGTCTTGCCTTGCCGGGGCTCGACAGGCGCGCGCATGGTGCCGCGAAGTCTGGCGTCACAGCGCCTCTGTGCATGCCGTTGACGTGATAATATCATTATCATTGGCTGCAAATATTGATAACAGGGGACATCATGCCTACCACAGTCCAAGGCAAACCCCGCGAAGCCGCCCTCGATTATCACGAGTTCCCGACGCCGGGCAAGATCGCGATCGCACCGACCAAGCAGATGATCAACCAACGCGACCTCGCGCTGGCTTATTCGCCGGGTGTCGCGTTCGCGTGCGAGGAAATCGTCGAGAGCCCGCTGAACGCCGCGCGCTTCACCGCGCGCAGCAACCTGGTCGGCGTCGTCACGAACGGCACCGCGGTGCTGGGTCTCGGCAACATCGGGCCGCTCGCGTCGAAGCCGGTCATGGAAGGCAAGGCCGTGCTGTTCAAGAAGTTCGCTGGCATCGACGTGTTCGATATCGAGATAAACGAAACCGATCCGCACAAGCTGGTTGAGGTCATCGCCGCGCTCGAGCCGACCTTCGGCGGCATCAACCTCGAAGACATCAAGGCGCCGGACTGCTTCATCGTCGAACGCGAATGCCGCAAGCGCATGAAGATTCCGGTCTTCCACGACGACCAGCACGGCACTGCCATCGTCGTCGCGGCCGCGGTCACCAACGGCCTGAAGGTCGTCGGCAAGGACATCAAGGAAGTCAAGCTGGTCTCCTCCGGCGCGGGCGCGGCGGCGCTCGCATGTCTGGACCTGCTCGTCGACATCGGCCTGCCGCTCGAAAACATCACGGTGACCGACCTCGCGGGCGTGGTCTACAAGGGCCGCACCGAACTGATGGACCCGGTCAAGGAGCGTTTTGCGCAGGAAACCGACGCGCGTTCGCTCGCCGAGGTGATCAACGGCGCGGACATTTTCCTCGGCCTGTCGGCCGGCGGCGTCCTCAAGGCTGACATGGTGGCGCAAATGGCGACGGCACCTCTGATCTTCGCACTTGCCAATCCGACGCCCGAAATCCTGCCGGAACTCGCGCTCGAAGTGCGTCCGGACGCGGTGTTGTGCACGGGCCGCACCGACTACCCGAACCAGGTGAACAACGTGCTGGTGTTCCCGTTCCTGTTCCGCGGCGCGCTGGACGCCGGCGCGACGACGGTCACGCGCGAGATGGAAATCGCGGCGGTCAATGCGATCGCGGAACTGGCGCGCCAGGAGCAGAGCGATATCGTCGCGACGGCGTACGGCATCCAGGACCTGTCGTTTGGTCCTGCCTACCTGATTCCGAAGCCTTTCGATCCGCGCCTGATCGTCAAGATCGCACCGGCGGTAGCGAAGGCCGCGATGGATTCGGGCGTCGCGACCCGTCCCATCAAAGACATGGACTCCTACGAGCAGCACCTGCAGCAATTCGTCTACCACAGCGGCACGACGATGAAGCCCATTTTCCAGCTGGCGCGCAGCGTCGAGGCGGAGAAGAAACGCATCGTGTTCGCAGAGGGCGAAGAAGAGCGCGTGCTGCGCGCGATCCAGATCGTGGTCGACGAAAAGCTCGCGACGCCGATTCTGATCGGCCGGCCGGAGGTCATCAAGCACCGGATCGAGCGCTATGGCCTGCGTCTTACGCCGGGCGTCGACTTCACGATCGTCAACACCGACCACGACGAACGTTATCGCGACTTCTGGCAGGAGTATCACCGGCTGATGGCTCGCAAGGGCATCAGTGAGCAGATGGCCAAGCTCGAAATGCGCCGCCGCACGACGCTGATCGGCGCGATGCTGGTGAAGAAGGGCGAGGCAGATGGCATGATCTGCGGCACGGTCAGCACGACACATCGGCACCTGCACTTCATCGATCAGGTGGTCGGCAAGAAGGAAGGCCGCAACGTCTATGCGGCGATGAATGGGCTGGTGCTGCCGAATCGCCAGATTTTCCTGGTCGATACGCACGTGAATGTGGATCCGACGCCCGAGCAGCTGGCCGAGATCACGATCATGGCAGCTGAAGAAGTGTGCCGTTTCGGTATCGAGCCGAAAGTCGCGCTGCTGTCGCACTCGAACTTCGGCACCAGCAACGCGCCGTCCGCGCAGAAGATGCGCGACACGCTGGAGATCCTGCGCGAGCGCGGGCCGGACCTGCAGGTGGACGGCGAAATGCACGGCGACGTCGCTCTCGACGCGAATCTGCGCCGCGAAGTGCTGTCCGACTCGACGCTCGAAGGCGACGCGAACCTGCTGATCCTGCCGAATATTGATGCGGCGAACATCGCGTACAGCCTGCTCAAGACGGCCGCAGGCAACAACATTACGATCGGCCTGATGCTGCTGGGTGCCGCGAAGCCGGTGCATGTGCTGACCGCGTCCGCCACGGTGCGTGCCATCGTCAACATGACTGCACTGGTCGTCGCCGATGCAGGTGCCGCATCCCCATCGTCCCGGGTGTGACGTTTCAACTGTCGGGGGCGAGCGCGGCCGGACAGCGCCTTTTCCGCGTTGACTTCGCCTTGCAAGTCCGGTGTTTTCTACGACATTCCGTGGAAGAGCGCCGCATGTCGCTATCGGCGGGATTCCTTTGCGTTTCGCCGCCGGTTACTGCATGAGATATTTTTCCTGGAGTATCAGACGATTGAGCGAGTGATGCTGGACGGGTCTGGGCGCGGCGCTCGTGCGCAACATCAGCGAGGCTGGCTAACAGAAAAAAACATCAACCGGCTCGCCAAACAGTTTACGAATCGCCCGACGCGAATCTCTGACAGCGCGTCATCTTGCTGCAAGCTCCGCTACAGGTTTCGACAGGTAGCTGACGCGAGCTCCAGCCGTGAGCAAGTCACCGGATCGCGCTATACTTTTCCGCTTTTTTTTGCCTTCGTTAGGCACCAAGGATTACACATGAGCACGTTACCCTCCTGTCCGAAATGCAATTCCGAGTTCACATATGAAGATGCGGGCGTCTACATTTGCCCGGAGTGCGCACATGAATGGTCGGCCCAGGCAGCCATGCCAACCGAAACGGTTGACAGGGTTTATCGCGATTCAACTGGAAACGTCTTGCAGGATGGAGATACCGTCACAGTCATTAAAGACTTGAAATTGAAAGGTTCGGCTGGCGTGATCAAGATGGGCACCAAGGTAAAGAATATCCGACTGGTGGAAAGTGACCACGATATCGATTGCAAGATCGATGGTTTTGGCGCCATGAGCCTGAAATCGGAATTCGTCAGGAAGGTGTGACCAGCTGCGTGGCCGCACAGAGCCGCCGCTGGACGCGGCAGCGGCAAGAGGCCTGCCCGATCGCACGGGCCAAGGAGAATCCACGGGAAGCCCCCCGACCCGGCTTTGGCCGGCGACGCTTTCATTTGTGCGTCGTCCTTAGCCTTGCCCGGCGGGGCTCACGGAATTCGCGGACGCCACCTGGGCGCGAGTTGATAATCATCTGGAAGGCCTCCTTTGCCGCCCCCAAGGTAGTGGGCGGCAAAGGTCTACAGTTGCGGTGCGAACCGCCAACCGACCTGTCAGGAGGCGCATATGAAGTATTGCGGCATCGATCTGCACTCGAACAACGCCGTGGTCGCTGTGATCGACGACCAGGATCGGGTGCTTTACTGCAAGCGGCTCACCAACGATTTGCAGCTGATTATGGCTGCGCTCGAGCCACACAGGGATGAGCTTCAAGGAGTAGTCGTGGAGGCTACGTTCAACTGGTACTGGCTTGTCGACGGACTGATCGCTGCGGGCCTTGCCTTGCATCTCGCCAACACCGCGGCAATTAAGCAGTACGAGGGCCTGAAGTATGCGGGCGACGAGCGTGACGCGGTGTTCCTCGCCCACATCTTCCGTCTTGGACTCCTGCCTGAAGGCTACATCTATCCACCAGCGGAGCGGGCGTTGCGCGATCTCGCCCGCAAGCGGCTACAGCTAGTGCAGCAGCGCACGCTTCACATTCTGAGCATCGAGAGCCTACTGGCGCGGCAGATCAACCTCCGGATGAACGGCGAACACGTCCAGCGACTGGATGATAAGGCCATACGCGCATTCGGCTTACCGGCGCATGTCGAGCGCGCGTTGATGGCCAACATGGTGGTTCTGCGCACGCTGCGGAGCGAGATAGTTGCGCTCGAAACGATCTTGCATCACGAGGCGCGACTACGCCCGGAATTTGTCATGCTGAAAACCACTCCGGGTATCGGTAATGTACTCGCGGCCACGATCATGCTTGAGACCGGCACCATTGCCCGCTTCGCCAGCGTTGGCCAGTTCAGTTCCTACTGCCGGTGCGTCGACAGCAAGCGGATCTCGAATGGCAAGAAAAAAGGCGAAGGCAATGCAAAGAACGGCAACAAATATCTCGCCTGGGCGTTCATCGAAGCGGCAGCTGGGGCGCTTTGCTACTGTCCTCAGGCGAGAAGCTTCTATGACCGGAAAAAGGCCAGGCGTCTTCCGGTAGTCGCGATGAAGGCACTTGCGCACAAGCTGGCGCGTGCGTCCTATTACATGATGCGTGATGGCAAACCATTCGAGGTAAAGCGATGCTTTAATTAGGTTTGGCGGGGGGCCGAGAGCCCGTTAAAGTTGTTGGTCCGAAACCATTGAGTTGATTGTGCCCGGTCCCCGGCCATCCTGCTGCTGCGAACCCTGAGACGCCCAGGTCGTGAGCCGACAGCTGTCTGGTACCCGCAAGCGGGCAACCATAGAATTGATATGTATCCCTCTGGACACAGGCCTGGCACCGACGATTCTCTGGGGCTCTACTGAGCCAGGGGTGAATGCCGGAACGCGGGCGTTCATCTTGATCCCGATGGGTGACTGGTGCGGATCAGTTCCGCAACCAAACGACGAGAAACCGGACGCGCCACCAAGCTTCGCATCGCCCCGGGATGGCCAATTCGGCTCTCAGGCGCAGGGCTTGGTCCCTGAAGGGAACGTCTTATCCCTTTACTTCGGCCTTCCAATGGGTGACACAATTACTTTCGCACCGTTGACAGATTTATTTTCCTCTACCCCTGCGTGCCGCGTTAGCGTTGGAAGGGAAACCCGGACCAGCACGGAATGCATTCGTTTCGGAACAATGCCACTGGCTGGCCTGATACTCACAAGCGGCACCGCTAGGCCTGCATTGCCAGGGCACCCCAGGTTACGCCAGCACCGACCGCATGCATCAACACCTTGTCACCGCGACGGATACGATCGTCCCGATAGGCCTGATCCAGAGCGAGGGGGATGGAAGCGGCCGATGTGTTGCCATGCTCACGGACAGTGGCAATCAGGCGATCGACCGGGACGCCCAGTTTGCGCGCCGTGGCTTCCATGATGCGGATGTTCGCCTGATGAGGCACGACCCAGGCGAAGTCTGACATCGCCAGGCCACACTGTGCCGCGACTTCCTCGCTTACCGCCTGGAGCGCACCGACCGCCAGCTTGAACACTGCCGGCCCGTCCATGCGCACAAACGGATCTCCCAGCACAGATCCACCGGCAATGCTGCCCGACACTTTGAGGATTTCCGAGTGGTGTCCGTCGGCATGCAAGGCTGCGCCAAGTATCCCTGGCTCACCGGATGATCTCAGAACCACAGCGCCTGCGCCGTCGCCGAACAGGACACAGGTACTGCGATCCTCGAAATCAAGGAGTCGCGAGAATGTCTCCGCCCCGATGACGAGTGCCGTCTTCACTGAAGTAGCCCGTATCAGCGCGTCTGCGACCGTGAGTGCATAGATGAACCCACCGCACACCGCCTGAATGTCGAACGCCGCACCACCGTTTCGTATTCCGAGTTTCCGCTGGGCAATACAGGCTGTGCTCGGGAAGATTGCATCGGGTGTGGTGGTGGCAACTACGATCAGGTCGATGGCATCCGCTTCGATTGCCGCCGCAGACAGGGCCCGGGACGCGGCCTCTACGGCAAGATCGCTCGTTTGCGACTGACGGTCAGCGAACCGTCGGGACTGGATGCCGCTGCGCGAATAGATCCAGTCGTCGCTCGTTTCGATGCCCCTGCTGGCAAGCTGCAACACCAGGTCCGCGTTGGAAATGACGTTCGAAGGCAGGAAACTACCTGTTCCGACAATCCGTGCAAATGACATGAATAACACCGGTCAGAATGTGGAAGGAATCTCACCGCCGTCAGGATGGACGTCCCGGAGTGAGCAAGTCTCATATCAGCCTGGCCACCGGCGTTGAACGGCAGCTGCAGCCACCACGTGCGCCGCCGGCATATCGCAATTGCCTTTTCCGCCGACTGCGGCACCATCGGACGCGGGCTTCCGGATTTGTCCCGCACCCGTCCTCGCATCATCTTCCCGCGTGCCCGTGTCCAACTGCGAACGAACCAGGCACCCGCATAACGGCATTAACGCGGATGCGTCTCGAAGGCCGCCTTGGTCGCTGGATCGATCAACACCGTGACCCGGCCGGATCTGGATATCAGACAAAAGAGGAGCGCATGCCATGATAATATCATTATCATTGTCCAACGCCTCCTGTGAGGCAGGTTATTGCTCTCAGGGGCTAGTCGTCCCGTCCCAGGCAAATGGTCCCGGCGGCAGGACGTTCATGTCTGCCCGGACCGGAACCGGAGGGCGAATGCGGGCCGCCGGTCAGCCCGAAGACGCAGCGGTCATCGCACGCGGTGCGCGGACCGAAGAATAGAACAGTAACCTCGTTTAGACCGCAGCATGGATCACTCTCACGCGTCGTTCGACGCCTATATGAAGTTTCTTGCCGGGCCATCCGCAGACGGTGTGCCCGTGGTGCTGGAAACTGAGCACGCGCTTTCGCTGCATTTCGATCTGCTGGCCACGCAGAGCTTCATGTCGCGGCGTGACCCCCACAAGCTGGTGCTCGGTTACACCCGGACCATGATGGGATTCCTGCTGCTGCAGCCAGCGCCCACCAGAATTTCCATGATCGGTTTGGGCGGAGGATCGCTGGCCAAGTACTGCTACCGGCATCTGCCGGATACAAGGATAGTGGCCATCGAAATCGATCCCAGGGTGATCGCGTTGCGCGACACATTTCATATTCCACCCGATGACGAGCGACTCGAAGTCATCTGCGCGGACGGGGCGGAGTACGTCAAGAGCCACGATGCGCGCCCGGACGTGATTCTGGTGGACGGCTTTCTGGCACACGGCATGCCCGCACAGCTGGGCAACGCCGCCTTCTACTCGGCCTGCCATGCGCGGCTTGCGGACGATGGGGTGCTGGTCGCCAATTTCGTCGACGACGATCCCCATATTCCATACTACCTGGAAGAGGTGCGTTCAGTGTTCGGTGAGTCACTTTCCATTTTCATGGCCGAGGACAGTTGTAACTACACGCTGTTTGCCTGGAAGGGCGCGCCGGGACTGCCCTCCCGGGATAAGCTCCTCGCGCGTGCACGCGCCCTGGCCGCGACACATCCCCTGAACCTGCGCAGGGCCGCACGCCGTTTGAAGCAGGGTGTGGGGCTCGCTTCCGACTGGACATTCGGGCAGAAGCTGACCGGCTGACGAAAAGGCTGACAAACGCCCGATCTGCGCGGCCGGATCGGAAGCGCCGCGCGATGTGCCCACTAACATGCAGGCATGCGCGACGATCGATACAGGCACCTCATGCGAGGGTCCCGGGAAGACATGACAGCCAGGGTGCTGGGACCCGGGATGGGTCCGGCAGCATCGGTGGAGCAGTGAATGCCATGACTATGCCGCACCGCCGCTAATGTCCCTGCTCAGGGTAGCCACACATCGGGCGTAGACGACGATCACCCGCGGTGATGCGAAGTTGATCTGCATGTCCCGGGTGAAGAACCAGGATGCGTCCGGCTGGCGACGCACGATGTCGCCGGCCTTCACGAGTTGCCGCGCGAGATCCGCGGCCATTCGACTCAATTCAACCCGCAGGCGCCAGTCGGCATGGTGATCGCGGCGACGCAGCCAGATCCTCGTGCTCTCAACCAGATGATCGGGCGGCAGCCACGCTCCGGTGGTGCGGAAGGCGAATATCCCGGATAACGTGAGAATGCGCAGCAACTCTGCGTTCGTCTCAAGTCGGTGCATCCTGCGACCTGTCCTATCGTTGCGGCCCGCGACGGCCGGACATCGTCACGTTACTCTCATCGTGCGATCTTTCCGATGTGCACGGAAGCAGGCTGCCGAAGAGACCTGCGGTGCCGTGAAACCAGGGCCCAGCGTGATGCCTGC
>NZ_VZQQ01000108.1 GCF_014397785.1 Paraburkholderia podalyriae
TTCCGCCGACTGGCCAGAGACTATGAGCGATTGCCTGAAACCTTGGCCGGTTTGCACTTCGTCGTATTCTCCGTGCTTATGCTTGTTCACTTTGCAGCCCTTAACAAAAGTGCCTAACACCCTCTAGTGGCATTTTCCTTCCATAAGGCATGATGGTATTTCCGATTCGTTCGGGATGGGAGCATATCGCTGCAGCCGCCCCCATTCAATGCGTGCCGTCGTGCAGCACACAACTAACAGTCAATTGCCCGCGCCTGTATCCCAGACTTCGCCACAACCGCATCTCCAGGACGACCGGTGGTTCAGTTCTGTGCATGAGGCAGGGCGAACCCGGTCTGGATCGCGATGATGTCTCGTTCCAAGCCTCGCGAGCGGCGAGATAGACCCATGTAAAAGGCAGCACACCATTGGCATTGACAAAGTCAATTGGCGGGCCAAAGCGGTGAGCCTTGGAGGGTGATGCTGTTTCGACATATCGCGGGTCATCTACCGCGCGAACAAACACTCGGTCCGGCTCGTAGGAGTATTTTTACCTCGCCGATCGCTCTAAAGATTTGCTCCGCAGTTGGGACTAATCCTTTCAGTTCTTGAGGTAACCTGTATTTCACATCTTCATTTTTGACATCGGGTAGTCGCTCAATCCGAGCCAGCCGCCTCCATCCTCGCTAGAGCACTGACCTTGGTCAACCGCGTCTTCGCCGGCAACGTGAGCAGTCGTTTTTGCTCCGGCGGAATTTGCGTGCGGTCTTCAAACGGTATCCCGGCCAGCACTTCAGCGGGGCACAGTTCGTTTAGCGCGTCCTGTTCGGTCATGAAGAAGGTGTTGACTTGTAACCTTGAATTGCCGTGAAGGATCTTAAGGACCGCAGGTAAATGCGATGGGACATCGCCTATGAACTGCCACGCAGGATAAGCGCGACCGTTCTTCTTCCCCATCGGCACATTTCGCGCTGTCCGCGGCGGCAGTGCTTGCACCGGCGGATGTTGATAACCCCTTGAACTGCGCGGGACTATGGCGCTGCCACAGCAGCATCAGATCGGTCGCTTGCCGGAGCGGGCATCAAACCGGCGGTTTTTGACGACATTATGGTCCGGCGACGCAACGAGCATTTGCGAGATTTGGCGCATTCATCGCCGCGCAGCGCCGGGCGATGCAAGCCGTACACCTGGCCGGATGGCGGCGGCGCGTGTCTAAGCGCGGCCATTGTGGTTGTCGATCACGCTAGTTGAAGCAAGCGGTTGCGCCGTGCACAGCCTCCGTGAATCAGTGCACCGAAGCACACCGCGAAACGGTCCACGATGAAACGCGCCTGGTTCTGCGCCGCCCGACCTGTGCCGTCAGGAAATAGTCGTTGATAGTCGCAAAGCCTTTCCGGATAAGCATTTCCGGTCTGTGCCGGCAAATCTGGCATAAAGCCTGCGTTCCATCGCTCGACTTGTATTCAAGATTGAACTCATGGAACGCATTGCTCCCTTCAAGGTTCGCGCGCTGCTAGACGCTTATCGTCAAGGCGAAACATCGCCATGCGACACGGTCGTCACAGTGCTGCAACGTCTTGCCACCACGCATCGTCCGGAAGCGTGGATCCTTCGCGTGTCCGAAGCCTCGCTCGTCGCGCGCGCCACCGAACTCGAACGTCTGCTCGCCGACGAAGGCCCGGCGCTCTTCGCCCGCATGCCACTCTGCGGCGTGCCGTTCGCGGTGAAGGACAACGTCGACTTCGCCGGCCTGCCGACCACCGCCGCATGCGATGCCTTCGCCTACACGCCGGGCGAAACGGCGTTCGCGGTAGCGCGTCTGCTGGACGCAGGCGCGATTCTCGTCGGCAAGACCAATCTCGATCAGTTCGCGACGGGTCTCGTCGGCACGCGTTCGCCGTACGGCGCGGTGCGTCAGATCACGCGCGATGAATACGTGTCGGGCGGATCGAGCTCCGGTTCGGCGATTGCGGTCGCGACGGGCATCGTCGCGTTCTCGCTCGGCACCGATACCGCGGGTTCCGGACGCGTGCCTGCGGGCTTCAACGGGCTGGTGGGGCTCAAGCCGTCGCTCGGGCTCGTCAGCAAGCGCGGCGTCGTGCCGGCATGCCGCACGCTCGATACGCTGTCGGTGTTCGCGCACGACGTCGCCGATGCCTGGCAAGTGCTCGACCGGCTCGCGTTCTACGACCCGCACGACGGTTACTCCAGGCCGCTGCTCTCGCGCGGTTTGCAACACGCGCCATTGCGCATCGCGATTCCCGACACGCTCACGTTCTTCGACGACCACCACGCATCGGCCGCCTTCGCCGCGACCATGGATGGCATCGCCAGGCATCTCGCGTTGACGCCGTCGACATTCACCTTCGCGCCGTTGCAGCAGGTCGCCGCGCTTCTTTACGACGGCCCGTGGGTGGCCGAGCGCCGCGCCGCGCTCGGCACGTTTTTTTATGACACATCACCACGATATCGACACAACCGTCGCGAAGGTGATCGGCCAGGCGGAGCGTTTCGATGCGGCCGCCGCGTTCGACGGGCAGTACGCGCTTGCGAGGCTGGCGCGCCAAGCTGCAGCGCTTTTCGAGCATGCGGACGTGCTGATCGTGCCGACCACGCCGACGCACCCGACCATCGCCGACGTGCAGGCCAATCCCGTGGAGGTGAACAGCCGTCTGGGCGTCTATACGAACTTCGTCAATCTGCTGGATCTGTGTGCGCTCGCCGTGCCCGGCGTGCCGCGCGCCGACGGTCTGCCTGCGGGCGTGACGCTGATCGGACCATCGGGCGCGGACCAGCAGCTCGCGGTGCTCGGCGCGCGCATTCAGGCGCTGTTCAGCGAAGCCGTCGAGCAACGCGATGCCGACGCGATCGCGAGCCAGCCGCTGCCGATCCAGGAACCGGTCGTCATGCTCGCCGTGGTCGGTGCGCATCTGCGGGGCGAGCCGTTGAACTGGCAACTGCTGCAAGCCGGCGCGCGCTTCGTCGAAGCCACGACGACTGCGCCTTACTACCGGCTCTATGCACTCGCCGGCACATTGCCGCCGAAACCCGGCCTCGTGCGCCGGACGGACGACGCGGCAGGAGGCGAAGCCATCGCTATCGAACTGTGGGAAGTGCCGCTGCGCACCTTCGGCGCGTTCGTCGCCGCCGTGCCCGCGCCGCTCGCCATCGGCACGCTCGAGACCATCGACGGACGCAGCGTGAAGGGCTTCGTCTGTGAGCCCTCGGCGATCGCGCACGACGCGGGCGCCCTCGACATTACCGCTTACGGCGGCTGGCGCGCGTATCTCGCGCACCGCGCGCCACAGCCGAACGCCTGATGCCCGTCATCGGAAATCGAGCATTCAGAACGCAGTGATCGACCAACTCAAGGAAACCACACCATGACTCAACGTCGCGACTTCATCAAGCAGGCGGGCGCGTTCGCGCTCGGCAGCCTGCTGCCGCTCGAAAGCGTGTTCGCTGCCGAAAAGCTCACCGTCGGCGTGATCTACGTCGGCTCGAAGGGCGACTATGGCTACAACCAGGCGCAGGCCCAGGCCGCCGCGGTCATCAAAAAGATGCCGAACATGAAGGTGGTCGAAGAAGAAAATGTGCCGGAAACGGTGGCCGCGCAGAAGTCGATGGAAGCAATGATCGAGCAGGACGGCGCGACGCTCGTTTTCGCCACCTCGTTCGGCTACTTCGATCCGCACGTGCTGAAGATGGCGGCCAGGTACCCGAAGGTGCGTTTCGCGCATTGCGGCGGCCTCTGGAAGCAGGGCAACCCGTCGAACATCGCGAGCTACTTCGGCTACATCGACGAATGCCAGTACCTGAACGGCGTCGTCGCGGGCCACATGAGCAAGAGCAAAAAGCTCGGCTTCGTCGCGGCCAAACCGATTCCGCAAGTGCTGCGCAACATCAACGCGTTCACGCTCGGCGCGCAGTCGGTCGATCCGTCCATCACGACACACGTCATTTTCACGGGCGACTGGTCGATGCCGGTCAAGGAAGCCGAAGCGACCAACAGTCTTGTCGATCAGGGTTGCGACGTGCTGACCTGCCACGTCGACGGTCCGAAGGTCGTGATCGAAACGGCGGAGAAGCGCGGCGCGATGAGCTGTGGTTACCACGCGAGCCAGGCGGCGCTCGCGCCGAAGGGCTATCTGACGGGCGCCGAGTGGGACTGGGCGACGCCGTACAAAACGCTCGTCAGTGACGCGCAGACCGGCACGCCGCAGCCGAACATTCTGCGCGGCGGCCTCAAGGAAGGCTTCGTGAAGATGTCGCCCTATGGCGCCGTGGTGACGGCCGCCGCGAAGACCAAAGCCGACGCCGTCAAGGCGCAGATGATGGCCGGCCAGTTCGTCATCTTCAAGGGCCCGCTGAAGGACAACAAGGGCGGCACCGCGATCGCGTCCGGCACGGCCTACGCTCAGACCGACATGACGCTCGAAAGCATGAATTATCTCGTCACGGGTGTGGTGGGCCAGATCTGATCCAGCGTGCTGACAGCGCAATTCGCGCAACTGAAGGAGAGACCATGCGTGCTCATGCTTCCACGGTGACGTCGTCCGGCATTGCCCGCGCGCTGCTCGGCGTGCTGCCCGCACTGCCGACGCTCGCGGCGGTCGCCGGCACGCTGCTGCTGTTCGCGATCTTTCTGCTCGTGCAGGGCCAGCCCGCGGGCGACGCGATCGTGCTGATCGCGCAAGGCGCATTCGGCTCGGCGTTCGCGTGGCAGAGCACGCTGCTGCGCGCCGCGCCGTTGATGCTCACCGCGCTGTGCGTGGCGCTGCCTGCGCAGGTCGGCCTGATCGTGATCGGCGGCGAGGGCGCGCTCGCGCTCGGCGGACTCGCTGCGGCCGTCACGCCGCAACTGCTGCCGCACGGCACGCCGTGGTGCGTCGCGACGCCCGCGATGGCGCTGGCGGGCATGATCGTCGGCGGTGCGTGGATCGGCACGGTCGGCGCGTTGCGGCAGTGGCGCGGCGTGAACGAGACCATCAGCTCGCTGCTGATGTCGTATATCGCGATTGCGTTGTTCAAGCATCTGGTCGAAGGGCCGTTGCGCGATCCGGCGAGCCTGAACAAGCCGTCGACGCTGCCGCTGCCCGATGCGTTCACGGTCGGCTCGCTGCCGGGACTCGATGTGCATTGGGGACTCTTCTGGGGCGCGCTCGCGTGCGTCGGCGCGTGGATCTTCGTGCGTCACAGCACCAAGGGTTTCGCGATGCGCGTGACGGGCGGCAACGCGCGCGCCGCGCGCCTCGTCGGCCTGCCAGTCAACTCGCTGGCGTTGACCGCATGCGTGCTCGGCGGCGCCGCCGCGGGACTCGCCGGCATGTTCGAAGTCTCGGCGGTGCAGGGCAGCGCGAACGCGTCGCTGCTCGCGGGGTACGGCTACGCGGGCATCCTCGTCGCATTCGCTGCACGGCAGAATCCGCTCGCGATCATCGCGTGTGCGCTGATGATCGGCGGCATCGAGGCGAGTGGCAGTCTGCTGCAACGGCGCCTCGATCTGCCCGACGCAACGACGCTCGTCTTGCAAGGCCTGCTGTTCGCAAACCTGCTCGCGTGGGAAGCGCTCGGCGGCCGGCTCGCCGCGTGGCGCGTGAAGTTGCAGGCGGTCGCGCAATCCGGACTGCCGCATCCGCTGGAGCAAACTCATGCCTGATCTGCACTCGCCCGTTACCGTGCTGCTGCTCTCGCTCATTGCGGGCGCGATTCGCGTCAGCACGCCGTATCTTTTCGTGAGCCTCGGTGAATGCCTGACCGAGAAGGGCGGTCGCGTGAATCTCGGGCTCGAAGGCATTCTCGTGTCGGGCGCGATGAGCGGTTACGCAGGCTCGTACCTGACCGGTTCGCCGTGGCTGGGCGTGCTGCTTGCCGGATGCGCGGGCCTGCTGCTCGGCTGCCTGCACGGACTCGTCTGCTCGCTGCCGCGCGTGTCCGACATCGCGTTCGGTATCGCGTTGATGCTGTTCGGCACCGGCCTCGCGTTCTATCTCGGCAAGCCGTTCATCGAGCCGCAGGCGGCGATGCTGCGCTCGTTCGACTTCGGCGCGTGGAGCGCTTCGCCGCAATTGCATAACGCGCTGCACGTGAATCCACTCTTCCTGATCGGCGTCGTGCTTGCGTTCGTTCTGCAATGGGGTTTGCGCTCCACACGCTGGGGCATGACGCTGCGGCTCGTCGGCGAAAACGCGGAGAGCGCGCGGGCGATGGGCTATCCGATCACGCGCGTACGCATCGCGGCGACGGCGGTCGGCGGATTTTTCGCGGGCGTCGGTGGCGCGTATCTGTCGCTCGTTTATCCGGGCAGCTGGAACGAAGGCCTGTCGAGCGGTCAGGGGTTGATGGCCGTCGCGCTCGTGATCTTCGCGCGCTGGCAGCCGCTGCGCTGTCTGTGGGCGGCGCTGCTGTTCGGCGCGGCCGGCGCACTCGGCCCCGCGCTGCAGGCGATCGGCGTGACGAGCGGCTACTACCTGTTCAACGCCGCGCCGTACGTGCTCACGCTCGCAATCATGATCGTCAATTGCCGGCCGGATCGCACGCTCGCAGGTGCGCCCGGCGAACTGAGTCTCACGCGCTGAAACCGCCGAAGCGATCCACCTACTTTTTGTCTCACCGGGAGTCCGACATGGCCCGTTTCATCGAAGCCCGACCGTATCCGTGGCCCTACGACGGCGCGTTGCGCGCCGACAATACGGCGCTCATCATCATCGACATGCAGACGGACTTCTGCGGCATCGGCGGCTATGTCGACAAGATGGGCTACGACCTGTCGCTGACGCGCGCGCCGATCGAACCGATCAGCCGCGTGCTGGCAACGATGCGCGAGCAGGGTTTCACCATCATCCATACCCGCGAAGGACACCGGCCCGATCTGTCGGATCTTCCTGCCAACAAGCGCTGGCGCAGCCGCCGCGTGGGCACGGACGGCATCGGCATCGGCGACGACGGTCCGTGCGGCAAGATCCTCGTGCGCGGCGAACCGGGCTGGGACATCATCGACGAGCTCGCGCCGCTGCCGGGCGAGATCGTCATCGACAAGCCGGGCAAGGGCTCGTTCTGCGCCACCGATCTCGAACTCATTCTGCGCACGCGCGGCATCGTCAATCTGGTGCTGACCGGCATCACGACCGACGTGTGCGTGCATACGACGATGCGCGAAGCGAACGACCGCGGCTTCGAATGCACGGTTCTCGCCGACTGCTGCGGCGCGACCGACAAGGGCAATCACGACGCGGCACTGAACATGGTGCTGATGCAGGGCGGCGTGTTCGGCACGGTGTCGGATTCCAGCGCGCTGATCGCGGCGCTCGGACGCTGATCATGTCGACGCTCGCCAGCATGAAACCGCTGCCGTCACACACCGGCGCCCTCGGCATCGAGGTGCTCGGCGCGAGCAAGCGCTTCGGTGCTTTCCGCGCGCTCGACGACGTGACGCTCAAGGTGCGCGCAGGCACGCTGCACGCGCTGCTCGGCGAGAACGGCGCGGGCAAGAGCACGCTCGTGAAAGGTCTCGTCGGTTATGGCGTGCTCGACAGCGGCCAGATCGCCGCGGACGGCCGCGAAGTGCGCATTGCTTCGCCCCGCGATGCGCAGGCGCTCGGCATCGGCATGGTGTACCAGCATTTCACGCTGGCGGCGGGTTTGTCGGTGGAAGAGAACCTGCTTCTCGCGCGTGGCCGGATGCCGTGGAAAATCGACTGGCAAGCCGAACGCAAGGCGCTCGGCGCGTTCATGCGCGGCATGCCGTTCCGGCTCGCACTCGACACGCCGGTGTCGAGTCTCGCGGCCGGCGAAAAGCAGAAGCTCGAAATATTGAAGCAACTGTATCTGCGTCAGCGCTTCCTGATTCTCGACGAACCGACCTCGGTGCTGACGCCGCAGGAAGCGGACGAAGTGCTCGGCCTCATGCGCGATCTCGCGACGCGCAGCGAACTCACCGTGCTAATGATCACGCACAAGTTCCGCGAAGTGATGGCCTACGCGGACGACGTCACGGTCCTGCGCAAGGGCCGCTTAGTCGGCAGTTGTGCAGTGCGCGATACCGACCGCGACCGCCTCGCATCGTGGATGATGGGCAGCGACGCCGGTTTCGACGCGCGCGCGACAGCCGGCATCGACGACGTGCGGCCTACGCGCCGGCCGCTTGTCGCCGATGCGCCGGTGGCGCTCGAACTGTCGGCGCTGACGGTGGTGGACGATCGCGGACACGTGGCGGTGCGCGATGCGTCGCTCGCGGTGCGCGCGGGCGAGATTCTCGGCCTGGCGGGCGTGTCGGGCAATGGCCAGAAGGAGCTGATCGAGGCGCTGGTCGGCCAGCGGAGCGTGCGATCGGGCGACATGCGCGTGAAGGGAGAAGCGTATCGCGCGACGCGCGAAGCGATGACGCGCCTGAAAGTCTTCGCGTTGCCCGAGGAGCCGCTGCGTAATGCGTGTGTCGCGAATCTGAGCGTCGCGGAAAACCTCGCGTTGCGCGACTTCGATCGCGCGCCGTTGCGCGCGGGCGGCTGGCGGCTCAACCGTCGCGCGTTACGCGAACGCGCCGAAAAGCGCGTTGCCGAGTTCAACGTGCGGCCGCCGGTGCCGGAGCGCGCGATCGGCACGCTGTCGGGCGGTAACGTGCAGCGCGCGGTACTGGCTCGCGAACTCGGCCAGCCGGTCGATGTGCTGATCGTCGCCAATCCGGTGTTCGGCCTCGACTTCGCGTCGGTGGCCGATATACACGCGCGCATTCTCGCGGCGCGCGACGCGGGCGCGGCGGTGATGCTGGTGAGCGAAGACCTCGACGAATTGCTGGAACTGGCCGACCGCATCGCAGTAATCGCGGAAGGGCGGCTCGTTTTCGAAACCGCAGTGGAAAACGCGGACCGCGTGGTGCTCGGGCGCCACATGGCGGGCCACAACGACGATCGGCAACCCGAAGCGGCGGACACTGCCGCCGCCTTTCATGGAGCATGACAGATGAGTTCGAGTGGACTCGGCGGATTGAACCGCTCGCCCGCGGGCGTCGTAATCGGCCTCGTGCAATTGCAGAATCCCAATGTAGAAACGCCCGCGCAGCTCGCGGCGCAGACGCAGCGCGTGGTCGAACTGGTCGGCAAAGCGCGGCGCAACAACGCGGCGATGGATCTCGTCGTGTTTCCGGAATACGCGTTGCATGGCCTTTCCATGCGCACCGACGACGCCATCATGTGCAGCCTCGACGGCCCCGAAGTGGCCGCGTTCAAGGCGGCGTGCGTTGAGCACCGCATCTGGGGCTGCTTTTCGATCATGGAGCGCAATCCAGGCGGCAATCCATACAACAGCGGATTGATCATCGACGACCAAGGCGTGATCCAGCTTTACTACCGCAAGCTGCATCCGTGGGTGCCGGTCGAGCCGTGGGAGCCGGGCAATCTCGGCGTGCCGGTCTGCACCGGGCCGCGCGGCGTGAAGCTCGGCCTCATCATCTGCCACGACGGCATGTTTCCGGAGATGGCGCGCGAAGCCGCCTACAAGGGCGCAGAAGTGATTCTGCGCACGGGCGGGATACACCGCGCCGATCCGCCACGCGTGGCGCATCACCAATCAGTCGAACGCGTTCCAGAATCTCGCGCAGACGGCGAGCGTCTGTCTGTGCGCAGCGACGGCACGTTCGATTCGATGGGCGAGGGCATGTTCTGCGATTTCGACGGAACGGTGATGGTGGAGGGCAGTCATCGCCCGGACGAGGTCATCGTCTGCGAGATGCGGCCCGATCTCGTGCGCGAGGCGCGTATCCATTGGGGCGTCGAAAACAACATCTATCAGTTCGGACACCGCGGCTACGTTGCGGTGAAGGGCGGCGCGCAGGATTGCCCCTATACGTTCATGCATGACATGGTGCGCGGCGAATATCGTTTGCCTTGGGAGGCCGAGGTGCGCGTGACCGATGGCACTCCTTGCGGCTTCGCACCGCCGGAACGCATTTACAAGGGTTGACTGCCATGCCGACCGTCAACCAGGCGTTACCGTCGCCGTTCGCGTTCGAGCCGTCGAAGACGGCGCTCGTCGTGATCGACATGCAACGCGATTTCATCGAGCTGGGCGGATTCGGCGCGGCGCTCGGCAACGACGTGTCGCTGCTCGCGGACATCGTGCCGGATGTCGCGCGGCTGATCGCGCATGCGCGCACCCACGGCTGGCACGTTGTGCACACGCGCGAATCGCACGTGCCTGATCTGTCCGATTGTCCGCCGGCGAAACGTCTGCGTGGGCAGCCGAGCGCGCGCATCGGCGGCAAAGGGCCGATGGGACGCATACTCGTGCGAGGCGAACCGGGTAATGCAATCATCGACGCGCTCGCGCCGATTGACGGTGAACTGGTGATCGACAAGCCGGGCAAGGGGGCGTTCTACGCGACGCGGCTCGGCGAAGAGCTTGCGATGCGCGGCATCACGCATCTCGTGTTTGCGGGCGTAACGACTGAAGTGTGCGTACAGACCTCGATGCGCGAAGCGAATGATCGCGGTTACGACTGTCTCGTGATCGAAGACGCGACCGCGAGCTACATTCCCGCGTTCAAGGAAGCAACGCTCGCGATGATCCGTTCGCAAGGCGGCATCGTCGGCTGGACTGCGACGCTCGAACAATTGCTGGAGGCCGACGCTTGACCACACCGCCTGTCATCAACGACCCGGCGATCGTCGCCGAAGTGACCGCCGTGTTCGAAGCCTACGAACGCGCGCTGGTCGATAACGACGTCGACGCGATGAACGTGTTGTTCTGGGACGCTCCGGAAACGGTACGCTATGGAATTGCAGAAATCCAGCACGGCGGCGAGGAGATTCGCGCGTGGCGGGAATCGTGCGTGCCGGTGCCGGCTTCGCGCAGACGGCATCGCACGGTCGTGACGACGTTCGGCCGCGACTATGCGACGGTCAGCACCACGTTCACCAGCGACGCCACGCCGCTCGTCGGCCGTCAGATGCAGTCGTGGGCGCGGCTTGGCGCGCACGATGCGCCGTTCGGCGGCTGGATCGTCGTTGCTGCGCACGTCAGTCTGATCGATGCGCCCGATCAACCCGACGTGCAAGCCGCCCACGGGAAACGCGGATAATGCCGGGACGATTTGCAGGAGACTGGTCATCAAACCCAAACGGCTGACCGAAGCTAAAGACCCGATCGACGAATCCGACGACGTGGCGCCTGATGCGTCGAAAATCGTCTATGGCGCGAACCCGCTTGCCGAGCAGGTGTACCTGCAACTCAAGCAGGACATTTTCGACTTCCGGCTGTTTCCGGGCGATCGCTTCTCGGAGACTGACATCGCGCAGCATTACGGCGTGTCGCGCACACCGATGCGCGACGCGCTGTTCCGTCTGCTACGCGAAGGCTATCTGGAAGTCGGCTTCCGGCGCGGCTGGAAAGTGTGCAACATCGACTTCGAGCGGCTTGACCAGCTGTACGACCTGCGCATCGTGCTCGAACTGGCTGCTATAGAGCGCGTGACGAGCGGCTCGAACAATCGCGCGATCGACGCGCTCAAGGCCATCTGGTGCGTGCCGCGTGACGCACGCGAGACCGATCCGGCGCGCATGTTCCGGCTCGACGAAGGTTTTCATCGCGGGCTGGTGGAAGCCGCGGGCAACACCGAAATGCTACGCGTGCATAACGAAGTGACCGAGCGCATTCGCATCGTGCGACGCCTCGATTTCCTGAAGCCGCATCGCACCGACGCAACCTACGACGAGCACGCCACGATGCTCACGCTGATCGAACGCGGAAAGCTCGCCGAAGCAGGCATTATGCTGCGCGCGCATGTGACGCAGAGCAAGCTCGAAGTCCGCAAGATCACTGTTTCGATGCTCGCGCAGGCGCGGGACAGCAAGTTGCCGTTTGTGAGTTGAGGGGCTCCGGTGCAAATAGCGCGCGTGCGAATCGGTTAAGGTGTCGGACTGAACAAATTGAGAGCCGACGATGAGCAAACTGAAGAGCCTGGACGAACTGTTCGCAGGCCGTCACTTTGACCGTGAAG
>NZ_VZQQ01000109.1 GCF_014397785.1 Paraburkholderia podalyriae
CCTTGTCGCGGCGCTTCTGAAGCAGGATGTCGAGTTCAATGCCGTGCTCATCGACTGCACGCCACAGCAGCCAGGGCTCGCCGCGCAGCGTCACGAACATTTCGTCGAGATGCCATGTGCTGCCCGGTTTGCGCCGGACAGTCCTGACCTGATGCGCAAAACTGGCGCCGAACTTGTCTGTCCACCGCCGGATCGATTCATGGCTGACAACCGCGCCGCGCTCGAACAATAGCTCCTCAATGTCGCGAAGGCTGAGTTGAAAGCGGAAATACCACCGAACCGCGTGGCTGATGACTGACGGCGGGAATCGATGGCCATGGTAGAGCGATTTCGTCTTCTTCATCACGTCATCTTAGCTGACCAGCGCGCGAACGTGACAACGCCCTTCAAGGGTGAGGGGAAGCATTCCTGAATTCCATCCGTGGGGCGGCGGGCGGGTGTCCCGCCGCCAGGCTCGACAACTTACGGAGTTCCGTCGTCCTGCTGTTCAGCCATTTCTGCCGCCACATGAAGTCCATTGTCCATGGCGGCCTCTTCTGTCGCGTAAGTGATTCCCGGTTCGTGCCGCACTTCTTTGATCGCGTCTCCAGTATGGTCAATATGGACGATCTCAAATGTGTACCCTCCTTCAGCCAGTCGGATCGGTTCAATACGGTAGGTGTGTTTGCCCTTGCTAATCGTTCTTGCCGGCACCGATTTTTCTCCTTTGCGTCATCTTTCACCGTCACCGATATTCCACGTCTGTGGCTTCTGAACTGTCGCTAATGGCAGGTCAGCCCGCTGCCAGTCCGCCGGCTGACAAGTCCCGCCTCAATTTTCCGAAACCAGGCGTTTGCACAGTCGTGCAAGGACCATGCCGCGAAAGGGGCTGCGCACTCGCCTTTGACGTGAGCGTTGTCGGCCGCTCGCTGCGCATATGGTTTCAAATGGAGCCGGGGTCCAGCGCGGTGGGAATACGGAGTTCCGGGGCCGCTATCGGACTTTGGTCCCATTGGTCTCACCCGCCTGGCCGAGTAGGGTGGAAAAATCCGTCGACGATTGGACTGCGACATATCCGCAATATCTCCGGGAGCTCATCATGAAATTTCTCGTGGTTACCACTTCGGCCATTTTCGTTGCAGTGCTTTCAAACGCGTCCGTTTGGGCTCAAGACAATTCCGCAACCAGTGCGCCGGCGGCTGCAGGGCATCCCGACGAAATCGTGAGGATGCACCAACAGGTGGCCGCAGCCAATCGTGTCTATAACAAGCACGTAGCCGCTGCACAAAAAGTTTTCGATGAGAAAAAGGCAGCAGCCAAAAAAGAGCGTGATGCTGCCATAGCGGCAGCACATCAGGGTGTGGGCCAATAGAACGACGACATTCCCCGCACCTCAATGGTTCCTTCCGCAGCAGCAACCACACGCTACCATGCTATTTGAGCCCACGGACGACGTTACGCTCCCTGCTAAGCAAGTGCGGTCACCGACATAGATCAGGCCGTGTGGTCCGCCGTTGATCGCGATCGGGCAGCCGTCGACCCAAAACAGCCTCTCACATTTCTCTTATACGGACGTTCGGCCGGCGTGATGGCCACCTCTGCTCGAGTCGACTCTGAAGTTCACCAATGAGCCTTCCGCTTCCCCTGGGATGTAAACGGGACTGGGCCACATCAGTCGACGCTTATTGGCAGGTCACGTCGGGCACCCCATTCAGACCAAGACCCGTCATAAACCTTGATGTCAGTTACTCCGATCACCTCTGCCGCTAGAGCGGGAACACACGCCGTCACTCCGGAACCACAGCTAAAAACGAGTCGCTTTGATGCCAAAGAAAGCCCATCGAAGATAGTTCGCAATTCGTCCGCAGAACGCATAACTCCTTGATCGAGTACCGAGTCGAAGGGCATATTTACTGCGCCAGGAATATGTCCGCCACGCAAGCCCGCTCGTGGCTCAGGAGCCGTTCCTTTGAATCGTCCCGAAGACCTCGCATCAACAATCGCATAGTCGGGGGATTGCATCGCTTCGCAAACAAATTCTGCGTCGCAAAACACTTGTGATCGAAAGTTTGCGACGAAATTGCCCGGCTGTCGGTACGCGTCAGATGCACGAGGGTAGCCGGCGGGACTGGTCGCTCGCCAAGCAGGCAAGCCGCCATCAAGCACCGCGACTTTGTCGTGGCCCATAGCCTTGAATGCCAGCCGCAGCCGCGGGCTTGCGTAAATGCCAAATTTATCGAATACGACAATCGTATCGTCGCGGTTTCCGCCTAACGCCCGCGCATCCTCCGAAAACTTGCAGGGTGCCGCCAGCATGTGAGGTAAAACTTGATCCTCGTCTGCGAAATACTTATTGAGATCAACGTATATAGAACCGGGCATTCCCTCGTCCTCAGTCGGCGGTGCCGCGCCGGCTGATACGGCCGTTGGCAGTCCTGCTTCCAGGATGATCAGGTCCGGTCGCGTCAGGTTTTTTCGCAACCAGGCAACAGAAACAAGCGGTTCCATAAGGCACAGCAGCAATCCGACCAGCACATCAGTAAGGTCAGCCACGAACGCCAGTAGCGCGATGGGCGGAAGCGCCCATTACGGAAGAGGAAAATTGCTTTGTCCGAAAACGCCTGTCGTGACGACGCAAACCCGAAGCAGAAAGTCTGTCTTTCTGCTGCAGCCCGCACGCAGCAAATCAGCAAATGCGTGACTGCACCTTAGGTGGATTCGGGCATCACGGGTGGTTGTACATCGCGTTCCAGTCGGCAGTTGAAACGCGGCTGCCGCCAGCCTGCGACGCTCCGTTCGACGTACCGCCGTAACTCGTGGCGGCTGGCTGTTCTTGCGCATCGACCTTGGCTTCGGCGGCCTGCAGTTTCGCCGGATAAGTCGCGGCGTCGCCGCCGTCCAGATGGTAACCAGCGTTTTCGAGCTGGACCAGTTCGGCCTGCACCTGCGCGCGAGTCTTGGGACCATCGGTCTGTGCATACGAAACGATCGGGACGACGAGTGCAGCGGCCAATAGGCTAGCGATAGCGGCACGGTGAAAAGTTTTCACGATGGATTCTCCGTCGAGGAAATTGACGAATGCAGCCTACGCGGACCACGCTGTCGTATTGATAGCGCGCAGATGAAAGTTAATTTAGTAATTTATGCATTCGCTGCGCGCCACGTCTTCACACAAATTTTCGACCTGCACCTATGGCACGAAGCAGGGTACGTCGCGATGCCGATGCTGACGCCAATCGGGAAGCGCCCGCCGAACTCGTTCTTACCGACAGCACGAACGCACGATACGAGGCGTCCCGCCAGTTCCCGTAGTTTTCCGTCGTCGCTGCAATCAGGTGCCAGCAGGACCAACTCGTCGCCGCCGACGCGCCCCAGCACATCATTCTGACGCGTCGCTGCGCGAAGCGATTCTGCAAGCCGACGCAGCAATGCGTCGCCGGCGCTATGACCAAGTGCGTCGTTCACGCTCTTGAAGCCATCGACATCAAGATAGAGCAGCACGGTTCTCCGGAATCCAGGCTCAGCGAGTGCGCCAAGTGCGTCAAGGGCAGTCAGCAGCCGACGGCGATTAGGCAGGCCAGTCAGGGCGTCCTGCGTCGCCTGTTGGTCGAGGGTGGCCGAGTAAGCATGCATTCTTGCAAATGCCCGACGTTGAACGAAGACCGTGTACATCATCAGGCAGCACACAAGCACGGCGATGACCGCCAGGGCGGCGGTTCCGAAGAAAAGGCGCTGGTGTGCCTCCTGCACAGCGACCTTCCACTTCTGCCGCCAGTCATCCAGCAACAAGTCAAGTTCGGAGTGAAGCCCCTCCATGTAACGCTTGCCCTCGTTGGTCTGAACAAGGGCGATGGCGGCATTGCGATTGCCGCTGCGAGCAAGCTCGATGGTGCGCACCAGTTCAGTGACCTTGTCGGTCTTCGCAATCTGGAGGCGACGCACAAGCTCAACAGATTTTTGGTCGCCGACTACCACCTGATGTAACCGCAGCACCGTGTCATCGAGGTCACGGACTCCCTGCTGATACGGCTGCAGATAGCTTTCGTCACCTGTCAACAGGTAACCGCGCTGGCCGGTTTCCGCATTTTCCAGGCCATTCAGAACGCGGTTCGCGGTCCCCAGCACGGCAAACGCTTCCTCGTCGCCTAGGCCGTCGGCGACGATGATGATGCGAGCCTCATACACAAAGAGAGTAGCAGTAACCAGAAGGCCAAAGCCCATGCTGAGATACAGCGCGATGAATCGATTACGGTCGGCTCTCGCCGAGCGGAACAGACGGACGAGCACGCGGCCCCCAGAAGAGGAAGTAGGTCGGAAAGCTTCAATGGCGTGTCCGCGCCGAATGAATTTTAAGCCACCGCGCCGACCGGGCTTTGAGCCGGGGTGGAGACCGGTCCGAAGCAGGACCGGTTGTGGATAAGTGTATGGGTTTGCGGAGTGCTTGTCCTCCTTTGTGTGAGGATGTATTGCGCAGTGGAAGCTGCGAAGGGCGTAGCCCGTAGCGGCTTCCACTGCGCGGCAAGCGACGATCAGGCTGATTCGTTCGCGCCCGCACCGTCGGCTCTGCGCACTGCTTCACGCGAGCGGATACGCTTCTTTGCACTGGCGCTGCTATGGCGGAAACGGTAGCTTTCGTTGCCGGTTTCCACGATGTGGCAGTGATGCGTCAACCGGTCCAGCAATGCCGTGGTCATCTTCGCGTCACCGAACACACTGGACCATTCGGCGAAGTCCAGATTCGTTGTGACCGCTACGCTCGTATGCTCGTACAGACGACTCAGCAGGTGGAATAGCAACGCCCCGCCGGCCTGGCTGAAGGGCAGATATCCGAGTTCGTCCAGTAACGTTTTGCAAAACGTTAGGCAGAGGGTTTTTTGGTTGGCGATCGCGGCTACGTGCCTGTGAGCAAGTTCCGATGAAGTCAGGCCGCGATCGGTAACTAAAAAACCGTTTGTGCTGAACCGCTCCGCAGGCGGTCGCCGCTATGGGCATTGAATGGCCACCGGGGTTATTCAATGCGTGCCACCCGCGTTGACCGGGCGCCGGGCAAGGATGAAGTGAAGTGGATGAGTGCGTGAGGGTGGTGGGAGCTTTGAGTTGGCGAGGTCAAGGGTGCAGATTCCGGGGCGTTCGCCGACGGCAAAGACTCGATGACGCAAGGCCAGGCGCATTGCCATCAGGAATGCATGGAAACGTGATTGGTTGTGGTGCGAACGCAGATCAGTGAACATGGTGAGCGGTTGGCGGCGCACGGGGCAGTGCACCGGGCAGGAAGGTTTCGACGCAGACCATGTGACCCCTGCCGCAGACGGGGCAATCGCGCAGGGACTTGCCGGTGAGTCGCTGGTAGCGGTCGCGGTAGTCTTCCGTCGGGTCGGGTATTTCTTCCGCGGGCACCTCGACGCCGAGCAGCCGGCGGCAGGTGGCCAGGCGCGCCGCCCGGTGGCAATTGGCCAGCAGGCCGTAGCTGCGGATGTGTTGGAAGCCGCCGGGCAGCACATGCAGCAGGAAGCGGCGGATGAATTCGTCGGCCTCGAGCGTCATGGTCTTCGTTGCAGCGGGGTGTTTATAGTCTTTCCACCGGAAGGTGACGTGGCGGTCGTCGAAGCTGACCAGCCGGTTGTTCGAGATGGCCACGCGATGGGTATAGCGCCCCAGGTAGTCGAGCACGTGCCGGGCGTCGCCGAACGGAGGCTTCGCATAGACTACCCACTCCGCCTGTGCGGCCGGCGCGAGAAAGGCGGAGAATGCCTGAATGTTGGCAAGTGGTTCAAGCTGGCCGTAGAAATGCAGTGCGCCGGTGTCGAAGGCGTGGCGCAACTGTTCAAGGAACAGTCGCCGGAACAGCCGCGAGAGTACGCGCACGGGCAGGAAGAATCCGGGACGGCAGGCGATCCAGTGTTCGCCGTCCGGGGCGATGCCGCCGCCCGGTACCACGCAATGCACGTGCGGATGATGCTGCAGGTTTTGCCCCCAGGTATGCAGCACTGTGATGAAGCCGATCTCGGCGCCCAGGTGTCTGGGGTCGGCGGCGATCGTACGCAGAGTTTCGGCGCTGGTGCGGAACAGGATGTCGTAGACCACCCGCTTGTTCTGAAAGGCGAGCGCCGCGATGGGCTCTGGCAACGTGAAGACCACATGGAAGTACTCGAGCCCGGGCAGCAGTTCAGCCTGCCGGTGTTCGAGCCATTGGGCGCGGGCGAGCGACTGGCACTTCGGGCAGGCGCGATGGCGGCACGAGTTGTAGGTGATGCGCTGGTGACCGCAGGCGTCGCACTGTTCGACATGGCCGCCAAGGGCCACGGTGCGGCACAGCTCAATCGCGCTCATCGCACGGCGCTGGGCACGACTGAGCCCGTCGGCATGGGTTTGCCGAAACTGCGGACCACAGCGGCGGAAGATCTCCGCCACTTCGAGCGCCGGTCGCATGACTGCGATCAGAAGTACTCGGGCGCAGCGGGCGGAGATGGGAGGGGTTCGGGTTGCGGGAGCAGGTCGAAGGGACTCTCGGTGGCACATACGGTGCTGGTCGCGATCCGTAAGTAGCGTGAAGTTGTGGAAAGGGACCTATGGCCCATGAGCAGTTGGATCCTGCGCACATCAGTACCGGTTTCCAGCAGATGCGTGGCGAACGCGTGCCTCAGCGAATGCGGGGTGATGGGTTTCTGGATGCCGCTGCGCTGACGCGCCCTGTCGCAGGCCTGCCTGATCGCGTCGGCGGAGATCGGGTGTCCGGGGATGTCGCCGGGAAAAAGCCAGTCGCGAGGATGGGCGTCGAGCCAGTACGTTCGCAGGATCTCGAGCAAACGCGGAGAGAGCATTACATAGCGGTCCTTACGATTCTTGCCATGGTTCACACGGATGACCATGCGCTGGCTGTCGATATCAGTGGCCTTCAGGTGTGCCACTTCTGAAATTCGCAGACCGGCGGCATACGCGGTCATCAGGATGGCCCGGTACTTCAGGCTGGGAATGGCGTCGAAGAAGGTTTTTACCTCGTCGAAGCTCAGGATGACAGGTAGTCTCACCGGCTTCTTCGGCAATGGAAAGTCCTCGTCGCTCCAGTCGCGTTTGAGCGTCACGCGGTAGAGAAACCGCAGTGCACCGATGGCTGGACAGAGGCTGCTGGCTGCCAGCTTGCGCTCCTCATGGAGATAGACGAGCCAGGCCCGGATGTCCTCGGGACCGAGCGCTTCGGGCGAGCGATGAAAGTGTTTGGCGAAACTGGAAACCTGCAGCAGATAGGACTTCTGGGTGTTGTCTGCGAGATTGCGGATCTGCATGTCGTGCAGCATTCGTTGGCGGAGCAGTGTCATGGCGGACCTCCGGGGAACAGTGGATGGCATGCCCGGTCGGGCATCCATATACTGCTCTTGGGTATCTCTGCTTCTCCTCGCTGGGATCCTGCGCCAGCTCACCGCTCCCGATGAACGTCAGCCACCTGCTCTCGCTCTCCTCCTCTACCGCGTCAGCGGTTTAGTACAACTGGACCTATGTGCAGCACGTCGTTATGTGCAGTCGGCCGCCGCGGCCACAGTACACTGGGGCTTTGAGGCCGCAGTACTACACATAACTGGAACGAGCTACTGTGATTCTTCCGTTCACTTGAATGGGAGTTCACATGCTGGAATTTCTCTTTCCCCGAGATTGGCCGCACTATGCTGCCGGCCCGCAAGGACCGCTAGTCCGCAATTTTTCGGCGTGGGTCGTCGAGCGCGGCTATACGCGCATTTGCGCAAAGCGCCACGTGCACCGTTTCCGTGAGGTCCTTGCCTATAACCATGTCGCCGCTGGCACCGGCCTCCCGATTACCTCGACTGCGCTGTCCCGCTGGTTCGCACCGTGGTCGCACGAGACGTTATACCGCGCCACGCAGCGAGCGGCAGCGCGCTTCCTAACCGATCGGGGCCTCTTCGTTCCGGTCGCAAAGCCCGGCCGATTCGACCCGCTCGTTTCACAATACCGTTCGCACCTCATTGATCTGCGTGGGCTGTCTTCCTCCACGGTCGAACAGCACCTGAGCACGGTTACCGGCTTCTTGGCGAGCGCCTGTTCGGGGCGTAGGCGCCTTGCGAGCGTTGGATCCGAGGATGTCGAGCGCTTTATCAATCAAACCAGCAAGCGTCTTTGCCGTCAGAGTCTTCAGCATACGGTTGCACACCTTCGCGCCTTTCTGAGGTTCTGCGCCGATCGAGGCTATACGACGAATCGGCTCGACGTCATCGACACGCCCCGTACCTATCGCGGAGAACTTCCACCGCGGGCGCTCGATTGGAGGACGGTATGCAAGCTCCTGCATTCGATAGACCGGTCGAGTGTTGAGGGTTGCCGTGATCACGCGATTCTCTCCTTGATGGCCTACTATGGCTTGCGCCCAACAGAAGTTTCCGGATTGATGCTCGGCTCGATAGACTGGGAGAACAAAACCCTGCGAGTGAACCAGTGCAAGACCCGCTCGGTATTGATCCTGCCGCTCAACGGTCGAACGCGATGCGTGCTCGAGCGCTATCTACGCCGACGCCCACCCTTGACGGGCACGCGGCAGATGTTCCTCAGAGTACGGTGCCCGGCTGGTCCGATCAAGGCTGCAACGGTCGACGACATCTACGCCAAGCGCGCACGGCTCAGTGGTCTGCCCATTCGGCAGACCAGTCCCTACTGCCTGAGGCATAGCTTTGCCATGCGCCTGCTAGAGCGAGGCGTCGGCGTGAAGACGATCGGCGATCTGCTCGGTCACCACCGCCTTGAGAGCACGTGCGTCTATCTTCGCCTGCATATCGAGGCGCTGCGCGAGGTTGCCTTACCAGTCCCTTGTTGTGGCCACGCCTCGACGAAGGGGGCATCATGAACGCCCATATCGCATCAACTGCGCTTGATCCGGTCATCAGTCGATACCTTGCCCACCGCCGAGCGCTAGGACGTCAGTACGGCAATCAGGAGCGTACCTTGCACTCGCTGACGGACTTTCTCGTCCGGGTTGGGGAATCGGATCTGAGTAGCAGGTCGTTCGAATCGTGGTGCAAGACCTTCCATTCCCTTACCTCAAACGTGCGCCGCGCCCGTCAAGTTGCCGTGCGCAATTTCTGCCTCTACCGGCAACGTACCGAGCCTCGATGTTTTGTGCCGGACATCAACCGGTTCGCGCGACCGCGACCGCACGCCGCACCAATAATCCTGACTCCCGCGCAGGTTGGGCAGCTACTCGAACTTGCCGGCACGCGCGAGGCCACGGCGAGATCGCCGCTACGACCGTATGTCCTGCGCCTGGCGCTTGTACTGCTGTACACCGCTGGGCTAAGGCGAAGGGAATTATTACGGTTGACGCTGGCCGATGCGGACGCGCAGGCCGGGGTCCTGCGCGTACGGGAATCGAAGTTTCACAAATCGAGGTGGGTTCCGCTGTCGCGCGGTGCCCGGCGGGAACTACGCCGCTACCTCGTGCGCCGCCTGGCCACCCCGCTCGACACCTCGTCGTCGTCACCGTTACTTTGCAATCTGAGCCATGGTCTGCGAGGTTACACCGGAGGAGGATTGCGTGAAGGGATCATGGGATTACTGCTAGGCGCGGGCATACGGGATGTCGACGGACGGGTTCCCCGCATTCAGGACTTCAGGCATTCCTTTGCAATTGAAGCTCTGATGCGCTGGTATCGTCAGGGCGCGGACGTCCAGTCAAACCTGCCGAAGCTCGCGCTTTATATGGGTCATGTATCAATTGTGTCGACGGCCTACTATTTGCGCTGGATTCCGGAACTCCAGGAACTGGCGAGCGATCGGTTCGCGAAACGATTCGGCTATCTTGTCCACGGAGAGCAAAGATGAAACCGCGTTCTTACTCCGATGAGCTCGGACGGAGTCTTGTCCGGTTCTTCCAGGATTATCTGCCCACGTTGCGAGGGATGAGCCGGCACACGATCCATAGCTATCGCGACACGCTGCTGCTCCTGCTGCGGTTTCTCAGTGCGAAGCGACACTGCGGCATTGAACGTCTGGATCTTGCAGCGATCACCGCTGAATCGGTCGGACAGTTCCTGGCATCTCTCGAGCGAGACCGGCACAACGGCATAGCGACGCGCAATGCCCGGCTTGCCGCGATTCATACATTCGCGCGGTTCCTGGCAACTGAACGTCCTGAACATCTGGCGGCGTCGCAGGCAATTCTCGGCATTCCATTCAAACGCGGTGCCCGGTCAGCGCCGATCGAATATCTCGAGCAGGACGAGGTCGAGGCGCTGCTGAATGCGATCGATCGAACGACTGCCACTGGACGGCGTGACTACGCATTGTTCTCGCTCATGTTTAATACCGGGGCAAGGGTGCAGGAGGTACTCGACCTTCGTTTGTGCGACCTGCGTTTGCAGCGGCCGTGCCAGGTCAGACTGCCAGGCAAGGGGAACAAGGTGCGCACCTGTCCGATCTGGCCGCAGACTGCCAGGTTGCTGCGGCGACTTGTTGACGAACGCCAGCATCCGCTTGACGTGACCGAGGAACTGTTTGTCAATAGTCGCGGCGAGAAGCTCACCCGCTTTGGGGTGCATTACCTGCTTCGCAAGCATCTGATCGCCGCCGAAGCGGTCGTGCCTACCCTCCGCGAGAAGCGCATCCACCCTCACTCCCTTAGACACTATGTGCCCTTCCTGACTATGTCGGGTAACGTGGATGGGCTTCCTCGATCACCTTTGGTACTGTGGGTTGCGCAGCGATGTACCCGGCTAGTCACCCGACATAGTTTTCCGGTGCTACAAGCTATTCAGGAAATCCAGTAGCTGGTCTGCCGGTCGGTAGCGTCCTTGCTTGCCGCGGGGCGGAGATGTCTTCGCAAGAGCTTCCTCCTTCATCGCGAGTGTCGCTTCGACATAGATCTGCGTGGTTTCCACCGATTCATGTCCGAGCCACAGCGCAATCACAGAACGACGAACGCCCGCTTGCAGAAGGTCCATGGCCATCGTGTGTCTCAAACGGTGAACGGTGACCCGTTTCTGCTTCAGCGACGGGCAAACTCTGGACGCCGCTTCGCGATGTCTGTTTAGCAGATATTGCACGCCATGGACAGTGAGGCGTTCTCCCCTTGCGCTGGGAAACAGCAGATCACCGTCACCGCGTTGCGGTTCTCGCAGCCACGCTTTCAATACGGCCAGTGTAGATTTGGCGATCGGTGTACAGCGCTCTTTGCGCCCTTTGCCGATCACGCGTACGTGCGCGCCAACGCCGAGAATAAGGTCATCGCGTTTGAGCCCGGTCATCTCGGAGAGGCGCAGGCCTGTCTGCACGGCGACCAGCATGAAGGCGTGATCACGTCGGCCAGACCAGGTGCGCTGATCCGGCGCAGCGAGCAAGGCATCGACTTCGGGACGTGTCAGGAAGTGCACCAGGGTGCGGGTAAAACGCTTGCTGGGGATGGCGAGTACCCGCTGGATCTGCGCGGAATGCGCTGGTGTCTCGAGCGCCGCGTAACGAAAGAAGGAGTGAATCGCTGTGAGGCGCAGATTACGGCTGCGAACGCTCAAGCCATGACGCTTCTCCAGGTCGTCCAGAAATGCAACGATCAAGGGGGCGTCGATTTCCTCGAAATTCATACGTGAGGGCTGCTTGTGCAGACGTTGTTGCGCGAACTTCAGAAATTGACGGAAGGTATCGCGATAGGAGGCGATCGTGTGAGGACTCGCCTGGCGCTGCTGCATCAGGCGCTGTGTAAAGAAGCGCTCCAGCATCGGGGCAAAGGTGGCCGACGCGTTCATGACCGACTCTCCCAGTGCTGCTCGAGTCGGCGCATCGCCTCGCGCATCAGTTCCGGCGAGGCGCTCAGATACCATTGCGTATCAGCGACGTGGACATGACCGAGGTAGGCTGACAGGATGGGGAGGCGGCGCTCGGGGTCCTGTCCTGAACGGTACCAGCGTACAAGCGTATTCGTTGCAAACACGTGCCTCATGTCGTGCAGACGTGGGCCATGACTGTCCGCTGGACCCCGCAAGCCGATCTGCCGGGA
>NZ_VZQQ01000010.1 GCF_014397785.1 Paraburkholderia podalyriae
GCGCCTCGCGCGCGGCCGTCGACGCGGGCTTCGTGCCGAACGACTATCAGGTCGGCCAGACGGGCAAGATCGTCGCGCCGCAACTGTACGTCGCGGTCGGCATCTCGGGTGCGATCCAGCACCTCGCAGGCATGAAGGATTCGAAGGTCATCGTCGCGATCAACAAGGACGAAGAAGCGCCGATTTTCAGCGTCGCCGATTACGGTCTCGTTGGCGATCTGTTCGCCGTCGTGCCGGAACTCGTGAGCGAACTCGGCTAAGCGCCGCGGCGACTGTCACAAGTCGCCGACAGCAAGCGAAGGGCGCAGGACCGACCGAGTCCCGCGCCCTTTTTTCATATCAAGGGAGGAGAACCGAAATGAGCTATACGGCGCCCATCAAGGACATGCTGTTCGTGATGAAAGAACTGGCCGGACTCGAAGACATCGCGAAGCTGCCCGGCTTCGAAGACGCGAGCATCGACACGGCGCGGGCCGTGCTCGACGAATCCGCGAAACTGTGCGGCGAAGTGCTCGCGCCGCTGAACGTCGACGGCGATCGCAATCCGAGCAGCTGGAAGGATGGCGTCGTCACCGTGACACCCGGTTTCAGGGACGCGTTCCGCCAGTTCGCCGAGGGCGGCTGGCAGGGCGTGCAGCATCCGCTCGACTATGAAGGGCAGGGACTGCCGAAGCTGATCGGGACGCCGTGCGTCGAAATGCTCAACGCGTCGAATCTGTCGTTCGCGTTGTGTCCATTACTGACCGACGGCGCGATCGAAGCGCTATTGACCGCCGGCAGCGAAACGCAGAAACAGACCTTCGTGCCGAAGCTGATCTCAGGCGTTTGGACCGGCACGATGAACCTGACCGAGCCGCAGGCCGGCTCCGATCTCGCGATGGTGCGCACGCGCGCCGAGCCGCAGGGCGACGGTTCGTTCAAGCTGTTCGGCACGAAGATATTCATTACGTGGGGCGAGCACGACATGGCGAAGAACATCGTCCATCTGGTACTCGCGCGTACGCCGAACGCGCCCGAAGGCGTGAAGGGCATCTCGCTGTTTCTGGTGCCGAAGTTTCTCGTCAACGAGAACGGCTCGCTAGGTGAGCGCAACGACGTGCATTGCGTGTCGATCGAACACAAGCTCGGCATCAAGGCTAGCCCGACCGCCGTGCTGCAGTTCGGCGATCACGGCGGCGCGCTCGGTCAGCTGATCGGCGAAGAAAATCGCGGCCTCGAATACATGTTCATCATGATGAACGCGGCGCGTTTCGCGGTGGGGATGCAGGGCGTCGGCATATCGGATCGCGCTTACCAGAAGGCGGTTGCCTACGCGAAAGATCGCGTGCAGAGCCGTCCGGTGGATGGCTCCGCGAAGCAGTCTGTGGCGATCATCCAGCACCCGGACGTGCGCCGCATGCTCGCGACGATGCGCAGCCTCACCGAGGCGTCGCGCGCGCTCGCGTACGTCGCGGCCTCGCATTGCGACGTCGCGCATCGGCATCCGGACGAGGCGACGCGTGCGAAGCATCAGTCGATCTACGAATACCTGGTGCCGATCGTCAAGGGCTGGAGCACGGAACTGTCGGTCGATGTCGCGAGCCTCGGCGTGCAGGTGCATGGCGGCATGGGCTTCATCGAGGAAACCGGCGCCGCGCAGTACTACCGCGACGCGCGCATTCTGCCGATCTACGAAGGCACGACCGCGATTCAGGCCAACGACTTGATCGGTCGCAAGACGCTGCGCGACGGCGGCAAGGTCGCGAGGGAGCTGCTTGCTGGCATCGCCGAAACGGTGGAAGCGCTTGGCGCGCAGCAGGGCGCGGCATTCGCGTCGATGCAGATGCAACTCGCGCAGGGCCAGCGCGCGCTCGGCGCGGTCGTCGATTTCGTCGTCGCGAATGCGAAGGGCGATCCCAATGCGGTGTTCGCGGGCAGCGTGCCCTATCTGAAGCTCGCGGGCATCGTGTTAGGCGGCTGGCAGATGGCGCGTGCGCAGCTTGCCGCGGCGACCAGGCGCGACGAGGATCCCGCGTTTCACGATGCCAAGATCGCGACCGCGCGGTTTTACGCCGAACATGTGCTGCCGCAGGCGGCGGCGCTCGAAGTGGCGATCGTCAGCGCGAGGGGAGGCGAGGGCGTGCTGGCATTGTCGGAAGATCAGTTCTGAGCATGCGTCGATGCCGGCCGCGATCGCGGTAGCACGTTGAAAAGCCAACGGCGCCTCGCGAGGCGCCGTTGGCTTTTTGCTGCTGCAGTTTGTTGCGGGCTGCGCTGTGGCTGAGGCCGCGTCAGCGTACGTACACGAACTCACGCATAGGCCGGCCGATGCTCGCCCACGGTTTCGCCAAGATAGCGATGCACCGACAGGTCGTCCGCGCGAATCGCCGGCTGCTTGCCCGACATCAGGTCGGCGAGCAGTTGACCCGAGCCGCACGACATCGTCCAGCCGAGCGTGCCGTGGCCGGTGTTCAGGAACAGGTTCGGCACCGGCGTGCGGCCGACGATCGGCGTGCCGTCCGGCGTCATCGGTCGCAGACCGGTCCAGAACGTCGCGTTGGCCGTGTCGCCGCCGCCCGGGAAAAGGTCGTTCACAGAAAGCTCAAGCGTCTCGCGGCGCGCCTGGCGCAGCGACTTGTCGACGCCGACGATTTCAGCCATGCCGCCGACGCGAATCCGGTCGTCGAAGCGCGTAATTGCAATCTTGTACGTCTCGTCGAGCACGGTGGACACCGGCGCGGCAGCCGCGTTGACGATCGGTGCGGTAATCGAATAGCCCTTCAGCGGATAGACCGGGATCTTCACGATGCCATCGAGGAAGCGCGTCGAATACGAACCGAGCGCGACCACGAACGAATCCGCGCGCACCAGCTCGCCGCCGCACTGCACGCCGGCGATGCGGCCGCCCGCCATCGCGAGCGCGTCGATCGACGTGTTGTAGCGGAACTTGACGCCCAGCTCCTCGGCGAGCGAGGCGAGGCGCGTCGTGAACATCTGGCAGTCGCCGGTTTCGTCGCCCGGCAGGCGCAGGCCACCGGTCAGCTTGTGCGACACCGCGCCGAGCGCCGGCTCGGCCCTCGCGAGTTCATCGGCCGTCAGCAGCTCGTATCGCACGTTGGCTTCCTGAAGCACGGCGATGTCTTTCGCGGCGCCGTCGAACTGCTGCTGCGTGCGGAACACCTGCAACGTGCCGCCGGTGCGGCCTTCGTACTGGATGCCGGTGTCGGCGCGCAGCGCCTGCAGGCAGTCGCGGCTGTATTCGGCGAGCCGCACCATGCGGCCCTTGTTCACCGCATAGCGCGATGCCGTGCAGTTCTGCAGCATCTGCCACATCCATTGCAACTGGAACGCGGTGCCGTCAAGGCGGATTGCGAGCGGCGCGTGCTTCTGGAACATCCACTTGAGCGCCTTCAGCGGCACGCCGGGCGCGGCCCACGGCGACGCATAGCCGGGCGAGATCTGGCCCGCGTTGGCGAAGCTGGTTTCCAGCGCTGGACCAGCCTCGCGATCGATGACGGTCACTTCGTGACCGGCGCGCGCGAGGTAATACGCACTCGTCACGCCGACGACGCCACTGCCCAAAACGACGACTCGCATAGCTGCTCCAGGTATTCCAGAATTGAGTGAGGGCAAGGAATTCGTCGCAGGCTTCGATCTGATTCGATTCAACGAGCTGCAACCGAAGGTGAAATGCTGTTTGCCCAGTGATAACCGCTATACTATTAACAGTCAGGCAGTTTTTGTTATCGTATTTTCATCGCTTTTGGAAAAAACACCATGCGTATCCAGCGCCAGCCCGTGCGGGCTCTCGACAAGCTAGATCACAAGATCCTGCGGCTGCTGCAGCAGGACGGCCGTATGGCGATGAAGGACCTGGCGGAGCGGGTCGGACTGTCGGTGACGCCGTGCATCGAACGCGTCAAGCGGATGGAGCGCGACGGCGTGATCATCGGCTACTACGCGCGCGTGAACCCGGCGGAGTTGGGCGCGGCGTTGCTCGTGTTCGTCGAGATCACGCTCGATCACAAGAGCGGCAACATGTTCGACCAGTTCCGGCGCGAGGTGCAGAAGATCCCCGAGGTGCTCGAGTGCCACCTCGTGTCGGGCGATTTCGACTATCTGATCAAGGCGCGCATCGGCGAAATGGCCGACTACCGCAAATTGCTCGGCGACATCCTGCTACAGCTGCCCGGCGCGGTGCAGTCGAAGAGCTATGTGGTGATGGAGGAAGTCAAGGAGACGCTGATGATCCCGGTGGCCGAGTAAGCGCCTATTCACTGGCAGGGCTGATCCGCGCATCCCGCGAGCAAACAGGTGCTCGACAAACCGCGTAAATACTGTATATTTATACAGGTATTTCGCGCCGTTTCTCGCCGCTTCTTTTGGCGCTTCCTGTTTGCGTTTGCTTGCGTGGCCCGCCGTGAATGACCCCGACACCTCTGACATTCCCGAATTTCCGATCGCGCCACCAGCGCCTCGCAAGGGGCGCGGAGCGGTCACGAACCTGCAAGGCCGCTACGAAGTCGACCAGCGCGAGGCCGTCGACGACGGCTGGCAGACGGCCGACGAAGACGGCGAGCTGAAGGTCCTGCGCACACAGGTGTTCGAGGAACGGGCGAAAACGATCCTCACGCGCAACGCGTCGCCGGACATTCCGTTTAATGTTTCGCTGAATCCGTATCGCGGCTGCGAGCACGGCTGCATCTATTGCTTCGCGCGGCCCACGCACAGCTATCTGGGCTTGTCACCGGGGCTCGATTTCGAGAGCCGTATCTACGCGAAGATCAACGCGCCGGAACTGCTCATGCGGGAGCTGTCGAAGAAATCCTATGTGCCGGAGCCGATCGCACTCGGCGTCGCGACCGACGCGTGGCAACCGGCCGAACGTGACCTCCGTCTTACGCGTCGCGTGATCGAGGTGCTCAGCGAGCGAAACCACCCGTTCGCGGCGATCACCAAATCGTCGCTGATCGAGCGCGACATCGACCTGCTCGCGCCGATGGCGGAGCGCGGGCAATTCATGGCGGCGATCACCATTACCACGCTGGACGCCGACATCGCGCGCACGCTCGAACCGCGCGCGGCCACGCCGTCGCGCCGGCTGCGAACGATCCGTACGCTGAGCGAGGCGGGCATTCCGGTCGGCGTCAGCATCGCGCCGGTGATCCCGTTCGTCACCGAGCCGGACATGGAACGCGTGCTCGAAACGTGCGCGGAAGCGGGCGCCACCAGCGCGAGCTATATCGTGCTGCGGCTGCCATGGGAGGTCGCGCCGCTGTTCAAGGATTGGCTGAGCGCACATTTCCCGGATCGGGCCGAGCGCGTGATGAGCCGCGTGCGCGACATGCGGGGCGGCAAGGATTACGACTCGTCGTTCTCGACCCGCATGAAGGGAGAGGGCATATGGGCGGATCTGCTCCGGCAGCGCTTTCACAAGGCGGTGCGCCGTTTGGGGCTGAATGGACGCGAGCGCGGCATTCTCGACATGTCGCAGTTCCGCCGGATCGAGCCGCCGCACCCGGAGCAGGTGAGCGCACAGGCGCGCGGCAATTCACAACTGAGGCTTTTCTAGTGCGCGGGAACGCCTGCTGGTCCCGTGACGGGGGTTTACTGCGAAATCGCCTTGGCAGCTTCGATCTGGCTTTCGAAGTAGGTCTGGAACGCGAGCGCGAGACCGGTCATCAGCAGAAACGCACCGATCAGCAGCGAAAAGATCACGACGAAAATCACCGCCCAGCCGGAGCGGCTTTTGCGTTGCGTGTAGGCGTTGAATTGCGCATCCCATTTCTGATCCGGACGCAGGCCGTAGACGAGCGCCGCCAGAAAAGCGGCAAACAGGGAGACCGCGCCAATCGACGCGAGCACCCAGCCGAGGATCGACGCGCGCTCGGTCGCGATCAGCAGCATCACGCCAGGAACGCCGATCAGCGTGCCGACCAGATGCGCCCAGCCGTAGATGTCCCGCGTGCCGTACAGATAGAAGCGGTGCGCGCCGAGGCTGCCGAACAGGAGCGCCAGCGCGGCGGTGAGCGTCTTCGATCTGAAGCGCGGGGAAGTCGAGGCAATGGTGGACATGAGCGCGTGGGCAGTGTGGCAGGCGGTCGAAAGGCGCGCCGTGGGGCGCGGACCGACGCGCATTCTACGCCTGTGGCGGGCGCGCGGTCACATGGAGGGCGGACGCCCGAGCTGAAAACGGCGCGGCGGGACGCGTCAGACTCGATTCGCAGCGAATCCAGAGATTCAGCCGGATATGCATGCATCCGCACGCTACGGCGCCGAGTACGTGACGCGATAGATCGCGCCGCCAGTATCGTCGCTGATCAGTAGTGAACCGTCTGGCAGCGGCAGCACGTCGGCGGGGCGCCCCCAGACTGATTCGCCGGGTTGTAGCCAGCCTTCGGCAAAGACTTGCTGGCGCGCGTGGTTGCCGTCCGGGTCGGTGATCACGCGCACGACCCGGTAGCCGACTTTCTTGCTGCGGTTCCACGAGCCGTGCTCGGCGATGAAGATGTTGTTGCGGTAGTCGGCCGGAAACATCGGGCCGTCGTAGAAGCGCATGCCAAGCGCCGCCACGTGTGCGCCAAGCTTGGCCACCGGCGGTGTGAATTCGCTGCACGAATGATCCTTGCCGAATTCGGGATCGAGCGTGTCGCCGCCGTGACAGTACGGAAAGCCGAAATTCATGCCGACCCGCGGCGCGCGGTCGAGCTTGTCGCTCGGAATATCGTCGCCGAGCAGATCGCGACCGTTGTCGGTGAACCACAGTTCGTGCGTGACTGGATGCCACGCGAAGCCGACCGAATTGCGGATGCCGCGCGCGACGACCTCGTAGTGACTACCGTCCGGGTCCATGCGGCCAATCAGCGCAAAGCGGTCCGGATCTTTCTGGCAAATGTTGCATGGCGCGCCTTGCGGCACATACAGCTTGCCATCCGGGCCGAATGCGATGAATTTCAAGCCGTGATGCGTCTGCGTCGGCAGCTTGTCGGTGACGATGATGGGTTTGGGCGGATCGTTCAGGTGCGCGTCGATCGCATCGAAGCGCACGATTTTCGACACGGCCGACACATACAGTGCGCCGTCGCGCCACGCGACACCGGCTGGCGTCTCCAGCCCGGACCCGATCACGTGGCGGCCCGTCGCGCGGCCGCTGTGCAGCTCGAGCGCATAGACGTGCCCATCCAGGCTGCCGACATAAAGAATGCCTTTGGGCGACAGCGTCATCGCACGCGCGCCCGGCACGTCATCCGACAGCACCTCGATGTGAAAGCTCGGCGGCAGCCTGATTTTCTCGGTGGGTAGCGCAGCGTTTGCCGTCAACGCCGGTGCAGCGAGCAACGCGGCCGCTGCCACGCGTAGAATCCGGCTCTGCGCCGGGCGGCCAAGTCCGGCAAAGCGCCGGAAAAACACATAAAGAACGGACAGAAATGGGAGGTTCGGCTGGCGTTGCACACGCGCTCCTTCAGGTAATGCGGGCGTTTGGGCGGGTTCGTGCACCTCTCGTGGAAGGTCGGCGTAGCCCCGTTCCGCAGTTTATCCCGGTAAGTGTTTGTTATGGCGTCAGTTTCCCGCTATAATCGCGTGTTTCAGTCGTTCCGAACCCCGGTTTTCAAGGATTCTAGTATGGTCATCATCCGCTTGGCTCGTGGCGGCTCCAAGAAGCGCCCGTTCTACAACATCGTCGCCACCGACTCGCGCAGCCGTCGTGACGGCCGCTTCATCGAGCGCGTCGGTTTCTACAACCCGGTCGCTACGAAGGGCGAGTCCCTGCGTATTGCTCAGGATCGCCTGACGTACTGGCAAGGCGTTGGCGCGCAACTGTCGCCGACCGTCGCACGTCTCGTGAAGGAAGCGCAAGCGGCGCAGCCGGCTGCTTGATATGGCGGCCCGCATGTGTATCGTCGTCGGTTCGGCCGGCGGCTCACGCAACTCGTGTGAGCAGTCCGATGCGCAAGTTGTTTTACTGAAGCAGACGCCAAGGCAGGCTGCGAAGTTGTTGTCGAGGTTATTCGATGTCTGAGCGTGATTCCGACGGTTCTGGTCGCGCCAAGGCAGCTTCCCGCGCAAAGGCGTCTGGTCAGGCGTCGTTCGGCGCCTTCGTCCGCAAGTCGGCCGAACGTACCGACGGCGAGGCGAAAGAGGCGGAAGTCAATGCCGCGAACGCCGGGTCCGAAGCTGCAGAAATGCGCATCGAAACGGCGGCAAGCTGGCCGGCCGATGCGGTCGAGGTCGGCGCAATCGTCGACGCTTATGGTCTCAAAGGCTGGGTCAAGGTAGCCGCGCACGCGGATGCCGGGCAGGGCGGCGACGCCTTGCTGAGCGCGAAGCGCTGGTGGCTGCTGAAAGGCCAGGAGCGCAAATCGGCGCCGTCCTTGCAGGCCAAAACGCACACCGACAGCGTGGTCGCCCGTTTGGGTGGCATCGCTGACCGCGATGTTGCGCTGGCTTTGCGAGGCTCTCGCGTGTACGTAAGCCGTAGTGAATTTCCGGCGCTAGAAGCCGACGAATTCTACTGGGTCGATCTGATCGGCCTGGAAGTGGTGACTGTCGCCGGGCTCAACCTTGGCAAGGTCGCCAGCATGATCGACAACGGCGCGCAATCGGTGCTGCGCGTCGAGTATCCGGCTACCGATAAAAACGGCAAACCGGTCGCAGGCGAGCGCTTGATCCCGTTCGTCGGCGTCTTTGTCAAAACGGTGGACCAGGCGGCAAAGCAGATCGTCGTCGACTGGGAAGCTGACTATTGAAATCTTTCGTTGAATGGGGAGAGCGATGCAGTTCGATGTCGTGACGCTCTTTCCAGAAATGTTCCGCGCGCTGACTGACTGGGGCATCACCAGTCGGGCCGCGAAGCAGCAGCGCTATGAGTTGCGTACATGGAATCCGCGCGATTTCACGACCGACAACTACCGCACAATCGACGATCGCCCGTACGGCGGCGGCCCCGGCATGGTCATGTTGGCCCGGCCGTTGGAAGACGCGATCAGTGCAGCGAAAGCGGCGCAGTTGGAGCAGGGCATCGGCGCGTCGCGGGTCGTGATGATGTCACCGCAAGGCGCCACGCTGAATCACGAGCGCGTGATGAAATTCGCGGCCGAACCCGGTCTGATCCTGTTGTGCGGGCGTTACGAAGCGATTGACCAGCGTTTGCTCGACCGTGTCGTCGACGACGAAGTCAGCCTCGGCGACTTCGTGCTGTCGGGCGGCGAGTTGCCCGCGATGGCATTGATGGATGCGGTCGTGCGTCAGTTGCCCGGCGTGCTGAACGACTCGCAGTCGGCAGTGCAGGATAGTTTCGCCGACGTGGTGCTCGATTGTCCGCACTACACGCGTCCCGAGGAATACGAGGGCGTACGGGTGCCTGATGTGCTGCTCGGCGGCCATCACGCGGAAATCGAAGCGTGGCGGCGGCGCGAAGCATTGCGCAACACGTTGAACAAACGGCCGGATCTGATCGTGAAGGCCAGAAAGAACAGAATGCTGAGCCGTGCCGACGAGGCGTGGCTCGCAAGTCTCGCGAAGGAAGAGCCAGAGGCCTGAGGCCTTGGTCTTTCGAGCGGACACAAGGCGGTGCCGTCCATGCGTGTGCGGTGCCAGATGTGAACCCATCCTCTATCGGGGCCGTAGCCGAACGCAGTAGTCGCGTAAAGCAGGTACGAACGCCGACAAGATGGATCCAGGAGTCAGTGATGAATCTGATTGCAAAACTCGAGCAGGAAGAAATCGCGCGCGTTCTCGGCGAAAAGACCATTCCGGATTTTGGTCCGGGCGATACGGTCATCGTCAGCGTGAACGTGGTTGAAGGCACGCGTAAGCGTGTGCAGGCTTACGAAGGCGTCGTGATCGCCAAGCGTAACCGTGGTCTGAATTCGTCGTTCATCGTCCGCAAGATTTCGTCGGGCGAAGGCGTCGAGCGTACGTTCCAGACGTATTCGCCGCTGCTGGCAAGCATCGTCGTCAAGCGTCGTGGCGATGTGCGTCGTGCGAAGCTGTACTATCTGCGCGAGCGTTCGGGCAAGTCGGCTCGAATCAAGGAAAAGCTGGTCTCCAAAGGCCGCGCTTCTTCCGAAGCGTAAATGCTGTAAGAAAAAGCACCCCTCGCGGGTGCTTTTTTGTTGGCCAGGTCAAAATAGCGGCATGTCCCCGCTCATCAGAGAGACCCGTTGATCCGCCCCGTCTTTGAGCCCGAAAGCCTGCCTGTCATCGCGACGGGCGCCGATCTGCCACCGGTCGCGGGCGAGTGTCTGACGCCCGATGCACTGCGAGCGCGTTTCGAACGGCAGCTTGCCTGGACGCCAGAGAAAATCGCCGATGCGCCGTGGCGCAATACCGACCTCGATCCGCGCGTGGCCGCGGTGCTGGTGCCGCTTGTCGTACGCGCGCGGGGCCTTACCGTGTTGCTCACGCAGCGCGCGGACCATCTGAACGATCACGCGGGTCAGGTGAGTTTCCCCGGCGGCCGCCAGGAACCGTTCGACGCCGATGCGACTGCGACGGCGCTGCGCGAAGCGCGCGAAGAGGTTGGCCTCGACGCGTCGCGCGTCGAGGTTCTCGGCGCATTGCCCGACTATCTGACTGGCACCGGCTTTCGCGTATCAGCCATCATCGCTCTCGTGCATCCCCCATTCTCGCTGGAGATCGACACGCTCGAAGTGGCCGAGGTCTTCGAAGTGCCGCTCGCGTTTCTAATGGACCCGGCCAACCATGAAGAGCGCCTGTTGCGCTACGAGGGCGGAGAGCGCCGCTTCTTTGCGATGCCGTATCCGCGCGGCGAATTGACGGTGGCTCCGGAAGCCGTCGAGCAGCGCGGCGCGCAACGCACGCAAACAGCCACGCCGGCAGCCGGGCAAGGCGGCCATCATTTCATCTGGGGCGCAACCGCCGCCATGCTGCGCAACCTGTACCGATTTCTTGCCGCATGAGTAACACGACTCGCATCGACGCGTCGACGATGCGTAGTTGCGCGAACGACGCACTCGTCGGCGCTTTGTCAGCTTCCCCGCTCAGACTCATCCGACCCTGTGCTATCGTTATAAAACAATCGTAAAAACTTAAAAAGCACGGCGCATCGCATGACTTTTTTCTCCGTATTGCTGGCTCTGATCATTGAACAGGTACGCGCGCTATCGCCGAACAATCCGGTGTCCGCGTTGCTTCAATACCATGCGGAGTCGGCGGCGCACGGATTCGATGCCGGCAAGCAACGCCACGGTCTGCTCGCGTGGCTCGTCGTGGTGGTGCCCTGGACGCTCGCCGTCGCGCTCGTCTACTACGTGCTGTATCAGATTCATTTCATGCTCGCGTTCCTGTGGAACGTCGTGGTGCTGTACTTCACGCTCGGCTTCCGTCAGTTCAGCCATTACTTCACCGACATCCATCTCGCGTTGAACAACGACGACGTGCCGCGCGCGCGCGAAATCCTGAACGAATGGACCGGGCTCGAGACCGTCGACATGCCGGTCAGCGAGATCGCGCGTCACACGCTGATCCATGCCGTGGTCGCGTCGCATCGTCATGTGTTCGGCGTGTTCTTCTGGTTCCTGATTCCGGTCGGTCCCGCCGGCGCGGTGTTGTACCGTTGCGCGGAATACCTCGCGCGCGCATGGGCGCGGCCGGCCGACGACCGCACCATTGCGTTTTCGAGCTTCGCGCAGCGCGCGTTCTTCGTGATCGACTGGGTACCGGCGCGGCTGACGTCGCTCGGCTTTGCGATCGTCGGCAATTTCGAGGATGCGATTTACGCGTGGCGCAACCATGCGCGGCAGTGGCCCGATACGAACGACGGGGTGTTGCTCGCCGCGGGCAGCGGGGCGCTCGGCGCGCGCCTGGCCGGGCCGCTCGCGGAGCCGTCGAGCCTCGACGCGCTCGCCACTGGCGACGGCGGTCCGATGCAGGTCGGCGACGACTGCACGCCGCGCACGCTGCAGTCGGCGGTGGGGCTCGTGTGGCGCGCGGTCGTGCTGTGGATGATCCTGCTGTTGATGCTGACTATCGCAGTTTGGCTCGCGTGACGCGGCCACGCGGTCAGAGCAACAGCGGACAAGAGCCGGTCATTGCCCGGCTTTTTCAATTCCCGACTGCGCTTCATCCCTTCAACGGATCGCGCACGGTCCCGCATTGCCAGCACACGGTGAACTGCGCCTCCAGCATCTCGCCGCACTGCTGACATTGCCATGGCGGCGCACCCGGCGCCGGTCCTCGCGACGCCGCTTCGATCAGCCGCCGCGCGACCGCCTCATCGCGTTCATCGACTAGCCATAGCTCAGGCGCGCACTGATCGGCCGGAATCTCGCCGAGCGCGCCGTTCAGATAGCGGTTATGCAACTCGCACGCGATGCCCGCGGTCTCCAGCACGTTGACCCAATGTTGCCCGATGATCAGGTTCGGCGCGCGCATCAGTTTCATGTCAGCGGACGATCTGGCTCGCCTCGTGCACGAGCTGCGCATAAAGCGCATGCCGTTCGCGGCGGATGCGGCCGTCGGCGACCGCTTCGAGGATCGCGCAACCGGGCTCGTGCAGATGATGGCAGTTGTAGAAGCGGCAATTCGGCAGCAGCGGCCGGAACTCGGGGAACGCGCGTTCGAGCCGGCCCTCGGTCAGGTGGTGCAGGCCGAATTCCTGGAAGCCCGGCGAGTCGATCAGCGCGCCGGCCGCGCCGTTGACGTCAGTCACGCCGGCCGTACCTTGCGACTGCGCCAGCGGATACAGACGCGTGAACGTCGTAGTATGGCGTCCGCTGTTCAATGCGGTCGAGATTTCGCGCGTCGCGACTTCGGCATCGGGAATCAGCAGGTTCACGAGCGTCGATTTGCCCATGCCGGACTGGCCGAGCAGCAGCGTCGCGTGAGCGTGCAGATGTTCGGTCAACGTCGCGCGTGCCGCGTCGGGCTGCATGCGGATCGATACTTCGAGCACCGGATAGCCGAGCGCGCGATACGGTTCGAGCCGCTTGCGCGCGCTGTCCAGAGCATCGGTGACGTCGATCTTGTTCAGCACGATCAGCGGCTTCAACTCGTTCTCCTCGGCGGCCACGAGCGCGCGGCCGAGCAGGTCTTCGCTGAAATGCGGCTCGGTCGCGAGCACGATCAGCAACTGGTCGAGGTTCGCGGCGAACAGCTTCGACTTGTACTGATCCGAGCGATACAGCAGATTGCGCCGCTCGCCGATTTCGACGATCACGCCTTGATCCGCCGAGGTCGGCTCGTAGATCACGCGATCGCCGACCGCGACCTCGCTGCGCTTGCCGCGCGGAAAGCATTGCAGCAGCGCGCCGCCGTCTTCGGGAGCGACCAGATAGTGGCGGCCGTGCGCGGCGACGACGAGGCCACCCATGCGCGCGCCGTGCCTGCCGGACCCGGCGGCGTGTGCGCCGCGCGACGCCTTCTTCGGAGTGCGGCCGCTCATGCGTGCCGCAGCAGTCGGTCGATCCGCTGCGAGGCCGGCGGATGCGAGTAGTAGAACGCGGTGTAGAGCGGATCGGGCGTCAGCGTCGATGCGTTGTCCTCGTACAGCTTGACGAGCGCATTGACGAGATCGTGCGCGTCGGTTTGCGTCGCCGCGAACGCGTCGGCTTCGAACTCGTGCTTGCGCGAGCTGAGACTGCCAAGCGGCGTGACGAAGAACATGAACACCGGCAGCGCGAGGAAGAACAGCACGAGCGCGAGTCCGCTATTGCCGCCGACGAGCGACGGCCGCACGCCGAGCCCTTCGTAGAACCACACGCATTGCGTCAGCCAGCCGAGCAGCGCGAGCATCGCGAGGCTGATCGCGAACGTGACCAGCATGCGCTTCATAACGTGACGACGCTTGAAATGCCCGAGCTCGTGCGCGAGCACCGCTTCGATCTCGCGGCCCGACAGGCGCGCGAGCAGCGTGTCGAAAAACACGATGCGCTTGGTTGCCCCGAAGCCGGTGAAATACGCGTTGCCGTGCGCCGAACGGCGGCTGCCGTCCATCACGAACAGGCCCTTCGCGGCGAAGCCGCAGCGTCGCATCAGCGCCTCGATGCGGGCCACGAGCGCTTCATCCTTCAGCGGTTCGAACTTGTTGAAGAGCGGCGCGATGAAGGTTGGGAAAATCAGCAGGCCGAACATCTGGAACGCGACCCACACGATCCACGCCCACAGCCACCACAGGTTGCCGGCACGGTTCATCAGCCACAGCACGACGAACAGCAGTGGCAGACCGAACGCAATGCCGAGCAGCGCGCCCTTCAAGCGGTCGAAGAAGAACAGGCTTTTGCTCATGCGATTGAAGCCGAAGCGCTGCTCGACGACGAACTGCCGGTAGTAATCGAACGGCAGGTCGATCGCGCTGGTGATCGCGATCACTGCGGCAACCAGCGCGATCTGCCCGACATAGCCGCGGCCGAGCCAGTCGGAGATCGCGAGATCGAGCGTCTGCACGCCGCCGAGCAGCGTGAGCCAGATCAGCACGGCCGCGCCGACAACGATCTCGACCATCGCGAGCCGCGTGCGCTCGACCGTGTAGTCGGCCGCGCGCTGATGCGCGGTGAGCGCGATCGTGTTCGCGAACTGGCTCGGAACCTGTTCGCGATGCGCGACGACGAAGCGGATCTGCCGCGACGCGAGCCAGAGTTTGGTGCCGACCATCGCAATGACGGCGATGACGAACAGGGTGGTGAAGTACAGGGTTGGCATCCGGGGATTCCGTGGTATCTATGCGAGAATTATATGTTTCTTCCCGCCTCTCGGCGGAGATACGGTTCAACGCAGTGGTTCCAGGCGGCGCTTCAGCGCGGCCGGCCCGGCTCGAACCGCGCGAACTGATTTCAAACGAACACAGCCGCGCCGCGCGGGTTTCGAGCGAAGCCCGCCGCGCGGCCCTCAGGGCTGCCTTCATGACTGACATCCTCGCATCCACCGAACAGCCGCCGCTCGTGCGCAGCGACATGAATCTCGTCTGGCTGGACATGGAAATGACCGGGCTCGAGCCCGACACCGACCGCATCATCGAGATCGCGGTGGTGGTGACGAATTCGACGCTCGACAGGATGGTCGAAGGTCCGGTGCTCGCGATTCATCAGAGCGATGAAACGCTCGCGAAGATGGACGAGTGGAACCAGAACACGCATGGCCGCTCGGGGCTGATCGATCGCGTGAAGGCGTCGACGGTCAGCGAGGCCGACGCGACCGCGCAGATCCGCGAGTTCCTCGGCCAGTACGTGCCGCCGGGCAAGTCGCCGATGTGCGGCAACTCGATCTGTCAGGACCGCCGCTTCATGGCGCGCTGGATGCCGGAACTGGAGAGCTTCTTCCACTACCGCAACCTCGACGTGAGTACACTGAAGGAGCTGTGCCGGCGCTGGCAGCCGGTCATCTACAAGGGTTTCCAGAAGCGCGCGATGCACACGGCGCTGGCCGACATCCACGAGTCGATCGACGAACTGAAGTACTACCGCCAGCATTTCCTCGTGCCGTCGGCGCCGGATGCCGCCGCGAGCGCTCAATAAACGCGCAGGCCCCGAACCTCGAACCTCAGTCCTGCCGCGGTGCGCGTTGCGCGCTCTTCGGCCGGAACGCCTTGACCACGTCGGCGTTGGTTTGCACGTAAGGCCCGCCGATCAGGTCGATGCAGTAAGGGACCGCCGCGAAAATCCCCGGCACCTTCACCACACCGTCATCGCGCAGGCCTTCCAGCGTTTCCCTGATCGATTTCGGCTGGCCGGGCAGGTTGATGATCAGCGCGGCGTGTCGTTCGGTTTCGCGGATCACCGCGAGCTGGCGCGACAGGATCGCGGTCGGCACGAAATTCAGGCTGATTTGCCGCATCTGCTCGCCGAAGCCGGGCATCTGTTTCGTCGCGACCGCGAGCGTCGCCTCCGGCGTCACGTCGCGGCGCGATGGGCCAGTGCCGCCGGTCGTGAGCACCAGATCGCAGCCCACTGCGTCGACCAGTTCGATCAGCGTCGCCGAGATGGTCGGTGCGTCGTCGGCGATCAGCCGCGTGACGACCTGCCACGGTGACGTCAAGGCCGCGCCGAGCCACTCCTGCAGCGCGGGAATGCCCTTGTCCTCGTAGACCCCCGTCGACGCGCGGTCGCTGATCGACACGAGGCCGATCACGATTTCGTCGGGGTGCTTGCGTTGATCAGGCGTCGCGGTCGTCATCGTCGTCTTCGGCAGCGAGGTCGGCGCGGTGCGCGTCTTCGTCTTCGGCTTCGTCGTCCGTGCCGGCTGCGTTCTTGATCCACTGGAACAGCTCGCGGAAGTAGCGCGGCGGCTTGCTCTGCTCCGCTTCCTTGCGCGCGTTGCGGATCAGCGTGCGACCCTGTTGCGGGTCCGCGCTCGGGTGCTGGCGGATGAACTCGGTCAGCGCGGCGTCGTCGGCAAGCAGCTTTTCGCGGGTGCGCTCGATCCAATGGAGCTTCGCGGTCTCGCTCTTGTTGACGCCGTTGTAGGTGTCGAGCGCGGTGCGCAGCGCGGCGGTTTCGGTGTCGAGCAGCGAGCGCATCACGCGGCCGACGTACTGGATCTGGCGGCGCTTGCCTTCGTGGTCGGTGATGCGGCGCGCTTCGCGCACGGCATCGTCGAGCTTTTCGGTCATCGGCATGCGTTTGAGCGCGTCTTTCGGCAGCGCGACGAGCGCCGCGCCCAGATCCTGCAGCGCTTGCATGTCGCGCTTGAGCTGGGACTTGCTCGGACGATCGTAGCCGTTTTCGTCGACTTCCGTGACGACGGATTCGATCGGTTGAATGCGGGTTTTGCGTGTCATGCCGGTATTGTAACTTGCCGCGCGGCCCCGACCCGCGGCGGCTCGTACCTTGCTATGATCGCGGGATGCATTTATCCGCACCCGCGCGCCCGCGCCGACTACGGCGCGCATATCAGGGCCGCGCGGCCCCAACAGGACGGCAACCACAATGGCAGCAGACATGGACGTCAAGCAGCGCTTTTTTCCGCATACCCAGGATGAGCTGAAGGAAATCGCCTCGGACATCCTCCGTCACGCGAAAGCGCTCGGCGGCACCGACGCCGCGACCGAAATTTCCGAGGGCGACGGCCTGTCCGTCTCCGTGCGGCGTGGCGAAGTCGAGACGATCGAGCACAACCGCGACAAGATGGTCGGCGTGACGGTGTTCATCGGCAACAAACGCGGCAATGCCAGCACCTCGGACTTCTCGCCGCAGGCATTGAAGGACACGGTCGCGGCCGCCTACAACATCGCGCGCTTCACCGCTGAAGACGATTGCGCGGGCCTCGCCGAAGCCGAGCTGCTCGAAACCGCGCCGCGCGACCTCGATCTGTATCACCCGTGGAATCTGTCCGCCGACGAAGCGGTCGAAATCGCGCGCCGCGCCGAAGACGCCGCCTTCGCGACCGACCCGCAGATCAAGAACTCCGAGGGCGCGAGCGTGTCGGCACAGCACTCGCAGTTCGTGCTGGCGACCTCGCGCGGCTTCCTCGCCGGCTATCCGTATTCGCGCCACTACATCGCGTGCGCGCCGATCGCCGGCAGCGGCCGCAACATGCAGCGCGACGACTGGTACACGTCGACGCGCAGCGCCGACGAACTCGCCGATCCCGAAGCGGTCGGCCGTTACGCGGCGCAGCGCGCGCTCGCGCGGATCGGCGCACGCGGCCTCGACACACGTAAGGTGCCGGTGCTGTTCGAGGCGCCCCTCGCGGCGGGCCTGCTCGGCGCGTTCGTGCAGGCGACGAGCGGCGGCGCGCTGTATCGCAAGACCTCGTTTCTGGTCGACAGCCTCGGCAAGCCGGTGTTCGCGCCGCACGTGCAGGTGGTCGAAGATCCGCACGTCGCGCGCGCGATGGGCAGCGCGCCGTTCGACGAGGAAGGCGTGCGCACACGCCAGCGCTCGGTCGTGAAGGACGGTGTCGTCGAGGGCTATTTCCTGTCCACCTACTCGGCGCGCAAGCTCGGCATGAAGACCACCGGCAACGCGGGCGGCTCGCACAATCTGTCGCTGCTCAGTTCGAACACGCGCCCCGAGGACGACTTCGAGGCCATGCTGAAAAAGCTCGGCACCGGTCTGCTGCTGACCGAACTGATGGGGCAGGGCGTCAACTACGTGACGGGCGACTATTCGCGCGGCGCGTCGGGCTTCTGGGTCGAGAACGGCAAGATCCAGTATCCGGTCGAGGAGATCACCGTCGCGAGCACGCTGCAGGAGATGTTCCGCCATATCGTCGCGATCGGCGCGGATACGATCACGCGCGGCACCAAGCGGACCGGCTCGGTGCTGATCGAGCGGATGACGATCGCGGGACAGTGAGCGGCGCGGCCTGATCCAACGCCGCCGTGGAGCAAACGAAAACGCCACGCAACGAAACGTTGCGTGGCGTTTTTTTCGGGTGCGTTGCGCGAGCCTTCAGACGTCCTTGCGCTGATACGTGACGAATGCGTAATCGAAGTCGTTCGGCGCGTTCGAGTGATGCGCCTCGCGCGCGATTTCTTCCCACACATGCGGGTCGATCGCGGGGAAGGTCACATCGCCGTCGAAGTCGGCGGCGATTTCGGTGACCATCAGCTTGTCCGCGTGGCGCAGCCCTTCGTCGTACAGCTGCGCGCCGCCGATCAGGAAAGCCTGCGGCGCCTGGTCCTGCGCGGCCAGCGCGAGCGCGTCGTCGAGATTGGTCGCGGTGTCGCAGCCCTGAAAGCGCCGCGCGGCATCTCGCGTGACGACGATGTTGCGGCGTCCCGGCAGCGGCCGGCCGATCGATTCGTGAGTCTTGCGGCCCATGATGATGGGCGCGCCCATCGTCGTGCGCTTGAAGAATTTGAGGTCTTCGGGCAGTCGCCAGGGCAACTGGTTGTCGCGGCCGATCACGCCGTTGCTGGCGCGAGCGACGATCAGGGTGAGCGTCGTCATCGAATGGAAAGAGGAGGGTAACCGGGCGATTCTACCCGACGCGCCGATGCGCCGATGCCCACCGATGCGCGCCCGCCGCTTATCCCGGCGCCGGCCCGTCCGCCGCGAAAGCCCCTTTGTCGGCGCCACCCGGTTCGCGCAAGCCATGCACGCCCATCAGCCGATACAACGTCACGCGCGAAATATTCAGATCCACCGCCGCCTCGTTCAACCGGTGCCGATGCCGCAGCAGCGCGGCCTCGATCGCGCGCTTCTCGGCGGCCTCGCGCGCCTGGGTGAGCGTCATGGTCTGCTGCCCGGCGTAGTTCGCGAGGTCGAGGTCGTCGGCTGAGATCAGCTTGTTTTCGGCCATCACGATCGCGCGGCGCACGCGGTTGATCAGCTCGCGCACGTTGCCGGGCCAGTTGTAGTTGTAGAGCGCCTCGATCGCCGACGGCGTGAAGCCGCGAATCTTGCGCGCGTTGTCGGTCTTGAACTTGTGCAGGATGTGATACGCGAGAATCTCGATGTCCCGGCCACGCGCGCGCAGCGGCGGCTCGTCGACGCGCAGCACGCACAGGCGATGAAACAGGTCGGCGCGGAACTGGCCTTCGCGCATGGCGCTGTCGAGATCGACGTGGGTCGCCGAGACGATGCGCACGTCGACGGGAATCGATTCGCGCCCGCCGAGCCGCTCGATCTTGCCTTCCTGCAGAAAGCGCAGCAGGCTCGCCTGGCTCTCGAGCGGCAGGTCGCCGATCTCGTCGAGAAACAGCGTGCCGCCGTCGGCCGCCTCGACACGGCCGATCTTGCGCTGATTCGCGCCGGTAAATGCGCCGCGCTCGTAGCCGAACAATTCGGATTGCAGCAGGTGATGCGGAATCGCGCCGCAGTTGATCGGCATGAAGGGCGCCTTGCGGCGTGGCGAGCGCTCGTGGATCGCAAGCGCGGTGAGCTCCTTGCCGGTGCCCGATTCGCCCGCGATGAACACGCTCGCGTCGGTGTTCGCGACCTTGCGGATCGTGCGAAAGAGCTGCTGCATCGCCTCGCAGGTGCCGACCATTTCCTCGTCGCCCGCTTCGCTGGCGGGCGGCGGTAGTTCCGGGTCGCACAGCGTGACCATGCCGAACGCGTGGCCGGCCAGATAGTCGATCGTCGCGTGCGCGACGGGCGGCTTCACGAAGTCGAAGCAGTAGTGGCGCACGAGTCGTCGCACGAGCGGGTCGTCGAGCCGCTCGCTGGTCGCGAGCGCGATCCAGCCGACCTGCTGCTGACGCAGGCTCGCCTCGAGCCCGCCGATGTCGCGCGGCGCGAAGCTCGCCAGATCGACGATGCCCGCGCCCGCGATATCGGGCTTCACGAGCCGCCCGAGTTCGTGCGCCGAGCGCGCGGCCGCGACCTGCCAGCCGCGACTTTTCAGATGCGCGATCAGCGTTTCGTCGGGCCTGCGCGCGAGGTACAGCAGCTGTCGCTCGACGCCGCGCACCGCGGCGGCGCGCTGCCTGGGCACCGCGAGCGACAGATGCGATCCCGCTGCCGCGACGGAAGCCACTTGAGTCAGATGAGGTGATTCACGCACGTTCGACCTCGCATCGTTGGCACGTCAGAAGGTGTACGGAAAGCGCACGCCGACCACGAAGTTCGGCGCGTCGGGTGTCAGTCCGATCGAGACCGAGCCATTGATGGTCAGGTGCTTGTTCACAACGTGATTCAGGCCAAAATTCATCGCCGCGGCCGTGGTTTCGCTGCCCGGCACTTTCTGATAGGTGCCGCCCGGCGCTTTGGTCTGCGACTCGGGTTCGAGCGCCATCGTGAACGACACGCTCGCCGAATCCTTGTCGGAGAACGCAAGCGCGACGCCGCCGCCGAACTGCACGATGTCGCCGAGCTTGACCGTCGCCGGTTCGGTTTGGCCCTGCACCGACGAGATGTCCGCGAACGAACGCGCGAGGTTGTAGGTATAGGAAACGCTGCCGAACAGCACGACCGGGTCGTAGGTCTTCAGCACCGACAGACCCGCCGTGATGTTCCAGAAACCGGTGCCGGTCGGCAGTCTGGTCGGCGCGACCAGGTTGGTGTTGTTCGCGTCGACCTGCACGACTTTTTCGCCGAACGGCGAACTGCCGGTCGGCGCCTTCACGCGCAGACTGCCGACCACATCCGGCATCGCGTTGGTTTCCTTGAGGAACTGGTAGTAGATGCCGAAGTTCACGTCGCCGATGTCGTGACTCGACACCGTCGCGTCCGACAGCGTGCTCGCCGCGCCGCCCGCGCCGCCGACGATGAAGGTGCTGCGCCGGTACACGTACGGCACGTCGACGTCGATGTTGATGCGGTCGGTCACGCCGTAGCGCGTGCCGAGGTCCGCCATCACCTGGTGCGACTTGGTCTGGCCGAGGTTGATGTTGCCGAGGAAAATCGCGTCGAGCGCGAGGAAGCCCGACAACTGCAACTGGCGACGGTCGTAGTAGGTGTCGCTGATGCCGAAGTCCATCGTCAGTTTGTGGTCGAAGAGCGGCGCATGCTCGCGCTGTACGACCGCCTGCTCGGCCTGGGTGCGCACCGGCTCGTTCGCACGCTGGGTCTGGCCGACCGCGCCGCTGCCGTCGGTGGCGGCGGGCAGGCCGCCGGCGCTGGCGCTGCCTGCATTGCCGCCGTCCGGCGTCGGCGGCTTGACCGGCACGCCGGTCGCGGTGCCGGTGGTGCCCGTCGGCGCGGGCGCGCCTGGCGCGATCTGCGCGAGCGGCGGCAGCGGCACCGGCAGGCCGTCGGCGCCGGGCTGCTCGGCCACCGCTTCGCTGCCGACGGGGGCGCCGGTGCCCGGCACGCCGCGTCCGCGTTGCGCCATCTCGAGTTCGGTGACCTGGCGTTCGAGCGAATGGATCTGCCGCTGCTGCTCGTCGACGACGCGCACCAGCGTGTTCAGACGGTCCTCCACGGATTGACCGGTGAGCGCCTGCGCGCTCGCCGATTGCGAAAGAGCCCATAGCATGGCGGCAGCCGGAATGGCCGCAAGAGCCATGCGCGGCGCCCTGGTCGATGACACTTTTTTCATTTTTTGCTCCCCCGGTGTTCCGGCCGCGCGGTGCTGACTGCGCGGCCGTTTTTTTACTGCTTGTGCTGCAGCTGGCGGGCGGCGGCCCGCCGCGCTATCTTCTGTTTTGCAGAGCCTGTAATACGCCTAACTGACGAAGCATCGAAGCCGGCATCTGCTGGGTTTGCAGATGCAGTTGCAGGGCGTTGGCGACTTGCTGGTTATTGCCTGCAATCTGCAGCAACTGGGCGATCTGCCCGTTGCTCGGCGCGATGGTCTGGGTGGCGAGCCCAGCGGGTGTCTGCAGCGCGACGCTCACGCCGTTGCCGCCGAACGAAATGCCGGCTTTCACGGAGCCGGTCGAATTGCTGGCCGACGCCGACGGCGCGTTGGCGGAGCCCGTCGTCAGCGTCACGGCGCTGTTGTTGAAGTCGATCAGCGCTGAGTTGATGCCGCTGTTGCGATCGCCCGCGACCTGGGTGACCTGCGACACGCCGTTGACGCCGATGTTCTGTCCGCCGCGCGCCTGGGCGTTCGGATCGGCGCCCGAATCGCCTGCATGGCCATGCGCGCCGCCGCTCACGCGCGCGAACGTGCTGACGGAACTCGTGAGCTGACCGCTGTCGTTGTGCACCGCGCTCAGCGACCCCTGGGCGAGCGCGCTCGCGCCGTTGGGCATCTGCCACTGCGAAATGACGTTCAGCACGAAGCCGGAGATCATCGTCGCGCCCGCGTATTTGCCGGTCTGGGTCGCGAGCACGTCGTCGCCGACGAGCTGCACCCGCAGGGGCGCGGCGCCGGGCTCGGGCGCTATCGAAAGTTCGGGGGCCGGTGGCGGGGCGGCGCCCTCCGAAGCCTGGGCGAGGCCGCTAGCGCCGCATGCGATGGCGCATAGCACGACCCCAAGCTGTGAGAAGTGTGACTTCATGGCGGGATCAGAACATGTCTGCCTTGTTCAAGCCGTACTCGAAAAAGGGAGTCGCGGCGGTGCCGGCTGCGAGCGCGGCGGCGCGCAGCTTCAGCGCGAGCGACTCGTTGTCTTGCAACAGCGGTGAATCCTCCCTGAAGGGTTTGCCGAGGACCGCGAACACGAGACCGTTCCAGGTCTTCGCGAAGTCCTCTTCGAGCACGATGCGATTGCCGAGCGCCGGGTCCGCGATGAACACGCGGCCGTCCTGCGCATGCTTGACGATCACGAAATGCTCGTAGCCGTCGATGTTCATCAGGACCATCACGGGGATCTGCAGATGGTGGAGCGCTTCGACGTTGACGCGAAAGCCGCGGCCGCGCAGTCCGATGGTCTCGACGAAGTGCTTCATGTCGAGCATCGAGAAGCCGTTCTTGACGACGACTTCGGGCGTCGAGAAGACCATCATCCGGCGGATCAGTTCGGTTTCCGGAATATCGATGCCGTAGCCGTACTTCAGGAGAGTGGCGAGCGCCGCCGCGCCGCAGCTGTAATCGAACTGCTGGTTGACGATGTGGTTATTGCGCAGGTCCTTCATCGAACGGACCGTCTTCGTCAACGGCACGCCGACGAACGTGGCTGTGTCGATGCTCGACTGTGCCGCGGCGTGATCCGCGCACAGCACGCAGCCTGCCAGCGCTACGGCGAACGGTAGCGCCGGGAACCCCTTGAACCCGGTCATGCTGGTCTCCTACCCGATCAGCGCCGGCAGCTTCTATGGCTGCCGGCGCGCCCTTCCCACTGCTTTGTGCTTCCTTTGTGCTTCTTCTGCTTGCCTGCGCTCGTTGCGTCGTCGGCTTACTTGCCGCTGTTCAGCGCCGCGATGGCAAGGCCGTTGTGCTGCAGATTGCCCGCGCCGCCGGCGATGTTCACGCCGATGTTGCCGGACGCGCCTTTCAGCGTATCGGCACCCAGACTTGCGGTGCCCTGGAATTGCCCGTGAACCATCATGGTGGCGGATTGCGAGTTGTCATCCGTGGCATCCATCGCGGTGGTCAGCGCCTTGCCCGGATCGGTCGTGGTCACCGCGCCGGCAAGCGCGTTGTCCTGGGCGTTGCCGATACCGGAAGCGATGTTCACGCCGACGTTGCCCGTCACACCCGACAGCGACGCGTTGCCGATCGACGCGTTCAGATTGAAGTTGTGGATCGTTGCGTTGCCGCCCGAGGATTGCACGTTGAAGTCCTGCGCGTTGCCGAACACGTTGCCGACATCGACCGAGGCAAGCGACACGTCATTGCTCTGCGCGTTGTCGATGCCTTCCGCGACGTTGATGCCGAGATTGCCCGACACGTTGCTGGCCGCGTTGGTGCCGGTGGTCGCGTTCAGCGTGCCGGCCGCTTCGTTGTTGATGTGCTGCGTGATCGAGCCGCGCGTCGTCACGTCGGTGGTCGCCATGCCTTCGTCGATGCCCCATGCGGCGCCGTACGAATTCGTCGACGACGAGCGGCTGCGCGAGTAGCCCGACGATTGCTCGCCGACCATCGCATGGCCGGAGCCTTCGCTCGCGGTGAAGCCCCATGCACGGCCTTGTCCGGACGCTTCGGTGGCTTCGAAGCCGCCGGCGACGCCCGACGAGTTCGAGTAGCTCGATTCACGATAACCGGCCTGCAAGCCGCCGCGGGCACTGAACGAGCCGCTGCCGTGCGAGAACGTGTTGTGGTCCTGATAGCTGTAGCTGCCGCCGATCGAGCCGCCGGCAGACAGATGGCCGCCAGAGTTCTGACTTATGTGCGAGAAGCTGCCCGCGATGCCGGCTGCCTGCTGGCTGGTTTCATAGCCGCCGCTCGTCACGCTCGCGCTCTGGCTGCCGTACGCATAGCCGCCGGAGGCTTTGAAGCCCTGCGAGCCCGAGCTCGACGACGTATGGTTTTGCGTCGTGAACGCGAATGCCGAGCCGCCGCCTCTGACCGTCGTTCTGCTGCTGGTCAGGGTCGTGGTCACGTTGCCGCTGGTGTAGGTCTGCGCCTGCGGATCGAGCATCGCATTCACGTTGACGGTCTGATTGTTGTTGATCACCGCGTTAGCCGTGCTGGAGACATGCACGCAGCCAAACAGTCCGACCAGACCTTCGACGCCGACCATCTCGCCGACGACCGTCGTATTGAACAGGTAGGCCTTCTGCGGCGCGGCAAGCACGCTGCCGGATGCGGCAACGAGAACGGCCGTGGCAATAAGAGTGCGCTTCATGATTCGCTCCGATACTTAAGTGTGGTCAGTTAAAAAAAGTGCCCGCCGGGGGACGGAGCACAAAACTGTTTGCCGTGGCATTACCGGCGCCGGCTGCCTGGTTGATCTGCACGATTCCGCTTGCGTTGCGCAACGCATCACTGGAGATGCTTGCCTCGCGCACGCCGTGAAGCGCGTTGGATTGCCCCAGGCTGCCGTTTTTCGCGGCCGCTGCGGATAGCTCCCCATCCGGGACGGTCTCGACTCCGAGCGCGGCAGTCCCGAGCTGGGTGCTGTTGCGCTGCAGATTCCCTGCTCCGGCCGACTGGTTCACCAGCACCGCGCCGGATGTGTTCGAAAACGCGTTGGCTTCGATCGACGCTTGCGCGCGCGGCACGTTCGCGACCACGGCCGTGCTTTGCACGCTCGCGTTCGCGTTGCGGAGCGCGGTGCCGTTCGTCACCGTGATCTGGTTGACCTGCGCGTTGTCGAGGCCAGCCGTTTCGTTGACCGCGAGCGCGCCCGTCACGCCCATGCCCGCGGCGGCGCCGATCGTCGCGGTCGCGCCGACGACTGGCACCGCTTGCGACTGCGCGTGGGCGTCATTCGCGACGAGCGCGGCGACGCCCATGCACAGGCACGCGCAGACGCGCAGCGCCGGGCGCGCCGAAGCGACTTGCAGCGATTGCAGCGATTGCAGCGAGGGGCGCAGGAGCGTGCTCATTTCAGACCTCCGAGCGCGCCGCCGAGCACGTTCGATAGCGGCGCGAGCGCGCCCGTCACCGACGAGCTGATCGTGCCGCTGATGCCCACCGCCGGTCCGCCGATGCCGCCCGAGTTCAGCGGGATCGTGTTGCCGGTCGCCTTGCCGCTCAGAATCTGCGTGACGGCCTGCATGCCGGTACCGCCGAGCACGCCGCCGTCGGCGACGCCGTTCGAGCCGTGCGCGTTCGTCAGATCGGTATCGCCGACGAGCGTCGCGATCGTCGGATCGAACGAGTTGGCCGGGAACGTCGTGGCGCGCACCGCGACCGGGTCCTGGTCGCGCGGCACGGGGACGAATGCGTCGCGCGGCGTGATGCTGCGCTCGACGATGATGTCGCCCGGATTGGCGACCTGCTCGGCATACGCGTGGCTCGCGAAGCAGGCGGTGACGAGGACGCTGGCGAGGAGGGCGGCGCGGGCGCAAGCGGCGCGCGGCAAGACGGGAGCGTTGTCGAACGACGCCGACGGCAGCCCGAAGGCGTGCGGCGTCTGGTGATTCGTAGCCATGTCCTGGCCCCTTCTCTGTTGTAACTTGTGTCCCGCCGTCGTGGCGCGCGCTGCGTTGCGCGCGGCCACCGGTCCTGCATTACCTGGTGATTCGCTGTCTGTTCGGTGCTACGTCCTGCTACTTGCGCTGGTAAGTCGCGACGTTGCCCTGGGCGGCGCGCGCGGCATCGACGGGCACCGGCAGCGGCGAGGGCGGGGCAATCTCGTCCCACAACGTCACCTGGTTGCCGCTGTTTTGCATCAGTTGCGGTGTCGCGGCGACCATCAACATGCCGACCGCGCCGCCGCGTTGGCGCGACAGCATCTGGTCGTCGAGCGAAATGTCGTTCATCGATGCAGCATCGACAGCCGGGTTCCACGCGCAGGCGGCGCTCTGGCTGTCGTCTTCCGCGGGAACCGGCGTCGTGGCTTGCAGGCTGGCGGAGGCAGGGTCGGCGGCATCGTTGGAATCCGCCAGCGTGGCGGATCGAGCGGGGGCGGCTTGCGCCGTCGGGGTGCCGGCACTCGCTGGCGGAGCGCTGAGGGCAAGGGCTGCGCAAATTGCGAAGTCAACTGCGCGGCGGCTTATCAGATCGATGCAGAATGCAAGTCGCATGATGTGTCTCCCTGGTGCTCGCCATTTAGCGAAACCTATGCCATCGCTCGCAATCCATTGATGCGTCTGGCGTCAACCGGCAGAAACAGAGCTAATGCGTTCCAAATCGGGGAAAAACGTTGCAGTGCCGAAACGGAGCAGCAGAAAATACCTATAATTCGTTAATCCGTGAAGTACGAACTACTGTCGCGGGAACGCCACGAAAAGCGCTTCCACTAATGTTTTATTTGTCGGCTTAATCATCCACGATCGGCCGCTAAGCCTTGATGGGCAAGGGGTCTACTGATTAAATTCGCATAATTGTTTTCGAAGCGGCGCACGTATAGTAAGCTCTCGAACAACAGCTCAAAGTTTAAAAAAGGCCCATATCAGGCCGTCTCAAACACACACGCCGCTTTCTTGGGGATCAGCTGTCCGCACGGAATGGAATGGCCGTTCGGGTTTTGCGATTCGCGAATCCCGAACGAGTCAGCGTGTCTGAACTGCAGTTTCAGGTGCATGCGTCGTCCTAAACGTTCGTTGACGAGAGGATCTGAATAATGGAACCCGCAACGCGGCAACTGATTTACGTTTCGCGCGACCCTAGCGCGGAACTGAATACGCGTTTTCTGCAGCGCGGCTGGCATGTCGAAGTCGTGGGATCGGCGCGCGATGCGCGCCGGGCAGTGCGCACCGGCTCGGCAGCTGGCGGCCTGCTCGATCTGTCCAGTGATTTCCAGCCGCACGAAATCGCCGCTTTTGAAACCTGTTTGACCATGCCGAACGTCGGCTGGGTCGCCGCCACCACGCCTGGCCAACTGCAGGACGCCGCGTTGCGCCGGCTCGTGCGCGACTACTGTTTCGATTACGTGACGGTGCCGTATTCGGGCGACCGTATCGTCGATTCTGTTGGTCATGCCTACGGCATGATCTCGTTGAGCGAGACCGCGTCGAACGACGGCTCGCAGGGCGCCGAAGGCGAGATGGTCGGCTCGTGCGACGCGATGCTTGCGCTGTTCCGCTCGATCCGCAAGGTCGCGATGACCGACGCGCCGGTGTTCATCTCCGGCGAATCGGGCACCGGCAAGGAGCTGACGGCGGTTGCGATTCACGAACGCTCGGCGCGGCGCAACGCGCCGTTCGTGCCGATCAATTGCGGTGCGATCCCGCCGCATCTTCTGCAATCGGAACTATTCGGCTACGAGCGCGGCGCGTTCACCGGCGCGAACCAGCGCAAGATCGGCCGGGTCGAAGCGGCCAACGGCGGCACGCTGTTTCTCGACGAAATCGGCGATCTGCCGCTCGAAAGTCAGGCGAGCCTGTTGCGCTTCCTGCAGGAGCGCAAGGTCGAGCGGCTCGGCGGACATAGCGCGATCGACGTCGACGTGCGGATCATTTCGGCCACCCATGTGGACATGACCGCGGCGATGATCGAAGGCCGCTTCCGCTCAGACCTGTATCACCGCCTCTGCGTGCTGCAGATCGACGAGCCGCCGCTGCGCGCGCGCGGCAAGGACATCGAACTGCTCGCGCGGCACATGCTCGAACGTTTCAAGAAGGATGCCAGCCGTCGGCTACGCGGCTTCGCGCCCGATGCGATTGCCGCGCTCCATAACTACGGCTGGCCGGGCAACGTGCGCGAGCTGATCAACCGGGTGCGCCGCGCGATCGTCATGTCGGAGGGACGCGCGATCACCGCGCGCGATCTCGAACTGGCCGAATACGTGGAGATCGTGCCGGTCTCGCTTGCGCAGGCGCGCGAAGCGGCCGAACGTCAGGCGATCGAGCTTGCGTTGCTGCGGCATCGCGGCCGGCTCGGCGATGCGGCGCAGGAACTCGGCATCTCGCGGGTGACGCTGTACCGGTTGCTGTGCTCGCATGGCATGCGTCACATGGAAGGCGAACCGATGTCGACGCCGCACGGCGATTTGCCGGCGACGGTGCAGCATCTATAAGGCGGCGGGCGAGCGGCGAGGCTGGCGACGAGGCATGTGAAGGTCTGGCGCGTCGCCGCGGGTCCACCGGCCAGGCGTCGAAGCGCTGTCGCGTGTGCGTGCGTGCGCGTGTTGGCCGCTCGTATTTCGCGTTCCGCGGGCTTTTCCTTTCCGTCTGATTTCCCCCTCGATACTTCCCATGCGGCGCGCCGTGCCCCGGCGTCGCCCGGTTGCGCTTGTTAGAATCAGGCTTTGCTCAATTCCGTGAGCGCGCCTGGTCGGGTTCGCGCCGCGTCGAAGGAAACCGCATGAAACAATACCTGGAACTCGTCCGCACGATTCTCGACACCGGCACGTGGCAGGAAAACCGCACCGGCATCCGCACCATCAGCATGCCCGGCGCGATGCTGCGCTTCGATCTGCAGCAGGGCTTTCCGGCGGTCACGACGAAGAAGCTCGCGTTCAGGTCGGCGATCGGCGAGCTGGTCGGGTTTCTGCGTGCTTCGCGCAGCGCCGCTGATTTCCGCGAGCTTGGCTGCAAGGTGTGGGACGGTAACGCGAATCAGAACGCGCAGTGGCTCGCCAATCCGTATCGCGAGGGCCCGGATGATCTCGGCGATGTGTATGGCGTGCAATGGCGCAAGTGGCCGGCCTACAAGGTTCTCGACGCCAGCGCGAGCGCACAGCTCGCCGACGCGCAGGCGCGCGGTTTCCGCGTGATCACGCAGTTCGACGAAGAAGGCCGCTCGAAGGTACTGCTTTACAAGTCGATCGATCAGCTCCGCCAGTGTCTCGACACGATCATGCAGAATCCCGCCGATCGACGGATTCTTTTCCATGCCTGGAATCCGGCCGTGCTCGATCAGATCGCACTGCCGGCCTGCCATCTGTTGTACCAGTTCCTGCCGAACGTCACGCGCCGCGAAATATCGCTGTGCCTGTATATCCGTAGCAACGACGTCGGGCTCGGCACGCCGTTCAATCTGACCGAGGGCGGCGCGCTGCTGCATCTGGCCGGTCGGCTGACGGGCTATACGCCGCGCTGGTTCAGCTATTTCATCGGCGATGCGCATATTTACGAGAATCAGCTCGACATGCTGCACCAGCAACTCGGGCGCGAGCCGTACGAAAGTCCGCGGCTGGCGATTTCGGATCGTGTGCCCGACTACGCGAAGACCGGCGTGTACGAGCCGGAGTGGCTCGAGAAAATTGAGCCGGCGGATTTCTCGCTGGTCGGCTATCGGCATCACGAGCCACTGACGGCGCCGATGGCGATTTGATGGCGGTGCAAGCGAGGCAGTAGCGCTCGGGCTCGTCAAACATAAAAGGCCCCGCGACGATTTGCGTCGCGGGGCTTTTTGTCGTCGGGACGGCAGCCGTCCTGCTCAGCTCTTGTGATGCTCGTCGCGATTGCCGCCGCCCTGGTGCTGCTCGGCGTGTTGCGGTTGCGGCTGGGGTTGCGCACGCGGCTGCTGCACCTGCTGAGGCCGCGGTTCGGGGCGCGACTGTTGCATCTGCATCGGCGGACGCGGTTCGGGGCGCGGTTGCTGCATCTGCATCGGCGGGCGCGGTTCGGGGCGCGGCTGCTGCATCTGCATCGGCGGACGCGGTTCGACCCGCGGCTGCTGCGCCTGCTGGAACTGCGGCTCGGGCCGCGCTTGCGGCATCGGCTGCGGACGGGGCTCGACACGCGGTTGCTGCGCCTGCTGCATCCGTGGTTCAGGACGCGGTTGCTGCGGCGGCTCCGCGCGCGGCGCCGGTTGCATCGCCGGCGGATGCCCTTCGGGCCCACGCGCCTGTTGCCGTGCGGCCGGATTTTCCGGCGGACGCGGCACCCCGGACTGCGGCGCGAACCTCGGTTGCTGCGGTCCGCCCGGCTGCTCGACTCGTGGTGCCTGCTGCGCCATCGGCGTATGTGGCTGCGTCCATGTCGGCTGCGACCTGCCGACCGCGCCCCATTCCTGCGGCGCGCCGTGCTGCCGTGCGTAGGCTGGGTTGGCTGGATTGACGCCGCCTGCTTGCGGCGGCCGCGGCACCCCGTTCGACGGATGGCTCGCATTGCCCGCGAGCCCGCTCACGTCAGGCTGCGGCGGATGCGGGTTGCCGACCATCTGCGGCGGTATGCCCGGACGCGCTTGCGGCGCTTCGGCATGCGGCCCCACGGCGGCCGCTTCACCGGGCCGCTGGCCCGCCTGCTCGACGCCACGCGGCGCGATGCCGCCAGCCCCGCCAGGCGCAGCGGGGGCACCGGTCGCCATCCCCGGCGGACGACCCGGCACATGCGATCGTACTACTCGCACGTTCGCCATCGGCAGCGCGCCCGGTGCGCCGGTCATATGCGCGGGCACCGAGGTGTGCACGACCGGCTGACCGCCACCTGGCACCCGACCGCCGCTTTGCGCGAAGCGCTGCGCGAGCTCGTCGTGGTACGCAGCCGGTATCACGGGGTTGCGTGTCGCAACGACCGGCCGCGCGGCCACGCTCGCAGGCGGCCGATAATTCGCGCGCCGCAGATCCGACCCGAAACTCTCGCGCACCGGTGCTATCCCCGGTGCGCCAGGGTTGATCCGCGCGTGGCGCCACTGCGCGGGATCGATCTTCTGCGAGAAGCGTCCGACCGGCTGACCGTGCACGAACGCGGTCGCCGGCACGGCCGTCACGCAGCCCGGCACGCGATAGTTGACGTACGTGTTGTGGACGTTCACGTTGCGGTGGAAATCGTTGACGATCGTCGGGCGATTCACGCGGTCGTAGTACCCGGCGCTCCAGCGGTCGTGATCGCGCCAATGCGGATGCCACCGCTCGCCCGGCCCGAGCGGAAACCACGCGACGCCTGCCGCGATGACGCCGCCGACCGCCAGATTCACACCCCAGTCGACGCCGCCCTCGTTATCGCCGACGAACGCGACCAGCGCCGGCGCATAGACCGGCGCCGAGTCCGCTTCGAGCGGACCGGGTACCCAGGCCCATGTGCCGTCGACCTGGGCCCAGCGGCCGTAGTGGTACGGCGCGAAGCCCCAGGGTTCGTCGTCGACCCACGTCCAACCCCACGGCGCCTGCCAGACCCAGTGGCCGTCGTGATAGGGCGCCCAGCCGGCCGGCGTCGCGTTCGGTACCCACACTTCACCGTACTGCGGCGTCTCGCGCCACGTGCCGTTGGCATCGAGGTCTTCGTAACCGGGGACGTCGCGCGACACGTAGCGCGCCGACAGCGAGCGGTCTTCGGTGGCGTCGCGGCTGGCGGCCCACTGGTCGAGCTCGTCGAGAGCGGGCGCGCGATTGTCGGCGAGCTGCTGCAGGGTGGTGCCGGCAAAGCGGAGCTGCTGACCCGCCGCGATCGGCACCTGGCCGCCGTCGCCGTACGCGATCGCGCTGCCGCTGCGCACGGTGACGGTCGTGCTGCTGCCGTCGGGCGCGACGTCGACGCGGTAGTCGCCGGGACCGTTCACGCCGAGCGCAAGGTTCGGCGTGTCGATTTCATACGACGATCCCGGCGCGAGCTCGCGCACGCGCGTCGACAGCGTGCCTTGCGCGACTTTCAGTTGCGCGCTCGTGTCGTCGAGGTTGAGCACGTCGAGGCTCGTGTTCTGACCCAGGCGCACCGCGGTCGAGCCGATGTGCAGCTCGGAGCGCGCGTTCTGGTCGTTCCACAACTGGTCGCCGGTCGTCAGCGGCCGGTTGATCTGCGCGTAGGACCAGTCGGTCGCGCCGGCGGGCTCGGTGGTCACGGCGCCGGCCGTGTAATTCAGACGCGCGATGCGCCCCGGCGGATCGCCGCCCGACGGGTCGCCGCCCGCCGGAGCGCCGCCCGACGCGACGGCCGCCGCGGTTGGCGGCGCGGCTGGCGCTTGCTGCGCCAAGGCGCTCTGCGCGGCGAGCGCGACGACGGCGGCCGCGATCAGCGTATAGCCGCTCATCCGGCGTCGGTTCCCGGCTTGCTGCACGGGCTGCTTGGCGTGTGTCATGACTGATCTCCGGCGGACGCGGCGATGGGCCGCGTCCGTTCAGTCACTGTAGCTGTCGGCCATGTTTCAAGGCCCGCTCATTTGTAAGGTGGATTCGCGGGCGTGTAACAAAAGGTCTCACGGCGTCGCGTCTCGCGCCATCGCGCCATCGCGCCGCGAATAACGCAACCGTCTATCCGGCCAGAAATGCATCGAAATGCTGCTGGCCGGCCGGCGTAACCCGCAGCACGCGCGGCCGCACGGTCCGCTCGACCCAGCCGTGCGACGACCACGCGTCGAGCAGCGCCGCGCCGAGCGCGCCGCCCAGATGCGGCCGGCGCATGCTCCAGTCGAGGCATGTGCATGCGAAGCGGCGGCGGGTCTTGTGCGCGGCGAGGTCGATGCCCCAGTCGGCGAAGCGGACGGCGCCCTGCGCGGTCGCTTCGAGCGATGTGCCGTTTTGCGTCAGCAGCCCGCGCTCGAGCATGCGCTCGAACAGCCGCACCGACAGCTCACCGGCCATGTGGTCGTAGCAGGTGCGCGCGTAGCGCATCTCGAGCGGCACGGTGCGGGCCGGACGCGGCACGGGGCGCTGCGCCGCGCTGACCTGCGCGACGTTCGCGAGCGCTTCGATCGACGCGGCGATGTCCGGCGACGCGATACGGAAATAGCGATGCCGGCCGCGCACTTCGAGCGCGAGCAGCCCGCCGTCGGTGAGCCGTCCGAGATGGGCGCTCGCCGCCGATGGCGACAGCCCCGCGATCATCGTCAGTTCGCCGGCGGGGCGGGCGCTGCCGTCCATTAGCGCCCACAGCATCGTGGCGCGACCGGGGTCCGCGAGCAGCGCGCCGATCCGGCTCAGGCCGGGGAAGTGGTTCTGGTCGTCTGCAACGGGGGCCGTCATCTCACGTCTCCTGAATGGGCGGCGAACGGCAGTGCGGCCGAATGGCAAAGCGCGCCGCCACGATTCCTACTCTACGCGCATCGGGTATTCGATGTTTCAGCCTTGCGTGAACAATGAATGCGGCGTTGTGTCCTGCCAGCCCGCGTTCCCGCGTTGTCTGGTGCGGCCAGGCTAGAATCGAAGCCTGTCTTGCAGGAACACGATGCAATGAAAACTCTTCTGGCCGTCGCCGCGGCGGTTCTGCTGTTCAGCGCCTGCGCGGGGGGCGGAGCCGGCTCCGGCTCGGCCGGCAGCGGCAGCATCAGCATGTACGGCACCATCGACGAAGGCGTCAGCGTCCACAACTAGGCCCGAGCTTCGGCCATCCTCGCGCCTCGCGCCGCGTCCTCAATCGACGCAGCGCCGCGCGCAATATTGCGCTCGTATAATCGCCTCCTTTCAATGCATCCGATTGACCGGAGTCAAGATGAGCACTGTGCCCGCCGCACCGCTGGACCGTTCGGAAACCACCTTCCGCTTTCTCGCCGAGCCGACCTCGGTCAACTTCGGCGGCAAGGTGCACGGCGGCGCGCTGATGAAGTGGATCGACGAGACCGCCTATGCATGCGCGGCAGTGTGGTCGGGGCGTTATTGCGTGACGGTCAGCGTCGGCAATATCCGTTTCCGCCGGCCGATCCTCGTCGGCAATCTGGTCGAACTGCGTGCGCGCGTCGTCGCGACGGGCCGCACCAGCATGCACATTCATGTGTCGGTGCAGGCGGGCGATCCGAAGGGCGGCGAGCTGCTGCAGACCACCGACTGTCTCGTCGTGATGGTCGCCGTCAACGAGAACGGCCATCCGGTGCCGGTGGCCGCCTTCGTGCCGCAAACGGAGGAGCAGAAACGCCTCGCCAGGTACGCGATGGACGTGAAGGAAGCGCTCGACGCGATCGTCGAGCTGAAGCCGGAAGAAGTCGCGCAGGGAAAGATTTAAGCGCGTCGGAGCCCCGAACGGCGCGCCCCTTTGCGCGCCATTTCTCGGGGCGCCTCGCGCATCGTCATGCCGTGCGCCCGACCATATCTTTCGGTTGCACCCATTCGTCGAACTGCTGCTCGGTGACATAGCCGAGCGCCAGCGCCGAAGCCTTCAGCGTCGTGCCTTCCTTGTGCGCTTTCTTTGCGATCTGCGCGGCCTTGTCGTAGCCGATGTGGGGATTGAGCGCGGTCACCAGCATCAGCGATTCATTGAGCAAGGTATCGATGCGCTCGTGATTCGGCTCGATGCCCACCGCGCAGTTCTCGTTGAAGCTATGCGCGCCGTCGGCGAGCAGGCGCACCGACTGCAGCACGTTGTGCGCGATCATCGGACGGAACACGTTCAACTCGAAGTTGCCGCTCGCGCCGCCGATGTTCACCGCGACGTCGTTGCCGAACACCTGCGCGCACAGCATCGTCAGCGCTTCGGACTGGGTCGGATTGACCTTGCCCGGCATGATCGAGCTGCCCGGCTCGTTTTCGGGGATCGACAGCTCGCCGAGACCGCAGCGTGGGCCGCTCGCGAGCCAGCGGATGTCGTTGGCGATCTTGTTCAGGCTCGCGGCCACCGTTTTGAGCGCGCCGTGCGCGAACACCAGCGCGTCGGCGGCCGCCATCACCTCGAACTTGTTCGGCGCCGACACGAACGGCAGACCGGTCAGCTTGCCGATTGCGGCGGCGACGCTGTCGGCGAACTTCGGATGCGCGTTCAGTCCCGTGCCGACCGCGGTGCCGCCCTGCGCAAGCTCGTACAGGTGTGGCAGCGCCGACTCGACGTGCCGGATGCCTTGCTCGAGCTGCGCGACATAGCCTGAGAATTCCTGCCCGAGCGTGAGCGGCGTCGCGTCCTGCAGGTGCGTGCGGCCGATCTTGACGACGTCGGCGAACGCTTTCGCCTTGCTGTCCAGCGTATCGCGCAACGTTTTCAGCGCGGGCAGCAGATGCGTGACGATGGCGCTCGCGGCGGCCACGTGCATCGCGGTCGGAAACACGTCGTTCGACGACTGCCCGCGATTCACGTCGTCGTTCGGATGCACCTTGCGCGCTTCGCCGCGCTCGCCGCCGAGCAACTCGCTCGCGCGATTCGCGATCACCTCGTTCAGGTTCATGTTGGTCTGCGTGCCCGAGCCGGTCTGCCAGACCGCGAGCGGAAATTCGTCCGGATGCTTGCCGTCGATGATCTCGTCGGCCGCCTGCATGACCGCGCGGGCCTTCTGCTCGTCGAGTTCGCCGAGGCCGAGGTTGACTTCGGCCGCCGCGCGTTTGATCACCGCGAGCGCGGCGATCAGTTCGGGCGACTGCTTCTCGGTCGAGATCTTGAAGTTCTGCAGCGAGCGCTGCGTCTGCGCGCCCCACAGGCGGGCGTTCGGCACCGCGATTTCGCCGAACGTGTCGCGCTCCATCCGTACGTCTTCAGTCATGGTTGACTCCGCTTCTCAAAGTTCCGGGTTGACCGGCAATAAGGAGAATAGACCGGTTAGCGCATTCCGGTAGAAGCCGGCCTGCGGATCGAAAATGTAGGTGCGTGTCTGGCCGTTCTCGACGTCGGTCCAGACGAGCGGCGACAGCGGCGCGCCGATCGAGCGCAGATAGGCGAGCTGGGTCGCGTCGGCGAGCGTCACGTGGTAGCTCTGATCGGGCTGGGTGGCACGCTCGAAGATCCTGGCGACCTGATTCGCGAGTTCGGGGCTGTGGATCACGAGCGCGAGCTCAGTGTTCAGATTGGCCGAGCGCGGGTCGAGGTTCATCGAGCCGATCACGAGAATCTGATGGTCGATCACATAAGCCTTCGCATGCAAGCTCGCGCGCGACCGCGAGCCGACCAGCCCGACGTTCGGCGTGTCCTGGTGCGGCCTGAACTCGTACAGTTCGACGCCCGCCTTGAGCAGCGGCACGCGGAAAGGGCTGTAGCCGGCCTGCACGGCGACCGCGTCGGTGGCCGCGAGCGAGTTGTTCAGCACTGCGATGCGGATGCCGCGATGCGTGAGCCCGCTGGCCGCCTGCACGCCCGACGCGTGCGGCACGAAGTAGGGCGACACGATCAGGAAGTCGTGGTGCGCGTCGCGCATCAGTTCGCGCAGCCGCGCGAGCGGCGGGCTCACGTAGTCGGGCGACGGATGTTCGATCTTCTCCGGCGCGTCCGCGCTGAATTCCGCGCTTGCCCACGTGATGCCGAGTCGCTCGCTCGTGATCTGTGCGGCGAGCGGCGTCGCATTCAGCGGTTTCGCGTTGTACGGATCGGCGTTGCTGCGCCAGTGCTGGCGCAAGTCGTCGCGCGTCTGGTCGAGTTCCTTCTGGTCGAATTTCTGCTTGTTCAGCGCGCGCAGCGGATAGGCGAGGTCGCTGTTCCAGTAGTCGTCGAAGCTCGCGGAGACGTCGGCGACGATCGGTTCCGCCGCGAGTACGTCGAGGTCGCGGAACTGCAGGGTTTCGCTCGCGCTGAAATACTCGTCGCTCAGATTGCGCCCGCCGACGATCGCGAGCTGGTTGTCCGCGATCATCGCCTTGTTGTGCATGCGGCGCGTGAAGTGGCCGATCTGAGTGAACAGGTTCGTGGTGCGCTCGAACATGCCTTGCTGCGGGCTGCCGAACGGATTGAACACGCGAATCTCGATGTTGTCGTGCGAGTTCAGCCCCGCCATGATGCGGTCGATGTCCTTGAAGTTCAGATCGTCGACCAGCATGCGCACGCGCACGCCGTGATCGGCCGCGTACAGCGCGGCGCCGAGCAGCAGCTTGCCGGTGGCGTCCTCCTTGGCGATGTAGTACTGCATGTCGAGGGTTCTGGTTGCGGCGCGCGCGAGCGCGATGCGCACCTGCAGCGCGTCGCTGCCCTTCGCCAGCACGCGAAACCCCGATTGCCGCGGATGCTTCGCCTCGAGCGGCGCGAGCGCTTCGCGCAGCGGCGTATCGGCGGTGGCGGGCAGCGCGTGCGTGACCTTGCGGTCGAACGCGGTGGCGGGCGGCTTCGTCGCGCAGGCGGTCAAAACTGCTGCGGCGCAACAGAGCAGGAAAAATTCTCTCGTTGTGCTGAATAGGAAGCGGCGGCGCGCGGCCCGCCGATGTTGTTCGAATTGGCCCTGCACGCTGTTTTCCCCTTGTTTTGCAAGTTTTTTCGCGTGACGACAGCGAAGGCCTGCACATGCTGTCGAGAAAACCATTCTAAGGGAATTGGGGCGCGTGTTCGTCGTTGCTCCGCGCCGACAGCGCGACGTCGCCGCGCGCGACAGAGATCATCACGCTTCAGCAGTGGGGATACCGCTACTTCGCTCGGACCGACCGCGCATGCGGCGTGACCGATCGTTCCACCGGCGTCTGCCGCCGGCTCAGCCGATGAAAGCGCAGCGTCATCAACAGCGCGACGCTCGCGAGCCCTGCCGCGAGCCCCCACCACAAGCCGCGCGCGCCGAGGCCGGCGTGAAACGCGAGCAGATAGCCGGTCGGAAACCCGATCACCCAGTAGCCGAACGCGGCCGCGATCATCGGCACGCGCGTGTCCTTCAGGCCGCGCAGACAACCGGAGCCCACCGCCTGCATACCGTCGACGATCTGGAAAATCGCCGCCACGCCGAGCAGCGAACTGGCCAGCGCGATGGTCGGCGCGTTGGCCGGGTCGTCGAGATGCAGATACAGGCCGACGATCCAGTGCGGCGCGGTGACCAGCACGAGGCCCGACATCGACATGAAGCCGACGCCGAGCGCGAGCGCGACGAAGCCCGCGTGGCGCGCCGCGAGCGGCTGACCGGCGCCGGCCCAGTAGCCGACCCGCACGTTGGCCGCCTGGCCGATCGACAACGGGACCATGAACGCGACCGACGCGACGTTCAGCGCGATCTGATGCGCGGCCAGTTGCGATTCGCCGAGCAGGCCGACCATCAGGCCAGTGGCAAGGAACAGCGTCGACTCGACGCCGTAGGTGATCGCGACCGGCCAGCCGATGCCGAACAATTCGCCCATCAATGGCAGTTTCGGCCGCGTCGCGACGACGAAATGACGGAAGCGCGGCCGCAGATGCAGCAGCGCCATCAGCACGAGCGCGGTCAGCCATACGGTGATCGTGGTCGCGGCCGCCGAGCCGAGAAAACCGAGCCGCGGCAGCCCGTAGGCGCCGTGAATCAAGCCGTAGTTCAGGAAGCCGTTCACGCCGACGCTCACGATCGACACCCACAACAGGCGCCGTGCCGCGCCGATCGCCGGCAGGAACGAGCGCATCAGGCCGACGCCGATCAGGCTCGCGGGCGCGCCCCAGCGCAGTACCGCCGCGTATTGGCCGACGTTGTGCGCGAGCAGGCCCGGCTCGCCGAACGCGAGCAGGATGTGCGACGCGAACGACAGCAGGCTGAATGCCGGCACCGACAGCAGCACCGACAGCACGAAACCGGTCCAGTAGATATGCGGCACGCGGCCGTCGTCCTGCGCGCCGCGCGCGTGGGCGACGCTGACGCTGACCGAGGTCAGCACGCCCTGCAGCAACGTGACGACGACGAAAAAGAGGTTGGCGCCGAGGCCGCCGGCGGCGAGCGCATCGGGGCCGAGCGAACCGAGCAGGATCGTGTCGGTGACGCTCATCGCCATCTGCGACAGTTGCGCGATCGCGAGCGGCGCGGCGAGCCGCGCGGTGTCGGCCGCGTGGCGGGATAGGGTCGGCGGCCGGCTGGCCGCTCGGGCGAAGCTGGGTTGAGTCATCGAATGCCTGGCGGCGAAAGGTGGCGACAGCGATGGCGACGGCGCTGGCAGCAGCGCGGGACCGGCGCAAGCGGGGGCGCGTACCTCGCGCTGCGCGTTCCGGCGGCGGGGGCGCGGCGGCGAGCCGGTCAGCCGACTACGCGCGCGTGGCGCGGTCCGTCGTATACCTGTCGAAACCGACAGCTTATTGCCTCGCCCGGCCGATGTCGATGGACAACGCACAATCCTGGTGCGCGGCGTCCCGCGAATTTCCGGACTGCCGTCAGCCTTCGTGGACAGCGATCCGCGTATCGCCGAGCAGCACGACCTGGCCCGCGCGGATCTTGCAGGTCTTGCGCGTCTCGACGCGGCCGTCGACCATCACGGCGCCGTCGGCAACCATCATCTTCGCTGAGCCGCCGCTATCCGCGAGGCCCGTGATTTTCAGCAGATTGTGCAGTTCGACGTATTCGCCGGTCAGCGTGAAATTGAGGTTGGGCATCGCATTTGCACCTTGGGGCACGGGTCGCGTTCGGGGTTCGCATCATAAAGCAAGTGCATGCGCCGCGGCGGCGCGGGCCGTTCGACCTGCGCAGGATTCCTCCGAAACGCGCCCCGGCAAGCAAATGAAAGCAGATGTTATTCAGTTATCGGAAACTGAAACGTTCCGTAACGCCGGTCGCGTCGGACGGATTTCACTCCTAAAGTGCAGTTCAGCAGCAAAGCCCGCTGGCATTTCCGGGATCGCTCCCCGGCCACCCATCCAGCGACGTCCAGACCGGGTGAGGCGCGCGGGACATACCGTCATCGCGATGCCGGAAAGTCCGCCCGAGTCACGACAACTTTAGAGAGGAAAGCCATGACCCAGATTCGTTCGCTCCTGATCGGTACCGCCCTCACCGCTTTTGCCGCGACGGCCGCTGTCGCGCAGACAGCACCGGCAGCAGGCATTGGCGGTCACGCGCAAATCCAGACCCAGGGCGCCGCCGACATGGTGCCGCCGTCCGCTGCTGGCGCACAGGGCTTGCAGGCGCCGCCTTCGGCGCAAGGCATGCAGCAAGTCCCCGGCGCGCCCGCCGCGCAGGGCGTCGAGGCGCCGCCGCCGGCCCGTTTGACGGCGTCGGGCTCGACCGACCCGCTCGTGCAGAAGCGCGACGCCGACGCCAAGGCCAACGCCGAGTATCGCGCGGCGAAAAAGTCCTCGAAAGCGGAATTGAAGGCGCAGCAGAAGGCCGCAAAGGACCAGTACAAGGACCAGGTGCGCGGCGCGAAGCTGAACCAGAAGGCGGACAGGCAGACCGCCGATAACGAAATGAAGATGAACATGGAAGGGCAGGCTGCCGCGCAGGCCGATGGCGCGGACGTCAAGCATTAAGCCCTGCTGGATGCGGCGGCGCGTGGCGTTGCGAGGCTCGCGCGCCGCCGACGACTCTCGCTTAACGGGTTGTGCGTCAGGCCACCCGCCTGCCGACGTCTGGCCCCCGCAGATGGGCGCCCGGAAAAAGGGCGCTTGTCGCGTGGGGTTGTATGGATATACAGTGTGCGTCGCATCCTGAAATCCATCCAGCACGCAAAGCCTATCCGTGTCCACCGTCGCCGAATCCGCTCCGTCGTTCGATACCACCTCCTGGCTCGCGAAGCTCAACGACGCCCAACGCGAAGCCGTCGAATACGGGACCGACACGCCAGACGCGCTGCCCGGCGCGCTGCTCGTGATCGCGGGCGCCGGCTCCGGCAAGACCAACACGCTGGCGCACCGCGTCGCCAATCTGGTGGTGAAGGGCGCCGATCCGCAGCGCATCCTGCTGTTGACCTTCTCGCGCCGCGCGGCGCTCGAAATGACCCGCCGTGTGACGCGCATCACGGCCGCCGCGGCCACCTCCGTCGGGGCCCGCGCCGCGCTTGCGCAAGGGCTGACGTGGGCGGGCACGTTTCATAGCGTCGGCGCGCGGCTGTTGCGCGAATACGCGGATCTGATCGGTCTCGCGCCCGCGTTCACGATCAACGACCGCGAAGACTCCGCCGACCTGATGAACCTCGTGCGCCACGAGCTCGGGCTGTCCGCCAAGGAGCGGCGTTTTCCGGCGAAGGGCACCTGCTTCGCGATCTACTCGCGCGTCGTCAACACCGGCGCATCGCTCGGCCAGGTGCTGGAGCGCGCGTTTCCGTGGTGTCGCGAGTGGGAGGAGGATCTGCGCCGGCTGTTCGCCGCCTACTTCGACGCGAAACAGAAGCAGAGTGTGCTCGACTACGACGATCTGCTGCTCTACTGGTCGCACATGGCCGGCGAGCCCGCCATCGCGGCCGATCTGTCGGCGCGCTTCGATCACGTGCTGGTCGACGAATATCAGGACACCAACCGCCTGCAGGCGTCTATCCTGCTCGCGCTGAAGCCGGACGGCCGCGGGCTGACCGTGGTTGGCGACGACGCCCAGTCCATCTATTCGTTTCGCGGCGCGACCGTGCGCAATATCCTCGACTTCCCCGCCCAGTTCGAGCCGCCGGCGAGGCAGGTCACGCTCGAGCGCAACTATCGCTCGACCGAGCCGATTCTTGCCGCGTCGAACGCGGTGATCGAGCTCGCGAGCGAGCGCTACACAAAGAATCTGTGGACCGACAAGGCGTCGGCGCAGCGCCCGCGCCTCGTCACGGTCGCTGACGATGCCGCGCAAGCCCGCTACATCGTCGAGCAGGTGCTCGAAGCGCGCGAGCAGGGCGTGAAGCTGAAGTCGCAGGCGGTGCTGTTTCGCGCCGCGCATCACAGCGCCGCGCTCGAGATCGAACTCACGCGCCGCAATATCCCGTTCGTCAAGTTCGGCGGGCTGAAATTTCTCGACTCGGTGCACGTGAAGGACGTGCTCGCGGTGCTGCGCTGGGCCGAGAATCCGCGCGACCGCGTCGCCGGGTTTCGGGTCGTGCAGCTGCTGCCGGGTGTCGGCCCGGGTACCGCGGCGAAGGTGCTCGACGACATCGCCGCGCGCGCGGATGGCGGCGATCCAGTCGCGACCGCCGGCGGCGTACTGGCCGCGTTTGCGGCGCCCGCTCGCGCGCAGGAAGACTGGCATCCGTTCGTCCGGCTGATGTCGGGTGTCTACGGGCGGCAAACGCCGTGGCCCGCCGAGTTCGAAATGGTGCGGCGCTGGTACGAGCCGCATCTCGAGCGCAATCACGAAGACGCCGCGATTCGTCACGCGGACCTGCTGCAAATGGAAAGCATCGCGGGCACGTATCCGTCGCGCGAGCGTTTCCTGACCGAGCTGACGCTCGACCCGCCCGATGCCACCAGCGACGAATCCGGCGTGCCGCTGATCGACGAGGACTACCTGATCCTGTCGACGATTCATTCGGCGAAGGGCCAGGAGTGGCGCAACGTGTTCGTGCTGAACGGCGTCGACGGCTGCATTCCGTCGGATCTCGGCACCGGCAGCGACGCGGAAATCGACGAGGAGCGGCGCCTGCTCTACGTGGCGATGACGCGCGCGAAGGAAGACCTGCATATCGTCGTGCCGCAGCGCTTTTACGTGCACAACCAGACGCATCTGGGCGACCGGCACGTGTGGGCGTCGCGCACGCGCTTCATCGCCACGCCGATGCTGCCGCTGTTCGATGCCTACGCATGGCCGCGCGTGCCCGTGGCGAGCGCGCCTGGCGCGGCGGGACTAGCCGCGGCCGCGCAGGCGAAGATCGAGATCGCGGCGAAGCTCAGGAAGATGTGGGATTGAGCGGGTAGCGCCGCGTTGCGGCTGATGCGCGGGTGCGCGGATGCGCGTCGATACACGCTCAGCGCGACTGCCGCTGCTGTTGCTGCGCGACCGGAGGAGGCGGCACGAAGAAATTGCGCAGCCATGCCGCGAGTCGCGAGAACACGTCGTACGGCTCCTCGACGAAAATCTCCGGCTTCAGGAGCCGCAGATACTCCATGATCTGCTGCGCTTCCTGCTTCTGGAACGTGCCGTGCGAAATGCCGAGCCGCAACAGCCCGCGCAGTTCGCCGAGCTTCTCGCGAGCGGTGCTGCCCACACTCGTCTCGCACGCGACCTTCGCCTCGTAGACGCGTTGGCGCAGCGATTCGACGAGCCGCCACGCCGGCGTCTGCATCACTTCCTCCAGCGCCTGGATATCCTGCACCGTGCTCTTGATCTGCGAGGCGAGCGGGTCGACCAGCGTCGTGTCGCCTTCCGCTTCCTTGACGATCGCGGCCGCCCAGTCGCGGCATTGCTTGGTGAGCTCCTCGGGCGTCCATTCCGAGCGCGCTGCGAAACCGAAGCCAAACTCGCTCGCCTGCCGCAACAGGATCGACACGACGTCCGGAAACTCCTTGTCGAGCGTGCGTTTGGCCCACGCGTACTGACCGCCCTGCAGCATCCGCTGCACCGCGTGCTCGGTTAGCGGCACCATGTTGTCGAGCAGCTTCGCGCGCAAGAAATCCTCGAACGACGGCGTCGCGAACTGCGGATCGAGCTTCAGCGAGACCCGCAAGAAGGCATCGAAGTCCTTGCGCAGCGACGCGACGGTCTCGTCCTTGAGCTTCAGGGTGATTTGACCCATGTGTTATCCCGTTTAATGCGGCCACGCGCGGCGCGGCGTCGCAAGATCGCCCAGCCACTCGCGGACCGGGCGACGCGACGCCGGCTGCCGACGCGCTTGATTCATACCTTTAGCCGCATAACCAGCGGGACGACTCCCGATGAGCGGACCTCGACTGCATATCGGCGGGGTGGCGGGAAACTTGAGGGCGGCCCGGCGACGCGCGGGCGCTTTGGAGGGAAGATTCGAGCGCTCGCGGGCCGCGGCACCGCGGCCCGCAGCGGAGCGAGCTGTCGACGGACCGCTGACGAGTTGTTCAGCGCAGAGAAGGCGCGCTTACTTCAGCACCGCGCACTGCCACACGAAGAACACGGCCAGACCGACAGCGATCGTCAGCAGCGGCCGGCGCGTCAGCGCACTGACGACGATCGCGGCGAGCGCGCCGACCAGTTGCGGATTGCGCCAGCTCAACTCGGCGTCGTTGCCGTGCGGCGACACGGCCATCGGGACGATGATCGCGGTCAGCACCGTAACCGGCACGAAGCTAAGCGCGGTGCGCAGAAGCGGCGGGAACACGAGCCGGTCGCCGAGCACGAACACGGTCGCGCGGATCAACCATGTAATCGCGGCCATGCCGACGATCAGAACGACGTAGTTCATCGTGTGGCCTCCACGGTACGGCGCGCGCCGCGCAGGTTCAGACGCGACATCGACAGCAGCACGCCGACCGCGACTCCCGCGAACACCGCGCCGAGCAGACCGAGCTTGTACGGCCAGGCCTGCCAGAAAAACGCCAGCGTGCCGGCGGTGGCGGCCGCTGCGATATAGCGCAGCGCGACCAGTTGCGGCACGACGATCGCGATGAACGTCGCGACCATCGCGAAGTCGAGACCGAGCGATTGCAGGCCCGGGAAGGCCGCGCCGAACAGCAGGCCGGCGACGGTCCACAGCTGCCAGTTCAGATACATCGCGACGCCGGCGCCGAAGAAATAGTACGGGCCGACCGTGCCGGGCTCGCGGTGCCGGTAGTGCTCCCACGCGACCGCGAAGACCTCGTCGGTCAACAGCGCGCCGAGCGCCCAACGCCAGCGCTTCGGCAGATGCGCGACGTGCGGCGCGAGCGTGGCGCTATACAACACATGACGCAGGTTGACGACGAACGTGGTCGCCCAGATCACGGCGAAGCTCGCATGCCCGGCGATGAGGCCGAGCGCGATGAACTGCGCGGAGCCCGCGAAGACGACGAGCGACATCAACTGGCCGTGCCACAGGTGCAGCGGGCCGGACGTCACGAGTGTGCCGAAAATGACGCCGAACGGGGCGGCGCCGACCATCATCGGGATGATGTCGCGCGCGCCGGCGGCGAATTCTTTGAGATGGCCGGCCCGGGTAGGCTGGCCTTGGGTGGGATCGGTCAATCTACGCCTCCTTGATTCCGGAAGCATAGCGGCTGACGGGCGTTCGAACTTGTACGTTCTTGCGGCGGGTTGCTGGTGGATGGAGGGTCGAGGCTCAGGGGTCGCAGTGAGACGCTGATGGCGCGCCGTGCGAGCGTCGGTGGTGCCGCATCGCGTTACGAGCCCCGTTGCGTGCCTTGCCATTGACCTGGCGGCACGCCGAACATGCGCCGGAAATGCCGCGTGAAATGGCTCTGATCGGTGAAGCCGCTCGCGGCGGCGACGTGCGTTACGGGGACGCCGGCGCGCAACGGCGCGAGCGCGCGCTGCAGGCGCACCTGATTGCGCCACGCGTGAGGCGGCAGGCCCGTCGATTGCGCGAACAGCCGCGCCGCATGGAACGGCGATAGACCCGCCGCCCTCGCGACCTCGGCCAGCGTCACCGGTTCGACGAGATCGCCGGTCAGACGCTCCTGCATCAGTGCGACGCGGGTGTCGTCGGCGGCGACGCGCGCGCAAGCGGGGCGCGTCTGCGCGTAGCGGACCAGCAACGTGGACAGTGCGTCGAGCATCGCGGCTTCGGCGGCGAGCGCGTCGTCGCCGGCTTCGAGCAGACGATGGGCGTGCGCGAGCCGCGTCGCGAGATCGGCATCGCGGATCACACCGGGTGCGAACCAGGGCAACGCCTGCGGCTTGCCGGCGACTTCGTCGGCAAGCGCGCGGAGGAACTCGACCGGCGCATACATCACGCGATACCGCCAGCCGGCCTCGACCGCCTTCGACCCCGTGTGCAACTCCCCGGGATTGATGACCGGCACGCTGCCCGCTTCGGCGACATGGTTCTCGCCGCGATACCGGTAGCATTCCGCGCCCGCGACGATGACCGGGATCGTGTAGGCGTCGTGCCAATGCGGCGCGAACTCGTGGTCGTGATATTCGGCGGTGAGCAGATCCGCGCCGGGCAGCAGCGGCGTGCGCCAATAACGGGCGGAATCGCGGAAACGAGGGGTGGCGGTCATGACGAAGGTTCAGCTGGACCGGTCAGTTTAGCGCGTCGTTATCGGGGACGGCGGCGGGTGCGCCCGCGCGCCGCTCGCGCCGTCATGTGGCCGTCCTTGCTCTTATTTGACCGGAATCGTCGTGCCGGCAGGCATCGGCACGGCGCTCACGCTGTTTTTCGCGCTGCCGCTGACCACGCGGTCGCTGTAGGTCAGATAGACGAGGGCGTTGCGCTTCGTGTCGACCACGCGCACCACGTGCAGCGACTTGAAGATCAGCGACATGCTGACCGAAAACACATCGTCCTTCCGCTTGACGGGGCCGGTGAAATGCAGCCCCCCGACTTGGCGACACGCGATCGACGCCTCGGTCGGATCTTCGGCGATGCCGAGCGTGCCTTTGACGCCGCCGGTGCGTGCGCGCGACACGTAGCAGGTGATCCCTTGCACGACGGGATCGTCGTACGCCTCGACGACCACGCGGTCGGAGCCGGTAACGTGAAAATTCGTGTTGACGCTGGCGATTTCTTCGCCATGCGCCGAATAGAGCAGCAGTGCACCGACGGTCGCGAGCGCGATGCGTAGCGAGGTGGATTTCATGAGCGTGCCGGTTTAAGTGTCGGGAGTGGGCCGGCGCTAGAACGGGGGAAACGTGCGCCGTAAATCCGCCATCGTATAACGGCGCACCGCGCGCGGGAGGCTATCGATCAGGCCGCAAAAACAAAAAGGCCCGCACGGATGCGGGCCTTTCAAATTCTTGGCTCCTCGACCTGGGCTCGAACCAGGGACCTACGGATTAACAGTCCGGCGCTCTACCGACTGAGCTATCGAGGAACAGCAATACAACTCGATCTACATAAAAAAGCCCGTCTTGGTTAACGGGCTTTTGCAATTCTTGGCTCCTCGACCTGGGCTCGAACCAGGGACCTACGGATTAACAGTCCGGCGCTCTACCGACTGAGCTATCGAGGAACAGAAAAACAACAGCAGAGAAGCGAAATTGTAGGGGCAGCTTAAACGTCTGTCAATACCTCTGCGTTCACCTCGATATTAAATCTGAACGGCCAACTCAGGCGACAGGAGGCCGCGCTCAGCGCGCGAGCAGCGCGAGCTTTTCCTTCACATCCTTGAATTCGTCGGCTTCCGGCAGCGGCGCCTTGGTCTTCGTGATGCTCGGCCACGCTTTCGCCAGGTCGGCGTTCAGCGGGATGAAGTCCTGCTGGTCGCCCGGCACGTCTTCTTCGGCATAAATGGCGTTCACCGGGCACTCGGCCACGCACACGGCGCAGTCGATGCATTCATCGGGGTCGATCGCGAGGAAGTTGGGACCTTCGCGAAAGCAGTCCACCGGGCACACATCGACACAGTCGGTATAGCGGCACTTGATGCAGCTTTCGGTCACAACGTGAGTCATTCAGGCAGCTCCTGCATGCGGAATCGGGGAAGGCGCGGACGCCAAAAGAGTTATTGTAACGTAACGTCAAGAGCCGGATAAAGCATCGGGCCATGCGTTTTATATGTTTTTGTGATTAGTTTATGGGGTGCTGCGAGCGGCCGTGGACAGCCGGCGAAGGGCCGGTGGCACGATGGATGCGGATGCATTCGGGTAACATGCGTCAGGTTGGCGCGCCGCTCGGCTCAGCGCGTCCGTTGCAAGGGTGCTGTGAGCCCTTTTCGCTTTTTCAGCGGTCCAGTTCGTACCATCATGATTATTACTTCGCTGCTCGATACCGATCTGTACAAGTTCACGATGATGCAGGTGGTGTTGCATCACTTCCCCGCCGCCAACGTGGAGTACCGCTTCCGCTGCCGCACACCGAACGTCGATCTGGTGCCGTACATCGACGAGATTCGCGACGAAGTGCGCAAGCTTTGCGAACTGCGTTTCACCGACGACGAACTCGACTACCTGCGGCGCATGCGCTTCATCAAGGGCGACTTCATCGAGTTCCTCGCGCTGATCCATCTGAACGAGAAGTACATTTCGATCGCGCCGTCGCCGAAGGGCAATGGCGAAATCGACATCGACATCAAGGGGCCGTGGCTGCATACGATCCTCTTCGAAATCCCGGTGCTCGCGATCGTCAACGAAGTCTATTTCCGCAACACCCAGCAAACGCCCGACTATCACGTAGGCCGCGGCCGTCTCCTCGACAAGATCCAATTGCTTGGCGCCCGTCCGGAATTCGCCGACTGCAAAATCGCCGATTACGGCACGCGCCGTCGCTTCTCGAAACAATGGCACGAGGAGGTGATCCTCACGCTGAAGGACGGCCTCGGCGAGCAGTTCGCCGGCACGAGCAACGTCTTTTACGCAATGAAGCACAGCCTGACGCCGCTCGGCACGATGGCCCACGAGTACCTGCAGGCCTGTCAGGCGCTCGGTCCGCGATTGCGCGACTCGCAGATCTTCGGCTTCGAGATGTGGGCGAAGGAGTATCGCGGCGACCTCGGGATTGCGCTCTCCGACGTCTACGGGATGCAGGCGTTCCTGCGCGACTTCGACATGTACTTCTGCAAGCTGTTCGACGGCGCTCGCCACGATTCCGGCGATCCATTCGACTGGGGCGAGCGCCTGCTCGAGCATTACGAGGCGAACCGCTGCGACCCGCGCACGAAGGTCCTCGTGTTCTCCGACGCGCTCGACATCCCGAAGGTGCTGCAGCTGTACGAGCGCTTTCGCGGCCGCTGTAAGCTCGCGTTCGGCGTGGGCACCAATCTGACCAACGACCTCGGCTACAACCCGCTGCAGATCGTGATCAAGATGGTTCGTTGCAACGGTCAACCGGTCGCGAAATTGTCGGACTCGCCGGGCAAGAACATGTGCGAGGACAAGGCATATCTCGCGTATCTGCGGCAGGTGTTCGGTATCGCGCAGCCGGAAGAAGAGGCGGCGAAGTAGTGCGCTTCGGGGCCTGCTTTTCGGTTTATCGCCTGTTCGTGATCTGCTCGCGTTCGGGGTGGCGTGGCGAACAGTGTCGCCGCGCTATCGACAGGCGGCAATATGCCGTTCGGCCAGGCTGTTCGCGTGGACGGCGGCCGGTATAATCCGCGCCATATCGCACGGCTGTCGACACGAGGATTTCGCCAATGGACACATCGATTGCCCGCCGCAACATCCTGGCGCGCATCCGCGCCGCGCAAGGGCGCGAGCCCGAGCCGAGCGCCGCCGAGCGCGAAGCCGCAGCGGACTATCTCGCGCGTCATCCAACCGGTCCGCGTCCGGACATGCCCGCCGATCTGCGTGCGCGTTTCATCGACGAAGCGCAGAAAATGGCGACCACCGTCGACACCGTTCAAACCCTGGCCGATGTACCCGCCGCCGCGCATCGCTATCTGACGGAACACGGCTTGCCGTTGCAGGCCATCGCGTGGCAAACGCTGCGCGATCTGCCGTGGGCCGAAGCCGGCCTTGCCGTCGAATTTCGCAAGCCGCAAGACAATGACGTGGTCGGCCTCACCGGCTGCTTCTGCGCGACCGCGGAGACCGGCACGCTCGTGTTGCTGTCCGGTCCCGACACGTATGCGTCGGCCGGGCTGCTGCCGGAGACGCACATCGCGATCGTGCCGGGCTCGCGCATCGTCGCGGGTCATGAAGAGGCGTTCGACCTGATCCGCAAGGAACGCGGCGAGCTGCCGCGCGCGGTCAATTTCGTATCGGGGCCATCGCGCACCGGCGACATCGAGCAGACCATCGTGCTGGGCGCGCACGGCCCTTACCGGGTGCATGCGATCGTCGTCCAGGATGCTTGAACGCGTCGCGCGGCGGCGTGCCAACGCATACGCAACACACGCGGTATCTGTCGTGCGCGCGGTTGCAAACCGTCGCGTGGCCTGTATCGCGATGAATTCGCAGGCCGGACGCGTGGGCCTGTGGCTCGCCGTTGCTTCGATGGTCGCGCTGTGCTCGCCGTCGGTGCAGGCCGCGACGCTCGACGGCGCGCGCTTGTCGGCGCTATGGGGCTTGCCCTTCGCGGGTGTGCTGCTGTCGATCGCGATCTTTCCGCTGATCGCGCCAGCCCTCTGGCATCACCACTTCGGCAAGATCGCGGCGGCATGGGCGCTCGCGTTCGTCGCGCCGTTTGCCGTGAGCTTCGGCGCCAACGCGGCGCTCGGCGCGCTCGCGCATGCCATGCTCGACGAGTACATCCCGTTCATCATCCTGCTGACCGCGCTGTATACCGTCGCGGGCGGAATCTGCGTGCGCGGCAATCTGCATGGCACGCCGCGCCTGAACACCGCGATTCTCGCGCTCGGCACCTTGCTCGCGAGCGTGATGGGTACGACCGGAGCGGCGATGCTGCTGATCCGCCCGTTGCTGCGCGCAAACGACAATCGCCGCCACGTGACCCACGTGGTCGTGTTCTTCATCTTCCTCGTCGCGAACGTCGGGGGCGCGCTGTCGCCGCTCGGCGATCCGCCGCTGTTCCTCGGCTTCCTCGAAGGCGTGAGCTTTTTCTGGACCACCACGCATCTCGCGCGGCCAATGCTGTTCGTGAGCGGCATGCTGCTCGCCGCGTTCTATGCGCTCGACTCGTATTACTTTCACCAGCGCGAGGAGGTGCGTTCAGCGTTCCTCGATCCGACGCCCGATGGCGCGCCGCTCGGCATCGACGGCAAGATCAATTTTGTGCTGCTCGCCGCGGTGATCGCGCTCGTGCTGATGAGCGGATTGTGGCGCCCGCAAATCGCGTTCGACGTGTTCGGCACGCACGTCGCGTTGCAAAACATCGTGCGCGACGCAGCGCTGATCGTCGTCACGCTGCTGTCGCTCGCCTTGACGCCGCGCGCGGCCCGCGCGGGCAACGACTTCAACTGGGCGCCGATCGAGGAAGTGGCCAAACTGTTCGCCGGCATCTTCGTGACGATCGTGCCGGTCATCATGATCCTGCGCGCGGGAGAGGCCGGCGCATTCGCGGGCATCGTCCATCTGGTCAACGATCCGTCAGGAGAGCCGCGCGACATCATGTACTTCTGGGCCACCGGCCTGCTATCTTCGTTTCTCGACAACGCGCCGACCTACCTCGTGTTCTTCAACCTGGCCGGCGGCGACGCGCAGGCATTGATGAGCACCGGAGCGACCACGCTCGCGGCGGTTTCGGCCGGCGCCGTGTTCATGGGCGCGAACACCTATATTGGCAACGCGCCTAACTTCATGGTGAAGGCCATGGCGCAATCGCGCGGTGTGCGCATGCCGAGTTTTTTCGCGTATCTGGGCTGGTCCGGCGCCGTGTTGCTGCCGCTGTTCGCGCTGACCGGCTGGCTCTTTTTTGGACGCTGACTCTGCAACGCCGAGGCATTCCCTCGACGTGCGATACGGAGACTTGCAATGCAGAAAATCCTCGTTGCCCGTCCGATCTTTCCCGACGTGATCGATCGGCTGAAGCAGTACTTCGATGTCGACTGGAACGACGGCGACGTGTTGCCCGCCGACGAGCTGAAGCGCCGTCTCGCGGACAAGGACGGAGCGCTGACGGCTGGCGACATGATCGATGCGGGCGTGCTCGCCGCGGCGCCGCGTCTGCGCGTCGCGTCGAACATGGCGGTCGGCTACAACAACTTCGACATGGCCGCGTTCAACGCGGCGAACGTACTCGGCACCAATACGCCGGACGTGTTGAACGAATCGACCGCCGACTTCGGCTGGGCGTTGATGATGGCCGCCGCGCGCCGCATCGCCGAAGCGGAGCACTGGTTGCGCGCCGGGCATTGGCAGAAGTGGAGCTACGACGGCTTCCTCGGCAGCGACCTGTACGGCTCGACGCTCGGCGTGATCGGCATGGGCCGCATCGGCCAGGCGCTCGCGCGGCGCGCGCGGGGCTTCAACATGCGGGTCATCTATCACAACCGTTCGCGCGTCGCGCCGCAAATCGAGGCCGAACTGAACGCGGAGTACGTGTCGAAGCAGGATTTGCTGCGGCGCGCCGACCACGTCGTGCTGGTGCTGCCGTACACGAAAGACAATCATCACACGATCGGCGCGGCCGAACTCGCGCTGATGAAGCCGAGCGCGACGCTGACGAACATCGCGCGCGGCGGTATCGTCGACGATGCGGCATTGGCCGATGCGCTGCGTGACAGGCGCATCGCGGCGGCCGGTCTCGACGTGTTCGAAGGCGAGCCGCAACTGCACCCGGCGCTGCTCAACGTGCCGAACGTCGTGCTGACGCCGCACATCGCGAGCGCGACCGAAGCCACCCGCCGCGCGATGGCGAATCTCGCCGCGGACAACCTGATCGCCGGCCTCGGCGCAGGACCGCGCGCCGGTCAGCCGCCGAATCCGATCAACCCCGACGTGATCGGCCGAGCGCGTTCATGACGATGACTCTGGTGGTGGCCGTCGCGGTGCTGGCGGTCGCCCTCGTGATCGCACTCGCGTTGCTGCTGCGCGGTCACGATCGCACGGAGCAGCACGAGCAGTTTGAGATGCTGAACGAACGCGTCGATGCCGTCGTCGACGCCCAGGCGCATACCGCCGAGCGGCTCGAGCGGCAACTGCGCAACGACATCGCCGAGACCGCGCGTGTGTCGCGCACCGAGCAAAGCAGCGGCTTCGCGCATTTTCAGCAGACGCTCGCCGCGCAATTCACCAGCATGACGACGGTGCAGGGCGGGAAGATCGACGGCTTTGCGCAGCAGTTCGACGCCGTGCGTCACAGCCTGCAGGCACAGGCGCAGCAGGCGCGCGAAGAGCAAGGGCGTTCACTGAAGCAGTTCGGCGACACGCTGAGCCTGCAACTCGGGCAACTGACCGAGGCGAACGATCGGCGCTTCGCCGAAGTGCGCGCGACGATCGAGCAGCGTCTGAAGGACATCGAGGCGAACAACGCAGCGCGGCTCGAGGAGATGCGCCGCACCGTCGACGAAAAACTGCATGCGACGCTCGAACAGCGTCTGGGCGAATCGTTCAAGCTCGTGTCCGACCGACTCGAACAGGTGCATCGCGGCCTCGGCGAAATGCAGACGCTGGCGGCCGGCGTCGGCGATCTGAAGCGCGTGCTGACCAACGTGAAGACGCGCGGCACGTGGGGCGAAGTGCAGCTCGAAGCCTTGCTCGAACAGCTGCTGACGCCCGATCAATACGCGAAGAACGTTGCGACGGTGCCGAAGAGCGCCGATCGCGTGGAGTTCGCGATTCGGCTGCCGGGGCGGCCGGAGCCCAGCGGCGCGAATACGCCGGTCTGGCTACCGATCGACGCCAAATTCCCGCGCGAGGATTACGAGCGGCTGATCGAAGCGCAGGAGCGCGCCGATCCGGCCGCGGTCGAGGAAGCATCGCGCGCGCTCGAAGCGCGAATTCGCGCGGAGGCGCGCACCATCGCGGAGAAGTACGTGGCGCCGCCGCATACGACCGACTTCGCGCTACTGTTCCTGCCGACCGAAGGGCTATACGCGGAGGTACTGCGCCGGCCGGGGCTCTCGGATCTGCTACAGCGCGACTATCGCGTGACGATTGCGGGGCCGACCACGTTGACCGCGTTGCTCAATAGCCTGCAGATGGGTTTCCGCACGCTCGCGATCGAAAAGCGTTCGAGCGAGGTCTGGCAGGTGCTCGGCGCGGTGAAGACGGAGTTCGGTAAATTCGGCGACGTGCTCGCGAAGACCAAGGCGCAGCTCGAAACCGTCACGCGTTCGATCGAGGCCGCGGAAACGCGCACGCGCATGATGAACCGCAAGCTGCGCGACGTCGAGGCGTTACCGGGCGACGAGGCGAGTGAGTTGCTCGGCGATGCGTTGTCGGGTGCAGAGCCTGATGAGCAATGACGGATGAGGCGCTGGAATTCAGGCCGGTCGTGGCGGCGCGGATCGTCGCGGGCGTTACGCTTCTTCCGGTGCGTCGGCCAGATGGATTTCGATGCCACCGAAGCGCGACGCGACCCAGTTGTATGCGTGACACGCGATCCACAACAGCACGAAACCGAGGATCGCGTTCAACAGCAGCGCACTGAACACCGTGCTCAGCTCCACCGAGCCATAGCGCACGAACGCGACCAGCACGCCGAGCAGCACGATCGGCACCGAGAACGTCAGATACACGAGAATCAGCGCTTTGGCCGTCTGTCCCGGTGCGATGAACGAGATCTGTTTTTTCATGTAAGTCAAACCCCAGTGTGTCGTAGTAGTGATAGTGGGTGGAGTATCGATCAGGTGCCGCCGTGATGCCGGTGTTATGCGATAGATGCGCCGCGCGAGAGCTCAGATGAGACCGTCGAACAGCATGATCGACACGCGCTCGCCGACGTCGATGTCGCCCTCGTCGTGGCCGAGCACGATGAAGCAGTTCGCTTCGCTCATCGAACTCAGCACGCCCGAGCTTTGCGACCCGGTCGGGTGCACGTGCCAGTGTCCGTGCGCGTCCTGTTCGGCGATGCCGCGCTGGAATTCGGTGCGACCCGCGCTCTTGCCCAGCGCCACACGGGTCGTCGCGTGAATCACCGGCAGCGGCCGCGGCGTCGCGCCGGCCATCAGCAGCAGCGCTTCGCGCACGATCTGATAGAACGTCACCATCACGGCGACCGGATTGCCGGGCAGGCCGAAGAATAGCGCAGGATTGCCGAGCCCCGCCTGCGCGCCGGACCACAGGCGGCCGAACGCGAGCGGCCGGCCGGGGCGCATCGCGAGACTCCAGAAGGCGACGTCCCCGAAGGTCTGCAGCAGTTGCTTCGTGAAGTCCGCTTCGCCGACCGACACGCCGCCCGAGGTCAGCACCACGTCGGCGTTGGCCGCGGCACTGCGCAGCGCGGCTTCGAGCGTGTCCGGCTCGTCGCGCACGACGCCGAGATCGAGCGTGTCGACGTTCAGGCGCCGCAGCATCGCAAACAGCGTGTAGCGGTTGCTGTCGTAGACCGAGCCAGCGTCGAGCGGTTCGCCGAGCGAGCGCAGTTCGTCGCCGGTCGACAAGAACGCGACGCGCAGACGCCGCCGCACGCTGACTTCGCCGATCCCGAGCGACGCGAGCAGACCGAGGTCCGACGCGCGCACGATGCGTCCGGCGTGCAGCGCGAGGTGGCCGCGCGCGAGATCCTCGCCGGCGCGGCGGCGGTTCGCGCCCGCCGTGACCGCGCTGGCCGCGAAGCGGATCGACGGGGAATCCGCGCTGTCGCGCTCCACCCGTTCCTGCGGCACGACGGTGTCGCAGCCGGCGGGCATGCAGGCGCCGGTCATCACGCGCACGCACTGGTTCGCCGCGACCCGGCCCGCAAACGGATGGCCGGCGAGCGCCTTGCCGGCGACCGTCAGCTCGACACGGCTCGCGTCGCCTCGCATACCGCCCGCGAGCGCCGCGTGATTGAACGCGTAGCCGTCCATCGCGGAGTTGTCGTGCGCGGGTACGTCGATCGGCGACACGATGTCGGCGGCGAGCACGCGCTCGAGCGAATCACGCAACGCCACGCGCTCGATGGCCGCGACCGGCGTCGCCCACTGCCGGACAATCGCCTGAGCGGCCGGGACGGGTAGCGCGTGAGGATCGTACTGCGCGACGCAGCGTGAAAAGTCGTTGAGCGTGGTCATGAATGGCTGGGCGTCGCGACCGGAGACGGGCGCGGCTGTTGCCGTGCGGCCGGAGCGGATGTCAGCCGGGGCCTCGATTACGTTCGAGGTCGGCGAGTTCTTGTAACGAGTTGGCATTGTAGAACGCGCGCTCGTCGGTAAAGACGACTTCGACCGTCCTGTGGCGCGCGTACCACGCGCGGACCTTGCGCTCGCCGGCGGCCAGAAACGCTGCCAGGTCGTCCGCGACGGCGGTGCGCATCAGCGCGAATACCGGGTGCAGCGAGGTTTCGCCACGGCTGTCGACGGTGGTGACGGTGGCGATGTCGGCGTCGTTCGCATCGAGCGCGTGCGCGAGGCGCGCGGCGAGGTCGGCCGGCAGCCACGGCGAATCGCAGGGCGCGCTCAGCAGGTACGCGGTGCCGGTGGCGCGCAGTCCGGCGAGCATGCCGGCAAGCGGGCCGGGGAAGTCGGGGAGGGTGTCGGCGACGAGCGTCGCGCGATACGGCAAGCCGAGCGCCGCATAGGTATGGGGATGGCGGTTCGCGCTGATCATCAGCGGGCCGGTCTGCGGCGCGAGGCGCCGCAGCACGTGCGCGGCGAGCGCTTCGCCGTGCAGCGGCTGCAGCCCCTTGTCGACGCCGCCCATGCGCGTGCCGCGCCCGCCCGCAAGCACGAGGCCGGTGATCTGTTCGCGGGTGATGGACATGCGTCGGCCGCTCAGCCGCCGATGTAGGACATTTCGACGCGACGCCCGGCAGGCTCGCCCGAATCGGCCGGTTGGCTGCTGCGCAACTGCGAATAACGGTCGCCGCGGCCTTGCCAGATCTCGGCGATAGCGGTGGCGATCTCGGCGTCGCTCGCGCCGCCGCGCAGCAGCGCGCGCAGATCGTGACCGGTCGATGCGAACAGGCACAGATACAGCTTGCCCTCGGTCGACAAACGCGCGCGCGTGCAGTTGCCACAGAACGCGCGCGTGACGCTCGAAATGACGCCGATCTCGCCGCCGTCGACATAGCCCCAGCGCTGGGCGGTTTCGGCGGCACTGTGCGCTTCGAGCGGCACGAGCGGGAAATGCTCGGCGATGCGCGTGACGACGTCGGCGGAAGGCAGCACTTCGGTCATGTTCCAGCCGTTCGAGGTGCCGACGTCCATGTATTCGATGAAACGCAGCACCGCGTCCGTGCCTTTGAAATGACGCGCCATGGGCACGATTTCGCCGTCGTTGGTGCCGCGTTTGACGACCATGTTCACTTTCAGCGGCGCGAGCCCGACCGCGTGCGCGGCGGCGATGCCGTCGAGCACGTCGGCGACCGCGAAGTCGGCGTCGTTCATGCGGCGGAACAGGGCGTCGTCGAGCGCGTCGAGGCTGACGGTCACGCGCGTGAGGCCGGCGTCCTTCAGGCTGCGCGCCTTGCGCGCGAGCAGCGACCCGTTGGTGGTCAGCGTGAGATCGAGCGGACGGCCCGTGGGCGTGGTCAAGCGGGCGAGCCGGTCGATCAGGAATTCGAGGTTCTTGCGCAGCAGCGGCTCGCCGCCGGTCAGACGAATTTTCTCGACGCCATGGGCGACGAACAACTGCGCGAGCCGCTCGATCTCTTCGAAGCTCAACAGCGCGCTGTGCGGCAGGAACGCATAGTCCTTGTCGAATACCGCGCGCGGCATGCAGTAGACGCAGCGGAAGTTGCAACGGTCGGTCACCGAGATGCGCAGATCGCGCAGCGGACGCGCGAGCGCATCGTGCAGCACGCCGCTAGGCGTCTGCGCCGGGCCGGTGATGACCGGCGCCGCGCTGAGATCGGCAACGGGGATGATGCGTCGGGACATGAAGTGCTTTGTCAGGTGCGTGGACGGACAGCGAATGATTAATTCTATCGGAAATGCCCGTGGCGGCAGGTGGGCGACGCACGTTGTCGGGGTATACGGGGAGCGGCATGACGCGGCTCGCGCCCACAAATAGTCGCCAAAAGAAAAAGCCCGCCGGAACGGGCGGGCTTTCTCACGGACAACGACGCGGCTTACTGCGGATGCTTAATCGTTTCGACCTGTTGCATCGGCGTGGTGTCGACCGCCGGCAGCGCCTTGCGCTCACGGACCACGCGCGGCGGCTTGGCTGTCTGCGCCGCCGCTTCCTGCGCGGCGCGCAGCTTCTCGGCGTCGGTGTTGACCCAGATCAGGCCAGCCTGCTCGAGGATCGGCTGCAATGCGTCGGCCGATGCGGCGGGCGCGACGCTGCGCACGGCAGCCGGCTGCGGGGCCGCGGCGACGGGCGCCGCTTCGACCACGGCCGGTTCCGTTGCGACGACCGGTTGCGGCTCGACGATCTCGGCTTGCGTTGCCGGCTCGACTGCCGGCGCCTCGACGGTCGTTGCCGGAGCCGCGATGTCGAGCGCCGCCGGAGCGGCTTGCGGTTCGGTCGGAACGGCCGGCTGCAGTGCCGCGGCCGGCTCGACAGCCGGTGATTCGGCCTGCGCGGCCGGTTCGACCGGCGCAACCGGCGCGACCGGTTCGCTCGCGGCCTGCGTGGCTTGCTCTGCTTGGGCCGGCGCTTCCACGGCCGGTTCCACAGGTTCGATCGATGCCGCCGGAGCCTCTTCGACCGGCACGACCTTTTCGGTCTTCGCAGCATTTTCTGCCGCGAGAGCCGGCGTTTCGGCTGCCGCATGCAGTTCAGTCACGACGGCGCTCTCCGTTGCGACAGCGGCGACCACGACTTCGACCGGCGTCACGCTGCTCTTGGCTTCGCTGACTTCGCGTGTGTGCTCGACCGGCTGCCCGGTGCGCACCGGCGCTTCGTCGCTGGCCGCAACATTGTCGCCTTCTGCTTCCGCGACGTCCGCCGCGAGGTTGCCATTCACGTCCTCTTCCCGCTCGCGACGGCCACCACGACGACCGCGACGGCGACGACGACGCTCTTCGCCGTCACGTGCGACGGTTTCCTGATCGACCGGCACGCCGTTTTCACCCGCTGCGGCGCGGTCGCGCGTCAGTTCGTCGGTGGCTTGCGTGTCGGGTTGCGTCAGTGCCGCGGCGGCTTCCGTTTGCGGCTTGCGACGCTCGCGGCGCTCACCGCGTTCCTGACGCTCGGCGCGTGCCGTGCCTTCGATGGCTTCCGCACGCTCGACGCCGCGGGTGTCGCGTTCGCGACTCTCGCGCGGTTCACGTGCTTCACGTGCTTCACGCGGTTCGCGGCCTTCACGGGCCTCACGCGGTTCGCGCTGTTCACGCGGCGCGCGCGGTTCGCGGCCTTCGCGTGCCTCACGGCCTTCGCGTTCCTCGCGACGCTGCTGACCTTGCGCCTGACGGCCGCCGCTCACGCCTTCGCCGCGCGCTGCCGCGTCGCGGCCGCTTGCGCCGCTACGGCGGTTGCGATTGCGATCGCCGCCACGCTCGCCCGTGCGCTCACCGCGCTCGCCGCGTTGCGGACGAGCCTGCTTGTCGGTCGTGGCCGGCGCGGCGGGCGCCGGAGCAGCCGGCTGCATGCCGAACAGATTCTTCAGCCAGCCGATGAAACCGCCGCTGGCCGGCGCTACCGCGACCGGAGCAGGGGTTGCAGCCGGGCGAACCGGCGCGCTCGGAGCCGGCTTCTCGGGCGTGATGCCCTTGACCGCCGCTTCCTGCTTCGGCTTGACTTCCTCGGCGCGCTTGCTGTAGCCAGTTTCCGATTCGAGCTCGCGGGCCGCTTCTTCGGCCATCTTCCACGATGCGCGCGGCTCATCGAGGCGCGCGTCGTCGTGACGCAGACGCTCGAGCTTGTAGTGCGGCGTGTCGAGGTGCTTGTTCGGGATCAGTACGACGTTGACCTTGAAGCGCGACTCGATCTTGTTGATTTCGGCGCGCTTTTCGTTCAACAGGAAGGCGGTCACTTCGACCGGCACCTGGCAGTGGATCGCCGCGGTGTTTTCCTTCATCGCTTCTTCCTGAATGATCCGCAGCACTTGTAGCGCGGACGATTCGGTATCGCGGATGTGGCCCGTGCCGTTACAGCGCGGACACGTGACGTGGCTGCCTTCCGACAGGGCCGGACGCAGACGCTGACGCGACAGCTCCATCAGGCCGAAGCGCGAGATCTTGCCCATCTGCACGCGGGCGCGGTCGTGTTTCAGCGCGTCTTTCAGGCGCTGTTCGACTTCGCGCTGGCTCTTGGCCGATTCCATGTCGATGAAGTCGATCACGATCAGGCCGCCCAGGTCGCGCAGACGCAACTGGCGGGCGACTTCATCGGCGGCTTCGAGGTTCGTGCGCGCGGCCGTTTCCTCGATGTCTGCGCCTTTGGTGGCGCGCGCCGAGTTCACGTCGATCGCGACGAGCGCTTCAGTGTGATCGATGACGATCGCACCGCCCGACGGCAGCGGCACGGTGCGCGAGTACGCGGTTTCGATCTGGTGCTCGATCTGGAAGCGCGAGAAGAGCGGCACGTCGTCGTGGTAGCGCTTCACCTTGCCGACGTTGTCCGGCATCACGATGTCCATGAAGGCGCGCGCCTGGTCATGGATTTCGGTCGTGTCGATCAGGATTTCGCCGATATCCGGCTGGAAGTAATCGCGGATCGCGCGGATCACGAGGCTCGATTCGAGATAGATCAGCATCGGCTGGCCGGCCGTGCCGCTTTGCGACGCGGCTTCGATCGCGCGCCAGAGTTGCATCAGGTAATTCAGGTCCCACTGCAGCTCTTCGGCGCTGCGGCCGATGCCCGCCGTGCGCGCGATGATGCTCATGCCTTCCGGCAGTTGCAGCTGCGCCATGGTTTCGCGCAGTTCCTGACGGTCGTCGCCTTCGATCCGGCGCGACACGCCGCCGCCTCGCGGGTTATTTGGCATCAGAACCAGATAGCGGCCGGCCAGCGAGATGAACGTGGTCAGGGCTGCACCCTTGTTGCCGCGTTCTTCCTTTTCGACCTGGACGATCAGTTCCTGACCTTCCTTCAGTGCGTCCTGGATGCGTGCGGAACGCATGTCGACGCCATCGCGGAAGTACTGGCGGGCGACTTCCTTGAACGGCAGGAAGCCGTGACGGTCTTCGCCGTAGTTGACGAAACAGGCCTCGAGCGACGGCTCGATGCGCGTGATGATGCCCTTGTAAATATTGCCTTTGCGCTGTTCGCGGCCGGCGGTTTCGATATCGATGTCGATGAGTTTTTGTCCATCGACGATGGCGACGCGCAGCTCTTCCTGCTGCGTCGCATTGAACAACATTCGTTTCATTGAACGGCTCCAGAGCGGCCTCGCCAGCCCAGCCGCGCGGTTGTCAGTCGCGAGAGCGGGGAGAGTAGGCGTGCCGCGTCTATTGTGTTTTTCACAAACACGCTGGAGCGGGAAAGATGGCGGGAGAATTGCCTGAGAGGGCCCAGCCCGGTTAAAAAAACGGGCACGGTGCCGCAGGGCACATGCGAACACGGCTTCAAATCATGGCCTGACACGCCGCGTTTAGCCAGCAGACCTTCATAAGTCTTCGCCCTCTGAAGCCGGCGCGCCAAATGGGCGCGCGAGCGAAGGGCCGAAGTCCGCGGTCATGCCGCAACGGGAAGTTCGCGCAGGCGGCGCGTCTTTTCCTGCTGGGGGTGTCTCGCCTTCTTTTGACGTCGCCAAGTCTTGTACTTTCTACAAGACGCCTCGGGCGCACGCCGTATTTTCGCGACTTGCAGCTTCGTCCAGCAGGGCGTCATACCGCCCGGAAAACGCGAAGCTGAAAGTTAAATTCTTTTTTACCAAAATTCCGTTACCGTCGAAGCCGACCTTGACCGAACGCGCCTGCGGGCGCCGTCCCTGCCGGGTGCTGACTTCGTGCGTGCAACTTGTTGCATCTCATTTTCAGGGCGAGCAACCAGACCCCGGCGCAAGTAAAATAACGGTTTATCGCTTGCGCTCGCGCAACCACCCGCATTCCGGACGCTGTGCGAACACTGCGCCGACTATCGCGGACTGCTGGGCAAATTATATTCAGAATGAAAGAGTTAGGCAAAACATCCCAGAGATCGGTTGTAGGTGCGGTCGAAGCCCCGGTTTCGAGCGATCAGGTTTCGCTGATTGAAATCGATGACAGCTCGGCCGGTCAGCGGATCGACAATTTCTTGCTGCGCGTCTGCAAGGGCGTGCCGAAAAGCCATATTTATCGCATCCTGCGTAGCGGTGAAGTGCGGGTCAACAAGGGTCGCATCGATGCGCAATACCGGCTCGAGTTGGGCGATCTGGTGCGGGTGCCGCCAATCCGCGTCGCGCAGCCGAATCAGGCTGCAGTCCATGTACCCGTGCCCGTGGCCGGCTTTCCCATCCTGTTCGAAGACGAGCATCTGCTCGTGATCGACAAGCCGGCCGGCGTCGCGGTCCACGGTGGCAGCGGTGTCGCGTTCGGCGTGATCGAGCAGATGCGCGGGATGCGGCCGCAGGCGAAATTCCTTGAACTCGTGCACCGGCTGGATCGCGAGACCTCGGGCATCCTGATGCTCGCGAAGAAGCGCGCGGCGCTCGTCAATCTGCACGAGCAGATCCGCGACAACCGGATGGACAAACGCTACTACGTGTGCGTGCACGGTGAATGGGCGAGCGACTGGGGCCGCCGGCGCGCTGTGAAGGAGCCGCTGCACAAGTACCTGACCGCCGACGGCGAACGCCGAGTGCGCGTGCAGGCCGATGGCCTCGCTTCCCACACGATCTTCAGCCTGGTCGACCGCTGGCAAGACTACGCGCTGCTGGAGGCCGAGCTGAAGACGGGGCGCACGCACCAGATCCGGGTGCATCTGCAACATCTGGCACTCCCGATCGTGGGCGACGCCAAATACGGCGATTTCGCCTTGAACAAGGCGCTCGCGCGCGCCAACGCGAAGCCGGGCATCAAACGTATGTTTCTGCACGCTTACCGGCTCAAGCTCACGCATCCGGCCACCGGTGCGCCTCTACAGCTGGAGGCGCCGCTGCCGGGCGACTGCCGCGGCTTTATCGAACAACTCAACGAACTACGCACGGGGTCCAACCCGGAGACGACCTTGCATGGCTAGAGAGCAATTTGACCTGATCGTGTTTGACTGGGATGGCACGCTGATGGATTCGACCGTGCATATCACGCGCAGCATCCAGGCGGCATGTCGCGACCTCGGCCTGCCGGTGCCCGCCGACGAAGCCGCGAGCTACGTAATCGGCCTCGGCCTGCGCGACGCACTGCAGATTGCCGCGCCGACGCTCGATCCGGCCGACTATCCGCGGCTTTCTGAGCGCTACCGCTTTCATTTTCTGATGAAAGACCAGACCACTGAGCTGTTCCCCGGCGTGCGCGAGATGCTTCAGGAGTTGCGCGATGTCGGCTATCTGCTCGCGGTCGCGACAGGAAAGAGCCGCGTTGGGCTGAATCGCGCGCTCGATCAGGCGCGCGTGACGAGTCTGTTCGACGGTACCCGCTGCGCAGACGAAACCTTTTCGAAGCCGCATCCGGCAATGCTGCATGAGCTCACGCGAGAATTGGGGCAGGATGTGGCGCGCACCGTCATGATCGGCGATACGACGCACGATCTGCAAATGGCGCTCAACGCCGGCGTGGCGGGCATCGGCGTGACTTACGGCGCGCATCCGGCGAATTCGCTGAATGCGATGTCACCGAAGTTCGTCGCATCGAACGTCAGCGATCTGTCCGGCTGGCTGCGGGAGCACGCATGAGCGACGACGGCGTGGACACCGCTGCTGCCGCGGTCGCGCAGGGAGTGCGGATTTGCGCGGCCGACGAGCTGGTCGACGGCGGCGACGGCATCCGGCGCGTCGCGCGGCTCGGGGGCGGGCAGGATGTCGTGGTGTTTTTCGTCCGATATGATGGCTGCGCGTACGGCTATCTGAATCGCTGCGCTCATGTGCCGATGGAACTCGACTGGCAAGAGGGGCAGTTCTTCGAATCGTCCCGTTTATACTTGATGTGCGCGACGCATGGCGCGATTTACGCGCCGGATACCGGCAAATGCGTCGGTGGTCCGTGTCGCGGAGGCAGGTTGCGTCCGCTGCAGGTGGAAGAACGCGATACGTCCGCGGGCCGGGCGGTATTCTGGTTGCCTGACGGCGAATTGCTGCCAGTTGCGCGCTGATTTCCTTTCTATCTTTTCACTTTCCGCATGTCAGACAACTCGACCCCCGAAAAGGACCCGGCCTCGGGCGGCCGCTCCCGTCCGCCCGCCGACGAGCCGGGCTGGGAGCGGGCCGCTCTCGAGCGAATCGCGCTCGCCGCGATCAACGAGCAACGCGCCGCGCGGCGCTGGCGGATTTTCTTCCGTTTCGTCTTCCTCGCTGTGCTCGCCCTGGCAGCGTGGGGTGCGCTGAATTTCTCGGGCGAGCGGGTCGCCACGGCTGGCCGTCATACGGCGATGGTTTCGATTGATGGCGAGATCGCGACCGATACGAGAGCGAACGCCGAAGATATCAACACTGCACTCGACTCCGCATTCGAGGATTCCGATACCGCGGGCGTAATCCTTTATTGCAACAGTCCGGGCGGCAGTCCGGTACAGGCCGGCATTATCAACAGCGAAGTCCGGCGCTTGCGCGCCAAATATCCATCTATACCGCTGTACGTCGTGGTCGGCGATATGTGTGCATCGGGTGGATACTACGCGGCCGCGGCGGCGGAAAAGATCTATGTCGACAAGGCTAGCATCGTTGGTTCCATTGGCGTGCTGATGGACAGCTTCGGTTTCACCGGCCTGATGGACAAGCTGGGCATTCAGCGACGGCTGCGCACATCCGGTGCGAACAAGGGCTTTTTTGATCCGTTCTCGCCTGAAACGCCGAAGATGGACGAACATGCGCAGGATATGCTCGATCAGATCCACTCGCAGTTCATCGATGCGGTGCGTCAGGGGCGCGGCAAGCGCCTGCATGAAACCCCGGACATGTTCTCCGGTTTGTTCTGGACAGGGCAGAAAAGCGTCGAACTGGGCCTGGTGGACGGCTTTGGCGATGCGGATTACGTCGCGCGCGAGATCTTCAAGGCGCCGGATATTATCGACTACACGGTAAAAGAGAGCATTACGGACCGTGTTGCGCGCAAGTTCGGCGCGGCGGTTGGCGCCGGCGCGGTCCGGGCAATGGCGCTGGGCACGAAAATGAATTTGCGGTGAATTCGCAGGTAAAGCCCGCGCGGTCGACTCGGCCGATCGCGCGGGCTTTGTCTTTGGCGCGGGATTTCGGTGCGTGTTCTCAGGCCGCCAGAATCAAAAAAATCGCCGGCCGCTTATGCAGGTCGATGTCAGGCTTCTTCTTCCAGTCGGCGACGCTCCGGCTTGCGATCTTTTCGCTCGGCAGAGTCAGGTCGACCGCGACGCAGACGAGCGTCGACGGCGCACAGGTCGCGAGCAGCGTATCGAGCAGCGCGCGATTCCGGTAGGGCGTTTCGATGAAGATCTGCGTTTGCTTGCTCTTGCGCGAGTGTTGTTCGAGATCGCGCAGTCGTTTGGCGCGTTCGGCAGCGTCGACGGGCAGGTAGCCGTGAAACGCGAAGCTTTGGCCATTCAGCCCCGACGCCATCAGCGCAAGCAGAATCGAACTCGGCCCGACCAGCGGCACGACCTTCACGCCGCGCTCGTGCGCGCGTCGCACGAGCAGCGCGCCCGGGTCCGCGACTGCCGGGCAGCCGGCCTCGGAGACGAGGCCGGCGTCGGTGCCCGAGAGCAGCGGCGCGAGCAGCTTGTCGATCTCACCGGCCGGCGTATTGACGTTCAATTCGCGGATCTCGATTTCCTGAATCGGCCGCTCGGTGCCGACTTTCTTCAGGAAGGCGCGCGTGGTTTTAGCGTTTTCGCCAATGTAATAGTGCAGCGACGCCGCGCGGGCGCGCACCGGCGCGGGTAGCACCAGATCGAGCGCGCTCGCGTCACCTTCGCCGAGCGTGTTCGGAACCAGGTAGAGGGTGCCGGTCATTGTTCCCCCAGAAGCGGGTAGTTGGCCGCGAGCAGCATATGCGACAGCGCGATCAGCGGCAGGCCGACGAGCGCGGTCGGGTCGTCGGAATGAATGGCTTCCAGCAGCGCGATGCCGAGACCTTCGGACTTAGCGCTGCCGGCGACGTCGTACGGTGTTTCGGCGTGCAGGTAGGCGTCGAGTGCCGTGTCTGGCAAGTTGCGGAAGCGCACGCGAGTGATCACGTCCACGGTTTGCGCGCTGTCCGTCGCGCTGTCGAACAGGCACAGCGCGCTATGGAACAGCACGTCGCGGCCGCGCATCGCCTGTAGTTGCGCGAGCGCCTTGTCGTGCGTTCCCGGTTTGCCGATCTGCAGGCCGTCGTAGGTGGCGACCTGGTCGGAGCCGATTACGAGCGCGCGTTCGTCGGCGGCAAGGCCTCGGGCAGCCGCACGCGCTTTAGCTTCGGCGAGCCGCAGCGCAGTTGCTTCGGGCGTTTCATTGGCGAGTGGGATTTCGTCGATCGCGGGCGCGATGACGTCGAACGGCACATGCAGGCGTTCGAGCAACTCGCGGCGATACCGCGAGCTCGACGCCAGAATCAGGCGTGGCGGGCGTTTGAGGGAATCAGGCATGGTTTGCTGGCAGCGGAAGAGACGGGTCGTACTGGTTCGCGCGAGGTTCGCGCGCGTATGAGCTTAAGTGTTTGACTCAAAAAGACAAAACGGATATGATCTCGGGCTTTTCACGGTATGCTTGCGCTTGAAGGGTTGAACGCAACGGCCGGGCCCCGCCCGGCTGGCAAACCGGATTATCTTCGCGGCGGATCTGATCGTCCTTCGCGAATCACCCCGGCAACATGCTTGCCGAAGCAGGAGCGCACATGACTCAACATCCTGGCAAACCTGCAGGTCTGTCCGACCCGCATGAGCTCGATCTGTTCGAATTTGCGCGAAGCGGGCGTCAGGCCGCGGGTGTCGTGCGCGTCTCGCAACTGCCGCGCATGTTAAACGAAGTCCCGGCGGAAGCGCCAGATCGCGACACCGCGTTTACATGGCAGGCCGAAGGGACGACGCAGCCGGAATTGCAGGACGATGGCACCGAAGGTCCCCAGCCTTATCTGCGGCTGGCGATCCACGGTGCCGCGTGGCTCGAATGCCAGCGGTGCTTGACGCCGTATTCGCAGGCGTTCAACGTCGATGCAACCTACCGGATCGTCAGTACGGAGGCGGAAACCGAAGAATTTCCGCTCGACGAGGATGAAGTCGAGGTGATCGTGGGTTCGCGCCAGTTCGATCTCATCGACTTGATCGAAGAAGAGTTGCTGCTTTCCTTGCCGCTTGTGCCAAAACATGAGGTCTGCCCTGAAGTGCACGAGAGCCTTGTCTCGGGCGCGGACGGCGACGAAGCCGCGCAAGACGAAGCTGGCGATGCCAGCGGGCCGGAACAGTCCAACGAGCGGCGCCATCCGTTCGCGGCGCTCGAAAGACTGAAGCGTGACGAGCCGGGTGGCAAGAAGCGCTGAACAGTTGCAGGGGGCGTGATGCGGGCGCATTGGCCGTTTGGCTAGTGGTTAAGACCGTATCGGGCTGTGTTAGAATTCGGAAAATTTTTTGGAGTTAGTCATGGCAGTTCAACAAAACAAGAAGTCGCCGTCGAAGCGCGGCATGCACCGTTCGCACGATTTCCTGACGGCAGCGCCGCTGGCCGTTGAGCCGAGCACGGGCGAAGTGCATCTGCGTCACCACGTTAGCCCGAACGGCTACTATCGCGGCAAGAAAGTCGTCAAGACGAAGAACGACTAATCGTTGACTGCGATGCGCCCTGCGGCGTTTCGCGTAGCGATCGGATCGCTTGACATTTTCCTGGTTCGGCAAAAAGGCGGCATTCAACTGCCGCTTTTTTGTGTCGATCGCAGTTGGCGCTTTAGCGCTTGCCGCGACCCAAAGCCGAGCGTCTGAATTTCGTCGCACTCCATGACTGTAAAGCTCACGATAGATTGCATGGGAGGCGACCACGGCCCGTCCGTGACCGTTCCCGCTGCCGTCAACTTCGTTCGGTCGCGTCCCGATGCGCAGTTGCTGCTCGTCGGCATTGAAAGTGCGATTCGTGCGCAGTTGAAGAAGCTCAAGGCTCAGGATCTGCCGGCGCTGACCGTCGTGCCTGCTACCGAGGTCGTCGCGATGGACGATCCGGTCGAGGTCGCGCTGCGCAAGAAAAAAGATTCGTCGATGCGCGTGGCGCTGAACCGCGTCAAGGAAGGCGAGGCGCAAGCCTGCATTTCCGCTGGCAATACCGGCGCACTGATGGCGGTCTCGCGTTATGTGCTGAAAACGCTGTCGGGCATCGAGCGCCCGGCCATCGCGTTTGCTCTGCCCAATCCCGCCGGCTATACGATGATGCTCGACCTGGGCGCCAACGTCGACTGCGAGCCGCAGCATCTGCTGCAGTTCGCCGAGATGGGGCACGCGCTCGTGTCCGCGCTCGAAGGGAAAGACCGGCCCACCATCGGGCTGCTCAACATCGGCGAAGAAGTCATCAAGGGCAACGACATCATCAAGCGCGCCGGCGAACTGCTGCGTGCGAGTACACTGAACTTTCACGGCAATGTCGAAGGCGACGACATCTACAAGGGCACCGTCGACGTGATCGTCTGCGATGGCTTTGTCGGCAATGTCGCGCTGAAGACGTCCGAAGGTCTCGCGCAAATGCTGTCCAATATCATCAAGGAAGAGTTCGGCCGTTCGTGGCTGACCAAGGTGATGGCGGTGCTCGCGCTGCCGGTATTGATGCGTTTCAAGAAACGCGTCGATCATCGGCAATACAACGGCGCCGCGCTGCTCGGCTTGCGCGGGCTCGTGATCAAAAGCCACGGTTCCGCCGATGCCTATGCGTTTGAGTGGGCTATCAAACGCGGGTATGATGCCGTCAAAAACGGCGTGCTGGAACGCCTTGCGCGAGCGATGGAAGAGAACGCGGGTTCTCTCGAACAGGCGGCGCGCGACGCAAGCGGTGCGGGTCACGCAAGCCCGATCGCAGGCCAGCCGGCCGAGCCCTACGCTGCGCAATCCTCGAAGGCATAATGGCTCAATCCACAATCTACTCCCGCGTGCTGGGCACCGGCAGCTGTCTGCCGCCCAACCGCGTCACTAATCAGGATCTGGCTGAGCGTCTCGCCAGGCAAGGTGTCGAGACGAGCGACGAATGGATCGTCGCGCGCACGGGCATCCATGCGCGTCACTTCGCCGAACCGGACGTCACGACCAGCGACCTCGCGTTGATCGCCTCGCAGCGCGCGATCGAAGCGGCGGACATCGATCCGCAGTCCATCGACCTTATCGTGGTCGCCACCTCCACGCCCGACTTCGTGTTCCCGAGCACTGCCTGCCTGCTGCAGAACAAGCTCGGCATCAGGAACCACGGTGCGGCGTTCGACGTGCAGGCGGTCTGCTCCGGCTTCGCGTATGCAGTCGCGACGGTGGACAGCCTGATTCGCAGCGGCCAGCATCGCACGGCGCTCGTGATCGGCGCGGAAACCTTCTCGCGCATTCTCGATTTCAACGACCGCACCACCTGCGTGCTGTTCGGCGACGGCGCCGGCGCTGTGATCCTGCAGGCGTCCGACGAACCGGGCGTGCTGGCAAGCGCACTGCACGCGGACGGCAGCCATTCGAGTATTCTCTGCACGCCGGGCAACGTGAATGGCGGCGTAGTCGCCGGCAGCGCGTTCCTGCACATGGACGGTCAGGCGGTGTTCAAGCTCGCCGTCAACGTGCTCGAGAAAGTCGCGATCGAAGCATTGGAAAAAGCGAATCTGAAGCCGGAGCAGGTCGACTGGTTGATTCCGCATCAGGCCAATATCCGCATCATGCAGAGCACTTGCCGCAAGCTTGGCCTGCCGCAGGAGCGCATGGTCGTCACGGTGGGCGAGCACGGCAATACTTCGGCGGCGTCCATTCCGCTCGCACTCGACGTCGCGGTGCGCGACGGGCGCATCAAGCGCGGCCAGAACGTGCTGATCGAAGGCGTCGGCGGCGGCTTCACGTGGGGCGCGTCGGTCATTCGCTACTGAGCGCGACGACGCATCGCTGGGCGCCGCTGACGGCGCCCCATGCGGCCGGAGTAATACCGCGCGCCATTTGGCAGCCGCGGCCGGCCGCCAATCCGATTAAACCGATTTTGGGGACGATATGAAATTCGCGTTCGTTTTTCCTGGGCAGGGTTCGCAGGCAGTCGACATGCTTAACGGATTCGTCGATCAGGCAATCGTGCGTGAGACGGTTCAGGAAGCCTCCGACGTACTCAACCAGGACCTCGGCAAGCTGATCGCCGAAGGCCCCGCCGAAGATCTCAATCTCACCACCAACACCCAGCCGGTCATGCTGACCGCGGCCTACGCTACCTATCGTGCGTGGCAGCAGGCGGGCGGCCCGGCGCCGGCGATCGTCGCCGGACATAGTCTTGGCGAATACACGGCGCTCGTCGCGGCCGGCGCACTCGCGTTCCGCGACGCAGTGCCGCTCGTGCGTTTCCGCGCGCAGGCGATGCAAACCGCGGTGCCGGTGGGTGAAGGCGGAATGGCCGCGATTCTCGGCCTCGACGACGACACGGTGCGCGCGGTCTGCGCGGAAGCGTCGGCGGCGGGCGTCGTCGAGGCGGTCAATTTCAACGCGCCGGCGCAAGTCGTGATCGCGGGCCACAAGGCCGCAGTCGAGAAAGCCTGCGAAGTCGCGAAGGCGAAGGGCGCGAAGCGCGCACTGCCGCTGCCGGTGTCGGCGCCGTTTCACTCGTCTCTGCTCAAGCCCGCGTCGGATCAACTGCGCGAATACCTGGCGAGCATCGACGTGCAGGTGCCGTCGATCCCGGTCATCAACAACGTCGACGTCGCCGTGGTCAACGAGCCGTCCAGAATCAAGGACGCGCTGGTGCGCCAGGCGGCTGGTGCGGTGCGCTGGGTCGAGTGCGTGCAGGCAATGGCCGCGCAGGGCGTCACGCATGTGATCGAATGCGGTCCGGGCAAGGTCCTTGCGGGTTTGACCAGGCGCATCGACGGTAATCTTGTTGGCGCGTCGGTGTTCGATCCGGCGTCGCTCGAAGAAACGCTGAAACTCGTGACGGCAGGCTGAGACCGCATTCGCGAACGGGTATCGACAGAGCAGTGCCGCGCTAGCGCGGCATCCCTCGACAGACGAATCAACAAGAATCAATGAGCCCTATTTGAAGGGCATCCGGACTGACAGATGCAAAAGACTCTCGACAAGCAGATCGCAATCGTGACGGGCGCATCGCGCGGCATCGGCCGTGCGATAGCGATGGAACTCGCGCGTCAGGGCGCGACGGTCATCGGCACCGCGACGAGCGAAAGCGGCGCGGCTGCGATCACCGAAGCGTTCAAGGCGGCCGGCGTTAACGGCCGCGGCGCCGTTCTCGACGTCAACGACGCGGCCGCGGCCGAAGCGCTGATCGACCGCACGGTCAAGGAATTCGGCGTGCTCAACATACTCGTGAACAACGCTGGCATCACGCAGGATCAACTGGCGATGCGCATGAAGGACGACGACTGGGACGCGGTGGTCGACACCAACCTGAAGTCGGTGTTCCGTCTGTCGCGTGCGGTGCTGCGCCCGATGATGAAGGCGAAGGGCGGTCGCATCATCAACATCACGTCGGTGGTTGGCTCGGCGGGCAACCCGGGGCAGATCAACTACGCGGCCGCGAAGGCCGGCGTCGCGGGCATGACGCGCGCGCTCGCACGCGAGATCGGCAGCCGCGGCATCACAGTCAATTGCGTCGCGCCTGGTTTCATCGATACCGACATGACGAAGGCGCTGCCCGAAGAGCAGCAGACCGTGCTGAAAACGCAGATTCCGCTCGGCCGTCTCGGCAGCCCGGAAGACATCGCGCATGCGGTCGCGTTCCTCGCGTCGCCGCAAGCGGGCTACATCACCGGCACGACGCTGCACGTGAACGGCGGCATGTATATGCAGTGACCAATTTCGGTTACTATCCGCGCCTTGATGCGTTTGCGAAAAGCACGAGGCGCATGCGCTGACAGGAACCCGATGCGCCGCTTTTTTGCCGGGTCAAACCTGATAAAATGCGCGCACCTGTATTTTTGAACTTCTTTTCCCTTGGAGGGGTAATGGACAATATCGAACAGCGCGTCAAGAAGATCGTCGCGGAACAACTGGGCGTTGCGGAAGCGGAAATCAAGAACGAAGCGTCGTTCGTGAACGATCTCGGCGCCGACTCGCTCGACACCGTTGAGCTCGTGATGGCCCTCGAAGACGAATTCGGCATGGAAATTCCCGATGAAGAAGCCGAGAAGATCACCACCGTTCAGCAAGCGATCGACTACGCTCGCGCGAACGTCAAGGCCTAAGGTCATTCGCGCCTGCGTTCCTGCACGGGCCGCGCATGACGACCTGCCGTGCCGCCTGCCGGTGCCAGCAGGGTCTGCGCTATTGGGCGTGTCCATCATTGGCACACCCTGCGCCGCGCCGCTTGCCACGCAGGAGCCAGCGATGTTGACAGCGCAACTTTCCGCGCGATTGCCGACTTAAACAGCCACAGGGCACACAGGGCGATTCCTGTGGCCGCTGTGGCTTTTGCGTTTGTCATCTATGAAAAAAGGGGTTACCGTGAGCCGCCGTCGTGTTGTTGTTACAGGCCTGGGGCTGATTTCGCCTGTTGGCAATAATGTTGCCGATGGCTGGGCCAATCTGGTCGCCGGCAAGTCTGGGATTGCCAGTATCACCAAGTTCGATGCGTCGAACTTCTCGACCCGTTTCGCCGGCGAGGTGAAGGGCTTCAATATCGAGGACTACATCCCCGGTAAGGAGGCGCGCCACATGGATACCTTCATCCATTACGGCGTGGCTGCAGGCATCCAGGCGATGCAGGACAGCGGCCTCGAAGTCACCGACGAGAATTCGGAGCGCATTGGCGTGGTGGTCGGTTCGGGCATCGGCGGTCTACCGATGATCGAAATCACCCAAACCGAATTGCTCAATCGCGGCCCGCGTCGCATTTCGCCGTTCTTCGTGCCGGCTTCGATCATCAACATGATCTCCGGCCACTTGTCGATCAAGTTCGGCATCAAGGGCCCGAATCTGTCGATCGTCACCGCGTGTACGACCGGTCTGCACTGCATCGGCGAGGCATCGCGCCTGATCGAGTACGGCGACGCCGACGTGATGCTCGCCGGTGGCGCGGAATCGACCGTATCGCCGCTCGGTATCGGCGGCTTCGCGGCGGCACGCGCGCTGTCGCAGCGCAATGACGATCCGGCGACCGCGAGCCGTCCGTGGGACAAGGACCGTGACGGCTTCGTGCTCGGCGAAGGCGCGGGCGTGATGGTGCTCGAAGAGTACGAGCACGCGAAGGCGCGCGGGGCGAAGATCTACGCGGAAATCGGCGGCTACGGCATGAGCGGCGACGCGTATCACATGACCGCGCCGCTCGAAGACGGCGACGGCGCACGCCGCTGCATGCTCGCCGCGCTGAAGAACGCGGGCATCAACGGCGATCAGGTGAACTACCTGAACGCGCACGGCACGTCCACGCCGCTCGGCGATCTGGCGGAGACGACCGGCATCAAGCGGGCGTTCGGCGACCACGCGAAGGGCATAGTCGTCAATTCGACCAAGTCGATGACAGGCCACCTGCTGGGCGGCGCCGGCGGTCTGGAGTCTGTGTTCACGGTGCTCGCCGTGCATCACCAGGTCTCACCTCCGACCATCAACATCTTCGACCAGGACCCGGACTGCGATCTCGATTACTGCGCGAACACCGCGCGGGACATGAAGATCGACGTTGCGCTGAAGAACTCGTTCGGGTTCGGCGGCACGAACGGCACGCTGGTGTTCAAGCGCGCCTGATCGCCTGAGCACGGGTGACGCGTCCGTCCACGACGCCGGCTTCGCCGGCGCTTGTCCCCGCACCGGCAACGTCGGGCAGAGCGACGCAGCGAATTGCGCTGCGTCGCTCGGTCGCAATGCGTGCCGCATTAGGGGCGTTCGTGCTGACCGTGACGTTAGCCATCTATACCTGCGTCGCGCCCCGGTTGGGCGCGTGGCAGGCCGCTTCGTTGACGCTCGCGGTGGCAGCGCTGCTCGGACTGTGCGCGGCGAGGCATGACGCGGCGCAGCCCGTCGCGCTGCATATCGCGATGGATGAAATTTCCGCCTGGAACCGCGCGGGCGTGCTGCTCGCGCGAGGCCGCGTAGTCGGTTGCGTGCAGTGGAGCGGCCGCTTGCTGGTGCTTGCGCTCGAACCCAAGGGTGGTCGAAGGCGCGGCCTCATGCGTGCGCCGACCGGCCGCGTGCGCTCCCTGCTGCTCGCCGCCGACGCGCTGCCGCCCACGGTTTTCCGCGAACTTTCCGTGCTAGGCCGGCGCGCGGCCGGCGCTTGACTGTAACGACTGTAACCGCTGTTACCGTAGTAACGTGCCCTCACGAGGGGGACGCTACAATGGTCCCCCGCCATGCGCCCCATAGATTACGGATTTATCAGGTGAGCGAAAAAGAAATAGATCAGGTGCTGGTCGAGCGCGTCCAGAAGGGCGACAAGGCCGCGTTCGAGCTTCTGGTCTCCAAATACCACCGCAAGATTCTCCGGCTGATCTCGCGTCTCGTGCGGGACCCCGCCGAAGTCGAAGACGTCGCGCAGGACGCTTTTATCAAGGCGTACCGCGCGTTGCCGCAGTTTCGCGGCGAGTCGGCGTTTTATACGTGGTTGTACCGGATTGCGGTCAATACCGCGAAGAACTACCTTGCCACCCAAGGTCGGCGCGCGCCGACCTCGACCGAAGCGGATGCTGAAGAAGCTGAAACTTTCTCCGACGCTGACCAACTAAGGGATATCAACACGCCTGAGTCGATGTTGATGAGCAAGCAGATCGCCGAGACGGTCAATGCTGCGATGGCGGTTTTACCGGAAGAATTGCGCACCGCCATTACTCTTCGAGAAATTGAGGGTTTGAGTTACGAGGAAATCGCCGAGATGATGGGTTGCCCGATTGGCACAGTCAGATCACGAATTTTCCGCGCTCGCGAAGCCATTGCGGCAAAATTGCGACCGTTGCTTGACACACCCGAAGGCAAGCGCTGGTAGACATGTCTGAACGTCCACCCGGCCTGGCGGGGCGGCGGTGCAATATCTGGAATAGTGGTGTCACTACGGGGTATTTGGAAGATGGGGAGCATCATGGGGTCTGTCTCGATGCAATCGCAAGCGGGCTCGCACGGCGAGCGTCTATCCGCTTTCGTCGACGGCGAGCTGTTCGGCGAAGCGCATCTGAATCTGGGCAAATTTGTTGCGGAGCTAGACGGCGATGATCGCACCGCCTGGTCTAGCTACCACCTGATCGGCGACGCGCTGCGTTCCGACGATCTCGCGGTCAGCCCCGCAAGGAGCAGCGCATTTCTGAGCGGCTTTGCCGCGCGTCTCGAAAGCGAGCCGCATGTGCTGGCGCCAGCCGCCGCGTCCGCGTCGGTCACGCGCCGCCTGCTCGGGCTCCGCCGCCGGGTCGTGCCCGCTTTTGCCGTCGCCGCCGCCGCCGCTACCTTGACCTGGATCGTCGTGCCGCAATTGCAGGGAGTGCCGGGTGGTCCGGGGGCCCAGCTCGCTTCGCTCCAATCGCACGGCGACGCGGTGCAGCGAGTCGCCATGGCAGCGGTGCCCGCGCCGCAGGACTCCAACATCATTCGCGACGCGAGCCTTGATCAATACCTCGAAGCTCATCAGCAATTCGCGCAACAACCGGTGATGGCAGGCTCGATGCCGGTGCTTCGCGCTGCCTCAGTCTCCACGCAGGGCCAATAGTTTGATGCAGACTCCGCGGTTCAATAAAACGACTATCTGGGGGCGGCTGCCAGCATTTCTGTTCTGCGCAGCCGTATTGTTGTCCGCCACACCGCGGGTCTTCGCACAAGACGGGCCGGCCGTCGCCCGTCACACGGCGGCGGAACTGCTCGACCGCATCCATCAGGCCGCCCAGCAGCAGAACTACGAGGGTGCGTTCGTCTATCAGCGCGGCAATTTCGTGCAGACGTCGCGCATCGCGCATTACTCCACCCATACTGACGGCGAGTTCGAGCAACTCGAAAGCCTCGACGGCAAACCGCGCAAAATGCTGCGGCATAACGACGACATGTACACGTTCGTGCCGGAGCGGCGTATCGTCGTTCTCGAAAAGCGGCAGAACAAGGACTCGTTCCCCGCGCTGCTGTCCGTGAATGGCGAGCAGGTGCTGTCCGTCTACGAGCCGAAGATGCTTGGCGACGACCGCGTCGCGGGCGTCGACAGCCTCGTGATGGAACTCGATCCGAAAGACGCGTATCGCTTCGCGTACAAGCTATGGGCTGACAAAAAGACCGGTCTTCTGCTGCGCGCGCAGACGCTCGACCCGAGCGGCCAGGTGCTCGAGCAGCTGTCGTTTTCGCAGGTCCGCATCGGCGTGCCGGTCGACAAGGCGGGCATCGTCAACGGGATTCGCAATCTCGCGGGCTGGACAGTAGTGCGTCCGCCAGTCGAGCCGGTCGACATGGTCGCGCAGGGTTGGCAGATCACGCCGTCGGTGGCGGGCTTTCACGTGATCCGCCAGCTGCGCCGTCCAATGGCGTCGCGCGAGGCGGGGCAGCCGCCGATTCCCGTCGATCAGGCCGTGTTTTCCGATGGCTTGGCGGCGATTTCGGTGTTCGTCGAGCCGGTCGAGAACAATACGCGCAAGGAGGGAACGGGCGATAGCGGCGCGACACACGTACTGGTCAAGCGTCAGGGCGACTTCTGGATTACCCTGCTCGGGGAAGTGCCTCAAACCACATTGCAGCAGTTCGCGTCTGCCATAGAATACAAAGCTCCGAAGTAACCCTTTCGAATCCTGAAATCCCTCGGCTTGCTAAGATATGACGACTTTCTCGGTGCGCAAATTCCTCGCGGCCGTAGTGCTGGCGGCGTGTTTGCCACTTGTGCCGCACATGGCATCGGCGGCTCCCGCTGCCAATCTGCCCGACTTCACTGACCTCGTCGACAAGGTCGGCCCGGCGGTCGTCAACATTCGTACGACAACGCGCGTGTCGAACGGCACGTCCCGCGGTGGCCTGCCGCCGGGTATGGACGACGGTGACATGTCGGAGTTCTTCCGTCGCTTTTTCGGGATTCCGTTGCCGCAGTCGCCGAAATCACCGCACGGGGGCGATAACGGTGGTGGAGGCGGCGGTAGCGGCGGCAGCCCGGATGCGCCGGACAACGCCGATTCCGAACAGAACAGCGGGGTTGGCTCGGGCTTCATCCTGTCGACGGACGGTTACGTGATGACCAATGCGCACGTCGTCGACGACGCGGACACGATCTACGTGACGTTGACCGACAAGCGCGAATTCAAGGCGAAGCTGATCGGCGTCGATGACCGCACCGACGTCGCGGTCGTGAAGATCAACGCGTCGAACCTGCCGACTATCACGATCGGCGATTCGAACAAGGTGCGCGTGGGCGAATGGGTCGTCGCGATCGGTTCACCGTTCGGTCTCGAAAACACGGTGACGGCCGGTATCGTCAGCGCGAAGGGGCGCGACACCGGCGATTACCTGCCGTTCATCCAGACCGACGTGGCCGTCAATCCGGGTAACTCGGGCGGTCCGCTCATCAACATGCAGGGCGAGGTGATCGGCATCAACTCGCAGATCTATAGCCGCACCGGCGGTTTCATGGGCATTTCGTTTGCGATTCCGATCGACGAAGCGATGCGCGTGGCCGATCAGCTGAAGAGTTCGGGCAAAGTGGTGCGCGGCCGCATCGCGGTGGCGATCGGTGAAGTGACGAAGGACGTCGCCGATTCGCTCGGGCTGCCGAAGGCGCAGGGCGCGCTCGTCAGTAGCGTCGAGCCGGGTGGCCCGGCCGAGAAGGCCGGCGTGCAGCCGGGCGACATCATTCTGAAGTTCAACGGCCATTCGGTCGACACCGCGACGGACCTGCCGCGCATGGTCGGCGATACGAAGCCGGGCACGAAGACGTCGATCACGATCTGGCGCAAGGGTCAAACGCGCGACCTGTCGATCACGATCGCAGAAATGCAGCCGGACAAGGTCGCGAAGGCGGATCAGAAGAAGCCGCCGGCGCCGAAGCAGCGCGCGACGAACGCGCTTGGCATCGCCGTCAGCGACATCCCCGCCGACCAGCAGAAAGCGCTGAAGATTCAGAACGGCGTGCAGGTCGACGCGGTCGATGGTCCGGCCGCGCGTGTCGGCCTGCAAAAGGGTGACATCATCTTGCGGGTCGGCGACACGGACGTGACGAGCGCGAAGCAGTTCGACGATCTGACCTCGCACCTCGATTCGCAGAAGATGGTCGCGTTGCTGGTTCGTCGTGGCGACAACACGCAGTTTGTGCCGGTCCGCCCGCGCAGCGCGCAGAAATGACGAAGACGGCATCGCTGTCGCTCTATGGGCGCACGTGGTGCCATCTGTGCGAGGACATGTGCGCCGCGCTCGAGCCGTTGCTGGCGGAGTTCGGCGCGCAGTTGAAGGTGATCGACGTCGACAGCGATCCGCTGCTCGAGGCGCGTTACGACGAGCGGGTGCCGGTGCTGGTTTGCGATGGCGTCGAACTGTGCCACTATCATCTCGACGAAGCGCGCGTGCGGGCGGCATTGGTCGCGCATGCGTCGCGTGTCGCGGCGGCATCCTGATACGCGTGCACGGCATTGTGATTCGCGCGATCCGTGGGCGTTTTGCCCCGGCTCACCGCGATGCCCGCGGTAAATTTCCCGCATCTTCTACGCCGTCTTGCGGCCCGCGCTCTGCAAGATGCGCCGGCCGATGGGCTTTTCGGCTAAAATAGATAGGTTTTGTGCGACACGCACGCTCGTGTCCGTCCGCTCCACGCTACGGAGCATCGACTGCAGTACCTTGATGAGGGTTATAGGGGAAACCCACCATGCCCTCCGTAGGCGGTCACCTTGTGGGCCGCAATTTAAGTAGTAGATGTGTCCTCTTTTGGGCACACCTTCGTAATGAAATCGGAAGCCGGAGCGGGTAGCCGGGGACCTTATTGTATTGACCTGATTACCGTCAGGTCCCGCCCAGTCAGCGGCTTCATCTCCGCCGACTGGGCGGGATGATGTTTGCAATTCCCAGACCTTAGGGTTTGGGTTTCGTTAGAAGACACGAGCGAAAGCTCGGTGTGTCATTGTTCGGCCTCATCGGCAGCATTGATGAGTGAGTGAACCTGCTGTACGACCAGCAGTAGCCTAGGAAGACATGCGTCACTGGCTAACGGTGAGGTGTGAAGCTCTTCTGACAATGTAGCCCCCGGAAGTTCGGGCGGGCGGCCGTCGTGAGACGGTCGTTCGGCGATCCCAAGCAGCATGGGCTCAAGGAGCTAGGCTGGCTGAAACGGTCAATGTAAGTGAACTGCTGATAAACCTCGTTACTATTGAGGAGCCAAACGCTGCTGGGCTCTAACCAAAAGGTACGTGGCTGGATAACTCGCTGGAACTTCGAGTTACGTCGTCTTCGAGCCACCGGGGAAAAGGCGGGACCTACCCCAGTCGTGTGACACACCGGGAACGTGGTAAGCCCGTATGGTTGCCTGCAACTTATCGCAGGCAGGCGGACCGTAAGGAAGGCTGTTGACCATGCGGGTATGGGAGGACGGAAAAAGCGAATGGTGTCCTGTAATGGGATGCATAGGGGTTGCAACATCACCCCACGCGAAAGCGGGCAGACTTCCGTCTGGTCTACCGTCGCAGGACGGTCGGCTATCCTCTAGCGAACATAGTGATTGCTGGCGGCTTCTTAGTCGTCAGTGTTGTTCTTCTTACCCCTCGCGGGAGCAAATCGCTCCCGCAAGGGACGTGTTGCTCTTCGCGCGGGATTCACTTAATCAAGCGGGAGAGCAGCATGAGAGTATCTGTCCGAAAGGATGGATCTGCGCTTTCACACGCTCCGGACAATTGGCACGCCGTAGATTGGCGACGGGTTGAACGGAACGTGAGAGGGATGCAGATTCGAATTGCGAAGGCGACGCGGGAGGGTGACTGGCGCAGGGTGAAAACTCTGCAACGGATGCTGACCCGCACGTTGTCCGCAAAGCTGTATGCGGTACGACGTGTTACGCAGAACCAAGGTGCGCGAACGGCTGGAGTCGATCGCGAACTGTGGGATTCGCCTGAGAGCCGATGGGATGCTGTCGGCAGGTTGAAGCGGCTAGGATATAAGCCTCTGCCCTTACGGAGAGTCTTTATCCCCAAGGCTAATGGGAAGGAACGCCCTCTGGGCATTCCGACCATGCGGGACAGGGCGATGCAAGCCTTGTATCTGCTGGCCTTGGAGCCAGTGGCAGAGTCAACGAGCGACCCGAACTCCTATGGGTTCAGGCGCAATCGCTCGACAGCCGACGCCATGTCCCAGTTGTTCCAGTGCTTGCGGCGGCCGGATTCGGCGTCATGGGTGTTGGAAGCCGACATCAAAGGATGCTTCGACCACATCAGTCACGACTGGCTGGGTACCCATGTCCCAATGGACACCGGAATCCTTCGGAAATGGCTGAAATCCGGTCTGTTGTATCAGGGCCGGTACCAGGCGACGGAAGCCGGGACACCACAGGGGGGCATTATTTCCCCGACGTTGGCAAATATGGTGCTGAACGGGCTTGAACAGGACCTTATGGAGCACCTCGGTGCGAAATTTGGGATTGGTAGAGCCAAGAAGTTGAAAGTGCATGTGGTGCGATACGCGGATGATTTTGTTATCACCGGTACCTCGCAAGAGGTACTGGCGGGCGAAATCAGGCCTTGGGTGGAAGCATTTCTCGCACAACGAGGATTGCGGCTATCGGAGGAAAAGACTCGGATTGTTCACATCGACGACGGCTTCGATTTCTTGGGGTGGTCTTTCCGAAAGTACTCGGGAAAGCTGCTCATCAAGCCAAGCAAGAAAAACGTGAAAACGTTTTATCGCAAGGTGGCGGAAACGATCAGCAAGAACAAGACGGTGAAGCAGGCGGATTTGATTCGCATGTTGAACCCGATGCTGCGGGGCTGGGCGCAATATCACCACCCCGCGGTTGCCAAGCAGGCCTACAGCCGCATGGATCACTTAGTGTTTCAGCGGCTCTGGCGGTGGGCGAAACGGCGACACGCAAACAAGAAATCTGACTGGATTAGGAAAAAGTATTTTCATCAAGTTGGAGATCGTGAATGGGTGCTTTCCACCCCCACGGTACGTAAAGATGGTAGTTTGGGGCTGCTGGAGCTATACCACGTAAGTGGCACAGCGATCAGGCGGCACAAGAAGGTGAGGGGGGACTTTCATCCTTTTGATCCCGATTGGGAGCAATATGGCGAACAACTGAGGCAGCATTGGATGGAGCAATCCAGAAGTTACCTGAGGCAGTGGTTCAAGCTGTACACGTCGCAAGGCGGCAATTGTGCGCACTGCGACCAGGCACTAGAGTTCGACTCGGGTTGGCATGACCATCATCTGATTTATAAGGTGCATGGTGGTACTGACGCTCTGTCGAATCGCGTGCTGCTTCACCCAAATTGCCACCGGCAGGTGCATGCTGGAGGTTTGAACGTAGCTAAGCCGGTTCCGTCAAAGCCATGACGGGGCTTATAAAGGGCAACCTTTAATGGTATGGCTCGAGCCGGATGCGGGGATAACTCGCAAGTCCGGTTCCACGGGGGCCCCTATCCTGAAAGGATAGGGGCTACCCTACTCACCTACTTACAAGGCGTGCTCCGCTATTGTCCGGGCGCGCCTTTTCGCTTGATCGGCACTGAATGGATCATATTCGTAACTTCTCGATCATTGCGCACATCGACCATGGCAAGTCGACGCTCGCCGATCGCATCATCCAGATTTGTGGCGGTCTGTCCGACCGCGAGATGGAAGCACAGGTGCTCGACTCGATGGATCTCGAGCGCGAGCGCGGCATTACCATCAAGGCGCAAACCGCCGCGTTGTCGTATCGCGCGCGTGACGGGCAGGTCTACAACCTGAACATGATCGATACACCGGGGCACGTCGACTTCTCGTACGAGGTCAGCCGCTCGCTGTCCGCGTGCGAAGGCGCGCTGCTCGTCGTCGACGCGAGCCAGGGCGTGGAGGCGCAAACCGTCGCCAACTGTTACACGGCCATCGAACTCGGCGTCGAAGTGGTTCCGGTGTTGAACAAGATCGATCTGCCGGCGGCGAACCCCGAAAACGCGATCGCCGAGATCGAGGACGTGATCGGCATCGACGCGACCGACGCGACGCATTGCAGCGCGAAGACGGGTCTCGGCGTCGAAGACGTGCTCGAAGCGTTGATCGCAAAAGTGCCGCCGCCGAAGGGCGGTTTGGAAGCGCCGCTGCAGGCGCTGATCATCGACTCGTGGTTCGACAACTACGTCGGCGTCGTGATGCTCGTACGCATCGTCAATGGCACGCTGCGTCCGAAGGACAAGATCCGGCTGATGGCAACCGGCGCGCAGTTTCCAGTTGAACATATCGGCGTGTTCACGCCGAAGTCGAAGAATCTCGAATCGCTGTCGGCGGGGCAGGTGGGCTTCATCATCGCCGGTATCAAGGAACTCGCGGCGGCGAAGGTCGGCGACACGGTAACGCTCGTGAACCAGCCGGCGGCCGAGCCGCTGCCGGGCTTCAAGGAAGTGAAGCCGCAGGTGTTCGCGGGTCTCTATCCGGTCGAAGCGAACCAGTACGATGCGCTGCGCGACTCGCTCGAAAAGCTGAAGCTGAACGACGCGTCGCTGCAGTACGAGCCGGAAGTGTCGCAGGCGCTCGGTTTCGGTTTCCGATGCGGCTTCCTCGGTCTGTTGCACATGGAAATCGTGCAGGAACGTCTGGAACGCGAGTTCGACATGGACCTGATCACGACGGCGCCGACCGTGGTCTACGAAGTCCTGCAGCGCGATGGCACGACCCTGATGGTCGAGAACCCCGCCAAGATGCCAGAGCCATCCAAGATCGAGGAAGTGCGCGAGCCGATCGTCACCGTGAACCTGTACATGCCGCAAGAGTACGTCGGCGCGGTGATCACGTTGTGTACGCAGAAGCGCGGCAACCAGATCAACATGCAGTATCACGGCCGTCAGGTCCAACTCACGTACGAAATTCCGATGGGTGAAGTCGTGCTCGACTTCTTTGATCGTCTGAAGTCGATTTCGCGCGGTTATGCGTCGATGGATTACGAGTTCAAGGAATACCGCGCCTCCGACGTCGTGAAGGTCGACATGCTGATCAACGGCGACAAGGTCGATGCGCTGTCGGTTATCGTGCATCGCTCGCAAAGCCAGTACCGCGGCCGCGAAGTGGCAGCGAAAATGCGCGAGTTGATTCCCCGTCAGATGTACGACGTAGCGATTCAGGCCACGATCGGTTCGAACATTATTGCGCGCGAAAACATCAAAGCGTTGCGTAAGAACGTGCTGGCAAAATGCTACGGCGGCGATATTACGCGTAAGAAGAAGCTGCTCGAAAAGCAGAAGGCAGGCAAGAAGCGGATGAAGCAGGTGGGCTCGGTTGAAATCCCGCAAGAGGCTTTCCTCGCTATCCTGCGTGTCGAAGACAAATAAGTTGAATAACGGAACGCTATGAATTTTGCGCTGATTCTTTTTGTGCTCGTCGTTTTGACGGGTGTCGCATGGGTCGCGGACAAGCTGGTTTTTCTGCCGAAACGGCGCCGCGAGGCGGAAGCCGCGGTCGCCGAATTCGATCGTCAGCAGGCGCGCATCGGCGAGCGTTTCGCAGATGAAAATGCCGCGCAAACGCGCGCGCGTCTGCGCGACGACAAGTTGCGCCAGCCGTGGTGGCTCGAATATACGGCGAGTTTTTTTCCGGTGATTCTGGTGGTGTTCGTCGTGCGCTCGTTCGTGGTCGAGCCGTTCAAGATCCCATCGGGCTCCATGGTGCCGACGCTGCTGGTCGGCGACTTCATCCTCGTCAATAAATTCGAATACGGTCTTCGTTTGCCGATCATCAACACGAAGGTCACGCAGGGCCGCCCGGTCCAGCGTGGCGATGTTGTGGTGTTCCGTTATCCGAAGGACGAATCGGTTGACTACATCAAACGCGTGATTGGACTGCCGGGCGACGTGATCGAGTATCAGGACAAGAAGCTGACGATCAACGGCAAGCCGGTGCCCGAAACGCCGCTGCCCGATTATCTCGACGAAGAGCGACTCGGTTATGCGAAGCAGTTCCAGGAAGATATCGACGGCCGCAAGAATGCGATTCTGAATAATCCGGCGGTGCCGCCGTTCATTGTCGGTGCGGAAGACTATCCGTATCGCGACAACTGCCAGTACAACGCGCGTGGCGTGATCTGCAAAGTGCCGCCGGACAGTTTCTTCATGATGGGCGATAACCGTGACAACAGCGCGGATAGCCGGTACTGGGGTTTTGCGCCTGAACACAATATCGTTGGCCGCGCATTTTTCATCTGGATGAACTTCAGCGATCTGCGGCGCATCGGCTCTTTCCAGTGAGTCGCGTGCATTGTCGCTTGTTGATCGCTTCTCACACGCCGCGCGAATAATCGGCATCCGGTTATCCCGGTCGCGGCGTGTTGTCATGCTACTTTAAGAAGTCGCGGTAACGTCGCTTCACTACGCTTTTTCCGCTGGCGCCCCGCGTTTCCGCCGGGTCAGGCGCCCGCGTTATACTCTGCCCATGCCCCTATCTCCGTTGGAAAGCCGTTTGCGCTACGAATTTCGCAATGCGGAATTGCTGCGCCAGGCTTTAACCCACCGCAGTCATAGCTCCACGCATAACGAACGGCTCGAATTTCTCGGCGACTCCGTTCTGAATTGCGCGGTGGCTGCGCTTTTGTTCCAACGTTTCGGCAAACTCGACGAAGGCGACCTGTCGCGCGTGCGCGCCAATCTGGTGAAACAGCAGTCGCTCTATGAGATCGCTCAGGCACTCAATATTTCGGAGGGCCTGCGGCTCGGCGAGGGCGAGTTGCGCAGCGGCGGCTTCCGCCGGCCGTCGATCCTCGCCGATACCCTCGAGGCAGTGCTCGGGGCGATCTTTCTTGACGGCGGCTTCGAGGCTGCCCAGACGGTCATCAAGCGCCTTTACGTGCCGATCCTCGACCATATCGACCCGCGCACGCTCGGCAAGGACGCAAAGACGCTGCTGCAGGAGTATCTGCAGGGCCACAAGATTGCGTTGCCTACCTATACGGTCGTCGCCACCCATGGTGCAGCGCACAATCAGCAGTTCGAAGTCGAATGCACGGTGCCGAAGCTGGACGTCAAGGTGTCCGGCTCGGGTGCGAGCCGTCGCGCGGCGGAGCAGGCGGCCGCAAAGAAGGCGCTCGACGAAGTGATGGCCGCGGCGCCAGCCGTGGTCGCGAAGTCGAAGCGCTCGAAGGGCGCGCGCGCAGCAAAAAACGCCGAGCAGGAAATCGTGCCGGGCGTGACCGGCGTGCAGGCCGCACTGGATCTGCGCACACCAGATCGCAAGAGCGCGCGCGGTGAAGGGCGCGTCGCTGCCGCGGTGGAAGCCCATGCCGACAAGCCTGTCGCGGAAAAGTCAGCGGTTGAAAGACCTGCAGCCGAGCGTGCCGCGCCGGGTGCGGCCGGTGCGCCGCTGGCCGTGATCCGTGCCGCGCATGTGGAGTACAGCGCACAGGACAAGCCGGAGCACGCCGACAAGTCCGAGAGGGCCGACAAGGTTTCGATCCACACAGGCGAGAAACCTGCCGACAAGCCGGCCGAAAAGTCCGTCGCGGACAAAACACCCGACCTCAAAGCCGACGCACCGTCGCACGCTCGCAGCGCAGATCGTCAGCGCAGCCGCGAAACCACAACGGGCACTGCCGCATCGAGCGTTACCGCCGCGCCCGTACCGGTTGTGTCGGCGGCCCCAGCACCTGCCGAACACGAACCCGGCATTGCCGACGCGGTGCAAACGCGCGTCGCCGATGCGGGCCATTGATTGCCATCGGCGTGCGCGTCGCGCGCACCGAACTGAACCTGCCGTAGTCCGAATATGAACGCTCCCACTTCCACTGGTTTTCGCTGCGGCATGGTCGCGATCGTCGGCCGTCCGAACGTCGGCAAGTCCACGCTGATGAACGCGCTGGTCGGCCAGAAAGTCAGTATCACGTCGCGCAAGGCACAGACCACGCGCCATCGCATCACCGGCATCCACACGCTCGAAGACGCGCAGTACATCTTCGTCGATACGCCGGGTTTCCAGACCAAACATAGCGGCGCGCTGAACCGGTCGCTGAATCGCGCTGTCACGTCGACGCTGAGCTCGGTCGACGCCATCCTGTTCGTCATCGAAGCGGGCCGCTTTGGCCCCGACGACCAGAGGGTGCTCGATCTGATCCCGGCGAAGGCGCCGACGCTGCTGATCGCGAACAAGCTCGATCGCGTGTCGGACAAGGACTCGCTGTTCCCGTTCATGCAGCAGATGAGCACGCTACGCGAGTTCAACGAGATCGTGCCGCTGTCGGCAAAAAATCCTGACGATATCAAGCGTCTGATGGCGACCGTCAAGCCGTTCCTGCCCGAAGGCGAGCCGATCTACGGAGAGGACGACCTGACCGATCGCAGCGAGCGCTTCCTTGCCGCCGAAATCCTGCGCGAGAAAGTTTTCCGCTGGACCGGCGACGAACTGCCATACACGAGCACTGTTCTGATCGACAAGTTCGAGACCGAAGGGCGGCTGCGCCGTATCTTCGCGACGATCCTCGTCGATCGCGACACGCACAAGGCGATGATCATCGGCCAGAAAGGCGCGAAGCTGAAGCAGATCAGCACCGAGGCGCGTCTCGACATGGCAAAGCTGTTCGACGGGCCGGTGTACCTCGAAACCTTCGTCAAGGTGAAGAGCGGCTGGGCCGACAACGAAGCCGGGCTTCGTGCGTATGGGTACGAATGACGCGTGGATGACGCTGAATTCGGACTCGGCTCCGGACGACCCGGAGCACGAGCCGTCGCGGCCCGCGCGTAGCGCGAGGGAATCGTCGACTGAATCAAAAAGCGCAACAAGCCCAACAAGCGCGAAAAGCCCAAAAAGCGTGAAAAGCGCACCCGCCGACGACGGCGAGCCGCGCAAAACGCCGGCGCGTCGCGCGCCGCGCACGTCCGCATCCGAATACCGGATCACCGAACAGCCCGCGTTCGTGCTGCATAGCTACCCGTATCGCGAGACCAGCCTGATCATCGACGTGCTGTCGCGCGATCACGGCCGTCTCGCGCTTGTCGCGAAGGGCGCAAAGCGCCCGCACTCCGCGTTGCGCGGCGTGCTGCAAACCTTCCAGCCGCTGTCGCTCGCGTGGTCGGGCAAGTCCGAAATGCGCACGCTGACCGGCGCCGAATGGGTCGGCGGCATGCTGCCGCTGACCGGCGACGCGCTGTTGTGTGGTTTCTACGTCAATGAACTGCTGGTGCGCTTTTGCGCGCGCGAAGACCCGCATCCTCAGTTGTTCCATCACTACGTCGTCACGCTGACGCGACTCGCGCACGATGAGCCGCCAGTGCAGGTGCTGCGCTCGTTCGAACGCGTGCTGCTACGCGAGACCGGTTACGCGATGGCCCTCGACCGCACGGTCGCGCGCAAAGCGGTGCTCGCCGACGGCCGCTACGTATTCGATCCCGAGCGCGGCGTGCGCGAGGCATCGGACGAATGGCCCGCGCAGTGGCCGGTGGTGTCGGGACAAACCTTGCTCGATATGGAAAAGGACGATTACCATCGAGCGCAGACCGTCGCGCAAAGCAAAACGCTGATGCGCTTCCTGCTCAACACCTATCTCGGCGGCGCGCCGCTTGCCACCCGCCAGATCCTGATCGACCTGCAGAACTTATGAGCTTCTTCCTGACTTCGCCGACTGTGATCGACCTTGGCGTGAACATCGACCACGTCGCCACGCTGCGCAACGCGCGCGGCACGTCCTATCCCGATCCGATCCGCGCCGCGCTGATGGCCGAAGAAGCCGGCGCCGATGCGATCACGCTGCATCTGCGAGAAGACCGGCGGCACATCGTCGATGCGGACGTTCACAAGCTGCGTCCGCTGCTGAAAACCCGCATGAATCTCGAATGCGCGGTCACGCCGGAAATGCTCGACATCGCGTGCCAGGTGCAACCGCACGACGTGTGCCTGGTGCCGGAAAAGCGCGAGGAACTGACGACAGAAGGCGGCCTCGATGTCGCCGGGCAGTTCGAGGCGGTGCGCGCCGCGTGCAAGCAACTCGCGGACGCGAACTCGCGCGTCTCGCTGTTCATCGACCCCGAGGAAACGCAGATTCGCGCCGCGCACGAAGCCGGGGCGCCGGTGATCGAACTGCACACCGGCCGTTATGCGGAAGCGCACGATCCCGTCGAACAGCAGCGCGAATACGAGCGCATCGTGCGCGCGGTCGAATTCGGCGCGACGCTCGGCCTCAAAGTGAACGCCGGCCACGGCCTGCACTACACGAACGTGCAGCAGATCGCGGCGATCGATGGCATCGTCGAACTCAACATCGGCCATGCGATCGTCGCGCACGCGATCTTCGCGGGCTGGGACAACGCGGTGCGCGAGATGAAGGCGATCATGGTCGCCGCGCGTCTCGGCGCGCGCGCGTAACGCAACCTGGCGACGGACGCACGCATGGCCATCTACGGCATCGGCACCGACATCGTTCAGGTGAGCCGCGTAGCAGCGGTGATGACTCGCACCAATGGCCGATTCGCGGAGAAAGTGCTCGGTCCCGACGAATTACGCGTGTACCACGCGCGCCACGCCCGTTCGGCGGCGCGCGGTCTCGCGTTTCTCGCGACGCGCTTCTCGGCGAAAGAGGCGTTCTCGAAGGCAATCGGCCTCGGCATGCACTGGCCGATGACCTGGCGCACGTTGCAGACGCTGAACCGGCCAAGCGGCGAGCCGATGGTGGTCGCCTCCGGCGAGCTGGCCCACTGGCTCGACGCGCGCGGCATCACAGCGCGCGTGACGATCAGTGACGAGCGTGATTACGCGGTGTCGTTCGTGATCGCCGAGACGCAGCGGCCGGGCGGGACGCAAGCCCCGGCTGAAGCGCCGGCGTCACGGGCTTGCGCTGCGCACTCCGCCACCGAATAAAAACGTGAACGCGGCCGCTGCCGGTCGCGTTAGTCTTGCCTCAGTCTCCTTTCCAGCGGAATTCGATGAAAACCACACCCGGACCGGTGATGCTCGACGTAGTCGGCAAAACGCTGAACCGCGATGACAAAAGGCGTCTCGCTCACCCGATGACCGGCGGCGTGATCCTGTTCGCGCGCCACTACGAGAGCCGCGCGCAACTGATCGCGCTGACCGCTGCAATCCGCGCGATTCGCCCGGATCTGCTGATCGCCGTCGATCACGAAGGCGGCCGCGTGCAGCGCTTTCGCACCGACGGTTTCACGGTGCTGCCATCGATGGGCAAGCTCGGCGCGCTGTGGGACCAAGATGTGCTGCACGCGACCAAGGTGACGACCGCGGTCGGCTACATCCTCGCCGCGGAGCTGCGCGCGTGCGGTATCGACATGAGTTTCACGCCGGTGCTCGACCTCGATTACGGGTACTCGCAGGTCATCGGCGATCGCGCGTTTCACCGCGATCCGCGCGTGGTCGCGCTGCTCGCGAAGAGTTTGAACCACGGCCTTGCACTCGCGGGCATGAGCAACTGCGGCAAGCATTTCCCGGGGCATGGCTTCGCGCAGGCGGACTCGCACGTCGCGATGCCGGTCGACGAACGCCCGCTCGACGAGATCCTCGGCAACGACGTCGCGCCGTACGACTGGCTCGGTCTGTCGCTTGGCGCAGTGCTCCCCGCGCACGTCGTCTATCCGCGGGTCGATGCAAAACCGGCCGGCTTCTCGCGCATCTGGCTGCAGGACATCCTGCGCGGCAAGCTTGGTTTCGAAGGCGCGATTTTCAGCGACGATCTGTCGATGGAAGCCGCGCGCCAGGGCGGCACGCTGGCCGAAGGCGCGGCGGCAGCCCTCGAGGCCGGCTGCGACATGGTGCTGATCTGCAACCAGCCGCACGAAGCGGAGAAGGTGCTCGACGCGCTGCGCGTCACGCCGTCGAAGGAATCGCGGCGGCGTCTGAAGCGCATGCGGCCGCGCGGCAAGGCGCTCACCTGGGGTAAGCTGATGGCCGAGCCACGCTACGCCGAAGCGCAGAGGCTGTTGCGCAGCGCATTTGCATAAACGGAAATGACGCCTTGAAGCCATTCAAGGCGCCATTTTTTATCAGCTTCGAACGGTGCGAGCCTCCGTTGAGCTTTGCCAGGCATTCGCGGCACGCGCGACCCGAGCGCTCAGTTCAAGCGCATGCGCTGCAACTTGTTGTATAGCGTCTTCGGGCTGATTCCTAGCAACGATGCCGCGCGATGCCGGGTGCCGCCGACCGCGTCGAGCGTCGCGCGAATCAGCATTTCTTCGACGTCCGCGAGCGGCGTGCCGACCGTCACCTGCACGCGGCTGCCGTTCAGATCGCGGCCGTTCGCCGTGCCTGCCTCGTCGGCGCGCAACGACTCGACCACGTCGCCCGATGCCTGATACGCGCGCCGCACGCGTTCCTGCAGCTCTCGCAGGTTGCCCGGCCAGTCGTAAGCGAGGCATTCGCGCAGGAAGTTCGGCCCCGCCTGCTTCGCGACCTCGGACGTGCCGCGCGCGGTCTGTTCCATATTCAGTGCGTCGACGACTGCCTGCGCGATCAGCACCGGATCTTCGCCGCGCTCGCGCAGTGGCGGCAACATGACGGCGGCGGCTTCGAGGCGCAGCGCGAGGTCCTGATGCAGAGAGCCGTCCGCGACCGCCGCGCGCGGCGGCTTGCGCGTCGACGCGATCAGCCGGAAGTCGGTCACGATCTGATTGCTACCACCCACGCGCATGAAGGTCTGCGAATCGAGCGCGCGCAACAGCGCTTCCTGCTGCGTGCGCGGCAACTCGGTGATTTCGTCGATGAACAGCGTGCCGCCGCTCGCCTGTTCGAACAGGCCCGGCTCGCGCTGCTCGGCGCCACCGAACGCGCCACGTTCATGGCCGAACAGCATGCTGTCGAGCGAGCGATCGAGGCCGCCGGCGGCCGCGCCGCGGCAATCGAACGTGACGAACGGGCCTTTGCGGCGGCGGCTCATGTCGTGCAGCGTGCGCGCGGCGATCCGCTTGCCCGTCCCGGCCTCGCCGGAGATCAGCACTGCGGCTTCGGTCGGCGCGAGACGCTCGATCGTGTCGTACACGTGCTGAATGGCGCTGCTGCGGCCAAGCATCGAGCCGAAGCGCCCAAGCTGACGCAGCGACGCGCGCAGCGCCTGCACTTCCTCGGTCAGCTCATAAGGCCGCGGAATGCGCGCGAGCAGGCTGCGTAAACGCGGGATGTTGACCGGCTTCAGCAGATAATCCCAGATGCCGTGCCGCAATCCCTCGATCGCACTCTCGACCGTCGCATTGCCAGTCATCACGATCACAGGAACTGCGCCGCCCGGCGGATGCGCGGGCAGATGCTGCAACAGATCGAGGCCGCTGCCGTCCGGCAGATTCAGGTCGACGAGCACGACGTCTGGAATGAAGCGCGTCAATGCGGCGCGGGCCTCGGCGAGCGTGGTCGCGGTGTCGACGGAAAAGCCGTCGGCGGCGAGGATTGCCGACAGACCGGACAGGCTGTTGGGATCGTCTTCAACAATCAGGGCGTGTGGCATGGCGAGCGCAACTTTATGAATGGGTTAAATGCCCGGCGCGCCGCCAACGCTGATGGCGCACCGCGGGCTCTGGTGGGCTCGATGACAGGTCTATCCAAACGGTCCTGGGGCGGCGAAGAAACGACAGCCGCCGGCACCGCGCCTTGAGTCGCCCGGTGCCGGCGCCTGTAGCTCCTTCACTGGTCCTGTCAGAAATCCCGGTTGCTATCGAAAAACCGGCGCACTTCGAGTTCCGCCTGTTCACGGGTTTTGCCATAGCGTTCCTGAATCAGACCAGCGAGCTTGTCGGCCCGGCCTTCAGCCTTGGTCAACTCGTCGTCCGTCAGTTCGCCCCATGCGGCCTTCGCCTTGCCGATCATCTGTCGCCATTTGCCCTCTGCGATGTCGTTGTTCATGGTGCCTCCCTCCAGGTTGGAAAATCAGCGCTACTCGCGTAACTCTCCACCTAGCAGTGATCGTGCCAAAAGACTTTGATGAAATGGATCAAGGGCTTGCCGTGCGCGCGACGCAAAAACAGGATGTCGCGATGGCAATTTTGAGAAAGTTGCCGGTAAAGTTTTCCTAAACCATACACGGCGCGACAGAAAAGAAAAAGCGCCCAAAAATTGAGCGCTTTTTGTGCAGGCCGGCGGGCGCCGGCCAACGGGGAGGCAGACGGGCGGTTAGGCGCGGCTGCGGTACTCGTGCGTACGCGTGTCAATTTCAATCTTGTCGCCGATGTTGCAGAACAGCGGTACTTGCAGTTCGAAGCCGGTATTCAGCTTGGCGTTCTTCAGCACCTTGCCCGACGACGTATCGCCCTTAACAGCCGGTTCCGTGTAGATGATTTCGCGAACCAGCGTGGTCGGCAGTTCGACCGAGATCGCCTTGTCGTTGTAAAACACGACTTCGCAAGCCATGCCGTCTTCGAGGTAGTGCATCGCGTCGCCCATCATTTCGGCTTCGACTTCGTACTGGTTGTAGTCCGCGTCCATGAACACGTACATCGGGTCGGCGAAGTACGAGTACGTCACTTCCTTGCGCTCGAGCACGACAACGTCGAACTTGTCGTCCGCCTTGTACACGGTTTCCATGCCTGCACCGGTCAGCAGGTTCTTGAACTTCATCTTGACGACGGCGGAGTTACGGCCCGATTTGTTGTATTCGGCCTTTTGCACGACCATTGCGTCTGCGCCGATCATCACGACGTTGCCGGTGCGGAGTTCCTGTGCGGTCTTCATAAAACTGTCCTGTACGAGATAAATAGCTTAACTGTTGCTCGACGGCATACGGCGCAAGCAGCTTCGGCGTTTCGCCCACCGCCTGCCGCGCGCCGCGTGAAGCGGCCGCAGTCCGGATGCGTGAAACGGGACCGGCTCGCGGCGAAGACCCGTGGCGTGATGCCCCGGCGTTTCCACCTGTCCGTTACCTGATTTTTACCCTGCTCGGGCGTGTACACGAGTGGCGCCGATCTGCAACACCACTACATACGTCCCTTTTTTGACATTCGCGTGCCCGGCCAGAAGATTGGGAAGCGTGCTGTATTTTTCGAGGGGACCGGTCAGACGGGCTGACCACGCGGTTGTTGCTCGAATCGGGCCGCGCTTGCGTCGTCGGCCGTTGGATAACCGCTTATTTTAACTGAGTTTTTGCGAACGAGGTCAGATTTCCGGCGAGATCGCCAACTTGCGCGAGTTCGACCGCCCAGGCCGCGGCGCGCCGCTTCAGCGTCGCATAGTGGCACACAAATTCCGCCCAGTTCGGCTGACCCGCGCCGTTCCAGGCGTGCCAGAAACGTTCGAGCGCGGCGCGCGCGTTTGCGGGCAGCGTGCGAGAGTAGTGCGCGAGCGCGGCGTCGAGCTTTGGCAGATGGGCGTCATCGGCCTGCGGATAGATGTGCCAGACGAACGGCTTCACGGCCCACTGAGCGCGTACGAACGAGTCCTCGCCGCGCACGAAATTGACGTCGCTCGCCCAGAGCAGTGCGTCGTAGCCCGGCTGTTCGGTGAACGCGAGCGCGTGCGCGCTGAGGTTGCCGCGCGTCGCATGGGTGCCCGCTGCAAACGACGCTAAACCGAAAAAGCGCGCGATTGCGCCGGAAATGCGACCTTCGGGCACCAGCAGTACGATCGGGCTTGCGCTGTCGCGCCATTGGTCGAGCAGGCTGTCGATGGCCGGGTTTTCGTAAGCGAACAGCGACACGACGGTCGCGTCGGTGGGCGGCGGCGCGTGGCCGGTGGCGTTGCGCCACCAGTCGGTGCGGGCGGCTGGCGAGCTTTCGAACGCGGCTCGTGCCGCGTCAAGATCGCGCTCCTTCAGGACGCCACCGGTGCCGGGGCCGAGTCCGGGGAAAAAGAAGGTCTTGCTGAGCGCGTGGCGCGGGTGCGGCGACGGCCGCAAGTGAAAATCGGCGATCCAGTCCTCGGCGCTCAGATATTCGAGGTTGATCCACAGCGGCGCGCGCGCGCATTCAGCCATCGCCGCGATATAGACGGGCGGCAGCTCGCAGGCGAACGCCTCGATCACGACGTCGGCGACTTCGAGCGTATCGCCCGCATCGGACGGCTCGTGCCAATGCTCGATGACGATGCCGTCGAGCGTCTGCCGCGAACGCTCCAGCGCGAGCGACGGGCACAGCCGCTTGAACGCATGCAGATCGTCGACGAACACGCGCACCTGCCAGCCGTGCTCGCGCGCGAGTTGGCGCGCGAGGCGCCAGCACACGCCGATGTCGCCGTAGTTGTCGATCACCGCGCAGAAGATATCGCAGGCGATCGGGTTGGCAGGGGCGGCGGGTGATCCGGGGTCGGGCGCGACGGAGGACATGGCGGCTCGGCTGGCTCGGTGACTCCGGCGACGCGGAGCGGCTTCGAACCAACGCGGAATGTTCTAAACTGGCGATTCTAAAGCCTCGCTCGCGATCGCGCGCGCCGTTTGCCCCACACGCGGCAGCATGGCGCGACGCGCGACACGACCTCCGGTGCACGTTGCCGGCCACCAGCCGGCGCAATCGGTGCGATCGGTGTGAGATCGGTGCAAGCGGCGAGGCAGCGCGAGACAGTACCACCCCAATCGACCCCGCATGACCGAACCCGAAGCAGCCGACGCCCCCGACACTTTCGAGCCGAAAAAAGTGCTCGTCCAACTGCCGCATCTGCCCGGCGTCTACCGTTATTACGACACGAGCGGCGCGGTGCTCTACGTCGGCAAGGCGCGCGATCTGAAGAAGCGCGTATCGAGCTACTTCACGAAGACGCAGCTGTCGCCGCGCATCGCGATGATGGTCACGCGCATCGCGCGCGTCGAGACGACGGTCACGCGTTCCGAGGCCGAGGCGCTGCTGCTCGAAAACAACCTGATCAAGGCGCTCACGCCGCGTTATAACATCCTGTTTCGCGACGACAAGTCGTACCCGTATCTGAAGCTGACTGGCCACAAGTTTCCGCGGATGGCCTATTACCGCGGCTCGGTCGATCGCAAGAACCAGTACTTCGGCCCGTTCCCGAGCGCGTGGGCGGTGCGCGAGAGCATCCAGATCCTGCAGCGCGTGTTCCAGCTGCGCACTTGCGAAGACTCGGTGTTCAACAACCGCACGCGGCCGTGTCTGCTGCATCAGATCGGCCGCTGCACGGCGCCGTGCGTCGCGAACATCAGCGAAGAGGATTACGCGCGCGACGTCGCCAACGCATCGCGCTTTCTGCTTGGCCGTCAGGGCGAGGTGATGAAGGAGCTCGAGCAGAAGATGCATGCGTTCGCGAGCGAGCTGAAGTTCGAGCAGGCCGCCGCGGTGCGCAATCAGATGAGCTCGCTGTCGACGGTGCTGCATCAGCAGGCGATCGAAGTCGGCAGCGATAGCGACGTCGACATTCTCGCGGTGGTCGCGCTGGGCGGCCGCGTTTGCGTGAATCTCGCGATGGTGCGTGGCGGGCGGCATCTCGGCGACAAGGCGTACTTTCCCGCGCACGTGGAGAGCGCGTTGACGGCGGACGAAGGTGGGCTCGAAGAAGACGGCGATCGGAATGCCGCTTCGGCGGATGCACCGGTAGCCGCGCCGTCGGCCGAAGCGGCCAGTGCCTCGGCCGATGCGCTTGCGATCGCGCGGGACATGCCAGCGGAAGACGAAGACGCCGACACCAGTGACGAAGATGCCGAAGCGAGCGCGGACGGACTCAGCGACGAAGGCGCCGACGGCAACGCGGAATCGGCCTTTGCTACGCAGCGCCGCCAGGGCCGCGCGCCCAGCGGCGTCGAATCCGAAGTGCTCGAAGCGTTCATCGCGCAGCATTACCTCGGCAATCGGGTGCCTCCGGTGCTCGTGGTTAGCCATGCGCCCGCGCGCGAACTCGTCGATGTGCTTAGCGAGCAGGCGGGCCACAAGGTGACGGTGCTGCGTCAACCGCAAGGGCAGCGGCGCGCGTGGCTCGCGATGGCCGAGCAGAACGCGCGGCTCGCGCTCGCGCGCCTGCTCTCCGAGCAGGGCTCGCAGCAGGCGCGCACGCGCGCGCTGACCGACACGCTCGGCATGGAGTGCGACGACCTGGCGCATCTGCGCATCGAATGCTTCGACATCAGTCACACGATGGGCGAGGCGACGCAGGCGTCGTGCGTCGTTTATCACCATCACAAGATGCAGTCGTCCGAGTATCGGCGCTACAACATCACCGGTATCACGCCCGGCGACGATTACGCGGCGATGCGCCAGGTGCTCACGCGCCGCTATGAGAAGATGGTCGCGCAAGCCGCCGCGAATGCGAGCGACGAAGCCGCCGAATCGCAAAGCGACGCGGCCGCCGATCCGTCGCTCGCCGCCGATGCCGCCGAGCCGGCCGCGGCCGGCGGCGTGCTGCCGACCATCGTGCTGATCGACGGCGGCAAGGGGCAGGTGGAAATCGCGCGGCAGGTGTTCACGGAGCTGGGGCTGGATACCGGCATGCTGGTCGGCGTCGCGAAGGGCGAGGGGCGCAAAGTGGGTCTCGAGACGCTGATTTTCGCGGACGGCCGCACGCCGCTCGAACTCGGCAAGGAAAGCGCCGCGCTGATGCTGGTCGCGCAGATCCGTGACGAAGCGCACCGCTTCGCGATCACCGGCATGCGCGCCAAACGCGGCAAGACGCGCCAGACCTCGCGGCTCGAAGAACTTGAAGGCGTGGGGGCGAAGCGGCGTCAGCGCCTGCTCGCGCGCTTTGGCGGCTTACGCGGCGTGGTGGCCGCGAGCGTCGAGGATCTCGCGAGCGTCGAAGGCATTTCCCAGGCGCTCGCCGAGCAGATCTACCGGCAACTGCATTGAATTTGCGGGCCGAACCGCGCTGTTTTCGGAATGACGGCTCGCCGGACCTAAGGCGTCGCACTGCGGATGCGTCGGCCGCGCGAATCACGCGCCGGGCGCGGTCCGCTTGTCGCCGCGCACGGCCATGCTCGCGCCCGCTTGCTTGTGGCAGGCCTTGTGACACGGCACAATTGCAACTCACTCGTCAGACGCTGCGCCTGCCCCATGCCGTTTAATTTTCCGATATTCCTGACCTGGCTGCGGATCGTGCTGATTCCGCTCGTCGTCGGTGTGTTCTATTTGCCTGACATGATGATGAGCCCCGCGCACCGCAATCTCGCGGCCGCGACGATCTTCATCCTGGCGGCGCTCACCGACTGGTTCGACGGTTTTCTGGCCCGCAAATGGAATCAGACCTCGGCATTCGGCGCGTTTCTCGATCCGGTCGCCGACAAGCTGATGGTGACCGCGGCGCTGCTCGTGCTCGTGCAGCTCACGCGGATCGATTCGGCGATCGCGCTCGTAATCGTCGGACGCGAAATCGCGATCTCTGCGCTGCGCGAATGGATGGCGCAGATCGGCGCGTCGAAGAGCGTCGCGGTGAACTCGCTCGGCAAATTCAAGACCGCGTGCCAGATGGTCGCAATTCCGATGCTCCTTTTCTATGGCCCGCTGCCGCTCGGTGGCGGCCTGACGGTCGATACGCGCGTATGGGGCCTGTGGCTGATCTATCTGGCCGCGTTCCTGACGATCTGGTCGATGCTGTACTACATGAAGCTCGCGTGGCCGCAGATTCGCGAGCGCAGCGGCATTGCGTGACGGTGAAAGGAAGGGCGCGTTGGCGCAAAAGTATGTTCGAACCCCATGCAACTACGAGAGAAATATTTTCTTTAAAACAGGTGGGCAAATGGGGTTGACACGTTTCAGTCGCTTCTCCATAATCTCGTTTCTCCGATGCACGCAACGCGAAACACCGGAGACGCAGTAAAGCAGTGGCAGTAAATGCACTGCAACGCGGGAATAGCTCAGTTGGTAGAGCGCAACCTTGCCAAGGTTGAGGTCGCGAGTTCGAGCCTCGTTTCCCGCTCCAGTTTTCGAAGCATCGCGTTGTTTGGCGAAGTAAAAACACAGCGGGGTGTGAAGCAGTTCAATGCGGGAGTAGCTCAGTTGGTAGAGCGCAACCTTGCCAAGGTTGAGGTCGCGAGTTCGAGCCTCGTCTCCCGCTCCATCCATCAGGGGAAGCAACGCTTCCCTTTTTGTTTGGAAGGCCGGTCGTTCTGAACTTTCCAGAGCTTCGGTTCTTCTGGTCACTACCGGAAAATCTGCGAACCGTGTCTAGGTTCCAGTCCGCTTGCGGCGCGATAGCAAAGCGGTTATGCAGCGGCCTGCAAAGCCGTTTAGGCCGGTTCGACTCCGGCTCGCGCCTCCAGTCTTTGATGTAAAGTAAAAGCCCCGACTCGTCGGGGCTTTTCTTTTTCCGTACCTTTTTTCGTCCGACGGTGGTCACAGGTGCTGCTCGAGCTGACCGACAGAGCGCCCGCCGAATTCGCGTTGAACGAGAGCTTCCCTCGACACAATGCAGTCCACCGTTCGACGTGAGCGCAAAGCTGTCATCGTTTCTGTGCGCATCGCTTAGACTCGACGTGCTTGCCGTCAATCGCAAAATTGCTGGAAGAACCCTCCGCCGCATGCGGACGATATCAACGCGCTCGATGCCGCCCGAATGGCAGGTCTGGTTATCATTCGTTTTTTGTTGTCTTTCAGTAGCATTTTGTTTTCTTTCGAATTTGCATTGTGATTACCAGTGCGGTCAATTCGCCGTGGGATGGCACCGTTCCAGCGACGTTGATGTAAAGTGGTCGGCGATGTTGTTCGTTGCACATAAAACCTATATTCGACCTATCAAAAAATCAGAGCCGCCGCCATTCTGCTGAGTCTCGGTTTGCCGTTGTCGGCGATCGCGCAATCGGCGCCGGCCCCCGAGGTCAAGGCCGGGGACACGTGGACATACACGTCGACGAGCGAAAGAGGACCGTCGGGCTGGAACCAGACGCACGAGCAGGTGACAGTGCTGCGCGCGACGTCGTCGCACATCTATTTCGAATCAAAGGCTGCGGGCTCGACGCAAGCGCCGCGCGAGGTGATTGCTGAGGCGGACTGGAGCCGCGAGCGCAGCGTGAATGGCACCGGTACGGTCGTGAACCGGCCGTTCGCGTTTCCGTTGTCGCCGGGCAAGACCTGGAACGTCGAATACTCCGAGCAGCATCCGAACCGGGTATTCGCTTCGCAGAAGTGGAACTCGCAGTATCGGGTGCTCGGAACGGAAACCGTCGAAGTGCCCGCCGGCAAATTCCAGGCGATCAAGATCGAATCCGAAGGCGACTGGGTCGCGCAGCTCGAGCCGCGGCAGATGGTCACGCAAGCCACGCAGGTCGAGCAGGGCGACACCGCGATGATCACGCATGCGCAGAAAATCGGCCCTGTTCAAGCGACCGGACGCACGTACAAGGCGTTCTGGTATGTGCCGGAAGTCGGGCGTTGCGCGAAATCAGTGGAAGAGTATTACGGCAGCAATGGTGTGAGAAACGAGCGCTATACGACCGGACTCGAGTCGTTCAAAAAAGGCGGCCAATAATCGGCATTCAAACGTGTGAGATGTCGCCGCATTTATTGCTCTATCGTTATTTGTCGCTGTTGATTTTGGCTCGCGCGGGAGCACAGCGCATTCGGATGAACGGTGCGTCCGGCACGAGCAGATGACATGCCCAACGCGCGCCGGCGCGACGCATCCAGATCGGGCGATAGAATCGCTGCATCGTCATCGCCTGTTTTCATTCAAGCCGCATGTATTTCCAACTCACCGGCACCCGGGTCCGCCTGCTCGGCTCGATGCATCTGTTTCCCGCAACGAGCCGTCGAACGCCGCCATGGGTCGCCGAAGCTTATGACTGGGCCGACGCGCTCGTATTCGAGTCCGACGCAGCGACAATCCTGCCGTTTCTCAAAGCCGACGCGCATCCTGACGCCGCGCAATTGCGGCCCCTGATGCGCGACGAAGCCTGGACGCAGTTGCAGGCGCTCTGGCCGACCGATGATCTGCTCGCGCCGCTTGAAACACTGCGTCCGTGGGCCGCGCTGATCGTCGCGCCGACGCTGTTGCAGCAGGTCGGCGAGGGTGTCGAGCCGCGCATGCTGCGCTCGGCGATCGCGCAGGCGAAGCCGTATCGCTATCTCGAATCCGCGCAGGACGTGGCGGTCGCGCTCGAATCGATTCCGCTCGAAGCCATCGCCGCTGCGCTCGACATGCTGATGGCCGACCGCGGCGAGCCGCAGCGCACGCTCGAACGGATGCACGCGGCGTGGCTGGACGGCGATCTATACGCGATACAGCAAATCGCCGTCGAATCGCCGATGTTCAATCTGCCCGGCATCCGTCAGGCGATCCTCGACGTGCGCAACCGCGCGTGGGCCGCGCGGCTGAACGAATTGCCGGACGCGCGCGAGCGCACGCTGGTGGTCGTCGGCGCGCTGCATCTGTGCGGCCCCGGCAATCTGCCCGACTGTCTCACGCGACCCGTGCAAGCGATGTTCTAAGCGCGTGCGTGGATTTCGCGACCGTACACAGCTAATCCGCCACCCGACCCGCGCGATAGTCCGAGACGGGCACGCGCGGCATAATTGCGGATCGTTGCCCGCGCTGTCGCGCATTGACCCTGAAAGCTACCCATGACTGATTCGCAGTACACCGCCGCCGCGCGGCTCGCCCGACTCGAATGGCGCTGGAAGCCGTTCGTGGACCTCACCGGCGTCGAAGTCTATGAGATGCTGGCCGCCCGCAGCGCGGTGTTCGTCGTCGAACAGAACTGCGTGTATGGCGATATCGATGGGCTCGACATCGAAGCCTGGCATCTGCTCGCGTATGTCACTGGTGACGATACGGCGCTGCCGCCCTTGGCCGGCTATCTGCGCGTGTTGTTGCCGGATGCGGCGGATGCCGATGTGCGCATCGGCCGGGTGTTGACGACCGCGCCGTTTCGCGGCATAGGTCTCGGCAATGCGATGCTCGAACGCTCGCTCGCGCAAATCCATGCACAGTGGCCCGATACGCCGATCCGTCTGCACGCGCAGGCGCATCTGCAAGGTTTTTACGGTGCGTTCGGCTTCAGGCCGGTCTCGGAGATTCACGACGAAGACGGCATCCCGCATGTGTGGATGCGTTCGCTGTGAACGCGAACGGATCAGCGGGGCACGTTCGTGGTCGTCGACGCCGCATGCGTGAGCCCGCGCGCCGCTTTGGCGCGCCGCTCGGCGCGCAGGCGTCCGCGCGACGATAGCCGCATCCAATGACGCAGCGCGATCAGCGCGCCGATCACGCTCATCATCGAACCCGGAATCCATAGCAGGAGCCCGCCGATCTGCTGATCGCGCATCGGGCTCAGCCACGTGAACGCGCGGCCGCAGATCGAGTAGATCGGATACAGTTCGTGCGTCGTAAAAAAGATGAACGCGCCGAGAACGATCTGCGGCGGAATCGCCGCGATCACGACCAGCACGCGCTTGCCCGGCGACAGACGCGCGGGCGGCGCCGGACGCGGATCGAGCACGAGCCACCAGAACAGCAGGCCGTCGATCGCCATGCTCCAGTTCATCACGCGATAAAGCCGCCAGTCGAGCATCGCGACGAAATGAATCGGCGACAGCAGCCAGAAATAGATCAACCCGACGAAGAGTGTGACCGCCACGACCGGGTGCATGACGACGTCGAGCACCCGGCGCACGAGCGTTGCTTGCAGCGCGGGTCGCACGAAGCGCTGTCGCCAGCGCAACGGAATCCCCGCCCGCAACGCCGCGCCCGGATACGACAGCGCAATGAAGAACGGCCCGAGATGATGCAGCACCAGATGCTGCAAGCGATGCATGAAGAACTCATGCTCGAAGAAGTAATCGAGCCGCGTATGCAGCACGACATACAGCGCGACGAGCCCGAACCAGAACGACAGACGCCGCGCGAACGACAGCCGCGCCTTGCGCGCGCCGCGCACGAACAGGATCGCGGGGATCAGCAACGCGATCACGACGGTCGGCGAAAACTCCCAGGGATCGAGCCAGTAGAGCAGGTTCATGGCGATGGCGCGTGCTGCGGCGGCGGCTCGGCTGCCGCTTACTTGGTCTGGCCCGGCGACTTGACCGCGAACGGCGCGCTCACTGTATCGCCGTCCGAGAACTTCAGCGTCAGATGCACGGTGTCGCCCGGCGCGATCTTGTGCTTCGGGTCCCCGAGCATCACGTGATAGCCGCCCGGCGCGATCGCGACCTGGCTATGCGCGGGCACCGTCAGCTTGTCGACCATCACCATCTTCTGCGTCGAACCGTTCGATACCGTTTGATGCAGCATCGCATCGCCGTAGTCGTCGCTCGACACATCGACGAGGTCGATCGGCTTGTCGCTCGCGTTGACGAGCGTCGCATAGCCGGCCGCGGGCAGGTTGTTCGGCAGCCAGCGTACCCACGCGTCCTTGATGCTGATCGCGTGAGCATCGGCCGCTTGCGCGGCCGACGCGGCGCCGAGTGACAGCGCGAGCGCGCAGGCGAGGGAAGCGAATGGTTTGAGCTTGAACGTCATGATGGAATGGATTGGGATAAGAATCAGGTTGGGTCATCGATGATGCGGCGCAGGTCCTGCGCGATCGCATCGGGCGTGTCGTGATCGGTGACGAGCAAGCGAGCGCGGCCCTGGCTGTCGAACACATAGACGGCGGAGCTGTGCGTGACCTCGTAGTTGCCGTTCGGGTCGCGCTTTTCCATCTGATAAGCGACACGATAGCGCTTCGCCAGCGACTCGATCTGCCAGTCGGTGCCGGTCAGCCCTTCGGCGCGCTGTGCGTCGAACGCGCCGACGTAGTCGTGCAAGGCCCGCGGCGTGTCGCGCGCGGGATCGACGGTGATGAACAGGATGCGCACCTTCTGCGCATCGGGGCCGAGCTTGCCGAGCACCTGCATCAGGCGGCCCATCGTTTCCGGGCAGACGTCCGGGCAATGCGTATAGCCGAAGTAGACGAGCGACGCGCGGCCCTTGAACGAAGCGGCGTTGACGGGGCGGCCGGTGTCGTCGGTCAATGTGAAATCCAGATCCGGCAGGTGGCCGGTCACGTCGGTCAATTGCCACGGCTCGGCGTGCCGCGTGCAACCGGTCAGTGCGGCGAGCGCGGCCAGCGTAATCAGTGACGCTGCCGCTGCAAACCGGCGTGCCACCCCTTGCATGAACCGGTGCGTAGTTCGCCTGGGTCGTGAGCGGGACAGCTTTAACTGCGGGCGCTGGGGTGGAAGGATCGGGAACAAAGCAGGGTTCAATGACTCGATTGAAGAGCAGACAACACGAATCGATGGAGCAGGAGGCGCACCGTCACCTGATCATGGCGCGCAAGATTCGCGCGCGACACACGATTGAGGGAGCGCATGCAACGGTGTGCATACCGCCGAGGGGGCCGCGTGGCAGCGACTGTAGCGCAAAATCGACGCCAGCGTCGCGCGACACGCCGGGCGCACGGTTTGCGAGTCAATTTGACGCAGCTGGCTGAAAGCCGGGTGAAATCCGATCGTTGCGCTTTTGAACGCAATCGACGCAAACAGCCACACAGACTGCCCGCCGGGCTTGAGTCCCGGCTTACTTTCTCGAAAAATTGATGGATGCGCGGTAAGATGCGCACACTTTTCCGGCCATCGATGGCTGAAAGGCGAACCTACGCGATGCAAGCACTTCCGGCTGTTCTGTCTCCGAGCGAGACGGCATTTTTCTTTGATTTCGATGGCACGCTCGTCGAACTCGCCCCCACCCCGGACGGCGTGCTGGTGCAGCCGCGCGTGATCGACCTGCTGCGCGAGCTGCGCAGTCTGACGAATGGCGCGGTCGCGGTGGTGTCGGGGCGCGGCATCGACAGCATCGACAGTTTTCTCGGCATGCCCGATTTGCCGGTCGCCGGTCTGCATGGCGCCGAGCGGCGCGATGCGAATGGCGACACGCAGCGCATCGGCTTTCACGACGAGCGCCTGTTGCGCATGGAGCAGGTGCTCGCGCAGGTCGTCAACGAACATCCGGGCATGCTGCTCGAGATCAAGGGCGCGGCGCTCGCGCTGCACTACCGCAACGCGCCCGAGCGCGAGCCGGTCGCGCGCGCGGCGACTGAGCGGCTCGTCGCCGATTACCCCGCTTCGTACGTTCTGCAGCCCGGCAAGATGGTCTACGAGATCAAGCCGAAGGACGTCGACAAAGGCCGCGCGACGCGCGCGTTCCTCGACGAGCTGCCGTTCACCGGCCGCACGCCGATCTTCGCCGGCGACGATCTGACCGACGAGAAGGGCTTCGCGGTCGTCAACGAGCGCGGCGGTCTGTCGATCAAGGTCGGCGCGGGCGAAACGATGGCGCACGCGCGTGTCGAATCGGTGTCGTCACTGCTCGACTGGCTCGAAACGATCGTCGCGGCGGCGCGCGGCGCATGACGCCGGCGCCCCGTTCAACGAAAACAACATACTGCATCGGGAATCGCGCTTGATGAGCCGACTGATCATTGTTTCGAACCGGGTGGCGCCCATTTCGGAGGGCGGCCCGGCGGCGGGCGGTCTGGCGGTCGGCGTGTACGACGCGCTGAAGGAAACCGGCGGCATGTGGTTCGGCTGGAGCGGCGACGTGCTCACCTCCGGCCAGCCGCAGATCAAGGTCGAGGAGCGCGGTCCGGTGACCTTCGCGACCGTCCCGCTGATGCGCCGCGATTACGACCAGTACTACCGCGGTTTCTCGAACGCGACGTTGTGGCCCGCGTTCCACTATCGATCCGACCTGCTCCAGTACGACCGGCACGACTTCGAAGGCTACTGCCGCGTCAACGCGTGGCTCGCGCAGCAACTCGTGCCGCTGTTGCACGCCGACGACGTGATCTGGGTGCACGACTATCACCTGATCCCGTTCGCGCAGGCGCTGCGCTCGGCAGGCGTGAAGAATCGCATCGGTTTTTTCCTGCACATTCCGTTTCCGGCCTCGCAGGTGCTGCTGTCGGTGCCGCCGCATCGCGAGCTCGTCGAGGCGCTGTGTTCATTCGACCTGCTCGGCTTCCAGACCGGCCCCGATCTGCGCGCGTTCTGCGACTACGTCGTCAACGAGGCGGGCGGCTCGATCGACGCATCGGCGAAAGGGCCGCTCACCGTGCATGCGTTCGGCCGCACGCTGCGCGCCTCGGCGTATCCGATCGGCGTCTATCCGGACGAGATCGCCGAGCTCGCGAAGGCGGGCGAGCGTGGCAAGCCGGTGCGTACGATGAAGGCAACGCTGCATTCGCGCAAGCTGATCATGAGTGTCGACCGGCTCGATTATTCGAAGGGGCTAGTCGAGCGGTTCCGCGCGTTCGAACGCCTGCTCGAACATACGGTCGCGCAGCGTAACAAGGTGTCGTTCCTGCAGATCGCGCCGCCGACGCGCGCCGACTTGCACGCGTATCAGGACATCCGGCTGCAGCTCGAAGGCGAGTCGGGCCGGATCAACGGACGTTTCGCCGAGCTGGACTGGACGCCGATTCTGTACATCCACAAACAGTATGAGCGCCCGGTGCTGGCGGCGCTGTTCCGTACCGCTCACGTGGGCTACGTGACGCCGTTGCGCGACGGCATGAACCTCGTCGCGAAGGAATACGTGTCGGCGCAGGATCCGGAGAATCCCGGCGTGCTCGTGCTGTCGCGCTTCGCGGGCGCGGCGCAGGAACTCGACGGCGCGCTGATCGTCAATCCCGTCGATATCGACGGCATGGCCGAAGCGCTCGCGCAGGCGCTCGGCATGCCGCTCGCCGAGCGCCAGGCACGCTATCGCGACATGATGGCGCAACTTCGCGAGAACAACGTGTCGGTGTGGCGCGATAACTTCATGCGCGATCTGCAGGATGTCGATGCCGCGAAGCGTGCCAGAAGCGCGAAGGCGCGCGCGCCGTTGGGTAGGGCGGGCGCCGCGCGCAAGAGGGCGGCGCGCGAGAGCGCGGCCGGCTAAGCCAAGCCGGGCCGCGAGCCAGACAGCAAAAAGCCGCTCCAGGGAGCGGCCTTTTTCATGCGACACGCAGTGCGCGGACCCTGCGTGACTCAGGCTACGTGCTGTTCGTCGACCTTCTTGCCGCCGATATGCAGCGTCTGGCCCTTGCCATACTGCTTCGCGAGCAGATCGCGATAGAGGCCCGGACGCTGACGCAGTTCTTCCGGCGTGCCGTCGTCGATGACCTTGCCCGCACTCATCACGATGATCCGGTCGAAGTTGTTCAGCGTCGACAGACGGTGCGCGATCGCGATCACGGTGCGGCCGACCATCAGCCGGTCGAGCGCCTTCTGGATCGCTTCTTCGGACGCGCTGTCAAGCGCGGACGTGGCTTCGTCGAGCAGCAGGATCGGCGCGTTCTTCAGAATCGCGCGCGCGATCGCGATGCGCTGGCGCTGGCCGCCCGACAGCTTCACGCCGCGGTCGCCGACGATCGTGTCGTAGCCCTCCGGCATCGCATCGATAAAGTCCGCGCAACGCGCCTCGCGCGCGGCCGCGAGCACTTCCTCGCGGCTCGCGTCCGGGCGGCCATACGCGATGTTCTCGTACACCGAGCGATGGAACAGCGAGATGTCCTGGGGCACCAGCGCGATCGCGTGGCGCAGGCTGTCCTGGGTAATCGATGCAATGTCCTGGCCGTCGATCCTGATCGCGCCGCCCTGGGTTTCGTAGAAGCGTTGCAACAGCGAAAGTACCGTCGATTTTCCGGCGCCCGACTTGCCGATCAGGCCGACGCGTTGACCGGGTTCGATATCGAGGTCGAAGTGATCGAGAATCGGCCGCCGGCGCGCATAGGCGAACGTGACGCTGTCGAACGTGACGCGGCCGCCCTGCGGCACGAGTTCGGTTGCGTCGTCGCGATCGGGCATGCCGTGCGGTTCGAGCAGCGTGCGCACGGCCTCCGCGAGTCGCGCGACATGCTGGGTGACGTCGACGAGCGCGACGGCGAGGTCGCGCGTGCCGTGCAGGATCGTGAAGCCGAGGGAGCTGACGAGCACGATGTCGCCCGAGGTCGCGCGGCCCTGGTCCCACAGCCACAGCGCCCAGCCGAGCAGTCCGGCCGACAGCAACGCGGTGATCACGGCGTGCAGCAGACGCAGCTTCTCCAGATAGAGCAGGCTTTGCTGGCGCGCGTCCATTTCCGACTTGACCGTCGACGCAAAACGGCGCTGTTCGCGGAACGTCATGCCGAACGCGCGCACAAGGCCCATGTTGCTGATCACGTCGACAAGTTCGCCGTCGACCGATGCCGCCTTGGTCGCGAAATTATGGTGGCGCGCGGAGCCGCGGCCCGCGAGCTTGTACAGCACAACCGCCAGGATAGCCGAGCACAGCATCAGGCCGGCCGCCATCAGCGGGTTCACCGCAACGATCATGACGATCGCGCCGAGCACCGCGATGCAAGGCGGCAGCACGTTCCACGCGGTGGTGTTTTCGGCGGTGTAGACGGCGTTCGAGGTCGCGGTGATCCGGCTTGCCAGCATGCCGGGCTGCTTTTCGGCGTAGTAAGTCGGCGAGTGGCCGCTCAGGTACTGGAACAGGTCCCGCCGCAGATCGCCCGTCACGGCGACGAATGTGTGGGCGGCGAACCAGCCGCCGACCCGCCACAACATATTGTCGGCGGCGATCAGGCCGACGAGGATCGCGAACGCGCCCCACAGCGGCCCGGGATGATGCCGGCCGCCGGCGAGCACGTCGATCAGATGTTTGATCGCATATTGCGAAGCGAGTGCACAGCCCACGGCCGCAAACACGCTGCACAACACGATCGCATGCGCGAGCGGATGGCGGCGGATAAAGCGGAAGAGAAACGCAAGCGGCCGGTGCGCATAGCTCGCGAGCTTTGCGTTCTGGGCGTTACGTTGGGCGATGGTCAAGTGTTCCAATTGAGCTGAGATCGATGTGTTGCGGGTTGTGCATGCAAAGCGCCGACTACACGGACAAGCATGGCTCTCCGTGAAGCCGATGCTTCGCATTGTAAACATGCAAAGGCGATTGCGCCCTGTGTATCCGGGCTTTGACGCGATTGATTTCGCGATGGACCTCCACGATCTGCATGGTCTCGACACCAGCCGTCGGGGCATTCAGGCAGATTGCGGAAAATTTCGAGATATGATTACAAATTGCATTCAACCGCGCCGCGGCAATTTTGCATTCCTATCGGCAAGATTGACGCACGAGAGTTCACAGACAAGGTTGCGCCTGCGTCGCGGAAACTTCATGGACACTTTAGAACTGTCTTAGAAAACAAGGGTTTGCAAAGTGTTTCGTGGTTGTAACAACGTAAAGACTTTGAAATGCCGCGCTGCGGCAACCATCCGGGCATCGATAATGCATGCCCGTTAGGCCGGCAAATTTTCTGACAGTTTGTCAACGTAGGTGCACGGTGCGCGTTTACTCGCACATGCGCAGACGCTGGTCCATTTGTCTGAGCCCGTTACCGAAGCGATCCATCGCAGGATTTCTCAAAAGAATCAGGCCCGCGCCGGCATCTCCGGCCAGACTGCCCTGGCGAGCAAGCGAGTCGCTTTTTCCAAATGCAGTACTTTTGCCTGATTTTTTACTAGGAGTTCGTCATTATGCGAATCGCTCAAATCGCTCCGCTGCACGAGGCGGTTCCTCCCAAGCTGTACGGTGGTACGGAACGCGTGGTGTCCTACCTGACCGAGGCTCTGGTCGAGCAAGGCCACGACGTCACGCTGTTTGCAAGCGGCGATTCGCAAACCTCGGCGAAGCTCGAAGCTTTCTGGCCGCAGGCGCTGCGCCTCGACCCGACGATTCGCGACGTGATGGCGCCGCACATGCTGCTGCTCGAAGAAGTGCGCCGCCGCGCGGACGAATTCGACGTGCTGCATTTCCACATCGACTACTACCCCTTCTCGCTGTTCGCGCGTCAGCCGGTGCCGTTCGTGACGACGCTGCACGGCCGTCTCGATCTGCCGGAACTGCAGCCGATCTTCAACACGTTCAGCGACGTGCCGGTCGTGTCGATCTCTGACAACCAGCGCAGTCCGCTGCCTCAGGCGCACTGGCTGGAAACCGTCTATCACGGTTTGCCGGAAGACGTGCTCAAGCCGATTCCCAACGTCGAGCCCAGCTACCTCGCATTCCTGGGCCGCGTCTCGCCGGAGAAGGGGCTTGACAGGGCGATTCGCATTGCCGGGCAGGCAGGCATGAAGCTCAAGGTCGCCGCCAAGATCGACAAGGCCGACCGTGCCTACTACGAAGAAGTCATCAAGCCGCTGATGTCGTTGCCATACGTCGAGTACATCGGCGAAATCGGCGAAGCTGAAAAGCGCGAGTTTCTCGGCAATGCGCACGCACTGGTGTTCCCGATCGACTGGCCGGAGCCGTTCGGTCTCGTGATGATCGAGGCGATGGCTTGCGGCACGCCGGTGATCGCGTTCAATCGCGGTTCGGTGCCCGAAGTGATCGAAAACGGCGTGTCGGGTTTCGTCGTCGAAGACGAAATCAGCGCGGTCGCTGCCGTCAAGCGTCTGAACACGCTGTCGCGCGCTGGCGTGCGCAAGGCGTTCGAATCCCGCTTCTCGTCGAAGGTGATGGCGCAGAACTACGTCGCCACGTACGAAGAGTTGCTGCGACGCAAGCATCGCACGGTGCTGCGCGAAGTCAACGCTGGCTGATTGGCGGTTGATTCGACGTAGTTGATTCGCCGTAGTTGATTCGCATTAGAAAGACCTGGCAGCAAGAACCGGTTGTAAACTTCCTTCGCTGCTTTCGACGCCCCGCTGGCATGTCGCCCGCGGGGCGTTGTTGAATGCGCCGCATTTTTCGTCGGCGCGCAACTGAAAATTCGGATTTCCGCGCGGCGCGAACGAGCCAGTCTCGGTAATATCCCTATAATGGCCGTGCCGCAAAATGGGCTGCGGCGCGCCGACGACAGGAGGATGCCTTGGCGAGAACGAAGGAGACGCGTGCGAACGCCGCGCCCGGCGCCGGAACGATTTTTACGTTGCGCGCCATCGGTCTCGTGCTCGCCGCCCGCTGGCTTTTCTCGATGTCCGAGATGAACCTGACCACCGCGCTGACCGCGATGGCATCTTCGCCATGGGCATGTATCAACCTCGTCTTTCTGTTCCTGCTGATCTTTCTGCCGGGCGCGCGCGCCGTCGCTGAGCGTCCGTTTCATCCGTTGCCGCAATGGCTGCGGCAGGCACTGCGCCTGTTCGCGTTCCTCGGGTTTCTGTTTGCGCTGTGGTCGGTCGGCGCGTTCGTTGCGAGCGCCGGTTGGCGTCGCGCAATGCAGGCGGTCGCAGCCACCAACGGCTGGCTCGTCGCGGCGCCGGTGCTGTACGCGATGGTCTTGTGGATCTGCCGGCCGCTGCCGTTGTGGCGTACCAATGTGGCGGCGCGGCGTTTCGCGATCGGCCGCTATGCCGTGTCGCTCGATCCGCTGACGCGCACCGTCGTCGTGTGGGCCGAGCGGCGCAAGGTCGGGCAATATGACGCGCGCGAGTTGTCGGTGCGTTGGGCGAGCGGTTCCGATACGCGCGCGAGGCCGGCGCCCGTGGTTGCTTTCGGCGCGGCGAGCGAGGCCGGTGCGTCAGCGGCGCCGATGAGCTCGGTCGCGGCGCCGTCGCTTGCGCGCAGTGCGTTCGGCGTACGTCCGAAGGTTGAGTTGCTGTGGGATTCGCCGGCCGCCGCGGGTCATAACCGGCAGACCGTTTTCCGCGCCCCGCTGACGACCGAAGGAGATCGCGTCGCCGCCCGCGCGCTCGACACGACGCTGCGTCAGGTCTGACGCAGCACGTTTTGTGCTATTAAGCACGTCGCATGACCGATGCACGCATCCCGAAGCGAAGCTTCGCCGATAATGCAATCACGGCGCCCGGCCTACAGCTGGGCGTGGGAAACACTCATCGATCGTATTGCGTCTTTCGCAGGAGTCGCCATGCTGGTTCGCTGGTTGCTTGCCGCCCTTCATCTGCTCGCTTATGGTTTTGCGCTCGCGTCGATTCTCAGGCGCACGTGGTCGCTGCGTCGCGCGTCGGTGCCCGCCGCGTTGCGTTCGGTGTTCCGTGCTGATTCAGGCTGGGGCATCGCCGCGCTGGTGCTGATCGTGACCGGGTTGATGCGCGTGTTCGGCGGGTATGAGAAGGGCGCCGACTACTACCTGCACGAGCCGCTCTTTCACGTGAAGATGGCGTTTCTGGTGCTGATCCTGATCCTCGAGGTGCCCACCATGCTCGGCCTGATGCGCTGGCGCGCGTCGATCCGGAGCGGCGCGGCGCCAAATCTGAAGAGGGCGCGTTCCTACGCGCATTTCAGCGTGATCCAGACCGTTCTGCTGGTACTGATGGTGTTTGCCGCGACCGGAATGGCGCGTGGTATCGGGCTGCCCGCCGGCGTGGTTTAGCGCGGCGGGCCTTCCATTCCTGCGAGGCTAGTGGCGTTAAGCGTGGCGAGGCTTGCCGCGGCGGCTAATCCATCCCTGCGTCGCGCTAGCCGACCAGCAAACCGGAATCGCCGACCCGGTCGGCTTTGAACTCTGCCGTCTCGCGCACGCGCTCCGGCTCGCCGAGACCCTTGATCAACTCCAGCGCCTGACGCTCGAACAAGCGACGGTACAAGCCGTTGTCGCGTTTGATCAGCGCGTCGTGGCTGCCTTCTTCGATCACTTTGCCCTTGTCGAGCACCAGCAGCCGGTCGAGTGCTCGCACCGTCGACAGCCGATGCGCGACCACCAGCGTCGTACGTCCTTGCATCAGCCGCTCCATCGCGCGCTGGATCAGCACTTCGCTTTCGCTGTCGAGGCTCGACGTGGCTTCGTCGAGGATCAGGATCGGTGCGTCGGCGAGAAACGCGCGCGCGATCGCGACGCGTTGACGCTCACCGCCCGATAGCTTGATTCCGCGTTCGCCGACCAGCGTGTCGTAGCGATTCGGCAGCGCGGCGATGAAGTCGTGCGCGCTCGCGAGCCGCGCGGCACGCTCGATGTCGGCGCGGCTCGCGCCTGGCCGTGCATACGCGATATTCTCAGCAAGCGAGCGGTGAAACAGCACAGGTTCCTGCTGGACGATCGCGATCTGGCTGCGCAGTGACGCTTGCCGGACCTGCGCGATGTCTTGACCGTCGATCGTGATCCGGCCGCCCGAAATGTCGTGAAGGCGCTGGATCAGCTTGATGAAGGTGGTCTTGCCCGAGCCGGAATGACCGACCAGCCCGACGCGCTCGCCCGGCGCGATGCGTAGGGAGAAGTCGTCGTAGAGCGGCCGGCTGTGCGCGCCATAATGAAACGACACGTGCTCGAAGCGGATCTCACCGACGCGGATCGCGATCGGGCCGGCGCCGGGACGATCCTCGACGCCGAGTGGCTGACTTTCGAGCGACACCAGTTCCTCCATGTCGTTGACCGAGCGTTGCAGGTTGCGGATGTGCATGCCGATGTCGCGAAGGTAGCCTTGCAGCATGAAGAACATCGTCAGCGCGAACGTGATGTCGCCGACGCTCGCTTCGCCGCGCGCCCACAGCAGCAGCGCCACGCCCAGAATCGCGGCCTGGATCGCGGCCAGCATGCCGCCCTGGAGGCCGCCGTTGAGCGTGCCGCGCACCCACGTGCGGCGCGTGCGCTGCCGCCATTTGCCGATCACGTGCGCGAGGCGCGCTTCCTCGCGCGCTTCCGCGCCGAACGCCTTGACGACGCCGTTGCAGCTGACCGCATCGGCGAGCGCGCCGCCCATGCGCGTGTCCCAGGCGTTCGCGAGACGCGCGGATGGCGCGACGAAGCCGAGCGACACCGTCACGGTCACGCCGATGTACAGCAGCGAGCCGATGCCGACGACGACGCCCATCATCGGCCAGCGCCAACCAAGCAGCGCGGTCGCACCGGCCAGCATCACGAGCGATGGCAGCAGCGCGATCAGCAGCGTATCGTTCAGCAGGTCTAGCGCCCACATGCCGCGCGTGATCTTGCGCACGGTCGAGCCAGCGAAGCTGTTCGCGTGCCAGTCGGTCGAAAAGCGCTGCACGCGATGAAACGCGCGCGCGGCGATCTCGCTCATCATCTTCAGCGTGAAGCGGATGATGTTGAAGTACACGCCCTGGCGTAGCAGGGTCACGGCGAGGCCAAGCGCGGCAAGCACGCCGAAGGCATCGAGCGCGTGGTGCCAGACGGGCGCCGACGATGCCGGACCGGCAGCGATCGCGTCGACGAGACGTCCGGCGAAGACCGGCGTCAGGATGTCGGCGCCCGCTGTGAGCAGCGCGAGCGCCGTGATCACGACGATGCGCCACGGCTGTTGTGCCCAGTGACGGAAGGTGAAGCCGAGGACATCCTTGAAGGCTTGTCCGCGAAAGTCGAGTTTTCTGTTGGCCATTTGCTTTCGACCCGGCGACGCACGAGCGCGCCGAGGTTCCAGTCAGAAACGAAAAAGGGTAGACAGCCAGCGGAGGCCGGAATCCGCGCGGGAACGCGACGGCAGGCAACGGCAACGGAACAACGGACTGTCCGGAATGAACGCGGCGCGCCTGTCGAGGCGCCCCAGCATCAGCGACGACGCGGCGGCTTTATGGCCTCATCGGTCGTGGCGGACGGGCCGACGGTCGCGACACCATGCGAGGGAATGCGCGATGCACTGCGAACATGTGGCGCCTCCCTGAGATGGTTCAAGATGGAGAAACCGGACGGAGCCGGATCGGGCGAATGCCCGTTCGCCGAATATAGCAACAAGGCGGGGCGCTCGCCAACCTACGGAACGACGTGGTTCTACGGCCAGCAGTACCTCGGATGGCGCACGCGAAGAATTGCCGGCAAATAGAAAAAGGGCTTACGCATTGCTACGTAAGCCCTTTTGTCTTCGGTGATCGACACACCAAGAATCTGGTGGGTAGTACTGGGATCGAACCAGTGACCCCTGCCGTGTGAAGGCAGTGCTCTACCGCTGAGCTAACCACCCGAAGAGAGTCAAATTATGTCAGGGATTTCCGGGTACGTCCAGTCTTTTTCAAGCAGTTTGCTCATCCGTTGCGGGCGCGGGTTCAGTACGCCAGACGCTGATACCTTTGATTGCTTTGTCGAGACCGTCGAGCACCGCTTCGTGCGCGGCGCTTTCGACGTCGCTCGCAGCGATCACGACCAGTTCCAGCAAGTCGAGCGCGACGCGCGGCGCGTGCGTATCGCCGCCGGTCTGCGCTTCACCAAGCATGTCGATGACGAGGCTTTCCTGGCCGCGCGTCATCGCCAGATAGACTTCTGCGAGCAGTTCCGAGTCGAGTAGCGCGCCGTGCAGCGTGCGGTGCGCATTGCTGATGCCGAAGCGGTCGCACAGCGCATCGAGCGAATTGCGCTTGCCGGGGAACATCTGCTTGGCTTGCGCGAGCGTGTCGATGATCTCGCCGCAGTGCGTGTTCACCGGCGGCAGACCGAGCAGCGCGAACTCGGCGTCGAGGAAGCCGATGTCGAAGGGCGCGTTGTGGATGATCAGGTCCGCGTCCTGGATGAAGTCGCGGAACTGGTCGATGATCTCGGCGAACTTCGGCTTGTCGCTCAAAAATTCCGTGGTGAGGCCGTGCACCGCGAGTGCGCCCGGATCGCTATCGCGCTCCGGGTTGATATAGAAGTGCAGGTTGTTGCCGGTCAGCCGGCGGTTCACCAGTTCGACGCAACCCAGTTCGAGAATCCGGTCGCCGCCGCGGGCGTTCAGGCCGGTCGTTTCGGTATCGAGGATCAGTTGACGCATGTCGGATTAGCCAGCTTCGAAAAAATTGCAGAAAAAAGTGGAGAGGGCGCTGCGCGTCGTTGCTGACGCGCGCAGTCTCCTTACAACTGCGCGAGCGATGCCACGCCGCGATTGGCCAACTGATCGGCGCGTTCGTTTTCCGGATGTCCGTTGTGGCCGCGCACCCAGCGCCATTCCACCTCGTGTTGCGCGACGAGCGCATCGAGCCGCTTCCACAGATCGGCGTTCTTGACCGGCTGCTTCGCCGCGGTGACCCAGCCTTTCTTCTTCCAGCCGTGAATCCACTCGCTGATGCCCTTCTGTACGTACTGCGAGTCGGTGTGCACGATCGCCTTGCACGGGCGCTTCAACGCCTCGAGCGCGGAAATCACGCCCATCAGCTCCATGCGATTGTTGGTCGTGTTGGCCTCGCCGCCGAACAGTTCTTTTTCCTGGCTGCCGAAGCGCAGCAACGCGCCCCAGCCGCCAGGGCCGGGATTGCCCTTGCAGGCGCCGTCGGTATAGATGTCGATGTGATCCGGAGTCATTCGCTATGGTTACGTGTGTTCGGGGTGGCGGGCGCGAGACCCGCTGCGAGGACGGGCTTTTTAACTTTCAGCGGCCCAACGAGGCGCATGCCGCGCACGCGCTTGATCGCCTTGATCATGTAGGTGGCGCCGAAAATCGGCCACCAGCGGTCGCCGGCGGCTTCCATGAAGCCGTAACGCGCGAGCCATTGATCGCTCGCGAGCGGCGGACGATAGCATCCGAAGCGTCCGCGTTCAAGGTCGAAGCCGAGCAGCTTGATCCAGTCCTTCAGGCGCGTGAACGCGATCAGGTCGACGGCGGCGGGCACGAACGGGCGGCCTGTCATCTTGCCGATCGACTGCCGTACGCCCCACAGCGACAACGAGTTGAAGCCGAGGATGATCAGCTGGCCTTCGGGCACCAGTACGCGTTCGGCTTCGCGCAGCAGCCGGTGCGGGTCGCTGGTGAATTCGAGCGTGTGCGGCATCACGAGCAGGTCGACGCTTTGCGCTTCGAAAGGCAGATCGAGCAGGTCGCACCAGACCGCGCTGCGCCCGGCCGGCGCGTGCAGACCAAGGGCGCCTGACGCGGCATTCGCGGGATTGTCGCCGCCAGCTATGCCCGCGCCGCTGATGCCGCTCGCGCTGCCACGACGTGCCGAGCGCGGATACGTGTACGGCGCGCTCGCGCCGCTCGCCGCGTCGAGCACGAGGCCGCGGCACGGCATGCGGTTCTCGCGCAGCGCGTCAAGCTGCGGCAGGCCGAGTTGCAGCGCATGATAGCCGAACATGTCCGACACCACGCGGTCGAGCTGGGTTTGCTCCCAGTCGAGCACGTAGCGGCCTGGCGGCGAATCGGTCCAGGCGGGCCAGTCTATAATCGCTCGGTCAGTCATATTAAAAATGCGTCGCCTATGAATGCGCTCGAGTACGTATCGGTCCCGGCGTTTGAAGACAATTACATCTGGATCATTGCCGACGGACACCACGCGGTCGTCGTCGATCCGGGCGAAGCCGCCCCAGTGCGCGCCTGTCTGGCCCAACAAGGCTGGCGGCTGAGCGCTATTTTACTCACGCACCATCATCAAGACCACGTCGGCGGGGTGGCCGATCTGCTGAACGGGCAGGACGTGCCGGTCTATGGCCCCGCCGGCGAAGCGATCGCGCACCTGACGCATCGTCTCAAAAACGGCGATCACGTGACGATCGCGGCACCCGCACTCGAATTCAGCGTGCTCGACGTTCCCGGCCACACGAGCGGACACATTGCTTATTTCCAGGCGGCCGATTCGCGCGGCACGCCGCACGTATTTTGTGGCGACACGCTGTTCGCGTGCGGCTGCGGGCGCCTTTTCGAAGGCACGCCGCAGCAGATGCTGAACTCGCTCGATGCACTCGCCGCGCTGCCCGGCGCAACCGAAGTGCATTGCGCGCACGAATACACGCTGTCGAACATTCGCTTCGCGCTCGTTTGCGAGCCGCACAACGCCGAACTGCAAGCGTGGCGCGACAAGGCGAACGAGCTACGCGCCCGCCGTCAGCCGACATTGCCGACCACGATCGCGCACGAGCGCGCGGTCAATCCGTTCCTGCGAGCCGGCGAGCCGGCGATCCAATCGAACCTTGAAGCACAATTGCACGAGACGGTGTCCGACCGGCTGAAAGCCTTCACGTTGATGCGCGAATGGAAGAACCGCTTCCGTTGATCCGGAGGGCATTCGGCGCTTCTTCACGCGATGAATCGGAAGAATTCGCCAAGCCCAAGATTTGGTTGATTTTTTTCTCGATTTTCCGATTGACGGAAACGTTGACGTTTCGTACTATCGGCTGCAAATTCCAGCCCCTTGTGGAAACCGAGACGTTCATGCGATTCATCTTAAGTGCGTTATTGGTCCTGACACTCGCCGCGTGCGCGAGCCAGGGACCGACGACGAACACCGCCAATAACTCCGCCAGCCAGCAAGCCGTAGCCGACGCCCTTCGCAAGAACGCCACCGCTAAAGAAACCATCAATGTCGACCAGAGCTCCGTCAATCAGTTGACGAGTCAGGACGCCGATCTGTGGGGCCGCATTCGTCGTGGCTTCCAGATGACGGACCTGCAGAGCGACCTCGTCGACATGCAGCTCAACTGGTATCTACAGCGTCCCGATTACGTGCAGCGCATGACCGAGCGCTCGCAGAAATACCTGTATCACATCGTCGAGGAGCTCGAGGCTCGCCATATGCCGACCGAGCTCGCGCTCCTGCCGTTCATCGAATCTGCGTATAGCCCGCAGGCTTTGTCGGTCGCCAAGGCGGCTGGTATGTGGCAGTTCATGCCGGGCACGGGTCGCACTTACAACCTGAAGCAGAACATGTGGCAGGACGAGCGCCGCGACGTGCTCGCGTCGACCAGCGCCGCGCTCGACTACCTGTCGAACCTGCACGACATGTTCGGCGACTGGCAACTCGCCCTCGCCGCGTATAACTGGGGCGAGGGCAACGTGCAGCGCGCGATCGCGCGTAACGAGGCGGCGGGTCTGCCGACCGACTACCTGAGCCTGCGTATGCCGAGCGAAACGCGCAACTACGTGCCGAAGCTGCAGGCGGTCAAAAACCTCGTGATGAACCCGCAGATGTACGGGCTCACGCTGCCGTCTATTCCGAATCACCCGTACTTCGTGACCGTGACGACCTCGCACGACATCGACGTCGACATCGCCGCGCGGCTCGCGAATATGTCGACGGACGAGTTCCGTTCGCTGAACCCGTCGTTCAAGAAGCCGGTGATTCTCGGCGCGACGCAGCCGCAGATCCTGTTGCCGTTCGACAACGCGTCCGCGTTCGAGCGCAATCTGAAAACGTACTCGGGCTCGCTGTCGTCCTGGACCACCTACACGGTCGACGAACGCGCGACGCCCGCGGCGATCGCGCAGAAAATCGGCGTCGACGCCGACACGCTGATGGAGGTGAACAAGATTCCCGTCGGCATGCGCCTGAAGCCGGGCTCGACGATCGTCGTGCCGCGCGGCTCGGACGACGACGAGGACATCAGCGCCGACGTTGCCGAGAGCGCGGTGCTCGCGATGGAGCCCGACGTCCCCGACACGCGCAAGATGCTGATCCGCGTGCGCCGCAATCAGTCGATGGCCGCCATCGCGCTGCGCTATGGCGTGTCGGTCGGTCAGTTGAAAGCGTGGAACAAGACGCATCGCGATCAGGTTTCGCGCGGTCAGGTCGTCGTGCTGCACGTGCCGGTCGGCAAGTCGGTGCCGAACGAGCCAGGTCCTGAAAAAATCGCCGCCGACGTGCAAGGCGGCAGCGTGCAGAAGATTGGCGTCCGTGCCGCAGACTCACACGGCTATTCGCGCTACGATAAGAAGAAAGGGCGCGGCCATTCAGCCATCGTCAAGGTCTCCGAGCCGGGCGGCAAGGGTGACAAGCCGGCGGCGCCCATTGCCACCAAGGGCAAGGTCGAGAAGGTGTCGGCCTCGGTGCCCGGCAAGGCGTCGAAGGCCGCGGCAGAGAGCCGCCCGAAGATCGCGGCCAACGCGAAGAAGAAGGGTAAATAGACCAATAGCGGCTCCCACGGTAGTGACCACATGCGTTGCGGGGGCAGCGCATGGATTGCGCTCCGATCACGCACCGTGTTCATGCAACGCCGTCCGCTTAGGGTGACGGCGTTTTTCATTGCGCGGACGATTCCTGCGGGTTGGCCGTATTTACTTTATTGTTCGTGCTTCGGTCACATTGGCCGTTCGGTGCCGTCCTGTCCCGATCCGTCCGAACCTCAGGCGAGGTTCTTGAGATCATTTCCAGGCTTACTTCCTGATTTATGTCGTCGACCCGACTGCGCGTCTTTCTGCTTTTTTCCGCCGGCTACTTCGTCTCTTACGTGTTTCGTGGCGTCAATGTCGGTTTCGCGCCGTTCATCACGCGCGATCTCGGTCTGTCCGCCGCCGATCTGGGTGTGCTAACCAGTCTGTATTTCCTCGGTTTCGCGGGCGCGCAGATCCCCGCCGGCGTGCTGCTCGACCACTTCGGCGCACGTCGCGTGACGGCTGCCACGCTGATTTTTGCCGCGCTCGGCATCTGGGTATTCGGCGCCGCGCACAGTCTCGGCATGATGATGGTCGGGCGGTTGCTGATCGGCGTCGGCGTGTCCGTGTGTCTCGGCGCCGCGTTCAAGGCGCTCGCGCAGCATTTTCCGGTGGCGCGTCTGCCATTAATGAACGGGCTCGTGATGGCGATCGGTGGGTTCGGTGGCGTGATGGTCGGCTCGCCGCTCACCTGGGTGCTCGGTTTCTCCGGTTGGCGCCCGGTCTGCGTCGGGCTCGGCGTACTGACGGTGATGGTCGCGCTCGCACAATGGACGCTCGCGCCGGACGCGCGCGAAACGCATCGTCAGGCGAACCTCGTCGCGCAGTTCAAGGGCACGTGGCACATCTTGCGCAGCGCGGCGTTCTGGAAAATCGCGTCGTTTTCGGTCGTTACGCAAGGCGTTTTTTACGCGATGCAGTCGTTGTGGGTCGGAGCATGGCTGCGCGATGTACAAGGCTTCGAGCCACGCCGGGCGGCGGCGCTCGTGTCGATTCTCGGCTTCGCGATGATGGCCGGCTGCGTTGGGTTCGGCGCGGCCGCGCGTAGCCTCGAGCGGCGCGGCATCTCGCTGCACGCGTTCTGCGGCATCGGCATGGCGCTGTACGTGCTGACGCAGATGCTGATCATGTTCAACGCGCCGTTGCCGGCAAGCCTGCTGTGGGCCGCCTACGGGATCTTCGGCGGCACCGGCATTTTGAGTTATGCGGTGATGGCGCGGCATTTCCCGCCGCAGATGAACGGGCGGGTCAACACGACGCTGACGCTGATCATTTTTCTGCTGATCTTCGGTTTTCAGATCGGCGTCGGCGCGGTGCTGTCGCACTGGCCGGCCAGCGGCGGGCATTACCCGGTGGTCGCGCATCTGAGCGCGTGGGAAATCCTCGTCGCGCTGCAGGTGCTGAGCGCGATCTGGTACGTGTTGCCCGGTCGGCAACTTGCCCAGTCGGCCGAGATGCGCGCGAAACAGGAGGCTTGAGCGGCGGCGCGTCGGCTCTTGCATCGGAGGTACGGGCCGCCACGGCTGTTCCGTTCCCGCCAACGTCGTGCCCTCGAGCCGTATGGAAGTGCGTGGCAAAGATCTCGCTCCGCCGCCTGGCAAGGCTTTGATCGTCCGCCCGACAGGCCGTCCGGGGTTCGTGTCCTATCTCGGATTTGGAGGGAAGGGCGGATTCAGGCTATAATTTCAAGGTTTGAGCTTATCAACCCGCACCCTAGCGCCTACCTCCCCCATACCGTTCATCCGCCGCGCGCCATTGGCGTAGCAAGAAGGGCCCCGCACCCAGCCGAGTCGTCCACACATTGGACCATCGCGCCCCTTGCAGCGTCACCGGCAGCTCGCGAGCGAGTCTGCGCGCGCATCCAGCATGTGTTTCGCTGCGGCTTGCAATCGGATCGACAGGTGGCAACAGGGTGTTCCCCCAAGGAGTCTCCCGTGTTGCCGTCATTTTCTCCCGCTTTGCTCGCGCTCGCCGACGGCACGGTCTTTCGTGGTTATTCGATCGGCGCCCCCGGGCATACCATCGGTGAAGTCGTGTTCAACACCGCCATTACCGGCTATCAGGAAATCCTGACTGACCCGAGCTACGCGCGCCAGATCGTGACCCTCACGTACCCGCATATCGGCAACGTCGGCGTGAACGCCGAAGACGTCGAAGCGACGAAAGTCCATGCCGCCGGCCTGATCATCCGTGATCTGCCGGTTCTCGCGTCAAACTTCCGCATGGAGCGCACGCTCCCCCAATATCTGCAGGACGAAGGCGTGGTCGCGATCGCCGGCATCGACACCCGCAAGCTGACCCGCGTACTGCGCGACAAAGGCGCGCAAAACGGCGCGATCCTCGCTGGTTCCGACGACGAAGCCAAGGCCATCGAACTCGCACGCTCGTTCCCGGGCCTTGCGGGCATGGACCTCGCGAAAGTCGTGTCGACCCAGGAAACCTACGAGTGGACCAAAACTGAATGGCGTCTGGGCACGGGCTACGGCGAGCAGAAGGCGCCGAAGTACCGGGTGGTCGCATTCGACTACGGCGTCAAGCAGAACATCCTGCGCATGCTGGCCGAGCGCGGCTGCCATGTCACCGTGCTGCCGGCGCAATCGAGCGCCGCTGACGCGCTCGCGCTCAACCCGGACGGCGTGTTCCTGTCGAACGGCCCCGGCGACCCGGAACCGTGCGACTACGCGATCGCGGCGACGAAGGAGTTCATCGAGCGTGGCATCCCGACCTTCGGTATTTGCCTCGGCCACCAGATCATGGGCCTCGCGGTCGGCGCCAGGACCATGAAGATGAAGACCGGCCACCACGGTGCGAATCATCCGGTCAAGGATCTCGAAGACGGCCGCGTGGTGATCACGTCGCAGAACCACGGCTTCGCGGTCGATGCCGACACGCTGCCCGCCAATGCGCGCGTGACCCACGTTTCGCTGTTCGACGGCACGCTGCAGGGCTTCACGCTGACCGACAAGCCGGCGTTCTGCTTCCAGGGCCACCCGGAAGCGTCGCCCGGTCCGAACGATATCGCGTACCTGTTCGACCGCTTCACCGCGCTGATGGACGCGCAGAAGGCCGGCAACAGCGCAGCGGCTTGAAGCAGTAAGGCCGGCCGCAAAGACCAGCCGGAGACGGCTCGCGGCGGCCGCTGCGGCCGGCGGCTCCACGCTGCGGGCACGCTGCGAAACAGCGCGCGCATTCTCAAAACTGCGCGCGCCGACGGAAAGAATTCAGGAATACATTAGCGAGAGCGTTATGCCGAAGCGGACAGACATCAAGAGCATCCTCATCATCGGCGCGGGTCCGATCATCATCGGCCAGGCGTGCGAGTTCGACTATTCGGGCGCGCAGGCATGCAAGGCGCTGCGTGAGGAAGGCTACAAGGTCATTCTCGTCAACAGCAATCCGGCGACGATCATGACCGACCCGAACACGGCCGACGTGACTTACATCGAGCCGATCACGTGGGAAGTGGTCGAGCGCATCATCGCGAAGGAGCGCCCGGACGCGATCCTGCCGACGATGGGCGGCCAGACCGCGCTGAACTGCGCGCTCGATCTGCACGCGCACGGCGTGCTGGCGAAGTACGAGGTCGAGCTGATCGGTGCATCGCCGGAAGCGATCGACATGGCGGAAGACCGCCAGAAGTTCAAGGACGCGATGACCAGGATCGGCCTCGGTTCGGCCAAATCGGGCACCGCGCATTCGATGGAAGAAGCGCTGCAGGTGCAGGCGAAGATCGCCGCGGAAACTGGCAGCGGCGGCTATCCGGTCGTTATCCGTCCGTCGTTCACGCTGGGCGGCTCGGGGGGCGGTATCGCGTACAACCGCGACGAATTCGAAGAGATCTGCAAGCGCGGTCTCGACCTGTCGCCGACGCGCGAACTGCTGATCGAAGAGTCGCTGCTCGGCTGGAAAGAGTACGAGATGGAAGTGGTCCGCGACAAGGCGGATAACTGCATCATCGTCTGCTCGATCGAAAACCTCGACCCAATGGGCATCCACACCGGCGACTCGATCACGGTCGCGCCAGCGCAGACGCTGACCGACAAGGAATACCAGATCCTGCGTAACGCATCGCTCGCGGTGCTGCGCGAGATCGGCGTCGACACGGGCGGCTCGAACGTGCAATTCTCGATCAATCCGAATGACGGCCGGATGATCGTGATCGAAATGAATCCGCGCGTGTCGCGCTCGTCGGCGCTGGCGTCCAAGGCAACCGGCTTCCCGATCGCGAAGGTCGCGGCAAAGCTCGCTGTCGGCTATACGCTGGATGAACTCAAGAACGAAATCACCGGCGGCCAGACCCCGGCGTCGTTCGAACCGACGATCGACTACGTCGTCACGAAAATCCCGCGGTTCGCGTTCGAGAAATTCCGTGAAGCCGATTCGCGCCTGACCACGCAGATGAAATCGGTCGGCGAAGTCATGGCGATCGGCCGCACGTTCCAGGAGTCGTTTCAGAAAGCGCTGCGCGGCCTCGAAGTCGGCGTCGACGGTCTCGACGAAAAGACCACCAATCGCGACGAGATCATCCGCGAGATCGGCGAAGCCGGTCCGGATCGCATCTGGTATGTCGGCGACGCGTTCCGTGTCGGCATGAGCGCGCAAGAGATCTTCGAGGAGACCGCGATCGACCCGTGGTTCCTCGCGCAGATCGAACAGATCGTGCTGAAGGAAAAGGCGCTGACGGGCCACACGCTCGCGAGCCTCACGAAAGAAGAGTTGAAGTATCTGAAGCAGAGCGGCTTCTCGGATCGTCGTCTGGGCAAGCTGCTCGGCGCGAAGCCGGCGGACGTGCGCGCGCGCCGTATCGAGCTGAACGTGCGTCCGGTGTACAAGCGCGTCGATACCTGTGCGGCTGAGTTCGCGACCAGGACCGCGTACATGTACTCGACCTACGAGGAAGAGTGCGAAGCGAATCCGACCAGCAACAAGAAGATCATGGTGCTGGGCGGTGGCCCGAACCGGATCGGCCAGGGTATCGAGTTCGACTACTGCTGCGTGCATGCCGCGCTCGCGATGCGCGAGGACGGCTATGAAACAATCATGGTCAACTGCAACCCGGAAACCGTTTCGACCGACTACGACACCTCCGACCGTCTTTACTTCGAATCGCTGACGCTCGAAGACGTGCTCGAAATCGTCGACAAGGAAAAACCGGTCGGCGTGATCGTGCAGTACGGCGGCCAGACACCGCTGAAGCTCGCGCTCGATCTCGAGGCGAACGGCGTGCCGATCATCGGTACGTCGCCGGACATGATCGACGCGGCCGAAGACCGCGAGCGCTTCCAGAAGCTGCTGCAAGCGCTCGGTCTGCGTCAGCCGCCGAACCGCACCGCGCGCGCCGAAGACGAAGCGCTGAAGCTCGCCGACGAAATCGGCTATCCGCTCGTCGTGCGTCCGTCGTACGTGCTGGGCGGCCGCGCGATGGAAATCGTCCACGAGCCGCGCGACCTCGAACGCTATATGCGCGAGGCCGTCAAGGTGTCGAACGACTCGCCGGTGCTGCTCGATCGCTTCCTGAACGACGCAATCGAATGCGACGTGGATTGCATTTCGGATGGCGAGGCCGTGTTCATCGGCGGCGTGATGGAGCACATCGAACAGGCGGGCGTGCACTCGGGCGACTCGGCCTGCTCGCTGCCGCCGTATTCGCTGTCGAAGGCGACGGTCGCCGAACTGAAGCGCCAGACCGCCGCGATGGCGAAGGCGCTGAATGTGATCGGACTGATGAACGTGCAGTTCGCGATCCAGCAGGTACCGCGGGCTGACGGTTCGAAGGACGACATCATCTATGTGCTCGAAGTGAACCCGCGCGCGTCGCGCACGGTGCCGTACGTGTCGAAGGCGACCAGCCTGCCGCTCGCGAAGATCGCGGCGCGCGCGATGGTCGGCCAGAAGCTCGCAGCGCAAGGCGTGACGAAGGAAGTCGAACCGCCGTACTTCAGCGTGAAGGAAGCAGTGTTCCCGTTCGTCAAGTTCCCGGCGGTCGACCCGGTGCTCGGACCTGAAATGCGTTCGACCGGCGAAGTGATGGGCGTCGGCCAGACGTTCGGCGAGGCGCTGTTCAAGTCGCAGCTCGCGGCGGGTTCGCGTCTGCCGGAATCGGGCACGGTGCTCCTGACCGTGATGGACGCCGACAAGCCGAAGGCAGTCGAAGTCGCGCGCATGCTCCACGAGCTCGGCTATCCGATCGTCGCGACCAAGGGCACGGCTGCCGCGATCGAAGCGGCCGGCGTGCCGGTCAAGGTCGTCAACAAGGTGAAGGACGGCCGTCCGCACATCGTCGATATGATCAAGAACGGCGAGATCGCGCTCGTCTTCACGACGGTCGACGAAACGCGCGCGGCGATCGCCGATTCCCGCTCGATCCGCATGAGCGCGCAGGCGAACAAGGTCACGTACTACACGACGATGTCGGGCGCGCGCGCGGCGGTGGAGGGTCTTCGCTATCTGAAGAACCTGGAAGTCTATGATTTACAAGGACTCCATGCTCGCCTAAACTAGGGCTTCGACTTCCTGTCCAAGATGTAAGTGCCGCGGTTAAGCGGCGTTCCGCAGGTGCTGCGGCCCGGGTCTGTGCACGGGCGGCGGCTTTCGCGGAATGCACTTAACCGCGGTGATTTTTTTTATGGCCGTTTTTTGCCTCCAGAGTTGTTTATGAGCACTATTCCATTGACGAAGCGCGGCGCAGACATGCTGCGCGATGAATTGCAGCGCCTGAAATCGGTTGAACGTCCGGCCGTGATCAACTCGATCGCGGAAGCGCGCGCCCAGGGCGATCTGTCGGAAAACGCGGAATACGACGCTGCGAAGGAAAAGCAGGGCTTCATCGAAGGCCGCATCGCCGAAATCGAGTCGAAGCTCGCGGGCGCGCAGGTGATCGATCCGTCGCAAGTGGAAGCGGACGGGCGCGTGGTGTTCGGCGCGACGCTCGAGCTCGAGGACCTCGCGTCGGGCGCGTCGGTCAAATACCAGATCGTCGGCGATGACGAAGCAGACATCGATCACGGCCTGATCTCGATCAGCTCGCCGATTGCGCGCGCGCTGATCGGCAAGTCGGAAGGCGATGTCGCGTCGGTGCAGGCGCCTGGCGGCGTGCGCGAATACGAAATCATCGCGGTCAGCTACATCTGAGGGTGACGCCGGTGTCTCTGATGCCGCATCGTTTTTTCCGCCTGTTGACGGTCGCGTGGGTCGGTAGTCTGTTGACTATCGGCTACGCGGTCGCGCCCGTGCTATTCACGACGCTCGACCGGATGACGGCGGGTGCCGTTGCCGCGCAGCTGTTTCGGGTTCAGGGTGTGATTGGCGTCGTGTGCGGCATTTTGCTGCTCGGTCTCGCCAATCTGCTCGTGCGGCGCGGCAGTGGCGAGTATCGCCGCTTGCGCTGGCTGCTCGCCGGTATGCTCGGATGCGTGCTTGTTGGCTATTTCGCGTTGCAGCCGTTCATGAACGCGATGCGCGTCGCCGCGGTGGAGGCGGGCAGCGACGTCGGGCATTCCGTTTATGCGACGCGATTCGGCATCCTGCATGGCGTGTCGAGTCTGTTCTATCTGATCGAGAGCCTGCTGGGTCTTGCGCTCGTGTGGCTGCTGCCGTCGCGTGTTGGTGTGGCGGCCGACGAAGAGGGCGCGCGCGATGTTGCGAGGAAGGTGGCTGGCTGAAGTTCGCGGGTGACTCTGATGGCTAGTGGTGTGACGCCGCGCTATTGCCGCGGGTTGGTGCCGATGCCCGCGATGAGCGTCGAGTCGCGGCTAATCGTCGCGAAATCCGGTGGCCAACTGCGATTCAGTCGCGCGGTGCGGAGTCGGTCCGCACCGTGGCCGCATGTTCTCCTACTTCGACTGATGCGAGCGCTTCGCGCTGGTTTGACGCTTCTTCGCACGCTTGATGTTGCCACCCTGCGTCACGCGTTCATTGCCGCGCACCAGCACCGCTTTGGCTCGCGGCTTGCGCATCGGCACGTCGGTCGGCTTGACGACCTTGACGACGCGCGGCGCGCGCCCCTTGGCCGGCCGGGCTTCTTCGGCTGCCGCTTCGCGGGCGCTCGGCAACGCGCCGCGCTTCGCTTTTGCCGCGGGCTGTGCCGATTCGGGCTTCCAGATCACGAGCAGCTTGCCGATATGCTGGATCGGCGCCGCGTACAGGGTGTCGCAGATTTCTTCGTAGATGGCGATGCGTTCGTCGCGCTCATCGCCGAACACGCGGATTTTGATCAGCTGGTGTGCCGCGAGATGCACCTTGATTTCGGTGAGCACAGCGTCGGTCAAGCCTTCGGCCCCGACGAGCACGACCGGTTTGAGCGCATGTGCCTGGGAGCGCAACTCGGCGCGTTGGTCGGAAGAGACTTTGAGGGCTGGCATGGAAAGTGGGAGACTCGACTAAAATGGCGGCTCCTGCGTTTTGTCCGAGCGATTCGGGCGGCTTGATTCGGCAGGGCGCGCGTCAGAACAACAGAATCGCGGATAGCCGCCAGTGTGGCGGTGGCCGCGCGAATTAACCGCGTATTATCCCCTAAAGCGCGACCCGACGCAGCAACAGTTCAATCTTTAATGGCAAAAAACAAGTTCAACACCGCGTGGCTGCATGACCACATCAACGATCCGTACGTCAAAATGGCGCAGCGGGAAGGCTATCGCGCCCGAGCGGCCTACAAGCTGAAGGAAATCGACGAGCAGGACAAGCTGATCCGTCCGGGGCAGGTGATCGTCGATCTGGGTTCGTCGCCGGGCAGCTGGAGCCAGTACGCGCGCAACAAGCTCGCGGGTGGCTCGCAGCGCAACCTGGAGCGCGAAGGTGGCATCGACGGCACGATCATCGCTCTAGACATTCTGCCAATGGAGCCCGTGGCCGACGTGCACTTCATCCAAGGTGATTTCCGCGAAGACTCGGTACTGGTCCAGCTCGAAGAATTGGTCGGTGCGCGCCAGGTAGACCTTGTAATTTCGGATATGGCGCCCAACCTGTCTGGCGTGGCGATCGCGGATGCGGCGCGGATCGAGCACTTATGCGATCTCGCACTGGAATTCACGCAAAATCACCTGAAATCGGATGGTGCCCTTTTAGTCAAATGCTTTCACGGCAGCGGTTATAGTCAGATTGTCGAAAAGTTCAAGCGCCAATTCAAGGTGGTGGCGGCCCGCAAGCCGAAGGCGTCGCGGGATAAATCGTCAGAAACATTTATTTTGGGTAAGCATTTGAAGCGTCCCGCATAGGGGTGCGGCGATCCATTTTTCACCTCTGCCAATAACGAGCCCGATGCGTTGGAGACTGGCGTCGAGCCGGGCCGCTACCTATTTTCGTGGTAGTGAAACGTTATGGCAGGGGTCTGCGGACTGGATTAGAATGCTTTAGTGGTGCCGCAAGGCAAATGTAGGCGCCCGTCTAAGTGAAGGAGTGGTGCTTTGAACAACAATATGTTTTCGAAAGCAGCAGTGTGGCTGGTGATCGCACTGGTGCTGTTTACGGTGTTCAAGCAGTTCGACAAGCCCCGTGTCCAGGAAGGTGTTTCCTATTCGCAGTTCATGGACGACGCGAAGAACGGCAAAGTCAAGAACGTCATTGTCCAGGGGCGGAACCTCACGGTCACTCCAGCAGACGGCCAGAAGTACCAGATCGTGTCGCCCGGCGACATCTGGATGGTCGGCGATCTGATGAAGTATGGCGTACAGGTGAGCGGCAAGGCTGACGACGAACCCAATGCACTGATGTCCGTGCTGTATTACCTCGGGCCGACGATCCTGATCATCGGTTTCTGGTTCTACATGATGAGACAGATGCAGGGGGGCGGCAAAGGCGGGGCCTTCTCGTTTGGAAAGTCGCGCGCGCGACTGATCGACGAGAACAACAACGCAATCAATTTCACCGACGTCGCCGGTTGCGACGAAGCCAAGGAAGAAGTGTCGGAACTCGTCGACTTCCTGCGCGATCCGCAGAAATTCCAGAAGCTCGGTGGTCGTATTCCGCGCGGCGTGCTGCTCGTTGGCCCGCCGGGAACGGGTAAGACGCTTCTCGCGCGCGCTATCGCCGGCGAGGCGAAGGTGCCGTTCTTCAGTATTTCGGGCTCGGACTTCGTCGAAATGTTCGTCGGTGTCGGCGCGGCTCGTGTGCGCGACATGTTCGAGCAGGCCAAGAAGCACGCGCCGTGTATCGTGTTCATCGACGAAATCGACGCAGTCGGTCGTCATCGCGGCGCCGGCATGGGCGGCGGTAACGACGAGCGCGAACAGACGCTGAACCAGATGCTCGTCGAAATGGACGGATTCGAGGCGAACTCGGGCGTCATCGTGATCGCCGCGACGAACCGTTCGGATGTGCTCGACAAGGCGCTCTTGCGTCCGGGCCGTTTCGACCGTCAGGTGTACGTGGGTCTGCCCGATATTCGCGGCCGCGAGCACATCATGAAGGTGCACCTGCGCAAGGTGCCGATCTCGAACGACGTTGATGCGGCAGTGATCGCGCGCGGCACGCCGGGTTTCTCGGGCGCCGATCTCGCGAATCTCGTCAACGAGGCAGCACTATTCGCGGCGCGCCGCGGCAAGCGCATCGTCGAAATGACGGACTTCGAGGACGCAAAGGACAAGATCTTCATGGGGCCGGAGCGCAAGTCGGCCGTGATCCGCGAAGAATCGAAGCGTGCTACCGCGTATCACGAATCGGGTCACGCCGTGATCGCGAAGCTGTTGCCGAAGGCCGATCCGGTGCACAAGGTCACGATCATTCCGCGCGGCCGCGCGCTGGGCGTCACGTGGCAGTTGCCGGAGCATGACAACGAAACGTACTCGAAGGAATATCTGCTCGACCGACTTGCCATTCTGTTCGGTGGCCGCGTCGCGGAAGAGCTGTTCCTGAACCTGATCAGCACCGGCGCGTCGGACGACTTCAACAAGGCGACGCAGACGGCCCGCGCAATGGTTGCCCGCTTCGGCATGACGGACGCGCTCGGGCCGATGGTCTATGTCGACGACGAAAACGAGGCTTCGCCGTTCGGCCGCGGCTTTACGCGGACCATTTCGGAAGCGACGCAGCAGAAGGTCGACGCGGAAATCCGCCATGTGTTGGACGAGCAGTACAATCTCGCACGGCGCCTGCTCGAAGGGAACCGCGACAAGGTCGAAGCGATGACCGCCGCATTGATGGAGTGGGAGACGATCGACGCCGATCAGATCAACGACATCATGGCTGGCCGTCCGCCGCGTTCACCGAAAAGCTCGCCGCCGTCGGCAAGCGACGCCTCGTCGGGCGGCAGCCCGGGCACCGAAGTCAAGCCGGGCAGCGCAACCGCGCCGGCCTGATCGGCAGCCAGTAGAAAGTGCGGGCCGGTGTGCTACACACCGGCCCGTTTTGCATTTATCCGTTCCAAGTGAAGCATTGCTACGTGTCGAAAGTCGATTCTTCTTCCGTACCCGTTCCAGAGCCGCTGCAATGCGGCCGATTCAAGCTGACGTTTGAACGCCCGTTGGTCATGGGCATCCTGAACGTTACGCCCGATTCCTTCTCCGATGGCGGGATGTACGCGATGCGCGGCGATGCGCTGCGCCAGGCCGAGCGCATGATGCTCGAGGGCGCGGACATCATCGATATCGGCGGAGAATCGACGCGTCCCGGCGCGCCGCCGGTGCCGCTCGACGAAGAGCTGCAGCGCGTGATACCGCTCGTCGAGCAACTGCGCGGTGCGAACGTGCCGTTGTCGGTCGATACGTACAAGCCGGAAGTGATGCGTCATGCGTTGAGCGCGGGCGCCGACCTGATCAACGACATCTGGGGCTTCCGCATGCCCGGCGCGATCGACGCGGTGCGCGACAGCGACTGCGGCCTTTGTGTGATGCATATGCTGGGTGAGCCTCAGACCATGCAGCTCGGCGAGCCGCACTATGGCGACGTTGTCAGCGACGTCCGCCATTTCCTCGAGGAGCGTGTCGCGACGTTGCAGCAGGCGGGGATTGGGCGCGAGCGCATCAGCGTCGATCCGGGTTTCGGCTTCGGCAAGACCGTCGTCGAGCACAACTACGCGTTGCTCGCGCATCTGCGCGACACGGCGCCACGCGCCGCAGCGCCGTATCCGATTCTTGCGGGCATGTCGCGTAAGTCGATGATTGGCGCGGTCACGGGGCGGCCGGCGCCGGAGCGCGTGGCCGGCAGCATCGCCGCGGCGGTGTGCGCGGCCGAGCGGGGCGCCGCGATTTTGCGCGTACACGACGTCGCGCAAACACTCGATGCATTGAAAGTATGGGCAACCCTGCGCGACGCAACCAGGCAGAGCCGCGCGCACGGTTGAACCCGCAGCCACAAACAGGGAGAACAATCATGGCACGTCGTTACTTCGGAACGGACGGCATCCGAGGCAAGGTCGGCGAAGGCCCGATCACACCGGAATTCGTGTTGCGACTCGGCTACGCGGCAGGCAAGGTGCTCGCGGGCGCCGATCAGTGGGCCAAAACCGGCACCCGGCCGACAGTCCTGATCGGCAAGGATACGCGGGTGTCGGGCTACATGCTCGAAGCCGCGCTCGAATCGGGCTTTTCGGCGGCCGGCGTCGACGTGATGCTGGCCGGCCCGATGCCGACACCCGGCATCGCCTATCTGACGCGCGCGCTGCGGCTTGCCGCGGGCGTCGTGATCAGCGCGTCGCATAACCCATACTACGACAACGGAATCAAGTTCTTCTCGGCCGACGGCAACAAGCTGCCGGACGACGTCGAAGCGCAGATCGAAGAGCAGCTCGAGCTGCCGCTTGCGTGCGCGGCCTCCGAGCAACTGGGCAAGGCGCGTCGTCTCGACGACGCCGCTGGCCGCTACATCGAATTCTGCAAGAGCACGTTCCCGGCCGCGTACGACCTGCGCGGCATGAAGCTCGTCGTCGATTGCGCGCACGGCGCCGCCTACGACGTCGCGCCGCATGTGTTCCATGAGCTCGGCGCAGAAGTGATCCCGATCGGCGTCTCGCCGAACGGCTTCAACATCAACGACGGCGTCGGCGCGACCGCGCCTGATGCGCTGGTTCGCGCGGTGCGCGCGAACCACGCGGACCTCGGTATCGCACTCGATGGCGACGCCGACCGTCTGCAGGTCGTCGACGAATCCGGCCGTCTGTTTAATGGCGACGAGTTGTTGTACGTACTGGTCAAGGACCGTATCGCGACCGCCGGCCATGTAGAAGGAGCGGTCGGAACGCTGATGACCAACATGGCGGTGGAGGTCGCGCTGCAGAACGCCGGCGTTAAGTTCGTGCGCGCCGCGGTCGGCGACCGCTATGTGCTCGAACAGCTTCGCGAGCACGGTTGGCAACTCGGGGCGGAAGGCTCGGGCCACATTCTGTCGCTCGATCGCCATTCGACCGGCGACGGAATCGTCTCCGCGCTGCTCGTGCTCGCGGCGATGCAGCGCAGCAGCAAATCGCTCGCCGATCTGCTCGAGGGCGTCACACTGTTCCCGCAGAAGCTGATCAACGTGCGCATGAAGCCCGGCGCGGACTGGAAGGGCAGCGCGACGATTCGTAGCGCGATCAAGGTGGCCGAAGGCGCGCTCGACGGCCGCGGTCGTGTGCTGATCCGCGCTTCGGGCACCGAGCCGGTACTGCGCGTGATGGTGGAGGCGCAGAACCTCGCGGACGCGCTTCAACATTCGGAAGCGATCGCCGAAGCCGTGCGGGAAGCGACGGCCTGATCGGTTCCCGGGTTGACGGCGGGCGGTGGCGATCGCTTGCCGGCGCCTGCCTGATCGTCGCCATCAGGCCGGGCTTCCCCCCAAACCTCGGCTCGATCGCGAGCCCCGGCGAAACCTCACGCGCACCCGCCAAAACATCGACACGTCCCGCACAAAAATCCCTCTTCACGCAGCGCGCAAACGTTCGCGCCCCATCTTTTTCGCCTACCTTGAATAATGCGGCGCGACCTGCCTCGCGCCGGGCGCAATCAGTCCATCCCGGCACCTTTCACCCGGTAATATTACTGTCACATCCGATTCACGATCAGTCACGTTTTTGTCATAAAGAGACCCTAAGCTTCGCGGTGTTCGAGTTTCACGCTCACACCACACGCTCACACCCCCTTGGAGGTCTCATGAAATTGATGCAAACCGTGTTCGCTGGCGTCGCTGGCGCGCTCTTCGCAATCGCAGCGCAAGCCGCAGACATCACCGGCGCGGGCAGCACGTTCGCAGCACCGATCTACACGAAGTGGGCCGATGCTTATCAGAAGTCCGGCGGCGGCAAGGTTAACTATCAAGGTATCGGTTCGTCGGGCGGTGTGAAGCAGATCGTCGCGAAGACCGTCGATTTCGCCGGTTCGGACGCTCCGCTGAAGGACGACGAACTCGCCAAGGACGGCCTGTTCCAGTTCCCGACGGTGGTCGGCGGCGTGGTGCCGGCAGTCAATGTGCCGGGTGTGAAGCCGGGCGAACTGGTGCTGTCGGGTGAAGCGCTCGGCGACATCTACCTGGGCAAGATCAAGAAGTGGAACGACCCGGCAATCGCCGCGCTGAACCCGAAGGTCAAGCTGCCGGACCTGGACATCGCCGTGGTGCGTCGCGCTGACGGTTCGGGCACCAGTTTCATCTGGACGAACTATCTGTCGAAGGTCAACCCGGAATGGAAGACGAAGGTCGGTGAAGGTTCGACGGTCAACTGGCCGACCGGCACGGGCGGCAAGGGCAACGACGGCGTCGCCGCTTTCGTGCAGCGTCTGCCGGGCGCGATCGGCTATGTCGAATGGGCGTACGCGAAGCAGAACCACATGAACTACGTCGCGATGAAGAACGAAGCTGGTGCAGTGGTTGAGCCGCAGACCGAAACGTTCAAGGCAGCGGCTGCTGGCGCTGACTGGTCGAAGTCGTTCTACCAGATTCTGACGAACGAGCCGGGCAAGAACGCATGGCCGATCGTCGGCGCGACGTTCGTGCTGCTGCACACGACGCAGGACAAGGCACCGCAAGGCACGGAAACGCTGAAGTTCTTCGACTGGGCGTTCAAGAACGGCGGTCAGGCTGCGAACGATCTGGACTACATCTCGCTGCCGGAATCGGTCGTGTCGGAGATTCGCACGCAGTGGAAGCAGAAGGTGAAGGATTCGGCAGGCAAGACGCTCTCCGAGTAACGCGCGTAAGTGGGCGCGGTCGATCGGGACCGCGCCCTGTAGCACCCCGGCCGTCCTCGTGTGAGGACGGCCTGTGACTTTCAAGCGGCATGCGCCGCACGCATCACCGACCGCCCGACATGTGTCGTCCGGCAACTGGAAACAGGTCCCTCAGGCTCTCATGTCCGATATTCATTTTGCGTCCGGCACGAGCCGGGCCACTCCGCCTGGCAGCGGGTCGCAGCAGAAAGCGCCTGGCCGCTCCGGCGATGTGATCTTCGGTGGCCTCGCACGCCTTTCCGCCATCGTCACGCTGTTGCTGCTCGGCGGCATCATCGTATCGCTGATCATCTCATCGATGCCGTCGATTCGCGAGTTCGGTCTCGCGTTCCTGTGGACGCCGGTCTGGGATCCACCCAGCAAGCAATTTGGCGCGCTCGTGCCGATCTACGGCACCCTCGCGACGTCGATCATCGCTCTGATCATCGCGGTGCCTGTTAGCTTCGGCATCGCGCTATTCCTGACCGAACTGTCGCCCGCGTGGTTGCGCCGGCCGCTCGGCATCGCGATCGAACTGCTCGCCGCGATTCCGTCGATCGTATACGGCATGTGGGGTCTGCTCGTGTTCGCGCCGATCTTCGCGGTGTGGTTCCAGAAGCCGCTCGGCGCGGTGCTCGGCAGCATTCCGATCGTCGGCGCGCTGTTCGCGGGTCCGCCGATCGGCATCGGCATTCTGTGCGCGGGCGTGATCCTTGCGATCATGATCATCCCGTACATCGCGGCGGTGATGCGCGACGTGTTCGAAGTGACGCCGGTGCTGCTGAAGGAATCGGCGTACGGTATCGGCTGCACGACGTGGGAAGTGATGTGGAAGATCGTGCTGCCGTTCACGAAGAGCGGTGTGATCGGCGGCATCATGCTCGGCCTCGGCCGCGCGCTGGGTGAGACGATGGCGGTCACGTTCGTGATCGGCAATACCAATCTGCTCGACAATATTTCGCTGTTTTCGCCGGGCAACAGCATCACGTCGGCGCTCGCCAACGAGTTCGCGGAAGCGGACCCGGGCCTGCATACGTCGGCGCTGATGGAACTCGGCCTGATCCTGTTCGTGATTACATTCATCGTGCTGGCGATTTCGAAAGTCATGCTGCTGCGTCTCGAGAAAGGGGAGGGCGCGAAATGAGCGGGCCGTCTCTGAACATGCCAGGTCTGAAGGACCCCGCGACGCTCGAAACGATGCGCGTTCGTCTGCAAGGGCGCCGTCGCATGACCAACGCGTTAGCGCTGACGCTGTCGCTTGCTGCGATGGCGTTCGGCCTGCTGTGGCTCGTGTGGATCCTCTATACGACGCTGCGTCTCGGTATCGGCGGTCTGTCGGTCGAGCTGTTCACGCAGTCGACGCCGCCGCCGAATACCGACGGCGGCGGTCTCGCCAACGCGATCGTCGGCAGCCTGATGCTGGTCGCGCTCGCAACCTTCATCGGCACGCCGATCGGCATCATGGCGGGCGTGTATCTCGCCGAATACGGCCAGAAAGGCTGGCTCGCGAACATTACCCGCTTCATCAACGACATCCTGCTGTCGGCGCCGTCGATCGTCATCGGTCTGTTCGTCTACGCGCTCGTCGTCGCGAAGATGGGGCACTTCAGCGGCTGGGCCGGCGTGCTCGCGCTGGCGCTGCTGCAGATTCCGATCGTGATCCGCACCACCGAAAACATGCTGAAGCTCGTGCCGAGCGCGATGCGTGAAGCCGCGTTCGCGCTCGGCACGCCGAAGTGGAGGATGGTACTGTCGATCACGCTGAAGGCGTCGATCGCAGGTATCGTCACCGGTGTGCTGCTCGGGGTCGCGCGGATTGCCGGCGAAACCGCGCCGCTGCTCTTCACCGCGCTGTCGAACCAGTTTTTCTCGGTCGATATGGGCCAGCCGGTCGCGAACCTGCCGGTCACCATCTACAAGTTTGCGATGAGCCCGTTCGCGCAGTGGCAATCCCTCGCGTGGGCCGGTGTCTTCCTGATCACGCTCGCGGTGCTGGGACTGAACATCCTCGCGCGCACGATCTTCTCGAACAAGTAAGGGCGGAGTGAATCCGATGAACATGGCAGAAACCCAACTCAATCCGATCGGGCACGCAGCCGCGCCCGCGGGCTCCGACCCCGAAAGCAGCGCTCACGCACAAACGCCGTCGCGTCCGAAGATCGAGGTCAAGGACCTCAACTTCTTCTACGGCAAGTATCACGCGCTGAAGAACATCAATCTGCAGATTCCCGAAGGTAAGGTGACCGCGTTCATCGGCCCGTCGGGCTGCGGCAAGTCCACGCTGCTGCGTACCTTCAACAAGATGTACGCGCTCTACCCGGAGCAGCGCGCGGAAGGCGAAATCGTGATGGACGGCGAAAACCTGCTGACCACGCGCCAGGACATCTCGCTGCTGCGCGCGCGCATTGGCATGGTGTTCCAGAAACCGACGCCGTTCCCGATGTCGATCTACGACAACATCGCGTTCGGCGTGAAGATGTTCGAGAAGCTGTCGCGCTCGGAAATGGACGACCGCGTCGAATGGGCGCTGACGAAGGCGGCGCTGTGGAACGAAGTGAAGGACAAGCTCGGCCAGAGCGGCTATGGTTTGTCGGGTGGCCAGCAGCAGCGTCTGTGCATCGCGCGCGGTATCGCGATTCGCCCCGAAGTGCTGCTGCTCGACGAGCCGTGCTCGGCGCTCGACCCGATCTCGACGGGCCGCATCGAAGAGCTGATTGCTGAACTCAAGAGCGACTACACGGTCGTGATCGTCACGCACAACATGCAGCAGGCGGCCCGCTGTTCGGACTACACTGCCTATATGTACCTCGGCGAACTGATCGAATTCGGCGACACCGAAAAGATCTTCATCAAGCCGGTCCGCAAGGAAACCGAGGACTACATCACTGGCCGCTTCGGCTGATCCGCCGGGCAATACAACGGAGTACGACATGTCCGATAAACATCTGTCCAGCCAGTTCGACGCCGACCTGAACCTCGTTTCGTCGAAGGTGCTCGAAATGGGCGGCCTCGTCGAATCGCAGATCGTCAACGCGATGCAGGCACTCAACGAATTCGACCTCGACATCGCCGAGCAGGTGATCGTCGCCGAAGACCGTCTGAACAGGATGGAAGTCGAGATCGACGAAGAGTGCAGCAACATCATCGCGCGCCGTCAGCCGGCCGCGCGCGATCTGCGCTTGCTGATCGCGATCTCGAAGACCATCACGAACCTCGAGCGCGCCGGCGACGAGGCCGAAAAGATCGCGAAACGTACCAAGCGTCTGATGGAAGACGGTGCATCGCGCACGATCAACATCGCCGAGATCAAGCTGTCCGGCGAAATGGCCGTGTCGATCCTGCGTCGCGCGCTCGACGCGTTCGCGCGTCTCGACACGGTCGCCGCCGCGCAGATCGTGCGCGACGACAAGGCGATCGACGAGGAATTCCGCGCGTTCGTGCGCAAGCTGATTTCGTATATGACCGAAGATCCGCGTTCGATCTCGGTGGGCCTCGACTTCCTGTTCATCGCCAAGGCGATCGAGCGGATCGGCGACCACGCGAAGAACATCGCTGAATTCATCATTTACATCGTGAAGGGTACCGACGTGCGGCACCAGTCGCGCGACGCGCTCGAGCGCGAAGCGCTCAGCTAACCCAGAGATAAGGAACAGAGGTGCCGATGCCCAGCAGCATTCTCGTCATTGAAGATGAGCCCGCCATTTCCGAACTGATTTCGGTCAATCTTCAACACGCCGGGCATTGCCCGATTCGCGCGTACAACGCGGAGCAGGCGCACAACCTGATCAGCGACGTGCTGCCCGATCTCGTGCTGCTCGACTGGATGTTGCCGGGTAAATCGGGGATTTCGTTCGCCCGCGATCTGCGCAACAACGAGCGTACGAAGCATATTCCGATCATCATGCTGACCGCTCGCGGCGACGAGCAGGACAAGGTGCTCGGCCTCGAGATCGGCGCCGACGACTACGTGACGAAGCCGTTCTCGCCGAAGGAACTGATGGCGCGCATCAAGGCGGTGCTGCGCCGCCGCGCGCCGCAGTTGACCGAAGACGTCGTCGCGATCAACGGCCTGAAGCTCGATCCGGCCACGCACCGTGTCGCCGCGCATGCGGAAGGCAGCGAGATCAAGCTCGATCTCGGCCCGACCGAATTCCGTCTGCTGCACTTCTTCATGACGCACCCGGAGCGCGTGCACAGCCGCACGCAACTGCTCGACCAGGTGTGGGGCGATCACGTGTTCGTCGAGGAGCGTACCGTCGACGTGCATATCAAGCGCCTGCGCGCGGCTCTCAAGCCGGCGGGGTGCGATGCTATGATTGAAACGGTACGCGGCAGCGGCTACCGGCTGGCGAAGAGCGCCTGATAGCCGTCGGCGGCGCACTGCACAGCGTTGCGCTTTGCCGCCACACCTCCCTACTGCGCTGCATTTTTCTCTTCGTTCGCTAGACCATGAACATCATCTGGGCGCGCTCCATCGTGTCGGTCGTGCTGCTTGCTGTTCTGTGCGCGGTGGTCGGCGCACTGGTGAACGTCAAGGCTGGGCTCGCTCTCGCCATCGTCATGCTGCTCGCACAGAGCGCCTTCAGTACCTTCCACAAGCAGCGTCTGTGGCGTCTGCTCGATGCGCCGGTGTACGGCGAAGTGCCGAGCGCCCCCGGCATCTGGGGCGAAATCTACTACCGTCTGCACAAGCTCGCGAAGCGCTGGCACGCACAGGTGCGCCAGGTCGAGCAGCAGCATTCGCGTTTCATCCAGGCGATCCAGGCGTCGCCGAACGGTGTCGCGATGCTCGACGATCACGATCAGATCGAGTGGTGCAATGCGATTTCCGAAAGCCACTTCGGACTCGATGCGAAGCGCGATTTGCGTCAGCACATCACGCATCTGGTGCGTCAACCGGATTTCGTGCGCTATCTGAATTCGCATCGATACGAGGAAATGCTGATCATGCGCGGCATGGGCGCCAAGCGCCAGAACGTGCTGTCGGTGCAGGTGTTTCCTTATGGCGACAATCGCAAGCTGGTGCTGTCGCAGGACATCACCGAGCTCGAACGCACCGATGCGATGCGGCGTGACTTCGTCGCCAACGTGTCGCACGAATTGAAAACGCCGCTCACCGTGCTGTCCGGTTTTCTCGAGACGATGCGCGAGCTGCCGTTGGGCGAAGCCGAGCGCGCGCGTTACCTTGAGCTGATGGAGCAGCAGGCGTCGCGCATGCGTCATATCGTCAGCGATCTGCTCGTGCTCGCGAAGCTCGAAGGCGACAACAAGCCGCCGAGCGATCAGATGATCGACATGCGCGCGGTGTTGCGGCACCTGCGCGACGACGCTCAAAGCCTGTCCAGCGATCATCACAAGATCGTTCTCGATGCCGACGAGGCGCTGACCGTCACCGGCGTCGAAACCGAGATTTTCAGCGCGTTCGGCAATCTGGTGACGAACGCGATCCGCTATACGCCGGATGGCGGCTCGATCAAGGTGAGCTGGCGTGCGCAGGGCGGCCATGCGGTGTTCTCGGTCACCGATAGCGGGCTCGGCATTCCCGCCGCCGATATCCCGCGGCTCACGGAGCGCTTCTATCGCGTCGATCGCAGCCGTTCGCGCGACACGGGCGGCACCGGGCTCGGTCTCGCGATCGTCAAGCACGTGCTGCAACGGCACGATGCGCAACTCGAAGTGAAGAGCGAAGAAGGGCGCGGCAGCACCTTTACGGTGCGCTTTCCGGTGTATCGGACGGCGCGTTGTCAAACCGCGCAGGTTTGAACGCGGCACGCAAGCGACTACGAGCAGAACTTGCCGAGCAGACTCATCTGCGCATTGCGCGACGCCTTGCCCGGCCGGCGCCGGCGATAGTGACCGTCGCTTTGCATCAGCCAGGCCGACTGATTGTCGCCGAGAAACGCCGACAGCCCTTCCGCGATCACGCGCCGCTTCAGTCGCCGGTTGTTGACCGGGAATGCGACTTCGACGCGCCGGAACAGATTGCGATCCATCCAGTCGGCGCTCGATAGATAAACCTGCTCCTTGCCGCCATCGTAGAAGTAGTAGATGCGATGGTGTTCTAGAAAACGCCCGACGATCGAGCGCACCGTGATGTTCTCGGAGAGCCCTTGCACGCCGGGCTGCAGCGAGCACACGCCGCGCACGATCAGATCGATTTTCACGCCGGCCTGCGATGCTTCGTATAGCTCAGCGATCACCGTCGGTTCGAGCAGTGCGTTCATCTTCGCGACGATGCGCGCCTTCTTGCCCGCGCGCGCATGCTCGGCTTCCATGCGAATCGCTTCGACGAGCTTCGGATGCAGCGTGAACGGCGATTGCCACAGCTCGTGCAGCCTGAGCTCGCCGCCGATACCGGTCAGTTGCTGGAACACATGGTGCACGTCCTCACAGATCTCCTGCTCGGCGGTCAACAGACCGAAGTCGGTATAGAGGCGCGCGGTGCGCGGATGATAGTTGCCGGTGCCGAGGTGCACGTAGCGCTTGAGCGTCGACTTGCCGCCCGCCGACACGCGTCGCACGATCAGCATCATCTTCGCGTGGCACTTGTGGCCGACCACGCCGTAGACCACATGCGCGCCGACCGCTTCGAGCTGCGAGGCCCAGTTGATGTTGGTTTCCTCGTCGAAGCGCGCGAGCAACTCGACGACCACCGTCACTTCCTTGCCGTTGCGCGCGGCCTGCATCAGCGCATCCATCAACGGCGAGTCGGTGCCCGTGCGGTAGATGGTCTGCTTGATTGCGACCACGTTCGGGTCCTTGGCCGCCTGCAACAGCAGCTCGAGCACCGGCTGGAAGCTTTCGTATGGATGATGCAGCAGCACGTCGCCCTGATCGATCACGTCGAACATGCTCGCGCTGTTGGCGATCTGCGTCGGCGTCGACGGAATGTGCGGGACGAACTTCAGATCCGGCCGGTCGACCATCTCGGGCAGCTGCATCAGCCGCACCAGATTGACGGGGCCGTTCACGTAGTAGCAGTCCTTGTTCGACAGACCGCTTTCGTCGAGCAGGCGCCGTACTACGTGCGCGGGCGTTTCCGCCGACACTTCGAGCCGCACCGCATTGCCCAGATGCCGCGCCGGCAGTTCGCCCTGCAACGCAACGCGCAGATTGGTGATTTCGTCTTCGTCGACGAACAGTTCGCTATTGCGCGTGATGCGAAACTGATTGCAGCTGCGCACGACCAGACTCGGAAACAGCTCGCCGACAAAGTGTTGGAGCAGCGAGCTCAGCAGCACGAAGCCATGCGGATAGCCCGACAGTTCCTGCGGCATGCGCACGAGGCGCGGCAGCGCGCGCGGCGCCTGCACGATGCCCATCATCGCCTGACGGCCGAACGCATCCTTTCCCTCCAGCTCGACGACGAAGTTCAGGCTCTTGTTCAGCACGCGGGGAAACGGATGCGCGGGATCGAGACCGATGGGCGTCAACACCGGCAGCAGTTCGTCGAAGAAGTAGTTGCGCGCCCATTCGGTCTGCGCGTCGCTCCATGCCTCGGTGCCGTGGAAATAGATGCCTTCCTGTTCGAGCGCGCTGAGCACCGTGTCGTGCAGCATCGTGTACTGGCGATGCACGAGCTTCTGCGCACGTTCGACCACGAGGTCGTACACGTGCAGCAGCGACATGCCGTCGGGCGACAATGCGCCGGGGTTGTCGCGCATCTGTTCCTGAAGCCCGGCCATGCGGACTTCGAAGAATTCGTCGAGATTGCTACTGGTGATGCAGATAAAACGGAGGCGTTCGAGCAAGGGGACGGCGGGATCGGCGGCTTGCGCCAGCACGCGCTCGTTGAAACCCAGAATGCCCAGCTCGCGATTCAATAAGGGATAGCGGACGGACATCGGTGGCGAGATTGGAATGTCTGAAATGGAGACGGAAAGACGCTCGGAAATTCTCACGGTTTGATGACGTCCTGATGACATCGGCAGGGTTTCTAACATTTTATGCCGCAATCGTCTTCTGTCGTCAATATGACGCACCGTATATGCGACGATACGGGACTCTCTGCGCCGCGAGGTGACATAGTGAAGGCTGCTACGCTTAGAATGGCGTCTTTGAACAGTGCCGCCGGCCGCGACGCGCATCATGCGCAGAAGGCGCCGGGCAGGCGCGTGGCGCCGTCAGCGTCCGCCGCCCCCCCCCCCGGCCGCGGCCGCCGCGCTCGCGCGCATGGAGTACGCTTACCCGATGGCCAATACCCCCCAACTCCTCGCCGCCGTCGATCTCGGTTCGAACAGCTTCCGGCTGATCGTGGGCCGGGTCGAGGAAACCGACGCGGGCAGCCAGATCTATCAGGTCGACGCCTTGCGCGAGCCGGTGCGACTCGCGGCCGGGCTATCGAGCGACAAGATGCTCGATCGCGCATCGCAGGTGCGCGGCTGGGATGCGCTGAAGCGCTTCGGCGAGCGGCTGCGCGATTTTCATCCGGACCACGTGCGCGCGGTCGCGACCAATACGTTGCGCATCGCGAAGAACGCGGGCGAGTTTCTCGGCGAGGCGCAAGCCGCGCTCGGTTTTCCGATCGAAGTGATCGCGGGGCGCGAGGAAGCGCGTCTGATCTATGCAGGCGCCGCGCACTCAGTGCCGGCGAGCGCAGGCAAGCGGCTCGTCGTCGATATCGGCGGCGGCTCGACGGAATTCATCATCGGTTCGCACTACACGCCGATCATGATGGAGAGCCTGTACATCGGCTGCGTGAGCCATAGCCGCGCGTTTTTCCCAGCCGGCAACGTCGACGACTACACGATGCGCCAGGCGGAGCTTGCGGCGCGCCGCGAAATCCAGATCATTTCCGCCGAATACAAGAAGACGGGCTGGGAGCAGGCGATCGGCTCGTCGGGCACCGCGCGCGCGCTCGCCGAACTGGTCGAGGCGAACAATTTCAACGATGCGGGCGTCACCCACGGCATTTCGCGCGGCGGCCTCGAGCGGCTCAAGCGCGCGCTGATCAAGGCCGAAAACGTGAACCGGCTGAAACTGGTCGCGCTGAAGAGCGACCGCGTGCCGGTGCTCGCGGGCGGCCTGTCGATCATGATCGCGGTGTTCGACGAACTGGGCGTCGATTATGTCGACACCACCGACGGCGCGCTGCGCCTCGGCGTCATGTACGACCTGCTCGGCCGTTCGCAGCACGAGGACATGCGCACGGTGACGGTCGAGGGCTTCATGCGCCGCTATGGCGTCGATCGTCCGCAGGCGGCGCGTATCGGCGATCTGTCGACGAGCTTCTACGACCAGTTCGCCGAACCGGACGAAGAACGCCGCGCGGAAAATCGCATTTTCATCGGCTGGGCGGCCTCGCTGCATGAAATCGGGCTGTCGATCTCCCATAGCGCATATCACAAGCATTCGGCGTATATCGCAAGCAACGCCGACATGCCGGGCTTTTCACGCACCGATCAGGCGCGCCTCGCCGCGCTCGTGCTCGGCCATGCGGGCAAGCTCGGCAAGCTGTCGCAGACGCGCGACGTCGAATGGCCGCTGCTGTTCTGCCTGCGGCTCGCGGCGTTGCTGTCTCGCCGACGCGCGGACGTCGGTCTGCCGGGCATCGCGGTTGCTCGGGCGAACGGCGGCTACGAGGTGCGTCTGCCGAACGAATGGGTGGCCAACAATCCGTTGACGGACTACAGCCTGATCCAGGAAGCGGCGGAGTGGGAAAAAGTCGGGATTCCGTATCGTGTCGTTTATACGGACGACTGATGCGCTGCAGATCGACCCGCGCTGCGATTTGCAGCGTGCGCATGAACGGAAAAGGCCCTGCAAAAGCAGGGCTTTTTCGTTTTCCGGCGGCGCGGTTTAGCGCGGCAGCGCATCGCCGAGGAAGTGACGCGCGTACCGCGCGTTGATATCGGACAGCCGGAACAGCGTCAGGAAGTCAGCGGTATTGAAGTCGGGGTCCCAAGCCGGTGCGCCGCAAATCTTCGCACCGAGACGCAGATAGCCCTTCACTAGCGGCGGCGGCGCGACAGCGGCGCCGGTCTGCAGTTCGTCGACAGGCAGCGGCGTATGCGGGAACGCGCGATATTCGGGCGCGGTCAGCGCGTTGTCGCGCAGCGAGCAATACAGGTTCGCCGCATAGTGGCCGCCATCGGCCATCGCGACGCTCGCGCAGCCGAGCATCGTCTCGTAGCCGTTGTGCTTCATATACGCGGCGAGCCCCGCCCACAGCGACATGATCACCGAGCCGCTGCGATAGTCAGGATGCACGCACGAGCGGCCCACCTCGACCATCTTCGCGCGCAGATGCGTGAGACGCGACACGTCGAACTCGCTTTCCGCATACAGACGGCCGATGCGTGCGGCCTGATGCGGCGGCAGCGCGCGATAGGTGCCGACTACTTTTAGCGTGTCGAGATCGCGCACCAGCAAATGATCGCAGTAGGAATCGAATGCATCGACATCGAGGCCGGCGGGGCCGCTGAGGCGTGCGCCCATTTCGTCGGCGAAGACGCGGTAGCGCAGACGCTGCGCTTCACGCAGCTCTTCGTCGGTACGCGCCCACGACACTTGCAGGCGATGTTGCGCGGTGACCGTTTCCTCGGCGCGCGGCAGACGGCGCGGTTCGAAAAGCGTGGCGAAGGGCAGGGTGGGCGTCGGCAGTTCTCGCATTGGCTGTCCAGGTCGAAAAGAGTGAGGATTTCTTTTTCGCCAATGTAGTAACGCGGGGTGACGCTCGCGTGGCAAAGCCGTGACGATTGGATGACTACCTGTAAGCCCTCGCGTGTGTGCCTGTCATGTCGGGTGCGCTGCGCGACGCGCGCGGGTCAGATCAGATCCGGACTGATGGCGGCGCGCAACACCGCCTGTTGTTCGCCGTCGCGCTCGCGGCTCTCGATCCACCAGATGCCGGCTTTTTTCAGCGGCCAGCTTGCACGGCTGTCGCCGAGCAGTTGCGCGGCGACGTGGCCGAGCGTCGGTTGGTGACCGACGATCACCACCGTCTGCGCGATGCCGCCGGGCCAGCCGGCCGCTTCGAGGACGTCGTTCGCGCTTGCGTTCGGCGCGAGCTCGCGCACGACGCGATACTGGTCGCTCAACGTCTCGGCGGTCTGGATCGTGCGCACGGCGGGGCTCGCGAGGACGACCGCGTCGTCGGGCAGACGGGCGCGCAGCCATTTCGCGGCGTTCTGCGCCTGCTTGCGGCCGCGCGTGGTGAGTGCGCGGGAGAGATCGCTCGCGGCGACATCTTCGGCTTCGGCGTGACGCCAGAGGATCAGGTCCATGGGAGTCTCCTTTTTAAGCGGCTTGGGATGCCGTTGCGGCGGGTTTGCGTTCGGTTTTGCACGTCCTCGGAGTGAGGTGCGTGCGCAATCACTGTCGCATGCGCGCGTGATGAAGTGCAAGGCGAGTGCCTGACGGACGTCGGCGTTTGAGCTAACCTGGGCCAAAAAGCAAAAAACCCGCGAAGCCGGTGGCTTCGCGGGTTTCCTGTTGCTTTTCGTGGTCGGAGCGATAGGATTCGAACCTACGACCCTCTGATCCCAAATCAGATGCGCTACCAGGCTGCGCTACGCTCCGACGAATCCGGGAGTATAGGGGGTTCGGACAGGAGCGTCAATCCGTGAGCGGGGCGAATCGTGCCGGCAACGAAATTTACTGCAGTGGGCTCGCGGTGGGCTCGGGGTGGCCTATATGCGCCCCAACAACAGCAGAACGATCACGATGATCAGCACGACGCCGATGAGCCCAGTCGGCCGATAGCCCCAGCCGCTGCTATACGGCCAGCTTGGCAACGCACCGATCAGCAGCAGGACGAGCACGATTAGCAGGATGGTTCCGACGGTCATGGCGTTCTCCTTTTTGAGGGGGCCGCGAAATCGCTGGCCGCATCGTCACGCTGGTTTGGCGCCTGTGCGCCGCGGCAATCGACGCGCGGGTCGCGCGCCGCTTGCTGGATCTGAGTCAGCAAAGCATGTGCCTATCAGAGCGTGGCGCGGCGAAGCGTCGTCGTTGGATCTGTGCGTAGAAAGGGAATTGGAAAGGCATTGCGCCCGTCCAGCGCATAGCGAGCCGCGCGGCGCGCGCATGCGCCGCAACAGCGGCCATCGCGTCACCGAGCGGGCGCGCAACTGAGGCACCGTAACATGCCGGTGCCGCGACTAGAGGTCATTAAGTCCGGCTGAAAGATCACCCGGATCAATGCCGTGGACGCCTCCAATGCGGCATATGCAGATGCTGATGCGTCCAGTGATGCAGCATGCCCTCGCCATCGTGTTCACGCCGGTAGGTTCGCGATTCGAAAATCGACAACGCCAACAGCACGAACAGGCCTATTGCGAGCCCGATCAGGCCCGCGATCGATTCACCGTCCATGGCAGTCTCCCGGTAGGTCCAGCCATGAACCCATAGTAGCTCAGCTCCGGCGAAATCTCACGAAATGGAAACCGCGAGGCGCAAGCGCGCGTGATGGCGTCGCGGAACGCTCTTTGCGGGTAGACTCTCGGCGCGCCGGCGGACGTCCGTCCGCCATCCTTGTCCCGGAGACGATTGCAAAATGACCCGCGTTCTGACTCTTGCGTTGCTGTTGTGCGCCGGCGTTGCCGGCTGTGCCGGCAATCCGTCCGCGCATCGCGGCAACCCGCCACGCGATCCCGCCGACTATCACGGCGTGCCCACCGACGATCGGCCGCCCGCGATGGTGCCGGCACCCGTCGTACAGTGAGCGCTGTTTCAGCGAAGAGCGAGGAGCGCAGCCTGTGATGACGCCGTGCCGCGCAAGCGCCTGCCACGTGCAAACGCCGATGAAGTGACAACCACCGGGAAAGGGCGGGGGTGGGAAGGCGAAGCACCGGCGCGGGCACGCCGGCGCTTCTGACCCGCGCCGACTGTTCGCGCGGGGAGCACGGGCTAACAGGATTTTAGGACGCGCTCGTTATGCGATATGTATGCGCTTGTTTCAAGCCGTAACGGCCTGTCGTTCGGCGAACGGCCAACGAAGCGCTGCGCACCGCGCTAAGCGGCCGCAATCCCTCGCGACAGCCCCGGCAAATAACGCGCGAGCGTCATGCCGCGCGTAGCCATGAAGATCAGCAGCGCGATCCACAGCCCATGATTGCCGTGCAACGCGAGCAATGCCGATGAGGCCGCCACGAACACCGCAAGCGACACCACCATCGCCGTCATCAGCTCGCGCGTGCGCGTCGCGCCGATAAACACGCCGTCCAGCAGGAAGCCCCACACCGAGATCACTGGCGACAGCGCCGCCCACGGCAGATAGGTCTCGGCCGCGGCCCGTACCGCGGCCTGATCGGTCAGCCGCTCGATGATCCACGCGCCCGCGCCCCAGTACACGAACGAGAACCCGATCGCGCCGAGCGCCGACCACAGCGCGGTGACCGTGACCGCCTGTGCGAACGCGTGACGATCGCGCGCGCCGATCGCCGCGCCGACCAGCGCCTCGGCCGCGTGCGCGAAGCCGTCGAGCCCGTACGCCATGAAGGTCTGGAAATTGAGCAGTAACGCGTTCGCGGCGAGCGTCGCGTCGCCTTGGCGCGCGCCGAGATGCGCGAACCAGCCGAACGACGACAGCAGGCACAGCGTGCGCACGAAGATGTCGCGATTCAGCACGACGAGCCGCTTCAGCGCGGCGGCATCGAACAAGGCGGCGCGATTCAGCGCGGGCAGGCCGCGCGGCCTGCCGTGCCATAACAGGGCGAGGCCGAGCACGAAGCCGAGCGCATCGGCGGTCGCGGTGGCCGCGCCGATGCCGGCCACACCCCAATGAAACGCATACACGTACAGCAGCACCGCGACGATGTTCACGCTGTTGATGAACACCTGCGATAGCAACGCTAGCCGCACCCGCTGCGTGCCGAGCAGCCAGCCGAGCACCACGTAGTTGCCGAGCGCGAGCGGCGCCGCCCAGATGCGCGCGTGGCAATAAACCTGCGCGTGCCGCTGCACCGCGTCGCTGCCGCCGATCGCCCGCAGCGCGGAGTCGATCAGCGGTTGCTGCACGAGTAGCACCAGCGCGCCGATCGCGGCCGTCATCAGCAGTGCACGCACGACGGTGTTGCGCAGCTCGTCGCTATGGGCCGCGCCGTGCGCTTGCGCGACGAGGCCGGTCGTGCCCATGCGCAGGAAGCCGAAGCCCCAGAACACGAAGTTGAAGAAGAGCCCGCCGAGCGCGACGCCGCCGAGGTACGAGGCACCGTCCAGATGACCGGCGACGGCGGTATCGACCGCGCCGAGGATCGGCTGCGTCAGATTCGCGAGGACGATCGGGAACGCGAGCACGAGCACCCGGCGATGCCAGTGCACCGGCAGCCCGGGTGCGCTGGCTGAGTGCGCGGCCGCTTCGGGCGTCCCGGCTTCGGGCGTCCCGGCCTCGGGCGTCCCGGCCTCGGGCGCGGCATCGCTCAAGAGCGCTCCTGCACGCAGACCCACGGCGAGACGACGACCGCCCACAGCTCGGGGTCGCGCGCAGCGAAATCGGCGGCCGTCTGCGACTGCACGCGCTCGACCAGGCCGGCCGACAACCATTGCGCGACCTGGGTGGTGTCGTCGTTGGCGATCGCTTCGGCGACGCTGACGAGATCGAGATCGCGCGCGACGCGCAGCAGTATGCCGCGCGCGAAGAAACGTTCGAGTTCGCTCCAGCCGATCCTGGCGGTTTCGCCGAGCAGCTTCGCGTACAGGGGGCTTTGGGAGGCGTCGTGGGAAGTCATCATAGGCGGGGTCGGACGGGCCGTCACTATAAACTATTGGCGCTGACCGCCGGGCCGCGCGGCGAGCATGGGGCAACGCGCCGGGCGGTCTTTTGCGCATCATCGGACCAGCTCGGATTCTGAACCTGGATGGCGGCGGATTCAACGACGCGGGCACGCGAGCCGTGCAGCACACGACCGCGACCATTAATCGTCCGAATATTCATGGCTAAACGCACTTTGAATGCGATTTCAGGATTTTCCACGGAATTGTCGATGTCAAATGTTTCATAATTCGCGAATTTGTTGTGAAGCGATATCGAAGCTTATTCAGAGGCGTTGCCGTGACTAATCGATGCGTTACGTGCGTTTCCGCACCAAGTTAATATTCGCAACCAAAAGCGGCTTTATCAAGAAATGAGTTAGTGTTATTCGGCCAGACCGCTTTCCTCTGCTGTTTTCGCGGAACTTTCCACCGATCCCCAAGAACATTAGCTGGTGCGAGGCTCGCACATTCCAGTTTCCATGAATTAGCGGCTTGAGTATTTCATCTGCGGCGCATTAGGCCGGTCTCATTCCGACATTTCCGATTCACGGATTGCGGAATCCGTACGCCGTGTAACGTTGACCGCAAAATTAATGGATTGCACTTGTAAATGCGGATTGTTAGATTCCGTTCTGGCGCATGGTGAACCGGTCCTTTGCCGATATGCGCCGAACCCCCGTTAGCCCGGCCCTCGTGCCGGGCTTTTTTTTGAATGGATTTACATGGATGTTTAATCTGCCCAACGATCTTCACCGTGAATTCACATACGCGGCCGATGATGGCGGATTACTTTTTCGGCGCGGGCTCATGACCGGGGTGATCGTCTTTGTCGGCGTGTGGGTGATCGCGCTCGCGTTGCTGCTGCGCTTCGCCGCGCGCATCGGTCCGCGCTCGGGGCGCTTGCGACGCCGCTAACCGGCGACGCTATCCGGCCGGGCAGCCGCGCGGCGCTGCCGTCTTTATTGCCTGCAGCGAATCACCATCGAGCGATTTTTCACATTCGCGCCGAAGATCCCGCCGATTGTGCCGCCCGACGTCGCGCCGTTATCGACGTCTTTCGAAACCACGTCATATCCATAGTTGCCGCAGGCTTCGCCCGCGCGCTTGTAGCACTCGGCCCAGCTCGTGCCGGCGTCGCTGCCGCTGCAGTTGATCGCGAAGCCGGTGTCGCCGCTCGGCAGATAAGTCATCGTGGTCGTGGTCGAGCAGCCGCCGAGGCCGCCGAGCGTCAGCAGGCCAAGACCAATCATTGCAGTCGTCGCGACGCGCGCCAATGGGCTTTTCATTTCAGATTCCTTGCAAATAACGGAAGGGGCGTGGCACGCAGCCACGCCGCTTCGGAGTGAGGGTTTATAGCACGGCGGGCTCCCGCGTCCGCGCCGCTTAGCGCGGCGGCAGTTCCTTTGACGGATCGATCGAGCGGCCCTGGTAGCGCAGCTCGAAATGCAGCATCACGCGATCGGTATCGCTGTCACCCATTTCGGCGATTTTCTGGCCGCGCTGAACCGATTCGCCTTCCTTCACTAACAGGGCGCGGTTATGCGCGTAGGCGGTCAGGTAGTCGGCGTTGTGCTTGAGGATCAGCAGATTACCGTAGCCGCGCAGGCCGTTGCCCGCATAGACGACGGTTCCGGGCGCCGCCGCGACGATGGGCGTGCCGGCCGCCGCGGAAATATCGATGCCCTTCGAGTTGCCGCCGTCGAAACGGCGGAACACGGTGCCATCGGCCGGCCATACCAGCGAGATTGGCGCGGGCGCGGTGGCCGGCGCGGAGTCGGCGGGCGCAGCACGCGACGCAGCGGGTGCGCTCGCGCTGCCACTGCCGCCACCGCTGCGGATCGCGCCGCTGGTGGACGCCGCGCCGCCCGGCGGCGCGACACGCAGCACCTGGCCGACTTCGATGCTGTCGGGATTGGTCAGGTTGTTCCAGCGCGCGATGTTCTGCACCGATTGCCGGTTGCCGCGCGCGATTTTCGATAGCGTGTCGCCCCGTTCGACCCGGTAGTAGCCCGGCCCCACCGGCGCCGACCCGCACGCGGTGAGCAGCGCGAGCAACGCCGCGCAGCCGAGTCGTTTGATTCTTGTCGTTTCCAGCATTGGACCCCGCGAAGCGCTGCCGCGCGCCGATCCCGATCACGCGGCATAGTCAGACAAAGCGTTCGATTCTAACGGTTTTGTGTTGCGCCCCACCGGCGAGGGGGGCGAGGCGGCGGCGGGCGCGACCGCTTCGAACGGTTCGCCGCCGGCGTCGGCGTGTCAGCCGGTCTTCTCGACAGTCATGCGCAGTGCCCCCGTTTCGGTCTGGCCCGGTTCGAGCCAGCGCAAACCTTGGCCGTTATGGATCGCATCGGGCAGCCCGAGCCACGGCTCCACGCAGTAAAAGTCCGACTGCGGCGTTTCGGTCCACGTCGTCACCGCGTACCAGGGCACCGAGCCGGGCCGCTGCAAATCGATCGTGATCACGCGATGGATGCCCGGCGCCTCGACCCGTACCGGTCGGTCGGGGGTGCCGGTCAGGCAATGGAAGCGGTCGTGGATGCGGTCTTCGTCGAGCGTGTAGCTCGCTTCGCCCGGCTCGGCGGGGCTGATCGAGCCGTCATCGAGCTGACGGCACCGCTCGGTGCGCGGCAGCTCGATCGTCGTCCGCGCGCGCTGCGTATGCGGCAGCGTGAAGTAAAAATGATGACCGGCGTAGTAGGGCAGCCGCGTGTCGCCGGTATTGGTGGTGGTGAGCGTCACTTCGAGCGTGCGCGGATCGATCAGCGCGTAGGCGGCCTCGAAGCGGAAGCCGAACGGATAGAAGCCGCGGGTCGTTTCGCTGTCGGTCAGGACCATGCGCAGGCCGGCGCCATGCACGTCGGCGTGGGGCTCGAACGGCAGGTCGCGCGCGAAGCCGTGCATCGGCAGCTCGCGCACGGTGCCCTGCGCGTCACGCCAATAGCCGATCTTGCCGTCGACGCGATGACGGCCGAGAAACGGAAACAGCAGCGGATTGCCGCCGCGAATCCGCGCGGGCACGCTCCAGTCGGCGCGCTCGGGCCAGTGAATCACCTCTTCGCCGTCGATCGTCCACGACAGCAGACGGCCGCCGGCCTGCGGCGAAAAACGGAGCACGGAGGCGTCCTGGGCGATCTCGAGAATGTCCTGTTCCGGGGAGAGAGGCATGGTCAATGGGTAGCCAGATAAAGGTTGAGGGTCGCGCAAAGGGGACGTGCGCGTGGGCCGCCCGGTCTGCATCGAAGCGGCGTTTCGCGCCACTCGCGCCGACCGCGTCGCGGGCGGCGAAACCGCGATTTTGCGCTGCTTTGCGCTACGGGGAAACCCTTCCCGGGAAATTGCGGGTGTCGGAAAAGGGCGAATCCTATTGATAATCCGCCTGAGCGTCCGGTCCATTCGACTCCCGGGCGAATCGGCTCAGGAGGCATCATGGATCTCGCAACGGCAATGGCGGTCGCCTTGTTCGGCATATTCACGGCCAGCACGTACTACTTCTTCCACTCGCTCAAACGCTGATCCCGCTGGTTTCATTCTCTGTTTCACAGCGCGCGCGACGAATCCGCCGCCCCGCTTTCTTGCTCCCGCGTAACAACGGTGTCGAGTTGTGACGCGGCGCGTCAATATTTCCCCGAATGTGGCCTAACCCGCTTGGCGCTGACTTTGCAGCCAGGCATAATCGGTGCGCCTTGACGCGCCGGCTTCGGTTTTTGTGCGGCGCGCAGTCCCCGACACTTTCCTTACAAGGACCGCCGCGTGAACCTGTCGTTTCTCATTTTTCTGAGTGTGCTGCAAGGCGTTACCGAACTGTTTCCGGTAAGCAGCCTCGGCCACACGCTGCTCGTGCCCGCGCTGTTCGGCATGCATATCGATAAGCATGCGCCGCAACTGCTGCCGTTCCTCGTCGCCCTGCATCTGGGCACCGCGTTCGCGCTGCTGTGGTACTTCCGCGAGCGCTGGTACGCGCTGGTGCGTGGTTTCTTCGCATCGCTCGGCGGTCGCCGCAACGACGACGGCCACATGATGTGGGCGCTGATCATCGGTACGATACCGGCGGGTCTCGTCGGTCTCGTGCTGGAAAAACGCCTCGAGGCGCTTTTTCACGATCTGCGGATCGTCGCGATTGCGTTGATCGTCAACGGCGCGCTGCTGTGGTTCGGCGATCGCCTGCAGCGCGCGCGCGCGCATCGGGCGCCGGAAAAGCTGACGTTCCGCCAGGCGTTCTTCGTCGGCCTCGCGCAAGTCGGCGCATTGATTCCGGGGTTCTCGCGCAGCGGCCTGACGATGATCGCTGGCAACGCGGCCGGCCTCACCACCGAGAAAGCCGCCGAGTTTTCGTTCCTGCTCGGCACGCCGATCATTTTCGCGGCCGGCGTGCTCGAAGTGCCGAAGCTGCTTCACGCGCCGAGCCAGCTCGTCGACGCGGTGCTCGGCGGCGTGCTGACCGCGATCGCGGCGTACCTGAGCGTGCGTTTCCTGATGCGCTATTTCGAAGGCCGCGGACGTCTCGCGTCGTTCGGCGCGTACTGCGCGATTGCGGGGATCCTGTTCCTCGGCTGGTTCCTGCTGCATCCGCAGCCGGTCTGAGCGCGCTGGGCGATCGGTTATAATCCGGGCCCGCCTGGTTGCAGGTCAGTTAGAATTTCAGTTTGTAGGAAATCGGGCGGCTCGTCGCGAGTGCCGGTTTCATGCAGATATCGATCCATACGGCAGTAGCTCAGCTGGATAGAGCATCGGCCTTCTAAGCCGAGGGTCGGGGGTTCGAGCCCCTCCTGCCGTACCAGAATCACCGAAGGGTTACAGGCCTCACGCCTGTAACCCTTTTTGTTTTTGTGCAATGTTGCGCGCGCGGTGGCGGCCACGCTGTCGCGTGTTCGCACGGCTCACTTCAGGTGTTTCCCGACTCAGGAAATCGCGCGCCAGGCCGTTAATGCCCGTTAATGCCCGTTAATGCGACAGAACCGTCTGACGCGCCGCGATGGAGGAACCCGCGTGAACCGACTTAGCCTCAACACCAAACTCTGGCTCGCGCTGCTGATTACGTGGCTCGGCCTGCTCGGCCTCGGCGGCTGGGCCGCGTGGCAGTCGCGCGCGACGATGCTCGCCGAGCGCAAGTCGGCGGTGCAAAACGTCGTCGAGTGCGCGTACAGCATCGTCGCCAACTACGCGCAGCGCGCCGACCAGCACGAGCTGACGCCCGAACAGGCGCGGCAGCAGGCGCTGGCGAGCCTGTCCGCGATGCGCTACCCCGGTAGCGGCTACATGATCGTGTCGACGGCTACGCCGGTCGTGATCATGCATCCGATGCTTGCCGATCTGCGCAACAAGGACGTGTCTCACTACGCGGACAGCGACGGCAAGCTGCTGTTCGTCGAGATGGTCAAGGTCGCCCAGGCGCGGGGCCAGGGCTTCGTCGACTACATGGGACGCCTCGCCGGCAACAACGAGCGCGTGCCGAAGATCAGCTTCGTCAAGCGCTTTCCCGCGTGGGACTGGTATCTGATCTCGGGCGTCTACGTAAACGACATCAACGCGGCGTTCCGCGCCGATCTGCTGCGCTATCTGTTGACCATCCTATTGATCGGCAGCTTCAGCACCATTGCGCTCGTGCTGATCATCCGCAACGTGAAGCGCAGCCTCGGTGGGGAGCCCGCCTATGCGGCGAGCGTCGCGCAGACGATCGCCGATGGCGATCTGTCGAGCCCGGTCACACTCGCCGGCGACGATCGGGACAGCATGCTGTTCGCGATGCAGCGCATGCAGAGCCGCCTCGCCGACGCGATCCGGCGCATTCGCGGCGGCACCGAAACCATCACGGTCGCGGCGGAAGAGATCGCCGCGGGCAATCTGGATCTGTCGGCGCGAACCGAAGAGCAGGCGTCGTCGCTCGGCGAAACGGCCGCGAGCATGGAGCAGCTGACGGCCACCGTCAAGCAGAACGCCGACAACGCGCTGCAGGCCAATCGCATGGCGCGCTCCGCGTCGCAGCTCGCAGGCGAGGGCGGCGAGGCCGTGCAGCACGTTGTCGCGAACATGCAGAGCATCGCGGCGAGTTCGGCGCGGGTGGTCGATATCATCGGCGTGATCGAAAGCATCGCATTTCAGACCAACATCCTCGCGCTGAACGCGGCCGTCGAAGCCGCGCGCGCCGGCGAGGAGGGCCGCGGCTTCGCGGTCGTCGCGAGCGAAGTGCGCAATCTCGCGCGCCGCAGCGCCGACGCGGCCAAGGAGATCAAGACGCTGATCGAGCATTCGGTCGAGCGCGTCGGCAGCGGCAAGGCGCTCGTCGAGAAGGCGGGCGGCACGATGGCGTCGCTCGTCGATGCGGTGAAGCGCGTGACCGACGTGATCAGCGAGATTGCCGCCGCGTCCGACGAACAGAGCCGCGGCATCGAACAGGTCAATCTCGCAATCGCACAGATGGACGAGACCACGCAGCAGAACGCGGCGATGGTCGAGCAGGCGGCCGCCGCCGCGCAGTCGATGCAGGAGCAGGCGCAGATGCTGCGCGACGTCGTCAACACGTTCCGCCTGCAGGGGACGGCTGCCGCGCGTGGGTGAGCAGCGAGGGCCCGCTGCCTGCCGAAATGTGCATGCTATGCTTTTGAGGTCTGGATCAAAAGCCGCAGTGCGCCCGTGCGCGCCGTGCTCACTTCGAGGAGAGTCCTTCATGTCGTCGCGAACCTGTGTGCTGTTCCACCTCAGTACCGCGAGCCTGCTGCTCGTTGCGGCGATCGGCGCTCAAGGGGCGAACCTCGCCTTTCTGAACGACACGCCGATCACCTATATGAGACAGCGTGACAACGACTCGCTCAAGCATGCCGTCTTAAGCGCGCTCAATGACAGGAAGGACGGCGAGAGCTTCACGTGGGTCAACGACGGCACCGGCAATAGCGTGAAGATCGACGCGACCGTCACGATGGACAGCACCTCGACCGACGGCGGACGCGCCTGCCGCTCGCTCGCGGTCGTACTCGAGGCGAAAGGGCAATCGATGAACCTGCGCCCGAACTTCTGCAAGGAAGGCGGCGCCTGGCAACTGCAGAAGCGTTGAGCATGCGCGAGCGCGGCCGGACAGGTGCATGCCGTGAGGCTGCGCGATGAGCCCGCGAATCGTCTCGTGCGGGATCGTGCTGCTCGATCCCGACGGACGCGTGCTGCTCGCGCACGCAACCGGAACGACGCACTGGGACATCCCGAAAGGACAGGGCGAGGAGGGCGAGGCGCCACACGTGACCGCGCTGCGCGAGATGGTCGAGGAAACCGGCATCGCGCTCGATGCCGGTCGTCTGAAGGATCTCGGCCTGTTCGTCTACCGGCGCGACAAGGACCTGCATCTGTTCGCGGCGCGCGCGGGTGCCGACGAACTCGACCTGAGCACGTGCACCTGCACGTCGCTGTTTCCGCGTCGTTCGGACGGCACGCTGATCCCCGAAATGGACGACTACCGTTGGGCGTCGATCGATGAAATCGCGCGCTATGCGAGCCGTAGTCTGACGCGGCTCTTCGAGACGACGCTGTCGCTCGCGGACCTGCACCGCTCGCTATAGACGGCGCACGCCGCTTTCAATCGAGCGCGTGGTCGTTCGGATGCGCGAACAACGCGCGGTTCTGTTCCGACAGCGGGAAATTGACGTTGATGCCGTGCGGCGGAATCGGCTGCGTGAACCACTGTCGGTACAGACGTTCGGCGTCGCCCGACGTCTGTGAGTGCGCGATCACGCGATTCACGAGCGCGCGGAACGGCTCGTCGCCCTTGCGGAACATGCACGCATACACCTCATAGCCGAGCGGCGTGCCCGTCACGATGAAATCGTCCGGATGCGGGTCGGTCGCCTTGAAACCGTAGACGATCGGCTCGTCCATCACGAACGCCACCGCGTGGCCGTCCTTCATCGCGTTGAAGGCGTCCTGATGATCGCGCACGCTCGTGATGCGCATGTTCAGCTGCTTGTCGGTGTTGAGTCTGCGCAGCAGGCGCTCGTCGGACGTGCCCGCGGTCGTCACGACCGGCTTGCCGGCCAGATCGGGGAAATCGGCGATGCCGCTGTTTTTGCGCGTGATCATGCGCACCGCGTACTGGAAAAAGCTGTCCGAAAACGCGGCGACGTTTTCGCGCTCGACCGTGTGCGTGGTCGAGCCGCATTCGAGGTCGATCTGGTTGTTCAGCAGCATCGGCGTGCGGTTCGACGACGTGATCGCGACTTCGTGAACCCGCAACTGCGACATGCCGAGCGCTTTTCTGACCTCATCGACGATCTGCATCGCGATGGTTTGCGAGTAGCCGACCGTGCGCTTGCCGTCGAAGTACGAGAACGGGATCGACGCTTCGCGCACGCCGAGCACGATGACGCCGTCGTCGTGGATCTTTCTCAGCGTACCGGTCAGTTCGTCCGCGCGGGCGGGGGCGGCGAACATGACCAGGCCGCAGGCGGCCAGCGCGAGCAGCACGCTGCGCATGCCGCGCGGCAGACGCGTGAAGTGTAAATAGCGCGGGCCCCGCGCGACGCGAACGGTGCCCACAGACCTTTCCCCGCGGCGGTCTGCAACCTTCATCGGACCTCCCGGACCGGCGCGCCCAGGCGAGCGCGCAGTGAGTGTCGATCGAACATCCCGCAACCGGATCGGCCGGTAACGCCGGGACGTCGCTGACGCGAGCTTACGCCGGCTTGCCCCAACTGTCGCGCAGACTGACGATGCGGTTGAATACGGGCTTACCCGGCTTCGAATCGACGCGGTCGGCAACGAAGTAGCCGTGGCGCTCGAACTGGTAGCGCTGTTCCGGCAGCGCATGGCGCGCGCCGGTTTCGAGGTAGGCCTGGACCACGCGCTTCGAGTCCGGATTCAGCGCTTCGAGGAAGTCGCGTCCGCCGGCGTCCGGTTGCGGTTCCTTGAACAGCCGGTCGTAGATGCGCACTTCGGCCGGGCACGCGGCCGTCGCGCTGACCCAGTGGATGTTGCCCTTGACCTTGTAGTTGTTCGCGCCTTCGGTGCCCGATTTGCTGTCCGGGAAGTAGTTGCAGTGCACCGCGACGATGTTGCCGTTTTCGTCCGTGTCCGCGTGCGTGCATTCGATCACATAGCCGTAGCGCAGGCGCACCTTGTTGCCCGGGAACAGGCGGAAGTAGCCCTTCGGCGGCGTCTGCGTGAAGTCCTCGCGCTCGATCCACAGCTCGCGCGAAATCGGGAACTCGCGCAGGCCCTGTTCAGGGTGATGCGGGTGCACCGGCGCGCTGCACGGCTCGGTGAGGTTTTCGGGGAAGTTGTCGATGATCAGCTTGACCGGATCGAGCACGGCGGCGATGCGGGGTGCCTTCTCGTCGAGATCGTCGCGCAGCGCGCCTTCGAACACGCTCATGTCGATCCACGAGTCGACCTTGGTCACGCCGATGCGCTCGCAGAACAGCTGGATCGACTCGGGTGTGAAGCCGCGCCGGCGCAGGCCGACGATGGTCGGCATGCGCGGGTCGTCCCAGCCTTCCACATGGCCTTCGTTGACCAGTTGCAGCAGCTTGCGCTTGCTGGTGATCGCATAGGTCAGGTTCAGGCGCGAAAACTCGATTTGCTGCGGCAGCGGACGCCTGAAGACGCCGGCTTCGGCGAGCTCGTTCAGGATCCAGTCGTAGAGCGGCCGATGGTCTTCGAACTCGAGCGTGCACAGCGAATGCGTGATGTTTTCGAGCGCGTCCGAGATGCAGTGCGTGTAGTCGTACATCGGGTACACACACCACGCGTCGCCGGTACGGTAGTGATGCGCGAAGCGGATGCGGTAGATGACCGGGTCGCGCATGTTGAAGTTCGGCGACGACATGTCGATCTTCGCGCGCAGCACGTGCTCGCCTTCCTTGAACTCGCCCGCCTTCATGCGGCGGAACAGATCGAGGTTTTCGTCGACCGAACGCTCGCGGAAACGCGACGGCGTGCCGACTTCGGTGGCCGAGCCGCGGTTCGCGCGGATTTCCTCGGCCGACTGGCTGTCCACATAAGCCTTGCCGCGCTGGATCAGCAGCTCGGCGAACTCGTACAGCTTGTCGTAGTAGTCGCTCGCGTAGTACAGATGCTCGGTGCGGTCTTTTTGCCATTCGAAGCCGAGCCAGCGCACCGAGTCGATGATCGAGTCGACGTACTCGACGCTTTCCTTCTCCGGATTGGTGTCGTCGAAGCGCAGATGGCACACGCCGCCGTAGCTGCGCGCGATGCCGAAGTTCAGGCAGATGCTCTTCGCGTGACCGATGTGCAGATAGCCGTTCGGCTCCGGCGGGAAGCGCGTTTCGACGCGCTGGCTCCATTTGCCGGTGCGGTTGTCGTCGTCGATGATGTTGCGGATGAAATTGGATGCCGCGGGCGCGTCGGTGCGTTCAGCGTCTTTGCGTTCGGTAGTCATGCGAGAAGATGAGAGTCCGTAGGGGCGCGCAATGCGCCCGCCTAGCCGTCAATTCTACCTGACGAGCCGGTTCGCGGCAGGTGCTTGCGGCGCGCAGCCAACGGCGGGGCGGGTTTGGCGCGGGTGCCGCAGTCAGCGCAGTGAGCGCGCGGGGCTGTAACAGGAGGTAAAACGGGTTGGCGGCGCGCGGCGCGACGACTTAGGATGCGCTGCTGCGCGCGGCCCGCGCGCCTGTCCCGGCCCTTCGCGCGGGCGGGCTTGCCCGAGCCGTCCACGCTGTCCCTCATGTTCTTGCACGAAGCTCTACCGCTCGTGCGCCATGCCCGCCTCGTTGCCGGAGTTTTCTCGGATGTCTGTCCCGACGCACGGCGCGTTCCGCGCGCCTTTCGCCAGCGCTTTGGCTAGCGCCCGTTTCTGTTGCCGAAGCCGCCGCGTGCTCGCTTCGGCGTGGTGTGCCGCGCTCGCCGTGAACGTCGCGGCGCCGTTGCCGGCCGCCGCGAAAACGCCGCCGCCAAAGCCGGCGCTCGATGCGTCGGCAGTCGCCGCGCCAGATCCCTACAGCGCCGACACCGCGCAGCAGATCTTCGCCGAAGGCGGCAACGCGGTCGATGCCGCGGTCGCGATGGCCTTCACGCTCGCCGTCACGCGGCCCGATGCCGGCAACCTCGGCGGCGGCGGTTTCATGACGCTGCTGGTCGACGGCAAGCCATATTTTCTCGACTATCGCGAGCGCGCGCCGCAGCAGGCGATACGCGACATGTACCTCGACGACAAGGGCAGCGTGGTGCCAGGCATGAGCACGGTCGGTCATCGCGCGGTGGCCGTGCCGGGCACCGTCGATGGCATGTGGGAAGCGCAACGACGCTTCGGCAAGCTCAAATGGAAGCAGGTGCTCGCGCCCGCGATCCATTACGCGACCGACGGCTTCCAGGTCGACCCCCGGCTGCAGCAGCGGCGCGACGCGGCCGCGAAGAGTTTCGCCGGCAAGACCAATTTCGACGCCTATTTTCCGAACCTGAAGGCGGGTGCGACGCTGCGCCAGCCGGAGCTCGCGCAGACGCTCGGGCGGATCGCGAGCGACGGCGGCCGCGAGTTCTACGAGGGCCGCACCGCCGGCATGATCACCTCGCAGATGTACGGCCACGGCCTGATCACCAGCCAGGATCTGAGCCAGTACAAGGCGCTGTGGCGTGAGCCGCTCGCCGCCGACTGGCACGGCTACCGCGTGATCACCGCGCCGCCGCCGAGCTCGGGCGGCCTCGGGTTGATCCAGATGCTGAAGATGCGGGCCGACCTGCAGCCGGCGTTCGATGGTCTCGCATTGAATTCGGCGCCGTACATCCATCTGATCGCGCAGATCGAGGATCGCGTGTTCGCGGACCGGCAGCGCTATATCGGCGACCCGGACGCGTCGCCAGTGCCGACCGCGAAGCTGATCGACGACGCCTACCTCGCGCAACGTGCGGCCGAAGTCAAGGCTGAAGTCAAGGCCGACGACGCGCCCGGCGCCGCGTCGGTGAAGCCCGCTGCCGACGGCGCCGAGGCGACGGAGAAGCCGCAAACCACGCATTTCTCGGTGGTCGACAAGTGGGGCAATGCGGTCTCGAATACCTACACGCTGAACGGCGATTTCGGCTCGGGCGTCGTGGTGGATGGCGGCGGATTCCTGCTGAACGACGCGATGGACGATTTCGTGATCAAGCCGTCGGGCACCGGCCCGGCCTCGACACCCGGCGTGGCCTCGACAGCCGGCGCCGCCGATGCGGAGCCGAACACGATCGCGCCAGGCCGCCGGCCGATTTCGTCGATGACGCCGACGCTGCTGCTGAAGGACGGCAAGATCGCGCTAGCGATCGGCACGCCCGGCGGCTCGCGCATCCTGACGACGATCTTCCAGGTCATGACGAACCTGTATGACTTCGAGATGCCACCGACGGACGCGCTCGCCGCGATGCGTTTCCATCATCAACTGCTGCCGCAAAAGACGATCTACTTCGAGCCGTTCCGTCCCGCGCCGGACGAACTCGCCGCGCAGCTGAAGGCGCTCGCCTATACGGTCGAGCAGCAGTCGTTCAGCGGCGACGTGCAGATGATCCGCGTGAATGGCACTACGCCCGAGCCCGGCAGCGATCCCCGCGGTGCCGGCGTGGCACGCGTGATACGGTAGCCGGCCCGCCGCGCTCTGTCGCGAGCGGGCGATCAGCCGAACACGGGAAGCGCGATGAGCGAACAAAAACCAACCACACTCGTACTGCCGGGCTATCTGGGCTCCGGTCCAGGCCACTGGCAAACGCGCTGGGAAGCGCTCGATCCCGCGTTCGTGCGCGTGCAGATGCCGGACTGGGACCACCCTTCGCGCGACGCCTGGTGCCGCACGCTCGCCGCCGCGCTTGACGCCGTGGATTCGCCGGTCATGTTCGCCGCCCACAGTCTCGGCTGCCTGACCACCGCGTTCTGGGCCTCGCGGTACGCGAGCGCGACGCAGCTCGCGAAAGTGGCCGGCGCGCTGCTGGTCGCCGTGCCCGATCCGGCCGAAGCGGATTTCCCGCAGGACGCGACCGGCTTTGCGCCGGTGCCGCTCACGCGCCTGCCGTTTGCGACGATCGTCGTGGCGAGCAGCGACGATCGGTATGGTGGCGTGCCGTTTTCACAAACCTGCGCGAACGCGTGGGGCAGCCGCTGGATCGGTATCGGCGCGCGCGGCCATATCAATGCCGATAGCGGCCTCGGCGATTGGGACGAGGGCCGGCGCTGGCTGGCTTCGCTAACGACGGTGGGCTGAGCCTCGCCGCCTCGTCGGTCAAATCACCGATTTCCGCTTCAACTCCGCGATCCTCTGCGCGTCGTATCCGAGCACGTCGCGCAGCACGCGCTCGGTATGCTCGCCGAGCAGCGGCGGATGGCTCAGCGCCTGCGGCGGCGTGCCGGTCATGTTGATCGGATTGCGCACGAGCTTGACCTTGCCGCCCGACGGATGCGGCAGATCCACCTGCATGCCGCGCGCGACCACCTGCTCGTTGTCGAACACCTCGGCGAGGTTATTGATCGGCCCGCACGGCACCCCGGCCGCTTCGAGCGCCGCGATCCATTGCTGCTTTCCCTGCAGACGGACCATGTCCGCAAGAATCGGCACGAGCAGTTCGCGGTTGCGTACACGCGCGGGGTTGGTCGCGAAACGGTCGTCGTCGGCGAGCGCCGGGCGACCGCCCGACTCGACGAACTTGCGGAACTGCCCGTCATTGCCGACCGCGACGATGATCCAGCCGTCGCTCGTCTGGAATGTCTGGTAGGGCACGATGTTCGGATGCGCATTGCCCCAGCGCGCCGGCGGCTGGCCGCTCGCGAGATAGTTCGAATTCATGTTGGCGAGCATCGCGACCTGCACGTCGAGCAGCGCCATGTCGATGTATTGGCCCACGCCGGTGCGGTCGCGGTGCGTGAGCGCGGTCAGCACGGCGATCGTCGCGTACATGCCGGTCATCAGGTCGGCGATCGCGACGCCGGCCTTCTGCGGGCCGCCGCCCGGCTGAGCGTCGCGCTCGCCGGTAATGCTCATGAAGCCGCCGATGCCTTGCACGATGAAGTCGTAACCGGCGCGCTGCGCGTATGGTCCGGTCTGCCCGAAGCCCGTCACCGAGCAGTAGATCAGGTCGGGCTTGACCTCTTTGAGCGATTCATAGTCGAGGCCGTACTTCTTCAACTGGCCGACCTTGTAGTTCTCGAGCACGACGTCGCTTTGCGCGGCCAGTTCGCGCACGATCCGCTGGCCCTCGGGCGACGCGATATCGAGCGTGACCGAGCGCTTGTTGCGGTTCGCCGCGAGATAGTAGGCGGCTTCGCGCGTGTCCGCGCCGTCCGGCGTTTTCAGATAGGGAGGCCCCCAGTGGCGAGTGTCGTCGCCGACCTCGGGGCGTTCGATCTTGATGACGTCGGCGCCGAAATCGGCGAGCGTCTGCGTGCACCACGGGCCAGCGAGCACGCGCGTGAGATCCAGCACGCGGATGTGACTGAGAGCGCCCATATCGTTCAATGTCTCCTCAGGTATGCAGGCGGCGCGCGAGTTGCACTGCGTGATTTCGTGCGCCGTTTCGTGCAAGCCATCTTAAGCGATTCCCGCTCGCGGGCGCAGTCAGCCGAACGTCGTAGCGCAGCTCGCAACGCGCGGCACACGGTGCCTCGCACGCTTGCCGATCCCGTATAATCAGTCGTTTAAGAAACAGACAGTTGGCGCATCCCATCGACCGCCAGTCTCCGTCAGGAACCGTCAGGACCGTCCCCCGCCCGCTATGAAAGCCGCTGAAATCCGCGAGAAATTCCTCAAGTTCTTCGAATCGAAGGGCCACACGATCGTCCGTTCGTCGAGCCTCGTGCCCGGTAACGACCCGACACTGCTCTTCACCAATTCGGGGATGGTGCAGTTCAAAGACGTGTTCCTCGGCGCGGAATCGCGGCCGTATTCGCGCGCCACGACCGCGCAGCGCAGCGTGCGCGCCGGCGGCAAGCACAACGACCTCGAGAACGTCGGCTACACCGCGCGTCACCACACGTTCTTCGAGATGCTCGGCAACTTCTCGTTCGGCGACTACTTCAAGCGCGACGCGATCCACTACGCGTGGGAACTGCTGACCGGCGTCTACCAGTTGCCGAAAGACAAGCTCTGGGTCACCGTCTACCAGGAAGACGACGAAGCGCACGACATCTGGGCGAAGGAAGTGGGCGTGCCGGTCGAGCGCATCATCCGCATCGGCGACAACAAGGGCGCGCGCTACGCATCGGACAACTTCTGGCAGATGGCCGACACCGGCCCGTGCGGCCCGTGCTCGGAAATCTTCTACGACCACGGCCCGGACGTGTGGGGCGGGCCGCCGGGATCACCCGACGAAGACGGCGACCGCTACATCGAAATCTGGAACCTCGTGTTCATGCAGTTCAACCGCGACGCGCAGGGCAACATGACGCCGCTGCCCAAGCAATGCGTGGACACCGGCATGGGCCTCGAGCGTATCGCGGCCGTGCTGCAGCATGTGCACAGCAACTACGAGATCGACCTGTTCCAGGCGCTCATCCAAGCCGCTGGCCGCGAAACCGGCGTGACCGATCTGGGCAACAATTCGCTGAAGGTGATCGCGGATCACATCCGCGCGTGCTCGTTCCTGATCGTCGACGGCGTGATTCCGGGCAACGAAGGCCGCGGCTACGTGCTGCGCCGTATCGTGCGCCGCGCGATCCGCCACGGCTACAAGCTCGGCAAGAAGGGTTCGTTCTTCCATCGCCTCGTCGCCGACCTCGTCGCGCAGATGGGCGACGCTTACCCTGAACTGAAGCAGGCCGAGCAGCGCGTGACCGACGTGCTGCGTCAGGAAGAAGAGCGCTTCTTCGAGACGATCGAGCACGGCATGTCGATTCTCGAGGCCGCATTGGCCGATCTCGACGCCAGGGGTGGCAAGACGCTCGACGGCGAACTCGCGTTCAAGCTGCACGACACCTACGGCTTCCCGCTCGACCTGACGGCGGACGTCTGCCGCGAGCGCGAAGTGACGGTCGACGAATCCGCGTTCGACGACGCGATGGCGCGTCAGCGCGAGCAGGCTCGCGCGGCGGGCAAGTTCAAGATGGCGCAGGGCCTCGAATACTCGGGCGCGAAGACCACCTTCCACGGCTATGAAGAAATCGTCTTCGACGACGCGAAGGTCGTCGCGCTGTACGTGGACGGCGCGTCGGTGCAGCAGGCGCAGGCCGGCCAGCAGGCGGTCGTCGTGCTCGATCACACGCCGTTCTACGCGGAGTCGGGCGGCCAGGTCGGCGACCAGGGCGTGCTCGCCAACGCCAGCACGCGCTTTGCGGTCGTCGATACGCTGAAGGTTCAGGCCGACGTGGTCGGCCATCACGGCACGCTCGAGCAGGGCACGCTGAAGCTCGGCGACATCGTCAAGGCAGAAATCGACGCGGTCCGCCGCGCCCGCACGGCGCGCAACCACTCGGCCACGCACCTGATGCACAAGGCGCTGCGCGAGGTGCTCGGTGCGCACGTGCAGCAGAAGGGCTCACTCGTCGACGCCGAGAAGACCCGCTTCGACTTCGCGCATAACGCGCCGATGACGGACGAGCAGATCCGCCGCGTCGAGGAAATCGTCAATGCCGAAGTCCTGGCGAACGCGCCCGGCATCGTGCGTGTGATGTCGTATGACGACGCGGTGAAGGGCGGCGCCATGGCGCTGTTCGGCGAAAAGTACGGCGACGAAGTGCGTGTGCTCGACCTCGGCTTCTCGCGTGAGCTGTGCGGTGGTACGCACGTGAATCGCTCGGGCGACATCGGCCTGTTCAAGATCGTGATGGAAGGCGGCGTCGCGGCGGGGATCCGTCGCGTCGAAGCGATCACGGGCGACAACGCGGTGCGCTACGTGCAGGAGCTGGAAGCGCGCGTCAATGCGGCCGCGGCGGTGCTGAAGGCGCAACCGGCGGAACTCACCCAGCGCATCGGCCAGGTGCAGGACCAGGTGAAGGCGCTCGAGAAGGAACTGGGCGCGCTGAAGTCGAAGATGGCGTCGAGCCAGGGCGACGAACTCGCGGGCCAGGCGATCGAAGTCGCCGGCGTGCACGTGCTCGCCGCGACGCTCGAAGGCGCGGACGTGAAGACGCTGCGCGAAACGGTCGACAAGCTGAAGGACAAGCTCAAGAGCGCGGCAATCGTGCTCGCGTCGGTCGAAGGTGGCAAGGTCAGCCTGATCGCCGGTGTGACCGCCGACGCCAGTAAGAAAGTCAAGGCGGGCGAACTGGTCAACTTCGTGGCGCAGCAGGTCGGCGGCAAGGGCGGCGGCCGTCCGGACATGGCGCAGGCTGGCGGTACCGAGCCGGCCAACTTGCCGGCGGCGCTCGCGGGCGTCAAGGGCTGGGTCGAAGGCCAGCTTTGATTTCGATGATCGCTTTTGCCGAAGCCGGTCGGGTTGCGCCGGACCCGGTTGCCGGCGGGGGCTCAATCATCAGGCCGCATTCGCATCCACGGACGCCGCCGCATCCGCGTCGGCCGTCGCTTCGGGCGACGCCATCAGCGTGCGCCGCAGCGCATTGAGCGCCGACGAAAAATGGCCGCGTCGCCAGACCAGCAGCGTGTCGATCATGCCGATAGCGGGCAACTCGTGTACCGCGATATTGCTCGTATCGGTTAGCAGATCGAGCACCGAGCGCGGCGCGACCGCGACGCCCGCGCCGGCCGCCACGCACGCGACGATCGCGTGATACGAGCCGAGTTCCAGCACGCGCGCCGGCCGCACGCCGTGCTCCAGATACCACTTTTCGATATACACCCGGTAAGCGCAGCCGGGCTCGAACGCGATCAGCGTCGATAGCGCGATGTCGCGCGCTTCGCGGATCGGCCGATGACCACGCGGCGTCAGCATCACGAGCTCTTCGCGGAACACCGGCACGGTCTCGAACAGCTCGCCGATCGCGGCGGGATCGAAGGGTGTCGCGATCAGCGCCGCATCGACCTCGAACTCGCGCACCCGCTCGATCAGCTTGCCGGTCGTGCCGATTTCCAGCTCCAGCGCGACGGCCGGCCATTGCTGGTGATATTGCGCGAGCAGGCCGGGCAGACGCGTCGCCGCGACGCTTTCCATCGTGCCGAGACGCAGACGGCCGCTCGGACGATCCTCACGCACCGCATGGCACGCTTCGTCGGCAAGCGCGAGCAGCCGTTCCGCGTAGGGCAGCAGCGTCTCGCCGGCCGGCGTCAGCACGAGGCGGCGGCCATCGCGGATGAACAACTCGGTGCCGAGCTGCTCCTCGAGCTGCTTGATGCGCGTGGTCACGTTCGATTGCACGCGATTGAGCTTCGCCGCCGCGCGTGTCACGCCGTTTTCGCGCACGACCGCGCGAAAGATGGTGAGAGCGGCCAGATCCATGATTCTCTCCTGGCGATGGTTGGCATCCTAATTATTCATTTTCTGTGATCAAAAGGTCAAGCTAAGATGGATTCATATCGTCGCCGTTTGACCGTCCGATCATGAACGACCTTGCCTCGCGCGCGTACCAGCGCTTCCACGAACCGCACGCCGCCCGGCGCGCGGCGCTCGCCTGCATGGTGACGCTGGCCGTCGCGCTCGGCATCGGGCGCTTCGCATTCACGCCGCTGCTGCCGCTGATGCTGCACAGCGCATCGCTCGGTCAGCCGCAGCTCGACATCCAGCACGGCGGCTGGCTCGCATCGTTCAACTACGCCGGCTATTTCGCCGGTGCGCTCACGTGCGCGGCGCTGCGGGTCAAGCCCTCGCGCATGGTGCGCGTCGGGCTCGTCGCGACCGTGCTGCTGACGCTCGCGATGGGCGTCACCGGGCAGTTCTGGGTGTGGGCGCTGGTTCGCTTCGTCGCGGGCGCGGTCAGCGCATGGACGTTCGTGTTCGCGTCGCAATGGGGCTTGCGGCGGCTCGCCGAACTCGGCGCGCATGCGTGGAGCGGGGTCATCTATACGGGGCCGGGCGTGGGGATCGTCGGGACCGGCTTGCTGGTCAGCGTCGCGGGCGGCTATGGCGCGGTGATCGGATGGATTGGCTTTGCGGCGATCGGCGCGGTGCTGTCGGTGCTGGTGTGGCCGGTGTTTGGCGACGCACCACGTGCGAAGGCCGCGGCCCCCGCTGACGAAAGCTCAGCGGTGCCCAAACCCGCCATCGGACCACGCGCCAGCGCAAAGCAGCCGCCCGGTACGGCCGGCGTTCAGGCCGGCCATGCGGTCCACCGCGCCGACGCCTTCTGGCTGGTGCTGCTGTACGGCATCCCGGGCTTCGGCTACATCATCACCGCGACCTTTCTGCCGGTCATCGCGCGCCACGCGTTGCCTGGCTCGGCGTGGCCGGACCTGTTCTGGCCGATGTTGGGCGCCGCGCTGATCGTCGGCGCGTTGTTCGCCGCGCGCTTGCCCGTGCATTGGGACAACCGCGTGCTGCTCGCGGGCTCGTATGTGCTGCAGGCACTCGGCATTGCGCTGGGCATCGTGTGGCCGACGGCGGCGGGCTTTTCGCTCGGCAGCATCCTGATCGGCCTGCCGTTTACCGCGATCACGCTATTCGCGATGCGCGAGGCGCGGCGTCTGCGCGGCGACGACGCGGCCGGGCTGATGGGATACGCAACGGCGGCCTATGGCATCGGGCAGATTGCCGGTCCGCTGGTGGCCGCGCCGATCGCCGCGCACACGGGATCGTTTTCGCTGGCGCTGTGCCTCGCCGCAGGCGCGCTGCTGGCAGGGGCGGCGGGGCTGATCGCGGTGACGCGCATGCCGCGTGGCCGGGGCCGCATGCCGGATTGCGGTTGCAACTAACGCTAAAAACAAATCTCGCACGAGCGCACTAAAATGACCGCTTTCCGTCATCTCCTCGCGCCTGTCGCCGGGCGGTTGCAGGAAATCCTCGCCGTGCGCATCATGTTTCCGAGCGAATCGAACGCGGTATTCGCGCAGCTGCCGCCGCTTGCCGCGAAGGCGATGCGCGCGAGCCGTGCGCCGCGTGATGCAAAAGACCAAAGAGACGTCCCCCACCATGACCGAGTACCGATTCTGTCCCCGCTGCGCGAAGCCGCTGACCGAACGCAGCGACCCCGAGCACGAGGGCGGCCGCGTTCGTCAGAGCTGTCCCGATACCGCGTGCGGCTACGTCCATTGGAATAACCCGCTGCCGGTCGTCGCCGCGATCGTCGAGTACGAGGGCAAGATCCTGCTCGCGCGCAATGCCGCGTGGCCCGAGGGGATGTTCGCGCTGATCACCGGTTTCCTCGAAAACGGCGAAACGCCGGAGCAGGGGATCGCGCGCGAAGTGCTCGAGGAGACGTCGCTGCACACGGAATCGGTCGAGCTGATCGGCGTGTACGAATTCATCCGCAAGAACGAGCTGATCATCGCGTATCACGTGAAGGCGCACGGGGCGATTGCGCTGTCGCCCGAACTGCTCGAATACCGGCTCGTCGAGCCCGCGAAGCTGCGGCCGTGGCGCGCGGGCACCGGCCAGGCGCTCGGCGAATGGATGCGGCGGCGCGGTTTGCCGTTCGAGTTCGTCGAGCGGCCGGGGCAGTGAACCATCAGCGGTCAATGAGCGCACGCTCAGGGAGAAGCAACGGCATGGCCTACATCTACTACCTGACCCATATTCATCTGGGCTTCGATGCCCTGTCGCAACTGTCATCCGAGTGCGCGCGGATCGGCATCGAGCGGCCTCTATTGATCAGCGACAAGGGCGTCGTCGCGGCCGGCATCGCGCGGCAGGCGCTCGACGCGCTGAAGCTCGGCGACGTGCCGCTGTTCGACGACACGCCGTCGAACCCGACCGAGGAAATGGTGCTTGCGGCCGCCCAGGCGTATCGCGACCAGCGCTGCGACGGGCTGATCGCGGTGGGCGGCGGTTCGTCGATCGATCTCGCGAAGGGCGTCGCGATCGCGGCCACGCATCCGGGGCCGCTCACGCAGTACGCGACGATCGAAGGCGGCAGCGCGAAGATCACCGACGCGGTCGCGCCGCTGATCGCAATTCCGACCACGGCCGGCACCGGCAGCGAAGTCGCGCGCGGCGCGATCGTGATTCTGAACGACGGCCGCAAGCTCGGCTTTCATTCGTGGAATCTGCTGCCGAAATCGGCGCTGTGCGATCCGGGCCTCACGCTCGGCCTGCCGCCGGGGCTGACCGCCGCGACCGGCATGGACGCGATCGCGCACTGCATCGAAACCTTCCTCGCGCCGGCTTTCAATCCACCCGCCGACGGGATCGCGCTCGACGGTCTGGAACGCGCATGGGCCAGCATCGAGCGCGCGTGCGCGGATGGCAACGATCGCGAAGCGCGCCTGAACATGATGAGTGCGTCGATGCAGGGCGGGATGGCATTCCAGAAGGGCCTCGGCTGCGTGCACTCGCTGTCGCATCCGCTGGGCGGCCTGAAGGTGAACGGCCGCACGTCGCTGCATCACGGCACGCTGAACGCGGTCGTGCTGCCCGCGGTGCTGCGCTTCAACGAGCGCGCGCCTAGCGTGGTGGCCGAGCGTCGCTATGCGCGCATGCGTCGCGTGATGGGGGTGCCCGAGCATGCGGATCTGGCGCAGGCGCTGTTTGACATGACTGCGCGGCTCGGTCTGCCGACCGGCCTCAAACAGATGGGTGTCGACGAAAGCATGTTCGACAAGGTCGTGCAGGGCGCGCTGGTCGACCATTGCCATCGCACGAATCCGCGCGAGGCGAGTGCCGACGACTATCGCCGCATGCTGACCGAGTCGCTGTGACGGCGTCACCATCCACCAACCGCCACATCCGATGAACAAACCCGCCCCCGCCGGCCGCGCCGCGTATCCGCATATGCTGCCGATCACCACGCGCTGGATGGACAACGACGTCTACGGCCACGTGAACAACGTCGTCTACTACAGCTATTTCGACACCGTCGTGAACGAGTATCTGATCCGCGCGGGCGTGCTCGATTTCGAGCACGGCGCGACGATCGGCCTCGTCGTCGAGACGCAGTGCAACTACTTCGCGCCGCTCGTGTTTCCCGATCGGGTCGACGCGGGCTTGCGCGTCACGCGGCTCGGCACCTCGAGCGTGCGCTACCAGGTGGGGCTGTTCCGCGACGGCGAGGCCGCGCCCGCCGCGCAGGGACATTTCGTGCACGTCTACGTCGATCGCGCGACGCGCCGTCCGGTGAACCTGCCGGCGGCACTGCGCGCGGCGCTCGAACCGCTGTGCGTCGCCGGGCCGGCGCAATAGTCGCGTGCAGTCGTTCATCGTCACAGTGCTCAACGGCCTGAGCTACGGGCTGTTGCTGTTCATGCTGTCGGCCGGGCTGACGCTGATTTTCAGCATGCTCGGCGTGCTCAACTTCGCCCATGCGAGCTTCTACATGCTCGGCGCGTACGTCGGCTTTTCAGTGGCGGCGCGCGCCGGCTTCTGGAGCGCGCTGGTGATCGCGCCGCTCGTCGTCGGTCTGCTGGGCGCGGCGCTCGAGCGCTGGCTGCTGCGGCGGGTGCGCGGGCACGGCCATCTGCCCGAACTGCTGCTGACGTTCGGCGCCGCCTATCTGCTCGGCGAACTCGTCAAGCTCGGCTGGGGGCTCAGTCCGCTGTCGGCACCGATTCCGGCCGTGCTCGACGGTCCACTGTTCTCGCTGTACGGCGCGGTCTTCACGCGCTATCGCGCGTTCATGATGGCGGTGTCGCTCGCGATGCTCGCGGCGCTCGTCGCGATCCTGCGCGCGTCGAAGACGGGCTTGATCGTGCGCGCCGCGCTCACGCATGCGCAGGCGGTCGAAGCGCTCGGCCACAACGTGCCACGGGTGTTCACCGGCGTGTTCGCAGCCGGCACCGCGCTTGCCGCGCTGGCTGGTGTGATCGGCGCGCCGCTCTTCGTGATCGAGCCGGCGATGGCGGAGTCGCTCGGCTCGATCGTGTTCGTCGTGGTCGTGATCGGCGGCCTGGGGTCGCTGAGCGGGGCGCTGGCCGCGTCGCTGCTGGTCGGGTGCGTGCAGACGCTGGCGGTCGCCAGCGATCTGTCGTTGGGCGACGTGGTGTCGCTCGCCGGCGCGGTGCTGCCGCCCGAATGGGACGCGCTGACGCTCGCGCAACTCGCACCGCTGCTGCCGTATCTGCTGCTCGTCGCGATGCTGGCGATGAGGCCGCGCGGGCTCTTCGGACGGCGTGACGATCATGCGTAAGCGGGTTGGGGCGTCGGTCGCGGTGGAAAGCGGGCTGCCGCGTCGCAGGCGCGGCCGCGCGCTCGCGCCGTGGTTCGCGCTCGTCGCCTTTCTGGGCGTACCGCCTTTCATCTGGCCGCACAGCTGGCTGCTGGCGTACCTCGCGCAAAGCGCGACGATGATCGTATTCGCGCTGTCGTACGACCTGCTGCTCGGCGCGACCGGGCTGCTGTCGTTCGGCCATGCTGCGTATGCCGGGCTCGGTGCGCTGATCGCCGCGCGCGTGTTCAACGCGAGCGGGATGCCGCTGGTGCTGCTGCCGTTCGTCGGCGGCATCGGCGGCGCGCTGTGCGGCGTGCTGTTCGGCTTCATCGCGACGCGCCGCGCCGGCACCGCGTTCGCGATGATCACGCTCGGTCTGGGCGAGCTCGTGGTCGCGGCCGCGTGGACGCTGCCGGGCTGGTTCGGCGGCGAGGCGGGCGTCGCGATCGATCGCGCGAGCGGTGCGCCGCTCGCCGGCTGGAGCTTCGGCCCGGTGCGCGAGGCCTATGCGCTGATCGCGCTGTGGTGCGTCGCCGCGAGTGTCGCGATGTTCGCGCTGTCGCGCACGCCGTTCATACGGCTGGCGAACGCGGTGCGCGACAACCCGGCGCGCGCGGCGGCGATCGGCTGCTATCCACGGCGGGTTCGCTATGGCGTGGTGGTGCTGTCGGCGTTTTTTGCGGGCATCGCGGGGACGCTCGGACTGATCAATCTCGAACTCGTGTCGACCGAGAGCGTCGGCATGATGCGCTCGGGCGCGGTGCTGATCGCGACCGTGATCGGCGGCACGGCGACGTTTTTCGGGCCGGTCGCGGGTGCGATCGTGCTGACGTTTTTCAGCGTCGTGGTCGCGAGTGTCACGCGGGCCTGGCTGTTCTATCTCGGACTGTTCTTCGTCGTCGTCGTGATGGCCGCGCCGGATGGGCTCGCGGGCTTTGCGTCGCGTCACATGGCGCGGATTGCGGCCTATGGCTGGCGACGTTGCCGCGCCGCCTATCTGTGGAGCGCGGCGGCGCTGTCGCTGTGGCTCGCGGCCGTCGTGTTCGCGGTGCAGTGGGCCTATGCGGCGCAGTTCGGCTCGGACCAAGGCGCGGCTTCAGGGGCGTTGTTCGGCGCGTTGTTCGGCACCGGTGCCGGCGCGGGCGCGGGTGCGGATGCAGCCGGTGCGCCGCTGCTCGCGATGCTCGGCGCCTCGCCGCTTCCTGTCGCGCTGGCGCTCGTTGCGCTCGCCGCGCTGACCACACGCCATGCGCTGCGCACGCATGCACGCGCCACCGCCCAGGCAGGCACGGAGCGATCCGCCGGAGCCGCACGATGATCCCCGCGCTCGCGCTCTACGGTGTCGAAAAGCGTTTCGGCGCAACCCCGATCCTGCGCGGCGTCGATCTCGCGATCGAGCCCGGCGAGCGGCACGCGCTGATCGGCCCGAACGGCGCGGGCAAGTCGACGCTGTTCGACCTGATCGGCGGCGGCGCGCGGCCCAGCGCGGGACGCATCCACCTGTTCGGCTCGGACATCACGCGGCTCGCGCCGGCCGCGATCGCGCGCCGCGGCCTTGCGCGAAGCTTCCAGAGCACCAGCGTGTTCCCGCGTCTGTCCGTGTTCGACAACCTGCGCTGCGCGGCGCAACTTGCCGAGCGCGATCGCACGCGCTGGTGGCAGCGGTTGACCGGCACGCCCGCGGTCGATGTGCGCGCCGCCGCCGTACTCGACGCGGTCGGCCTGCGCTCGCGCCGCGACGTCGCAGCCGGCACGCTCAGCTACGCGGAGCAGCGCGCGCTCGATCTCGGCATCGCGCTGGCGGGCGGCGCACACACGCTGCTGCTCGATGAACCGACGGCGGGCATGAACCGCGCGGAAGCGGCGCGCGCGATCGAACTGATCCGCGACACCACCGCGGGCCGCACGCTGCTGATGGTCGAGCACGACATGGAGGCGGTGTTCGCGATCGCCGATCGCATTTCGGTGCTGGTGCAGGGGCGCATCATCGCGAGCGGGTCGCCAGCTGCGATTCGCGCTGACGCGGCGGTGCGTGCCGCGTATCTGGGCGAGCGCGTCGAGCTCGGCTCAGGCGCGCGGGCGGGTGATGAACCGGACCACGGAGCGGGCCGATGAGCGCGCTGCTCGACATCCGCGGTCTGAACGCGTGGTATGGCGCGAGCCAGGCGTTGCACGGCGTCACGCTCGGCATCGAGCCCGGCGAAGCGGTCGCGCTGGTCGGCCGCAACGGCTCGGGCCGCTCGACGCTCGCACGCGCGATCATGGGCCTCGTGCGCTGCGAGGGCGAACTGTGTTTCGCGGGACGCTCGCTCGCCGGTCTGCGCACGTTCGAGATCGCGCGGCTCGGGCTCGGCTATGTGGCCGAGCGTCGCGACGTGTTCGCCGCGCTGAGCGTCCACGAAAACCTGCTGCTAGGCATTGCGCCGGCTGCCGCGTCACGCGTTCGCGGCCGCGCACCACGCTTCACGCTCGACGACGCGTACGCGCTATTCCCGGTGCTCGCCGAGCGCAAGCGCACGCGCGCCGGCGCGCTGTCGGGCGGCGAGCAGCAGATGCTCGCGCTCGCGCGGGCGCTGCTCGGCGATCCCGATCTGCTGCTGATCGACGAGCCCGGCGAAGGACTCGCGCGTCTCGTGATGCAACAGGTCGCCGGCTGTCTGCGCACGCTGCGCGAGCGTGGCGTCGCGATGTTGTTGATCGAGCAGCGGCTCGTGATCGCGCAGGACATCGCGAGCCGCGTCGCGGTGATGGGGCACGGCGAGATTGTGTTCGACGGCGCGCTGGCGTCGTTTCTGTCGCGTGACGATGTGATGCGCGAATGGCTCGGGATTGGCTGACGCGCATCATGGACAAGTCAGTCAAGCATCCTTGTTGATGATCCATTCATGCGCCGGATCGTTATGGAAATGCCAGAGCCGCTGGCTGCCCGCCATCACGTTCAGGTAGTACGAATCGTAGCCATACGGCACGATGACCGGGTGATAACCGCGCGGCACCATGACGACGTCGCGATCCTCGACGGCCATCGATTCGTCGATATCGCGCGAGTCGGTGTACACCCGCTGGAACGCGAAGCCTTGCGGCGGATCGAGCCGGTGGTAGTAGGTTTCTTCGAGCGAGCTTTCGAGCGGAACGTTGTCGGTGTCGTGCTTGTGCGGCGGATAGCTCGACGCGTGACCGCCCGGCGTTCTCACTTCGACCACCAGCAGCGATTCCGCCGGCTCGGTCTGCGGAAGAATATCGCACACATAGCGCGTATTCAGCGATTTGCCGCGCGTCGAGCGCGTCATCGACGCAGGTTCGATCAGCCGCGCCGGATACTCGCCTGTGGCCGGCGCGCTCGCGACTCCAATCTCCGCGTCGCGGCACGCGCGCACCGTCGCGCGCAGATTCGGCGGCAGATATACCGCGTAGGGCGCCGCGTCTTCGAACACGCTATCGCGCGAACCGAGCGAACGCCACGTCGTATCTGCCGTTTCGATATCGACCGCGCCGCTCAGCACGACGATGCAACTTTCGCGCGCCGGCTCGAACACGTACACGAGTTCGTTCGCGCCCAGCCGGTACGCGGCGAATCCCACATAGCGCCAGCAGGCCGACTGCGGCGTCACGCGCGCGATCGTCTGGCCTTCGCGCTCTGCCTTCACCAATAAGCTCATGCTGCCTCCTTGCCGAGCGGCGCATCGACGAGCGCCCGCAAAGTTCCGTATCCCTTCTGCGCATAGTCGAACGGCGGCGCGACCACCGGGTCCTGCTCCGCCTCGACGACGAGCCAGCCGCAATAACCATGCCGCTTCAAACGCTCGATCAGCGCCGGAAAATTGACCGCGCCATCGCCGGGCACCGTGAATGCACCGGCGATCACCGCATCGAGAAAACTCCAGTTGCGATTGCGCGCGAGCCTCGTCACGGCGGGGCGCACGTCCTTGCAATGCACGTGGCAGACGCGCGCGATGTGCGCGTCGAGCACGGCAACGGGATCGCCGCCCGCGAACGTGATATGCCCGGCGTCGAACAGCAGGCCGACGGCGTCGCTGGTGCGTGCCATCAACTGATCGACGTCGGCCGGCGTTTCGACGTACGCGCCCATATGATGATGATAGGCGAGCCGAACGCCACGGCTCAGCGTATAGCGTGCGAATTCATCGACACGTGCCGCGTACGCGGCCCATTGCGCGTCGCTGAAAAAGCGCGGCCGTTGATACAGCGGGCGCGGCGCGCCCTGGATCGAATCGGCGACTTCGCCATACACCATCACGGTCGCGCCGTTGCGCGCAAGCAACTCGAGATGCGGGCCGACCGCGTCGATTTCCTCCGCGACACTGCGTTTAGCCAGTTGTCCCGAGTACCAGCCGGACACGAGCGCGAGGTCGTATTGCGCGAGCAGGGTCTTCAGCGCTTGAGGTTCGCGGGGAAACTTGTTGCCAAGTTCGAAGCCCTGATAGCCGATCTGGCGACCTTCGGTTAGCGCGACTTCGAGCGGCGTCTCGCCGCCGAGCGACGGCAGGTCGTCGTTCATCCAGGATAGCGGATTGATGCCGATGCGTACGTCGAAAGCAGTCATGCCGGAGTCCTCGTGGTTGTCACTCGTGATCGGTGCCTTGGGACGGCGCAGGCGGTGCAGGCGGTGCAGGCGGCGCGGCGCGCGCGGCCAGCTGCGCGTCGTACTTCGCGCGGGCGTCGCGCACTTGCGCGCGCGCCGACACCTCGGGCACCGCGACTTCCCACCACCAGCCGCCGTCTTCGGTGCTGCGCGCCGGGTCGGTGTCGATGCTGATCACGTACGTGCGTTTCGCCGCGCGCGCCCGTTGCAGCGCCGCTTCGAACTCGGCGAGATTGCCCGCATGCTCGGCCTCGGCGCCGAGCGCGCGCGCATGCGCGGCGAAGTCGATGCGCGGCGCGCCTTCCGGCGCGTGCACGCAATCGTCGAGCAGATTGTTGAACGGTGCGCCGCCGCAAGCCTGTTGCAGTCGATTGATGCAGCCGAAGCCGCGATTGTCGAGCACGACGACGATCAGCTTCGCGCCGAGCATCACCGAGCTCGCGATCTCGCTGTTCATCATCAGATAGCTGCCGTCGCCAACCATCACGATCACCTCGCGCTCGGGCCGCGCGAGCTTCACGCCGAGGCCGCCCGCGATCTCGTAGCCCATGCACGAGTAGCCGTATTCGACGTGATACGCGCCGGGCCGGCCCGCGCGCCACAGCTTGTGCAGATCGGCGGGCAGCGTGCCGGCCGCGCAGACGACGATGTCGTCGGTCGGCGAGTGCGCGCTCGAGCGCTGCACCGCGCCGATCACGTCGCCCTCGTAGGGCAGCACCGCGTCGCGTTGCGGCGCATGCGTGAGCGTGTGCACAGTGTCGCGCCAGTTCGCCGCGAGCTTGTGCGCGCGCGCGGTCCAGCCGCGCTCGGCGTGCCAGCCTTGCAGCGGCCCGGCGAGCGCATCGAGCGCGAGCTTCACATCCGCTTCGACGATGACGCCGCGATGCTTGAGCGCGTCGAACCCGTTCGCGTTGATCGCGATCACGTCCGCTTGCGTGAACAGTGTGTTCGAACCGGTCGTGAAGTCCTGCAGGCGCGTGCCGAGCGCGAGCACGCAGTCGGCGTCATGCGCGAGCGCGTTGGCGGCCGGTGAGCCAGTCACGCCGAGCGCGCCGGCGTTCAGTGGATCGTTCCACGCGAGCGCGCTTTTGCCGGCCTGCGTTTCCGCGACCGGCACGCCATGCGCGCTCGCGAAGCGGTGCAGCGCATCGGCCGCGCCGCTATACAGCACCCCGCCACCGGCGACGATCAGCGGACGCTTCGCGTGCCGCAGGCGCGCGCACGCGGCGTCGATATCGTCGCTACGTGGCGCGGGCGCATGAAAGCGCACGACACGCGGCGTAAAGAAGTCCTCCGGAAAGTCCCACGCCTGTGCCTGCACGTCCTGCGGCAACGCGAGCGTGACGGGGCCGCACGACGCGGCATCGGTCAATACGCGGATCGCGCGCGGCAACGCGCTCAGTAATTGCGCCGGATGCACGATGCGGTCGAAGTAGCGCGACAGCGGCTTGAACGCGTCGTTCGCGGACACGCCGCCGTCGGTGAAATCCTCGAGTTGCTGCAGGACCGGATCGGGCGCGCGCGACACGAAGATATCGCCGGGCAGCAGCAGCACCGGCAGACGGTTCACGTGCGCGAGCGCGGCCGCGGTCAGCAGATTCGTGGCGCCGGGGCCGATCGACGTCGTCACGGCCATCATGCGGCGGCGCAAGTGCGCCTTCGCGTAAGCGATCGCACTGTGCGCCATCGCCTGCTCGTTGTGCGCACGCAAAGTCGGCAGTGCGTCGCGATGCTGATGCAGCGCCTCGCCGATGCCCGCGACGTTGCCGTGGCCGAAGATCGCGAACACGCCGCCGAACAGCGGTTCGACGTCGTGGCCGTCTTCGCTGGCGACGCGTTGCGCGGCCAGATAGCGCACGAGCGCCTGCGCCATCGTCAGGCGAATCGTGCCACCGGTGCTGGCTGGGGTGTCGTCATGCATGATGCGCTCGTTCATGCGGCCTGCTCCTGGTGAGCGCGACGAGGCGAATTGCGTGCCGTCGGATCGCCGCGCGCGCCGCGCCACGCGGCGATCAGTGTTTCGAAGGTCTGGCGCACGCGCGCAATCAATTCGTCGTCGCCGATGTCGCCGGCGAGCCACGCATGGCTCGGTTCGTGAAAGATCGTGCGGCCGACCGTGAAGCCGCGGCACGTCGCCGCTTGCGCGGCCGCGCGGAAGCCTTCGCTCAATTGCTCGACCGCCGCCGACAAACCGAGCAGCACGACGCCGCGGCAATACGGATCGCGCTCGGCGATCAGCGCGTCGATGGTCTGCCATTGCGCGGCGTCCATCGGTTCGAGCTTCCACCACTCGGGGTAGATGCCGAGGTTGTACAGGCGCTTCAACGCGCGATACACGATGTCCGGTCCTTGCGGCAGCGACGCATGCTTCGGCGGGATCACTTCGAGCAGCAATTCATGGCCGCTTGCCTGCGTCGCGTCGTACAGCGCGCGCAGTTGCGCTTCCTGTTCGAGCCGCTGCTCGATCGGCTCGTCGGGATGAAACTGCACGAGGCATTTGACGACGTGTTCCTGTGGCCACGCAATCAGCGTGGTGCCGATCGAGCGGCCATGATCGAATTCCAGCGGCACTGAGCCGGGCAACTCGACCGGGCGGCCGATCCACCAGCCGCGGCCGGTCGCGGCGTTCAGCGCGTCCTGACCATAGCGGTCGTCGATCAGTACGCCGATACGTCCCTGCAGGTTCAACGCGCGTTCGGTCTGCGCGACCGCTTCGACGAACAGGCCCTTCAACGCGGCGATGCGCGCTTCGTCGGCGCCGGTCTGCTGCGCGAGTTCGAAGAACGGATTGCGATGATCGAACGCGAAGCCGAGCACTTCGTGCCACGCTTTGCGCGCCGGCGACACACGATGCAGTCTTGCGAGCTTCGCGTCGAGGTCGGGGCGGCGCATGCGCTGCGGATCGGCCTGCGCTTCGCGCAGGAAGTAGTCGAGCTCGGCCGGTGTCGGCATCGCCGGAGCGCAACCGTGCCGCGACACGACCAGCGCACCGCTCGCGTTCGCGGCGCGCGCGCAGGCGTCGAGCGGCTGATCGCGCAACCAGCCGGACAGGAAGCCGGAAGCGAACGCGTCGCCCGCGCCGAGCACGTTCAGCACGTCGACTTCGACGCCGCCGTGCAGCGGCGCCGCATCGAGCGATGCGGGCACGTCGCCGTCGATGATCTGACAGCCGAGCGGCCCGCGTTTCAGCACGAGCGTGGCCGGCGTCACGGCGCGCACCACCGCGAGCGCGTCGGCGAGGTCGGTCTTGCCGCCGGCGATGCGAAACTCTTCTTGGGTGCCGATCACCAGATCGAACAGCGGCAGAATCCGCTGCAAATGCGCGCTGACGCCCTCGCTCGCGACGAAACGCGTCTCGCCGTCGGCCTTGCCCGTGAGTCCCCACAGCACCGGGCGGTAGTCGATGTCGAGCACGGTGCGCACGTCGTTGCGGCGCGCGTAGTCGAGCGCGCGGCGGCTCGTGCGATTGACCTGCCCGGTCGAGAAGTGCGTGCCGGTGATCAGCAGCGCTTTCGACGACGCGATGAACGCCTCGTCGAAATCGGCCTCGTCGACCGCCATGTCCGCGCAGTTCTCGCGGTAGAAGATCAGCGGGAACGTGTCGCGATCCTTCAGCCCGAGCAGCACGAGCGCGGTCAGCCGTTCGTGATCGATGCGCACGTGGCTCACGTCGCAGCCTTCCTTCGCGAGCGTTTCGGTCAGAAAGCGCCCCATGTGATCGTTGCCGACGCGCGCGAGCATGGCCGCGTCGAGTCCGAGCCGCGCGCAGCCGAACGCGATGTTCGCCGACGAGCCGCCGAGATACTTCGCGAAACTCGACACGTCTTCGAGTCGCGCGCCGACCTGCTGCGCGTACAGATCGACGGCCAGCCGGCCGAGGCACACGATGTCGAGGGCACGCCCCGGCGCGAACCGGCTGCCTGCTGCGATGCCGCTAGAGGTGCTGGAGTGAGCCATGAATAGTCCTGAGTAACAGTGCGCGGTGGGTGCGCGGTGGCCGGCCACGCGAAACGCGTCGAGGCCGGCCGTGCTGCGCGAATCGGTCAGATCGTCGCGCCTTCGAGTTCGCCGATCATCTTCTGCATCTCGGCGCCGCCGGCCATCATGTCGAGCACTTCGTCCTTGCTGATGGTCTGTTTGGTGAACGTGCCGAGCGAGCGGCCGCGATTGAGCAGCGTGAACGAATCGCCGATCGGATAGGCGTGGTGCACGTTATGCGTGATGAAGATCACCGAGATGCCTTTGGCGCGCGCCTTATGGATCAGCTTCAGCACGTTGAAGCTCTGCTTGACGCCGAGAGCGGCGGTCGGTTCGTCGAGAATCAGCACGCGCGCGCCGAAGTGAATCGCACGCGCGATGGCCAGACATTGACGCTCGCCGCCCGACATCGTGCCGATCGGCTGGTGCGGGTCGCGCACGTTGATGCCCATTTCGGCGAGCTTGTCGCGCGCGGTGGTTGCGCAGGTTTCGAGGTCCATCACGTTCAGAAGGCCGAACAGCTTTTTCTGCGGCTCGCGGCCCATGAAGAAATTGCGCGCGACCGATAGCAGCGGCACCAGCGCCAGATCCTGGTAGACGGTGGCGATGCCGAGATCGAGCGCGTCTTTCGGCGACGTGAAGTGCACCGGTTTGCCGTCCACCCGGTAGGTGCCTTTGCTCGGCTGATACACGCCCGCGAGCGTCTTGATCAGCGTCGACTTGCCGGCGCCGTTGTCGCCGAGCAGGCAATGCACTTCGCCGCGTTTGAGCCGCAGCGTGATGTCGTTCAGCGCGATGATGTTGCCGAAATAACGGCTGACACCTTCGAGCGACAAGATGATGTCGTCGGCGTTCTGTTCGGGGGTGCTCATCGTGAACCTCCTTCTAGCGCGATGCCGCGACGCGGCCGCGCACGTAGTGGTTGAACAGCACGGCGAACAGCAGCATCACGCCGAGGAACACGCGGAACCAGTCGGAATCGACATTGGTGTACGTGATGCCGATCTGCACGACGCCGAAGATCAGCGCGCCGAAGCACGCGCCGATCACCGAGCCGTAGCCGCCCGTCAGCAGCGTGCCGCCGATCACCGCGGCGATGATCGCCTCGAATTCCGCCTGCAAACCGCGGTCGGCCGCGGCCGAACCGATGTCGCACACCTGCAGCACTGCGTACAGCGCCGAGCAGAAAGCGGTCAGCACGAACAGCGAGATCTTCACGCGACGCACCGGCACGCCGACGTTCTTGGCCGCGTTGGCATCGCCGCCGACCGCGAAAATCCAGTTGCCGAAGCGCGTTTTCGCAAGCGTGAACGCGCACACCACGGCAAGCACGAGCCACCACAGCAGTACTTTCGGAATGCCCGGCACGAGTGGCGTGCCGTTGTCGAGCATCTTCACGAGGCCGAGGTGGCCGAGCCACACGAACAGACCTTTGAACGCGACGCCTTGGAAGAACGTGTGCGCGAACCAGTCCTGACGCGCGACGTCGCCGACGCCGGAGATGATCGTGCGATCGGCGAACATCACCGACAGCGCGAGCGTGAGGCCGCGCAGAATGAACAGGAACGCGAGCGTGACGATGAACGACGGCAGGCGCGTGCGCATCACCAGATAGCCGTTGAGCGCGCCGAGCAGCATCGAGCCGACGAACGCGAACACGATCGCCAGCCAGATCGGCCAGTGGAAGTACATGGTCGGCAGCGCGACCATCATGCCGGCAAAGCCGATCATCGAACCGATCGACAGATCGAACTCGCCGGCAATCATCAGCAGGCACGCGCCGACCGAGATCAGACCGAGATAGGCGGCGACCTGCGACCAGTTCATCACGCCGTCGAGATTGAACATCCCCGAGTTGCCGGCCGCCACGCCGAACACGATGAACACCATCACGGTGCCGGCGAGCGCCGCGAATTCCGGTCGGCCGAGCAGATGGCGGGACCAGGATTCCTTGCGTACGCGTTCGTCGACGGCGGCGGACTGCGAAGCGGTCGTCGCAGCACCCTTCGCCGGGTCCTGTGGATCAGGGGGCGGTTGCTTGCGGTGATGGGGATGAAACAGGTCGGCGACACCCATTGAAGCTCTCCTTGATACGCCCGCGACCGGCGGCTCGGCACGATGCCGTGGGCGTTTGCGAATCCGCTGAGCGGGCGAGCGCCGGCAAGACGCCATGCGTCCCGCCGGTCACTGTCTTTTCAACCTTGCCGCCAGCGCGGCGGCTTAGGCGCGCGATGCGATGCGTTGCCGTGCGTTCAGCGGTACTGGCCCGCGTACTTCAGAACCTTGTCGACATTGGCCTTCGTGATGAAGCCCGGGCCCGAGCCGATATTGCGCGGCCCGTACGACGGCGCGAGTCCATAGGTCGCAAGACGCTCCTTGAACTTCGGATTCGCCTGCAGGATCTCGCGGATCTTCGCGGGATCGGTGGTGTGGTTCTTCTTGATGATCGCGAGCACGGCAACCGGGATATAGCCCTGCAAGTACGGTTGCTGGTCGATCGCGAACTGGATCGTGCCGTCCTGGATGCCCTTCGCGATGTCGCTGTCGAAGTCGAACGTCGCGAACCAGATCTTGCCCGCGAGGCCCATCTGTTGCAGCGCCTTCAGCGTCGGGTCGGCCGACAGCGGACCGAGCGCCAGCACCGCCTGGGTGTCCGGATGATTGCGCAGGAACGCGCTGACCTTCGACTGCACGCCGGTCGGGTCCTGGCCCGCGTCGAGCGTCGAGGTCTTGAAGTTGGCGCCGATCGCTTCGGCGAACCCGCGGCAGCGTTCGAACGAGGCCGGGTTCGTCGCGTAGTGGTTCACGCACAGGAACGACTTGATGCCGGCGGCCTTGGCCTTTTCGCCCGCCGCCTTGCCGGCCGCGAACTCGGGCTGGCCGACGTGCATGATCGCGCCGAGCTTCGCGCTTTGCTCCTCGGTGCCCGAATTGATCGTGACGAGCGGAATGTGTTTCTCGGTGACCTTCCCGATCGAGCTCTTCAGCACGTCGAAGTCGGCGATCGATACGATCACGCCGTCGTAGTTGCGCGCGGCCGCCTGTTCGACTAGACGCGCCATGTCGGCGATGTCGCCGTTCGGCGGGTTGCGGTAGTCGGTCTGAACGTTGAAGTCCTCGTCGGCCTGCTTGATCGCGTTCTTGATCGTGTTCCACCACGAGTCCGAATCCGGCGCGTGGCTGATCAGCACGAAGTGCGCGTCCGCCGCGCGGGCGGCCGAGGCCGCGCCGAATCCCGTCGCCAACGTCAACGCCGTCACCAGAATCCTGAGCGTTGCCTTGCCTCTGCAAAGTCTCATTGTCTCCACCTTTCTCGGTCTGTCGTTCGTTATTGAGGGAGCGCATGGCGGGCGGCTTTTCATTCCGATGACCCACCCAACGAGGCCGAAGCGCCATCGCTCACGACCAAGATTAGGTCATCTTCCGAAGCCTTGCAAAGAAAATTTCATGAAAAATAAAAATGGAAAATACATTCCATTTTGACAGGACCGCTGCCTATAATCGGCAACGTCGGATGCGTGTTGCGGCGGGTCGCGGGCGCGTCTGCCGCATTGCAGGAAACCCCGAGAGGCAGTCATGGCGGAACAGATCACCGAAGAGGCGGTGCCGGGCGTCGACGAATTGATGCAGCGCATCGCGGATACCTACGAATCGTTGCCGCGCCAGTTGAAGAGCGTGGCGACGTACATCGAGCAGCATCGCGCGAGCGTGATGATGGATCGCACGAGCGATATCGCCGCGAGTTGCGGTGTGCATCCGTCGGCGGTCGTGCGCTTTGCGCAGCGCTTCGGCTTTTCCGGGTTTTCGGATCTGCAGGCGGTGTTTCGTCAGGCGTATACGGGGCAGGGCGTGTCGTCGTCGAGCTATCAGCAGCGCATCCGCAAGCTGATCGACGAGAAGCCCGGCACGTTGTCGGGCGGCGTGGTCGCGCGCGAGTTCATCGCCGCGTCGCGCGGGGGGCTCGAAGAACTCGAAGTTGGCCTCGACGACAAGCAGTTCGACGCCGCCGTGAAGATGCTGCAGCAGGCCGACAACATCTACGTGATCGGCGTGCGGCGCTCGTTTCCGGTCGCGAGCTATATCGTCTACGCGTTGCAGCACACGCATAAGCGCGTGCATCTGGTGTCCGGTTTCGGCGGCATGTATCGCGAGCAGATCCGCAGCGTCAGGAAGGGCGACGTGGTGATCGCGATCAGCTTCGCGCCGTACGGCAAGGAGACGCAGTACTGTCTGCGGGTCGCGCATCATCATCAGGCGAAGACGCTCGTCATTACCGATAGCCAACTATCACCGCTCGCGCGCTACGCGAGCACGCAGCTGTACGTGAAAGAGGGCAGCGCGTTCGCGTTCCGCTCGCTGACCAGCACGATCTGCCTGTGCCAGGCGCTCTTCATCGCGCTCGCGTACAAGCTCGAACTGAACGTTGAAGAATCCAACGACACTGGAGGCTACGATGACTGACGCGGTAAACATGATCGATGTCGCCGTATTCGGCGCGGGACGCATCGGCAAGATCCATGCGGCGAATCTCGCGCGGCAGCCCGGCGTGCGGCTCAAATACGTAGTCGACGTGAATCGCGAGGCGGCGGCCGCGTTGGCCGCGCAGCATGGCGCGCAGGTCGCCGACATCGATGGCGCGATCGGCGACGCGTCGATCGGCGCGACCGTGATCTGTTCGAGCACCGACACGCATGCGGACCTGATCGTCAAATCGGCCGCGCAGAAGAAGCACATATTCTGCGAGAAGCCCGTCGATCTGACGTTGGAGCGTGCGCGGGTGTGCGCGCAAGCCGTGGAGCGCGCGGGGGTCGTCTGCATGATCGGCTTTCAGCGGCGCTTCGATCCGACGTTTTCGTCGTTGAAGGCGCGCATCGACGCGGGCGAGATCGGCACGCCGGAAATGCTGGTCGTCACGAGCCGCGATCCGGGCGCGCCGCCGCTCGAGTACATCCGGCACTCGGGCGGCATCTTCAAGGACATGCTGATTCACGATTTCGACATCTTTCGCTGGATTCTCGACGACGAAGCCGACACGCTGCACGCCACCGGCAGTTGCCTGACCGACCCGGCGATCGCCGACGCGGGCGACATCGATTCGACCGCGGTGACGATTCGCACGAAGGGCGGGCGCCTATGCCAGATCAACACCGCGCGGCGCGCCGCGTACGGCTACGACCAGCGCTTCGAAGTGCTCGGCAGCACCGGCATGCTGCAGGCGGGCAATGTGCGGCCGACCGAAGTCACCGCGTACTCGAAGACGGAAGTGTCGAGCGACGTGCCCGAGGCGTTCTTTCTCGAACGCTATCGCACGGCGTACGCGCTCGAAATCGCACATTTCTTCGACGCGCTCACGCACGGTACGCCGGTGCGCGCGACCGTCGCCGATGGCCTGAAAGCGCTCGAACTCGCGGAAGCCGCGACGCGTTCGTGGCGCGAGGGCCGCGCGATCAAACTTGGCGAGGCAGCGTGATGAAGCCCGCCACGGAACGCTTGCGGCTCGGCGTGGCCGGCCTTGGGCGGCTCGGCAAGCGGCATGCGGAGAATCTCGCGTATCGCGTGCCGGGCGCGACGCTCGCGGCCGCGTGCAGCCCGCTGCAAGACGAGCTTGCGTGGGCGCGCGATGCGCTGCCCGAGCCGCGTCTCTACGCCGATTACGCGGACCTGCTCGCCGATCCGCACGTCGACGCGGTATGGCTCGTCACGCCGTCGTCGCTGCACGCGCAGCAGATCGTCGACGCATTGCAGGCGGGCAAGCATGTGTTCTGCGAAAAGCCGCTGTCGCTAGAGGTCGCAGAATGCGAACGCGTGCTGGCCGAAGCGGCGCGCTATCCGCATCTGCAGGCGACGATCGGCTTCATGCGCCGCTTCGACCCGAGCTACCGCGACGCGTTCGAGAAGATCGCTGCCGGTCAGATCGGCCGGCCGTTCCTCGTGCGCTCGCAAACCACTGATAAAAACGACACCGACGGCTTCTTCGTGCGCTTCGCGGCGACCTCGGGCGGCATCTTTCTCGACTGCACGGTGCACGATATCGACGTCGCCCGCTGGCTGCTCGGCAAGCCGCGCGCGACGCGTGTGTTCGCGGCGGGCACGGTCGCGCTGCACGAAGGTCTGCGCGAATTCGGCGACGTCGACAACGGCGTCGCGATCTGCGAGTTCGAGGGCGGCAAGCTCGCGATGTTCTATGCGTCGCGTACGCAGGCGCACGGCAACGATACGCATAGCGAAGTCATCGGCACGGCGGGCGCACTGACGGTCGGCCGCAATCCGCGCGCGAATCGCGTCGAGATCTACGACGCGACCGGCATTCGCAACGAATGCACGCCGAACTTTTTCGACCGGTTCGAGGACGCGTTTCTGCACGAGGCACGCGCGTTCGTCGCGTCGGTGCAAAACGGGGCGGGCAAGGGCGATGGGGCGTCGAGCGGCGCGACGCTTGCCGATGCGCTCGAAGCGACGCGTATCGGCGTGGCGCTGCGCGAGTCGCTGCAAAGCGGCGAGGCAGTGACGCTGTAGCGGGTCGCGCAAACGGGCGTCGTCGCGGCGCTTGCCGCCGCGCGCTGCCCGGCGGCGGCGCTCAGCCTGCTGTAGAATTTGACGCTCTGTCCGGCGTCGTCAGCGACGCCTCGTCCCGAAGGTCATCGTCGATGCAAATTCAGATTCACAAGGAAGTCGATGCGCGCGGGCTCATGTGCCCGCTGCCCATCCTGCGCGCCAAAAAGGCGCTCGCCGACATGGAAAGCGGCCAGATTCTCAAGGTGCTCGCCACCGATCCCGGCTCGCAGCGCGATTTCGCCGCGTTCGCGAAGCAGACCGGCAACGAGATTGTCGAAAGCTCGGCGCATGACAAGGTGTTTACGTTTCTGATGCGCCGCCGTTGAGCGGCATTCGGTAAAACTGTCCGTCCGATGTAAAAAGAAGGCGCCGTCCCCTTTATTGGGGCACAGCGCCTTCTTCGTTTCAGCCGATCTTTTGGTGTCAGCCTTCGAGAACCGGCGAGCGGGTGCGCAGATATTCTTCGAAATCGGCGGCCACTTCCGGGTGACGCAGCGCGAATTCGACGGTCGCCTTCAGGTAGCCGAGCTTGCTGCCGCAGTCGAAACGGGTGCCGTGATACTTGTATGCGAGCACCTGTTCGTCGGCGAGCAGCGACTGGATCGCGTCCGTCAGCTGCAACTCACCGCCCGCACCCGGTTTGATCGAGCGCAGGTGATCGAAAATGCGCGGCTTCAGCACATAACGGCCGACCACGCCGAGATTCGACGGCGCCGCGCTCGGCTCCGGCTTTTCGACGATGCCCGACATCTTGACGATCGAATCTTCCCACTCCTTGCCGTCGACGATGCCGTACGACTTCGTGTCCTGCGGCGGAATCTCGTCGACGCCGATCACCGAGCTGTGATAGTGATCGAACACCTCGATCATCTGCGTCATCACGGGCGGCGTGCCGTACAGCAGGTCGTCCGCGAGAATCACGGCGAACGGGTTGTCGCCGACGAGCTTCTCGGCGCACAGCACCGCATGGCCGAGACCCAGCGCCTCGGCCTGGCGCACGTAGAAGCAGTCCACGTGGCTCGGCTTGATGCTGCGTACGAGTTCGAGCAGCTTGTCCTTGCCGCGCGCCTCGAGTTCGGCCTCGATCTCATAGGACTTGTCGAAATGATCTTCGATCGCGCGCTTGCTGCGGCCCGTGACGAAGATCATCTCGGTGATGCCGGCCGCCATGGCTTCTTCGACAGCGTACTGAATCAGCGGCTTGTCGACGATCGGCAACATCTCTTTCGGGCTAGCCTTCGTGGCGGGGAGGAAGCGGGTGCCAAGACCGGCTACAGGAAAAACCGCCTTCGTAACTTTTAGCATGTGAATACCCTGAGTCCTCTGGTTTAAGTCCTTGCCCGCCTGTGAGGTGGGCGGGCGCGTCGATCAGGCCGGCAAGCGGGCCAGTTGCGCTTTCAGCTTGCCGACGGTAGCCTCGAAATCGGCAAGCCGTTTCTGCTCCTGTTCCACGACCGCCGCCGGCGCCTTCGCAACGAACGCTTGATTCTGCAACTTGCCGGTGCATTTGACGATTTCGGCGCTCAATCGCGTGATCTCTTTCGACAGGCGCTCGCGTTCGACCGCCGCGTCGATTTCGACCTTCAATACAAGCTTGTCGGTTCCTACGATAGCAATCGGCGCGCCAGCCGCCTGGTTGTCGAGCGCGGCCTCGTCAGCGATGATCTGCACCTCGGACAGCCGTGCCAACGCTCGAGCGTAAGGCGCGAAAGTGCGAAGGCGCTCCGCGTTGCCAGTGGCGAGCAACGGCACCTTGACCGCCGGCGACAGGTTCATTTCACCGCGCAGATTCCGGCACGCATCGATCACCGCTTTCAGGTCGGCCGCCCACCGCTCCGCGTCTTCGTCGAGCTTCGACGGCTCCGCGACGGGGTATGGCTGCACCATGATGGACGCCTCGCCGTCCGCCTTGCCTTCGGGGTAGCGCCCTGCAAGCGGCGCCACCTTCTGCCACAGCGCTTCGGTGATGAACGGGATGACCGGATGCGCGAGACGCAACACCGTTTCGAGCACACGCAGCAGCGTGCGTCGCGTTGCGCGCTGCTGGTTCGGCTGACCCGTCTGGATCTGCACCTTGGCGAGTTCGAGGTACCAGTCACAATATTCGTCCCATACGAACTTGTATAGGGCGTTGGCCACATTATCAAAACGATAGTCGGAAAAACCCTTGACGACTTCGGCTTCCACGCGCTGCAGTTGCGATACGATCCAGCGGTCGGCCTGCGAGAAATGCAGATGGCCTTCTGGCCCGCATTCACCACATTGCGCGGGCTGGCCGAAACCGCAGTCATGGCCTTCGCAGTTCATCAGCACGAAGCGCGTGGCATTCCACAGCTTGTTGCAGAAGTTGCGATAGCCTTCGCAGCGCGCGAGGTCGAAATTGACGTTGCGGCCGAGCGTGGCCATCGACGCCATCGTGAAGCGTAACGCGTCGGTGCCGAACGCCGGAATGCCGTCCGGAAACTCCTTGCGGGTCTTCTTCTCGATCGACGCGGCCAGCTTCGGATTCATCAGGCCGGTGGTGCGCTTCGCGACGAGCGCGTCGAGGTCGATGCCATCGACGATGTCGATCGGGTCTAGCGTGTTGCCCTTGCTCTTCGACATCTTCTGGCCTTCGGCGTCGCGCACCAGGCCGTGCATATAGACCGTTTCGAACGGCACCTTGCCCGTGAAGTGCGTGGTCATCATGACCATGCGCGCGACCCAGAAGAAGATGATGTCGAAGCCGGTGACGAGCACCGACGTCGGCATGAAGTGCTTCAGCTCTTCCGTCTGGTTCGGCCAGCCGAGCGACGAAAACGGCACGAGAGCCGACGAGAACCACGTGTCGAGCACGTCTTCGTCTCGCTTCAATGCGCCCATGTAGCCGGCCGCGACGGCCTTCGCGCGCGCGTCTTCCTCGGTCTTGGCGACGAACACTTCGCCGTTCTCGCCGTACCACGCCGGAATCTGATGACCCCACCACAGCTGACGCGAGATGCACCAGTCCTGGATGTTTTCGAGCCACTGGTAGTACGTGGTGGTCCAGTTTTCCGGCACGAACCTGATCTGGCCGTTGCGCACGACGTCGAGCGCGGTCTCGGTGATCGACTTGCCCGGATTGAACGTGCCTTCGGGCGCCGGCTTGCTCATCGCGACGAACCACTGGTCGGTCAGCATCGGCTCGATCACGACGCCGGTGCGGTCGCCGCGCGGCACCATCAGCTTGTGCGACTTCACCGATTCGAGCATGCCGAGCGCCTCGAGATCGGCGACCACCAGCTTGCGGGCTTCGAAACGGTCGAGGCCGCGGTACTTTTCGGGCGCGTTGCCGTTGATCTTCGCGTCGAGCGTGAGGATTTCGATTTGCGGCAGCTTGTGGCGCAGGCCGACCTGATAATCGTTGAAATCATGCGCGGGCGTGACCTTGACGACGCCGGTGCCGAATTCGCGGTCGACGTAATCGTCGGCGATGATCGGCACTTCGCGGTTCGACAGCGGCAGCGTGACGGTCTGGCCGATCAGGTGGGCGTAGCGCTCGTCTTCCGGATGCACCATGACGGCGGTGTCGCCGAGCATGGTTTCCGGACGGGTCGTGGCGACGGTCAGATGGCCCGAGCCGTCGGTCAACGGATACTGGATGTGCCACAGGTGGCCGTTTTCTTCCTCGCTGACCACTTCGAGGTCCGATACGGCGGTGAGCAGCACCGGGTCCCAGTTCACGAGGCGCTTGCCGCGATAGATCAGGCCCTGTTCATACAGACGCACGAACACGTCGCGCACGGTGGCCGACGTCTTGTCGTCCATCGTGAAGTATTCGCGCGACCAGTCGATCGATGCACCGAGACGACGCACCTGATTCGTGATCGTGGAGCCGGATTGCTGCTTCCACTCCCACACGCGCTCGACGAACTTCTCGCGGCCGAGGTCGTGGCGCGACACGCCCTGCGCGTCGAGCTGGCGTTCGACGACGATCTGCGTGGCGATGCCCGCGTGGTCGGTGCCCGGCACCCACAGCGTGTTCTCGCCGAGCATGCGGTGATAGCGGGTCAGGCCGTCCATGATGGTCTGGTTGAACGCGTGGCCCATGTGCAGCGTGCCCGTGACGTTCGGCGGCGGCAACTGGATCGAGAAATCCTTGCGGTTCGCGTCGAAGGAGGGCGCGGCGTAGGCGCGCTTTTCCCATTCAGGGCCCCAGTGGGCTTCGATGGTGTGGGGTTCGAAGCTTTTTGCAAGCGTCGAGGTCGGGTCGCTTGGGGTGTCGCTCGGGGTGTCGCTCATGTTTCTGTTAAAGGCAGGATTTTGGAGGCGGGGAAGGGTTGATTATAGCTGGGGAGGGTTTTTTGCCGGCTGGCGGCTTTCGTTGTTCTGGACTTGTTGGCCTTTCCTTGCTTTGTTATCGGTCTATTGGCGTTGCCCCTGTGCGGGGCGGCACCTACTTTCTTTGCTGCTGCAAAGAAAGTAGGCAAAGAAGACAGCTTTAAACCGCCAGCTCATAAGCGGGTCCCCTGGCTTGGAGGGGGTAGTGGTGCATCTGGAATCCGTGCTCCTGCACATTCGGCGCTAGTGACAACGCAGTCATTCTTCCGGCGGCGCTACGCGCCCCGAAGCCCCGTTCCCAAACCATCGGTCGGTTCTTCTGGCAGACCCGTCCGCGACGCACGTAGTGCGGAGTGGGAGCGGATGACGGCTTTGTCACCGAGGTGGAATGTGCGGTGGCACAGACTCCAGATGCACCACTACCCCCTCCAAGCCAGGGGACCCGCTTATGAGCTGGCGGTTTGAGCTGTCTTCTTTGCCTACTTTCTTTGCAGCAGCAAAGAAAGTAGGTGCCGCCCCGCACAGGGGCAACGCCAATAGACCGATAACAAAGCAAGGAAAGGCCAACAAGTCCAGAACAACGAAAAAACCCCACGCATATCCAGAAGAACGAAAAAACCAAAAAAGCGTCGCCCCCGCCGGGGCATATAATGTCCCCCGAACTGCGCCACCGCGAAAAAATGCCCGACCTCCTCTCCAATCTAAACCCCGAACAACACGCCGCCGTAACGCTCCCGAATGAGCCCGCCCTGATCCTGGCGGGTGCGGGGAGCGGCAAAACCCGCGTCCTGATCACCCGCATCGCGTGGCTGATCCAGCAAGGCCTCGCGTCCCCCGCGACCGTCCTCGCGGTGACCTTCACCAACAAAGCCGCCCGCGAAATGATGGCGCGCCTGTCGGCGCTATTGCCGATCGACACGCGCGGCATGTGGATCGGCACGTTCCACGGCCTGTGCAACCGCATGCTGCGCGCGCATCACCGCGACGCCGGGCTGCCCGCCACGTTCCAGATTCTCGATACCGCGGACCAACTGTCGGCGATCAAGCGCCTGATGAAGGGCCTCAACATCGACGATGAAAAGTACCCGGCGAAAAATCTCCAGTACTTCATCAACAACGCAAAAGAGCAGGGCCTGCGCCCCAAAGACGTCGACGCCACCGACAACTTCAACCGCAAGTTCGTCGAGCTCTACGAAGCCTATGACCAGCAATGCCAGCGCGAAGGCGTCGTCGACTTCCCCGAACTGCTGCTGCGCTGCTACGAACTGCTCGCGCACAATCCGCCGCTGCGCGCGCATTACCAGGCGCGCTTCAGGCACATCCTGGTGGACGAGTTTCAGGACACCAACAAGCTGCAATACGCGTGGCTCAAGCTGCTCGCGGGTCAGCACAACGCGATCTTCGCGGTCGGCGACGACGACCAGTCGATCTACGCGTTCCGCGGTGCGAACGTCGGCAACATGCGCGACTTCGAGCACGAGTTCAACGTGCGCAATCTGATCAAGCTCGAGCAGAACTATCGCTCGCACGGCCATATTCTCGATGCCGCGAACCAGCTGATCGCGAACAACTCGCGGCGCCTCGGCAAAAATCTGCGCACCGATGCGGGGCACGGCGAACCGGTGCGCGTGTACGAATCGGCGAGCGATTCGCAGGAAGCCGGCTGGATCGTCGAAGAGATTCGCGCGCTGATCAACACCGGCCTGTCGCGCAGCGAAATCGCGGTGCTCTACCGCAGCAACGCGCAGTCGCGCACGATCGAGCACACGCTCGTCAACGCGGGCATCGCGTATCGCGTGTATGGCGGCCTGCGCTTTTTCGAACGTCAGGAAGTCAAGCACGCGCTCGCGTATCTACGCCTGATCGACAACCCGAACGACGACACCGCGTTCGGCCGCGTCGTCAATTTCCCCACGCGCGGCATCGGCGCGCGTTCGATCGAACAGCTCGCCGACGCCGCGCGTCTGTACAACTGCTCGATGGCCGCGGCGATTCCGTACGTCGCGGGCAAGGCGGGATCGAGCCTCGCCGCGTTCGCGAACCTGATCGGCAAGATGCGCGCCGACACGCAGCAGATGAGTCTGCCCGAGACCGTCGAGTACGTGGTCCGCGCGAGCGGTCTCGCGGACTTCTATCAGAACGAGCGCGAGGGCCAGGAGCGGCTCGAAAACTTGCAGGAACTCGTCAACGCGGCCGCCGCGTTCGTCAGCGAGGAAGGCTACGAGCTCGATACGCCCGCCCGCTCGATTCCGCTGCGCCCCGGAGCGAGCGCCGCGCCCGAACTCGCGGTCGCGACCGACGATCCGAACACGGTGGTCCACGACGCGCCGGGCATCGCCGATCCGGCGCAAAACCCAGACACAATGACGCCGTTGGCGGGTTTCCTGTCGCACGCGTCGCTCGAAGCGGGTGATAACCAGGCGCAGGCCGGCCAGGAAGCGGTGCAACTGATGACGGTGCACGCGGCAAAGGGGCTCGAATTTACCGCGGTGTTCATCACCGGTCTCGAAGAAGGGCTGTTCCCGCACGAGAACAGCGCGATGGAAACCGATGGCCTCGAAGAAGAGCGGCGCCTGATGTACGTCGCGATCACGCGCGCGAAGGAGCGGCTGTACCTGTCGTTCGCGCAAAGCCGGATGCTGCACGGCCAGACCCGCTACAACATCCGCTCGCGCTTCTTCGACGAATTGCCGCAGGAAACGCTGAAGTGGCTCACGCCGAAGGTCGAGGCGGGCTCGCGCTGGGGCGGCCGCTCGGACAACGCCGGCTACGGGCGCGACTGGTTCGCGCGGCCGGGCTACGGCGGCGGTTCGGCGGCGGTGGCCTCCGCGCCGGCGCCCGCGTTCGCGAACGAGCAGCGCGCGGCCGAAACGGGCTTCCGGGTCGGCCAGCAGGTGTTCCACACGAAGTTCGGCGAAGGCACGATCACCGCGCTCGAAGGCAGCGGCACCGACGCGAAGGCGCAGGTCCGCTTCAAGCGGCACGGCGAGAAGTGGCTGGCGCTCGCGGTGGCTAAATTGCAGGCGGTCGAGTGAGCGCGCCCTTGAACACGAGCCACGAAGTGCGGCGGCCGCTCGGCATCCTGGCCGCGTTGCCGCAGGAACTCGGCGACCTGATCGAGGCGATGCGCGCCGAGTCCGGCGTGCGCACGCTCACGCACGGCCAGCGCGATTACCACGTCGGCACCGTGCACGGCACGACGTGCGTCGTCACGCTTGCGCGCGTCGGCAAGGTCGCGGCGGCCGCGACGGTCAGCGCGCTGATTCACGCGTTCGATGTCGAAGCCATTGTGTTCACCGGCGTTGCGGGGGGTGTCGGCGGCGACGTGCATGTCGGCGATATCGTCGTCGCGAGCACGCTGATGCAGCACGATATCGACGCATCGCCGCTGTTTCCGCGCTTCGAGGTACCGCTGCTCGGCATGTCGCGCTTTGCCGCCGATGCGGCGCTCGCCGACCGTCTCACCGCCGCATGCGAACAGTTCGTCGCCGAGGAAGGCGCGGCCTGCGCGGCCCGGTTCGGCACGCGCGAGCCGCGCGTGCATCGCGGCTTGATCGTCAGCGGCGATCAGTTCGTCGCCAGCGCGGCGGCCGTCGCGGCGTTGCGCGACGCGCTGCCCGACGCGCTCGCGGTCGAGATGGAAGGCGCGGCGATCGCGCAGGTCTGCTTCGAGTACGGCGTGCCGTGCGCGGTCGTGCGCACGATCTCCGATACCGCCGACGACCACGCGCCGGGATCGTTCATGTCGTTCCTGACGGGAATCGCGGGCACGTATTCGAACGCGATCCTCGCGCGCTTTCTCGGCACGCAGCACACCGCGAACTGAGCGCCGCCTGTTCGTCGGCTGGTTCGCCCGCTTATTTCTTGCCGCCGGCGTCGAACGCGTCGCGCACCTGCTGCAGCGCGGCCGGATCTTCGATCGTCGGCAGATCGCCCGGCTCGCGCCCTTCGGCGAGCGCGGCGATCGCGCGGCGCAACAGCTTGCCGGAGCGCGTCTTCGGCAGCATCGATACCATCACCACGCGCGCGGGCCGCGCAATCGAGCCCAAATGGTGGTCGACCGTCATCGTCAGCTCGGCTGCGAGCCGCGCGCGCTCGCTCGGGTCGCCTTCGGCTTGCGCGCCGCGCAGCACCACGAAGGCCATCGCCGCCTGACCCTTGACCGGATCGGTCACGCCGACCACCGCAACTTCCGCGACGGCCGCGTGGCTCGACAGCGCCTCCTCGATTTCGCGCGTGCCGAGGCGATGGCCCGCGACGTTGATCACGTCGTCGGTGCGGCCGAGGATCGTCACGTAGCCGTCCTCGTCTTGCACGCCCCAATCGAACGTCGAATAGACCTGCTGGTTCGGCACGCTCGACCAGTAGGTGCTGACGAAGCGTTTGTCGTCGCGCCACACCGTCGACATGCAGCCCGGCGGCAGCGGATAGTCGAGCGTCAGCACGCCTTTTTCGCCGACCGCGCAGGGCTCGCCGGTCAGCTCGTCGCGCACGGTCAGGCGATAGCCGACCGAGGGCACGCCCGGCGAGCCGAGCTTGGTCGGCAGTGCCTCGATGCCGCGCGGAATCGCGAGCATCGGCCAGCCGGTTTCGGTCTGCCAGTAGTTGTCGATCACCGGTTTGTTCAGCGCGCTCGTGATCCACGCGGCGGTCGGTTCGTCGAGCGGTTCGCCGGCGAGAAACAGCGTGCGCAGGCTCGACAGATCGGCTGCCTTCATCAGCGCCGGGTCCTGCTTCTTCAGCACGCGTATCGCGGTCGGCGCGGTGAACATCAGGTTGATCCTGTGCTGCTCGACGAGCCGCCACCAGATTCCGCCATCCGGGCGAATCGGCGTGCCCTCGTACATCACGGTGGTCAGCCCCGCGATTAGCGGCGCGTACACGATATAGCTGTGGCCGACCACCCAGCCGACGTCGGACGCGGTGAACATCGTGTCGCCGGGCTTGCCCTCGAAGATGTATTCCATCGATGCCGCGAGCGCGACCGCATAGCCGCCGACATCGCGCTGCACGCCCTTCGGCTTGCCGGTCGTGCCCGACGTGTACAGCACGTACGACGGCTCGTTCGATTCGAGCCATTCGCACGGCACATGCGCGTCGTAGAACCGCTCGCGCAGCGGCTCGTAGGCGACCAGGTAGGGTGCGTTCAGGCGTTCGGGTGCGAGCTGCCGGTCGATCAGCAGCACGTGCGGCGTCTTGTGCATGGCGCGCGCGAGCGCTTCGTCGACGAGCGGCGTGTAGTCGACCACTTTGCCGCCGCGCGCGCCGGCGTCGGCGGTCACGATCAGCACCGGCTTCGCGTCGTCGATACGCGCGGCGAGGTTCGGCGCCGCGAAGCCGCCGAACACGACCGAGTGGATCGCACCGAGGCGCGCGCACGCGAGCATCGCGAACAGCGCCTCGGGGATCATCGGCAGATAGATCAGCACGACGTCGCTGCGCTTCACGCCGAGCGAGCGCATGACCGCGGCCATCCGGTTGATTTCGGCGTACAGCTCGGCATACGTGTAGCGCCGCTCGATGCCGGTTTCGGTCGATACGTAGACCAGTGCGTTTTGCTGCGCGCGCTCGGCCAGATGGCGGTCGACCGCGTTATGGCAGAGGTTCGTACGGCCGCCGACGAACCAGCGCGCGAACGGCGGCTTCGAGCGGTCGAGCACGGTGCCGAACGGAGTGTGCCAGTGAATGCGCTGTGCTTCTTCGCGCCAGAAGGCTTCGGGGTTGTCGATCGAGCGGCGGTGGAAATCGCGGTAGCGGGTCATCGGCGGCGATCCTCGTGCGGGGGGACGCAGGAAAGCGTGCAAATTGTGCGCCTGGGGCGGCGTGGGTTATCGGCACAAGCATAGCCACGGACGAGGGGGCGGGCAAGCAGTTCGAGACGAGGGCGAAGGGCAACAGAAAAACGTCGTTCCTCGTCAATTCATCCGTCGCCCATTTCTTCTTTTTTCACTGCCAGGTAGGGTATAGGCGGCTAGCATGACACATCTATTTTTTGTTCCAGATATTGAGGTTTGCATGTCCGATCGATACTCGTCCGAGCGCAGTGACGTTGTCCGTCTTTTTGCTGGCGTCGTTGTACCTGCCCTCGTCATCGTCATCGCGGTTGCTGCGTTCGACATGGTCAACCTGAACGAAGCGTATGGCAGCGGTGAGCCCTATTTTTCTCGCACGACGAATATGGATAAGTGGAGCGATCCTTTACCGGTTCTGGCTGTCGTCGACAGTGTTGTGGTCGTCGTGGTTGCTGGGGGTTTTTTTCTGTGGAGACTGACGCGGGTCTAAGGCGATGTCGTGAATTTTGCGGTGTTGGCCTTTCCTTGCTTTGTTGTCGGTCTATTAGCGGTGCCCCTGTGCGGGGCGGCACCTACTTTCTTTGCTGCTGCAAAGAAAGTAGGCAAAGAAGACAGCTCAAACCGCCAACTCATAAGCGGGTCCCTCGGTCTGCGTGAGGTAGTGGTGCATCTGGAGTCGGTGCCCCCGCACATTCCACCATGGTGACAAAGCCGTCATCCGCTCCCACTCCGCACTGCGTGCGTCGCGGACGTGTCTGCCAGGCAAACCAATGGTGTCGCCCGCGCAGCGGGGGCCGTCGGCTGCGCCTCGGCGATGCGCCGAAACAACGGGTGGTTTGGGAACGGGGCTTCGGGGCGCGTAGCGCCGCCGGAAGAATGACTGCGTTGTCACTAGCGCCGAATGTGCAGGAGCACGGATTCCAGATGCACCACTACCCCTTCCAAGCCAAGGGACCCGCTTATGAGCTGGCGGTTTAAAGCTGTCTTCTTTGCCTACTTTCTTTGCAGCAGCAAAGTAGGTGCCGCCCCGCACAGGGGCAACGCCAATAGACCGATAACAAAGCAAGGAAAGGCCAACACCCTAAGACCAAGACAACAACCCCAAGCCCCCGCAAACATCAACCCCTACCGCGCTTCCCCTCAACATCCGGCAGCAGCACGGTGAGCACCCCAATCAACGGCAAAAACGAGCAAACCTTATAAACAAACCCAATACTCGTAGCATCAGCAAGCTGCCCGAGCACCGCAGCCCCCACCCCGCCAAGCCCAAACGCAAATCCAAAAAACAACCCCGCCACCATCCCAACCTTCCCAGGAATCAACTCCTGCGCATAAACAAGAATCGCCGAGAACGCCGACGCAAGCACCACGCCGATCACAATAGTCAGCACACCAGTCCAGAACAGATTCGCATACGGCAGCAACAGCGTGAACGGCGCGACGCCAAGAATCGACACCCAGATCACGTACTTGCGCCCGATCCTGTCCCCGATCGGCCCGCCGATCACCGTGCCCGCCGCGACCGCCGCGAGGAACACGAACAGATGGATCTGCGCGGCCTGCACCGACAGATGGAACTTGTCGATCAGATAGAACGTGAAGTAGCTGTTAATGCTCGCAAGGTAGAAGTATTTGGAAAACACCAGCAGCACCAGCACGCTCATCGCCAGCATGACCTCGTTGCGCGGCGGCGCCGCATGCGCAATCTGGCCGCGCGCCTTCCTGACCGACGGATGACGCTTGTACCAGCGGCCGATCTGCGTGAGCACGACGATCGCGACGAGCGCCGCGGCCGAGAACCACGCGATGCTGCGCTGGCCGTGCGGAATCACGATCAGCGCGGCGAGCAGCGGCCCGAGCGAGGAGCCCGCATTGCCGCCGACCTGAAACAGCGACTGCGCGAGACCGTGACGGCCGCCCGACGCCATCCGCGCGACCCGCGACGATTCCGGATGGAACACCGACGACCCGCAGCCGACTAGCGCCGCGGCGACCAGCAGCACGCCGAAGTTCGGCGCGACCGACAGCAGCAACAGGCCGGCCAGCGTGAAGCCCATGCCGACCGGCAGCGAGTACGGCTTCGGATGCTTGTCGGTATAGCTGCCGACGAGCGGCTGCAGCAGCGACGCGGTGATCTGGTAGGTCAGCGTGATCAGACCGATCTGCCCGAACGACAACGAGAAGTCGTCCTTGAACATCGGATAGATCGCGAGGATCAGCGACTGGATCATGTCATTGAGCAGATGCGAAAAGCTGATCGCACCGAGCACGGAATACACCGTGCGCTGGACCTTGGCGGCCGCCGGCGCGGCGGCGAGGGCGTTTTTATCGAGGCTCGTTTCCATACGCTAGAAGAAAAAGATCGGGCAAACGGTGAGATGAAAAATCGACGCTGAGCCGGTGGGGCAGCGCGCTTTCCAGGCGCGCTTCATAGGCACGGTTCGAAGCCGCGTTTCGCGAAGCTCCGCGGCGTTTCGTCGCGCCAACCGGCGTTTTCAGTATTTAGCGGAAGTTTAAGGTGGCCGGAGCGAAATGTAAGGACAACTTTTGTCGCGAATCGGACATGGGGCCGGATGGCCAGGATCTGCTTCGACCCGTCGACCGACTATTGGCGGTTTTTTGTCTACGGTATAAAGCGCTCGCGACTGCGAGGCTCACGAAGCGGCGCGTCGAACATGGGACCGGGAACGGCAAGCGGCGGACGACCCGCCGCAGTCTGATCGCGCGACGCTCAAGATCGCGCACCAGGTTGCCGTAGACTCGGAGAGACAAGCGGGAACGCCGGAACCGACCTTGCCGGCGCGTCGACATGTGGGGACGGGGATTATGAAAGCAGTGGCACACAGCGCAGCGGCAACGAAGTTCAACGGCCTGTCGGTGAAGGCGACGCTGCGCCTCGCGTTCGCGATCCTGCTCGCCGGCACGCTGCTGATCGGCGTGTTTTCGCTGCTGCAGATCGGCCGGCTGAACGCGTCCGCGCAATCGATCTACGACCAGGGCCACGTCGCGAGCCGCGCCGCCGAGGAAGCGCGCGGCCACATGCTGCGCGCGAGCCGCGCGCAAAAGATGCTGCTGACCGCGACCACCGCGAAGGAGCGCGACGAACTCGGCGCCGACATCGAGCGCGGCCTTGCCGGTCTCAACGCGCAACTGCGCACGCTGCAGCAGTACGTCGATACGTCGGACGCGAAAGCGGTCGGCGAGCAGAAGGCCTTCGCCGTGGCGGTCGCGGCATGGAGCAACCATCTGCGCGACTTCGTCACGCTCGTGAAAGCGCAGCCGCTCGATCTGTCGCAGATGAACTGGCAGGTCGGCACGCAGGACGTGTCGCTGCTCGTCGAGACCGGCAAGCTCGAAAAGCTCGTCGACGAACTCGTCGCGCAGCGCGGCACCGCCGCGAAGGCAACGATCGACGCGTCCGGCTTCATCTACCGTTCGTCGTTCGTGATGATCGCGGTGATGACGCTTGCGCTGATCGTGCTCGCGTTCGGCATCGCCGCATGGGTCGTGCGGCGGCTTACCGCGCAGCTCGGCGGCGAGCCCGCGTACGCGAAGGAGATCGCGCGCCGCATCGCCGCGGGCGATCTGTCGAACCGCATCGCGCTCGGCGGCAAGGACCGTGCGAGCATGCTGTTCGCGCTGTCCGACATGCAAAGCGGACTCGCGACGACGGTCGCCGACATCGCGTCGAGCGCCGATGCGATCGCGACCGCCTCCGGGCAGATTTCGATGGGCAATCTCGATCTGTCGCAGCGTACCGAGCAGCAGGCGCTCGCGCTCGAGCGCACCGCGAGCAGCATGGAGCAGCTGACCTCGACGGTGCGTCAGAACGCCGACAACGCGAAGCAGGCGAGCACGCTGGCGAACAACGCGTCGGCGATCGCCGAGCAAGGCGGTACGGTCGTGAGCCGCGTGGTCGCGACGATGAACGACATCAACGACAGCGCGCGCAGCATCGGCGACATCATCGGCGTGATCGAGGGGATCGCGTTCCAGACCAACATTCTCGCGTTGAACGCGGCCGTCGAGGCGGCACGCGCGGGCGAGGATGGACGCGGCTTTTCGGTCGTCGCGGCGGAAGTGCGCAACCTCGCGCAGCGCAGCGCGGCGGCCGCGAAGGAGATCAAGGGCTTGATCCAGACCTCGGTCGAGCGCGTCGCCAACGGCTCGACGCTCGCCGCGGACGCCGGTCAGACGATGGACGAAATCGTGAAGGCTGTGAAGCGCGTCACCGACATCATGGGCGAGATTTCGGCGGCGTCGTCCCAGCAGAGCGCCGGTATCGAGGCGATCAATCTCGCGGTCACGCAGATGGACGCGGGCACGCAGCAGAACGCCGCGCTGGTGGAGGAGGCCACCGCCGCGGCCCGCTCGCTCGACGATCAGGCGCGCGGGCTGAAGGCGATGGTCGGGCAGTTCAGGCTGTAAAAAGCGGCGCGGACGTCAACCCGCGCTGGCCGACCCGGCGCTGGACCCCGAGCCCGGCCGCACGATCACCGTGCAGGTCGTGCCCGCCGCCAACATCACGTCGGCGGGCACCGAGTCGATCTTCACGCGCACCGGCACGCGCTGCGCGAGGCGCACCCAGTTGAAGGTCGGATTCACGTCCGCGAGCAGCTCGTGGCTTTGCGGATTGTCTCGGTCGTAGATGCCGCGCGAGATGCTCTCCACATGGCCCTGCAGCGTGCCGCCGCTCATCAGGCGCACTTCGGCCTGATCGCCGACGCGCACGTGCGGCAGCTTGGTTTCTTCGAAGTAGCCATACACCCAGAACGAGTGACTGTCGACGATCGCGAGCTTCGCGGCGCCGGCGCTCGCATAGTCGCCGCGGAACACCGACAGGTTCGTCACGTAGCCGTCGACCGGCGACACGACGCGGGTGCGCTCGAGGTTCAGCTTCGCGGCATCGAGCGCGGCGAGCGCCTGCTGATAGGCGGCATCGGCGGCGGACGCGGTATGCGTCGCGTTTTCGCGGCTTTCCTTCGACACCACCTGCGAATCCATATCGGCACGACGTTGCGCGTCGTCGCGCTTCATCTGCAATTCGGCCTTGCGCGCGGCAACGGCGGCCTGCGCCTGCTCGACCGCGATCTGATAGTGCGACGGATCGATCTGCATCAGCAGGTCGCCCTTCTTCACGAACTGGTTGTCCTTGACCGGCAGAGCGACGATTGCGCCCGACACGTCCGGCGCGACGTTGACGATCTCGGCGCGCACGCGGCCGTCGCGGGTCCACGGTTCGTCCATGTAATGGACCCACAGCACGCGCCCAATCAGGATCGCGACGATGAAAATGACGGCTGTCGCGATGAAGCCCACAAGATTTCGGATGGTCATGTTTCGACTCTGATCAACGATAAACGGCGAGGCCGAGAAGGCCGCACACGGACACGAGCAAGCTGGCCCGGAACAGGGAGGGGTGCCACACGACGCGATACAGGCCGGTATAGGCGATCACGCGATCGACGAGCCAGGTCAGCGCGGCGCCCGCGATGAACAGCAGCACAATGGCCGGCACATAGGCATCGAGCACGGCGATATCACGCGGCATGAGGAGCTCCTTCTTCTGATGCGTCCGCGCGCGCGCCGATCGCCGAGGCGAGCGGCGACTGCGGATCGAGCAGCGCGGTACGGATGAAATGCAGTTGACTGAGGATGCGCAGCAGTTGATGGCGTTCTTCGCGCGATGACGTGAAGCCGGCCATCGTCTGCTGCACTTGCGCGATTGCATCGGCGGTCGCCGCGAGCGCGCGCTCGAAGTGCCGTTGCCGCGGCCGCTCGAACAGTGCGGCGAGCGCATCGCGCAGCGCGCGCAGCGCGACGCGCCACGGTGCCGCTTTGTGGTAGCGCGGCTCGTTGGGCAGCGTCGCGATTTCGCGGCGCAGGTCGATCACCGCGTTGCCGACCTCCAACACCGAAAACAGCCAGCGCAGCGTGTCGCGCTTCGTTTCGGGCTCGTTCTGCGACAGCGCGTTGATCTGGAACATCAGATCGCGCGCGCCGCTTTCGAAGCGCGAGCGCACGCGTGCCAGACTCGCGCGGCCGGCCAGCACCACCTGGCGGCGCAGGTCGACGAGCAGGCGGTTGCGCAGCCACGGCGTCGACGGCGGCAGCAGCACCGCGAACGCGATCGACGACACCAGCATCGACAGCACCAGCGCGAGCGCGTCGTTCATGAACGCGCTCGGGTCGTAGTGAACCACGTTGTCGGGGCCGGCGAGGAAGCAGAAGAAGATGCAGTAGCCGACGCCGTAGCCCGCGAGCGTCGGACGCGTGGTCATCAACACGCCGAGCAGCAGGAACGGCGTGAGCGCGACGCACAACATCACGAAGCCGTCGATGTGCGGATACACGCCGAACATCGCGATCATGCCCATCAGCGTCGCGAGCACGGTGCCGCCGGCCATCTGGAACGCGGTGCGCTTCGGATCCGGCGACGCCGACGCGAGCGCACACACGGCCGCCGCGTCAAGCGTCAGCGTCGAGCCGCTCGGCCACGCGGTGGCGATCCAGAACGCCCCGAGCACCATCATCACGATGGCCGCGCGCAGGCCCGCGACGCCGGCCGCGATCGCGTTGGTTTTCGGCTCGTAGCGCTCGATCCAGCGTTCGCGCGCGTGCGTGTCGACGGCGAGCGACGCGTAGGTCGCCGCGTACGCATGCAGGTCGTCGATGAAGCGGTACAGCAGCTCGGCGGCCGTGTCGAAATCGAGCAACGGCGCGTCGGGGTGCGTTTCGAGCTCGTCGCGCGTTGCGCGCACGCGTTTGGGCAACTCGCTTCTGTAGGTGTCGAGCTGGGCCGCGGCGTGCGCGGCGTCGGCCGCGCTCAGCACCGGCTCGCCCGACTTCGCGAGCAACGGCGCGATCTCCTTGAAGTACGGTTCGAGCGCGGCGATCGCGATCGCCGCGCCGTGCGTGCCGCTGTCGCGCAGACGGTTCATCAGCTGATGCAGCGCGTGAAAGCGCGTCGACGCGGTCATGAACTCGCTGTTTAGACGCGCGAGGCGCCCGCCGCGCATCCGCGATTCGGGGCCTTCGAACACGGCGATGCTGCGCGCGGCCTCGAAGCCGACGATGTCGGCGACGAAGCGCGCATTGGTCGCCTCGATCTGCGCGCGGTCGTTGCGCCCGGCAAGCGATGCCGACACGTACTCGACGAACGCCGAGAAGCGCGCACGCACGGTGCCGCGCATCTGCAGGCCGGCGAACTGCGGAAACACGAGGCCGCTGACCGCGCCCGCGCAGATGATACCGATCACCACTTCCGCGACCCGCGTGAGCGCGCTCAGGAATGCGCCGTCCGGATGCTGCGAAGCGGGGATGCCGATCAGCGCGGCCGTGTAGCCCGCCAGCACGAAGCCGTACGAACGGAAGTTGCGATTGCGCGCGGCGCCGGCGGTGCAGATGCCGACCCAGATCGCGGTCGTGACGAGGAACAGCTCGGGCTGCTGCGCGAACAGTCCGATCAGCGCGAGCATCACGACGAGACCGACCAGCGTGCCGCAGATCCGATAGAAGCTCTTCGCGAACACTGCGCCGCTTTGCGGCTGCATCACGATGAACACGGTGGTCATCGCGGTGCGCGGCTGCGGCAGATCGAGCTTCATCGCGATGCCGAGCGCGAGGAAGCATGCGGCGAGCGACTTGAACAGATAGATCCATACGAGGCCGTCGGTGCGCGCCCAGTGGGCGGCGGCTTCGTAGAGCGCGGCGAGCGAGGCGGGGCGCGCGCTCGACGGGGAGGGCGAGGAGGACATGGCCTTCCTTACTCGGACGTGGGCGCGTTCGGGGCGCGCGAGGCGGTGGTGGCGGCGGTGATGGCTGCGTTGGTCTTGGCGTTGACGTTCGCATCCGCTGTTGCCGTGTCGCTACTCGCCGCGCCGCTCTTGCTCTCGCCGCTGCCCTTGCCATGCGCCGGCAACGTTTCGTTATCCCGCGGACCGTTGGCCGGATCGTCGAGACCGCCGCCGAGCGCCGTCATCAACGACGCATGCGCGCCGAGCCGCTCGGCCTGCACTTTGGCGACGCCTTCCTGCGCGCGCAGCAACTGGTTTTGCGCGACCAGCACGTTCAGATAGTCGGTCAAGCCGCGCCGGTAGCCTTCGCGCGACAGTTCGTAGTTCCGCCGCGCGGCGGCGACCGAGCGGTCGGCGTCGTCGGCCTGAGTGGTCAGCGAACGGATGCGGATCAGCTGGTCGGAGATGTCCTTCAGCGCGCCCACGATCGACTGGTTGTAGCGCTCGACGGCCTCGTCGTAGCCCGCCGACGCCGCGCCGAGCTGCGAGCGCAGCCGGCCGCCGTCGAAGATCGGCAGCGTCAGCGCGGGACCCACGCTCCAGCTATGCGACGGACTCTTCAGGAACTGGAACAGCGGCCCCATCGCCGCATAGCCGCCGATCGACGCCAGCAGATTGATGTCCGGATAGAACCCGGCCTTGGCGACGTCGATGCCGCGCGCCTGCGCGGCGACCGTCCAGCGCGCCGCGACCACGTCGGGGCGGTGGCCGATCAGATCCGCGGGCAGCGCAGCCGGCAGACCAGCGGGCGCGGCGAGCGACAGCGCCGGACGCTGGATCGCGTCGCCGGCGCCCGGACCCTTGCCCGCGAGCGCGGCCAACTGATTGCGGCCGAGCGCGATTTTCTCGTCGATTGCGTCGATCTGACGCTCGTACTCTGGCATCGGCGTTGCGGCCTGGCTCACTTCGAGCTGCGTGCCGATGCCGCCCTTCAGGCGCCGGTTCGCGAGGTCGACGATCTGCTGCTGTTGCTGCAACGTGGCCTTCGCGATGTCGAGCAACGCGTAGTTCAGCGACATCTCGATATAGGTGCGCACGACGTTCGCCTGCAACTCGAGTTGCGCGGCGCGCGCATCGGCGGCGCTGGCGTGCGCGAGGTCGAGCGCGCGCTCGGCGGCGTTCTTGTCCTTGCCCCAGAAATCGAGGTGATACGCGAGGCCGAGCGTGCCGGTGTTGTTCCACGACTGCGCGCCCGCCAGCGGCCCCGGACCGTAGAACACGTTGTCGGCCCACTGCTGGCGCTGAATCGACAGGCTGCCGTTGACTTGCGGCGCGAGCGCCGCGCGCGCGACGCCGGCCATCGACGCCGCTTCGCGCACGCGCGCCTGGGCGACCGCGAGACTGGGATTGCCGGCCTGAGCGTCCGCGATCCAACGGTCCAGCTGCGGATCGTTGTAGGCGCGCCACCAGTCGGCGGCGGGCCACTGCGCATCGGCGTTGGCGGCGCGGATTGCGTTGCCCGCATCGAGCGACGCAGGATTGATCGTGTGCGTCTGCGGCGCGACGCCTCCGGGACTTGCGCATCCGGCGATTGTTAATAGGATCGTAAGAACCGCGGCTGCGGCGATCCCTTTGGGTACCGGAGACTGCACGATTTCCTCCAAAATTGACTATAGAAGCTTGTGCGCAATTATATTTTTCGATCGATTGCGGAATAACCGGTAAGGATGCAAGGCATTTTTACGTAACATGACATAATCGCCATTGCTGATCGTGTAACAATCGCTGCCGATTTTCTGAGGATAGGTATGGACACGCTCCAAAACATGCGCGTTTTTGTCCGCGTCGTCGAAGCGGGCAGCTTCACGGGCGCCGCGCAGCACCTGAATACGACGACGGCCTACGCGTCGCGCGCGGTTTCCGATCTGGAAGCGCATCTGCGCACGCGGCTCCTGAACCGGACCACGCGCCGCATCGCGCTGACCGAAGCTGGCGAGCGCTATCTGCAGCGCTGCGAGCAGATTCTTGCGTATGTGGATCAGGCGGAGGCCGAGGCGAGCGACGCGCACGCGCGCCCATCCGGCAAGCTCAAGGTTCACGCGATGACGAGCTTCGGCCAGCATTACGTGGTACCGGCCGTGGGACGTTACCAGCAGCGCTACCCGGACGTGCATATCGAACTGACGCTCGCGCAGCGCATGCCCGATCTGCTCGACGAAGGCTTCGACGTGTCGCTGACGCTCGCGACCGGCCTGCCGGATTCGGGCCTCGTGTCACAGCGCCTCGGCAGCGCGTTCAGCATTGCGTGCGCGTCGCCGGCTTACCTCGAGCGGCACGGCGTGCCGCAAACGCCGGCGGACCTCGCGCGGCACACCTGCCTGCAGATGGTGACGCCGGTGAATCCGCCGGACAAATGGACCTTCGACGGCCCGAACGGCGAGGAAACCGTCTCGCTCGGCGCGACGACGTTTCAGGTGAACGTGGCCGAGGCGATGGTCGTGGCCGTCTGCCAGGGGATGGGCGTGGCGCTGATTCCGATCTACTCGGCGATCAGCCGTCTGCGCAGCGGCGAGCTGGTGTGGCTGATGCCCGAGTACACTTCCCAGCAGATGAATCTGTATGCGCTGTATCCGTCGCGGCAGTATCTCGACGCGAAGATCCGCACGTGGGTCGAATTCCTGCGCGACGAGTTGCCCTCCACGCTGGCGGCGGATCAGGAAGAGTTGCGGCAGTTCGCGCGGACCTGAGCGCGTGCTTGCCATGCGTTGACGTTCGGCCGGTGCGTGGCGTGACAGCCTGTTACACGCTCGCCGCGCCGCAACATTTCTTTACTTCTCCCGCGCAGTCGATTTGCTAACGTGTCGTTCACGCGCCGCCGCTCTGGCCGGACGCGCTGGATTCGCCACCGTTCGGCACCTCGCAACCACTGAAGGACGACACATCCATGGATACGCACCTGATGATCGGCTTGGCCGTCATGTTTGGTCTGATCGGCGTCGCCGCGTCGCGCGATCTGCTGCGCCGCATCCGCGAACAGCAGCCGCAACTCGTGCCGGTCGAGGTCGAGTCACAGGATGCGCGGCGCCGGGAGCGGTGAGGCGCGGCAGCGGGCTGATCCGATGCAACGGGCTCGCTAGATCTCGACAACCTTGTCCCACGCGAACAGCGGATTTTCCCACTGGCGCGTGCGTCGGTTGAAATAGCCGCGCGGATTGCACACGACGCGCGTGCCGTCCACCACGTAGTCGAACGATGTGTGCGTGTGGCCATGAATCCACAGCGCGACAGGCGCGCGCACCAGCTCCGGCAGATGATTGACGAAGCCCGCGGATACGCGGTCCTCGGCAAAGCGCCCGGCCAGACTCAGCCGATGCGGCGCATGGTGCGTGACCACGATCGTTTGGCCGGCGAACGGCCTCGCAAGCTCGCTTTCGAGCCATGCGCGTGCATGCCGGTGCAGCGCGAGCGAATCTGCGGGCGTGAAGTCGCGCGCGGCGTCGCGCGGGTCGTGCGGCCAGTTCATCTGGATCAACCCGCGATAGTCGAGCATGACCCGGCGCGCGGCGGCGATCGATTCCTCGATCGCATCGGGCGTCGCGCCGTACAGCGCGAAGTCGGTCCACAACGTCGTGCCGAGCACGCGCCAGCGTCCGTGGCTGTCGACGAGCGCGGCGTTGTTCAGCACATGCACGTTGTCGACCTGCGCGGCCGCGTCGAGCATCGCGCTCTCCAGCGCGCCGAACTCACCGTCGTAATACTCGTGATTGCCCGGCACGTAGACGACCGGCACCGCGTCGTCGAACGCCTGCGCGGCCCAGCGCGGGCCGGCCGCATGGTTGTGAATGTCGCCCGCCAGCACGACCAGATCCGCCTGAGCATGTGGGATCAGTTCAGGTTCGTCGTTTTCCAGATGCAGATCGGACAGCACGCGAATCTTCACGGACGCGACTCCTGCGAAACGCCTGCGCGCCGGATCGCGGAGGCTTCAGACATTAGCGTAGCACCTTGCCCGGATTCATCAGGTTCAGCGGATCGAGCGCCTGCTTGATCGCGCGCATCATCCGCACTTCGACGTCCTGCTTGTAGTGCGCGGCATCGTCGATCTTCAGCTGGCCGAGTCCATGTTCGGCGCTGATGCTGCCGCGATGCGCAGCCACGCTGTCGTAGACGATCCGGTTGATCGGGCTTTGATATTCCCGCAGAAACGCCTTCGCGTCGACGCCCTCGGGTGTCTGCACGTTGTAGTGCAGATTGCCGTCGCCGAGATGGCCGAACGTGACCATGCGCGCGCCCGGTGCGGCTTGCGCGATCGCGGCGTCGGTCGCCTCGATGAAATGGCCGATGCGTGAAATCGGCACCGCGATGTCGTGCTTGATGTTAAGCCCTTCCTCGGCCTGCGCGAGCGGAATGTGCTCGCGCAGATTCCAGAACGCGCGCGACTGCGCGAGGTTTTCCGCGACCACGGCGTCTTCGACGAGACCCTGTTCGAGTGCGGTCTCCATCAGCCCCTCGAACAGCGTGCGCGCGTGGACTTCGCTTTCGCTGTCCGACAGTTCGAGCAGCACGACCTGCGCATGCGGTTCGGCGAACGGATAACGCATCTGCTCGAAATGCCGGCCGACGAGGCGCAGGCAGAAATCCGACATCAGCTCGAAGCCGGTCAACAGCGGCCCGGCGACGCGCTGCGTGAGCGCGAGAAAATCGAGCGCCGCATGCGGCGACGCGAGCGCGGCAAGCGCGGTGACTCGCGCGGCGGGCTGCGGATGCAGCTTCAACACCGCCGCGGTGATCAGGCCGAGCGTACCTTCCGCGCCGATGAACAGGTCGCGCAGATCGTAGCCAGTGTTGTCCTTGCGCAGCCCGCGCAGGCCGTCCCATAGTTCGCCTTGCGGCGTCACCACTTCGAGGCCGAGACATAGTTCGCGCGCGTTGCCATAACGCAGTACACCGGTGCCGCCCGCGTTGGTCGACAGATTGCCCCCGATCGTGCAGCTGCCTTCGGCGGCGAGGCTCAGCGCAAACAGACGCCCGGCCGCTTCGGCGTGCTTCTGCACCTCGGCGAGAATCACGCCGGCTTCGACGGTGATCGTGTTGTTGTGCGGATCGATGTCGCGCACGCGATTCAGGCGGCGCAGGCTGATGACCGCCTGCGCGCCGCTCGCGTCGGGTGTCGCGCCGCCCGCGAGGCCGGTGTTGCCGCCCTGCGGCACCAGCGCGACGCGATGTTCGACCGCGAGCTTGACGAGCGCGGCAGCTTCGGCGGATGTGGCCGGAGCGAGCACCGCGCAGGCCGCGCCGGTGTATCGTCCGCGCCAGTCGGTCAGAAAGGGCGCCGTGTCGTGCGGGTCGGTCAGTACGTGAGCCGCGCCGATGGCGTCGCGGCAGGCGGCGAGAAAAGCGGTGTGGGTCATCTGGTCGATTGGCGGTATTAGGGGCGGCAGCGTGTCGGGGCTAGGCCGTCAGGCGGGCGGGGTGGGTTCGCTGGCGGCCTGCTTTGCGGCCCGTTTTGCGGCCCGTTTAGCCGCACGCTTGAAAGGCCCGACGTACGCGAGTGCGCAAGCGAAGAAAATCACGGCCAGCGCCGCTTGCAGCCAGCCGAGCCGCGCACTCAAGCCATGGTCGCTCCAGCCGCGCACGACGCCTTCGGCGAAGTACAGCAGGATCAGCATCGAAGCCCATTGCATCGTATAAAGCCGGCGTCGCCACACTCCCGGCAACGCGCAGAGCAGCGGCAACGCCTTCAGCACGAGCAGCGAGCCGCCGGGCCGCAACGGCGCGAGCCACCATTCCCACGCGATCGCAAGCGCGATCATCGCGACCAGCGTGAACGCGGCGACGAGCGCGGCGGCGGCTTTCGGCTGCACGGGCATGGGTTCGTTCACGGCTTGGTACTCATGGCCTTTCGCTCATCGACGCCGCCGTGCGCGCGACGCGAGCACCGAGCGCAATTGCAAGCGTCCGTTCTTCGGCGGAGATGCCTTGGCCGGCCGAGCCCGCCCGCGCGAAATGCGATGCACCGTACGGCGTGCCGCCGGTTTGCGTGGTGGACAATGCGCTCTCGGTGTACGGAATGCCGATGATCAGCATGCCGTGGTGGAGCAGTGGCAGCATCATCGACAGCAGCGTGGATTCCTGGCCGCCGTGCAGGCTGCCGGTCGACGTGAACACGCAGGCCGGCTTGCCCGACAGCGTACCGGATAGCCACTGCGGCGTAGTGCCGTCGAGGAAGTATTTGAGCGCGGCCGCCATATTGCCGAAGCGGGTCGGCGAGCCGAGCGCGAGGCCCGCGCATTCTTCGAGGTCACGCAGTTCGACGTACGGCGGTCCCTCGGCGGGGATGTCCGGCTCGCTCGCTTCGCAGACGGTGGAGACCGCCGGCACGGTGCGCACGCGCGCCTGCATGCCGGGGACGCTATCGACGCCGTGTGCGATCGCCAGCGCGAGCTCGCGCGTGGCGCCGTGACGGCTGTAATAAAGCACGAGAATGTCTTTCATAGGCCTCATCATTGAACGGGTATTATAGGGGTTCGGTCCGTTGCACAGGCCGCTCACAGCCGTTCGGCAAGGTGCCGGGCGGGGTTCCCGCAGTCCCGGTCTGGCGGTTCAGCAAGCAAGGAGGCAGGTTTGTTGGTTAGGGTGCGTTTCGATCTCGACACGCTCAAACGGCTTGCGCAATTCGCCGCGCAACGCATCGGCGAGGACCGGATTCCGCAGGTCGCGGGCAGTCTGACGTTCACGACGATGCTCGCGCTCGTGCCGCTCGCCACCGTCGCGTTTGCGCTGTTCACCGCGTTTCCGATCTTCAGCTCGTTCCAGGCGTCGCTGCAGTTTTTTCTGGCCGACCACCTGATGCCCGCGCAGTTGAACGATCAGATCTTCAAGTATCTGAACCAGTTCGCGTCGAAGGCCAAAGGGCTGACCACGATCGGCATGATCGTGCTGTTCGTCACCGCGGTGATGACGATGATGACCGTCGAGTCCGCGTTCAACGTGATCTGGCGCGTACGCAAGGCGCGGCCCGTCGCGCAGCGCATTCTCGTCTACTGGGCGATCATCACGCTCGGTCCGATCCTGATCGGCGTGAGTCTGTCGATCTCGTCGTATCTGTTCACGCAATCGATGTCGTTCAGTGCCGCGCAGCGCATCACCCCGCTGATCGAATGGGCGCTCGCGAGCGCCTCGCTGCCGTTTACGATGCTCGCGTTCACGATTCTTTACGTTTATCTGCCGAATTGCCGCGTCGAATGGCGCGACGCGGTGGTCGGCGGCGTGATCGCGGCGGTCGCGTTCGAGCTCGCCAAGCGCGGCTTCGGCTACTACGTGCGCCGTATTCCGACCTATACGGCCGTGTATGGCGCGTTCGCCGCGGTGCCGCTGTTCCTGCTGTGGATGTACCTGTGCTGGTTCATCACGCTGACCGGCGCGATGATTGCATCGGCGTTGCCGGCGATTCGCATCGGTCAGTTTCACCGCCCCGTGTTCTACGGCAGCAATCTGTTCGATTCGCTCGAATTGCTCGCGCGGCTGTGCGAAGCGCGCGAGGCCGGCAGGCGCGGCTACACGATGCCCGAGCTTGCGCGCATGCTTCGCCGCGACATGGATACGACGCTGATGCTGTTGCAGCGTCTCGAGGAGATCGAGTGGATCGCGCGGCTGGAGGAGGACCATACCGGCCCGCACTTCGTGTTGCTCGCGAACCCGGCGCAGGTGACCGTGCAGCGGCTGTACGACCTGTTCGTGATCGACCGTGCGGAGCTCACGTATCAGCTCGAACTCGACTCAACGCGGGTGGACAGCGGCATGCTGCTTGCCGCGCTCGACAACGACCAGCTGAAGGTGACGCTCGCCGCGTTGCTCGCCTCGCGCGCGGCGGCAAGGGCGGCGCGACCCGGAGACGGCGAGCGAGCGGCGGCTTCGATGCCGCACCAGGCAGCGTGACAGGGCGGCTCGACTTCGAGCCGCCCCGGTAGAACTACAACGAAATCTTGCCCACGCAGATGTCCTTGAACATCACCCAGTCGCCCATCAGGCTGTAAAACGGATGACGGAAGGTGGCCGGCCGGTTCTTTTCGAAGAAGAAATGGCCGACCCACGCGAAGCCATAGCCGCACACCACGGCCGCCGGCAACCATAGCCAGCCGCCGGTGGCGAGCGCCATCGCGAGACAGCCAATCACGCCGAGCGAGCCGACGAAATGCAGCCGCCGCGACACGAGGTTGCGATGCTCGCTCAGGTAGTACGGATAAAACTCCGCGAAGCTCGCGAAGTGATCGGTATGTGCTGTATGAGCCATGACGGCCTCCGGAGGCTGAAAAAGACAGCTTCAATCATTCTCCGGCGATCGCCTGCCTAACGCAACCTGGCCATTCGCGACGCCTTTGCGGCGACCGCCCGCGGACCACCGAGGTGCACGCAGAGCCGCAATCGCACGCCCACTCAACGCGCTTCGTGCGGCGGCCGCGAAGCGAAGCCGTACAGCGCATCGAGCGTCGCGTCGGGTTGCTCGGTCATTAACGCATGGCCCGCATCGAGCGTGACGGTGTCGACCGGCATACCCGCTTGCGCGAGCGCATCGGCAAGCGCTTTCGCCACACGCGGCGGGGTCATTGCGTCGCGCCGGCCGACGATCAGACGCGTTGCGCAACGCACCTGCGCCGCGCGGGCGAGGCCGTCCGCATAGGTGTGGCAGGCGGTGAAATCGGTGTGGAACAGATGCGGTTCACCGCTAGAGGCGACGTGCTCCATCAGCCGCTGGTTCATGCCGTGCAGCCAGAAACCGGGGCCGGGGCAGGACGGCTTCGCGGCGAGCGTCGAATGCGACCACTGGTTGACCATGGCGATCGCCTCGGGCTCGCGATGGAGCGCGGCGTCGAGCAGCGCGTCGGAGACGGTCATCGGCAGCGCGGTCGCGAGCAGCGCAAGATGCGTCGCGCGCTGCGGATAGCGGCCGGCGAAGTCGAGGGCGATCAGCGAGCCCATGCTGTGACCGGCGACGAACGCACGCGTGACGCCCGCGGTGTCGAGCAACGCGGCGAGCCAGTCGGCCAGCGCGGCGATGCTGGCGAGCGCGGGTCCGGCGCTGCGGCGGTGGCCCGGCAGATCCACCGCGAGCACGCCGAAGCCGTGATGCGCGAAGTAGCGGCTTTGCAGCGCCCACACGCTGTGATCGTGTTCGGCGCCGTGAATGAATACCGCTGTCGGCAGGCTCGCATCGAAGGGTTTGCCGCCTGTGTAGGCGTAGGCCGGTTTGCCTTGAACGGTGACGATCATGCGGACTCCGGGCGGGCGGGGGCGCTGGTGCCGGCGGGCGCGGCAGTGGCGGTTTGCTGCGAGGCGCTGGCGTCTGGCGTTGCGGTACGTCTGCCGCCCGCCGGTTGCGCGGCTTTTTGCGCGGCCTTCAGCGCGCGCTTGAGATCGTCGATCAGGTCATCCGGATCTTCGAGACCAATCGACAGACGGATCGTGCCTTCCGCGATACCGGCCGCTGCGAGCGCGGCGGTATCCATGCGGAAATGCGTCGTCGATGCCGGATGGATCACCAGCGAGCGCGCGTCGCCGACGTTCGCGAGATGCGAGAAGAGCGTGAGCGCTTCGATGAAGGCGCGCCCGGCCGCGCGGTCGCCGCGCAGGTTGAAGCTGAACACCGCGCCGGCGCCGCGCGGTAGCAGCCGCCTGGCGAGCGCGTGGTCGGGATGCGTCGGCAACTCGGGATAGGCGACCGATTCGACCGCCGCATGCCCGGCGAGAAATTCGACCACGCGCCGGGTGTTGGCGACGTGACGCTCCATGCGCAACGGCAGCGTCTCGATGCCTTGCAGCAGCTGCCACGCGGCCTGCGGATGCAGGCACGCGCCGAAGTCGCGCAAGCCTTCCCGGCGCGCGCGCAGCAGGAACGGCGCGACGGTGCTTTCCTCGGCGAACACCATGCCGTGGAAACCGTCGTACGGCTCGGTGAATTCGGGAAAGCGGCCGGAAGCCTCGAAGTCGAACGTGCCGCCGTCGACCAGCACGCCGCCGATCGTCGTACCGTGGCCGCCGAGAAACTTGGTCGCCGAGTGGTAGACGAAGTCGGCGCCGTGCTCGAACGGGCGCAGCAGGTAAGGCGTCGTGAAGGTCGAATCGACCAGCAACGGCACCCGGTGCGCGTGCGCGATCTGCGCGAGCGCGGCGATGTCGAGCACATCGAGGCCCGGATTGCCGAGCGTTTCGCCGAATAGCAGGCGCGTGTTGGGGCGCAGCGCGGCGCGCCACGCGGGGAGGTCACCGGCCTTGACGAAGGTCGTCTCGATGCCGAAGCGCCGCAGCGTGTAATGCAGCAGGCTGTGCGAGCCGCCGTACAGCGCGCTCGACGCGACGATGTGCGAGCCTGCGCCCATCAGCGTCGCGATCGCGAGATGCAGCGCGGCCTGGCCGCTCGCGGTGCCGATCGCGCCGGCGCCGTTTTCGAGCGCGGCGACGCGCTCCTCGAACACGGCGACGGTCGGATTCGAGATGCGCGAGTAGACGTGGCCGGCGCGCTCCATGTTGAATAGCGCGGCGGCGTGGTCCGAGTCGCGGAACGAAAACGACGTGGTCTGGTAGATCGGCGTCGCGCGCGCCCCGGTGGCGGGGTCGGGGGCTGCGCCGGCGTGCAGCGCGAGCGTATCGAAACGGTTGGCGGACATCGTGGGCGGCGGGGCCGCGTGCGGCGGCCTCGCGAAAGAACAGGGTGGGCCGGCCATCCTATCATTGGCGCGCGCCGCTTCAAGCGCGGTTTTCCCGTGGGTTTGTACCCGGTTGGTCTATGGCTTCGTGCGGCGTGTGCCGGGAGCGGGGCATGCTCGCTATCTGGAAGTCAGATGAATGGGAGGACCCGGAAGGCCGCCGAGCCTTGGCTGGCGGCCGGCTTTCCTTTTACGGGCCTTTCCGATAGGATCGAAAAAACATTTCATGCACTGCAAGATTGGCGGCATCAGGAGATAGATCATGCGAGTCAGCGACATTCTTAAAGTCAAGGGCAATACCCTTTTTACGGTCACGCCGGAAACCACACTGCATGACGCCGTCAATACCATGGCCGAGCGCGACATCGGCTCGCTTGTCGTGATGGAGTACGGCGACCTCGTCGGCATGCTGACGTTTCGCGAAATCATTCTGACCTTGCGCGAGAACGGCGGCAGCGTCGGCACCTCGACGATCCGCAAGGTGATGGACGACCATCCGCTCACCTGCACGCCCGAAACCGACGTCAACGAAGTGCGCCGCATGATGCTCGAGCATCACGTGCGCTATCTGCCCGTCATGGAAAGCCGCACGCTGATGGGCGTGATCTCGTTTTACGACGTCGCGAAGGCGGTGGTCGAGGAGCAGGGGTTCGAGAACCGCATGCTGAAGGCGTATATCCGCGACTGGCCGGAAGAACAGGAAGGACAGGACCAGCAGCCGGCGCGTTGATGCGCGTGGCTCGAACGTCGCGCTCCGGCCGTTGCCGCGAGCGCAAATCCGCCGACAGGGCGCGCGCGCAAGCGGGCGCTTTTTTTGTGTCTGGAACTGGTGCGGGCGGATTGCGGGAGCCGCGTGCGCGTGTCGCGGCGATCCGCTTGCCGGCCGTGCCGCCCGCTTCGTGGCCATTTTTCCGCGCCGTTCTCCAGACTTCATGAACGATCGTCCGTTGCCCGCCGCCCGCCGCGCCGCTCGCGCGCACGAAGCGCACGAATCCCAGTTCCGCCTGCTCGGCCAGCGCCGTTTCGCGCCGTTCTTCTGGACACAGTTTCTCGGCGCGATGAACGACAACGTGTTCAAGATCGGCTTTACGTCGCTCGTTACGTATCAGGCGGCGCGGTTTTCGGGCGTCGACCCGAAAACCGCGGCGTTCCTGATCTCCGCGATTTTCATTCTGCCGTTCGTGCTGTTCTCGGCCACTTCCGGCCAGATCGCCGACAAGTACGACAAGGCGTTGCTCACGCGCGTCGTCAAGACTTTCGAGATCGCGGTGATGCTGGTCGGCGGCGCGGGGTTCTGGCTGCATAGCGCGCCGTTGCTGTACCTGTGCACGTTCCTGATGGGCGTGCATTCGACCGTGTTCGGGCCGGTCAAGTACTCGTATTTGCCGCAGCATCTGTCGCAGGCGGAACTGGTCGGCGGCAACGGCATGGTCGAGATGGGCACCTTCGTCGCGATCCTGATTGGCACGATCGTCGGCGGCGCGGGCGCGGGGTTCGCCGAGCATGGCGCGGGGGTGCTGGCTTGCGCGTGTATCGCGATCGCGCTGCTCGGGCGTGTCGTGTCGGGCTTCGTGCCGGCTACGCCCGCGCCGCAGCCCGGCTTGCGCATCAACTGGAATCCGGTCAGCGAAACGTGGCGCAATCTGAAGCTCGCGCACGAGAACCGTACGGTGTTTCTGAGCCTGCTCGGCATTTCATGGCTGTGGTTCGTCGGCGCGACATTTCTCGCGTCGTTTTTCAACTTCGCGAAGGACGTGCTGTCCGCCGATCCCGACGTCGTGACCGTGCTGCTGGCCACGTTCTCGATCGGCATCGGCATTGGCTCGCTGCTGTGCGAACGGCTGTCGAAGCGCCGGATCGAGATCGGGCTCGTGCCGCTCGGCTCGATCGGCATCAGCGTGTTCGCGATCGATCTTTTTTTCGCCAGCCACGCGCTGCCGCCGGCGGGGCATTTGCTGAGCGTCGGCGAATTTCTCGCGCGGCTCGCGCATTGGCGCGTGCTCGCCGATCTGTTCCTGCTCGCGATGTTCGGCGGCTTCTACAGCGTGCCGCTGTATGCGCTGATCCAGAGCCGTAGTCAGCCGAGCCATCGCGCGCGCATCATCGCCGCGAACAATATCCTCAATTCGCTGTTCATGATCGTGTCGGCGCTGATGGCGATGGGCCTGACCGCAGCGGGCTTCGGCATTCCGGCGATCTTCCTCGTCACCGCGCTGCTGAACGTGGTCGTCGCGGGCTACATCTATTCGCTCGTGCCCGAGTTCCTGCTGCGCTTCATTGCGTGGCTGCTCGTGCATACGTTGTACCGGATCCGGCTCGTGCATGCGGAGCGGATTCCGGAGGAGGGCGCGGCGGTGCTCGTGTGCAACCACGTCAGTTTCGTCGATGCGATCGTCATCATGGCCGAAAGCCCGCGGCCGATCCGCTTCGTGATGGACCATCAGGTCTTCCGCTCGCCGGTCGTCGGCTGGCTGTTCCGGCACGCGAAGGCGATTCCGATCGCGCCGGCCCATCAGGACGCGGCGCTGCTCGCGCGCGCGTATGATCTGTGCGCGCAGGCGCTTGCGGCCGGCGAACTCGTCTGCATCTTTCCCGAAGGCAAGCTGACGCGCACGGGCGAGCTGAATCCATTTCGCCACGGCGTCGCCGACATCGTCAGGCGCACGCCGGCGCCGGTTATCCCGATGGCGCTGCGCGGTCTGTGGGGCAGCGTGTTCTCGCGCGCGGTCGATGCCCACTGGCCGCGTCCGCTCAGAAAAGGCGTGATGAGCCGGCTGAGCCTCGCGGTGGGCGAGCCGATCGACCCGGCGCTCGCGACGCCGGAGAAGCTGCAGCAGGTCGTGACCGAGCTGCGCGGCGCGCGGAAATAGCGGCCATCGCCATCGCCGTCGCCAGGCCCGGGCTTCGCGGCGAGCGGGCTGGCATAATGGCGTTCTCCCCGTATTTCTTTGGACGACGCTCATGTCCGGCAACACGCTCGGTACGCTTTTCACTGTCACGACCTTCGGCGAATCGCACGGCCCCGCTATCGGCTGTGTGATCGATGGCTGCCCGCCGGGCATGGCGCTCAACGAAGCCGACATCCAGTCGGAGCTCGATCGCCGCAAGCCGGGCACGTCGCGCCATGTGACGCAGCGCCAGGAAGAGGACAAGGTCGAGATCCTGTCAGGCGTGTTCGAAGATCAAACCACCGGCGCACCGATCGCGCTGCTGATCCGCAACACCGACCAGCGCAGCAAGGACTACGGCAACATCGCCGAGACGTTCCGCCCCGGCCATGCCGACTACACGTACTGGCAAAAATACGGCATTCGCGATTACCGCGGCGGCGGCCGCTCGTCGGCGCGGCTGACGGCGCCGACGGTCGCGGCTGGCGCGGTCGCGAAGAAGTGGCTGCGCGAGAAGTTTGGCACCGAGATTCGCGGGTATATGGCCGCGCTCGGCGAGATCGACGTGCCGTTCGTCGATTGGGCGCACGTGCGCGAAAACCCGTTCTTCGTGCCGAATGCGCAGATCGTTGCGCAACTCGAAGCGTATATGGACGCGCTGCGCAAGGACGGTGATTCGATCGGCGCACGCATCAACGTGGTCGCGTCCGGGGTGCCGGTCGGCCTAGGCGAGCCGCTGTTCGACCGCCTCGACGCCGACATCGCGCACGCGATGATGGGCATCAACGCGGTGAAGGGCGTCGAGATCGGCGCGGGTTTCGCGAGCGTCGCGCAACGCGGCTCGGTGCATGGCGACGAACTGACGCCGGAGGGTTTCGTCGGCAATCACGCGGGCGGTGTGCTCGGCGGTATTTCGACGGGGCAGGACATCACGGTGTCGATCGCGATCAAGCCGACCTCGAGCATTCGCACGCCGCGCCGTTCGATCGACAAGGCGGGGCAGCCGGCGGTCGTCGAAACCTTCGGGCGACACGACCCGTGCGTCGGCATTCGCGCGACGCCGATCGCCGAGTCGATGCTCGCGCTCGTGTTGATCGATCACGCGTTGCGTCATCGCGCGCAATGCGGCGACGTGGCCGTGAGCACGCCGAAGATCGCGGCAAGCGCGCCGTAACGCTGACGCGGCCCGGCGATTGGCGGTAAATGAGCCGCCAAAAAGAATAGGGAAGCGGACGAACGAAACGCGCAAGAAAGCGCGCAGACGAAAGCGCGAACGCGCCATCGGAATTTGCCTTCACGACGCTGCCGGTTATCGCACAGCACCGCGAAGGCAAGCAGCACACCCATCACATGTTCGGATAGTTGGGACCGCCGCCACCTTCCGGCGTGACCCACACGATATTCTGCGTCGGGTCCTTGATATCGCAGGTCTTGCAGTGCACGCAGTTCTGCGCATTGATGACGAGCCGCTCGCTGCCATCGTCGTTCTTGACGAACTCGTACACTGCGGCCGGGCAATAGCGCGACTCCGGTCCCGCATAGGTCTGCCAGTTCACGTTGACCGGCACGGTCGGATCTTTCAGCGTCAGGTGCGCCGGCTGATTCTCTTCATGATTCGTGTTCGAGATGAACACCGAAGACAACCGGTCGAACGTGAGCTTGCCGTCCGGCTTCGGATACGTGATCGGCTTGCACTGCGACGCCGGCTTCAGCATCTCGTGATCCCAATGCTGATGATGGAGCGTCCACGGCACGTTGCCGCCGAGCAGCTTCTGCTCGAGACCGACCATCAGCGTGCCGAGGTACAGACCCTTGCTCATCCACTGCTTGAAGTTGCGCGCGCGGTACAACTCGGTGTAGAGCCACGAGGTCTTGAAGGACTCCGGGTAGGCAGTGAGTTCATCGTTATGACGGCCAGCCTGTACCGCTTCGAAAGCAGCGTCGGCCGCGAGCATGCCGGTCTTGATCGCCGCATGCGAACCCTTGATGCGCGATGCGTTGAGGAAGCCCGCATCGTCGCCGACCAGCGCACCGCCCGGGAACACCAGCTTCGGCAGCGACATCAGGCCGCCTGCGGTAATCGCCCGCGCGCCGTACGACACGCGTTTGCCGCCTTCGAGAATCGCGCGGATCGCCGGATGCGTCTTGTAGCGCTGGAACTCCTCGAACGGTGACAGATACGGATTCCTATAACCCAGACCGACCACGAAGCCCACCACCACCTGGTTGTTGTCCATGTGATAGAGGAACGAGCCGCCATACGTGTCGTTTTCGAGCGGCCAGCCGGCCGTATGCATCACCAGACCCGGCTTGTGCTTCGCGGGATCGATTTCCCACAACTCCTTGATGCCGAGGCCATAGACCTGCGGATCGGCGCCGTCGCGCAGCTTGAACCGGTCGTTAAGCTGACGGCCGAGGTGGCCGCGCGCGCCTTCGCAGAACAGCGTGTACTTCGCGTGCAGTTCCATGCCGAGCTGGAAGTTCTCGGTCGGCTGGCCGTCCTTGCCGATGCCGAGGTTGCCGGTCGCGACGCCCTTGACCGAGCCGTCGTCGTTGTACAGCACTTCAGCGGCGGGAAAGCCGGGAAAGATTTCGACACCGAGCGCCTCGGCCTGCTGACCCAGCCAGCGCGTCACGTTCGCGAGGCTGATCACGTAGTTGCCGTGGTTCTTGAAATTGTCCGGCAGCGCCCAGTTCGGCACGCTCTTCGCGCCCGTTTCCGACAGAAACAGGAAGCGGTCCTCGGTCACGTCGACCGTCAGCGGCGCGCCTTTTTCCTTCCAGTCAGGAATCAGTTCATTCAACGCACGCGGATCCATCACGGCGCCCGACAGGATATGCGCCCCGATCTCCGAGCCTTTTTCCAGCACGCACACGCCAAGCTCGACGCCTTGTTCGGCAGCGCGCTGCTTCAGACGAATGGCGGCCGACAGGCCCGCAGGGCCGCCGCCGACGATCACGACGTCATACTCCATCGACTCGCGCGGGCCGTGCTGCTCAATGAGACTTGCGGGGGTCATTGATGCTCCTCTTACCGTTAGAATACTTTTTTCGGGTTCGTATTGTGGGCGTTCGATCCCAGTGCCGCAACCCAAAAGCCAAAGATTAGCACGATCGTACTATTTAATGACACGGTATCGACCCTTAGTGGCGGTCCTACCGAACCCCGTCAACCGCAGTTGTCATACAACCGAACAAGGAAAGACAATGGGCCGTTCGATCAATCTGGAAGGCAAGGTCGCGCTGATTACGGGCGCTTCGAGCGGGTTGGGCAAGCGCTTCGCGCAGGTACTGTCGCAGGCGGGTGCAAAGGTCGTGCTGGCGAGCCGACGAACGGAGCGGCTGAAGGAGCTGCGCGCGGAAATCGAGGCGTCCGGCGGCGCCGCGCATGTCGTGTCGCTCGACGTGACCGACTATCAGAGCATCAAGTCGGCGGTCGCGCACGCGGAGACCGAGGCTGGCACGATCGATATCCTCGTCAATAACTCGGGCGTGTCGACCACGCAAAAGCTGTCCGAGGTCACGCCAGCGGACTTCGAATATGTGTTCGACACGAATACGCGCGGCGCGTTTTTCGTCGCGCAGGAAGTCGCCAAGCGCATGATCATGCGCGGCAACAACGCGCAGAAGCCGTCGTACCGGATCATCAACATCGCGTCGATGGCGGGCTTGCGCGTGCTGCCGCAAATCGGCCTGTATTCGATGAGCAAGGCGGCGGTCGTTCACATGACGAAAGCGATGGCGCTCGAATGGGGCAAGCACGGCATCAATGTGAACGCGATCTGCCCGGGGTATATCGATACCGAGATCAACCATCACCACTGGTCGACCGATCAGGGGCAGAAACTCGTTGCGATGCTGCCGCGTCATCGGGTGGGCAAGCCGGAGGATCTCGACGGGCTGCTGCTGCTGCTCGCGGCGGACGAATCGCAGTTCATCAACGGCTCGGTGATCGTCGCCGACGACGGTTTCGGGCTCGCGTGAGCGGGTCGTCCAAGGTTTCAAAAGTCAGGAAGCAAAGGAAGAACGGAAGTACAGAATGAGCGATTTTCACGCAGTCTTCGAAATGACGATGCCGATCCGCTGGGGTGACATGGACGCCTTCGGTCACGTGAACAACACGGTCTATTTCCGCTACATGGAGCAGGTGCGGATCTCGTGGTTCGAGCACATGGACTTTCTCGACCAGCGCATGGACGGGCAAGGGCCGGTGATCGTCAATGCGTCGATGGAGTTTCTGAGGCAACTGCACTATCCGGGCGACGTGATCGGCCGGATGTCGGTGGCGACGCCGGGGCGCAGCAGCTTCGATACGGCTTTCGAGCTGCTGCGCGCCGATGAACCGGAAACGCTCTATGCGCGGGGCGCCGCGCGATGCGTGTGGATCGATTACGCGGGCGGCAAGTCGATGCCGGTGCCCGACGTGCTGCGCGCGGCCATCGAGGGCGCGGCGCTCGTCAAGGCGGCCTGAGCGCGCGGCCAGTGCGGCCTGGTGCGCGACCGCGCGCCGCCAACTCCCTCTCTGTCAATTGCCGAGCAGCCGCTGCAACAGCTCGGTCGCATTGCCTGTGCCGTATTTGCGCATGAGCCTTGCGCGGTAGACGTCTACCGTGCGCGGGCTGATGTCGAGCACGCGGCCGATCTGCTTGCTGGTTTTACCGGTGACCAGTTGCGCGGCGATTTCGCGCTCGCGCGGCGTGAGCTCCACCGCGACGCGCCGGGTCGCGCTCAGATCCTCGAAGGTCCAGACGCCCGCCGCGTGCGGGTCGGTGCGCCGCTGCGCGCGGCCCGTCACGTGACACCAGAACAGCTCGCCGTTCGCGCGCTTCATGATGCGATCGTCCGCGTAGCTGCCTTGCGCGGTCATGATCGGCGGAATGCGCACGCCGATGCGCTCGAACTCATCCGCCGATGGATACAACACCTGGAACGACTGGCCGATCAGCGCGTCGCGCGCATAGCCGAAAATCGACGCGAGCTGGTCGTTGCAGTCTTCGATGGTCCGTTCGCGCGACAGCGCGAGTCCGATCGGCGCGAGGTGAAACGCAGTGCGGTAATCCAGGGCGGGCATGGGCGGGCGGTAAGTACTTATGTATTTTTGCGTATTGTGCCGTATGGTGGGCCCAGCGTACTCTTCCGGGCAGATGACAGCGCGGCGCTTGCCGCGTATGACTAGAATGACGTAGCGGTATCGCGAGGCGGCGTTAAGTTCGCCAGTTGCGATATCAGCCGCAATGATCCGGCGGCAGGCGTACAGGTTTCGGGTTTCCATAGAGGAAGGGACATTCAGATGAACAAGGTCTATCCAGGCGCCGCCGAGGCGCTGAAGGACATCGTCAAGGACGGGCAGACGTTCGCCGTCGGCGGCTTCGGATTGTGCGGCATTCCTGAGGCGCTGATCGTGGCGCTGCGCGATTCGAAGGTGCAGGGCATCACGTGCATCAGCAACAACGCGGGCGTCGACGGTTTCGGCCTTGGCCTGCTGCTCGAGACTCGCCAGATCAAGAAGATGATCTCGTCGTACGTCGGCGAGAACAAGGAGTTCGAGCGCCAGTATCTGGCCGGCGAACTCGAGCTTGAATTCACGCCGCAAGGCACGCTCGCCGAGAAGCTGCGCGCGGGCGGCGCGGGGATCCCCGCGTTTTTCACCAATACCGGCTACGGCACGCAGATCGCCGAGGGCAAGGAAACCCGCCAGTTCGGCGCGAACTACTACGTGCTCGAACATTCGCTGACCGCCGACATCGCGCTCGTCAAGGCATGGAAGGCCGACAAGTCTGGCAACCTGATCTATCGCCGCACCGCGCGCAACTTCAATCCGATGTGCGCGATGGCCGGCCGCATCACCGTCGCTGAAGTCGAAGAGATCGTCGAAGTGGGCGAGCTCGATCCCGACGCGATCCACACGCCTGGCATCTTCGTGCAGCGCATCGTGCTGAATGCGCATCCGGAAAAACGCATCGAACAACGCATCGTCCGCGCGAAAGGAGACTGATCATGGCATGGACTCGTGAGGAAATGGCCGCGCGCGCGGCGAAGGAACTGCAGGACGGCTTTTACGTGAACCTCGGCATTGGCCTGCCCACGCTGGTCGCGAACCACGTGCCGCCGGGCGTCGAGGTGTGGCTGCAGTCGGAGAACGGCCTGCTCGGCATCGGCCCGTCGCCGACCGAAGACGAAGTCGACGCCGACCTGATCAACGCCGGCAAGCAGACGGTGACGACGCTGCCGGGTTCGTCGATTTTCTCGTCGGCGGATTCGTTCGCGATGATTCGCGGCGGCCACGTCAATCTGGCGATTCTCGGCGCGATGCAGATCAGCAAGAAGGGCGATCTCGCGAACTGGATGATCCCGGGCAAGATGATCAAGGGCATGGGCGGCGCGATGGACCTGGTCGCGGGCGTCAAGCGCGTGGTCGTGCTGATGGAGCACGTCGCGAAAGGCGATCAGCACAAGATCCTCGAAGAATGCACGCTGCCGCTGACGGGCGTGGGTGTGGTCGACGAGATCATCACCGATCTCGGTGTGATCGAAGTGACCGAAAACGGCCTGAAGGTGACCGAACTCGCGCCCGGCGTGAGCGTCGACGAAATCAGGGCGAAGACCGGCGCGCCGCTCGATGTGAGCGCGGTGAGCTGACGCGGTTCAAACGCGCCGCGCGAGTCGATGCGACGGCGCGGCGGCAACGGTGCCGTTCGGACGGGCGAGGCGTGAGTCTCGCCCGTTTTGTTTTTGCGCGCGGCACCGGATGCGCGGGGCGGTTGAGTCGATCTTCCTAAGCCTTCTGGCCGATGCTTGCTGCGCGACGAAGCGGTTTACAATCGTTCGCAGGCCCAATCCGCGGCGCCATTGCAAGGATCCCGTATGACCGCAACGACCTCCGCTTCCACCGTCGGGCGGCCCGCGCCGCGTCAACGTTACGTGCAGTGCGCGAGCGCTGCCGGCCTGCATCGCGTCGCCTACACCGAGTGGGGCGAACCGGACAATCCGCGCGTGCTGCTATGCGTGCACGGACTCACGCGATCGGGGCGCGATTTCGACCGCCTCGCCGCCGACTTCGCCGGGACCTATCGCGTGGTCTGCCCGGACGTGGTCGGCCGGGGCTTGTCGTCGTGGCTCGCGAACCCCAACTTGTACGCGGTGCCGCAGTACGTCGCCGACATGGTCACGCTGATCGCGCGGCTCGATGTCGACACCGTCGACTGGTTCGGCACCTCGATGGGCGGCCTGATCGGCATGGGGCTCGCCGGTCTGCCGCATACGCCGATCCGCAAGCTGCTGCTGAACGACGTCGGGCCGCATCTCGAGCCGGCCGCGGTCAAGCGCATCGGCGATTACCTCGGCAAGCCCGCGCGCTTCGATACGCTGCAGCAGGGTGTCGACTACGCCGCGCAGCTCGCGCAGAGCTTCGGCCCGCTGACGCCGGACGAATGGCGCGAAATCAATACGCCGTTGCTGCGCGAGGAGGGCGGCGGGTGGGTGTTGCGCTATGACCCGCGCATCGCGCAGCCGTTCGCCGCGGTCACCGAGGAAGCGGCGAAGCAGGGCGAGGCGGCGCTGTGGCATTCGCTCGCGTCGTTCCAGGGGCCGGTGCTCGTGGTGCGCGGCGAGCAGTCGGATTTGCTGTCGCGTGAAACGATCGCGAAGATGGTGGCGACCGGGCGTGCGGTATCGAGCGTGGAAATCGCGGGCGTCGGGCATGCGCCGGCGTTTCTGGAGGCTGACCAGATCGCGCTCGCGCGGGAGTTCTTCGGTCCAGCCGCGAACGCGTCATAATATTGAGTTCAGCATGACGCTGCGATTGGCAGTGTCGTGCGGGATGCGGTTCGACTAACCCCTCAGCTCAGGACTTTTCATGGCAGTCATTCGTTACCACGTCGGCAAGCGTCTTTCGGAAATGGCCGTGCACAACGGCACCGCGTACCTCGCGGGTCAGATCGCCGAAGACGACGATCAGGACATCACCGGCCAGACGCGCGAAGTGCTCGGCCACATCGACCGTCTGCTCGCTGCAGCGAACAGCGACAAATCGCTGCTGCTGTCGGTGCAGATCTATATCTCGGACATGGTGCATTTCGCCGGCATGAACGCCGTGTGGGACGAGTGGGTCGCGCAGGGCGATACGCCGCCGCGCGCAACCGTCGAGGCCAAGCTCGCGAATCCGAAGTGCCTCGTCGAAATCGTCGTGATCGCCGCGCAGCGCAGCTGAGTCGCGGTCGTCAGGCAGCATCGTTGTTGATTTTCCGTTGAATCGTCTGGCCCGGCGGGCCGTCGCACTATGAACACCGAAACCGTTTCGAACGCGCCTCATCCCCATCGTTCCTTCGACGAAGCGATGGCGTTCGTGCGCGAACATGCGGGTGACGTGCGGCTGTCGTCGGGCGAATTGCTCGCGGATCACGCGGCGGGCACCGCGTCGATCATGCGCAAGCTCAACGTCGACCCGCCGGCTGTGCTGGCCGCGGCGCTGTTTGCGTTGACACCGCATCTGCGCGATCCGGAGCGCGTGATCGCGGACAACTTCGGCGAAGAGGTCGCGCAACTGGTCGGCGACGTACGCAAGCTGCTGCGCCTCGGCACGGTCAGTCTGCGTGCGGCGCAAAACGCGATGCCCGAGGCCGGGCGTGACGCGCAGGCCGCGCGTCGCGCGCAGGTCGAGGCGCTGCGCAAAATGTTGCTCGCGTTCGCGCAGGACATTCGCGTCGTGCTGATCCGCCTCGCCTCGCGGCTGCAGACACTGCGCTACTACGCGGCGGCGAAGATCACGCCGTCGCCCGACGTCGCACGCGAAACGCTTGATATCTACGCGCCGCTTGCGAACCGCCTTGGCATCTGGCAATTGAAGTGGGAACTCGAAGACCTCGCGTTCCGTTTCGAGGAGCCGGACACCTACAGGCGCGTGGCGAAGTTGCTCGACGAGAAGCGCGTCGAGCGCGAGAGCTATGTCGCGCAGGCGATCGAACGCCTGCAGCAGGAGCTGGCCGCCGCGCATATCCGCGCGGAAGTGAGCGGTCGGCCGAAGCATATCTACAGCATCTGGCGCAAGATGCGCGGCAAGGAGCTCGAGTTCGCCGAGTTGTACGACGTGCGCGCGTTTCGCGTGATCGTGCCGGACGTCAAGGACTGCTACACCGTGCTCGGCATCGTGCACAACCTGTGGCAGCCGGTGCCGAAGGAATTCGACGACTACATCTCACGGCCGAAGCCTAACGGCTACAAGTCACTGCACACGGTCGTGATCGGCGACGACGGCCGTGCGTTCGAAGTGCAGATCCGCACGCAGGAAATGCATCGCTTCGCCGAATACGGCGTGGCCGCGCACTGGCGCTACAAGGAAGCGGGCGCGCGCGGCTATGGCGGCACGTTCAGCGCGAACGAGAAATACGACGAGAAGATCGCATGGCTGCGGCAGCTGCTCGCGTGGAAGGACGAGGTGTCCGAGGGCGAGCACGGCGAAGCGACTGCGGCGCGGCCGTGGGAGCAGTTGCGCCAGGCCACGCTCGACGACGATCACATCTACGTGCTGACGCCGCAGGCGCGCGTGATTCCGTTGCCGCACGGCGCGACGCCGATCGACTTCGCGTATCACCTGCACAGCGAGCTTGGGCATCGCTGCCGCGGCGCGCGCATCGACGGTGTGATGGTGCCGCTCAACACGCCATTGCAGAACGGCCAGACGGTCGAGATCGTGGCGGTGAAGGAGGGCGGTCCGTCGCGCGACTGGCTCAATCCGCAGCTCGGCTATCTGCAAAGCTCGCGCGCGCGGCAGAAGGTGCGCGCGTGGTTCAACGCGGTCGAGTTACAGGAGCACATCGCGAACGGTCGCGCGATGGTCGAAAAAACCCTGCAGCGCGAGGGCAAGACCTCGGTCAATCTCGATCAGCTGGCTACGCGGCTCGGCTTCAAGGCCACCGACGATCTGTTCTCCGTGGTCGGCAAGGAGGAGTTCAGCTTGAGGCTCGTCGAGCAGGCGCTGCAGGATGCGCCGCCGCCCGAGCCCGAGGTCGATGCGCCGGAGAAATTCGAGAAACGCAGCAGCGGCGCGAGCGTTGCGCGCGGCGCATCCACGGGGGTGCTGGTGGTCGGCGTCGATGCGTTGCTCACACAACTCGCGCGCTGCTGCCGGCCAGCACCGCCCGACGACATCTGCGGATTCGTGACGCGCGGCAAGGGCATGTCGGTTCATCGCAGCGACTGCGCGACGTTCCGCCGCATGGCGGAGCGCGCGCCGGAGCGCGTGCTGCAGACAGCGTGGTCGGCGGACGTGATGAGCGGCCGCGGCCACTCCGTCTACCCGGTCGACCTCAGTATCGAGGCGACGGACCGGCAAGGTCTGCTGCGCGATATCTCCGAAGTATTCGCGCGGGAAAAGATGAACGTGATCGGCGTGAAGACGCAATCGCGCCGCAATGCCGCGTTCATGCAATTTACCGTCGAGGTGTCGAGCTCCGTGCAGATTCAGCGAGCGTGCACGCTGCTGGGCGAGATCACGGGTGTGGTGCGGGCGACGCGCAAGAACTGAGGCGCAGGCGATTGTAAAAAGGGCTGGCGGTGCGCTGAGTTGTAACTTCATTGAATAATTTGCCGTCTGTAGTGCCGTGTAGTGAATGCCACGGACTCGAAGAGGCGGCGATGAGCGGAAGACCCAAGGCGAAACTCGAGCTGAGCGAAGCTGAGTGCGAGCAACTCATGGCCCTGACGATGCGCCGCAAAACAGCGCAGGCGGCGGCATTGCGAGCGCGGATCGTGCTGGCCTGCGCCGATGGCATCGACAACAAGACTGTCGCGGCGAAACTGCGAGTCACGCAGCAAACACAACTACGGTACGCACAAGACGCCTTCGATTAAAAACTGGTTCACTCGTCATCCGCGCTTCCAGTTTTCACCTCGACTTCCGCGTCGTAGCTCAATCAGGTCGAACGCTGATTCGCCAGGCTCACTGAGGAGTACATTCGACGTGGCACGCATCGCTCGACACGGCAACTTGAAGAGGCGATCCGGCATTACCTCGATGTCTGTAACGCGGAGCCTCTCGGCCGTTCACCTAGAGCAAATCGGCCGACGAAATTCTCGGCAGCCTCGAACGGTTTTGCGCGCGGGTCCAAAGAGTCTCGGAATGGACGCCATGGACATCAACACCGCCGCCATTGACGATGCCGTCCTCGCGCTCCTCTACTTGACCCTGCATGACCATAACCGTGCCTGGAAGAACTTCGATTGGGACACTGGCGGCGCGAGGAATTAAAGCCGCTGCATAAAAGTGCTTGCCAAGCTGCGCTGTACCCCATATAATCCCGGTTCTTCAGGCTCGTAGCTCAGCTGGTTAGAGCACCACCTTGACATGGTGGGGGTCGTTGGTTCGAGTCCAATCGAGCCTACCAACGAAAATGAAATCCCGGGCCTCGTCGGGGTTTCGCAAACTGCAGTAAGCGCTTTGAGCGCAAAAAGGCGAATACGGTTATGACACCGCGAACGTTGACCGAAACCACTTCGGAGCGACGCTAGTCGAGGACCAATTTCGCCAGTGAAGTTTGCATAAAATGTGAATGCGGCCCCTCGAAAGCGGGGCCGCATTTTTTTTATCTTTTTGACCTTGGTTGTATGTGCCGCCGCCGGTCGGCACCACGGAGAACGCAATGGTTTCGATACGTTTGCCTGACGGTTCTGTTCGACAGTACGAGCATCCGGTGACCGTCGCCGAAGTGGCCGCCTCGATCGGCCCCGGTCTCGCGAAAGCCGCGCTCGCCGGCAAGATCGACGGGGAGCTGGTCGATACGTCCATGCTGATCGATCACGACGTGGCGCTCGCCATCGTCACGGAGAAGGACGCAGACGGTCTCGATATCATCCGCCACTCGACGGCGCACCTGCTCGCGTACGCGGTGAAGGATCTGTACCCGGAAGCGCAGGTCACGATCGGCCCGGTCATTGACAACGGTTTCTATTACGACTTCTCCTACAACCGTCCTTTCACGCCGGAAGATCTCGAAAAGATCGAAAAGCGCATGCAGGAACTCTCGAAGAAGGACGAGCCGGTGTCGCGTCGCGTGGTGTCGCGCGACGAAGCGGTCGAGTACTTCAAGAGCATCGGCGAAAAGTACAAGGCCGAGATCATCGAATCGATCCCCGCTAGCGACGAAATCAGGCTGTACTCGCATGGCGGCTTCACGGACCTGTGCCGCGGTCCGCACGTGCCGTCCACCGGCAAGCTGAAGGTCTTCAAGCTGATGAAAGTCGCGGGCGCGTACTGGCGCGGCGACTCGAAGAACGAGCAACTGCAGCGCATTTACGGCACGGCTTGGACGAAGAAGGAAGACCAGGAAGCGTATCTCCACATGCTTGAAGAAGCCGAGAAGCGCGACCATCGCAAGCTTGGCAAGCAGCTCGACCTGTTCCACATGCAGGACGAGTCGCCGGGCATGGTGTTCTGGCATCCGCGCGGCTGGACGCTGTGGCAGCAAGTCGAGCAGTACATGCGCCGCCGTGTGAACGACGCCGGCTACCTTGAAATCAAGACGCCGTTGATCATGGACCGCTCACTGTGGGAAGCGTCGGGTCACTGGCAGAACTATCGTGAAAACATGTTTACGACGGAATCGGAAAAGCGCGACTACGCGATCAAGCCGATGAACTGCCCCGGTCACGTGCAGGTGTTCAACCACGGTCTGCGCTCGTATCGCGATCTGCCGCTGCGTTACGCGGAGTTCGGGTCGTGCCATCGGAACGAATCGTCGGGCGCGCTGCATGGACTGATGCGTGTGCGCGGCTTCGTGCAGGACGACGCGCATATTTTTTGTACCGAAGATCAGTTCATCAGCGAATCGATCGCGTTTAACACGCTGGCAATGAGCGTCTACCGCGACTTCGGCTTCGATAACGTCGAGATCAAGCTGTCGCTGCGCCCGGATGCGCGCGCCGGCACCGACGATACGTGGGATCGCGCGGAGCAGGGTCTGCGCGAGGCGCTGACGGCCTGCGGAGTCACGTGGGAAGAGCTGCCCGGCGAGGGCGCGTTCTACGGCCCGAAGGTCGAGTATCACATCAAGGACGCGCTCGGCCGTTCGTGGCAGTGCGGTACGCTGCAGCTCGACATGGTATTGCCGGAGCGGCTGGGTGCTGAGTACGTCGCTGAAGACAACAGCCGCCGTCGCCCGATCATGCTGCACCGGGCGATTGTCGGATCGATGGAGCGTTTCCTCGGGATTTTGATCGAGCACCATGCGGGTGCAATGCCCGCATGGCTCGCGCCGATGCAGGTCGTTGTGATGAATATCGCGGAAAGTCAGGCCGAATATGCGCAGGCGCTAGCCCAATCGTTGCAAAAACAAGGGGTTAGAGTCGAGGCCGATTTGCGCAACGAGAAGATTAGCTATAAAATACGAGAGCACACGCTGGAAAAGGTCCCCTACCTGCTAGTGGTTGGTGACAAGGAGCGTGAAGCGCAAACGGTAGCCGTGCGTGCCCGTGGTGGTGTCGATATGGGTGTGATGCCTGTCGACGCCTTCATTGAGCGTCTGCGCCAGGACGTGCAGTCGTTCAACTGAACCACTCGGTACCCCGGCTCGTTTTTTTAATTTTTAGAGGAAACGTAACATCGCTACTGATAAGTCTGCGCACCGCATCAACGGTGAAATTACAGCACCCGAGGTGCGACTGGTCGGCGTCGAGAACGAACCGCTCGGCATCGTGAAACTCGCTGATGCGTTCCGAATGTCGGAACAGCAGGACGTGGATCTGGTCGAAATCGCTCCGCAAGCGGTTCCGCCGGTTTGCCGCTTGATGGACTACGGCAAGTTCAAGTACCAGGAAGCGAAGAAGCAACACGAGGCCAAGCTCAAGCAGAAGGTTATCCAGGTCAAGGAAGTCAAATTCCGCCCGGGTACCGACGACGGTGATTACAACGTCAAACTGCGCAACCTCGTGCGCTTCCTCGAAGATGGCGACAAGACGAAAATCACGTTGCGTTTCCGTGGCCGTGAAATGGCTCACCAGGAAATCGGCATGCGCATGCTCGAACGCCTGCGCACCGACCTCGACGAAGTCGGTCAGGTCGAGCAGATGCCGAAAATGGAAGGGCGCCAGATGATCATGGTGCTTGCTCCGAAGAAAAAGAAGTAAGTGAATCAGTTGGCCGGAGCGACGGCGCGCCATGTGGCGCGCGCTCCGGTGTCGTGAATTTGTTTGACGCTGTGCCGGGTCCTGGATGCCCGGCGCCGTGTTGGAAGGTTTCGGAACGGTGCGCATGCAATTGCGCAGTCGTTCCCGAAAAGCGTCCGCTAGCGGTATCGGCGGTCTGCATACCAAGTGGAATGGGTTTCGAAGGGCGGGAATTGGCCATCTGGCTGACCGCACACCCATGTCCATCTAATAATGGAGTTGTCATGCCGAAGATGAAGACCAAGAAGAGCGCTGCAAAGCGCTTCGTGGTGCGTCCGGGCGGTACCGTCAAACGCGGTCAGGCCTTCAAGCGTCACATTCTTACCAAGAAGTCCACCAAGAACAAACGCCATCTGCGTGGCTCCACGGCAGTTCATGATTCCGATCTGAACTCCGTTCGCGCGATGCTGCCGTTCGCTTAACCCTTAACCGACACTCATAGGAGCGAAATATGCCTCGAGTAAAACGTGGGGTTACCGCACGGGCCCGTCACAAGAAGATCATCAAGCTGGCCAAGGGTTACCGCGGCCGTCGCAATAACGTCTATCGCATCGCCAAGCAGGCGGTCATGCGCGCAGGCCAGTACGCCTACCGCGACCGCCGCAACAAGAAGCGTGTGTTCCGCGCACTGTGGATCACGCGTATCAACGCGGCGGTGCGTCAACACGACATGACGTACAGCGTGTTCATCAACGGCCTGAAGAAGGCGTCGATCGAACTGGACCGCAAGGTGCTGGCCGACATGGCTGTGTTCGACAAGGCTGCTTTTGCTGCGATCGTTCAGCAGGTGAAAGCCGCCGTTGCAGCCTGATTGCGCTTCTGGCAATTAAAACTGCGTGGTTCGTTGCAGCGAACATCCGGTAGTCTCGGTGACGCTGCAACAAAAACGGGGCTCCTCACCGAGCCCCGTTTTTGTTGGCAGAACCAGTTTTGTTTCGATAGAACACTGACGTTGAAATGATGGGATCAATGGATCTGGACCAGATTGTCGCCGACGCGCAAAAAGCCTTCGCAGAAGCCCCCGACGTCACCACCCTCGAGAACGAAAAAGCGCGCTTTCTCGGTAAAGCGGGTGCGCTCACTGAGCTGTTGAAGGGCCTTGGCAAACTCGATCCCGAAACGCGCAAGACCGAAGGCGCACGGATCAACCTCGTCAAGCAACAGGTCGAAGCCGCACTGACGACACGCCGTCAAGCGCTCGCCGACGCGCTGCTGAACCAGCGCCTCGCCGCCGAAGCGATCGACGTCACGCTGCCGGGCCGCGGCGCCAATGCAGGCAGCCTGCACCCGGTGATGCGCACCTGGGAGCGCGTCGAACAGATTTTCCGTACGATCGGATTCGACGTGGCCGACGGCCCCGAGATCGAAACTGACTGGTACAACTTCACTTCGCTGAACAGCCCGGAAAACCATCCGGCGCGTTCGATGCAGGACACCTTCTACGTCGACGGCAAGGATGCCGACGGCCGTCCGCTGCTGCTGCGTACGCATACGAGCCCGATGCAGGTGCGCTACGCGCGCACGAACACGCCGCCAATCAAGGTAATCGTACCGGGCCGCACGTATCGCGTGGACAGTGACGCGACGCATTCGCCGATGTTCAACCAGGTCGAAGGCCTTTGGATCGACGAGAACATCAGCTTCGCGGACCTGAAGGGCGTATATACCGACTTTCTGAAGAAATTCTTCGAGCGCGACGACATTCTCGTGCGTTTCCGTCCATCGTATTTCCCGTTTACCGAACCGTCGGCCGAGATCGACATGCAGTTCGAAACGGGCAAGAACGCGGGCAAATGGCTCGAAATCTCGGGCTCCGGCCAGGTGCATCCCACCGTGATCCGCAACATGGGTCTCGACCCGGAGCGCTACATCGGCTTCGCATTCGGCAGCGGCCTCGAGCGTCTCACGATGCTGCGTTACGGCGTGCAGGACCTGCGCCTGTTCTTCGAAAACGACCTGCGCTTTCTGCGTCAATTCGCATGAACCGGCGCGCGAGAGCGCGACCAAGCATAGAACGCGGTAGCGCACCCGGTGCGTGCCGCGTGCGTCCCCGGCAGAGTTCGCTGAACCGGCGCAAGACCAGCGGGCTTTACGAAGCATCTGCCGGACGTGGACCTAACCTGATCACAACGTACACAGAACCATGCAATTTCCGGAATCCTGGCTCAGAACTTTTGTCGATCCGCAACTGACCACCGACGAGCTGTCGCACGCGTTAACGATGGCGGGTCTCGAAGTCGAAGACCTGCGGCCGGCTGCGCCGCCGACCTCGAAGATCGTCGTCGGCCAGGTGCTGGAAGTCGTCAAGCACCCGGATGCGGACAAGCTCAACGTGTGTCAGGTCAACGCCGGCACCGGCGCGACGCTGAACATCGTGTGCGGTGCGCCGAATGTTGCGCCCGGCATCAAGGTGCCGGTCGCGCTGGTCGGTGCGCAACTGCCGCCGGCCGAAGAGGGCGGCGCGCCGTTCGCGATCAAGCTGTCGAAGCTGCGCGGCGTGGAAAGCCAGGGCATGCTGTGCTCGGCGCGCGAGCTGAAGCTCTCCGAAGATCACAGCGGTCTGATGATCCTGCCGGAAGACACGCCGATCGGCCAGGACATCCGCGAGACGCTCAACCTCGACGACACCGTTTTTGAAATCAAGCTCACGCCGAACAAGGCCGACTGTCTGTCGGTATTCGGCGTCGCGCGGGAAACGTCGGCGATTACCGGCGCGCCGCTGCGCCCGCTCGAAATCGAGCCAGCACCGGTCACGCTCAATGAAACGCTGCCCGTGAACATTTCGGCGTCCGATCTGTGTGGCCGTTTCTCGGGCCGCGTGATCCGCGGCGTCAATGCGCGCGCGAAGTCGCCGCAATGGATGGTCGAGCGTCTCGAGCGCTCGGGCCAGCGCAGCATCTCCGCGCTCGTCGACATCTCGAACTATGTGATGCTCGAGCTGGGGCGTCCGTCGCACGTGTTCGATCTCGACAAGATCCACGGCGGCATGGACGTGCGCTGGGGCCGCAAGGGCGAAACGCTGAAGCTGTTGAACGGCAACACGGTCGAGCTCGACGAAACGGTCGGTGTGATCGCCGACGAGCAGCACATCGAAAGCCTCGCGGGCATCATGGGCGGCGACAGCACCGCGGTCACGCTCGACACCACCAACATCTATCTCGAAGCCGCGTTCTGGTGGCCCGATAGCATCCGTGGCCGCTCGCGCAAGTACAACTTCTCGACCGATGCGGGCCATCGCTTCGAGCGCGGCGTCGACTATGCCAGCACCGTCGATCATATCGAGCGGATCACGCAGCTGATCCTCGACATCTGCGGCGGCGAAGCGGGACCGGTCGACGATCAGATCGTCAACGTGCCGAAGCGCGCGCCCGTGACGATGCGCGTTTCGCGCGCGAACCGCATCATCGGCGTCGCGATCGGCGCCGATGAAATCGCGCAGATCTTCACGCGCCTCGGCCTGTCGTTCGAGCGTGACGGCGATACATTCTCGGTGATGCCGCCGTCGTACCGCTTCGATATCGAAATCGAAGAGGACCTGATCGAAGAAGTCGCGCGCATCTACGGCTTCGAAAACATTCCGGCGCGCCCGCCGGTCGCGACCAGCGAGATGCGCGCGACCAACGAGACGCAACGCTCCATCCACGCGATCCGTCATGCGCTCGCCGCGCGCGACTACGCGGAAACGGTGAACTTCAGCTTCGTCGACGCCGAGTGGGAGCAGAATTTCGCGGGCAACAGCAACCCGGTGCGTCTGATCAACCCGATCGCGAGCCAACTGTCGGTGATGCGCACGACGCTGTTCGGCAGCCTGATTCATGTGCTGCGCACGAACCTGAGCCGTCGCGCGGCGGACCGCGTGCGCGTGTTCGAAGCGGGCCGCGTGTTCCTGCACGATCCGTCGATCAAAGCCGGCGAGTTGACCGTCGAAGGTTTCGCGCAGCCGAAGATGATCGGCGCGCTCGCCTATGGTCCCGCGCTCGACGAGCAGTGGGGCGTGTCGACGCGTACCGTCGACTTCTTCGACGTGAAGGGCGATCTCGAAGCGCTGGTCGCGCCGGCGGTGGCGCGGTTCGCGAAGGCCGAGCATCCGGCGCTGCATCCGGGACGCAGCGCGCGTATCGAATTGAATGGTCGCGCAGTGGGCTGGATTGGCGAATTGCATCCGCGCTGGATGCAAAAATATGATTTGCCGCATGCGCCGATTCTGTTTGAAATCGAAGCGGAAGCATTAATGCAGCGGGTATTGCCGATTCCGTCGGAAGTTTCAAAATTTCCGCCGGTACGACGTGATATCGCCGTGGTCGTGGATCAGAAAATCGAGGTTCAGGCGCTGCTCGACGAGCTTCAGAAGGCACTGTCCGAACCGGCCTGCAAGGCCGTCCAGAAGGTTGCGCTTTTCGACGAATTTCGTCCAAAATCAAACACTTCCGGTGGTCTGGCCGCGCACGAGAAAAGCCTTGCGTTCCGGGTGACCTTGCAAGATACTGGCGGAACCCTTCAGGATGAAACGGTCGATCTGGCTATTCAAACTCTGGTGGAACGTCTGGCTCGAGTATATGGCGCACGGTTGCGCGGATAACCCGCAATCAACAATTGCACGGCTGTTTCCGCATCCATTGTTTTACGCTTGGCGCGCCATTTGATAGATATGAATGAAATGAACTCGAGTGATTTCGAAGCCCTTCTTACGGCGCAACGCAGCGCCATGATTCGAGAAATTCCGACATCACCCGCGGTCGTTTCGAATGAAACGCCGACGCTCACCAAGGCGGAACTTGCCGAGTTGCTGTTCGACAATGTCGGGCTCAACAAGCGGGAAGCGAAGGACATGGTCGAGGCGTTCTTCGAGGTGATCCGCGATGCGCTCGAGAGCGGCGACAGCGTGAAGCTGTCGGGCTTCGGCAACTTCCAGTTGCGCGACAAGCCGCAGCGTCCCGGCAGAAATCCGAAGACCGGCGAGGCGATTCCGATCGCCGCGCGTCGCGTGGTGACGTTTCATGCAAGTCAGAAGTTGAAGGCGCTCGTCGAAAACGGCGCCGAAGCGAGCTTCGCGCGCTGATCGACTGGCGCGCTTCCGGGCAACCCATCACGGCTAACTGACGATGACAGCGACGATCGAGAAAGTCGTCTTGCCTCCGATTCCGGCGAAGCGGTACTTCACGATTGGCGAGGTCAGCGAACTTTGCGGGGTGAAGCCTCACGTGCTGCGTTACTGGGAGCAGGAGTTCACCCAGTTGAGGCCGGTGAAGCGGCGCGGCAATCGTCGGTATTATCAGCATCACGAGGTGCTGCTGATCCGGCGGATTCGAGAGTTGCTGTACGAGCAGGGTTTTACGATCAACGGGGCACGCAACCGGCTCGATTCACCTCCCGGGGCTGGGCCGGACGAGGTGATCGAGGAGCGCGAGGGTGCCGCGGGGCAGGTGCAGGCAGCATCGACCACGATTGCGGTCGATGTCGAGAAGTTGCGCAAGGAACTGCAGAACGTGATCGATCTGCTGGGCCACTAGTTCATGCGCCGGTCCGCTTTGTTCGAGTCGGGCAGTTCTAATCGAATGAAGTGTCTGTTATAATTTTTCTTCTGTTCGGGGCGTAGCGCAGCCTGGTAGCGTACCTGCATGGGGTGCAGGTGGTCGGAGGTTCAAATCCTCTCGCCCCGACCAAGATCAGAAAGGACTTACGGTAGAAGCCGTAAGTCCTTTTTTCTTGGTCGCCGAACAAGTGGCCGCGTTGCCTCCAGTCTGTCAGCACGTCAGGAAGTGCCTGCGATCCTCGGTTAGAGCGTTGCGCACCCTCATCGGCATCTCGCGTTGTTGATCGCTTTGCTCATCCGCTCGGTCTCGGCGGTTTTACACATCGCAACTGCCGTGGGTAGCATCGAGCCGCCGGCCCATTCTCGCGAAGCCGATTTTTCGCACTTGGCGTCACGGCGCTGTTTCCACGCGGTGGGTCCTTTCTCGAGCGAGGCTTTGCAAGTCTCTGATGAACGGACCTTGACCTCCACGACTCGCTCCAGCTTCTGTTCCGCAACGATCTGATCGCGCCACGCGCAAAGACTCATGCTCGACTGAATCGCGTCGCAATGCGCGAGTGCCGCGTCGACTTCGCTCATGGGCAGTCCGCTGCGGTTCGCGACGATGTCGGCTGGATTGGATGCGGCCGCCAGTGCCGAACTGCTAATAACGGCGGCGAATGACCAGGTCCGGCACACGCACAGCCGGTTGCCCGAAGGTGCAATTGTTCGCTACGTCGTTGTGGTAGCGAAGGACCGCACCCTCACGAATCCGCAAGGCAGTCCATCCGGCATTGCTCAACCTTTTTGATTCGCTTGGCACGCGAACCGACCTCGGCGACAAACAAAAAAGAGTGACGCGCGAAAAGCTGGTCACTGTTGATTTTCAAAAGGCCGGCGCGAGGCGTGCCGTATTCGCACGCGCCCGCGCACGCGAATCATCACCCTCGAGCCCCCAGCGCCACAAACCGCTCCAGACCGCTTCCGCGCACAGCGCGAGTACGCCGCAATTCACCGCATATTCAAGCGTCGCAAAGCCCTGGTCCACTGAGCCGAACACGCTGTCGTCGCCGAGCGTGACGTTGTCGAACATCACTTCGGCCGCGCGTCCTCCGTCGATCTTGCGATAGCCGCGCACGCTGATACCCGCCGCATCCGTCGGCGCCAGAAACAGCGTGATGCCGGCTTTGGCATCGTCATTGCCGCTCGTGCGTGTCGAGATGAGGAACATCTGAGCATGCTCGCCATGCTGAACGCCGGCCTTTGCGCCGTTTAACGTCCACGCGCCGCGGTTGCCCATGACGCTGCGCCGCGCGCGCGTCATGGCGACCCGAGCCAGTGCGTAATGGCTGTCCGGTTCGCCGTGCGCAAGCGCAACGAGCCGCGAGCCGTCGATCAACGACCCCAGCACCGCCTTCTGCGCGTCGCCGCCCGGCGTGTTCATGTCGATCAGCAGAAAGCTGATGCCTTCCTGTTTGCGCACGCCGGTCGCGGTCCGCAAGAGGCAGAAGATCATGTTCGCGTAATGACCGAGCGTGGTCCAGGTCTTCTGGCCATTGACGATGTAGTGCTCGCCCTTCGCGTCCTTGCCGCGCACCGCCGTCGTGCTGACCGACGCAAGATCGGAGCCCGCGCCCGGCTCCGAATAACCTTGGCACCGCCAGTCGGAACCATCGAGAATGCGTGGCAGCTAGTGACGTTTCTGTGCATCGCTGCCGCGTACGTGGCCTGCGCGTCCCCCGAACTCGCACGGATACACAGCCTGCCGGCGACGCTCGACGACCTGCGCACCGCGCCGCTGATTACCGCGGCCGTGATCGGCAGGCAGTTGCGACTACGTGGCGCAGGACGATTTGAAGCGCGGCGCCGTGCTGACCGCGCTCGATGGGTGGCGGCTCAGCATCTTCGGCACGCCCATGTACATGCTGTACATGCCGAACCGGCATCACACGCGCGCGGCGGCGACGTTCATCGACTTCGTGCTGGAGCAGGCGCAGGGCTCGGGCGCGGGCGGCGCGAACTGAAGCGGCGAACTCAGGCGCCGAGTCTGCGCGCGATGGCCGTCGTGACCATCGGCACGCCGACGCGCAGCAGCTTGCGCACGCCTTCATCGCTGCCGACTTTGCCCACCGCGTTGTCGATCATCGCCTGCATCACGCTCGCCGGATAGAACTCGCGAAACAGCTCGTTCGCGCCGGTTTGCTCGAACACGTGATGCAGGAACGAGCCAACGGGCGGCCCGATGCGCTTGAAGAGTCCCATCTTGACGACACGGTTGTTCCACAGATGCAGCGTGTACGCGTCGGAACAGAGCGCCGCGCACTCGTCGAAATAGCGCGGCAGGAACACCTTGTAGTAATCGTTGAAATGCACCGGATAGAACAGACTTTCGGGAAGACCCGCCTTCACGCCGTAGACGGCGGTCAACAGACGCGGGCCCGTGTCGCCCCACTTCAGTGCCGTGCCCTTCATTGCTTCGACACGTTCGATCAGTTCGTGCAAGCGCGGCTGATCCGGGTCGAGCCGCAGCATCGCCGTGCAGATGCTTGATGAGGTCTCTCGCCCAATCAGGTCGCCCTTGGCGTTGAGATCGAAATCCCGCAACAGCAGCAGATCGGTATCGACCCAGATCTCGTCGGTCCTCGTGAACATCACAAAGCGGAAATAGTCGGTGAAATGCGCCATCGACGGTACGCCGTGAATCGGGAAATCGTGAAGCGAATCGCGCGGCAGTATCGCGGTCGCGTCCTTCGCGATCACGCCGGGCGGCAGACCGGCGATCGGCTCATAGCTATAAAGCGCGACCTCGCTGCCGTACAGCGCGAACGATTTGAGACAGGCGATTTCGTAAGGAGAAAGTTCGGGACCGTGCCAGAACGATGCAAATCTTGCCTTGCGCATATGTCATCCAGGGTAACGATCATGCAGCGCAACATGCGCGCCGGACCTGTGTAACGATCCTAGACGGGCATCGCACAGGTCATACGTAAAGGGCTTGAATCGCACAGGAGTTGTCGCGAAACGTTGAGTTCCTCGCACCATGTCGGCGATTATGGGCGGGACTATGTCGTATGTGGCGAATTCAGTTGCGGGTGGCGATGCATCAACGAATAGCGCGGGATCGTCGGCTAAACTGCAGAAGACCGACCACGCGTACGTATAGCAACCAATGAGCCATGCATGCGCGCCACGCAGAGATAAAGACGATATCAAGGAGACGTGATGAACCTCGACGACGAGACTTACGATTCGCTCACGGCCAATTTCACATGGCGTATTCCGTCGCGCTACAACATCGGCGTCGACACCTGCGACAAATGGGCCGATGGCTCGGGGCGTGTCGCGCTGATCTCCGAAGACGCCGATGGCCGCGCGACCCGCTATACGTTCGACGAACTGAAAGCGCTATCCGACCGCTTCGCCAATGCGTTGCTCGCGCTCGGCGCGCGGCGCGGCGAGTGCGTCGGCATCTTTCTGTCGCAATCGATCGAAACGGCCATCGCGCATCTCGCCGCATACAAGGCCGGCATGGTCGCGGTGCCGCTGTTCGCGCTGTTCGGCGTGGACGCGATCGAGCATCGGCTCGGCGACAGCGGCGCGGTGGCGCTGATCACCGATCACGCCGGCGTGCAAAAGGTCGACGAAATTCGCGGCGCGCTGCCCGGGTTGCGGCACGTGTTCAGTGTCGATATCGAGCAGGACGACGAAGCATTGGACGCGCCCGTGCGGTCGTTCTGGCATGCGTTGAATAGCGCCCCCGCTGATTTCACGCCGGTCGATACCGCCGCCGACGATCCCGCGATCATCATCTATACATCGGGCACGACGGGAAAACCGAAGGGCGCGTTGCACGCGCATCGCGTGTTGCTTGGACATCTGCCCGGCGTCGAGATGTCGCAGCAGGGCTTTCCCGCGCACGCGACGCTGATGTGGACGCCCGCGGACTGGGCGTGGATCGGCGGTCTGTTCGACGTGCTGCTGCCATCGTGGCATCACGGTGTCGCGGTGCTCGCGCGCCGCTTTGCGAAATTCGATGGCCACGCCGCGTTCGATCTGCTCGCGCGTCACGCGGTCTCCCATGCGTTCGTGCCGCCGACCGCGCTGAAGATGATGCGCGGCGTCGAGCGGCCCGCCCATCTGCGTCTCGCGTTGCAATCGGTCGCGAGCGGCGGCGAATCGCTGGGCGAGGAACTGATCGGCTGGGGGCGCGAGGCGCTCGGCGTGACGATCAACGAGTTCTACGGGCAGACCGAGTGCAACGTCGTGGTGTCGTCGTGCGCGGCGCTATTCGAGCCGCGCCCCGGCGCGATGGGGCGCGCGGTGCCGGGGCACCATGTCGCGATCATCGATGCCGCCGGCAACGAACTGCCGCCCGGCGCGATCGGCGATATCGCGGTGGCCGCGCCCGATCCGGTGATGTTTGTCGGCTACTGGCGCAATGCTGCGGCCACCAACGACAAATTCCGCGGCAAGTTTCTGCTGACCGGCGATCTCGGCACGCGTGACGCGGACGGCTTCATTCGCTTCGTCGGCCGTGGCGACGACGTGATCACGAGCGCCGGCTACCGGATCGGGCCGGCGTCGATCGAGGATTCGCTGCTGCGTCATCCGGCCGTCGCGATGGCTGCGGTGGTCGGCGCGCCCGATCGCGAGCGCACCGAAATCGTGATGGCGTTCGTCGTGCTGAAAGCCGGCTTCGTCGGCGACGACGCGCTCGTGCGCGAGATCCAGCAGCACGTGAAGACGCGTCTGGCCGCGCACGAATATCCGCGCGAGATTCGCTTCGTCGAAAGCCTGCCGATGACGGCCACCGGCAAGGTGATCCGCAAGGCGCTGCGCGAGGCGGTGACGCATGGACCGGACGCGACTCCACCGGCGAAAAACTGAGTCTGCTACGATGACCGACCCACGATGAGAATCACAACGGAGAGTTGCATGCGCCCGGACAGTGCAATTCGTTTCGACCAGGAGTTCGCGCCGCGCATTGCCGAGGCGATCGCCGCGTGCTTCGCGAAGACCGTGCAAACCGACGTGTTGCCGCACGGCGCACACGGGCAGCCCACCCGCGTGCGAATTCATGCTGCCCCGCTCGATGAACTCGGCCATTACCCGCATCCGTTGAATCTGTATCTGACCTGGGACAGCGGCGAAATAGAAGGGCTGATGGGTGAGCACGGTGCGACGCGTTTCGCCCGATATCTGGCCGCGCTGCCGCGCAAGCTCAATGCGTGGACCCAGGCGCGCGAACTCGATTTCTCCACGCATACGCAGGGTGAGCCGGTGACGCTGATCGGCGGGCTCGATTTCGAGTCGTAGACGCGCGCGCGTCTGCGGGTTTGCGTTCGTGAGCTGGATAAAAAACGGCCGCTGTGTTCGAGGAGCCAGCGGCCGTTGCTGTTGCACAGTTGGGTGACAGCGACGCTCAGCCGCCCAACGCCGGATCGCTCATGCTCTGACTGCCGGTCTCCACGTGACCCGCGAAGCGGCGCGCGAACGTCGGGTCGGTGTCGACGGTGATCGTCAGATCGTACCAGCCGTAGGCGTTGCGCAGATCGAGGTACACATTGTCGGTGTCGCCGCCGCGCACCGAATGCGTGATCACGTGGTTCGCGTCGTAGGCGTTGACGATCGTGAACTGGCAACGCGCGCTGCCGACGTTCTCGAGGCGCAGTTGCAGATTGCCGTTCGCGACATCGTAGCCTTCGGCGACGGCCGGTCGTGCGGTATCCGAACCATTCCACCCATTGCGCGCGACCAGCTTGCCCGCGAAGCGGCGCAGGAAACCATTCGGGCCGTGCACGCTGAAGTCGTAGCTGCCATCGGCATTGACCAGCAACGAGTCCTGCAGATGCTTGCCCGCTTCGACGGTATAGCTGCGCGGCGCGTCAGCGCTGTTCGCCGCGTACATGAGAAACACCGCGCCCGCGCGGCCCGTGTTGACGAAGCGCATCGCCAGCTTGCCGTTCGAACCTTCGTCGACGCGCACGAACAGTTCGTACGGCAACGCGCGCGCCGGGCGAACGCCCGGTTCCTGCTTCGGCACCGTCTGCACCGTCGGCGGTTGCGGCACGTAATCCGGGTGACGGTTCTGGTCGGGCGGCACGTAGCCGCTCGTGCTTGGCAGCGACGGCACCGAAGCGTTCGGATTCGCGAAGTTGAACGCCGAACTCAGATCGCCGCACACCGCGCGACGCCACGGCGTGATGTTCGATTCGCCGAGATTGTGCTGCTGGCCGAAGCGCTTTTCGATGAAGCGGATTACCGACGTATGGTCGAACACTTCCGAGCACACGTAGCCGCCTTTGGACCACGGCGAGACCACCAGCATCGGCACGCGCGGTCCGAGCCCGTACGGCCCGGCGACGTTCTTCGCATCGCCGGCATAGATGTCGTGCGTGACGTTGACGGTCGACAGACCGTTCGCGCTCGACGCGGCCGCGAACGGCGCCGCGATGTGATCGAAAAAGCCGTCGTTTTCGTCGTAGTTGATCAGCAGCACGGTCTTGCTCCACACGTCCGGGTTCGACGTGAGGATCTGCAGCACCTGATCGATGTACCACGCGCCGTAGTTGGTGGGCCAGTTCGGATGCTCGCAGTACGCTTCGGGCGCGACGATCCACGACACTTGCGGAAGCGTGCCGTTTTGCATGTCGCGCTTCAGGATGTCGAAGTAGCCGTCGCCGTTCGCCGCGTTGGTGCCGGTTCGCGCGTTGTCGTACAGCGGGTTGCCCGGCTGCGCGTTGCGGTACTGGTTGAAATAGAGCAGCGAGTTGTCGCCGTAGTTGCCGATGTAGGCGTTCTGCGTCCAGCCCCACGAACCGTTCGCGTCGAGCCCGGTTCCGATGTCTTGATAGATTTTCCACGAGATGCCCGCGTTTTGCAGCACTTCGGGGTAGGTCGACCAGCCGTAGCCGAGTTCCGAATTGTCGATCACCGGACCGCCGCCGCTGCCGTCGTTGCCGACCCAGCCGCTCCACATGTAGTAGCGGTTCGGATCGGTCGGGCCCATCAGCGAGCAGTGATACGCGTCGCAGATCGTGAATGCGTCGGCGAGCTGATAGTGGAACGGGATGTCGTCGCGGGTCAGGTAAGCCATCGTGGTCGCGCCTTTCGATGGCACCCACTGATCGTTGCGGCCGCCGTTCCATGCCGCGTGCGTGGTGCCCCAGTCGTGCGCGAGATCCTGTAGGAATTGCAGACCGAGGTTCGGCGCGGCGGGACGGAACGGCAGCACGTAGCTGGCGCCGGCGGTGTCGGTGGTGAGCGGCTGATACCACACCGGCTGGCCGTTCGCGAGGTTGATCGCGCGCGTGTCGCCGAAGCCGCGCACGCCTTTGAGCGTGCCGAAGTAGTGGTCGAACGAGCGGTTCTCCTGCATCAGCACGACGATGTGCTCGACGTCGCGGATCGTGCCGGTCCGGTTGTTGGCCGGAATCGCGAGCGCATTGCGGATGCCCGGCGGCAGCATGCTTAGCGCGGTGAAGGAACCGGCGGCTTGCGCGGCCGAGCGCAGAAAATCACGGCGATTGTTTGAGGTCATGGTTGTGGCTTTGATCTTCGGTGGACGAGAACGGCACGGGGACAAGGAATTGCGGTACTGGAACGGCGCTGCTGCGTCGGCCGCGCGAAGCCAGGCTAGCGGCCGCGCGCGGCGCGATTGTCAATCGACGCTATGGATGACGGGGCTGGCCAGCGGCGGCGAGGTGGCGGACATCGCCGTGGCGGCTTCGGACGCGGGCGCCGCCGGTGTCTGGACCGTCAGCGTGGGCGGCGCGGAGTCGGCCGGCGGCGTGGCGTTCGATGGGTCGCCGGGGTTAGCGGCGGCATGCCCTGTGGAACTGATCGTAGTCGTGCTGGCGGGCGGGTCGTCGTTGCTGCATGCGCTCGCCAGCGCGCACAGCGCGATGACGGCCACAGCGAGCGTCAATCGTTTGCGCCGCGGCGCACGGATCGGCTTCGACACGAAGGGCATGGCACTGTCTCCGGGCGGGGAAGGGATGCCTCGCCATCGATGTGCCGAGGTCAGCGATGCCGCAGCATAATCGCCGATCCATGTAATTTTTATGAAGTATCGGTAACAGGCAGGGTGCCGCTTATCGGTGCGCGCGCACGAACGCCGCGATCGCGTCGTTGAGCGCGGCGGGCGCGTCGCGATGCGGCGAGTGTCCGCATGCGTCGAGCTTGACGAGTTGCGCGTGCGGCACTTGCGCGGCGATCGTGTCGACTTGCGCCATCGTGCCGTAGTTGTCGTCGTGGCCCTGGATCGCGAGCAGCGGTCGACGGATCGGCGCGAGCGCCTCGACGATCGACCACCGCCTGAACTCGGGATCGAGCCAGACATCGTTCCAGCCGTAGAACGCGGAATCGACGTCCGCGTGATAGCGCGCGAGCTTCGCGCGTAAATCGGTAGTTTCGTAAAGCTGTTTTGTTTGGGCGATGCTTTGCACCGAGATGTCTTCAACGAAGACGTGCGGCGCCATCACGACCGCGCCCGCGAGCGCATCGGGAAAGAGCGCCGCGTATAGCAGCGCGATCGACGCGCCGTCGCTATGGCCGATCACCCACATGCGCTGGCGTTGCCGCAGGTCGACATCGAGCGCGTCGAGCAGGGCGGGGAGGATATCGCGCGCCTGCGCGGTCAAGAAATCGACCGGCCATTTGTCGCGAGGCGCACGCGGTGTCGAGAGGCCGTAGCCGGGCCGCGAGTAGACGAGCCCGCGCATGCCGAGACGCTCGCACAACGTCTGCGGCCAGTCGCGCCACATCGCGATCGAGCCGAGACCTTCGTGCAGGAATACCGCGATCGGCGGATCGTCCGCCTGAGCATTCGCGTGCTCGTCGACCCAGCGGTACTCGATGCGCAGCGGCCCATGCGACGCGGTGGCGGGCAGTTCGGCAAAGCTGCTGGCGGCACTCGCGCGGGGAGCAGCAGCGGCGGTAGCTCGGCTCTGCATCAATGAATCACCTATGACTGTTCGCGCAGCTTGAAGCGTTGAATCTTGCCGGTGGCGGTTTTCGGCAGATCGTCGGCGAACACGATATCGCGCGGGTACTTGTGCGGCGCGAGCCGCTCCTTGACGAAGACCTTCAGTTCGTCCGCGAGCACGTCGGACGGCATGAAGTCGCGCTTGAGCACGACGAACGCGCGCGTTTTCACGAGCCCGTCATGATCGACGCCGACCACCGCGGCCTCGAGCACCGCGGGATGCGCGACGAGCACCATCTCGACCTCGACTGGCGACACGTACTGGCCGCTCACTTTCAGCATGTCGTCACTGCGGCCCGCGTAGACATAGCAGCCGTTCGCGAGACGCCGATATTTGTCGCCGCTTCTGATCCATTCGCCGAGAAAGGTCGCGCGCGTTTCCTCGCGATTGCTCCAGTACATCAGCGCCGCGCTCGGCCCCTTGATGAACAGATCGCCGACTTCGCCATCGGGTACCGGCCGCCCCGCTTCGTCGCGCAACTCGACTTCGTAGCCCGGCACGGGGCGCCCGGTCGTGCCGTATTCGACTTCGCCCGCGCGATTCGACAGGAAGATGTGCAGCATTTCCGTCGAGCCGATGCCATCGAGAATCTCGGCGCCGAAGTGCGCGGTGAAGCGTTCGCCGACGTCGCGCGGCAACGCCTCGCCCGCCGACGCGCACACGCGTATCGCGACGTCGGCGCGCGCGGGCAGATTGGGCGACACCAGCATGTTCGCGTACAAGGTCGGGACCCCGTAGAACACGGTCGGACGATGCCGGACGAGGCGCGCGAAGATCGCATCGGCGCTCGGGCGCTCGGCCATCAGGATCGCGGTCGCGCCAACCGACAGCGGAAACGTCAGCGCGTTGCCGAGCCCATACGCAAAGAACAGTTTCGCCGCCGAGAACACCACGTCGCTCTCGACGATGCCGAGCACCGGCTTCGCATACAGTTCGGCGGTCCAGTACAGATTCGCGTGCGTGTGGACGGTGCCTTTCGGCTTGCCGGTCGAGCCCGACGAATAGAGCCAGAACGCGATGTCGTCCGCGTTGCTCGCACAGCCCTTGGCCGCGGGCGCTGCGGCGTCGACCAGCGTTTCGAAGCGAGGCGGGGCAAGCGGCGCCTCGGCGGAGCTGGCAGGCTGCGAGACGATCAGCTGGCAGCCGTCGTCGTCGCTGCTGCACAGCGCGTCCGTCACGTGAGGTAGCAGCGGTTGCGAAACGATGACCGCTCGCGCATGGCTATGCGTCAGCATGTACGTATAGTCGGCGGCGCTCAGCAGGGTATTCGCGACGACCGGTACGATGCCGGCGTACAGCGCACCAAGAAACGCGACCGGCAGCGATACGGTGTCGAGCATCACGAGCAGCACGCGCTCCTCGGGATGCACACCCAGCGCGCGCAGTGCGGTGGCGCAGCGCCGCGCGCGTTGTTCCAGCTCGCCGTAGGTCATCGCGCCGTGGTCGTCGATATAGGCGAGCTTGCTCGCGCGCGCTTCGTTCAACTGGAACAGATGCGTCGCGAAGTTGAACAGCGGGGGCGGCGGCGCGACCGGCTGCGGCGCGCTCGTTTCCTGCAGGGCTTCCATATGTCTCCTCCATCCGTGGGCACGGTCCGGCTGTTGTTTGCTCGTGATCCGCTCGATGCTTGCCAGTCGCTCCTCACGCGCGCGTGAATTCGATCGCCCCTTGCGGCAGCAGATACAGCACCAGCGCCTGGCCGTTCGCGACCGTCGGACGATGCGCCGAGCCGGGGCCGTACACGCACCAGCCGGCTGGGTGGCCGTCGAACGTCGCGCCTGCGGTGAGCGGCATGATCAGATCGATTTCGCCGTGCGGATGGACGTGGTGCGGACCGACAATGTCCTGCATGTCGACGACGTCGACGGAAAAGCCATGCGTGTCGGGCAGCGCGTTGAAGATGCGGCCGTAGCGGATGCCGCCGGCCGCCCGGTTGCACAGCCAGCCTTCGGCGACGCCGTTGCGACAGGCGTTTGCCAGTTCGTCGAAGGTGGGACTGTCGGCGGGCCAGGTGTCGTTCAGCCAGGTCGCGAGCGAATCGTCGAGCGGCCGCCCGGCGAGTTGCCCAGTGACGCCTGCGATCAGGCGCTGGAATTCCTGTGCGGACATGCGAGCCTCCAGAAGCGCTCACGCGTGTTGCGGCGCTGTCTGCGTGACGCCGCCGGAACGCCAGGCGACGCATGACTGTGTTTGTGATTCGATCAGCTTTTGGCGAAAATTAAACCGTTCACCTGATGCGTGTCAAGCACTATAGTACATGTATCGAAGTCACGAGGTCGCAAAACATGAATCAAAAGTACCCTCCCGCACCGTTGGACGAAGCCGCCGACGACGCAGCCCGCGTCGAACGCCCCCAGCGCGCGGGTGAGCGCACGGCCGAACGTGGCGGCGAGCGTGAAGAGCGCGACCCGTTCCTGACCGCGATGGGCGAGCGCGTGCGTCTGCTGCGCGCGCGCCGCGGCATGACGCGCAAGACGCTGGCGGCCGAAACCGGTTTGTCGGAGCGACATCTGGCGAACCTTGAATCGGGCGTCGGGAATGCGTCGGTGCTGGTGCTGCGGCAGCTCGCGATCACGCTGAACTGCCCGCTCGCCGAGGTGATCGGCGATGAGACCACCGCGTCCGCCGAATGGCTATTGATTCGCGAGCTGCTGCAGGGCCGCGACCAGGCGGCGCTGCAACGTGCGCGCATCGCGCTCGCGGAGATGTTCGCGCAGGCGCCGCGCGACCCGCACCGCAACGACCGCATCGCGCTGATCGGCCTGCGTGGCGCCGGCAAGTCGACGCTCGGACGCATGCTCGCGCAGGAGCGCAAGGTGCCGTTCATCGAGCTGACGCGCGTGATCGAACAGCTCGCGGGCTGTCCGCCGTCGGAGATCCATTCGCTGTACGGCGCGAGCGCGTATCGACGTTACGAGCATCGTGCGCTCGAGGCGGTGGTCCATGAGCATTCGCACGCGGTGATCGCGTCGCCGGGAGGGCTCGTGTCGGAATCGGGCACGTTCAACGTGCTGCTGTCGCGCTGCTTCACCGTGTGGCTGCAGGCGACGCCCGACGAGCATATGCGCCGCGTCGTCGCGCAAGGCGATCTGCGGCCGATGTCCGGCAACCGCGAGGCGATGGACGACCTGAAGCGCATCCTCGCCGGGCGCGCCGAGCTATACGGGCGCGCGGACATGACGTTCGACACCAGCGAGAAGACGCTCGCCGATGCCTACCTGCAGTTGCGGGACCGTCTCGCCGCGCGTCTCGCGGCGCAAGCGCCCGACGAAGCGCGCTTGAACTGACGAGGCGCACACGCCAGGGTTTCCCCGTAAAAGGCATTAAAGTGCTTTGCGTGGATAATGACGATGCACTATTGTGCAATCACAGATTGCATCGTCCAGTCAGGAGACGCCCCATGTCCACAGCACCCCCCGCCGTTGCTCAGGCCGCGCCGGTCGACTACCGCACCGATCCGTCGCAGTACCAGCACTGGAAGCTCAGCTTCAACGGTCCGGTCGCGACGCTCGGCCTCGACATCGCCGAGGACGGCGGCATTCGCGACGGCTACAAGCTGAAGCTCAATTCGTATGATCTCGGCGTCGATATCGAGCTGCACGACGCGATTCAGCGCATTCGCTTCGAGCATCCGGAAGTCCGCACGGTGGTGGTGACGAGCCTGAAGGATCGAGTGTTCTGCTCGGGCGCGAATATCTTCATGCTGGGGCTGTCGTCGCACGCATGGAAGGTCAACTTCTGCAAGTTCACGAACGAAACCCGCAACGGGCTGGAAGACGCGTCACGCCATTCGGGTCTGAAGTTTCTCGCCGCGGTGAACGGTGCCTGCGCGGGCGGCGGTTATGAACTCGCGCTCGCCTGCGACGAAATCTATCTGATCGACGATCGTTCCTCTTCGGTGTCGCTGCCGGAAGTGCCGCTGCTCGGCGTGCTGCCCGGCACCGGCGGACTCACGCGCGTGACCGATAAGCGCAAGGTGCGCCACGATCGCGCGGATATCTTCTGCACGGTGGTCGAGGGCGTGCGCGGCGAACGCGCGAAGGCCTGGCGTCTCGTCGACGAAGTCGTGAAGCCGAACCGGTTCGAAGAGGCGATTCAGGCACGCGCGCTCGAACTGGCCGCGCACAGCGATCGTCCAGCCGGAGCGCCAGGCGTCGCGCTCGCGCGCATCGAACGCACGGATCGCGAAGATGGCATCGGCTATCGAACGGTCGACGTCACGATCGATCGCGCGAAACGGGTGGCGACCTTCACCGCGCGCGCGCCGCACACCGAGCAACCGGGCGAACTCGCCGCGATCGTCGCGGCCGGCGCGAACTGGTGGCCGCTGCAATTCGCGCGCGAACTCGACGACGCGATCCTGTCGATGCGCACCAACGCGCTCGACATCGGCACCTGGGTGTTCAAGACCGAAGGCGACGCGCGCCACCTGCTCGCGGTCGACGCGACGCTGCTGCAGCACAAGGATCACTGGTTCGTGCGCGAAACGATCGGCATGCTGCGCCGCACGCTCGCGCGCATCGATGTGTCGTCGCGCTCCGTCTTTACGCTGGTCGAAGCTGGCTCATGCTTTGCCGGTACGTTCGCTGAACTCGCGTTCGCCGCCGATCGCACCTACATGGCCGCGCTGCCCGAGAACGAGGACGAGGAGCCGGCGATCACGCTGACGGAAGTCAACTTCGGTCTGTATCCGATGGTCACGCATCAATCCCGGCTCGCGCGACGCTTCTACGAAGAAGCCGAGCCGCTCGACGCAGTACGCGCGCTGATCGGCCAGCCGGTCAAGGCGCTCGACGCCGAGCGGCTCGGTCTCGTCACCGCGTCGCCGGACGACATCGATTGGGCTGATGAAATCCGCATCGCGCTCGAGGAGCGCGCGGCGATGTCGCCCGATGCATTGACGGGCCTCGAAGCGAATCTGCGCTTCAACGGGCCGGAGACGATGGAGACGCGCATTTTCGGCCGTCTGAGCGCCTGGCAGAACTGGATTTTCAACCGGCCGAACGCAGTGGGCGAGAAAGGTGCGCTCAAGGTGTACGGCAAGGGCAGCAAGGCGCAATTCGATGTGTCGCGCGTGTGAGATGCGCCGCGCTCACTCCGACTGAACGACGCCGCTTGCCGATACGCGCCTCACGCCAGTGCAGCTTTCGAATAGAAACCGTCCCAGGGAACCGACCATGTCCTCGATCAACTACAGCGAAAAGATTCCGAACAACGTCAACCTCGCCGACGACCGCGCGCTGCAGCGCGCGCTCGAGCAATGGCAGCCGAACTTTCTGTCATGGTGGGGCGATATGGGCCCGGAAGGCTCGCACGGCTACGACGTGTATCTGCGTACCGCGGTCAGCGTCGACGCGGGCGGCTGGGCCCACTTCGATTACGTGAAAATGCCGGAGTACCGCTGGGGCATTTTCCTCACGCCGGGCGAGCAGGATCGCAAGATCCACTTCGGCGAGCACAAGGGCGAAGCCGCGTGGCAGGACGTGCCCGGCGAGCATCGCGCGAACCTGCGTCGCATCATCGTTACGCAGGGCGATACGGAGCCGGCTTCGGTTGAGCAGCAGCGTCATCTCGGCTCGACCGCGCCGTCGCTGTACGATCTGCGCAACCTGTTCCAGGTCAACGTCGAGGAGGGCCGTCATCTGTGGGCGATGGTGTATCTGCTGCATCGCTACTTCGGGCGCGACGGCCGGGAGGAAGCCGAAGCATTGCTCGGCCGTCGTTCGGGCGACGAAGACAATCCGCGCATTCTCGGCGCGTTCAACGAGAAAACGCCGGACTGGCTCGCGTTCTACATGTTCACGTACTTCACCGACCGCGACGGCAAGTTCCAGTTGTCGGCGCTCGCGGAGTCGGGCTTCGATCCGCTCGCGCGCACGACGAAGTTCATGCTGACCGAGGAAGCGCATCACATGTTCGTCGGCGAATCGGGCGTGTCGCGCGTGATCCAGCGCAGCGCTCAGGTGATGAACGAGCTCGGCACCGACGATGCCGCGAAGATCCGCGCGGCCGGCGTGATCGATCTGCCGACCATCCAACGCTATCTGAACTTCCATTATTCGGTCACGATCGACCTGTTCGGCGCCGATCATTCGTCGAACGCGGCGACGTTCTATAGCTCGGGTCTGAAGGGCCGCTACGAGGAAGGCAAGCGCGACGACGATCATCGCCTGAACGAGCATGGCTACAAGCTGCTCGACGTGAAGGACGGCAGGCTCGTCGAGCGCGAGGTGCCGATGCTCAACGCGATGAACGAAGTACTGCGCGACGATTACATCAAGGACTCGGTCGCGGGCGTCGGCCGCTGGAACAAGGTGCTCGAGAAGGCCGGCATCGACTTTCGGATGACGGTGCCGCACAAGGCGTTCAACCGGCAGATCGGCACGTTCGCGGGCACGCGGGTGTCGCCCGATGGCCGCGTGCTCAGCGAAGCCGAATGGGCCGCGAACGAAGCGAACTGGCTCGCGACGCCCGCAGACCGCGCGTTCGTCGCGTCGCTGATGGGCCGCGTCGCCGAGCCAGGCAAGTTCGCGAACTGGATCGCGCCGCCCGCGATGGGCGTGAACCGTCAGCCGGTCGATTTCGAATACGTGCGCTTCAACTGAAGCAGGCGACGCACGAAAGGCACGCCGCGCGCGCCGTATTACCAGGAGGAGGAAGTCATGAACGGCCCAGTATCGATCGAAGTCATGCGGCAGCATCTGATCGATCCGGAGATCTGCATTCGCTGCAATACCTGCGAAGAGACTTGTCCGATCGACGCGATCACGCACGACGACAACAACTACGTCGTGAAGGCCGAAGTCTGCAACGGCTGCATGGCCTGCGTGCCGCCGTGCCCGACCGGCGCGATCGACAACTGGCGCACGGTGCTGAAGGCCGACGCGTATTCGATCGACGAGCAGTTCAAGTGGGACGTGCTGCCGGAGCAGAACACGATGGCGGTGCCGGCGGAAGAAGCGGCGGCCGTTTGCGCTTCGGGCGACGCCTCCGCCGAGGCGGACGGCATCGAAGTCGACACCATGCGCGGCGCGGTCGTGCCGCCGTGGTCGGCCGCGAAGCCGTACGTGAATCTCTACACGCACCACGCGCCGACCACCGCGACGGTGGTCGGCAACTACCGGCTCACCGACGGCGCGACATCGAGCGACATCCATCACATCGTGCTCGATTTCGGCTCGATGCCGTTTCCGGTGCTCGAAGGCCAGTCGATCGGCATTCTGCCGCCGGGAGTTGCCGCCGACGGCCGCGTGCATCACGCGCGCCAGTACTCGGTGGCCAGTCCGCGCGACGGCGAGCGGCCCGGCTATAACAACGTGTCGCTGACGGTCAAGCGTGTGTCGCAGCAGCACGGCGACGCAATCGACGGCGTTTGCTCGAACTATTTGTGCGATCTGAAGAAGGGCGACGTGGTCAACGTGATCGGCCCGTTCGGCAGCACCTTCCTGATGCCCAATCATCCGAACTCGCATCTTCTGATGATCTGCACGGGCACCGGTTCCGCGCCGATGCGCGCGATGACCGAGTATCGCCGGCGCAAGCGTCTGAAAGGCGCGACCGGCAAGCTGATGCTGTTCTTCGGCGCGCGCACCCAGCAGGAGCTGCCGTACTTTGGACCGCTGACCAATCTGCCGAAGGATTTCATCGACACGACGCTCGCGTTTTCGCGCACGCCGGGGCAGACGAAGCGCTACGTGCAGGACGCGATGCGTGAACGCGGCTCGGACGTCGCGAACCTGCTGAAGGACGACAACACCTATATCTACGTGTGCGGCCTCAAAGGCATGGAGGACGGCGTGCTGCAGGCGCTCAAGGACATCGGCGAGCAGCATCGGCTCGGTTGGGAAGCGTTGTGGGCGAAGCTGAAGCGCGAAGGGCGCTTGCATCTGGAGACGTACTGAGCGGGCGCCGGCGCGGCCACGCGCGAAGCGCTTTGAAAATCGCGGATGGTTTGCTACAGTCGGCCCACGCAGCCGGCCGCGCGTCGGTATCGCCCGCCAAACGCGGCAGTCCGCGATCTGCGCAGCCACTGAGCCGGAGCCGTCCGATGAAGCCGATTCGTTCACTCGCGATGATCGCGCTGTTGCAGGCCGCACTCGCGCATCCGGCGAGCGCCGACGATCTGGCGAAGATCAAGGCATCGGGCGTGTTCCGGATCGGCACCGAAGGCACTTACGCACCGTTCACCTACCACGACGACGCGGGCAAGCTGACCGGCTTCGACGTCGAACTCGCCAGCGCGATCGCGCAGCGTCTCGGCGTCAGGCCGCAATTCATCGAAAGCAAATGGGACGGGCTGATCGCCGGTCTCGACGTCAATCGTTACGACGCGGTGATCAACGAGGTCGCGATCACCGACGATCGCAAGCTCAAATACGATTACTCGGACCCGTACATCACATCGCATGCGGTGCTGATCGTCGCGTCGGACAATACGACGATCAAATCTTTCGATGACCTGAAGGGCCGGAAATCGGCCAATACGCCGACCAGCAACGTCGGCAGGATCGCGGCGGCGCACGGTGCGCAGGTGATTCCGGCGCTGGGCTTCGACGAATCGATCGATCTGCTCATAGCGGGCCGCGTCGACGCGACCGTCAACGATTCATTGTCGTTTCTCGACTACAGGAAGCGCGAGCCCGACGCGAAGATCAAAGTCGTCGCGGTCGATACGTCGCCTGACAGCAGCGACAAGTCGGCCGTACTGATGCGCAAGGGCAATCCGAAGCTGCGGGTGGCGATCGACGACGCGCTCGCCGGCATCAGAAAAGACGGTACTTATCAGCGCATTTCGCTGAAGTACTTCGGCCGGGACGTGTTTCATTGAACGTCGGCCGACGCTGACGCGGATAAACCGACGTTAAAAAACAAGGGGCGTCGAAGCGCCCCTTGTCTGTTGCCGTCAGCCCGACGAACCTGCGGCGCGCCGCAGGTTCAACGCGGCAGACCGCGGCCTTACACCGTCGCGTCGCTCAGCGCGGCGTCGAAGAAGCGCTGCTGGGCATCCGCGTTCACGCGTGCATAGGCGCGGTTGACACCGCTGATCACCGCGCGAATCGACGCGGTGATCAGGTTCGCATCGACACCGACGCCAAACGCGCTGCCGGCCACATCGGCGCCGGCCATTTCGGCGATTGCGATCGCGCGCGCATCGGCGCCCTGGGTGAGCGCGCGCTCCTCGTAGTGCTGGATGCGCACGGGCACGTCGAAAGCGTGCATCAGCGCGTCGAGCGGGCCGTTGCCGGCGCCGGTCAGCACGCGCGGCGTGCCGTTGATTTCGACGTTGAGCTTGATGTGCTCGCGGCCTTCATGCTCGGACAGGCTGTGGCTGATATAGCGGAGCGGCTCCGCCGTGCGCACGTATTCCTGCTGGAACAGTTCCCAGATCTGCGTGGGCGTGACTTCCTGGCCGCTCTGATCGGTGAAACGTTGCACGGCCGAGCTGAAGTCCACCTGCAGACGGCGCGGCAACACGACGCCGTAGCTCTGCTCGAGCAGATACGCGATACCGCCTTTGCCCGACTGGCTGTTCACGCGAATCACGGAGTCGTAGGTACGGCCGAGGTCGCTCGGATCGATCGGCATGTACGGCACTTCCCAGATCGTGTCCGGCTTCTGCGCGGCGAAGCCCTTCCTGATCGCGTCCTGGTGGGAGCCCGAGAACGCGGTGAAGACCAGATCGCCGACATACGGATGACGCGGATGCACCGGCAACTGCGTGCATTCTTCGGCGGTGCGCGCGACTTCGTTGATGTTCGAGAAATCGAGTTCGGGATCGACGCCCTGCGTGTACAGATTCAACGCGAGCGTGACGAGGTCGACGTTGCCGGTGCGCTCGCCGTTGCCGAACAAGCAACCTTCGACGCGATCCGCGCCCGCCATCACCGCGAGCTCCGCGGCCGCGACGGCCGTGCCGCGGTCGTTATGCGGGTGGACGGAGACGATCAGCGAATCGCGGCGCGCGAGATTGCGGTGCATCCATTCGATCTGGTCCGCGTAGACGTTCGGCGTGGCCATTTCGACGGTGGCCGGCAGATTGACGATCGCCTTGTGCCCGGGCGTCGGTTGCCAGATGTCGAACACCGCGTCGCAGACTTCCTTCGCGAATTCGAGCTCGGTGCCGCTGAACACTTCCGGGCTGTACTGCAGCGTGAAGTGCGTTTGCGGCTGAGCGTCGGCGAGGCGTTTCATCGTGCGCGCGGCCTTCTGCGCGAGTTCGATCACGCCGCTCTTTTCGAGGCCGAACACGATCTTGCGGAATTCCGGCGCGGTCGCGTTGTACAGATGGACGATCGCGCGGGGGGCGCCGCGCAACGATTCGAAAGTACGCTCGATCAGATCGTCGCGCGCCTGCGTGAGCACTTCGATCGTCACGTCGTCGGGAATATGGCCGCCCTCGATCAGCTCGCGCACGAAGTTGAAATCGGTCTGCGACGCCGACGGAAACGCGACTTCGATTTCCTTGAAGCCGATCTGCACCAGCGTCTTGAACATGCGCATTTTGCGCTCGGCGTTCATCGGCTCGAACAGCGCCTGGTTGCCGTCGCGCAGATCGGTGCTCATCCAGATCGGCGCGCGCGTGATGGTGCGCGACGGCCACTGGCGATCCGTCAAATTGATCGGCTTGAACGAACGGTACTTGGTAGCAGGGTTTTTCAACATTTTCATCATCCGGGGGAGAGACCGTGGAACGGGTGTCGACCGGACGACGAAAACGCGATACTGGGCCGCCGGTCGGAAACCGGGGCTGGGTCAGTTACTGGGGATTCAAGCGATGCTTCGGTGTTTCAGAGAGAAGCGGACGCGCGCAGCAGCAGACCTAGCCCGGTAGAGCGGGCTAGTAGTAGCGATAGGGTGGTCTGGGCGCGGTACATAGTGCGCAATGGGACCATATTATTGAGAGTGCGTCAAGGGCCGAGGTGGGATGGGCCGCGACATGCCCGGCTGCAGAAGCGGGCGAACGGCCCGGTCAGTGCCGCGACCCAGCCCCGCGTTGCTCATCCGCCGAACAAAAGCCGCAGCGTATCGTTGTTCACGATCACCGATACGCCTATCGCGAGCAGGATCAGCGGCAGCAGCGCCGAGCCGTACCGCCGGATCGGCGCGCCGAGCAACGGATGATCGACGAGCCATGCCGCGCCCGCGCACCACAGCCCGATCATGACGATGAACACCAGCGAAACGAGCGCGTTCGCGGCAGCCGTATGGCTCGCGTACAGCGGCACGTAGACGGCGAGGTTGTCCGAGCCGTTGGCGATTGCGACGCTTGCGACGGTCCAGCTCGATGAACCGCGAATGGATGTCGGTGCGCTTGGGAGGCTGTCCTCGCCAGCCTCGCCAGGGTTGCGCTGCGCATGGCCGGGACCGAAGCGCTGCCATGCGTTGTGCAAGCCGACGACGATCGGCAGTAAGCCGAGCAGGCCCACATAACCGGCCGGCAGGCGCGTGAGCAAGGCCGCGAGCACGAGCGCCGCGGCGACGAGGATCAATGATCCCGCGTACTGCCCTGCGACCACGCTGCGCCGCTGGGCGCCCGCTTCGGTCAGAAAGCCGAGCAGCACGAACAGGTTGTCGATATTGGTCGCGGCGTAGGCGGCGATCGCGAGCAGGACGAGGCTGAGCATGAAGAAGTCGGGGTCGATACTGGGGGGGAAGTCGCTTCGATTTCGCCGCGCAATGTGGCCAGTCAGGCGGACGATTGCGCCACCGACCGCGCGGCCGGTCAACACGATGCCGATGCGCCGCGTCAAGGTCAAGCGGCCGACAGCCGCGGAGCCGGGCGACGAGGCCGTAAGCTACAATGACCGACGCTTGGAACAACGGAACATCGATGAATATTCGCATCCTCTCCATCGCCTGTATCGCGAGCGCCGCGACGCTGCTGGCCGCCTGCACGATCGTCACCCGCAACTCCAGCGCATGCGAGCAATTGATGCGCAGCAAGCTGGCCGAGGCGTCGTCGGGGGTATCGTCGGGGATGTCGTCGGATACGCTGCGGGTCACGCATCGCGGGGCCGCGATTCGCGGCTCGCGCGTCGTGGTGGAGGGGTCGATCGAACATCCGGTGAGCGCGTCCGAGGTGGCGGCTTCCGCGGCGCTTGTCCCGTCGGCGTCGGACGTCAAGGTGGCCGCGAAGCCGGCCCAGCCGAAGAAGCTCAGCACACCGGCCGCCGCCGAATGCACGTTCCACGGTGAAGAGCTGGACGTATTCCGCTGGCTCGCGCCGGCGAAGCTCGCCACGCCGGCCGCGCAACCGGCTAGCGCGGCCGGCTGAGTTCGCAACCGCGCCACGCGCGTCGCCGCGCATCCACCCGATCGACCTCAGAACGCGTAATACGGCCCCTGGCCGGCCGACGTATTGCGCGCCGCAATCGCCGTGTAAATGCGTTTGCCGTAAAAGAACGGCAAGCCCCAGCCGAAGCCCTGACTCGAATTGCCGGCGAGATTGTCGAACGCGTTGTTCGTTGATGCGAACAGCGTGCTCGAATTGCCAATGTCGAACGACACCGTGCTCGACACGCCATCGACGCCGGTGATCGACGCGTTCGCCGACTGCGTCGAAGTCGGGCAGTACCAGAAGCCGCACAAGGGGAACTGCGTCGAGTGGAAGAAGAGGCCGTTCGAGCCGCTGTCGAGATAGCTCACCGCATAGGTCTGGCCGCCCGAGGCGGTCGTCACATAGCCGGTCGCCGCGTTCGCCTTGAGGACGTTCGTGCTCGTCAGCGTGTTGTTCGACTGGGTGCCGATGCCGAAGATCAGCGAGCCCGACGCGCCGGCCGCACCCGCATCGGCGACGGCCGGCAGGTCGATCACGACGCCGTTGTTGTCGAGCGGGAAGCTGCTGACCGGGTTGGTGACCTGCTGCGCAAGCGGTTGCGCGGTCGCGGCGCAGCCGCTCGTCGAGCAGCTGTAGTACCAGCGCGGCAACGCGGAATTCGAGCAGCCGCTGCCGCAGTCGACCGGGAACAGACCCACGCCGAGAATGCCGTTCGCGTGCAGGCTCGACACCGTCAGCAGCGACGCGCCGGAGTTGGCGCAGTCGATGGGCGCGGCGGGCAGCGCGCGGTATCGGCGATCACCTGGATCGGAATCGATGATGCCTGTTGGCCGGCCATCCGCACGTCCGCGTTGCGCAGCGAGCCCCACGCGTAGCCGCTGCCGAACACCGCGCATTCGGCGCTCACGCCGCTGCCCGCGGCGATGGTCGGCAGCGCCAGGGTCGTCGGCAACGCGGAGGCGAGGATGCGCAGGCCGTTCGAGCCGGTGTCGACCTGGATGTCGTCGATCGTCGCGCAGTTGCTGGTGCCGGCCTGGCAGACGGTGACGCTTGTCGTCAGCATGTTGCGCGTAATGCCGGGCGAGACGCCGACCGTGACCGGCTGCACGTTGGGCGTGGTCGATTGCGGGACGTTCGCGCTCTGCGTGGTGTTCGACGCGCTCGTCGAACCGGTCGACGAGTTCGGCGTGCTCGCGGACGGCGTCGAGCCCGAGCCGGACGAGCCCGACGGGCTGGACGACGAACTGCCGCCTCCGCCGCCGCAGCCGACGAGGGCCGCGCAGACGACGACGAGCAGGGCATGGAAACGCAGGGCGGATTTCATGGCGTGGCGGTCCGACGGATGGAACTCAGGCGTGAAGGGGGTGCGAGCGACGCGTGCGGGCGCACGCGTTACTGGATATCGTCGGCGGTGACGCCGGCGGGTAAAGCCGCCGGCAGCCACGCGCGTCCGACGTAGCCACGCATCGGTCCGCCCGACTCGACGATCACGTCCGGGCGCGTGACCCGCGACGCGTGCAGATTGCCGCTGCCGGCCGCCGCCGAGGCGCCCGTCTTGTACGAGTCGCCGTATTTGCCGAGCAGCGCGTGCAGATCCGGCATCGTCGGTCCTTGCCATGAATAGGCGACGATCAGGCCGGCGCTGGTCGCATATTCGTTGACGGTCGTATTGCCGGCGTCGGTCCATGTGCGCTCGCGCAGTGCGCCATTGAGCAGCGTGCGCGGCGCGCTCGCGCCCGACACCGCCTGGCTCGGCATCGCGCCACCTAATTCGGCATGTGCGCCGACGCTCGCGCAGCACGCGACGACGGCGATCGCCGATGCGATCGCGGATGGATTGAGACGCGACTTGTACATGTGGCCTTCCTCGTTGGCGCCGGATTTTATTGAGACAGATCGTTTAACCTAGCACCGGTTTTTGGTGTTCTTTGCAAACCGCTGCGGACACGGCCGCCCGCGGTCGCAAAAATGAGCCGCATGCAGTCCGGAAGCCCTTATTCGGCAGGCCTCCGGCGAGAACTTGGGAACACTCCCGATGTCAACTCGAAAGCGTTATTGAGTGTTAAATTTACCTCATAAGAAGGTAAATAGCATAACGGGCGATTTGCGGGCAAACCCCAGTTTTTGCACACGCCTCGCCCGGACCGGTAAAATGTTGGGTTGATCCACGGAAACTTGCCGTGGCGTTGCGGAAGGATTCCCCGAACATGACTGATCTTCGTCTCACCAAGCGGTTTGCAGTAATGGTCGTGGCAGGCGGGCTGGTCGCCGGCTGCGGCACCTCGTCGCCGACCAAAATCGACTACAAGAGCGACTCCCGTTCGAAGCAGGTATCGCTTGCCGTACCGCCGAACATGATCGACGAGACGGCCGATCAACGTTCGCTGCCGCCGCAAGGCGGCGAAACCTCGCTGTCCACGCTGAAACAGGTGCAGGCCAAGGCGCCGGCCGGCGACGCGGTCGCGGTCGTGCCGCCCGTGCAGGGCATCCACATCCAGCGCGACGGCACCGAGAGCTGGCTCGTGCTCGACAACAAAACGCCCGATCAGGCCTGGCCGCAAATCCGCCGCTTCTGGCAGGAGCAGGGCTTCCTGCTCGTCGTCGACCAGCGCGACAAGGGCGTGATGGAAACCGACTGGAACGAAACCCACGCGCAGATCAACGACGGCTTTATCCGCAACACGCTGTCTAAGGCGATGGGCAACAGCTACGTGAACTCGGAGCGCAACAAGTACCGCACGCGTCTCGAAGCGGCGCCGAACGGCGGCACCTATGTGTTCGTGAGCCAGAAAGGCATGCGTGAGGCGATCACCGGCACGAACAGCGAATCGACGCAGTGGCAGCCCAAGCCGAACGACCCGGCGCTCGAGCAGGAATATCTGAAGCGTCTGATGGCCTCGCTTGCGCGGGCCGATTCAGGTACCAGCGCGGCTGGCGCGCAGAACGCCGAGCTGTCGCCTGCGGGCACGCAGATCGCGCCGAATGCGGCGACGGCGGGTGCGAAGTCGGCGGCGGCCGCGGTCGCCGCGCAGAATGTCGCGCTGTCGGCCCAGCAGCCGGTGCCGGACGCGGATTCGGCGAACACGTCGGCGCAGATCTCGTCGAGCGAACTCACACTCGGCGAGCCGTATGACCGCGCGTGGCTGCGCGTGGGCCTCGCGCTCGATCGCAGCAACTTCACGGTCGACGACCGCGACGTGAGCCGCGGCCTGTATTTCGTGCGCTATGTCGATCCGAAGGATATGTCGTCGGCCGAGCAGGGCTTCTGGAGCCAGATCTTCCACGGCAAGAAGGAGAAGGTCGCCAAACAATACCGCGTGAACGTGCGCGCGGTGACGCCGAACCAGACCCGCGTAGCCGTGGTAGACGACAAGGGGCAGCTCGACGAAAGCTCGCAGGCCAGGCAGATCATGAGCCTGATGGTCGACCAGTTGCACTGATAAGAGAGCCTTGCGGCCGACGCCGCCGGTTCGACAAAACCGTCCGGAGAAATCCGGGCGGTTTTTTTACGGCCAGGCATTTCGTCGCGACGGGCACTCAGGTATCCGCGCGCCGCGTCCCCACCCACGGCAGGCGCTTGACCACGCCGGTCGCCAACGCGGTGCCGACGAGAATCACCGCGCAACCTTCGAGCATCCCGGGCGACACCGTCTCGCCGAGAAACAACGCGCCCCATAGAATGCCGAAGATCGGAATCACGAAGGTCACGGTGATCGCGCGTGTCGGCCCGCCGACCGCGATCAGGTGGAAGAACAGCATGTACGCGACACCGGTACAGGCGACGCCGAGCGCGATCACCGCGCCCCACGCGCGTAGCGAGATCGACGCGGTGGGCCAGTAGATGATCGCGAGCGGCAGCAGCACGATCGTCGCGCCGATCATCGTGCCGGTCGCGACGGTCAGCGCGTCGACGCCGGTCAGGTGACGCTTCGTGTAGTTGGCGGCGATGCCATAGAGCAGCGTGGCACCGAGCGCGGCGCCGGCCGCGAGCGCGATGGTCAGCGGCGAGGCGGCCGAGCCGGCCGGCGCCGCGATCTGATCCCACACGAGCATCAGCACGCCGAGAAAACCGATCACGAGACCAAGCGTGCGCAACGCGCTGAGCCGGTCGCGCAACCACAGGAAGGCGACCAGCGCGCCCCACAGCGGCGCGCACGCATTGATCACCGACGTGACGCCCGCCGACAGCGTCAGCTCCGCATACGCGAACAGGCAGAACGGTGCCGCCGAATTGAGGACGCCGACCACCAGCAGCGGCAGCGCGCGCTCGCGCAACACCGTGGCGGACTGTTGCAGCGGCCGTCGCGCGATCAGCACGATCGCGAGAAAGAGGGCGCCGATGCCGACGCGCAGCGCCATCAGCGGCGCGACGCCGAAGTCGGTGACGCCGACGCGGATGAACAGGAACGACGCGCCCCACAGGGCGGCGAGGATCAGCAGTTGCAGCAGGTTTCTGGCTTTCATTGGAATGGCGCCGCGCGCAGTTGAGTCGGGACGTCAGCGCATCGTAACAGCGCGATCGCGCAAATCGTTTCATTGCGGGATGAAACGGCAAGATCCGGGAGACGGCCGGGTCCGATGAGGCCGATGGTAAGCGCCGCGAGGACACACGCCAAACGAGCAATTCTCACCGATATGTGAGAAAAAATACGCTCCGGCGGAGCTCCAATGAGGACGGGATTTCAAACGGGATTTCAAACAGCGCCCGCGAGGCGCGGGCGGCCGTGCGAAACAATGTGAATGGCATTGCGCCGTTATCGGTGCGGCCTCAGTGCGGAATCATCCACTGCAGGAAGTTCTGCTGCGCCCAGACGAGCACGCCGAGCAGCACCGTCAGCAGGATCGAATGCTTGAAGGTCCTGGCGAACACGATGCCTTCCTTGCCCTTCAACTCGGTGGTCGCGACGCCGGTCGAAATGTTCTGTGGCGAGATCATCTTGCCCATCACGCCGCCCGACGAGTTGGTCGCCGCCATCAGCACCGGATTCAGGTTGAGCTGATTGGCCGCGACCACCTGCAGATTGCCGAACAGTGCGTTGCCCGACGTATCGCTGCCCGACAGGAACACCGCGACCCAGCCGAGGAACGCCGACACGAGCGGAAACAGCGGCCCGACCGACGCAACGCCGAGACCGAGCGTGTAGTTGAGTCCCGAGTAGTTCATCAGATACGCGAGGCCGACGATCGTTGCCACGGTCAGAATGGCGATGCGCGTCTGCACCCACGTATCGGAGATCGACTTGCCGAACTCGGCGGGCGAGAGCCGCACGACGAACGCGGTGATGAGCGCCGCGACGAGGATGGCGGTGCCGGTCGCGAGCGGCTGGAAGTCCCAGATCGCGCCGTACGGCGTGTTGTACAGCGTGATGAACACGGCCTTGTCGAGACCCGGCCACGGCACCTTGATGTCGCCGATCGTGAAGATCCTCGCGAGCGTCCAGATGATCACGACGACCGACACGATGATCCACGGATACCAGCCTTGCACGCCGCCGATCTTGCCGCGCACGTCGTTGATGCGATCGACGTTGATCGCGAATTTCGGATCGGCGGCGGGCTTCCAGACGCGCAGGAACGCGACCGTGAGAATCAGCGAAATCAGCGAAGACAGCACGTCGGTCAGACTGTAGTTCACGAAGTTCGACACGACGAACTGGGTCAGCGCGAAACTCACGCCCGACACCAGCAGCACCGGCCAGATCCGCAGCATGTTGCGAAAGCCCGCGTACACGCCGATCACATAGAAGGGCAGCAGGACCGCAAAGAAAGGCAATTGACGCCCGACCATTTTCGCGAGCGTGTCGGACGGCAGATGCGTGACCGCGCCGAGCACCGTGATCGGTACACCGAGCGCGCCGAACGCGACCGGCGCGGTGTTGAAGATCAGTGAGAAGGTCAGCGCTTCGAGCGTTGGAAAGCCGAGCATGATCAGCAGCGAACTCGTGATCGCGACCGGCGTGCCGAATCCGGAAATGCCCTCGAGCAGCGCGCCGAACGAAAAGCCGACCACGACGAGCACGATGCGCCGGTCGTTCGGCAGGTTGTCGATCATCCACAGGCGGAAGGCCGCGAAGCGCCCCGAGCGCTGCGCGATGTTGTACAGCAGGATCGCGGTAAACACGATCCACATCACCGGCCAGCACGCGAACACGACGCCGGCCGCGACCGAATTGAGCGCGAGCCCGAGCGGAAACTGCCAGACGAAAATCGCCACGATCAAACCGATGATCAGTCCCGCGAGCGACGCTTGCCACGCGGGTCTGCGCGCCCAGCCGAGCAGCGCGAGCACCGCGATGATCGGCAGCGCCGCGACGATGAACGACGGAAAAAGCGAATTGCCAACCGGAGTGAGTAGCTGATGAAACATCACGTCTCCTTCGTTGTTGTGTAATTCGACGCGGGGGACTGCGCATGACGGCGCGTCGCTGGCACGGCGGACGCTCGCAAGTGGCCTCGGCAAAGCGGCGTCGCCTGAGTTAAGCGGGTGCTGCGCGAAGCTTTCCAAGCATAGGGCGCCATACCGGCGCGTCAAGCCGGGAAAGTACGGGCGGGGTGGGCGCGCTGGCAGGCGAAGCGCGCGGAAAAACGGCTTACGAAGAAATGCGCGTGCCGGCAACTGCAGTGCCGGCGCGAGCACGCTTCACGACGACAGAGGACGCGTCAATGCCGGTGTCCGCCCCAATGACCGCCCCAGTGCCCGCCCCAATAACCGCCGACGCCGATCGCGATCGACGGTCCGTAATAGGCGGGGTAGCCGTAGTAAGCGGGGTAAGGATAAACCGGCGGCGGATAGTAGGCGGGATAGACCGGTGGTGCCGCATACACGGGCGGGGACACCGCATAAGCGGGCGGCTGATCCTGCGGCGCGACTTGCATTTGCGGCTGGGCTTGAGCTGCCTGCTGTGGATCGACCGCCGGTGCGGTTTGGTCGGCTGCGGTCGCGGGCGCGGTCGAGTAGTACGACGGGTAATAGGCGGCGGGATAGTAGCCGACGGGGTAATAACAGCCTGCCAAAAAGAGGCTCGACGCGAGCGTTGAAATTGCGGCGGCGGACCGCGCGAACCTCGCGGAACGAGGGGACGAAGCGCGTGGCGTCGAGAGGCGCACCGCGCAAAGATGGATGACGATGCGGGACTTCATGGCGCGCTCCCGGATGAACCGACGCCGCTTCGCGCGACATCGTTGTGAGGAGCTTACGCTCTTGCCGCGGCAAGCTGTGGCAAAACCGCAACCGCATATTTCAGTCTGTTTCCACGCTCACCGGACGTAACGCTCACTTGCCGACCTGATTACCGATGACACCGCCGACCGCGGCGCCGCCCAGCGTCGACCAGCCATTGCCGCCGATCGCCGCGCCAGCGGCGCCGCCGACGCCCGCGCCGATCGCGGTGTCGCGTGTACGCGGGGACATGTCGCCGCATGCCGCGAGGCCCGCGACCAGTGAAATGGCGGTTGCGACCGTGCCAAGACAAGTACCGAGTTGACGGATCGAATTCATGATGCTGCCTCCGTTCGTTGTTGGAAACGGGTGTCTCTTTCTCCCAGCACGCAACGTGCCTGCTCGATCCGGCGGAATAAAAAAAGCCCGCCATGTGGGCGGGCTTCGATACGGCTGCGCGGGCTCGCGCGAATCACGCAAGCCGCTTATTCGCACTATTCGCGCTTATTGCCGCTGATAAATCTCAGCGCCTTGCCTGATGAATTCGATGGACTTCACTTCCATGCCTTTCCTGAGCGCTTCGTCGTCGGTCACGCCTTGCTGCGCGGCGAACTCGCGCACGTCCTGGGTGATCTTCATCGAGCAGAAGTGCGGGCCGCACATCGAGCAGAAATGCGCGACCTTGGCCGAATCCTTCGGCAACGTTTCGTCGTGGAATTCGCGCGCCTTGTCCGGGTCGAGACCGAGATTGAACTGATCTTCCCAGCGGAATTCGAAGCGTGCCTTCGACAGAGCGTTGTCCCGCACTTGCGAGCCCGGATGACCCTTCGCGAGGTCCGCGGCATGCGCGGCGAGCTTGTACGTGATGATGCCGGTCTTCACGTCGTCCTTGTTCGGCAGACCGAGGTGTTCCTTCGGCGTCACGTAGCACAGCATCGCGGTGCCGAACCAGCCGATCATCGCAGCGCCAATGCCCGACGTGATGTGGTCGTAGCCCGGCGCGATGTCGGTGGTCAGCGGCCCGAGCGTGTAGAACGGTGCTTCGTCGCACCAGTCGAGTTGCAGGTCCATGTTCTCCTTGATCAACTGCATCGGCACATGGCCCGGACCTTCGATCATCACCTGCACGTCGTGCTTCCACGCGATCTGCGTGAGCTCGCCGAGCGTCTTCAGCTCGCCCAGTTGCGCTTCATCGTTCGCGTCGTAGATCGAGCCCGGGCGCAGGCCGTCGCCGAGCGAGAAGGCCACGTCGTACGCCTTCATGATTTCGCAGATATCTTCGAAATGCTCGTACAGGAAGCTTTCCTTGTGATGCGCGAGACACCACTTCGCCATGATCGAGCCGCCGCGCGACACGATGCCGGTCATCCGGTTCGCCGTGAGCGGCACGTATTGCAGACGCACACCCGCGTGGATCGTGAAGTAGTCGACCCCTTGCTCGGCCTGCTCGATCAGCGTGTCGCGGAAGATTTCCCACGTCAGATCTTCAGCCTTGCCGTTGACCTTTTCGAGCGCCTGATAAATCGGCACCGTGCCGATCGGCACCGGGCTGTTGCGGATGATCCATTCGCGCGTTTCATGAATGTGCTTGCCGGTCGACAGATCCATCACCGTGTCGCCGCCCCAGCGGATCGCCCACGTCATCTTGTCGACTTCCTCGCCAATCGACGACGTCACCGCCGAGTTGCCGATGTTCGCATTGACCTTCACGAGGAAGTTGCGGCCGATGATCATCGGCTCGCTTTCCGGGTGATTGATGTTGTTCGGGATGATCGCCCGGCCGCGCGCGATCTCCTCGCGCACGAACTCCGCGGTGATTTCGGTGAGGCCGTTCGGACCGAACGCGCTCGCGCCGAATGCCTGTCCAGGGTGCTGGCGGCCCATCATCGCGGCGAGCTTCGCGCCGTTCGGGCCGCTCGTCTTCAGGCTCTCCAGATACTCGGCGCGGCGCTGGTTTTCGCGAATCGCGATGTATTCCATTTCCGGCGTGACGATGCCTTGTTTCGCGTAGTGCATCTGCGTCACGTTCGCGCCGGCGATCGCGCGGCGCGGCGTGCGATGCAGTCCCGGAAAACGCAGCTGCGCGGTGGCCGGATCGGCGGCGCGCTCGCGGCTGAAGCTGCTCGACAGACCGCTCAGCGGCTCGGTATCGCCGCGCTCCTCGATCCACGCCTGACGCAGCGCGGGCAAGCCCGCGCGGATGTCGATCTTCGCGTCCGGGTCGGAGTACGGGCCCGACGTGTCGTACACGTAGATCGGCGGATTCTTTTCGCCGCCGAAGCTGTCGGGCGTGTCGGCCTGCGAGATTTCGCGCATCGGCACGCGGATGTCCGGGCGCGAGCCGCTCACGTAGACCTTGCGCGAATTCGGCAACGGCGCGACGGCCGCCTCGTCCACGTGGGCTTCGGCGGAAATAAACTTCGGATTGGCGTTCATGTAAGTCTCCGTACAAAGTGGGGCGGCTAAGCAGGAGACTGAGATGGAAGTGGTCGGAAATCGCGCAGAGGTGAGGCCGTCGAGGCTGGGTGCGAAATCCGTACGCTTCCCTGCGCTGGCATTATCCAGATCAGGTTCAAAGGGTATTTCTCACCCACGCAACACGGACCTCCAGCTCCGCGCTACGCAGGACCCCCGCGTTAGCAGCGCACACGATACACCGCCCGCGCACGGTTTGGCAACCTGTCCGAATGGATCAAAAGATTGATCCAGACGACGTCACACGCCCCTTATTCTTAATTTGAGAACGCATCGGACAGGGCAACTTACAGTGGCAGAACAGCCGGCTTACAGCGAAAAATCGTCGGCGGCTTCGGGCTGATACAGGATCTTGTGGAGCTTGAGCACTTTCTGATCGCCGCTGGGTGGCGTGAAGCGGATGCTCTCGCCGCGGCGCGCGCCGAGCAGCGCGAGGCCTGCCGGCGAGAACACGTTCAGGCGTCCTTGCGCGAAATCCGCGTTCGGCGGATAGACGACGGTCCACGTCATCTGCTCGCCGCTCGCCGTGTCGATCAGCGTCGCTTGCGAGTTCATCGTGACGACGTCGGCGGGGATGTCGTGCGAGTCGACGATCACCGCGCGTTCGAGCACGTCGTCGAGCATGTGCTGCAGCTTGGCGTCGGCGGCCGCGAGTTTCTCGAGGCGGGTCACGTCGAGTTCGGTCAGATAGCAGGTTTTGATCTTCTTCATCATCAGAACTCCAGATAAGACCGGTGAAGAAAGGCCGCATGCAACGACCCAACCGGGGTGGTTGGCGGATCAGTGAGCGAATGGGAAAGCCCGGAGCCCGGCGACGCGGCCCTGGGTGTCAGCGGGCTACATCAGCGAGGGCGCCGGGCGGCGTGAAGCGGGAGCGTTGGGGACGTCTCGCCGGCGCTGTGCGGGGCGCCGCTCGCGCGCGCGCAGCCGCCTGCGCGGCGTGGGCGCAAGCGGGCGAGAGCACGAAAAGTCGGACGGCGCAGAGAAGTCACGGGCAAAACAACCAGGTGTCGACGGAAGAGCGAATCGGAGGTGTCGCGGAGGTGTCGCGCGACAAAACCGGAGGTCGCGCGGCAGCAGCGAGACGAAAGGTTCATGTTAGCACGCTGTCTCGCGCACTTCTGTTCGCGGCGTCGCGCACCATCGATTTGTCGTTTTTGCGCGGTGCCAGATGAAAGTGACGGGGTCCGCATTGCGTTCAAGCCAGTCGGAAGATTGCCGTTAAAGAAAGTGCAGCGAAGGCCGCGCTCCGGCGAAGCGATTCGCGGGATGGCGCATGAAGGGCGCGAGGCGACTCGCGCCGGTTGACCGGAGTGAGGTGCACATGAAAGCGGAAAGAAGGCGGTGGCGAACGGTCGGTCGCACGATCGCGGTGGCGGCGTTGCTCGCCGCGCCGCTGGCGGCGCCGGCGGCATCGACGGTGACGGGCGGGGTGATCCGCTTCGTAGGCAGGATCGTCGCGCCGCAGATGCAGTTCAGCATGGATACGGCGCCCACGGGCGTCGCTGTCGATAGCGTGAGCGTGGCGGGAGAGCGCTTCTCGCGCACGGTGACGTTCAGCGCGCCACCGGGTGTCGTCAGCGGGGCCGACGTCGCGCTCGAAGTGAACGGCAACACGCAGTCGCGCGATCGGGTGGCGGCGCGTTTCGTCGATGCCACCGGGCACGTCACGACGGCCCGCGACGGCCACTACGCGGTCGGTCGCGCGGGCGGGCTGCTGTCGCTGAACGCGCAGCGTACTAATATCGACACGCGCGTCACGGTGGTGGTCAGTTACGACTGAGTCGCCGGGGGTGTCCGGAATTTTGTGTAAACGGGTTGAGGTTTAACCCGGCACTAGCCGCTCTTCGAACTGGATTGTGAAGCGGTTCAGGGCCGCTTTCCAGTCGCGGATAGGCATCGTCCACTTCTTGCTGATGTTGTTCAGCGCCAGGTAAAACAGCTTGGTCACGGCCTCATCGGTCGGAAACGAGCTGCGGGTCTTGATTACTTTGCGCAGACTCATGTTGATCGATTCTATGGCATTCGTGGTGTAAATCACCTTCCTGATTTCCGGCGGGTAATCGAAGAACGGAATCACGCGTGCCCAGTTGCGCCGCCAGCTCTGCCCGATGGAAGGGTAGTCCTTGTCCCACCTGGCCTCGAAGACGCCGAGCATC
>NZ_VZQQ01000110.1 GCF_014397785.1 Paraburkholderia podalyriae
CGAACCCTGCTGCTTCATGCTTGCAATCGTCATGCGTTCTTCAGGCTGCAGTTGTTGGTAACTTCTTTTTTGCATTGGCACACCTTACACGAGCAAGGTGTTGCACTTCAAATTTGATCGCGCCGGACCTATCAGTGATAACGCGCGTTGCAGTCCCACTACCTGTTGCTGCGCGTAGAGTCAAACTGCGCTTGGTTGCGGGCCCGCACTCGCGGGCCTTACTTCTTCTCGACTTCTCGGAGTTCTTTCCGTGGACTCAGGTAGCGCTCTGGACCCACTCCATGCGCTGTTACGCCTGCATGCATTTCGCGACGGCAACAACTCCGGGCGATGAATGATGGTGGTTACGGTCGGCTGTCTTAGCGGCCCCGATTGATTGAACGGTGGCGCGTCAATCGGGAGCCACCGTCCAGCACCCGGTACTACGGAGTGGGCGCCTCGGTTAGGCGGCAGCAAGCGGACCTGCTTTTTGGACCTGGCGTATCTGCCGGACCGCGTGAATCATAGCCCGGCGCATCTCCGCCTGTGGGAACCGGCAGAACGCCTAGAGCACAGCCTGCAGGGGCGCTTCGCCAAGCTCGCAATCAAGCCCAGTCGCTCGCACCATGAACGAATCCCATAACCGGCTTGACAAGATGGAAGTCCGGGACGCCCGCAGACATCTGCCACCGAGTCGCGGTCAGCCTACGAGGGGAGTCCGGCGTCGGGTTAATACAATGGCCATCTCTCCCCGGTCGCTACACGGGGGTGCGCAATACCGCGCACGTGTGAGGACAAAGAAGATGTTTTTTGAACCGATGGTCATCGAGGGTGTGCTGGTCAGTAGCGGTCGTGTGATGCGACCCGACGAAGTGAATGACAGCCTGGCAGAGAGACCGGCACTGCAGCGAAGGGTGAGCGGCTGGTACCTGTGCGGGGACGTCGATGAGCGGATGTTCTACGCGCTGGCCGCCGCCAGGGGTGAGTGCACCATGCAGATGACCGTGCTGACAGGCGGGGCGGCTGGTAACTACGGCCTGTTCGCGCAGCAGGTCGGCACATTGCAGCACCGGTTCGTGCTGCCGCTGTTCGAGCCGTCCGTCGCCGGGCTGCTCGAGTCGCTCCAGGACGCGCCGGTACAGTTGTCGCTTGGCCGCAACGACACGGAGGAAGCGCTGCTCATTCGCCAGAAGCTGCTCGTGCAGGGAATAACCCAGGTGCAGACCTTGATGCAATCACTCGAGGATGTGGATGCAGCCGCAGTAGTGGCGAACGGCCAGCATGTGCTCGAAAGCGCAATGCGCATCGACTCGATGAAGCGGTTTCCCGGTTTGCCAGAGGTCACAGATGTCTGTGTTTCTTTCGTCATTCCGGAGGCGGTTTTTACCGTGGTCGACCAGTTCGCGCGAACGGTCTCCGCCGCCAGCTTCCATTGACAGGGCATTGGCGAGTCTGACCATATGGCATCGCATCACCTGATTCGACGGGGCTCGCTGCGGCGAGCCCTTTCATGTTGTATGGCCGGAGTAGGGCATCTTCCGGGCGAAAGATTGCCGGTGCAGATGCGGGTACGGTGCGCGCGCTATACGTCGGATTACCATCACGTTCCCATACGCTATGAATTCTCACGAACTTGCCATCACCTACGTCGGCGCAGCCGTCGGCGAGCTTTTCGGTCATCTCATCATTCCGCCCGACGAGTGCGATTTGGAATGCACGTACTGCCTGTCCGCCACAGACATCGAGCATGGTAGATGGCAGGGGCATCGTGATGTAGCCAGCAGCAGGCTTGCAGCAGCAATTCTGCGCCACGCGGGACTCGACGGTGCGCGACTTGAAAGTGACATGCTGACGTGCCTGTTCGCCGTCCTTGCCCGGTCGGCGGACATCGCCTTGTGTTACATCGACGCGATGACCTGAGTGCGGCGTCTACGGACAAGCGTAAATCTCGTCGCTGCGCATTTCGTCACACGAGGCAAAGGAACTGGTTTTTAGCCATCGAAGCGACATTCGACGAAAGCGGCTTCACCGTTCGTCTTGGCGCCAGCAGCGTGCTACACGTGCTCATGGAATGGTTTAAAAAGTTGAAGGTAACAACGCCCGAGCAACGTAGCGACGTCCGCATTTCTGCGTCTGGCGCTGGTCTGCACTGGGACCAGCTCGATGAAGAAATAAGCGTTATCGAAATGATGCGAGAAGCTGAGCGTCGTCATCGCGATGAGCGATTGACCTCGTGCGTACCGGTTGACTTTCCATGGAACCCAACGCCTGCATTGCTGTCAGGCACGCAGCCAAAACTCGCGGGTCGTTGGGTTGACGGCAGGCTTATCGTCGGCTTGACTGCGGAAGAGCGGTATATCCGATGGGATATGTGCGAAGACCTCGCACAGCAGCTTATTCGAAAGACTCTTGAAGATGCAGCCAAGTACCCAGAGCATCCGCGCGAGGTGACGATAAGGCGGATGCGGAGGGCCATCGAACGAAAGCAATGGACGGAGCGCATGGAAACGGATTGGCTGATGGCACGGTTGCGCGTGTTGCTCGGTTGGTAGCAGTCAACTGAACGAAGGCTCGAAGATGCATCGACTTGCTGTAAGTGTGTGACGGGAGAACCGGCCGCTGCTGGCGGTGCCTGCGGCGGCCAAAATCTATCAACGTGAATATGAAACGCGACGTAGAACCTGCTTTCGATATCGCTTTACGATGGCGAGTACATAACTGGAGGCTCGCAGTGACGGTAAAACACACGGCAAACCATTTTTCCGGCACGGATGCAAAATATCTCCGCGTTGGAGGGCGTAGCGATACCCGCATTCGCTATCGCCACATGGGTGTTGGGCGGCGGACAAGGAGACTTGGTGCCAAAGCGCGGGCGGACATCGCCCGCGTGGCGTACATGATTTGCGTGCACGCGCCGGATGAGGTCGACACGATTCTTAAGCTGCCATCCCGACGCATCGGACGCATGTTCAAACGGGCGCTACGTCGCATACAAAGGCCGATGCGTAGGCGCGAGCGCTTCAGACGTAGGCCGAGAAGCTGTGTCTTCCGAATTGCGACCGAGAATTCATCGAAATGCTGAAGTGCACGCCGCCCCGGCCACAAGTCGCGGTCGTCAACGACACGAAAGAGGCACGACATGAAATTGCTCAACCCATTCGCCGAATGGCTTCTCCGCTCCGCTTCTCGCAGAAGAATGTCGACAGGCTCACGATGTGGCTCGGCGGGACCCTCTCGGTTCTTGCAGCAGCGCTTGCCACCGAAGTCTCGGTCATGTTGGTAATACAGCAAGGCATCCCTCATCAGGAATTTTCAACCATTCGTCGCATTGGTCACGAACCTGACGGGCTGTCGCGATGCAAAGTCGCAAGACCCGTCATGAGCGGAAAGTAGCCTGACTCCGGGCCGCGATTCGTCGGGCAGCGATTAAAAAATATACTGAGAGATATCAAAAATGATGCACCAGGATACCGCGAGCGGTCACCTTGAACGTAGCATCGGGAACGACCGCCTCAGACGGGCATTGGCGGCCCGCCTTGACAGGGCGTTCAAACAGGCAGGCCTCAGTTCTGCGCGCGCAGCAACGGCGCTGGGTGTCAGCAAATACCACGTGGACTACTGGCGACAGGGAATCACCGTGCCGCCGTTGAACACCTGTACGCGTCTTGCCGCCGACCTCAACCTCGACGTTCACTGGCTTTGCACAGGGCAGAGTCGGGACGCCTAATCCGCATTGCATGACGATGGCGGAGCATCGGCTCGGTGTGCCGTGCGTCCGTACGCGATACGCCAGGTGTGCCCGACGCGCCATCGATTCAAGCCGGTGCGACTGTGCTCGTGCTTTTCTTTCCGCCCGCTCGTCGGCTCGTCAGCCAGTTGGTGGGGCAATAAAACCCAAAGTGAAGTGGTGTCGGAGAGCCGGCCCACCTCGCGCCGGCTTTTTCCAGGCCAATAAGTCGCCTTGCACGCATGGGCGTGCAGTCATGTTCTGAGGTCAATGGGACAGGTTCTTCGATTGTACCGGCGATACCTGAAGCCGCCAGCCGGTCCAGAGGAAGTGTGTTACTGCGACTCAACGGCGTCAGCTCGCGCTTGCGCAATCTCGACCGGGTATTGGTCGTGGTACGCGTCGAACAACAGTGAGCACAACTGAGCAATTGAATCCAGGCCGACGGCCTGGTCTGCGTGCTCGACCTCTCGTGCGTTGAGTACGTCGTCGATAACCGGAGCGAGACGGCGCAATTGCCGGAAAGTGGCATCGTCAAGTTTCATGTTGGACCTCCTGTCGTCAGCTGGTGGAGCGCATCCTCAGCTGACCAGTCCCAAGATGTTGCTTACGCTTGACCTGCCGGGCTTTTGAATGTCCTGAGCGAACTCCGACCAATTTCATAATGTCTCTTCCGTCGACCATCCTAGCGTTTCGACGCTGACCTCGTACTGTCGCATCGGTCGTGGTCCCTGTCGCTTAACTGGCCCGAGGAGGAAGTTAGCCGCGGCGATAGTCGTGATATCCGCGCGCGTCCCAGTCGCGCCTATTCCAATAATGATGTCCGTCCCAATACCGGTCACCATGCCAGCCGATGACTAATTCAGGGCCCGCGATGACTCGCGCTGGCGCGTAGGGGCGCGCTGCTCATAGACGGCAGACGGCGGCGGTGGCCCGAACGCAACCCGCAGCGGACTGGTAGTTGTCGGTCTTTCCCTTTTCGGGTCACATTCTTCTCCTATCGTGGTCAGGCATGCGCGGGCAATCTAACTTCGCTTGAACCTTGCAGAGTGCTGTATTCGAGCTGTATTCGGGTGCGGTGAGTGTGCACGAGAGTGGGCTGGAGCGCTAGAGTGCGCGTGGACGACCTCAAGGTATTCCAGCGGAACCCGCTCAAGCCGTTCTGGCCGCCGCTCACCATCCAGCGGGAATTCGACGCTTACGTGCTTTCCCGTGGGCTCATACGCTATGACCTGCCCGACCCGACCTCGAAACCGGCTTGCCGAGCGGTCATCGAGTGCACTCAGGCGAGCAGCAGTGAATATCACGGAAATCTTTTTTCTTACCTGGGACATAAGCAGCTCCTTAATTCAATTGTTCGGAGGATAGGAAAGAGGCGCAGGCGGCGCAAGGCAAAAAAAGGAGTTCGCACCCCATGCCGTTACGGCGGCGTAGTTCAAATGCTCGACGCTTGAATGTTGCAATTTGGAGTGCCCTCGCACCTTAGTGCCGGATGCGCTTTGCTCCCTCTCAGGGTGACTGCTGCGTCCGCCGCCAAGATAAACCTCTCGAAAAGGACTGCGCTGCGCATCCAGCGTTTCACGACGACGTGTGCGAAGCCCGACCGCAGCACCGTAGTCGACAGCGGCCAGCAGCGTCGCGCCAACGATTACTCCGAGAATCGTCGTCATGCTGTGGATGCTGATTTTGGATTTGTCGGGTGCCGAGTGGCGCGACGGACACGATGTCTGGGGTGCCCGGCGCGAACACGATGGGTCACTCTGGTAGCAAGTCGAAAAATCAGATGCAGAAAAAGGGGCGATGAGCTCGCCGGCCTCCAGTAGTGAAACGAAAAAACCTACTAGGGGTGAGTTTCGGCAGTACGCCCACGATGGCGCTTTCGCCGTCTTCGCGGCGAGCGCGATACAGATTGCAGTGCCGATTATTCGCGCGCGTCTGGTGGTTAAGGAAAGCAATGCGCCTATGCCACCGAAGCAAGCCATAGTGGCATAGGCGATGGAGCGGCAGATAAGCCCTCCGCCCGGGACAGCTTACCGATAGTGTTCAATGCTCACTCGGCCGGAAAGCTGGGTCACTTTCCACCACCTCTTGGGTCGCGGACCAGTACGGCTGCCGGTTGTAGTAGCTGTACGTTGACTCTCCCCATTTCGCATCTGCCATGGCGGGCCAGTGGTCCTTGTCGAAGCCCGGGTCGTCCTTGAGGCGCTGTGCCGTGATGTCGACGAAGAAACACTTCTGGTCCGTATCGAGGGTCAGCGCACTCCATGGGATGGCATGCAGGTTAGACCCCATCCCAAGAAAACCGCCTTCAGACAGCACCGCATAGGCGATGCGTCCGTTGCGGACATCAAGCATGATGTCTGAAATCTTTCCCACGTGTTCGCCGTCTGAAGACATCACCTTGGTCCCGTAGAGCGTCGCGGCAGCCATGACGTCTGGTCCCGGCCCGTCGCCGATACCACCGCCGACGATGTTGGCTCCGCCTTGAGGGCCACGTTGCGGGTTAATTGAGCCCATGATTCACCTCCATCGAAAATGGTGCTTCCGTAACGAGCAAGCAGCATACCTCCGCAGGCGGGTGCCCACGAATTCGGCGCGAAAGGCTGGACGGTCTCCGGATGCGCAACTTCAGTCTGACGTTCGCGCTAAGCCCGCAGGACCAACGCGAGGTCATTGAGTGACAGCGGCTTGATGAGATGAGCGTCGAACATTCGTTCGTCGGTTGCCGGGCATGCCGGTTGCGCGGTTGCTGCCCGTCAAGGCCACGAGCTTCGTCTGCGAACATTGCGCGCGAAGACGGAGCAGCTCTGCCAGTTCCTGACCGTCCATGCCTGGCATTGCGATATCAATGAGGGCAATATCAGGACTGAAAGACTCGACTATCGCGAGCGCGTCAGGTCCATTCGTCGCCCGCTTGACCTCATGTCCTTCCAGTTCCAGCAACGTTGATTTTTCGATACGAGCACGGCGCGACCCATGGCCACGATACTTCCTGTTGATGACGACCCGAACATTCTGCGACCCCCTGCGGTGGTTAATTGAGCCTTCAGGCGGATTCACGGAGGCATTTAGTGATGCGCCTGACATCTCGCCGCTGACGCCTATCGCACCGACGTGAACTTCGGCACATGGCGCCCTCAATAGACGCGAGGCGCTCTCGGAATGCCGTTCGTTCACCGGTTACGCCCAATACCTTGAGGGCATCGGGGCCCAACGCTCGGGCGCCGGAGCCGGCACATTGACGCGCTTTTCGGAACAGCACAAACGCCGGGCCAGGAGCGAGCTGACGGCAGACTCAAGGGCTTTCAGGTCGACGGGCTTGCAGAAGAACATGTTCCACAGCGCGGACCTATCTTTGGGCGGCAACTCGCCAGATGTCATCACCACCGGAATCTGCGCAAGTGAAGGGTAAAATTTCAGCCGCTCGCAGAGGGCGATGCCGTCCATTTCCGGCATGTTCCAGTCGGTGATAATCAAATCAGGCAGATGGCGCCCCGCCAACGCCAGCGCCGGTTCACCGCTATCCGCGAGCAGCACCCGGTGACCACTTCGCTCGAAAACCAGCTGAAGCATCCACAGTGATTCACCGTCATCGTCGACCAGGAGAATGAGAGCCATAGCGCAGCAACTCGGGACATATCGATTTTGCGCATTAAGCATGCCGCCTTGCATCCGCGTTCGAAATTTCAACGTCAGAATTGACGTTGCTTCAAGCGCGAAATAGCTTCCGCGTGGCGAGCGTATTGAGGGGACAATCCCAAAGAGACGCGAGCATGCAGGCCAGGCGACCGGTCGCTCGTCGTCGGCCTGTTCAACCGATGTGCGGCTCGAAAACCGTCGGTATTCTAGCCGGTGCGGCTCGGTGTCAGATTCCAGTCACCCGAGGGCATACGAAGCCAGGACGATTGTCGCGCATCGCCACCGCTGCATTTCAAAACCAGCCGGAGGCGGAATCATCCGCCGCACCGACATTTGAGTGGGCTAGCAGGTCAGGGGAAGAGCTAACGCCGCTCGGGGCCGTTGATTCCGCACGGTGTATCCACATCGCCGACGGCGGCCCACGGGACACTGCTTCGGCGCGACGCATCCAGCTCATGCCCTTTACTGCCAGCCCGGATGGGCCCGCCGCAAATCGGGCGAGCCTCGGGTCTGGTTGCACACGCGGATATATACCCCGTCACGGTGCCTTTTCGTCCGGCGGCTGGTCGCCGGGAGACGGCGGGTGAAGCAGCAGTACATCTCTGAGGCGACAGGCGAGGTGGTGGCTCGCGCCGACACGCAGAAGGGTTACGAGTTTGAGAAGGGACAGTTCGTCATCTTCGCTGCGGACGAGCTGAAGGCACTTGAAGAGGGTGCTACGCACGTTGTAGAAATTGTCTCTTTCGTGCCGGAAAAATCGGTCGACCCGCTCTACTACGACAAGGCGTATTTCATTGCGCCGGACAAACGGGGTGGCAAACCCTACAGTCTGCTGCAGCAGGCGATGCGCCAAAGCGAACGGTGCGCGCTCGCAAAATGGTCGTACAAAGGAAAGACTCGTATCGTTCAGGTTCGGCCGGCAGAAGACGGCATGGTTTTCCAGCAACTGCTCTTCGCAGATGAGGTGCGCGCATTGAGCGACTTGCACATTGAGCGGGAGCCGGTGACCGACACTGAGCTCAAGCTTGCGCTGCAAATCATCGACCAGGTCTCGGAGGACGCCTATGACCCGACGGCGTACCAAGACGAAGAAAAGAAGCGGATTCTGGAGGCCATCGACCAGAAAATTGCGGGCAAGGAGATTGTGTCTCCAGAGGAGTCCACGAGTGAGTCGGGCGGCCAGGTAATTGACCTGATGGAAGCGCTTCGGGCGAGTCTCAGCGCCAACAAGGCGAAACGGAACGTACCGGCGAAGACGGCGCCGGCCAGGACAACGGCAACGAAGAAGACCACCGCCGCTGACGTCGAAGTGTTGGCAGCCAAACCAAGGCGCCCTGTCAAACGAGCCACACCGAAAGCCGACATCAAAGAGGCGCCACCGGCAAAGGTTCGAGCACGCAAGTGACCAGACCGAATCAGTCAAACGATTACTCGTTGCGCAGCCTTCAATCGCTGCTGGGCGTCTCGCGTCGGGTGCTGTCTGGGCTGATTGAAGCCGGATTCGTTCACCCGGCGCGCGGTCGCAGAAACGAGCTTCGATTCTCTTTCCAGGATGTCGCGGTCTTGCGCACAGCATTCCAGTTGCAATCAGCCAAAGTCTCATCACGGAAGATTCTGAGGGCGCTCGCCAAGCTGAAGGCCGAACTCCCTGATGAGCTTCCCCTGTCTGGAATCCGAATCACATCGGTAGGCGAGACGGTGGCTGTCAGGTCAGGACAGGCCCAATGGGACGCCGCTTCCGGCCAGCACCTGCTCGACTTCGAGGTCGCACCTATTAGAGGCGAGGTCGCGTTCCTCGACTCGGCACCGCGAAACCAGACGAGTCGCGAACAGCAAGCGGAGGAATGGTTTGCGCTCGCGGAACAACTCACCGGGACCGATGCTATTGGCGCGGAGCAGGCGTACCGGAACGTGCTGGAGTTCGCGCCATCACCGCATTACCACGCTTATACCAATCTGGGCGTTTTGCTCTGCGAGGCAGAAACGCGCTGCGACGAGGCATTGTCCATTTTTGATGGGGCGTTAGGGCACTTCCCAGATGACGCGTTACTGCACTTCAACCGCGCGGTCGTTCTCGAAGAGCTGAAACGCTATGACGCTGCGGCGGCGACCTATCAGCGATGCATAGAACTTGACCCGACGCATGCCGACGCACACTTTAACCTCGCCCGGCTGAGCGAGATTCGCGGCGACAAACAGGGTCTAGTTCGACACCTCAGTGCTTATCGCCGGCTGGTTGGCTGAACCGGGCTTCGCCGACGATTCATGTGTTTCAGAGCACGGTTTTCGACCTATCAAGCCGTTCATGAGGATGCTGAAACTCTGCGGCATGTCCAGGCGACGGGCTGATGCAAGCACGTACAAAGCTGCAGCTGCGTTGCGCATCGTTCTCGTGACGCAACTGTTCTGTCGAAGTTCATCTACGTGACTTGTCCTCCACCCACGTTTTACTTGTCCTTCACCCACGCGCAACTTGTCCTCGACCCACGTTTTGCGTGGCCTTCACACACGGGAAATGGATATCCACTTCCGAAAACTGTGCTGCAGGCAAGCCGTTTTCTCGGTCGAGCACTCCGGTAATCTTATAATCTTTAATCTATGTAACCTACGCGTGAGCGAGGAGCCCCTAAGATTGGCTCAAGACAGCTGTTCCGATGAATCTTCTCGGTATTGTTGTTGTACGGCTCTGAATATCCCCGAGGGTAGCGCTGATGGCAACCAGGACGAAGGGCTGTGCGCACGGGCGGCGTTTCTGCTATCAAGCCGGCGCCGCCTTAAGGAAGCGTCAAGCTGTTCGGAAGTCACCGCCGTCCAGCGCACTCCCTGGCTGCCCTCTGTACAGGCATGAGAGTCCCTTAAGCGCAACACCGCCCGTGTCGAGGTTCGTGTTTTCCGCTCGCCAGGAGTTCACCTCTTTTGTGGTCGCCGTAAATGCCGGCTTCTTGCGACACGTCCACGAGACACTGCCTGGTTTGGTGGCTTTCTCGGCGTCGCAACTTGTGATACTCACGCACAGCGGGCGTGGACAAACGAAGTTGCGTACGCATGCGAGACGTTCAGAAAACGTACCGCTTCTTCGGTTCACATCGATTCGTCCACCACTCGTCGTGATACGCCCAGCATCGATTTGAGAGTCGCGAGAGACAAACACTTCAACCCGCTCGGAGCATCTTCCCGAAATCTGAGCGAGTGCGAGTGGGGAAAGATGAAGTACATCCCTCCTGTTTCGCACTAGCCATGGCTATCGACCCACGCGCGACACCACGAAAGGCCTGCTGATTCTGCCTCTTCGTCAGTATCGAAAGAGCTAAGCACCCCAGACACCTCTACGACCTTGGTGTCGCGCATGATTGTGCCGCTTCCTGCGAATCGTCTCCGTTGCAGGATGTTTTCCTGGTGCAGGATTGCATGGCCCCAAAGCGTATATCCACGATATTTTTCAGTTTGCATCTGTTGACCTCTGCAGGCCCTCCGTACAACTCCCCACCAATATTTGGCTCGGTTCGCGCGGCTCGACAAGTACCCTACTGCTAAGGCGCTGGGTGTCGATTCCAGCCATCTTCAACGTAGCGTCAATCATCATCAGCTCTTGGCCGGAATGGAGCGCCCACTCCTCGCAGTCACACCACACGGTCATGCCGTTCTGCTTTCGCGCGTACGCAGACGCTTCCCTCCATCGTGATGTTCCAAACAAGAATCGTACCTGGCTGTGCAGCGAGGGCATCTCTGACCGTGCGTGGCACTGAAGTCTGACCTTCCGCCTGTAGTTGGGACTCGGCCGTAAGCTCTTCCATGTCACCCGTCCGGACTATTGTTTCGGGACCCATAGTTGAATGCAGACTTTTTTCGCCGACGTTGAGCCTGTCAACATCGGAGCCTCGGGTTGCTTTCCGCATCCAATTCGGCAGCAGGCGACCCTCGTTGACATAGCGAGCTTGTGCACGTCGCAGCCAGACGATGAGAAGCACGCCGATTAGAGGCAACACGATAATCGGAGGGTTCCTCCAGACCAAAGAGAGCACTGTCATATTCGCCTTCCGCAATGTGTCAAGCGCCGCCAGCCCGCCCAGAAAAGCATGGTAAGGCAAAACCTCGTACCTCGTCATGCGTTGACTCGGCCGAAACATAAAAAGCGAGCGCAGCATAATGCCGGGCTCGCTCGCGATTTCAAGTTGCCGACTCCTCGGGCTGGCGCGGAAGCCTAGACGTCTCCACGTTCATTGTTTCGCTGATGCCGCTTGCGGCTTTCCTGTGGCGACGAGCCCCGTTTGAGGAATTAGCAGGCTGCGGAAATACACCCCTCCAAAAGCAACGTCCATCGCTCTGCGCGGCTACCGCCGCGCAATTTTCTGCATTACGAAATTTCAACGTGAATCCAGCTTATTTTTCGACAGTTTGAGGC
>NZ_VZQQ01000111.1 GCF_014397785.1 Paraburkholderia podalyriae
GTTGCGCCTTCGTGATGTGTTGGGCTGTGATTTGACCTTCGGCTCGTCGCAGTCGACAAGCGGCAATCCGCACCGGGACAGGTTTCCTCAATTCCCAGTGGGTACGCGTTTTGACACAGTCTGGGCCGAACCCGGACCGATAGCTGAATTGAGAACCGCTTGCCGGCCCGCAGCGGATGATCGTCGCAAGTCGACCCTCTCCGGTCGTACACGGTTGTGCGAGGAGAGGCCGCTTACCCGCCATAGCGGCCGTCCAATTGCTTCAGGTAACCTGCCGACGGACTCAAGACTGAGCGAGCGAAGAACGTCAGGGTCGATTCTCAGGATCCTAACGTTCCCTGCAGAACTCTCGGGCCGGCACCCGAATCAATCGAGCATCGGCGCCGCCTTCTGGCGACCCGCGCCAATCTCGTATGCGTAGGCATATCCCAGCAGCGCCGCCTCGTCCCACTGCCGACCGACGAAGATCAGCCCGAACGGAGACCCCGACTTGTAATCGCCCGCTGGCACAGCAATGCCAGGCAATCCCGCGATATTGATTTCGCCGACCGTCGTCTCCTGAATGATGTCCTTGCCGTGAAGCGGAGGAAGCTCGCATCGCATCTGTGGAAAGACGAGTGCATCGAGTCGGTGCGTGCTCATCACCGTATCGAAGATACTCATATAACGCGCCTTCAGGTCGACGAACTCCGGCATCTCCGGCGGCAACGAAGGATCGGCCAACGCAGCCCGGAAGTCGGCGAGGCTAGGCAAATAGCGCAGTACGCCATCGGGCCCGAACACATTGTCGTCTTTAGTCGCTTCGGCGAATTCCGCGAACGTTTTGAGCGGCGCATGCTTGCCGAGCCGCTGCAGATATTTCTCGAGATCGTACGGAATGGATTCGAGTCCACGCGCATCGAAGTGTTCCAGTGGCGGCGTCGGCTTTCTTAGATCGGCGAAACCAGAGCCTTCGAACGGATCGTCGACCAGGACCGCGCCGAGACCGGCCAGCTCTTGCTTGACGCGCGCATACAGCACGGCTGCTTCATCGGAGAGCGGCTGCGCGCGCCATCCCGGGCCATATAAACCGATACGCTTGCCGTTCAACGCATCCGGTGACAGCGCCGACGTATAACCGCCTTCCGGCTGCCGGCCGACGCTCGCGAGCGTCTTCGGGTCCTCGCTCGAATAGCCTGCGAGCACGTCGAGGCAGAGCGCCGCATCGCGCACGTTGCGGGCAATCGGGCCCACTACATCGCGATTACCCGACAGCGGCACGACGCCCGCATTCGGCACCAGTCCGATAGTCGGCTTGATGCCGACGAGGCCCTGCGCCGAGGCTGGGTTCTGGATCGAGCCGCCCGTTTCTTCGGCGAGTCCGAGCACCGCCATGCCCGATGCAACCGCCGACGCCGTTCCCGCGCTGCTGCCTCCCGGCACGCGGTCGGGCATCGGCACGTTGATGGTCGGCCCAGCCCAGCTATCGTTCGCATGCGATCCGGTGTGGCTCAGGATGGGCACGTTGGTCTTGCCGAGCAGGACGGCGCCCGCGCGCCGCATGCGCGCGACGACCGGCGCATCGCGCTCGGGCATCAGGTCGACGCCGCCCTTCTTGCTGTAAAGCTTCGCCCATCCCGCCGTGGTCGGAAAGCCGACCATATCCATCGGATCCTTGATGACCACCGGCACGCCCGCGAGCGGCCCGAGCGCCTCACCGGCTGCGCGCCGTTCGTCGATCTTCCGCGCATCGCCGATCGCGTCTGAGTTCAGAAAGATCAGCGCGTTGAATTTTGCGTTGTCGCGCTCGATCCTGTCGAAGCAGGCGCGCGCCAGTTGCTCAGCCGTAAATGTCCCAGCTCGAAAACCCGCCTGCACGGCTTCGACCGTGAGCGTATCCAGATCGATGTCCATCGCACTGCCTTCTTCCATTCGATGCTCCTGTTGAGTTATCGGTACCTCAAAGCGCTCAAAGCTGGATGCCACGCGTGAGCGCGCCATCGACGACGAAGTTCGCCCCACTCACGAAGCTCGCCGCCGGACTCGCGATGAACGCCACTGCGTTGGTGATTTCCTGCGGCCGGCCCATGCGTCCGCTCGGCTTCAACGTAAGCGCACGCTCGAACAGCGCCGCGTCTTAATACTCGATCCAGTCCCACACGCTGCCTTCGAACTACACATTGCCGGGCGATACCGTATTCGCGCGGATGCCCTTCGATGCCAGCTGATTCGCCAGCCCCTGCATGTAGTGAACGAGGGCGGCCTTGAAGACCCGTACGGACCCGGGGCAAAATCGGTCTCGCGTCCCGACTCGCTCCCATATCGCGACGATCGAAGCGGCCCGGCTCACCTCGCGAAACGGCATGGCGGCATCGACGAGATTGACAGCAGATCCGTCTCGAACTCCTTGCGCCACGACTGGATGTCGTTGCCGATCGTGAGCGCGCTCACATTGGCCACGACGATATCGATCCCGTCCCATTCCGCACCGACGCCCCCGACCCAAGCCTTGAGCGCATCGCCGTCCGGCACATCGACGGCCGCACCCGACGCGCGTGCGCCGCTCAGCTCGGCCAGCGCGCTCGCGGTCGATTCGACAGCGGCTTGATCGCGCGCGCAGATGGCGACGTCGGCGCCCTCCGCGGCGAATGTCCGCGCAATCGCGAGTCCGATGCCCTTCGTGCCGTCGGTCACGATCGCCTTCAGACCTTTAAGTTGCAGGTCCATTTTTGTCGCTCCTGTGCGTGTCGATCAGAAAACGTAGCCTGTGCGCTCACTCTTTCTCGCGCCCTTCCCCGGATGTCATGCCGCGCGTGATCTGCAACACTTCGCCCGCTTGAATGACGGAATGGCAAATATCGTCGATGGTCACGCGCTTTTCCATCGCCTGAGCGCGCAGTATGTCGTACGCATCGCGCTCACTCACGCGATGCATGATCATTAGAATGTTTTTAGCTTCCTGCAGATGCCGGCTGTCGAGCAGCTTCTGTTCGAGCTTGGCGATACGCTGTGCATGCTGACGCGCACGCTTCGCGTGATACAGGGCCATTACCACGGTCGAAAGTAACCCCGATGCGCGGATCGGCGTCGTGATGATGCCGTCCGCTCCGAGTTTGATGGCCTGATCGATGAACGTCGGATTCTCGTGGGCCACCACGCAGATGACGGGCGGCGCATCGGGTCCCGACCACTCGCCGCTCGGCGTACGCTCCTCGGGCAAGAGCGCGCGAAACACCAGATCGACGCGCTCGGGCAAGGTGTCTATCGGCGGCCAGCATTGCTCGACATAAAAGCCCATGCGCCGCAGATGGTTGGCGAGCGTTTGCCCGTCGTCGTCGTCCGGATGGAAAACGACCACGCGCGCATTGCGCTCGAGGATCGAACTGGTGAGGCTCCGCTGGCCTCTGTCCGCACGCGCGCTCACGTCAATAGTCCCGCGTGCTCAACTTCGCGACCCGGTCCCCGAGCGTCTGGCGCGTCATGTACGGATCGGGGCCGACAGCGAACTTCGACTCGCGCAGGATGGTGAACTGGCCGTCCGCGTTTGCGCGGCCGATGCGCGGATAAAGCGCCATATGATGATTCACGGGATCGATGCGCACGCGGCCTTGCGGCGCGGTGAATTCCGAACCGAGCAAATGCGGCATGATTGTCGCGAGTTCGTCCGAGCCTGCGCGGGCGAATGCTTCCGCGAACATGTGCATCTGATAATACGCAGCCTCCCAGTTCATGTCGGTCGGCGTGTCGGCCTCATAAAGCGCCTGATGATGCGCGACCGCGCGATGGTTTTCTTCCGTGTCAATGCTTTGGAAATAAGGCGCGGCCGTGATGTGGCCCGCCGCGATGCCGCGCTCCATCGCACGAATCTCAGTCTCGGAGGTATTGAGACTGCCGATGGGCATTCTGGCTGGATCGAAGTCCGCGTGCGCGTAGGCATCGTAGAGATAAGGCACGGTATCGCCGATCACCGTGCAGAAAATCCAGTCCGGCGACTTGCGCCTGATGTCCGCGATGACCTGCGCGAACTTATCGCGCGGCGCGTCGAGCGGCAGATAGCGCTCGCCGAGAATCGCGCCTTCGGGATGCTGGAGCAGCAGTTCCTGCATCGTACGATTGCACTCGTACGGATAGACGTAGCTCGACCCGACGAAGTAGACCCGCGCGCCGAAGGTCTCCGTCATGAAGTCCGCGAGTTGCACGCCGTTCTGATTGGGCGACGCGCCGCTATAGATGATGTTGTCGGAGTACTCGAAGCCCTCGTACATCTGCGAGTAGATCAGCAGCCGGTTGTGCTTTTCGACGACAGGCAGCATCGCCTTGCGGCTGGTCGACGTATAGCCGCCGAAGATCGTGTTGACGCCGTCCTTCACGATCAACCGCTCGGCCAGCTCGCGAAACGAGGCCGGGTCGGAGCCGGGATCGTAATGAAGGGCGACGAGTTCGCGTCCGCCGATACCGCCGCGCGCATTGATCTCCTCGACGGCGAGGCACGCTCCGCGCCATTGAGACTGCTCGAGCAACGCGGTCGAACCGCTCGTCGAGCACAGCAAGCCCACTCGGATTGGATCGGACAAAGCCATTTCGTGACACGCTCTTTAATGCGCGCGGAGCGGCGCCCCGCGCTGAGGTCTTCGGTGCTTCGATTCGTCTGACTATGTTCTACTTGAGGTAGTGCTTGGCGACCATCGCGCCAACCGTATATTTTGGGTCGACGAAATTGCCGAGGCGAACCTTGCCGACCTGGCTCAGCATCATGTACGCGTCCCACTTGTCGAAGCCGTACTCGGCCGCCATCCACAACACGAGTTCGCGATAGGCGATCCGCGTCGCGTCCTCCAGCGGGCGTGCGCTGCCGATGCTCATGAGCGCGTCCTCATTCTCCAGCCGCGGCCAGGCGATCTGCCAGTTCTTGATCAGATCGAGGCGCACGGTCGTCGTGCTCTGATACTCCACGGCCGTGCCGCACACTTCGCCGTCGCCCTGACAGGCATGCGCATCGCCGATAAACAGGCGCCCGCCCGGCGAGCGGACCGGCAAATAGGTTATGCTGCCCGGCCCCATGTCCGGCACATCCATGTTGCCGCCGTGATTGTCGGGCGTGAGGGAATTGATCGAATCGATTTCGGGCGATAGGCTCAGCGTGCCGATATGTGGCTTGTACGGCAGCGTATTGCGTTTGCTCCAGTACACGTTCTCTTCGTCGATCTTGATCTTGCGTACGACTTCCGGCAACGGCTCGTTGAGCAATGCAGTGTAGTCGGTGCCCGTCAATGCGCCGAAGTTCGGTATCATGCAACAGAAGCCGTGCGGATCCTCGCCGCGCGGCGCCATCTTCTCGATGTACACCGCCACCACGTCGCCCTTTTCTGCACCCTCGATCATGATCGGTCCGTTCTGCGGATTGAGAAACGGCACTTGCAGCACCTGCGACGGCTTGTCGGTTTCCTCCTTGATCTTGCCCTCGAACGCATCGCGCGTTTCCACCACCACGCGATCGCCGGGTTTGACGTGCAGCACCGGCTGCGAATACGGCCCGATGGTGTAGTGATACGTCTGCTGCATCTCTTCGGTGAGATGGTGCTCCACCGGTTCCCGATCCGCGCCGACACCGCGCTTCATCATGATCGATTCTTCAAGCCATTTCATGTTCCGCTCTCCGTCACAGTGCCAGGTACTGGCGAATCAATTGCTCGTCCCCGAGTTGTGCAGGGCTCAATACATCGACGATACGGCCCTTGTCCATCACGCAGCAGCGTGTCGCGATCCGTTCGACCATGCCCATGTCCTGCTCGACGAGCACCACGCCGATGCCCGTCTCGCGCGCGATCTGCTGCAACGTCTCGCCGATCAGATCGACGATCGACGGCTGAATGCCTTCCGACGGTTCATCGAGCAGCAGCACCTTGGGCGCGCTGATGAGCGCGCGCGCAATCGCGAGTTGCTGCTGTTCGCCGCCGCTCATGGTTCCCGCTTTCTGCGTGTAGCGCTTCTTCAGGATGGGAAAGTAGCCGACGACTTTCTCTTTCATTTGCGCGGCCTGCGCGCGATTCGCCTGTGCGCCGACCCGAAGGTTCTCGGCGACCGTCAGCGCGCCGAAAATCTCGCGGCCCTGCGGCACGTATCCCATGCCTTTCTGCGCGCGAACGTACGGTTTCTCGTGGCCGATCGCAGCGCCGTCGAGTTTGATTTCACCAGCATCGAGCCTGATCAGTCCGATGAGCGCGCGCATCAGCGTCGTCTTGCCGACTCCGTTACGGCCGATCAGCGCCAGCACCTCGCCGCGCTCGATACCGATCGACACCCCGTTCAGCACGCGGCCGCCACCGTATCCCGCTTCTACGCCTGACACTTCGAGCAACGCGCTCATTTCTTCTTTCCCAAGTAGACCTCGGCGACATCGTCGCGGGCGAGGATTTCGTCGAGCGGGCCGTCCGCGAGAACACTCCCCCCGTGCAGCACCGTCACGCGCGAGGCGATCTGCTTGACGAACGTCATGTCGTGCTCGACGACCATCATCGTGAGACCGTCCGCTGACAGACGCTTGATGAGCTCACCCGTCGCGTGCGTTTCCTCGACCGACATGCCGGCCACGGGTTCATCGAGAAACAGCAGTTTGGGTCGCAGGGAGACGGCCATCGCGATCTCGAGCCATTGCTTCTTGCCGTGCGACAGATTGCGCGCGAGCACGCCATCCTCGCTCTCCAGCATGAAGCGCTGTAGCAGTTCGCCGAGGCTATCGGGGCGGTCGTCTTTCGCGCGATGCAGCGACAGTTGCAGATGCTGGCGCACGCTCAGGTCCGGAAACACGCCGGGAATCTGGAACTTGATGCTCATGCCCATGCGGATGCGCTCGTGAGGCAGCACATGGCTCATGTCCTGGCCGAGAAACATCACACTGCCTTCCGAGGGGCGATGCTCGCCCGTGATGAGCTTGAAGAACGTGCTCTTGCCCGCGCCGTTCGGCCCGATCACGCAGCGAATCTCACCCGCGTCGATGCTGAAGTCGATGCCGTTGATAACGTGGGCGCCGCCGAAATGCTTTGTGAGTCCGCGCGTTTCCAGGAGCGTGGTCATGACTTGCCCTCCTCTCGTTTGAGACCTGCGCCAACGGGGCGCGCGCCGTCGCCCGTGCGGCTGGAGAGACGTTTCAGCTGCCGCGTGACGAATGGCAGCAAGCCTTCGGGCGCGCCCAGCACGACGATCAGCAGGATCGCACCGAGCAGGATCAACGCGTACTGGCTGCCGTACACCGCGAGATTCTGCGAGAGCCAGACGAGCAGCGCGGTGCCGAGAATCGTTCCGCCGATGCTCTTCCTGCCCGAGGTCGCGACCCAAATGACCGGCATCGCGGCCGCGGTGAGGCCCATCGTCGAGGGGGTGATATATGAACCCCAGATCGTGTAAAGCGCCCCCGACAATCCGCCCAGCGTGCAACCCAGCACGAACACGAGTAGCTGATGACGACGGATGTCGACGCCGAGCATCTCGGCGCGTTGCGGGTTCTCGCGGATCGCGATGAGCGTGAGGCCGAAGGTGCCATCGAGCAGCCTGCGCATCACGACATAGACCACGATCAGCAGGATCACCACGAGATAATAGAAGCTCACGTTTTCCAGCGTGAGGGGTCCGTCCCGCCAAGGAATCGTGAGCGGCGCCATGCCGCCCATGCCGTTGTAGCCGTTCAGCCGCGCTTCACCGATCGCCCATTGCGGTCCCGCCGTCTGCGACATGAACGTTTCGAGCACAAGCGTCACCGAGAGCGTGACGATGCCGATGAACACGCCCTTGATGCGGCCGTAGAAAATCATATAGCCGATCAGCGTGGCGACCACGACGCTCACCACCAGGCCCACGCCGAGACCGAGCCAGGACTCGAACCACATGTCGCCGTAATTCAGAGTGAAGATGCCGTAGCTATAGCCCGACAGTCCAAAGAACGCGGTCTGTCCGAACGACAGGATGCCGCCGTAGCCCCACATCGCCGCGAGGCCGACCGCGCTGAATGCCCACAGCAGGCAGTACGCGAGGTTGCCACTGGTGTTCGCATCGACGATGAGCGGCAGGCACAGCGCCACGAGCCAGGGCATCGCACGCAGCGCGCGTGTCGAGGCGCTGGTGTGAGACGTCTTTGAAGGCATTTTCGCTTGCTTCACGTCTGCCTCCTAGCGCAAGCGGGTGAAGAGATTACCGAGGCCCTGCGGCATCAGCCGAATCACGACGATGACCGTCACGAGCAGCCCGATCTGCCCGAACAACTGGCCGTAAGATGCCGTGAGCGCCGTCTGGATGATGGCGAGCACGCCAGCGGCCGGCGTCGTTCCCGCAATCACGTTCGCCCCGCCGACGACCACCGAAACGAACGCCTGCACGATAAAGTTGCTGCCCATCGTCGGGACCGCCGTCATGGTCGGTGCGTAGAGCCCGCCTGTGAGACCTGCCAGCCCCGCGCCGAGCGCGAAGGTCAACGTATAGAGCCGGTCCGTGCGCAGCCCGAGGCATTGCGCAATATTCGGGTTCTGGATCGTCGCGCGCGCACAGACGCCGTAGTTCGTCTTGAAGAACATAAGGTAGAGGCCGAAAAGGATCGCCAGCGCGATGAGTGGCAGCACGGCGCGATAAGTCGAGAACGAATAATCGCCGAGCGAGAACGACCCGAACGGCGTGCCGATGCCTTCGATGGACGGTCCGGCGACGAGCAGCATCGTCTGCTGCACGATGAGGCTGATCGCCCATGTCGCCACGACAGAATCGAACACGCGGTCGTAAAGATGACGAATCACGAGTCTTTCGACGATCACGCCTGCGAGCGCCGCCGCGATCGCGCCGAGCAGCATCGCGAGCGGCAGCGGCACGCCGCGTTTGGCCGCGATGATGGTGACATACGCCCCGCACATGATGAACTCGCCATGCGCGAGATTGATGACGCCCATCATGCCGAAGATCACCGCGAGCCCGAGCGCCGCGAGCACCAGATAGGCGAAGTTGTCGCCGAACTGATAAACGAGCGAATAGAGAACCGATAAGGTGGCCATGCGCGCTCCACGTTCAGGAGGCCGGCGCGCGTGCGTGCCGTGTGTGTCGAACGCGCGCCGGCTTCGGATCAGGACTTCTTGGGCAGATTCGACGGCGTGTACTGACGATGGTCCGGCTTGTTCGGCAGATCGCAACCGACCTTGCCGAGCCAATACGGCTGCACGTCGTCCCAGACCTTCGGAATCTCGACGGAGTGGTCCTCCTTCACGTGCACGAGATAGATGGTGTGGCTCGCGTGGTGGCTCTTCGGATCGATACAGACCTTTCCTTGCTCACCTGTCGTGCAGATGTCGCCGCTTTCCAGCGCCTTGCGCACCGCATCCTGATTCGTCGACTTGGCCTTTTCCGCCGCGGCCTTGTAGAGATAGATGGCGTCGTAGGCGTTCGCCGCTTCCTGATTGATATACGGCTCGTTGGGGAACTTGGCATGGAAGCGCTTCTTGAAGTCGTTGCTCGCGGGCGAATCGACTTCTTCGACGTAGTTTGCCGTAACGTACATGTCCTTGAGCGCAGGCGGTTTGAAGCGCTTGTGCTCATACGCCTGACCGACGTTGACCGAACTCGCCATCGGCAGGTTCAGATGCGCCGATGCCTGTTGCTCGTAATACGACGCCTGATTCGCGCCGACCAGCAGCGTGACCACGAAGTCAGGCTTCGCCTTCTGGATGTTCTGGATCGTCTGGCCGAACTGCGATACGGAAAGCGGAATGAACTCCTCACCCGCCATCGTGCCGCCGTTCTCCTTCACGATGTTGCGCACCCACTCCGCCGAGATCTGCCCGAAGTTATAGTCGGCGGCGATGGTGTACACCTTCTTGCCGTATTTCTGCATCATCCACGGAATCAGCGTCGAGAACTGCTGCTCGGGCACCGCGCCGGTCACGAAGGTGTTCGTATCGCAGACGCCGCCTTCATACTGATTGTCATACCAGTAGAGCTGATGCGCGCGGTCCATGATCGGCCGGATAGCTTCGCGCGAGGCGCTGGAGAACGCGCCGAAAATCACGTCGGGCTTGTCGGTCTGGACGAGATGCCGCGCGAGTTCCTGAAACTTGGTGTTGTCCGACTGCGTATCGTAGGCGATCAGCGTCACCGGGCGTCCGAGGATGCCCCCCTTCGCGTTGATCTCATCGACCGCGAGCTGGGTGGCGTGGATCTTCGGAATCGTTGCCAGCGCGAAATTTCCCGAAGCATCCTCCAGCAAGCCGATTTTCACGGGATCGGCGGCGCTCGCGGCGAGCGAGGTCAGTGCAAGTCCTGCGGTGAGGGCGAGACGCATCCAGCCCGACGGCTTCAGCAACATGCGGGTTCTCCAGAAGTAGAAGTGAGCGCTAGAACAACAGGGGAAATTCGGAGAAAAAAAAACCCCTGGCGAACCATTGGTTCGCCAGGGGGCTTCTGTGCCGGGTCCTCGGGCGGACGTCTTTGTCGGGCCTCAAGGTATGGCCCAAGTCTAAGTCGCTGTATTTTTACTTGTCAACAGTGGTCAAAAATCGACGGGAGCATTGGATGCGGAGTTCGCCTCCTCCACGCCGCTCGTGAATCCACCCTCGGCGACCATCGTCTCGCGTCGAATCAGGAGAGCCCGGCGAATCGCCCGCAGTAATCCTCTCTCCGCGAAAGGCTGGGATCCGCTGCTTACTCCTTCGGACCGCTCCACATCGATTGATGGTTTCCGTTCAACTATCTGACGCGCGATCGCAACATCGCGTGTTGCTCGTAGCATTGGCGCTGAGTGGGTCGATCCGAAATCAGGCGACCATTGCTTACGGATCGGCACGAGCCATGCGCGCGCCGTATGGCCCCATGCGGGCGGCCCTGTCCGCGCCTTTGACTTGTCGGAAACGAAGCCCGTGCAACAACCATTTGCTCACGGCAACTGGCCGTAGCAGGCTTGCAAGCAGTCGACCAGGAAAACGACGTGAACGTCTCAAAGTGGCCGGACCCGGCCTGACGCGGCGGGCTCTGCTCGACCCGCTACTGCCTCTCGGTTGCTTTCCTAAAATGTCCCAACGTCGCGCCATACCGGTCGTTCACCCACGGTCCGCGCCACTTGCGAGATAAACGAAGGTCGTTGTGTCGCATTCGCGTATTTCAGGTGCTATCGAACGACGATTCTGCGAGTCTCCGATGAGCTAAATGCCGATTTACCGAGGTTCGCTCTGGTAGCGGTATGCATGCCCACAGGTTTTCTGTGAAGACGGGTGATCCCGAGCGCTTGCAGTGGCACGTCGCAGGCAGAGGGGCCTTTCAGAGGCCTCTGTGTCGACGTCGCGCGGGCTATCCACGGGGCTCAACACGAATGATGGATAACCGATCCGGTCACGTACGCGATGCATAGGCGGGGCTGTCGACGCATCGACGCCCCTCTCGTGGCACATCGAAGATGCAAGAAATGCGGGCCGCCGGAGGGTGTAAATAGCTTTGTGTAAACGGTCATTTGGCAGGAGACTGCCAGTAACAGGAGCGACGATGACCGTAGCGAAACGCAGCAAACGAGTGAAACCCGATCCTGAGCTCGTCAAGCTGGCCGA
>NZ_VZQQ01000112.1 GCF_014397785.1 Paraburkholderia podalyriae
GCTTGCCCGGTGCCTCGCACTTGCTATCCACAATCTCGGCCACTTTGGTTCCCATCAAAACATTTGGTGGGAACCAAATTACCCCCGTTCACTGCTGCCCGGAGAACGGCCGACGTGAGACGCATACCGTTTCGCCAGCGCCGGCACTTTTGCTTCCTATGCGCGCTGCGTCGACAGCCAGCACATGAGCAACGGCAAAAAGAAAGGCGAAGGCAACACAAAGAATGGCAACCCGTATCTATCCTGGGCATTCATCGAAGCGGCCAACTTTGCGCTGCGCTATTGCGCTGAGGCCAAACGATTCTACGAGCGAAAGAAGGTCAAGACCAATACTATCCTGGCGCGCAAAGCTTTGGCGCACAAGCTCGCCCGCGCGTGCTTCCACATGCTGAAGGAGCACAAACCATTCGATATGACGCGCTGCTTTGCGTAGAGCTAACGACGGCGGCCGCAAGCCTCATGTGATGACTGGAATTTAACCACTTTGGTTTGAATAGGATGCTGTGCCGCCGTCCCTGATATGCAGTAAAAGCGGATCGCCCGCAATGCGAGCCAACTGTGGATTGGCGCCGACAACCCGGCAGCCCTTGCACTTGTGCGAACCCCATGGACGCATTGCGGTACCAAAGTTCTTCTGGGGTGGCAAAGCTACCAGGGCGACAGGCAACCGCAGTACGCCGATCGCTTGATCCTGATGGGTGTCTGGCGCGATCCGTCGCAGCCGGGAATTGAAGAAACGGGCGCGCTCAGCTACTGCAATCAGGCGTGGAATGGGAACCCGGCTGCTGACAGCCGTGGGTTTTGCTTACTCGCTTGACACGAGCCCGCTAATGGGTGTCATCACACTCGATTGCTGCGCAACCTTTCGACGTTCACCCTGTGTTAAACGTTGATCTTCTGCTTGGCGTGAACCATTCAGGCGGGCTTCACGCTCACGTAGGCCTTCTGGTACGGCAGGTCATGGGCCAGCACGGCCCAGATCGTCCGCGCCATCTTGTTCGCCAATGCAACGACCACCACATTCTTTGGCCGCCGCCTCATCATCTGCTCGACCCACTCGCCGGGTTCTTTTGCGTGCTGTATTACGCTACGCGCGCCGTGGATCAGCAGTGTGCGCAAATAGGTATCGCCTCTCTTGCTGATCCCGTGCAGGTTCACTTTTCCGCCCGAGCCGGTTTGCTTCGGCACGATGCCAACCCATGCGGCAAACTCCCGCCCCGAACTGAATGCTTTCGGATCACCCATCATTGAGACGGCTGCCGTTGCCGTCAACAGCCCGACGCCGCAAATTTCGCTAACCGCCTTCACCGCCTTGTCTTCCTTCTTCCACTCGCGCATCCGGCGCTCGATCTCGGCAACCTGTTCGTCCAGCTTCGTCAGTCCGTTCCACTGCTCGCGAAACGTATCGATCAGCACGGCAGGCAGGCGCTCCGCGATCCGTTCGAGCACGACCGGTATCTCTTTGTTCAGCTTGTTCCGGCCCTTGCTCATGATCTCTCCATATTCCATCAGCAGTCCACGCAGGTTGTTGATCTGCATCGTGCGAAATTTGATCAGCTGCTGCCGCATACGGTGTAGCGCCAGCATCGCCTGCTGTATCTCGGTCTTCACCGCGACGGCCTTGCCGGGTTGCTGCACAGCCATCCAGATTGCACGGGCGTCTGCCGCATCGTTCTTGTTGCGGATGTTGAACGCCTTCACAAACTTCGCCGGCATCAGCTTTACCACGTGACCCATATTCGTAAGTTGCCGGGCCCAGTGGTGCGATCCGCCGCACGCCTCCATGCCGATCAGACACGGAGCCCGGTTCGCGAAGTACTCGAGAAACTTTGCCCGCTTGATCGGCTTGTTCGCGATTTCTCCGGTTTCCTGATCGACGTAGTGGACCTGAAACACCGACTTTGCAATGTCAATCCCAACTGGCGTAAGCTTCACGACGGATCCTCCGGTTTGTCTGGAAACTTCGTATTTTCCACGTGGGCACATCGATGCCGTTGGCCTGTGAGGATCCACCTTCCTTTGCGCTCACGGGTGGGACGCGTTCATTTCATTTCCTGCCTCATGTGCTGCCCGCAGGCTTCCACCGCATCCGCCTTTACGGACTGCTCGCCAATCCGGTGCGCCGCGCGAATCTCGCGAAGGTGCGCGACCTGCTGCACGTCGCGCCGCGGTTCGACCCGCCATCCGACGACTCCGTCATCCAGGCCCAACCTACCTTCATATGCCGGCACTGCGGTGCCCCGATGATCATCATCGATATCATCGCGCGCACTGCACCCATTCGGGCACCACCAATGTCGCGGGGCGCAACATGAACGCTACGGTTCTGTGCTTACCAGACCAACGTCGGCTTTGCGGCAACGCGGCCTACGAGCGGACGTTTGCGCATGGCGCTTCATGGCGTCTCAGGCACATCCACTTCACGCTCGCCATCGCGCAAATGGACCCCATCGTCCAGGTGCCTAGCCCAGTCCAGCCTCACGTTTTGACCATCTTGCCCGGGCACGGCTGAGGATGCCGGGCTATCAATCGCCATAGCCATGCAAGCTTCCGACCTCCACGGACCACTCCGCGGTTTCCTCCCTCGAGGCTTAATCGACGCCTGCCCGCACGCGCCGCAGCACGCGCGCAGCCATGTGAATGAGGGCAGGCGTCGATTAATCCTTAACGCGTGCCGCCCCTCGACGTCAGGCAGCAGCCGGCCAGTTGCAGCCTTTCATGCTTTCGCTTCGGCGGACACTCATGCGTCTCTTTCGCGCAAGTTTCGGCCTTTCAATGGCCTACCTTTAACACTCGGCGAAAATCAACGAGGCGTGTAAGAGAACTTCTGGCCGCCAACGCTTGCCTCGTACATCAGCCCACCCTTGGCCACTGTAAACACAGCTATGCCTTTTCGATAGGCGCCTGTCGTTTTGGCATCTTTCTTGCCGCCACTTACGTTAGTAGACGTGCCCGTCGTGCCTGCCTGCGCGCCAGCCGCCGCAGTGATCGCGATCGCGTTGGCATCTGCGCCGAATTCAAAGTTACCATTGGTGAATTCTTTGAGGGCTCGTTCATCCTCGAACAAAATGAGTTCACTGTACACTTGGCCGCCAAGTTGCAAGCCCACAGTGACCTGAGTCATCGATGTATCGCCGATACGTTTCCCTTTCTCATAGACGCGACCCTTCCCATGGGCACCGCCTATACCGACCCCTCCCTTGCCAATCTTCGGAAACACAGCATAACCATAGGCACTATGCAGAAGACTGCCGCTTTCTCCCGCGTTCTTGAATAGGTTGAGGGTGTCCGTATATTCGTCGGCCCGAGCAGCAGAAATAGGCAACATCAGTAGGACCGTGAGCATCAATATCAGACGTTTGAGCATGATATGTTCTCCATGGATTGATCGCGTTCAAGCACTGCCGTGACATACCCCCCACCCATTATTGTCGATCATGCCAGCGGCAGCAAAAATACTTTGCAGGATCGCTCCGGCGTGTAGCGATTCACAGAGCGCAGGATCGTCGTGTGCATCGGCGATAGACCGCGCTCCGCCATCGTCAAACGCTAGAATCGGTTCGCCTCGCCGGGTTGATGTCGTGGCGACCGGGGCTGCGCACCAGGCTGCCGGATCGGGCTGCACGATCTGGCCGGTGACGAGCCAGTCGAACCGATGACGGATCGCCGCGAGGCGATCCCGGGCGCCCGTTTCAAGGCCGAAACGATCCGTGCACACTTGCCAACGACCGTAGTCCCTTCCGAGCGGCCGTAGAGGTTTATTGGCATCGTATGACTGAGTCACGCCCTGAGGTGGTCCGTCAAGTTTTTTTGAACGGGAGCCTGTTCTTCCGAAGCCCTCCCGGGTTGACCTGCACGTTGCTGGCCCGGCGAGTTGCCCACCGCCGGCCAGCGTCATGGTCGTAGCACGCGACCCGCTGGCCGGCCGTGGACAACTCGCGACATCACGTCAAATCGAAGCCCCCCGACCCGGAACGAGCTGCGTAACCGTCGACCGGAAAGGGTTACCCGGAAGCCCGAGGTGCTGGAGGAGTGACGAACCACGCTTCCTGAGGGCGTTGAGGTAGACGCTCTCGTCGTACCGTGTTCCGGTCTGCCAGCAGCGGTAGAGGATCCGTGTCCACTTGAACGCCAACGCCCTGACGGCGGCCTGATACGAACTGCCCTTCGCACGCTGTTGCCGATAATAGGCGCCCGCCCATAACGATTTGTTGATGGTCTGGTCCGCCCATTCAACGAAGGTCTGGCGCAGGAATGTCGGGCACTGCCAGCGCCAGTGCACCCAGCACTTCTTGCCGCTGCGTTCGGTGACCGGCGCGATGCCGGAGTACTTCGGCAGTTCATCAGCGCCCCTGAAGCGGTCACGTTGCTCGCCGAATGCAGCCAGCAGACGAGGCGTCAGATGCCGGACCTGCGCCGGGCAAGCTGTCAAACAGGTCGAAGTCGGGCAGCGTTCGTGCGACTGCCGCAATTTCCTTATCGAACACGTCGATCGCAGCGAGCGCTGTGCGCAGTTGCGCCACCAAGGTCAGCGCGAGCAACCGGTGAGGTGCAACGATACCGGGATCGTCAGTCAGCGACACAGCGCAACGGATCGATTCCAGACGTCCCTCGATCAGTCTGGCCTGGCGACAGTTGTGCGCATGGAAGAACGTTTCAAGGGTCTTTCTGTTCGCGCGCCTGACTGCTGGCAGAGTTGGCCAGCGGGTCAGGAAATCACAAAACAGCACCGTGTCGATGTCCTCGAACCATTCCAGGGCTTGAGGGTAATACTGCTTGAGTGCGCTGGTTAGCCGGTTAGTGAACCGGGTCTTGTCGCCAACCAGTTCACGACGCTGTTCGATCAGGCTCAGCACGGAACGCATGCCGGCGCTCTACGGCCGGAGCGGGGCAAACCGCTCCGGATGGCGCAGCAGCAGGTCGAGTGCCAGTTCGGCATCGGTAGGATCGTCCTTGGCCCGGCTCGGCTCGAACGCCTCGCGGTACTGCGCGAGCATTGCGGGGTTGATCGGGAACAGTGTGACGAACGCATGTTTCTGCAACACAGAGACGATCGGCCCTCTGGCCAGCTCAAGCGCGATCGCGATGGGACCACCAAAGCGCTGATATAACGCCTTTGCCCATTCATCAATGCGTGTAACCTGGTGAGGGATGCAGTCGAACTCGCGCCTGTCGTCGCCAGCCTGCTGCAGGCAGATGTCATGTTTGGTATCGGCCCAGTCGATGCCGACGAAAGCCTTGAATTGCTGGTTCGATAGCGGTGCCATGTGAACCTCAGCAAGTGATAGATTCCCCGGTAGGGACATGCATGCTTGCGTTCAGCGAAGGCAATATAGTGAGCCGGTGCCACGGCGAACCCTGAGTATTCGTTATCGAGCGCAAGCGCACCCGTGGACTCGAAGCTAACTCGGCAATCGTCCAAAGTTTGGGTCGACTTATTCGTAGTCCACGGGTGCATGTTCCGCCTGCATTGGCAGCTCGCTGCCAGTCCCACCAGTATCGATCAAAGCGGGACGGACTATCTATAAAGGGTTGGTTCCGGACGCCTGGCGTACGAAAAAAACCGAATCTTAAAGGCCCCGCAACGCGGGAGGACGAGCACAAAGGAGCGTGTGACGAGGGCCTTGAGGCGAGCCCATGGCGCGCCTGTGTCTGTATTGTAAAGAATACGAAAGAAAATTCGTAAAGGTTGTGGCGCCGTTTTAACCCGGTTTAACACAACTTCCTCGCAAAGCCTTACCAAGCAAGGCCTCAACGAGGTTCAAATCCTCTCGCCCCGACCAATAGATATAAGGCTCTCATGGCTTCGGCTCTGAGAGCCTCTTTCGTTTGGGGCCAATTTTGCCCCCACGTTTGCCCCCACACGACGACCGGCTCTCGCGGGAACGGAGTGGAATTTTGGGTAGCGTTGAGGGGCCGGCCGCGTTCGTTGCTCACGAGCTTGAGGCTCGTATATCAATGCGCGAACTGTGCCAGCGACAACCTGTTTATCGGTAAGGCAGTCCCATTTCTGACGGCTTGGGGGCTGCTAGCCGTCCAAATGTGGGTCGGCGGAGCAGCAGTTCGTTCGCTTAGGAAAACCAGAGATGCGTGTTGGATACTGGCGCGGCCTATCGATACCTGCCCGAGGGAACCTCTATGAGCGGATGCGGTTGCAGCTTATGGGTCGAAGAGGACACTGCAAGATGGATCGCGGCTCAAATCGAAACATCGATCAGGCTCCGATGGGGGTGTCCGGAATTTTGTGTAAACGGGTTGAGGTTTAACCCGGCACCAGCCGCTCTTCGAACTGGATCGTGAAGCGGTTCAGTGCAGCCTTCCAGTCGCGGATCGGCATCGTCCACTTCTTGCTGATGTTGTTCAGGGCCAGGTAAAACAGCTTGGTGACGGCCTCATCGGTTGGGAACGAGCTGCGGGTCTTGATCACCTTGCGCAGGCTCATGTTGATCGATTCTATGGCATTCGTGGTGTCCCCCAAGGGGACTTCCTCCGGGCGTAAATCACCTTCCTGATCTCCGGCGGGTAATCGAAGAACGGAATCACACGTGCCCAGTTGCGTCGCCAGCTCTGTCCGATGGACGGATAGTCCTTGTCCCACCTGGCCTCGAAGGCGCCCAGCATCTGTTCGGCCGGTTCGAGGGTCGATGAAGTGTAGATCGTCTTCAGGTCGGCGGCGACTTCCTGCTGCATTTTCCACGGCACGAAGTTCAGACTGTTGCGCACCATATCACCATATGCACGATGCACAGTTGCACGGCCGCTTTTGGGTAGACCGCTTCGATGGCTTCAGGAAAGCCTTTAAGCCCGTCGACGCAGGCGATAAAGATGTCCTGCACGCCGCGCGTCTTCAGCTCAGTGACCACCTGCAGCCAGAACTTGGCCCCCTCGGTCTGGGCGATCCACAGGCCCAGGACTTCCTTGTGGCCGGCCATGTTCACGCCGATGGCCAGGTACACCGCCTTGGTCCGCACCGCGCCGCTGTCGCGCACTTTGACGTGAACGCAGTCGAGATAGACAATCGGATAGAGCGCGTCGAGCGCACGGGCCTGCCAGACCTTCACCTCATCACTGACGGCGTCAGTGACCGCCGAGATCAGCGTCGGCGAGACCTCCGTGCCGTACATTTCTTCCAGGTGCCCCTGGATATAGCGCACGCTCAGGCCACGCGCATACAGCGAAATGATCTTGTCGTCGAAGCCCGTCCAGCGCGTCGGATGGCGCTCCACCAGCTTCGGCTCGAACGCCCCCTGACGGTCGCGCGGGATGTTGAGCGGCAACTCGCCAAACTCCCCCTGCAGCGTCTTGGCGCTATGACCACTACGGGTGTTGCCCGTGGCATTGGTCACCGCTTCGCTCTTGCCATGGTCCAGGTGCTCGGACATCTCCGTCTCTAACGCACGCTCCACCAGCATCTTGGTAAGCTGCTTGAACAGGCCGTTCTCGCCTATCAGGTCTTCCGGCTGCTGGTAATTCGCCAGCAGGCTGTCTGCCAGCTTGACGAGTTCAGGATCGGGTTTCTCTCTTTTATTGCGTTTCGGGCCTGCTGCGTCTGTGAGACAAAGGGTGACGCTTTGCTCTTACAGGCACGGTGAATCCTGGGGCTCTTGACTATTGACTACTGGCGCAAAAAAGACGAGCGTGTCTGTCTGGCGTTGGGTTCGCTGTTGTCTCGATCAGACTAACTATACGAGGTAACCGTGTGGATCTTCCGTGTCGATGAGCCGCGTCTTGGAGGCATCCGTATTCGCGAATGGCACCGCCGCGCGCGCCATACCGTCGGCCTGCTCGTACTGCTGCTGGGCGGCGCCGCCACCGGGCTGGTCTTGCTCGATCAGTCCAATGCCTCTTTTCCTGACAAAGTGTTCGCGGCCCTCTGGGATGGGGTCAATCTCGTCTCGACACTCGGTGACTTTACCGACTTTAATCAGTCGCAGAAGATCTTCATGCTGCTGGCCATGTTCGCGACGCTGCTGATCGGCGGATTCGCGGTGTCAAGGCTCACGGGCATGCTATCGGGCGACGATGTAATGGCTTATCGGGAGAACAGGGTCATGGAAGGCAAGCTCGCACATCTCGCCAATCATGTCGTAGTGGTTGGATTCCATTCGCTGGGTGAACTGGTCGCAAACCGTTTGCGCGAAGCCGGACAGACCGTGCTCATCCTCGTGGGCGATCGGGATCAGGCCGACCGGGCTGCGGATCGCGGCCATATGGTTGTGCTCGGTTCGCCGGGCGTGTTCGACGACGTGCTCAAGGGGGCGCGGCTGGATAGCGCCAAAGCGCTGGTCGTGACGACGCCGGACAGCAATAACAATCTGGCGATCACCTTGCTGGCGCATACGCTGAATGCCTCGCTTACGATTGTAGTGCCTGGCGAAAATCCCTTGAGAAAGGGGCTGTTCGAGAGCGCGGGGGCATCCGGCGTGGTTATCGTCGATGAGATCGTGGCGAATGCGCTGGTCGGCAAGCTCACAACCCGGATGGAGGAAGCGCCATGAAACCAGCGGATTCCACGCAGTCTCATCTGCATCGCATGCCCTTCCTGCAGGGGCTTCTGCCCGTCAATCCCGCACAACTGCCGCACGACATCATTGCCGGGATCACACTGGCGGCCTTGGGCATCCCGGAGGTGATGGGGTACACGAAGATTTCCGGCACGCCCACCGTCACTGGCCTCTACACGATCTTGCTTCCGCTGATCGCATTTGCGATCTTTGGTGCGTCGCGTCAACTGGTTGTCGCGGCAGACTCCGCGACAGCTGCCATCCTCGCGGGTACGCTGACGGCCATCGCAGCATTAGGCAGCAAGGAATATGTGGCCCTCACAAGCACAGTGGCCCTGACGGTTGCCGTGATGCTCGTGATTGCGCGCGTCTTTCGTCTGGGCTTTCTGGCCGACTTCCTTTCCCGCAGCGCACTGATCGGCTTCCTGACAGGCGTGGGGGTGCAGGTCGCGGCGGGCGAATTCGCCGGGCTGATCGGGCTCGCGAAGCAAGGGCATGGCCCGGTCATGCAGATGGTGACCGTGTTTCAGCGCGTCGCCGAGGCGAATTATCCGACCACAGTGCTTTCCTTTGTTGTTCTCGCGGTGATCGTCGGTTGCAAGCGTCTGGCGCCGCGCGCGCCGGGTGCGCTGATCGCCGTGATCGGCTCCATCGTGGCCAGCGCGGTGTTCAGTTTCGCCGGGCACGGCATTGCGGTTATCGGAGAAGTGCCAGGCGGACTTCCGTCGCTGTTCCTGCCGCCGCTGCATATAAGCGAGTTCAACCAGGTGCTGGCGACGGCCGCCTCGTGCTTCATCGTCATCATCGCGCAGAGTGCAGCGACCGCGCGCGCGTACGCCAACCGCTACAACGAGAAGGGCGACGACAATGCCGACATCATCGGCCTCGCGGCCGCGAACGCAGCGGCTGCATTTACGGGTACCTTCGTCGTGAACGGCAGTCCGACCAAGACCGAGATGGTCGACGATGCGGGTGGCCGCACCCAGGTCACCCATCTGACGACGGCCGTCATCGTGCTGCTGGTGCTGCTGTTCCTTACCAGGCCGCTCAGTTTTCTGCCTGCCGCCGTGCTGTCGGCCATCGTCTTCATGATCGGCGTGAAGCTGATCGACGTGAAAGGCATGGTCGAACTCTATCGCATGCAGAAGGACGAATTCGTCGTCGCGTTACTCACGGCCGGCGTGGTCGTGTTTGTCGATGTGATGCACGGGATTCTCGCTGCCGTCGTCCTATCGTTGATCGCGCATGCGCGGCATAGCTACCGGCTGCGAACGCGTGTGTTGACGCGCAGCCCCGCCGGCCGTTGGGTCACGCATCCTGTCGCGCCGAATGTGCTCGCCGCGCCCGGCATCGTCGTCTACCGGTTCGAAGCGGACCTGTTCTATGCGAACGCCGGCCGCTTCACTGAAGAAGTGCTGAAACTCGTCAACGAGGCGAGTCCGCCGTTGCGCTGGGTGGTGATCGACTCGTCGGAGATCAACAATATCGACTACACGGCGGGCAAGACGTTGATCCAGTTGGGTACGGAGCTCGACCGGCGTGGCGTGGGTGTCGCAGCTGTTGCGCTTCCGACGGGGGTGCGGCGGGAGATCGAGCGGTATAAGGCACTGCGTGCGCAAGGCGCCCATCGCGAGATCTTTGCGACGGTCGATGCCGCGATTGACGCTCTGAGCAATCTTTCGCCATCTGCACCCGGGCCTTCGCCAAACGCCAAACCGGAATGAAGCCACGCCGCTTTGACGATGAACTGAGAATGGGAGTGACACGTGCCCGAATCCGCTGCCGCGAAGCGCAAGGAACATGCTACGGAACCCGCCGATCCGATGACCTTGGCGGCGCAGGAAGACCCGTCCACGCTGTTTGCGGGGCGTGGCTCGTTGACGTCGCGCATCGAGCAGGGCAAGGCGGCACGCAGAAAGGTGCCGCGCGCGAAGCTGGCGGACTGCAAGATCGACAATCGCGATCCCATCGCATTGCTCGACGCGTCCAACGTGGGCCGGGTGACTGAGCTGATACCCATTCGCTACGGACGTATGGTCGCGAATCCATTCGCCTTCTATCGCGGCGCCGCGCCGCTGATGGCATACGACCTGTCGAAACTGCCGCATTCCAACCTGATCGTGCAACTGGGCGGCGATGCGCATCTGGCCAATTTCGGACTGTTTGCGAGCCCGGAGCGGCGCATTCTTTTCGGACCCAACGACTTCGACGAAACACTGCCCGGCCCATTTGACTGGGATATGCGCAGACTGGCCACATCGTTCGTGATTGCCGCGCGTGAACGCGGACTTGCGACGCGTGATCAGCGCGGCGTGGTGCGCCGGCTATGCGAGACGTTCCGGCAACGGATCGCCGAGTTCAGCCGGATGGACACGCTCGACGTCTGGTACTACCAGTTCAAGGCCGCGAGCATGTTGGCCATTGCCGATTCGACGGAGGAAAGAAGAAAAGAACTGGCCGTCATCGACAAGGCGCGGCAGCAGTCGTCGCGTTCCGTGACGACTCATGTAACCGAGCTTGTCAATGGCAAGCTGCGCATCAAGGACGTTCCGCCGCTCGTGTATCACGTCCCACTGGCGAGCCCGCGCGATCATGCGCAGTACGATGCGCTGGTCCGGCATTTCTTCGCCGACTACCGTTTGACCCTCCCCGATGACAGGCGCGCGTTGTTCGATCGCTATGAACTGGTGGATGTCGCCATTCGCGTGGTGGGTATTGGGTCGGTGGGGACGCGCTGCTACGAGGCGCTTTTCACTGTTATGGGCTCGAGCCCATAAGAACGAGTATGGTGTGGTAAAAAAAATGTCGCGGTGTCTCTCGATGACCCTGTATTGCCTCCCAGGTTGACGCGTCCATGACGACATAATTTCAGGCTGATACTGATATTCCACTGATCAACATTGG
>NZ_VZQQ01000113.1 GCF_014397785.1 Paraburkholderia podalyriae
GTTCGAAGGAGACGAAGATAGACGTCCTGCAACACCTCTCCCGGCAGCTTTAGTGGCTCAGCCGACGGTCGTCAGGTGGGGGAGTTTGAAGTGACCATACCCGGGGGAGTTTGACCGACCGCCGGGGCTCTCGTTTCAGGGCTGAACCTCATAGGGCGGGAAGGCGCACAGGTGTTGATCGTCCAATGCGCCACCGACGGTGAAGTGATACAGGCTCTGCCAGGCGTGATCTTTCAGGCCGAGCAGCGCGTGCATTTCATCGTCGAAAAAGCAGCCGATCCCCGTGGCGCGCACTCCGGCGGCTTCGGCTTCGAGATAGAGCGCCTGACCGAGCATGCCGCATTCCCAGAAAAGGTGGCGATATCGCCACGGCTCTTTCAAGGCGATTTCGAAACTCGCGAGCATCCCCAGCGCAAAGCAGGAATCAGCGCCGATATCCTGGTCGCAGCAGATCAACTTTGCCGCGGCGCGCAGGTCGTAAGGCAGCAGAAAATAGAGCGGCAGACAGTCTGGTCCGGTCTTTTGCCACAGCCATTCCGGACGCATGGACTGTTTGAGATCCTGCAGCGCGCCCGTATTTCTCACGAGCATATACAGGCCCGGCTCCAAGCCGTCCACGCGGTGCACGAATAGTGCCGCGTGCACTGCGGGAGCAGACATCAGTGCATTCCACGGCGGCGTGTCACGACGTGGCAACAGGCACGCCAGCATGCTGAAAAACGCCCCCGTGGTGATGCACGTCGTACCGTCAAAATTCACCGCACTGCGACGCTGTCGGGCGATCCGGGCAAAGTTGAGATCGAGGGCCGGCGTCGCGGGCGGCGGGCGCTGTTGCGGAGTCGACGAGGTCGGTGCGCGAGTCGGGGGCTTATGCGTGACGCGATGAATCGAATCGATATCCGCCCACGTCACGTGTCCCGAGCTCAGCTGATTCGCGCGCCCGTGCCACTGAGCCTTGTCCAGCGCGGTCCGCATGCGCTCGAGATCAGGCCGCAATGCAGGATTGCCGATCCAGAGCAAAACATCCGGCGCCTCTCTTTCGGCCACTCCGAAGTCTTCCCTGCGGTCCAATCCAAGCAAGTCGGCCACTGCGTCATCGGCGGTCTCCTCAAGCAGCCGCGTCTGCCAGCCTAGCGCTGCCGCCGAGTAGCTCACTGCGGCGACGACATGGCCGCAATCGTGCTGGCAGTATCGCCAAGCGCGCATACCGTATTTCCACGCCTCGCGCCAGTAGATCGAGCTTACGCCGAGCAGGACGCCGCTCTCTGAAAACGCCTCGGTCCATTGCGGATCCTCCACTGCGGCGCGATGTTCAAGCGCATGACTCCGGCTCAGATAGTGATACACGCCTCCGGGCAAGTCGGGCAATGCCGGACACAGCAGATAGCCCTCGGTCGGATGCAGATTTCCGCTCGATGGGTTGCAACGTAGTGCCCACCGCTGGGCGCCATAGGATTTCCACGCCGACAGGCCGAGCGAAAGTTCGAACAGGATTGCCAGATTGGATAGATCGAATCCGTGCGCGAGCGGCAGGGTGCCGCAGCGTAGATCGTTGTAGCGAGTCGCGAGTGTGTCCGCGGCTAACGGCAGACCAACGCGCGCCGTGCCGTCAAACACACGGAACGGATCCGGCTGGGTTGCCCAATCCAGCCTCCCGGGGCCGGGAGCGTAGGAGTTGACGCGGTGCTTGCTGCGTTCGTGATATTCAAGCAGCGCATGCTTTAGCGGGTCCATGTTCACCTCAGACCAAGAATACCCGCACGTGCGGCTGTCCGGAGCACGAGCCGATGCAAATTGCCGCTCCCGAGATGCGGGGCATTCTCGGGACGCGATGGTTCGGCAACTGCTATTCAATGCGTAGTGCTGGCACCAGCCCGTACTCGGCCATCACGGCGAGAAGCTTCGCGCGGTCGGGTGGACCGCCAGCATTGACGATTGCTCCAACATCACGGAAATACTGAGCGCCAATGTCGGGCGCAATGACGATCAAGGCGCGGGCCGAGTTGCTGTGCGGGTTGCTGAAGTGATGGGCCGCTCCGCGTGGGGTGAACATCCAGTCTCCTGGCGACAGGTCCCGCTCTACGCCATCGACCGAGTACCGCAGTATGCCCTCGAGCGCATAGACGCACTCCTCGTTATGGGTGTGTCGATGCGGCGGTGGAACGTGTGAGCCGGGTGGCACAGTCAATTCGAATACACCCATGCCGCCAGTAGCGGTTCCATCAATCAGGTATCGAATGCTCAATTGACCGACCTTGATGGGTTCGCCTGGTACCGCGCCGCCTGGAGTCATTCTCTGTCTCCGTCAAGTCGAGGATTCTCGTCGCCGCCCGCGGCCTGCGCGCCGAGCGGCAGCCGCACCTGGAACGTCGTCGCGCCCGGCTGCGACGCTACGGTGATCGCGCCGTCATGCCGGTTGACGACGATCCGGTAGGCGATGTCGAGACCGAGACCGCAGCCCTTGCCGCTGGTGGGACGCGACTCGAGATCAATCTGTCCCACGAAGTGCCGCGCCAGATGCACCGCCTAGCACGTGACGTGCAGAATCGCGTTTGTTCCATGAGCGCGCTCCTTGAGGGTGGCGATGGCTTCCTCCGTCGGCACGATAAGCAGTCGGACCTTCCGGCGCGCGGCCTCTTGCTTCACCTCTTCCATCACCGGCAACGCACCGGTGCCCGTGCCGATCACGAGGCGCTGGCAACTCCAGGGAATGGCCTCGGCCATCGATAGCGGTGTATGCCCGAACGCTTCGCGGAACGCCTTCGATGGCTTCTTTTTGCGTTTGCGAACCTGCCCGCGGTCGATCACCACATCATGCTGATAAGTAACGCCATCTATGCGGATAGAACCAAAAGAAAATGCGTCGAAGTGCATAGCCGCCTCCACTGCTCCTGCACTGGCCACGAATCATTGCATCAGGCCAACAAACGCCTGGCCAGCAAATCGATTATAGGTACGGAGCCGGGTTGCGCTGCAGCACGAACCGAGGCAACTGAGGATCGTGAAGGAGGCTGAACATAACGATTGGATTGGCTATGTCGACGAAACCTGGTGGCGGGAGGCGATCGGCTTCCTGCTCGCGCCTCCCAATTGAAATATGAAGACCCGCTCCGTCCCGCCCAGGCGGGAAAGCGTCTATGTCCTCGATGCGAAGAACAGGCCCGTCGAGGTGTTCGACCGCGGCGAGTGGTCGCGCTGGATGGCTGAGAACGAACTGATCTTCCGCCGCACGCTGCTGGAAGAATCCGGCGTAACGGTCACGACCCGCTTCCGAGGTGTGTCCGAAGCCAGGACTGGGGAGCCCTTGCTGTTTGTGACGCGCATCGCCGGAGTGCAAGCGCGAGGGAACAAGAGCTACGGAACACGGACGCTCGATGAGGCGCTGGAGCTGCATGAGCGCATCGTGCAAAAAATCCTGCGGATGCTGACGGGGCGGTGATCGACACAGAGCGACGATGCTCGCGACTGTCTATAGACCCGGGTCGCCAAACGCGTCATTAACAAGGCGTGGTTCGAAAAGGGCATGCATGGAGTTGTCAGCGCGGCATGCGAATGGCTGTTGGCGTACAGGGCCGGAGCGCCGATCAGAACAGTTCAGGGCATCAGTCCCGGCTCGTAAAGACCGTCAATATCCCCGTGTAGCCGTAAAGGTGATCCCTTGCGATCTCGCCGCCGGCGAAGAATCCCACCAGCGGCACGTCACCTAGCGCCTTTCGCACCGTCTGCAATTCCGCATGCCGCGCACCGAAGTGCGGGCCGCCCCGTCCCGAGCAACTGACATACAGGGCGCCCGACAGGTGCCCCGCCGTGCCGCTTTCGAGTTCCGCGCGGATTTCCGTTGCAATGCGCACCAGATCGACCCGGGCGGCTTCGGGGTTGCGCGTGCAAAAGGCGAGATGCATGCCGGGCTCGACCAGATCCGCAATCGCCAAGACCCGGTGCTCCAGATCCACGCCCAGCAGGTGCCGCACGAGTGTATCCGCGCCGAACCTTCCAGGCCACTTCGGCACGTCCTCGGCGCCGATGCTCAAGCCCACCAGGGTGGTGGACAGCGCCTCCGAAAACGCATCGATTGGCAGATCCAGGTCGAGTCCAAGATCTTGCAACACGCAATCGAGTGCAGGCCTGCGGTCCAGCGTGACCACCAGATTGTGTTCGGCCTGCGTGATGGTGCGCAGCGGCCCGATCGGCTGGCAGCCCTGCGTCACACGTGAGATCAGACCGACCTCGGGGCCGAAGAGCACTCCGGACAGACCGCCGGTGAACACGCCGTCAGCCATGTGTAGCGGACGGTTTCGCGCCGAGGATAGCCCGCCGAAGAGATATCCAGTGGTTGTGCGTGCGCTCAACTCGTGCAGCAATTCTTGCACGTCGGGTGTGCCGCCCTCGGCATGTACCAGCGCGGTATGGGCCACGAACCCAGAGGACGTCGCAGGCATTGGCTGCAGGCCGGAGAATAGCCGGAACGATTCCCGTGGCAGCGGCGCGACCATCAACACCAGGGCCGGTTCGTCGAAGTATTCGATGCCGCTAGCGGCCACGCCGACACCGGCCGTACCGACCCAAGCGACGCCGGGCAGACCCCGGTGCAACTCACTGAGGATTGCCTCGGACGCGGGTGCGTAATAGTCGCTCAGGTAGCACCAACCGAGCGTGAACGGTCCGGGTTCATTTTCCTGTGCCGCACGCGTCGAAATTTGAGTTTGCACTTGCCTCTGGCACTCGGCCAGGGCCACCCGCCAATCGGCGTGGGCAGCGTGTGCGTGGACAAACGAAGCGCGAGACATGGCGGAAACGTGTCGAAGACCAGAATAAATTGGACCTTCGCAGGCAAGGTATGTTCAGCCGGCCGTTGAGCAACCCGCGATCAAGGCGGCAGGCGGACCGACTGCCTATCCGAATTTCAGCCTCTACCACATCAACGAGTGGGGGGGCGAAGGCTGCGTCGAGGCGGTGGCCCGGAAAGTCGCGCCGTTCAACATCGAGTTCACCCTGGTCGAACCCGCCCCGGTCAGGATGAGCCTCGGCGGCGAACTGTCAGTCGACATAGACTAGTCACCGGCCACTTCTGGCCGCGCGCCGCGTCCCGCGATAGGCTCATGTCGACCCACTACGGACATACATGGCCAGTGCCGGACTTTGACCGCCTGGTCACCTACGGCGAGTTCGCGCAGCGCCGGTATGCAATAGGGAAAGCCGCCGTCGACGCGGCCCGACAGTACCGGGAAGCTCGCCTCGTTGAAAACCAGGAGCGACAGCTCCAGGCCGAGCAGATTGCAAATCAGCAGTTCGCAAACAGCATGTCCGCGTGGGCGAACTACATGCACGCGGTCAACGCGCGGCAGCCGCAGACAGTGCATCTGACTGGCGCCCCCATCCATTGTACGACCACGAACCTCGGCGGCGGCATGGCAAGCACGAACTGCAACTGACGCCTGGAGCGCCGCAAGCAGCGTACGTGCGATTTCCCACCCAGATAAAGCGCTCGCTGAGTTTCGGCCAACGGATTCAGTGGACGACGGCGCTATGCGTCGAAGTACATTGGCTCGAGCGACAAAGATATGCCAAACGCTGATGCTTGAAGTTGCCCATGAGCGCCGTAGAACTGCAGTTCGCCGCGTTGGCCGACGACGATGACCTCGCGGGCACCATCCTCCAGGTAGGCCCGGACTCTGTGCCCAATATCTTGCGGCATCCGTCGGTCCAGAAGCACTTCCACGCACAGGTCCGGAACAAACGGAACAGGGAGTTCCCGGTCGATTGATTCCCACCTCTCCGGGGGCATCCACACCACGTCAGGTACACGGATCCCAAAGGAGCGGGTCGCCACCGCAACCGACATCGCCGCGACGTGGCCTATCGTCTCGGCAATCTGGCAGTACACGTCAGTCATGACAATCTGTCGTCGACCTGAAGGATGCGGATGCGGCACGATTTCGCCGCATGCGTCGAGCTCAGAACATTCCAAGGCGCCCGTTTCGGCGCCAGAGTTAATCCGGCACCATGTAGCAACGAGTCCGTCCTGCTGAAGCAAAGTCGACACGAACAAGCCTCCGGTAGGGAAGTTGCGTAAGCGTATACCCTTTTCTTTTGAATTTAACAATTCAGTTGTTGTGCGACGCACAACTCCGGCTCAGTAATGTCAAACTCGAATCTTGAAACCGCCTCAATTTCCAGCGCACGCGCGCGCCGGCCGCTGGGGTGCGAGACAAGCCTCAGCCCGGGAATGCTGAGGCAACTTCTTAAGAAATTTGTGCGTCGCGCAAAAACTTCCGAGGTTTAACGCAGTCTTATCGGCTGAGGCCGAGAGACCGTCCTCTGCGTGAGACATATGAAAGTGTTAGCGTGGTGGATTCGCCGGTCGGTCTTTTCACAGGCGTACAACGTTCGGCACGCGACTCCGAACCACGCCGTACGGTCTGGCAGCCACAAGGCCTCAGTTCACGCTGCAAAGGGAATTGATATGGAACTAGATTTGGAGACATTTCGGCAACTTCGTCGACTAGCGCCGGTACTCGACGACATACTTACCGCGAAAGAGGTCGACCATCCAGACCAGGCTCTGAACCTGGCGGACCTCGCAGAGGTGTGCTCGCGCCTGTTCGACGCATATCACTGCACGCATCCCGATGAAATTGCGCGGGCTCGGCTCGACGCGCTTGAGCCGCACTGAAAAGCCAGCGTAGGGACGCGTCAATATCGAGCATGTCGGCCGGCAATATCCTTGTTGGCGACGTCACTCACCGCTCCGTCCGTACTTCCGCGCATGCCGGTATCCAGCAAGCGAGACGATGCGGTATCGCGCAGGACCGGTTAGGAGCGTCTACGTTGCTAACGTCGGCCGCACTTCATCACAGCGCCCGCTCGCCCCTCGGGCCAATTTTCGTCAAAGCCTTGTAGTTACCCCTTGCCGCCAGAAGGTGCTGCGTTCCCGCGGTTGCCGCCAGATGTGCCACCAGTAGTGCCCGGCCAGTTTCCGCCGTAGAAACCGTTCGGCGCTCGGCCGCGTCCAGGGCTACCAGTCTTCGAGCCCGCTGCCGGGGACTGCCCGCCTGTTGTCTGCCCACCGTTGCTCTTGCTCATAGTTCACCTCCGAGTGCAATGACTGTCGGCCACCGGGACGGCGGCGGCTGGATCACCGCTTCTGCGCTGCTCCACCCTGCCGCGCCGTCCCACCATCGCTGAAGCACATTTATCTGTAGTCCTTTGTATCAAGCCCTGACTCCGTTCACCCTGGAGGCCTTGCACCCTGGCGACAGGGTCAGCCAGGAGCTGAAATGCCTGGCGGTCCGCCATGGGTCGAGATCGGTGCCGCATACGGCGACGAGACGCACAGCCCGGCAGGAGCCGATTCAATGAATCTGGGTGAGGTCGACGCCAGCAAGCTGGTGCATGAGGGTACGCACGGCGAAGCTCAGCGCGTTGGGCTGCTGGATCCGACTGCGCATCTTTCCCAATGGCTATTGCGGCACGGCCTTACAGGCGGAAAGCATGGCCAATGTGCACTCGATCCAGGCATCGCATTCGTCAACGCGCGCCTGGTAGAAGTCATTGAATGCTAGGGCCGGTTGCAGCGCGAAGACGTGTTCGGGAAGATAGTTGCCCACCAGGGCGGCCCGGATCGGCTCGACGCGGGACCCGCAGTTGCGATCACGCATCGCAGCCAGCGCGCCGGGATCCCGGCTGCCGGAGTGTTTCCTGCTGGTCAGACACGTTACCGTAGCGAGCATACACACACTATCCAACCCGGCTGTCTCGCCGCAGCGCAGCCACTGCGCCCGCCTGCCCTCACCCGGTCGTGCGTCCGCCCGGGTCCCATCGCTCACCTTTAACTTTCCCGACTTTGATCAGTCTGCCTTCGTCTGACTCATGACGACCCGTTGCCGTCATTCGGGTCTCCGCGAGGGCAACGTCCGTTGTCAAAAGTCTAACCGCCATTCGCTCATGCCGAGACGCCTGCCGCTTGTCGGCCGAAGCCGAAATTCACCTATCGGCGATGGCGAGGCAGCTACTGACCGAACTGCGACAGTCGGAGCTGGTGGCGTGGTCCAAAGTAGCCTGCTGGCCAGCAGGCTGCCCTCGTCTTTTCCGCATCCGGCGCAGGCGCGCGCGCGATCATCTGCGCGCGCGATACTGGCGTAACGAAAGCGGTGTCACCACCACCATGGAAGCAACGCACCGCCATCTTTCCGATCGGTGCGATCATTGGGGCGCCCCGCATCGCCGCCGTCGCGGTCCTCATCGCGTTCTTCGCAGCGGCGCCCGGCTTTCGGCAGGCCGCTTACCTTGCGAATGTACCCGGAGCTCCCCCCAGCTTCAGCAAAGAACAGATCGCCCTCGGGTCCAAACGCGAGCCCCCTCGGACCATCTATGCCAGCTTGAGTGGCAAGGCCGCCGTCGCCGCCGTAAGAGTCCTGCCCGTTGCCGGCAATGGTCGTGATGATGCCGGTTTGCCTATTCACCTGGCGTACGCGGGAGTTGACGGTATCGCTGATCGTCAGGTTACCCGCGCAGTCGAATGTGATATGCGTGGGGAAGTTCAATAACGCGTCGGTCGCCGCGACGCCATCGCCGTTATAGCCGAAGGGAGCCGGGGGTGCAGAAAAGAAGGTGAGGTGCTCCCCGGCCACAGTGGTAATGATGTCAGTCCTTCTATCCACCCGGCGAACATTTGAGAGACCGGGATCGACGATATAGAGTTCGCGGTGCGGGCCAAAGGCGAGCGCTGGGATGTAGCCAAAGCCCGCGCCGGTGGCCGGCCCGCCTTCGCCGCTGCCGCCGAGAAATGCATCGTGCCCATCGCCGACGACGGTCGTGATGATTCCCGTTTTGTGGTCCACGCGCCGGATGCGGTTGTCATCGCCGATATAGAGATCGCCTTCCCCGTTCAGAAGAACGTCGGTTGCAAGCATTATGGCTTGCGTGGCCGGGCCGCCGTCACCACGGTTAGGTACGCCGGGATTGCCCGGGCCGGCAACTGTGGTGATGACCCCGGTTTCCCGATCCACTCTTCGCACGCCAACGCCGAAATCGCCAATGAATACGTTACCTGCCCTGTCAAGCGCAACCCCTGTCGGATCGTGGAGCATGGCCTGCGTCGCAGGGCCGCCGTCGCCGCTATAGCCTGCTTGCCCGGTGCCGGCAATGATGGTAACGGTTCCGCTCGCGTGATCGATGCGGCGAACGACGAGAAATGTCGGTTCGGCGGTATATATGTTTCCCCATCGGTCCACCGCGATGGCGTTGGCCTGGATTCCGGCCGCACCTACGCCGCCCTGACCGGGGCCCGCGACGGTGCTGATGATCTGCGCGGGGGCGGGGTTTGCCGTCGCAATTAGCAGCAGTGCGTAAAGGGCCCGCAACATGACAGCGATGCTCGGACAGAGCTGTGTTCCGTGCGACATACATCCTCCTGTTCGGTGTCACCGAATTGTCACGACTATTCAAGGAAAAGTCGTTGTCGCGGAACGCAGGATATTGTGACCAGGGAAAGCAAGCCCGAAAGCCTTCAAACCGCCCAACACTTCATCTTAGTAGTGCGTTTCGAAAAGCAAATAAATTTTTAGGCTCCTCCCTTCAGGACGGACACAATTTGCCGTGCTGTTGGGAAACGGAAATAGCTGGGCTCGGGCAAGCTTGGCCAGAGTGGAACGCACGGAACACGCTGGACTGCGCCGCCCAGGTACGTTCTTATGGCCAGCTGGTTTGAGCATTGACGTTTCGGTGGCTGAAATTGCTGAACCATCAGGCTTCACACCTGTGCCATCGCGCTGCCTGATGGCCGCGACGGGCTGCACTCGACCCACTTCTGCCGTTCGTTTCGCCGCCACCCTAAAGGCAACTTCCAAGGGCGCTACGGTCATTCGTGCAGTCGTGTTGGCCAAGACAACGACTTCAGTTTCCAGAACTCAGCACATCCTAGGGCGCTCGCCCTAGGCGGTTAAGTTCCTGTGCAAAAGCCTCAAGGTTGCGCATTTCGAGTGCGTTGCGGACGCTGATGAGCCGCGAGCCGTCTTCACGTAGGAAACACTGGCGAAGCAACGGCGGTGGGACACTGCTCGAGACGTGGAACACCCAGAGGAATCCACCGAACGTGAGGTTGTATGCCCTGATGCCATAGTTACGGATCGGTCGGGGCTCAGCGATTACCTGGAGCGTTTCGGGTAGCTTTCCAACCTTGAGGCCGAACATGACCGCACCATAGCGGTCGGGATCACTAGGGTCGCATGCCAGCAAGAGCTGTCTTAAGCGCTCTTCGTGCGCCGGACCTAGCTGAACCTTTTCAAAAAACGGCAGCCTCGATATTCCAGCACGCCACAGAATCGACAGCTCGAACAACTTGAGTTTCGCATAGTTCAAGCCGCGGATGCTAAGCAATGCTCCTTCGCGTGACACCTCCAGCGGTTTCTCAGGTGAGACGAACACGGAGCGAGCATAGCCCTCCCAGGCTGAAATCTTCTGCTCGCAGTCGTCGCACAAAAGGTATTCACGCATCCCCTTTTGCTTTAACTCGTTGTGCCCTTCCGGGATGATCGACAGGACCTCTAGCCGCCGTTTCTCGTCGTACAGCGGCTTGTAAAGCCACTCCGGATAGATATGCGATTTTCGTAACACCTTGTCTTGATGGCAGAGAGCGCAAACCATCGCTTAGGCTGGGTGCAACTCGATGATGCGCATTAGAATATCGGAGGCATGCCGAAAGTTCTCCTGCTGCTCTCGGATGCCATATTTCCATTTTTCACCGTGGAATAGGTTATTCCTCAAGCGGTAGGTAATGAGCAGCAATGCACCGACGACGTGCTCCAGGTCGTCATCGCTTCCGCTTAGCACGCCCTCCACGAGCGGACGGCAATCGGGCTTCCTGAATAAGAGGTTTTCAAAGTGATATGTGAACTCGCCACCTTGGAAGTAACGATCGCGGAAGTAGGTCAAGCTCGCCTCAAACGAACTTAACCGCAACGGGCCTCGCTGGGCGAGCGCCTTCACAGCCGCAAGCAGCGAGGTCGGATTCGCTTTCCTATCGAGCACGCGTCCCTCCATTACGCTCCATAACAGCGTGAAATTGGAGATTGCGGTGCGCTCCTCGTCGTTGCCATCGGCGAACGGCCGGTTCCGCCAGTGCAAGCTGTCGTCATCGTAGGTGTCGTGGCCCGTAACTTATCCACCATTTCGGTCGTTCAGTACCGTGGAATCGCCGATCGCTGAACGGCCGCTTCTATGGGGACTTGTTTGTCAAGCCGTGTTCGATCGTCAGGTAAGCGGATCAGATTTCATCCCGGCACCTTTGTATTGCGTGTGATGTGAAGCGGGCGTGCTGCGCGGTGGCTTGATCCT
>NZ_VZQQ01000114.1 GCF_014397785.1 Paraburkholderia podalyriae
ATTCTGAGTGGCGTCGAATTAATGCACATGATCAAGAAAGGGCAGATGAAATGTCGGGGCGAGACTCCGCTGTCTCCCGCACAGCAGTTCTACTCGCTCGTTTCATAAGCAATCCTCCGCATATCACCGCTGCTTGACCCGTTGACCTTACTGCGACAGAGCCGGACGAGGTCGTACCTGCCGCCCGGCGGGTGCTGCCCGCGCAGAATGTCCAGTCGTGGCTCACGCCGTGCTGGCGAGCGCTTGCTCAGCGGGCTGAATCGCTACCGTTTCGTACCGCCGACGCAGACAGTCACGCCGTGCCGCTGTGGCTTTTGGCGGGCGACAGGGCGGCTGCGATTGAAGCAGTCGAAGCCATTGAGTCCTGGTCGCGCATCCCGGCACCGCTTGCGTGGATGACCGAGGCACGCTACCGGGCGGCCGGCCTGGATGCGGCGTGGCCGCTGCTCGCGCAGCTGGCGTGGCTGGCGCCCGCGAGGTTCGTGGCGTTGTTGCCCGCCTTGGGTGATGCTTCGCTGGACGCGCTACGCCAGCGCTTCGATGCGGAGTTCCCCGGCACCGGCGAGGTCGACGACTATTCGTGGTTCCCGGCATGGCTGCTGCTGGTGAGCCGGCGCTCGCCGGCAGGTTAGGTGAGGCGCGCGTGCAGCGTGACCAGGCGGCATCGCGCGCGACGGCCCTGCTCGGAGAGATCCTGCGCCGGGAGCACGAAGGCGACCAGCATGAACTCATCGGGCTGCGCCAGGAGCTCAGCCGGCTGCATGCGGGCCTGTTCGACACCTACATGGCGACACGGAAAGTGCAGCACCGGTGAGTATGACGATCGGCGGCCACGATTACCGCTGATGCCGTAGTCGCATCGGCCAGTCGCGCGGAGGCACGGAGGCGACATGACATTGAAAGCGCAGTGGTACCGGGACAGACTCGCGAAAAAAAGCCGCAAGGGCTTCTGCGGCTACCCGGTCGCAACGGTGGCCTGCTATGGGCCCGATGACAGGCGGGCGACGAAGGTTGCCGTCGGCATCGTCGCGTACGAAGGCGCGGATGCTGATCCTGTTGAGCGGTGGTTCTGTGAAACGTCTGATGCGAGAACCGATCCGGAAATCACCGAAGCAGTCGTCCGGTTCATTGAACAGCATGGTGCGCGTTCGGTCGTCGCCGTCGATCGCATCATCGGGTGCCCGCATGAGGAAGGCATCGACTATCCGGAAGGCGAAATCTGTCCGTGGTGTCCGTTCTGGAGCGACCGTGACCGGTGGAGCGGCAGGTTGATCAGGTGAGGCCAGTTGGGTGCTCTCGCGACTGTGCACGGGGCAGCCGGCGTTGAAGCTGGGTGACGCTATTTCACGCGCGGAAGACCTTCAATATGTCCAATATGCGGGACGACCCGGATTGCTCCGCTCCCGAGCCTGCTTCTATCATCAACTCCCCGCTGCCAATCGCAGCCAAACGCGCCATCGGTAATGCGTCGCCGACAGCGACCTTAGCCGGGCAGGCACGGCCCACAGGCCAGTAGCCGGCGCAATCCCCTACGGCACCTACTCGAACGACCAGGAGACAGGAATGCTCAGCGCCCATGAATTTGCGACATTGATGCTCGTCAGGGACTCGGCCGACCATATTGCCGAGCGGCAGGAACTTGACACGTTGCTCGAACGCCAGCTCGTCGCCATGGAGCAGCTTGCCGGCGGTACGGTGCGGCCTCGAATTACGCAGGACGGAGATTCCCTTCTTCGGGCCTTCGCACGCCGTCACTGAGATGTCGCACCCTATGAGCCCGCAAGCCAATATGATGCAGGCTTGAGCGTTGTTCCGGACACTTGCCGCGGCCCAACTTCGAGGGCCGCCCGATCTGCACTGGGACAGCGCGAGCATGACGCCGTTTATGCGCCGAAGTTTACGACCGGGCTGACGACCGCGGCGGTTCGCGTCTGCTGCCAGGCGGGTCCGTACACGGCAACATGGCACGTCAGGCTGTTCGCCTCTTCGTCGCTGCATGCTAGCCGGGAAAGTGGGCGGACCAAACGCGGCTCGAGCACACATCCGGGCGCGCCATACCGTCGACGCCTTACCTGGCGCTCGTCGCCTTCTCCGGATCATTACCTGTCTGGGCTGCCCCGATCGGCGGCACGGCGTCGTTCATTGACGGCAGCGTCTCCTTCGGCGCTGCCGCGGCGGCGACGGCGTCCGGCTGGGCGGAGTCGGCCTTCAGGTAGTGGTCGACTAGCGCAAAGAAACGCTGATAGAAAACGCCGGCAGGAATCGTCTCGCTCGCAACTTTCACCATCGAGTCATCGCTTGAGCCGATCGGCAGCGACAGCGATCCGAACACGCTCAGTCCGACGCTCGCCGACGTGTTGCTCTTCTTCAGCGCATAGCGATCCTGCACTGCGTTCACGTACGCGATACTGCTGTTGCTTTTGGGGTCGTCGGTTGTACAGACCACATGGATTTCAATCACCGCGTGCGTATCGCCGGTGGGCTGGAAATTTTTCGAGCCGTCGACCGAATCGGGCCTCGTCGAACTGGCGATATATCCCTGGCTGAGCAACGCACGGCGGGCGGCTTCGCAGGCGAGCTCTGCCTTCCCGGCGAAATTGTGCATATAAGGGCTATCGCCTGCGTCGAACTGTTCTTGCTGGTAAAGCGGCTTCGGTGTCGAGCACGCAGACAGTGCGGTCGCAAGCGCAAGCACGAAAGCCGCGGAGGAAAAGCGGAATGGGGTATGCATGGCTGAATAGGTTGGACCGGCTCGAGCGGAGAAGGGGGCCGGCGCCAGATGGCCACGACACCCAATGCTCTTGCGCTGCATGAGAGGGACACATCATGCGGCCGATCCGGAAGTGAATGGGCCGGGCCATTATAGTTTTCTTTCCCTACAACAACCTTCGACGTTCTCGTGAGCGCAGATCCGTTACGTGGTACGGCGGATGTGGCAAGCTGACATGAGAGGACGCCCTTCTCAAGTTGGCCGAGGAAAGGTGAAATTTTTGACAAAGAGTAGGATTGCAAATCAAAAAATGCGGACGCCAGATTCTGCCATTGTCCATTGCGGTTTCAGCAGTTTGAAAGTCTCACTATCGGTAATGCTGTGGTGCCCACCATCCTTGTTGTCGATGACGATCCCAACATCCTGACCGCCCCTCCGGTTCCTGCTGGAGCCGGAGGGTTATCATGTTTTGACCGCACAGAACGGCGAGGCGGCACTGGCCGCGGCCGGTATCGAATTACCGGCGCTCGTGGTGACGGACTGAAAATGCCCCGGCTCGATGGTGTGGAACTGTGCAGGCGCCTGCGGCGCAGTCGCGCAACAGCGGGAATGCTATTGGTTATGGCCGCCGGCACGCTTCCGCCGCCCTCGGCAGGGCGGCCGTGGGACGTGTTCCTTCTCAAGCCGGTGCAGGCAGTCTGCCTGCTCAACGCCATCCGCGGGCTCCTGCTGCAGGTCTCGGCTGACACGAACGGGAGCCGATAGCCCCCCGCTTTTGCATATGCGCGTACGATCAGGCGGTCGCGTTGTTGTCAGAATGGAAATAGGCGTCGAGCGTCCAGGGCAGCGCGATCTGCCGTCTCACCAACCGGACGAGCGCTCCGGACGAAATGTCGCCGAACGTGAAGGTGATCTCCTCGAAGCCGTGACGGTTGTCAATACCGATCTGGACGCGCTCGACATCAGCGGCGTACTGCCCGAGCGCTTTCCATGCAGCTACGACCTGCAGCGTACCCCGGATTGCGCGCACGGTCAGCCGGTAGCGGGGACCGTCGACAGGACTGTTGCGTGAGGAGACGATGCGAATGGCGAGATCATCCGGCGGCACGAGGATCTGCGTACAGTCCGGCGACGCCGGCGGCGTCGAGCGTGAGCGGATCATGTTGCACTGGTTCCCGCGTGGCCCGCAAGACGCTCCTTCATCCAGTTGATGAGGCTCCCGCGCAGTACATACTGGGTCTGCCGGAGCGACATCGCGTGGTGAACTTCGAAGGTGCCGCCCCGCGTCGTGTTCTTGACGGTCAGTCCGTGACTCCTGGTCAGCGCATCGTGGACGTCGTCAAGCCGCAGCACGTCGCCGACCGCGATGCCGTCATAGTCGGCGGGATCGTCGAAGGTCAGCGCGAGCACGCCAAAATTTACGAGATTCTGCGCGTGGATGCGTGCGAAACTTTTCGCCAGTACAACACGCAGTCCAAGAAAGCGTGGCGCCAGCGCTGCGTGTTCGCGGCTTGAACCCTGCCCGTAATTGGATCCGCCAACAACAAGGTGATCACCAGTTTCCTTCGCACGCCGCGCATAGGCCGGGTCGATCCGCTCGAACGCAAAATTCGCAATTTCCGGGATGTTGCTGCGAAGCGGCAGCACCCGCGCGCCGGCCGGCATGATTTCATCTGTGGAGACGTTATCTCCCGCTTTCAGCATCACCGGCATTTCGATCATGTCGGGCAGCGATTCGAACGCCGGCAGTGAGGCGATATTCGGGCCTTTGAGCAGCGTCACCCGCAACGCTTTTTCAGCGGACAGCGGAGGGTCGAACATCTCGCGATGGACGATTGGATGATCCGGATCGGCAACGCGCGGATACGGCATGCCGTGCGTGCGCGGATCCGTGATCTCACCCGTGAGGGCCGACGCAGTGGCGGTTTCGGGGCTGACGAGACACACCCTGTCTTCGGGCGTGCCCGAGCGGCCGGGGAAATTGCGCGGCACGGTGCGCAGCGACAGCCCGTTGGTTGCGGGTGCCTGACCCATGCCGATGCAGCCGTTGCAGCCGGCCTGATGCAGGCGCGCGCCGGCATGAAGCAGGTTCACGATATGGCCGTCGCTCACGAGCATTTCGAGCTGTGCCCGTGAGGTGGGATTCACGTCGAACGACACACGGTCATGCACGGCGCGTCCGCGTACCATGGTTGCCGCTATCGCGAAGTCGCGGTAACCGGGATTGGCGGATGAACCGATGTAAGCCTGATGGATCGGCTCGCCCGCGACCTCGCGCACGGGAACCACGTTGTCCGGGCTCGACGGCATGGCGATCAGCGGCTCGAGGCGCCCGAGATCGATTTCGTCACGAACATCATAGGTCGCACCAGGGTCAACTATCAGTTCGGTCCAGTCGGCTTCCCGTCCCCACGCACGCAGGAAGCGCCGGACCTCCTGATCGGAGGGGAAAACGGTGGTGGTCGCACCGAGTTCGGCACCCATGTTTGCAATGACATGCCGGTCCATGGCGCTGAGTCCATCAAGCCCTGGACCGTAGTATTCGATGATCCTGCCGACGCCGCCATCGACCCCATGACGGCGGAGCATCTCGAGGATCACATCCTTCGCACTTACCCAGTCGGGCAACCGGCCCGTCAGTTTCACGCCCCAGATCTCGGGCATGCGCGTGAAGAACGGCTCACCTGCGATCGCCAGCGCGACCTCGAGTCCGCCCGCACCGATGGCCAGCATGCCGATTGCGCCAGCGGCGGGCGTGTGACTATCAGAGCCGAGCAGCGTCCTGCCCGGTTTGCCGAAGTTCTCCTGATGACACGGATGGCTGACCCCGTTGCCGGGCCGTGAGTACCACAGGCCGAAGCGTTGCGCGGCGCTCTTCAGAAAGAGGTGATCGTCGGCATTGCGGTAGTCCTCCTGGATCAGGTTATGGTCCACATACTGCACGCTGACTTCGGTCCTCACCCGGTCCAGTCCCATGGCCTCGAGCTCCAGCATAACGAGCGTGCCGGTCGCATCCTGCGTCAGCGTCTGGTCAATCGAGATGCCGATCTCCCCCCCGGGCGTCATGTCGCCCTCGATCAGGTGAGACCGGATCAGCTTGTGTGCGACATTCATGGGCATGGCCCAATCCTCCGAAGCCGGTTCACGGCAGGACCGTACCGGCGACGGTTGACTCCGGTTCGCCAGAGAGCGGAGATGTCTGCGCTCATGTGCGGGGCAGCAGCCGTGACCGCTGGATCGATCCTGGCGCGTATCGTGCTGTGCCGGATCCCGTAACTGAAATGGATAACGGTGCCGATAGCCATCCAGTTGACGAGACATAGCCAGGTGTCGGCCGGCAATCCGAGCATCATGCCGATCGCCGCCAGTGCCCTGTTCGCCTTAACAATCGCTTGCACTGGCGTGCTGGTCCTGCGGCGACCGGATCGTAGGCGAGCGGGCCGCGTGCGAACCGGTCGGGAATGGTTACGCCGAAACTGCGCAGCAGACTGACGACATGGCCAGACCAGCCAATCGCGACGCTAGTGGCGCCAATACAGTATTCGAGGATCAGATCACAGCCGATAATCCACGCGACGAGTTCGCCCAGTGTCGCGTAAGTATAAGTGTAGGGCGAGCACGAAGGAAATCACCACCGCCGGTCCCGCATTCGCCGCGGCCGCGTGTCCGGTCAGCACGAAAATCCCGGCGCCAATGATGCAGCCGATGCCAGGCAGGCTGAGGTCCAGCGCGGAGAGCGCGCGCCGGAGCGCGTGTTCGCCCCCGTTGCTGCAGTTCCTCCTCAGTCTGGGCCGCCTGGGCCTCTAGCACGTCGATGGGTTTTGTTTGCAGCAGCGTCATGGCGCGCTCCGGGCCCGCAAGTCTCGATGGCGAAGCGGTATTGTCGGGCCGGTGCCAGCTGCGCATGCGATTTCCGGCGCATCCTTCGTACCTCGTCCCCCATCGCGGGACCGCAAGCAACGAACCACCGTGCGCCGCTATTTCTGGTCGCGCCAGGTCTCGCCGCGCTGCTTGCTGAAGCCGGCACAACGGTCGTGGGCCCGATCGGCTGGGCCGAGGAGGCGCTGGCCTTTGTTGAGGACGAGGCTGATACGCTGGATGGCGCGGTACTCGACGTCAACCTTCATGGCGAAAAGTCGTATTCCATCGCCGACGCGCTGACGCGGCGCCATGTTCGCTTCGTCTTCGTTACCGGTTAGGGCGCCGAGGGGCGCCGAGGCGCTCGATGCTGCGTATCGCGACTACCCGCGATGCGAAAAGCCATTCGATGCGCACCTCCTCGTGCGGTCGCTGGCTGCCGCGTGAGTGACCAATGAGGCCCCATGCATGCGCCCACCATGCATGCGCCCAAATTCCGGGGTAAATCATGGCGCCCCGACTTTATTTTGCAGTCAACGCGGGTGGCGGGTATCGCAGGGATCGCCGGATGTTCGAAGGCCAGAATGAAGTCCGGATCCTGACAGGCCAGCCATTTCACGCGCAGCGGGCCCGCAACAACAAACGTCCAAACGGGTCGATGAAATCGCAGGTACGATGCTTGCTAAGCGAGTGATGCGTCGGCTTCATCGGTTGGTGAGGCCAGATCCTGCAGGGACCGATCGGTTCCTCCCGCCCTGATCGGCCAGAAGACTGACGTCATGCCTGAAACCGTCGGTTCCGCTGTGGGAAAGGAGTCCTGCCATGTCACTCACCCGTCGTCGTTTCATGATACTTACCGCTTCTGTTGCATCAGCGACGGTCCTTCCCGGCGCGTCGCAAGCGGACGCTACAGTGCTCCCTGAAAATGACCCGACGGCGGTGTCGCTTGGATACAAGATGGACGCCGCGAAGGTAGACAAGGCAAAGTTTCCCAGGTACCAGACCGGGCAGACGTGCGCCAATTGCCAGCTCTATCAGGGCAAGCCCGGCGCCGGGACCGGTCCGTGTCCGATCTACGGTGGGAAGCTGGTCTATGCGAAGGGATGGTGTAATGCTTACGTGAAAAAGGCTTGACGAAACGATGACTGAAACCGTCACCCGACCCAAACACGCCGGATCGTCAGCATCTGCGGGCCCTGCGCCCTTGGGCGAGCGTCCTGTTGACGGCAGATGCACCGGGACGCCGCCCGATGTCGCTGCCGAGCTGCTTGATCGACAGACGCGTGCGCTATTCGGCCGGGCGGTCGGTTGGGTACCGGCACCCGCGCTGCAACTGGCGTGGCTGGACTGGTCGCTGCACCTGGCCCGTTCGCCGGGCAAACAGTACGCGCTTTGGCAGCAATGCGTGCAACAGTTCTTTCGGTTGATGCCACGTCTGCAGCCAGATTCTGCTCGCCCCACGGCGGACCCCAACCTGGTGGGCGATCCGCGTTTCGCCGATCCGGACTGGGGACGCTGGCCATTCAGTCTGCTGCGCGATGCGTTCTTCCAGACGCAGTCGTTCTGGCAGAGTGCCACCACGGGTCTGGACGGTGTCACGCCGCACCATCAGCACATGGTCAGTTTTGCAGCGCGGCAGTGGATAGATATGCTTTCGCCCAGCAATTGCTGGTGGCTCAACCCGGAAGTGTTGCGCGCGATGATGGAGACGGGCGGGCGCAATTTCGTCGAAGGCGGGCGCCGTTGGCTGGACGACCAGCAGGAAGTGCTGGCCGGTTACAGCCCGCGCACCTCGCCCCAGCGGTGCGTCGCCCACTACGTGGGACAGCGTGTCGCAATCACGCCTGGCAGGGTGGTGTACCGCAACGAACTGATCGAGCTGATCCAGTACGCACCGCAAACCACTGCGGTATGGTCTGAACCCGTACTCATCGTGCCTTCCTGGATCCTGAAATACTACATTCTCGACCTGTCGCCGCACAACTCGCTCGTACGCTATCTGGTGGAGCACGGCCACACCGTCTTTATGGTGTCGTGGAAAAACCCGCGCGAGGACGCGCGCAACTTCGGGCTGGACGATTATCTGGAGCGCGGTATCTTCGATGCGATAACACGCGTGTGTCAGATGAGCGGCGCCTCCTCGATCCATACGGTCGGCTATTGCCTGGGGGGAACGTTGCTTGCCATCGGTGCGGCAGCGCTTGCGCGAGACAGCAGGACGTCCCTCAGGACGATGACGCTCTTCGCGGCGCAGACTGATTTCAGCGAGCCCGGTGAACTGGGTCTGTTCGTCGGGTGGAGCGAACTTGCAGATCTCGACGCGCTCATGTGGGACCAGGGCTATCTCGACGGCCGGCAGCTGGCACGTGCCTTCCAGTTGCTCCATTCGCGCGACCTGATCTGGTCACGGATGATGCACGAGTATCTTCTCGGCGAGCATACCAAGCCCACGGACCTGATGGCCTGGAACGCGGACACGACGCGCCTGCCATACCGGCTGCACAGTGAAACGCTGCGCGAGCTTTACCTGCGCAATGCGCTCGCCGAGGGTCGGTACCACGCACTCGGCCGTGCGGTGGCGCTCGCCGATCTCAGGCTGCCGCTGTTTGTGGTGGCCACCGAACGGGATCACGTGTCGCCGTGGCGCTCGGTCTACAAGCTGCATCTGTTAAGCCGCGCGGAGATTAGTTTCCTGCTGACCTCGGGGGGGCACAATGCCGGTATTGTCTCCGAGCCTGGGCACGCCGGACGCAGCTACCGCCTCAGTACACGGGGCAAGGATGCCCCCTATCTGGACCCGGACGAGTGGCATGCGCAGACTCCGGCACAGGAGGGCTCGTGGTGGCCGCGCTGGCAAAACTGGCTCGTCGCGCATTCCGGCGACAGGATCGCCCCTCGCGCGATGACCACCGAATCGGGGCTCTGCGACGCGCCAGGCACATATGTGCTCGAGCCTTAAGTGCAGCAGCAGCGAGGATTCACGACGATGGCATAGGCTGTCTGCCGCTGCTCGTAACGGTATGCGCGAACAACAGAGGCCCTTCCGCCAGGCATCAGGAGGCGAAGAATGTCGATCAGCAATATGTCCGGGATGCCGTCCGCCGACGGCGCGCTTTTGATCGACCTGTATGAACTCACCATGCTGCAGGCGTATTTCGAGCGTGGGATGAACGAGCTTGGGTGTTCGAACTGTTCGTCCGGACGCTGCCGCCGCAGCGCAATTTCCTTGTCGCAGCGGGGCTGGAACAGGCCATCGGGTACCTGACCACGCTGCGTCTGCGCGACGACGATTGCGACTGGTTGCAACGAAGCGGACGATTCACGCCGGAATTCATCGCGTCGCTTTCGGACCTGCATTTTACCGGTGACGCGGCGGCCCTGCCAGAAGGGACGGTCTGCTTCCCGAACGAACCATTGCTTCAGCTTGTCGCGCCGCTTCGCGAGGCGCAGTTAGTGGAAAGCCGGCTACTGAATCTTGCGCGCAGCCGACGTTTGAGTGCCAGTCTGAGGGCACGAACGAACGGCCGTAGATGGCCACGTGCCGCCTCATGCAATTGACATATGTTGCTTGAACCTCGCGAGGCTGCGATCGGCAGCACGCGTTTAGGTTTGTTCCGCGTTTAGGTTTGTTCGATGCCTGCCCGTACACGTGGTCGTTCGCTCACGAGCTCCATGGTCGAGGGCAGGCATCGAACAAACCTAAACGGGAGTGTGAGTTCGCTGATGCAGGAAGCTGCCGTCTAGCTGCTCGATGCCGCCGCCGTCAGCAATCCGCCACATTGCTGACGCACAGCCCAGACCGCCCCAACGTCGGCAATGGCCGACGACTCGTCGCAAGGCTGCCAAGGCGAGCGACCGCTGGGCCCCGGAAGCTATCGTTGATTTTGGCGCATGCTTGAAGGCTGGTTCAGCGTCGACATCAGTCTGCGCTGACGGTCTGATCGCGCGTCGCGCATTGAGTTAAAAGCATGGCGAGCATTCTCGGGTGCCCCTGAGACGTTCGTCGGTTAGTTTACGACGAAGTCGCTGTCTCGCCGAGCATCGATTGACGGCATGCAGAGCCGCCGCAATGACAGGCGTACATTTTCCGAACCTCCTCGGTGACATCGCCATCGACGACGAGGCCGTAGTCAATGAAAAGTTCGTCACCGGGCTTGATGGCAGTGACCGCATGAATAAAAACCCGATCGCCGGCCTCGACTGCCTCACAGTTGGGTGTGCATGCATGGTTCAGGAAGCGGGCGCTGTTGCCGCTGCGGCTGCCATCAATTACACGGCCGTCGGACAGACCAAAAACAAAGGTATGCCCGTTTTCGGATTGCTGGCTGGCGGCGGCGCGGCGCGAACTGGTCACTTCGCCCTTGTACCCGATGAGCCGATCGCCTGCAGCGATGGGCTGCAGCGCGAACAGTCCTTTGCCGTGGACCGAGGAACGTCGTGCTGTGATGCGTCGCAGCCGCATAGAGGGTGTTAGGCACTTTTTGTCGGACCTGGTATCCGGGCAGGATGAAAAAACGCAGGCCATACCCAACGGATGTGTCGGACGAAGAATGGTACTTCGCCGCTCCGTACCTGACCTTGATGAACAAGGACGCACCGCAACGCCGTTACGAACTGCGCGAGATGTTCAACGCGCTACGCTGGATCGTACGCGCGGGTGCACCATGGCGTTTGT
>NZ_VZQQ01000115.1 GCF_014397785.1 Paraburkholderia podalyriae
CGTCGATTGCCGTATTCTCGTCTTGTGGGACTGCTTGGGTCGTGGACATTTCCGTCTCCTTCGCACAGAGTTGGAAATTCCGTTTTAGCTAAACGGACCTTTCTCCGGTAGTCCCACATAGCATCTTATAGCCGCGTGGCAGCGCCAATCGCATTTCTCTCAAAACTGGCCTCACGTCGCTGGATTCACGTTGAAATTGCACCTGCGAAAAGATCGCGGCGTCAACCGCGCAGGTGGTGGTAAGCCATTCCTGCGCGGCTGTATTTCAGCAGTCTGTTAGTCAAGACGCCCGAATGCGCTTGGATTACCGTTCGATATCGATGGGCGTTCCGTCGCATCGCCCGCCAGAACTACCGGTTCCAATTCGCGAAACTTTATTTCTCGGCTCCCGCTCAGCGGATCTATGCTCAAGGAGTGCAAAACGCTTCTCCCTAACCCTAGCCGAGGAATTAGCTAAGGGGGCCTATCATGAAACTCGCGCTATATGTCGCCATCATCAGTGCGCTGTTCGGGGTCCGGCTGGCGCAAGCCGCCTGCCCCGACGACGCCGTCTTCATCGGTCTGAATGATCAGATTCGCGGTTACTCCTTGCGCGCCAACGGAGCGACCAAGCCCTGCCAGGTGCTGGAAGGGCCGCCCACCACCTTCGGCACCGCTCGGGCGATCGCTTTCAGCAAGAACGACTTCTTTCACGTCGCGCAGTTTCTCACCAACGGCACCGTCGACATCTTTCCGCCGAAGGCCGAGGACAATGCGGCGCCCAGTCGCTCGTTCACGTTGCCGGGGAATGATCTGGTGAGCATCGCGGTGGATTCCCACCTCAACGACTTCATCTTGAGCATTCGCGCCGAGGCTGGCCCGCTCTTTGTCGCTCCCGTCGACAGCACTGGGTTGCTGCTCCATCCGATTTTCATTTCTGATCCAAATCCAAGTCTCGGGGTGAACGTGAGCCTTGCCGTCGATAACGAGGACAATCTGCTGCTTGCGGGTTACGGCGACCGGGGGGCGGCGATCATCGACACGCTTGGCACGGCCCGGAGCATTACCTCCCCGGCGCTTCTGCGCAGCCTCACGGGTAGCAACACCGGCCTGCTGGCGGGTGGGGGAAGTGGGGCAGCATCCAACAACCTGACGATCGCTCTCGATCCGCGTACGAACGAATTGTTCGTCTACAACACGACCACAGACCACACGCAGATCCAGGTGAGCGTATTCGCCGCCGGGGCGAGCGGCAACGTGCCGCCGGTGCGGACGATCAGCGGTCCAGCCACGGGAATCACTGGGCCTGGCTTTCCCGGCGCAAACAAGATCAGCGTCTCCTCCGACGGGCGGCTCTTTGTTGCCGAGCCGAACAGGCGCATTCTCGTGTTCGCGCCGGGAGCGACCGGCAATGTGGCGCCGTCTCAAGTCATCGAGGATTCCACCCCCGGTCCAGCCGACCAGGGAGGGATCGCGGTCCGGTCGTCCGGCCTCTGCCGATAGCCGCACGGCGGTCCCAGATCGGCGGTCTTCAAACGGCACCCCGGCACGACGCCCGCTTTCGTGATGGATATCTGCTGCGCACAAGTTCGGGATCCCCATCGATCTTGGGATCCTCGTCGGCGATGGATCACGCGCAATCAAAGAGCCATGACGCCATCCATGCGGGCTGATGGAACACCGGGCTCGCGCCAATGGTTCGGCCGCCGCGCTAACGCGGCTTCGAAGTGCGCTTCGAGACCGCCGCCGGCCATCAGGCGCAGGTTGACTTCGCACACTTCAACGTTGAATTCGACGACGCACCGGGCCAGCGACGCTCGATCTGGCTGTTCTCGATTGTCCTTGGACACAGCCGGTACCTGTGGGGCCGATTCGTTGAGCATCAGGACCTGCAGACGGTGCTGCGCTGTCACATGGAAGCGTTCGAACATCTGGGCGGGGTGCCGCGCGAGATTCTCTACGACTGGATGAAGACCGCGGTGCTCGGAGAGCTTGAGAAGCACATCGTCTACAACGCGAAGCTGGTCGCGTTTGCGCAGCACTACAGCTTTGCTCCACGTGCGTGCAAGGCTTATCGCGCCAAGACCAAGGGCAAGGTCGAAAGCCCCCACCGGTGCATCCGGCAGGACTTCTTCCTGGCACGTCGCTTCCAGAATCTCGGAGACATGAACCGTCAACTGCGCGAGTGGCTCCACACGGTCGCCAACGTTCGCCTGCACGGCACCACGCATCGTGTGGTCGCCCAGCACTTCAGCGAGGAGCGGCCCGCGTTGCAGACGTTGCCCGCTGGAACGTTTAACGGTGTGATCCGGCTTGAGCGGCGCGTCAGTCACGAAGGGCTCGTATCCGTCGGCGGCAACTACTACAGCGTGCCGGACCGTACGCGCAGGCGGACACTCGACGTTCACAGCCTGGCTCACGAGATCCGCATATACGAGGATGGGGAGTTGCTGGCCGTTCATCCTGTACTCGAAGGCCGTCGACGAACCTCGCTACTGCCGGGCCATCGCCGCTCACACGACCGTCAGAAACAGGCAACCCAGCATGCCGCACCACTGCCGGCGACGCCGGTTGCGCGTCGCCCGCTGGCGTTTTATGACCAGGTGGCCAAACGTCTGGCCGGTGCAGGGAGGCCTGCATGAACAGCATGCCATCATCGACACTCGAACTTCGTTCAGATTGAAACCGATTGCAGCAGTTCTTCCATTAGCGTCAATCGGTTCCGGCACAAAATGGAACTGGCAAGGGCGTCAGTTCGTCGGCACCCAAGATTCAGGGGAGTCCTTAGCACGAAGAATTCGTTCCGCGTGCCACGCTCCACTGCTGAAGGGGCCGAAGACGTGGACGGCCTTTCCGACGACGAGGGGAACGCTCAGGTGAGCCTGTTCGGCAGCCGAAGTGTCAACGAGCGCAGGGCCTCCGGTCTGAGGTTGGATGGCTATTTGCAAGGTGCCTACCGAAGTGACAATTCCATAGATTTGGCTGGGTAGAGGTGCCGGCGGAGAAGCTGGCGGTGGGACTACGAGAGGAGCGTGCGTCCCGCCCGGACCGAAGATGTTCAGGGCCGCGAAGCTGGCGACAAAGACCTTGCCGTTGGCGACAGTCGGCACGATGTTGGCGTTGGAGTTGTTGCGAGGCCAGGAGCCGGCGACGGACGAGAAGAGCGGTGTTGTGCCACCTGAGGCGTCGAAGGCGTATAGCGTCACGTTCGCTGGCGCAGTAGTTTGGGTGGGGCGACCGACGGCCCAGATTATCGCGGACCCGGCTGTTGTGCCGTTCGATGAAATCGTCGTGAAAAAACCACCGTCCTGGCCGGAGTGGATGCTAGGGAAAGATTTGTCCAGTTGCAGCGCCGGCGTTGCAGGAACCTTCCATACGTTGATGGTTCTGCCGCCGCTGCTGACGATGCGGCGGACGCCGTCCGGTCCCATAAAATACGATGGACCGCACCAACAGGAACCGAAATCGACGATGGAAAGCGCTTGGAACGAATCGTTGTGACCCATCGGAGCCCGCTTGATAAGGTACAGACGGCCGCGCTTTCCTCCAGCAACGACGGTGCCAGTTGATTGACCGGGGATATCCGGTATAACCATGGCCCCACCAGAACCGAAATCGTCGTCCCTCGAATCTAGCGACGCGACGCCATTAGTACCTGAAGGGGTGAAATAGTCCTCCAAGGTGGTCAAGTCGGCAGAGAGCCTCACCACACTTTCCTGGATGTTATTTGGAGGTGTGTAGGTCGTACCAGATGGGTCCGAGTTTCCAGTGACAAAGAAAATTGAGCCCGTAGGGCCTGCGGCAATGCCATACCCGGACATCCAGATGGATGACAGAAAAAAGTTGTTGGGTGAAGTCGACAGCTTGTCCATCAACTGATTCGCAGGCAGCGGTGACAGCATGCTCGCCTTCCATCCCAACACCCAGCCTCTCGACTGATCGGCGCGTATGTCGCAAAAGCTGGCGAAAGCGGCGTAGACGTTGCCGTTTGCCAAAAGGAGACCGGCACGCTGCCGGCTGAACTGTGCGGCGAAATGGTAGGTCGTGCCGTTCGTCAGGGTATGCGAAGCCGAGACCGAGGTCGGAGAACCCGCTTTGTCAGCCAAGGTGGTGATGTCAAGAGCGTGGAGCTGATAGGTTGGCATGCCGCCCAGCATCTTGAACGAGACCACGTACAGTGTTTGGGCACTCCGATCGATCACCGGCGTGGAGTTGATCCCGACGGTGGGACCGTTGTTCCCACAGCCGCCGGGAAGCTTCGATTGCGGTACCGGAGTCCCGAGGTTCCGTTGGAGGAGCAGCTCGCCGGTGGAAGCCGAGTAGGCGTAAATGTTGTTGGCTTCGGTAGCGACGTATACGACATCCTGTGTTGTCCCATTTACGCTCAACGCTGAAACAACCAATGGCTGCGCGTCGACCCAGTCGTTCGCTGCGTCGCCGAGCTTCTTTGCAAACAAGACGCCGAACGAACCGGCTCTGACGTTGGAAGGGGTGAGGGTCGTCTCGTTCCGATTCCAACCGGTACGTTGCGTGTCGCCATGATAGGTCAATACGTTCGCGGGCGTAGTTGCCAACGTGTTGCTCGGAGATGCCGTCGCGGCAGGAGCTAAGTCGGTGACTTCTGGAGATAAAGGCTGTCCAACTGACTGCCCGGACGCGACGGACATCCAGGTACCTAAAAAGACGACGGCGAACAGATAGGATAGGAACGAAAAATGCCTCGGCGAAATTGCGTCGGATCCTTCGTTGTTAGGATTAAGCTTCGCGTTTTTCATCACAAATCCTGCCTTCTTTCCAAGGACGTTATGTAGCAGTTCGCTAGACGCAAAAATCTTCGCGTTTGATTAAACTTATTGTGCAAGCAATCCTGCGCCAGTCAGGATATAGGCGGCGTCCGCCATCCACAGTACGTTGGGCGCTTCCGCGCTGAATTGCCGGCGCACCGGATCGGGCGCGCGCCGCGCACTCGGGTGCTGCCGCGTGGTGCGGGCCAGCGCCGCCGCCTTACGCCGCATAGACCGGCAAGGCGCATCAGGCGCGCCACGCGCTTGCGTCCCACATGCACGCCCTCGCGGGGCCAATCCACCCAAGTTAAGAAATGGAGATCTTTCAGCAAGGTTTTTGCGTATGGATTTGTGGGGTTTCGAGCGGGGTTTCCGTTGCTTTGAGATGCCTGGTCGATGACGGAAGGTATGGCTTGCGATGAGGGCCAAGGCGTCCGCCAGCGAGGTGCGTGGCGAGGTGGGTTCGACCTCGCACCTCGATGAAGTGTTCGTGAAGCTGCGCGGCGAGCCGTACGTGCTGTGGCGCGCGGTGGACGAACAGCGCGCACATTGTCGCCCTTACTCGAAAGCATCACGGCAATGCGGTCGATGCTCGCGCACATCCAAAATGACGAGGATAGACACATGTTGTGGGACTCGATATGCCGCAAGCCCGGCTACGACACTGTACTTTCGAACCTAGGAATTCTCCCCTTTAGGCGTCCGTGTCAGCGCAGCCTGTCTGTTGCTGAATGTGGAAGCAGTACCCGTTTTGGGCATTGCAACAGTCGGGGGCCGTATATCGGTCACCATGAGCACGTCGGATGGCAATGACCATATACCGTGGTTCCGGCAATTCGAGCAACTGTTGTCCGGGGCGACGAACTCTGCCCGCTGAAGTGAGAGCGCCGTCCGATGTACTCGGTTTGCGCCATTGTGAAGCGTGTAGCGCGCTGTTACCGGGTGCAGAATCATGAACGGCACGCGCGCCCCTAACCGTACGACCGTTGCCGGAATGACAGCCGACGCTCAGATGTCCACACAACCTCGCAGCCGAAAGGCTGAAAGTGGCCGTACCCGGCCCGACGGCGAACGCAGCAAACTGACCCCGGAGCAGTCAACCAGTTCGCTGCAAGGCAGACGTGCGTGCTCGATCGAAGACTTAGTTCGCGCGGAAGTACTTATAGTCGGGGTCGAGCGTGCTGTGCTGTGGACGAACGACCAGATTGAATTTCAAGGGAGCACCTTCTGGAGGTCTCGGGAGCCCGGTTTTTTTAATGATTTCCATGCACGCGCTATCAAACTTAGGATCGCCGCTTGATGTTTTAACCGCGATTGATAGTACGTTCCCATCCGCGTCAACCTCAACCGGAAAAACGGCCTCAATATTCTTGTCGCCCTCTGTGACCAAGGCGTTTGTTACGGGCACGATACGCTTCTGGATTGCTCGGGCGAACGCTTCGACGGTAGCCGACGAATTTTGCGAACCTGGTTGCTGCGGTGACGAGCTCGTCAACCCCGCTGCCCAACAGGGGGCCTCAGCAGCACAACCACAACTGCGACAAGAAGTGCGGTCCTGCCTGGCGACGCCTGTACCTTGCTCATTATGTTTGTGGGGCTCGTATGCGCAACTTGTGTGTGAGCTTGCGATGTTGTTTGAGAGTGTCGACGATCTCGGCATAAGTGTCGATTGACTGTTCATGTCCGACCGCCGTCCCATGGAATCCGCAGCAGCCGACCTATTCGGCCAGGAACCGCTTGATAGCAGCTACAAAAGCAACCTCGTCGTCGAGCATCATCAGATGGCCGCTGTTGGCCAGTGTGTGATCTCCGGCGGATTTTTCCAGTGCCCAGTCCGGTACGTTCCAACCCTTGCGTGAATGCTCACCGGAAAGCAGATACACCGGACGCCGATCGAAGACCTGTTCGAGTATCACAAGGTAGTCCTCGTCGCCTGTTGTCGCGACAACCGACTGCCCCATCGCGCGAAGCGTCGAAGCTGGTTGGTGAGCAAGCCAGCGGATGGCGACCTCACGCAGATGGGGTGCAGGTACGGTGACTGAATCACTGATCCACGCGAACGGGTCGGAGCGGAAGCGGTTCATCATGGCGTCGGCCTCGCTCGGGCTCATCCGTCCGACCGACGCCGACCAGAACGCATCATCCAACGTGAAGTTCCCTTCGACATTGACAATCCTGCGGACGTACGCAGGGTACGTATGGGCAAACAGCATGGCGATCGCACCGCCAACGGAATGGCCGACTACGTCGACGGGCTTGCTTCCAAAGCGGGCGTCGACAAAGGCTCGCAGGTGTTCGACCTGGCCGGGTAGCGATATGGCATCCAGGGACACGGATTGGCACCGGCCGTAGCCAACCAGATCCGGGGTCGCGTGCTGAGACTCGTAGCTGGCGACATCCAGTGTGCCGATGAAGCCATGAATGAAGACGACTGGTAAGGGATTGCTCATGCTTGGTAGATGGGAGCGCTATATATCGTCAGGTCAGTATCCGCGAATGGACACGAGGTAAAGCCGTTGCGGAAATTGTCACCAATTTTGGCCGCAGTGTCGACTGTCCGCAGCCGACCACTGCTGAATGCGATCAGCGTGCTCGACCCAAAAGGACGCTCGCGGTTTCCGATGGCAGCGGCTCATCCTCGATGTCACAACGGATACGGAACGCAAATCTACCGTGCTAATGTGCCAAGACATCGCAGGCTGAACAGGAACAGACCAAGATGATTTCGCACGTTTTCGTTGGAGTTAATGACTTTGATCGAGCCTTTAAATTCTATTCGGTCATCATGAGCGAACTGGGGCATAAGCTGAAGTTTTGTGAGTCGGATCGACCGTGGGCGGGTTGGATGGCTGAGGGTATGGCGCGTCCGCTCTTCCTTATTGGCACGCCACATGACGGCAACTCAGCGGAACACGGAAACGGGCAAATGGTGGCGTTGCTCGCGCCTGATCGTCGTTCAGTCGACAAAGCATACGCGAGCGCACTGGCAAATTCAGGGTCTTGCGAAGGCCCTCCCGGCCTACGACGGCACTACCACCCGGACTATTACGGGGCGTACTTCCGGGACCCCGAGGGAAACAAGATTTGCGTTTGTTGTCACGTTCCCGTGACCCAGTAGGTTTTGGTGCGTTCCGCCAAAGCGCCCGGTAGTGACGGAGCCCCGCGACCGTCACTTCATGGCCGTACTCCGCCCGGTCAACCGATCGTGCCGTCCCGCCCGGAGCGAACGCCTGGGCACGCTTAAAATCGCCGTTGCGGCTCCTTCCGAAACGAGCGCAGCGCTGCGTCGATCGGGCATTGGGCCCATGGGCGTTGATTGGATTGCGCGGCATCGCTACGGAAACGCACCCACGTCTGCTGGTTCATCAATGGTCACAACCCTGTTACGCTCCGCCTCAAGCGAACCCGCGGTTGCTCAAGCAAAGATATTTTCGCGCTCGCCACAATATTTGCGCGTCTGAAACGTCTTCAGACGCATGGAACCGCCACCCACCCCGCACCCGATGACCGACCGAGACAGCGACATCACTGCGACCGTGGTGCGTGAGCGCACGAGGCTCGTCAATTTCATCCGGCGTCGAATACGCGACCCGGACGACGCCGAAGACATCCTGCAGGATGTGTTCCACGAATTTGTGCAGGCTTACCGGCTTCCCGCTCCGATCGAACAGGCGAGCGCGTGGCTTTTCCGTGCCGCAAGCAACCGCATCATCGATCGTTTTCGCAAGAAGAAAGAGCAACCGCTGACAGACTTGTCTGAGGCCGAGGACGACGCCAGCAGTGAGTATCGCCTCGACCTCGCCCTGCCGGCGCACGATGCAGGTCCCGAAGCCCTCTACGCTCGCGCTCTATTGCTGAAGGCCTTGCAGGATGCGCTCGATGAGTTGCCGCCGAATCAACGAGAGGTATTTATCGCGCACGAACTGGAGGGGCGGCCTTTCAAAGACATGGTGGCGCAAAGCGGTGTCACGCTCAATACGCTGCTTGCGCGCAAACGCTACGCGGTCTTGCATCTGCGCGCCCGACTGCAGGCCATTTATGACGAACTGGATATTTAGAGGAGTCGACGGATGAATTTTCGAATCAGATGTGCGGGCAAAGCGCTGCTGGTGGTGGTCGCCATAGGCGTGCTCGGATGGGTGGTCATGACTCTATGGAATTGGGTGATTCCGGCGCTATTCGTTGGCGCCCGTGCGATCGACTTCGCACACGCGTTAGGCCTGCTGGTATTGAGCCGCATCCTGTTTGGCGGATTCCGCGGACACGGCGGCTGGCGCGCACGGCGTCACTGGCGCAAATGGGAAGCGATGACGCCCGAGGAACGGGAGCATTTCAAGACGGCATGGCGATCGGGCCGCGCACCGCGCGCGGGAGACTGACCATGCGCGAGAAATCAACGGGCGACTGCAAACAGAAGCCGGGCGTGATTGCGCCAGTCGTCGACCTGAAACGTTGCGAAGGCAAGGGCGATTGCCTGGAGGTTTGCCCTGAGAATGTGTTTGAGATCCGGCGCATCGATGAGGTCGATTATCTCAGCCTCGATTTGATGCACCGCTTCAAGCTACGCGTGCATGGAATGAAAGTCGCCTACACACCGAACGCGCACGCCTGCCGCTCGTGCGGTCTTTGCGTGCCGGCGTGCCCTGAACGCGCGATCAAACTCGCCAGAACGGCATAGCGTTACACGTTTTCGCTGATCGTGGAACGACAGCGCAGGCCGCTTAACGTCGTGGTCAGTCGTTGCATACGTCATCGGCATTATCGGTCTTGTCAAGGAGCGCACATGACATCATCAACCACAGCTCTACTGCGGCGGCTTCACGAACAGAGCCAGACAGAAGTGATAGCCCGCGCACAGGCGCAATTCCGAGGATCGAGCGAAGAGTTTCTGATTCTCGCGGACGAATACGAAACGCTCGCACCTCGACTGCGTGGACGGTTCCTCGAAACGCTCGGGCTATCGAGCGAAGATTTCGAATCCTCGCAAGGTACTCCTCTATCGTTAGCCGTATCAGCGGAAACGGGACGGTTTTTGCGCAACATGGTGCTTTCACACAAGCCGGCTCGAATCCTCGAACTCGGCAGTTCCCGCGGTGTGTCCACGCTGTATTTCGCCGAGGCCCTTCGCACGTTGGGCAGCGGCATGGTTGTAGCGACTGAACTCGATGTTGTTAAGTGCGCACATCTTCGGGCACACGTCAGAACCGCGGGCGTAGACGCTTATGTTGACCTGCGGGAGGGCGACGTCTTCCAGACCGTTTCCGAACTGGACGGCACTTTCGACATGGTGTTTATCGATGTATGGGCCAACAGCTATCTGAATCTGTTCAAGCGAATTGAGCGCCTGCTGCGCCCGGGATCTATCGTTCTCGCCGACAACATGTACACAGCCGAGGACGCCGTTCGGCCCTACAAGCACTACCTCGACGGCAATCCGCGCTATTCGACCACGACGCTGGACTTTGAATCAGGGGTCGAATTTACAGTCATCGTTTCTTAAGCTGATGAAGGGCTTTTCGGCGTGTGTCGGTGTGGATGATGTTGGTCACCGCGTATGGCGGGTATCGAAGCGATCATGCTGACAGGGTGCCGCTTCGACCGGCTGCTGTTCGAGGCGAGCCCGCCAGGACGATGGCAAGCCGATGTCCGTGGGGCGCGCTAGGACACGGCGCGGCGATACCCGAATTTGCGTGTCCTGCGTGCGCATCTTCATTTCCAGGGCAAGCACCCGCGCGACTGAATTTCTGTAAAGCGTGACCGAGCGCGCTGCAGGTCGCGGCAAAAGCGTTTGACGATTGTTTGCATAAATTCAGAGCGCGCCGCATTGATGCTGGCCCTCGATCCGTCATAAGGTGGTGCGACCTCATCTATAAGGAGTGCACCGAATCCATGACGAGCAAGTCGGTACCGCATAACCCGCAAAAGCCACCGCCGCCCCGCCTCAAGCAACTGGCATTCGCCTTTCCCTTCCTGCACAAGGCGCAAGGCAATGCCCGACTGTCAGTCCAGTTCACCGATGAGCACGATATCTACCGGCTGCTCGCCGCAAGCGAGCCGTCCGGCGCGTATCTCGTCAGCCGCAAGGGCATGTGGCACGGCGGGATTCACATCACCGAGGCCGGCGCTGGGCAGGCGCTCGACCTCGACGCGGGACTACGCTGCATCGCAAATGGTGTGCTGGTCGCCTATCGCGCCGACAGCGACTATCCAATCAGCGAAGTGAGCGTGGACGGCAGTGACGTACCGCTTCGAGCCCCCTACAGTACGGGCTTTGCCCTCGTGCGGCACGAGATGGAGTTTCCGCGCGGCACGAAGCTGACGTTCTACAGCCTGTACATGCACCTGATGTCGAACGCCGACTACGA
>NZ_VZQQ01000116.1 GCF_014397785.1 Paraburkholderia podalyriae
GCGTGAATCGTGCCCACGATCGCCGATCATGGACACGACCCCCTGATCTATACGAATTCCACCACGACAGCACCATCATGCCTTGCGCGCGCGCGAATGAGGAACTGGCCCAGCCGAGCCGCTTACGGACAGGTCAACCGAGCTTGACGGTGTTATTTGCAGTTTTGCCAAAACTGGCGTTCGCCGTCAGACCGAGTAGGGCCAGCGCACTGCCGAGCCGGAAATCGGCGGGAATGCCAACTCGGTCGGCCACCATGCCGCCCATCAACAAGCCAACGGCAATCGCGACCTGTGTCATGCCGACGAACGGCGCCCACGCGTAGCAGGAACTTGTCGGGCCAGTTCCGCATGCAGGCGTCAATGAGTCGCCTGGGAAACTGCTTCGACAATGCGCCGATTGAGTCGTTTTGGGGGCGCTGTCACATTGCCGAGGTGCTCGCGTAAGATGGCCCGATGATGAAATCGAAATCCCTCTATCAACGTCACCGCTTTCCGGCTGCAGTCATCACTTGCGCGGTGCGTTGGCATTTCCGCTTTCAACTGAGCCTGCGCGACATTCAGGAGTTGTTGTTCGAACGCGGCGTGGTGGTGAGCCATAAAACCGTGCGACGCTGGTGCGATAAGTTTGGCACTCGCTTCGCGCATCGCGTCAAGGCCGCGCGTCGCAAGCCCGGCAGCACCTGGCATCTCGATGAGATGTTCGTGACGCTGCGCGGTGAGCCTCATCTGCTGTTGCGAGCGGTTAACGAGCATGGTGCCGAACTCGACATTCTGTTGCAGAAGCGGCGGGACAAATCCGCTGCGAAACGCTTCTTCAAGCACGTGCTGTCCCGTTCCGCGCGAGATCGTCACAGATCAATTACGAAGCTATCCGGCCGCGAAGGCCGAGATCCCCGAGTTGGCCGGCGTCAAACACGTGTTCGTCAAGGCTGCTGCACGGGTGAATAACCGGGCTGAGAATAGTCATCAACCTACCCGTGAACGCGAACGACGCATGCGCGGGTTCCGCGACCCGAAGCGAACGCAAGCTTTTCTGTCGAGCTTCGGTCTTATTCGGCAGCACTTTGCTCTCAAACGACATTTGCTGCGCGCCTCTCGTTATCGCAAACAACTCGCCGCCCGATTCGCTGCGTGGCATGCATTCACCGAGCTCAGCCAAAATCCGTCGACCGCTTTCTGAGCAATCTACCTCTTTGGCACTGCGCCGGCTCACCACCGCCAAGTTGACAGCGCCGATCCAGGTCTTCTTGTCCGGTGACTGCTCCCAGCTTGTGGCCAGACCGGAACGCAAGCTGGCCAGCCTGTCCGAATGCGACAGGTCCCACAGGATCAGCCCTTCAAAGACCGGATAGCCGAGGAAGCGCATGCCCTCCCAGCCGTTATTGGGCATACCGGTCGTGGTCGGATATCGGCAGCCGTCATCGCGATGCGCAATGTTCCCGCAGCCCAGGCTTGCGACTGCGACAGCAGCGCGCCGACCAACGTTACAATCAAAGCAAACATAGAACGACGAAAGATCATCACGGAAAGATTGCGCGCGTGGCGGACTCTACGTTCGTGGGATAGCGCTGTTTGAACGGCGCATCGTTGTCCAGCAATGCAGTGCGAATGAAATGAAGGCAACTCAAAATGCGCTGTATATCGTGACGTCTGTCGGGACCGGTTCGCACTGCGTCCAGTACGTCCTGTGCGATCCATATCGCCGAGCGGACGGATACCACGGCGCGCTCGAGCGCTCGCGCGTCGGGCCGCTCAAACAATTGCGCGAGATGATCGAGCACACGGTCGACGGCCGCACTCCAACGTGGGTGCAGTGCCTGGACATACTCAGCATGTGCTACTTCATCGCGCAGATCGATTACGGCGTGTCCCACTTCGAGAGTCGCCAGCATCCAGCGCAATGCGTGCCTGCGCCGACGCGAGCGCCGCGCGAGCAGCGCACGTAATTGCGAAGCGAGGTCGTGCGTGCTCGACTGAAAGCGTTGGTTGAGCTTCGGCCGTTGGCCTCTGCATGCGAGCACGGCTTGGGCACGCAGATCGTTCATGATTCGCTCGATGAGCCAGTCCATATCGGCGGGAAAGACTGTGGCGAGGACGATCGCGGTCAACAACATCGACGCCGTGACGGCGATGCCGTTGTTCACTAGCAAGTCCGGTTCAAAAGTCACGACGTTATCCGGTCCGGCCAGTAAGCAGAAGAACACCGAAAAGCCGACGCCGAGGCCCGCTGCGCGCTTGCACGCCGCGAGATGCGCACCCAGCGCCAGTACTGGGGACAGCACGATGCAAAGAAGCGGAAAGCCGTCGATGTTTGGATACACGTAGCACGTGAACACGTAACCCGCGAGAGTCCCGAGCGCGGCGCCGAGCGCCATTTGAACAGCCATCTTGGGAGCGTTCGGCGCGATGGACGTCAGCGCGCACGCAAGCGCAGCGCCGATAAACCCAAGGCCTCCGCTCGGCCAGTCGGTTGCGAGCCAGAACCAGGCGGCCATCCCCATCACTGTGGCGGAGCGGATAAACGTGAAAGCGACCGCATAACTGCTCGTTTTACTGGAGTAGCTGTTTTTTGTCTCTTGCCGCGGGCTGAGCTTACGTTGCGCAAGCGTGGCGTAACTGTCGCAGTACTTCGTCCATTCGTCGACAAAACGGTATAGCAGTTCCGACGCGGTATCGAAGTCCGCCAGGGCTTCCGCCGATGCGTGTCCCTGCTGCTCTCTGGTCTGTCGGATACGTCGTGGCAGGGTGGCTTGGAACTCTCGCAAACGAGTGGCCAGGTGTGAACCATCCGCCGATACGTCCCGCTGCAATGAAAGCAATGCCGCGAGTTCGCGAAGGTATGGATCGATGCGCCTCACGATCGGGGCGGCGTCGCTGCCGTGAGAGCGCTTGAGCAACTGATGCAGCGCATGCAGACGCGTGCACGCGTGCATAAACTCATTGTTGAGCCGGCCGAGGCGATGATTGCGTGAACGCATCGCCGGATCCTCGAAAGCAGCGAAGATGCGCGTGGCCTCGAAACCCACAATCTCGTCGACGAGCTGCGCGAAACGGCGCTCGAATGCTCTGCGATCGACCCGGCGCGAAAGCACGTCGGCAGCGAACGCAGTAAAATTCCCGTAGCGGACTTGCAGTGTTTGCAGCAGCGCAAGGCCGGAGCGCTGGGGCACAATCAACGCACTTACCGCGCTCGAGCAGACGATCCCGACTCCCACTTCCGCTGCACGCGTCAGTGCCGCGAGGAAAAGACCCTCGGGCGTCGCGACATTCGGAATGCCGATCAGCGCCGCCGTGTAACCCGCGAGAACAAAGCCGTACCACCTGAAATGCCGATACCGCACCGCCGCTGCAATGCACGCGCTCACCCAGACGATCATGCCAAGCATGTGCAGCTCGGGCTGCTGGACGAAAAGCGCGCCGAGTACCAACGCTGCTACCGCCCCCACCGCAGTGCCGAGAATCCGGTAGAAACTCTTCGCGAGCACCATCCCGCTGAACGGTTGCATCAGCACAAAAACGGTGGTCATGGCGATGCGCGGCTGAGGCAAATCCAGCAACATCGCACTACCCAGTGCAAGCAGCCCCGCAGTGACTGTTTTGAGCAGATGCAGCCAGACGAGTCCGTCGCTGTGTGCCCACTCGCGGATGGCTGGACTCAAACTCTGGAACAACGCGCGCCACGCTCCAGCGAAATTTGCCATCGGTTTAATCGCATGCTGGCGTTTCATCGAAAGGCAATGCGCCTCGGTTCGTCGCGGAAGAAAGCGCCGGTCGATCGCACAGACGCCGGCAGGCAAGGCGCCGATTGTAGGAGCATGCGATGCGGGCATTAACTGGACACCTTCGGAACCTCTCTTCCAGAACGAACAACAATGAGCCGATCAGTCGAGCGGACAATGCGGCCTCTGCCGCGAAATAGAAGGATCGATGGATACGTTACAAAACATGCGCGTGTTCTCGCGCGTAGTGGAAGCCGGCAGTTTCACCGCTGCAGCTCAGTCTCTTAATTCGACGACCGGCGCCATGTCACGCGCAGTCTCGGAACTCGAGGCTCATCTGCGTACGCGCTTGCTGAATCGCTCGACACGCCGTCTCGCGCTCACTACCGCAGGCGAGCGTTATCTCAAGCGATGTCAGCAAATCCTTGCGGACGTCGACACAGCCGAGGAAGAAGCCAGTTGTGCCCAAGAACGCCCGAGCGGCGCCCTTCGTATGCATAGTTTCGCGAGCATCGGCCAGCATTATGTGTTGCCGGCTATATCACGCTATCGCGCGCTTTATCCGGAAGTGACTGTGGAGTTGACGTTGTCGCAACGGATGCCCGATCTCTTCGAAGGAAGCTCGGATGTCGCGGTAATTGGAGCGTCGGCGCTACCCAATTCTGACCTCGTTTCGCTTCCGCTTGGGACGACGTTCAGCATACTGTGCGCATCGCCAGCGTATGTAAGAGCGCATGGTGGGCCGCAACGACCGGCGGATCTCGCTCATCACGAGTGCCTGATCCTGCATACGCCCGCGTTCGCGCCGCACGAGTGGGTACTCGACGGGCCTAACGGCAGTGAGACGATGGATGTCGACGGTCCGGTGCAGGTGAATATCGCGGAGTCGCTAATCGTTGCGATCCGGGAAGGGATGGGCATAGGCATGGTGCCGCTTTACGCGGCAATCGCCGGATTAAGAGACGGTACTTTGGTGCGCGTATTGCCAGACTACACGCTGCAGAAGATGAACGTTTATGCGCTGTATCCGTCGCGGAAGTTTATCGACGCGAAGACGAGGACATGGGTAGAATTTTTGCGCACGCATTTGCCAAAGGTGATCGCCCGCGATAAGGCGTTGCTGGCAGAGATTGGCCAAGCCGATAGCGCCAGCGATGTGCTGCCGCGAGTTATTCCCGACTCGGTTGGGGAAAGTACTGTGGTAGTGATTTAGCCGCGGCGAGTTGCCGCTGTGGTTTTTTGCGCAGTGGCAACGATACTTCGCGTGTTCTTCCGGCCGCGTAGACGCAGAAATCCCACCTGTTTCAAGGTGGGGTTTCTGATGCTGCAGGCGAGCCTGACGATTACCTACTTTCACACGGGTAATCCGCACTATCATCGGCGTGGCGTCGTTTCACGGTCCTGGTCGGGATTGGAAGGTTGGGCCTGCCATTCGAGGCACAGACCGCTCATTCCGCAATCGACGCGCTGAACGTGTTGCGCGACCTCTATGCCCGTAAAGCCTACACGTTGCCGGATCGCGTGACGATCCGACTCGGGCGCGCCTGGCGAGACGCGATCGACGGCTATGACCGCTACAAGGCGCTGCTGGCGTTCGAACGGACCACGCTTTTCGCGCTGCGCGTCGCGTTGTGCAACGGCTCCCTCTATATGGCTATTTTGCCCAGCCCCCGAAAACTGAAAAACTCCGTTAAAGCCGCACAGACAAGGCTTCCCGGGCCAGATGAATGGCGGAATGTGAGTCCGAAAGACGGCTGTCAGCCTTCCTCGTCCTTCTCTTCGGCTGCCGCCCGCAGCATGCGAGCCCAGTACTCGGGGTCAGCGTAATACGAGGCGAGTGCGTCGATGTCGACTGGCCCGGTCGCGGCGCGGAAGTCCATCGCCCTGAACAGGTTGACGTGTCTCCCGCGGCCCGCTTCTGCTCGTGGACGCGTGAGAGCAAGGCGGTGTTGTAGTGGATGATGGCGTTCGCGATCAGGCGGGCGCACTTGTTCCACAATTGCTGCTCGGCCTCGGTGTGCACGCGCAGCTTGCCGCCGTTGACGAAGGCGACCGCGCGGCGTAGCCGGTGATACGCCTCGCCACGGTTGAGAGCCCTCTGCACGGATTGGCGCAGATCGACATCGTTGATGAAGCGCAGGATGTAGCTCGAGAGCTTACATACGATGGTGGCCCGTGAGACCTGCTTCTGCCCGAGCGAGGCCATGATACGCTGGACGGCGGCCCATTCGTTGATGATCAGCTCGTCATTGGATTTACGCGAGGGTTTGACGAGCCACTTGCCGTAGTGGCCCGGGGCGTGACGGCCAACGAGCTCGCCGAGTTTCTTGTGGAAGTCGCGATAGCGGGGCGCGAACCGATAGCCGAAGGCATACAGGGTTCAGTAGTTCACCTGGTTGGTGCCGTGTGTGTCGGTGGAATGCAGCTGCGGACGCATGTCGGAGGTGTGGCTGTAGAGCAGATCGAACACACGTAGTGGCTGTCGTGTTCGTGAGCGCCGAAGACGGTCGGGTTGAACGGCACATGGACTTCGGCCATTTTGCGCAGCCACATATTGGTGCCCATCGCGATGACGCAGGCGAGGAGCTCCCGTGGATCGGCCTCGTGTTTGTCGGGTGTCAACATGCCCTCCGTCGTGGGATCAGCAGCTTTGTCTGACGATGGAAGGGTTGGGTCGGTCATTACAGGCTCGCTCACTTTCGCTGGACCTAAAACACATCTCGAGCATGCGATTCTACCCGCCTCCGCCGCGTCGAACGCCGCGCTCTAACGAACGGACAAGTTCGCTGTCATCTCGCACACGGAAATAGTCCATTTCGCCCCTTAAACGGAATTTATTTAAGTGTTATAAAATCGCAAATAAAGCGGCTCCAATGCCGCATATAAAATAGAAAAGGCGGCTTTCGTGGCCGGTAAGAAGACTTCCAAACTGGCGACGAATTAAACAGCGCCCGAGGCGACGAATACTCTATTGCGTGAATCGCTGTGAATTCGAGTTCATCCAGCAACCTCTTTTAGACTTTCGCAGTAAGGCAGGTTGAAAGCGGTCGCGCGCCGGCAACAACTCCCTAAGCTGCAATGCGGCGCTTTATTCGCCCGCGATTGTGATTTCGCCTTTATTTTTGCGTAGTTACGCCACCTAAATCGCTTCGTTACGAATTCAGGAAATGACTGTTGCGCCATTCACGCGATTGGATAAACGAATACGGGGAATACACTTCGCAGCGGATCGTCACGCGGCCGGCGCAATCAGCGCAATGGACGGCCCGCCCCGAATGCGATTCTCGATGCATTGTCCCTGGAGTCATGAAATGAAAAAAACCCTCATCGCAGCAGGTCTCATGGGCGCGTTTGCGCTCAACGCACACGCACAAAGCAGCGTCACGTTGTACGGCACGCTCGACGCCGGCCTCGTGTATTCGAACAACCAGGGCGGCCACAACAACTGGCAGCAAGGTAGCGGTTCGGTGTCGAACACGTACTTCGGCCTGCGCGGCAGCGAAGACCTGGGCGGCGGTCTGCACGCCATCTTCACGTTGGAGAGCGGCTTCAATCTGAACAACGGCCAGTTCTCCGAAGGCAACACCATGTTCAACCGCCAGGCTTTCGTCGGCCTGAAGAGCGACCAGTTCGGTACGCTGACGCTCGGCCGTCAATACGATTCCGTCGTCGACTATCTTGCGCCGCTGTCGGAGGCGGGCGCGGGCTACGGCAACAATCTCGCGGCCCACCCGTTCGACAACGACAACCTGGACAACTCGTTCTCGATCAAGAACGCGGTCAAGTACACGAGCGCGAACTACGCGGGTCTGAAGTTCGGCGGCCTGTATGGCTTCAGCAATTCGGCCGGCCAGTTCTCGAACAATCGCGCGTGGAGCGCGGGCGCTTCGTATGACAACGGCCCGCTGAGCGTCGCAGCGGCTTACCTGCAACTGAACAACTCGGGCAGCTCGAATCTGAGCGGCGCGGTCTCGCAAGGCGACGGCACCGCGCAGGTCGCGGCTAACCTGCAGCGGACGTTCGGTGCGGGCATCAACTACTCGTACGGTCCGGCAACGGCGGGCTTCGTGTACACGCATACGCAACTGGACGGCATCACCGGCATCGACGTCGGCGGCGCGACACTGCCCGGCATCGCCGGCACTAACCTGCATCTGGACAACTTCGAAGTAAACGGCCGTTACGCGCTGACGCCGGCCATGAGCCTCGCGGCTTCGTACACGTTCACGGACGGCAAGATGTCGGGCGCTAACGGCTCGGGTGATCCGAAGTGGCATACGGTGTCGCTGCAAGGCGACTACTCGCTGAGCAAGCGTACCGACGTCTACGTCGAAGGCGTGTATCAGCATGCATCGGGCGAACTCGGCAACTTCGGTTCGAACGTGGCGGCGATCAACACGCTCGCGCCGTCGTCGACCGGTAACCAGGTCGCCGCGGCTGTCGGCTTGCGTCACCGCTTCTAGATCTCCACGCACTGCTTGCAGCGCGGGCCTGTCAATTCGCGCTGCCTTCGAACACGCACGTGACACGGTGACGTCGCGGGTTTTTTCATGGACGCGACGTTTCAGCTTGTAACGAAGGTGACTGCGCGAGCTTGTGCTCGCTATACTCGGGCATCCGCTTTTTTCATCCGATTGAGCGCGCTGCTGCCTGGTTTGCTGTGTGTCCTTGCAGCGCGAACGCAACGCGCGTGAAAGGCGGCTTTGTCGCGAAGCATGGCATTGCGCCGATCGCTGTGTGGGTCGGTGCATTGATCGCGCCACGCTTCGCCCGCACAAGATCCCCGCAAATGACCGGGGACGCCGACGACCTCACCATGAAACGAACTTTCCTGCTTGCTCCTGCCGCCGTGGCGATCGCCACTCTCGCGGCTTGCGGTTCCTCCAACGGGCCTTCCGCACGCGACGCGTCGCAGCCCATGATCTACGTGTCGTCGCAGCGCGCCCGCGTGTATATCGCCAGTTGCCTGGAATGCCGCTTGTCGAGAGTGCGCCTGTCACAGAAAGCCACGACCTTGCAGCCCTTGAGTTTTTTGTGACCACTGAAACCGAGATTGTCCCCGCCTTTCTTTGCCGCAGTCGTTGTGCCGTCGGTGTGAATGACCGACAGATCGAGCAACCGTCCTGCTGGAGTCGGCGTACTGAGGCCAGAAATATCGCGTCGAAACATCCGCTCGCCTGCCAGCGACGAAAGATCCGGTAAATGCTCGTCGGATGGATTTCGCGTCGACCCTGCTGATTCCTGTCTATCGGCAGCATGTGCCACTGGCAGCCAAGGTACAGCGCCTTCGGGATGTAGTTGAAGATCCTGTACAACGGCAGTCGCGGCAGCGGGCCTCGACGACCCCTTGGCAGATCAGGCAAGACAAATGCGTTGCATTGCGCTTCGCTCAATTCCACCGGAATCTGTTGTCGGGCTTGGCGTTGGGCCATTTTCCATCAGCAAAGCGATGGATTCTCGCCGCTTCGACGACAACCGCTCGAATCCCTTACCCAGCCGGCCTCTCCGCCCGTTTTGACCGCTGCGAAAAACCTGCAACCAGTAGTAGGCGCCAAAATTGTGCATTTCGCAGTAAGCGCGTGCCGCGCGGATCGCACCATCGAATTCGTTTTCGGTCACCACGTGCTTGTGGTCGACACGGCATGAGCATCGAGAACGAACGCCAGAACGCGGCGTCTTCGGCATTTGCGTTGACGACGCCTGCCTGCGGAGCAAGTTCGATGGGCCCGCTATTGCTATGCCGTTTATGCTGTGACGTCATCAGTTGTCGATCGCTTTAACGAGTTCGGGCACGACCGAGAATAGATCGCCCACGAGACCGTAATCCGCCACGCTGAAAATCGGCGCTTCCGGATCCTTGTTGATCGCGACGATGACCTTGCTGTCCTTCATGCCGGCCAGATGCTGAATCGCGCCCGAGATGCCCACCGCTACATACAACTGCAGCGCGACGATCTTGCCCGTCTGGCCGACCTGATAGTCGTTTGGCACATAGCCCGCATCGACCGCCGCGCGCGAAGCGCCCAGCGCCGCGCCGAGCTTGTCAGCGAGCGATTCGAGCACTTGCGCGTAGTTCTCGCCATTACCCAGACCACGCCCACCCGACACAATGATGTTCGCGCTTGTCAGTTCCGGACGACCGAGCTTCGTCATTTCGCGGCTCACGAACTGTGAGATGCCTGCATTGGGCGCTGCTTCGATGCTTTCAACCGATGCGCCGCCGCCTTCTGCCGCGACCGGATCGAAGCCCGTCGCGCGTACGGTGATCACCTTGATCGGATCGATCGATTGCACGATGGCGATCGCGTTGCCCGCATAGATCGGGCGCTCGAACGTGTCAGCGCTGTCGACGACGGTAATGTCGCTGATTTGCGCGACGTCCAGATGCGCGGCGATGCGCGGCGCGATGTTCTTACCATACGCCGTCGCCGGAGCCAGAATGTGCGTGTAGTCCTTCGCGATGTTCAGCACCGTACCTTCGACGTTTTCCGCGGGACCTTCGGCGAGTTGAGGCGCATCGGCGAGCAGCACTTTGCCAACGCCCGCGATCTTCGCCGCCGCATCCGCCGCGCCCTGCGCGTTCGAGCCTGCGACCAGCACATGCACATCGCCGCCGATCTTCGAAGCCGCTGCGACCGTATTCAATGTCGCCGCCTTGATCGACGCGTTATCATGTTCCGCGATTACCAGAATCGTCATTATCTCGCCTCTCCTTACAGCACCTTGGCTTCGCTCTCGAGCTTGTCCACCAGCGTCTTCACATCCGGCACCGTGACGCCCGCGCGCCGCTTCGGCGGTTCCGTGACCTTCAGCGTCTTCAGATGCGGCGTGACGTCCACGCCCAGATCAGCCGGCTTCACCGTCGTCAAAGGCTTCTTCTTCGCCTTCATGATGTTCGGTAGCGTCACGTAGCGCGGCTCGTTCAGGCGCAGGTCCGTGGTGACCACGGCAGGCAGCTTCAAGGAGAGCGTTTCCGCGCCGCCATCGACTTCGCGCGAAACGGTGGCTTTGCCATCCGCGACCACAACTTTCGTAAGCGCTAATTTGAGCGCACGGGCGCGCGCATGAATGTCGCCTAGCGCTGCAAATTTGCTGGCGCGGAAGCGGGACGTATGATTTTCTTTGCTCAGGCGGCGTTGGTCGAGGCCTGAGACTGCAT
>NZ_VZQQ01000117.1 GCF_014397785.1 Paraburkholderia podalyriae
GCGTTCTGACATCCAGAGAGCCGTCGCACTGTCGCAGCGGGATCTCGCTCACCTCGTCCTGATCTCTCGCGGCGTTGTTGGTCTCGTACTATATTCCAACTTCTGACGGGTTACGCTGACGGATACTTTGAAGGCGTGGGCGCTGATGGTGCGCTTACCCCAGATGGTCTACCTTGCGACGCCGCGTCGCAGATATTCCTCGCTTCGAAACCCGTGCGTTCTACCAGCATCGACATAGTCCGTGTCGCTCAGAAATTTTGGACAACTGGCGAATGGACCTCTGGATTCAACCCTGCGCACGGTGCGCTGACCTATACGGCAAAACGTCGGCCGAGCCTCCTCATCACGACCTCGCGCTCGAGGGCATTGTGCCGCTGCGGGCTACAAAACGAGAGGAACACTACATCTGTTCGCAGTGTGGGGCGGTGTTCGTTCGCATTCTCGGTGGCACACCTTCGCAGCAGATTTGGATGCTATTGAACGCAGGGCAGCATTGACGCAACTCTTCAACGCGCTGAATCATTCATGGTCGCGCGCGTCATCGGGCCTCTATGCGGGACGTTTAAGAATCAGGGCTGGCAAACTCAAGGCGAGGAAGTACCGACCCGCTTGTATAGACCGGCTGGCCCTAGGCCTTGAGTGCGGAAGCCAAGACGCAGGTCATGGGAATCCGCAGCTCTCCGGCGTCGTTCCGATATGCCTCTGCGTCGTGCGCCACGGCCTGTTCAATCAACGCCAGCGCGGCCGGCGTCTGGGCGTTTAGCATCGCGGCGACTCGAACGCCACCGCGCATGAGTGCGTGAAACGGTGTATCCGGCAAACGAAGCACAAGGGTCAAGTCCACCTCGCGCATATGCAATTGAACGAACCCCGCATCAATCAATATGCGCTTCGATTCGTCCAAATCGCTGAGCCGAAAGAAGGGCGGTCCCGGCGGCACGGGCACATCGGTCGTCCCGTGCTTCTCGATTGCCTTGAATACCATCCCGAAGCCGACTGCCTTGTCCGGTGTTGCCCAGACCGTAAAGGCGATTCTGCCGCCAGGTTGCAGCACACGAAACGCCTCCGCGAGTGCGCGCTCGGGGTGCGGAAAATGCAGCATGCCGAAACTGATGCCCACTGCGTTGAAGCTTTCGTCGGGGAAGGGCAAATCCTCGGCGTCGCCGATGCGAAACTCAAGCCCCGGAAAAACGCGCTTCGCCTTTTCGACCATCGCGAAGGAGAAATCCACGCCAGCGACATCCGCGCCGCGAAGCTTGGCTGCAGCAGCGAGGTAGCCTGGGCCGGATGCTACATCCAGAAAACGCGAACCTCGCTGAATGCCGAGCACCTCGAGCATCGCGTGGTTCGACTGGGCAGTCAAATCACCGAAATACTCGTCATAGGCCTGCGCGACCCGCTCCCAGCCTTCGTGCTCAAATGCGCTGAAGTCGACTTGTCCCATGTTTGCCTCCACTCGTTCGGCACCCGGGCGCGTTGGAGCGCGGGCCTTCATGTTCCTCGTAAAGGTACTGTCTGTCTATTGAGTGAACAATCCAGACTGACGACTGAAGCGCGAGCAACTATGTGGTGCGGCGCACCAACAACGTCGCCTGTTGGCAGCGCCAATTGATATCAAACTGGGGTTCGCTGTACGACGCATAGCGTCGCTGCGCAAAAGACAGCCCCGGGTGTTTCGACCCTGTTCCGGCGGACTTCCTAGCGCGGGCCAGGTTTGTCATCAGACTGGAACGGCCCTACTACCTCGGCATCCTCAGACGGTGTGCCATCTCCCACCTCGAATATGCCCCGCGCAACGCCATCGCGCTGCGTCTCGATTGGCGCCAGTCGCGCGATAGGGCGGCCATCACGCAAAATGGCGACCTCGTGAAACTCACCGCACTCGTGGGCTGCAATCAAAGCCGGAAGGGCTGCGACGGCTTCGTTGATGGCAATGGTGGTCATTGATGCGCGCCTGAAAACAGGGCGGCGGGTACGACAAGGATGAGTATGTAGGATATGGCCCCAGGTCCTGGCATTGACGCTGCTAGAACTTCTCCGCCCATCGCCGTAATTCGACCTCCCAGGTCCAGGCGCTGCGATGCTGACGATGAACGTGAAGGTAGGCGACGAAGTCGCAGCACTGAACTGAGCGCTGCGACTGTCGCAGACCAAAGGCACTTCAGCACGCTGAAGACGGCTACCGCCAGCCCCGACATTTAAACCGCCCTAGCTACAGCTTCTAAAAAAGAGTCTTCTGGATATTAAAGGAGCCCCTTTTCCTATAAAGAATAAGGAAGCGAGCTCCTTGAGGAACAAGCGGAAGGCCTTCCCGTAAAAGGACGAAATCCGACTTCTCTCTCAAGCCGAGTTCGACATGCCAGCGACACATCGCGAAACGGCACGCGCAGTGTGGCGGTGTACCGGTCGTTTCATTCCGGGTTCCCCGTCGCACGCTTCGAGCGCGCCTTGGGTCGGATGGCCGCGCGAGAAACGATACATAGAGGAAGGCGAAACAGAATTTTTAAGAATTCGGCTATCTGAAATTTTAGCTGGCGGGGGGTGAGTTTTCAGCGCTTGCTATACCGGTTATCCTAGCGCGAATGTTCGGTGGCGCCGTCGGGCATACGAGAGGAAATTACGGTGGGTCCGGAGTTAACGGACCTAGAGTACGCAGGGGAACCGCTTGCGTGAAACGACCTACTGAAAAGGAAATGCATGTACAAGATTACTCGACTGACCACTTCGGCAACGCCAGTGCAGGGGCGCTTCCACGCCATCTGGTTCGCAAGAGCGGTCAACGGCGAGGCTGATACAGGCCTGCGGTTTTTCGGACAAACCGTGGTGAATCACGCTGACGAAACGTACTTCGGCGATGCGCATCTGATGTTGGACGGGCTTTCATCCGATGAGCGTCAGCGCTACGAGGCGGATTTCGGACTGAAGTCCGGCGAGGAAATGCGGGCCGCAAGGCAGGTGTCGGAACGGTTGTGCCACTTCATCGAGGGTGGCGACGCGGAATTGACGGAAGTGCTGGAGACGATTCCCGAGCTTGAATTCGACGAATGGTTGAGTGAGCTTTGATGTCCTTACCACACGAATAAACACCGGCTTTGCTGTGAACTTCGGCTCACCAGCCTAAGCATCGTGATGCGTGCGACAAGCCGGTGAGAAGGATGAATTGAACGTGCGCACCTGATTGCAAACTTCCGGCCACCGTCAAGCGGTGGCCGGATTTTGATGCCGACAGGTTGGTCGACGTCGTTGCGCTTACTTCCGTCGGCAAACAGTCAAATTCAGGCGAGTGATTCGGGGATTCACATTCAATGAATCGGGCGGTGAGGGGTTACGCTGCACCCGATAGCGGCAATCCGCTCATCAACTCGTCATCGAGTTCGTCGACCGTGAGAGGATATCGGATGAGCAGATGGTGGAACGGAAAAGCCTTACCGCGAGACCTGCCGGCAAGTGGTTGTTCAGCTACGCCGAGTGAGATGCTGGCGTTGCTCGGGCATCCCGTGGCATAGTGCGGCGACTGCCATCAAAGGGGGAAACCATGGCTACACTCGAAAAGGTACAGGCACAAATCATGAAGTTGCAGGCACAAGCAGAGGCACTCGTTGCGAAGCAATCGAGTGGTGTACTTGAGAAGATTCGCGCGTTGATGTCAAAGCACGGACTGACGACAGCCGACATCGATGCCCACGCTGGCGGCAAGAAACGCGGACCGAAGCCCGGGACAAAGGCTGCGGTCGTCACGAAGGCTTCTTCTGCGGCGAAGTATCAGGACCCGAAAACCGGTGCGACTTGGTCCGGGCACGGTAGGGCTCCGGGCTGGATTGCGAACGCGAAGGACCGTAGCAAATTCCTGGTTCAGGATGGCGCTGATGCAGTCGTCGCTGCAGGCGCGGCAAAGGTGAGCAAGGCCAAGACTGCGGTCAAGAAGACGGCGTCGAAGTCAGTCGGTGCAACTGCGGGCAAGGCGCAGCGGAAAGGCCCGCAACCGGCGATGTACCGTGACCCGAAATCGGGCGCGACGTGGAGTGGACGCGGGCGTGCGCCGGCGTGGTTGGCTGGTGCCAAAGACCGGTCGAAGTTCTTGATTGGCGGCGCTGCGGCGGTGGGCGATGCGAAACCGGCGGTCACGAAAGCTGTTGCGAAGAAGGCCCCGACGGCGAAGAAAACTGCTGCCAAGAAGGCCGTGAGCGCGAAGGTGTCGGCCAAGAAAGCGCCGGCGAAAAAAGCGCCGCGCAAGAGCGTGGCCGTGCCCGCTCCGGTGGCCACAGTCGAGTCTGGCGCCGAGTTGACGACCTAATCGTAGTTGTCAGATGCCCGGTGGACCAGCGATTTTGTGGTTCCACCGGGTACACCAAGCTGACGACGTTTATTGCGCTGTGTTGCCTGACGTTGCGATGGCCAGCGTCGTTTCAATACCCGCGCCAATCATGATGCTCGCGCCACTCGTGCTCACGCCATTCCTGGCGGCGCCATTCACGTTCACGCCACTCGCGACGTTCGCGCCATTCACGGGCTCGCCAGTCGTCGCCACCGCCGTACGCGACGGCGACAGGTGCGGGAGCATACACGACGGGAGGTGGCGGTGCGTACACTGGTTCTGCAGGCGCATACACGGCTCCGGGGATGCCCAATCCAATGGCGACGTCGACGTGTGCCGATGCTGCCGTTGATGCTGCCAGTACTGCCAGACCGAGCGCTGCGCCGAGAATTTTCTTGTTCATCTTCGCTACTCCTCGCACATTGAGTGCAATGTCAGTGACTACGGCTCGGAGTGTAGGAGGGGGCGTCGGACACATGTGAAACGGGGGTGCGAGATTCGTAACACGACATTACCAATGTCGGCGCACCGCGTGCGCGGTACTTCGTCAGGACCTGCAACTGCTCCGTGTGATGGTTGAGAACCAAGAACCCAGCGCTCCGGGGCCCATCGAAGAGTTATTACTCCCGGGAACATGCCGCATCTTCCAAGGGTGGATTGGCCCGCTTCTGGGATGGGGGCGGTCGCACGCGCCTCAGACGAATTCCAAAACTGGGAATAGGTGCCAGTCGCGATAGCAGCGGGCGCGAGCGTCGCCGTCAGCAACGCAGGTCCAACTCTGTTCACATTTCCACTGCACCCTCAGTTCCTGCTTACCTCGAATCGGCGAGAACTGCTTCTTCTAATTCCGAGAGCTAGACGAGACTATTAAGCATGAGATGGATTTTTTGGAGAGAAATCGTGGAACTTTTCCGCATGGTTTGCATGGTGTTGGCCGGCTTTTTTGGGGTACGCAAACGCGCTGCTCATGAGGCGGATTTGGCGAATGTCAACATGGTGCTGCTGCCGTTTGTCGCAATCGCGCTCGCCTTGATGATTGGCTTGCTTATCTTTGGAGCCGTACATTTGACTGCCGACGTCACAAGTTCGATGCAAGGATTCTGATTGCAAGCGCGCTCATGCACGCGGATTGGACAAGACAAAAGCGCCGCAGAGCGCCTCGCGACGTAGACCCGGCCGTTGACGCTGCACTGGTGACACTAGCCGTGAATGGAAGGGTCGTCGAGGATTTCGGCGACTCCGCGAATCGCGTTTTCGAAGCGCTCGTCCCAAGGATGGCCGAAATTGAGCCGCATGCAGTCTTGGAAGCCGTGCGTCGGTGAGAAAATTGGCCCCGGAGCGATGCTGATACCGCGCGCGCTCGCCAACGCGTGAAGCTCCATTGCTTTGACAGACTGCGGGAGCTGTAGCCACAGCATGTAGCCACCAGTCGGACGCACCCACCTAACGGTACTCGGCAGCCACTTATGCAGTGCCGTCTCCATTCGCTCGAGCTGCGACTGAAGCGACGAACGCAGCGAGCGCAAGTGTCTGTCGTATCCTCCGTGCTGCAGATAGTCGGCAACGCCTGCTTGCGCGGGAATGCACGCAGAAAGTGTTGTCATCAGCTTCAGCCGTCTGACTTTGTCAGCGAATCGGCCAGCCGCCGTCCACCCGACTCGATAGCCGGGCGCGAGTGTTTTTGAAAATGAACTGCAGTGCATGACAAGCCCCTGTGTATCGAACGCTTTGGCCGGCAGCGGACGGTCGCGGCTGAAATGAAGCTCCTGGTAGACGTCGTCTTCGATGAGCGGTACTTCGCGTCCACGCAGTAGTTCGACCAGAGCGCGCTTCTTGTCGGCCGACAAGGACGTGCCGGTCGGATTCTGGAAGTTGGGCATGAACCAGCACGCTCGAATGGGGTGCTGGTCAAGCGCACCTTGTAACGCTTCGAGGTCAAGGCCGGATACCGGGTCGACAGGTATCTCTATAGCTCGAAGGTCGAGCCGCTCTATTGCTTGCAGGGCGGCGTAAAAACCCGGGGACTCCACGGCTACAAGGTCTCCAGGCCGGGTGACGGCCATCAGACATAGATTCAACGCTTCGAGGGCGCCATTTGTAACGAGAATCTCGTTTGGCGACACGGACATGCCCGTTCCAACGTACCGAAGACTGATTTGCTGACGGAGATGGTCGTTACCGGGCGGCAGGTCTTCCACCGTGTTCCATGGGGTGAGCGACCGGGTGCCGGAAACCAGTGACTTCAGAAGCCGTGCAGATGGAAAGAGCTGTGGAGCGGGGAACGCTGAACCCAACGGCACAATGTCCGCATGCCGGGCTGATTCGAGCACGGAGAACACCAAATCGCTGATGTCTACCTTCCTTGGTTCCGCTGCGAGTCCTTCTGCTCGAACCGTCTCGTTCACAGTGGCGCCCTGAGTGACGAAATACCCAACACGCTCCTCGGCGCGCACGAGACCCCACTGCTCAAGGAGCGAGTAGGCGCGAAATACCGTCGACTGGCTCACGCCGTACTGCGCGATGAGGTGGCGAAGCGACGGAAGCTTGGCTCCGGCGGGAAGAAGACCTTCCCGGATTTGCGTTGCCAGATTCTTCGCGATAGTCTCGTAGCGATTCATTGATTGCCCTTACCGTGTTCTTCGGTGACCGAACTCGCAGCGCACGCTTTCTCGCGCGATTCCCGCCGTGTCTGCCGAGAAACCGTGCCGCAATACTACAGCTTCCGTTGATGAGCCAGCGACGACTGCGGTGGGGCCAGCAGCGATTGAGCGGGCGCTATCCCAGTTACGTCGGTTGAGCTGTGCCTTGCTACGACCACGTGGACGCGGCGACCGGTCCTACGTCCCACGGGTTCTGGCTCGCGAAGCCACCATTTCCGCAAACGATGTGTTGAATTCCGTGTCGTCCAGCAAGTTCATGCCAGGAGGCGTTGACGGTCATGGAAACACTCAATCCTAACGACAACGAATTCGGTCGAAAGTTGGCGCTCACTCACACCGAGAAGCGTCTCGCCGACCTGCTCGCGTACGTCCTGACTGACGCGATGACCGAAATCGAAGTGGCGTCAAGAGACCTGCAGATTTCTGACTCCAGCTTCGTGCGCTTACGCCGGGCGATGGGCCGGGTTGCTTGCGCGCAGTCGCTGTTGGAAACAATGAGGGCAGGGAGCGTGGGCGCGGGCGATGAGGAGACGGCGTTGCGGGTGCTGCGGGTGCGTGCTGCGGTGGAATTGCTGGCAAGAGAGAGTGGCCGGAGGACTATCCAGCCGGGGCGGTCGAGTGGCTTTTGTTGCGATAAACCGAATTGCGAGGACGGACGGTCGAGAATCGTTCCATGACGACGTGATGACAAATTTTTGCGCTTCCCGGGGTCGCGAACTCATCTGTGAAGCGGAAAGACGGCCGGCGGAGCCGCGGCCAACAACGCCGAGACACACGTGATTGCCAGCATCTGGTTCATAGCGGCGGAGCCCCGCGCGAGCGGAAGCGTTGCAAGTGCTCAGCGTTGCGACCAAAATGTCTTCCACGAAATTTGTGAGGCGAAGCCCCATGACGACGACCATCCTGACACTTCATGTCGACCCGGAACTCCGGATGGCAGCCGAGGGTGTGCTCCGCAAAAACGAATCACTCCCTGAATTCATGGAATCGGCGCTGCGCGAGGGCATCGCGCGACGCCGAGTCCAAGATGGACTTATCTCGAGAGGCGTCGCTTCAGGGAAACGGGCAAGTCGCGACAACGAATATTTCAGTGCGGACGACGTCCTTTCGGAGCTCGAGCGTCGGTTGACTGCTGCAAGAAATTCTTCGCGATAGCGGCCTGACGAAAGGAGCTTCTTCGCTCGCGCCTCCTCGCTTTCGCTACGACGCGAGAAGACCCTTACATGCGACCAATCGGCGCACTCTCGTCTGAATACAGGGAGCCGTGCGAGCAGATGCGCCGGTCGTGCGACATGTGCATTTAAACGGCATTGCTTCACTGGCAATGAATTCTCCGCCCCTCCACCTGCCGGCACGCCAAGTTAGTTAGCGCTCCCTTATATCGGACGCGAAGCTTGAACTGTTATCTATTCTGCAGCCAGATGTCATCACCGACATCGAAGTTGCGGCAGGAGACGCGGGGATTACTGACGCCAGTTTCGTGCGCTTGCGCCGAGCGATGGACCGGGTTGCTTGCGCGCACTGGTCTTGGAAGCAATGAGGTCGGAGAGCGCGGGTGCGGCGGGCAAAGCCGATGCGGTGATGCGCTTAAAAATATTTTTACCGTAATCAAATCAATGGCATATCGAGGTCAATTTCAATAAGACGTCTTAAAACAGCTAAAAAGCTGGAGTTCGCTGGAGGCAACTGGGGTTGTGTGGCTATACGAGGTGGAGCAGCCCAAAACGCTGCGCTGCAACGAACCTTTCCCTTGGAGCACATGCAATGAATACGCAAGAACAGAAGAAGTCCGGTACTTTGGTCGAAGTGCGCGCAGCGAGTTCGTCGGACGCATATCACCTCGGCGGTTTGGTTGGCACTAGATGGATTCGCGCAGCCCGAGTCTGGGTTCGCACTTACGATGAATCTGGCGCAAAGAGCGCCGAAAAGTTCTTCGGATTTGTCGACACGCGTTGCACCGGTCCCCGCTCGCATGCAGGCCGAGTTCTCGCTAGCGCCGGAGCCTACGCGCAAAAATTGCGCTCAGGAGCGAGCTACTAATTTCCGCAGGGGCAGGCACGCTGCCCCGTGATGACAACATTCGTTCGAGACAACCCCATGACTTCGGATACACCTGTGATTCCGGCACGCATGTCTGTCGACAGACTCAGGCGCCTCGCAGCGAGCAACGACCTCCAGCTGCAGCTCACCTGGCAATGGGTGGGCCGTCAACGCCACGGCGTGCTGACGGTAACCAAAGATGGCAAATCACTGTTTTCAGAGCGCTTCGCGCGCGCTACACAGATGTGGGGCCGCGGCGACGAAACGTTCGACCTCGTGCGCACTGGCAGCAATAAGCACGTCGCCGTCATCCACGCGTTGGAGGCGCTCAAGTCGCTCTTTGCGCAGCAGAAGAGGCCACCTAATGCCGGCAGGCGCCAGCCTGGTGGCATCAGCGATACACTGACTGAGTGACCACAGGAGCGGGGCCAGTCGGCCCCGAGCTGATGCCAATCTGCAGCCGTAGAAAGTAATTCGAATCGGATTTGTCGATGACTGCCGGCACCGGCAGCGTTCCTGTGCAACCAATCGCCGATGGCGTCCTAAGTGGGGGCCGTCTATGCAAACGATAGGGGTAACAGGGTAACGACGGTAACAACGTTAGACGCGTTATCGTCGCGATTTACGTGTGGGCTGTTCAAACCAGGTGGCCAAGATTGAACTGCCGGCCGACTCATGGCTGCAGTCGAATTCGTTGGCGTGCTCTTGAATGCGAGCTCTTACCGCAGGACCGCCTGCGGCGATTCGCACGAGCAAATGCAGCATTTGGAAGCGCAAAGCGTTCGAGCTGCTGAGAAAAGGCTAAAAAAAGTTTATAGACTCCTCGAGAACTCGAGCAGCATCTCCCGCCATGCGGGGATTCATCGGACTCTGTCCGTGAGCAAGACGGACGGGTTACTTCACCCGCTATGCGGGGATTCATCGGGCGCTGTCTGTGAGCAACACGGGCGGCTTCGCTTCCCCGCTATGTGGGAAACCTGGGTAGATTTGCATGAGTCAGACAGAATTGAACACTTCAGAACTTTCGGCAGACTTCATCGACGACCTAGGCGCGCAAGCGGCGCAGAGGTTATTCGCAGTCTGCCGACACGACGGCGGCGGTACGCGGCCAATTGCCGAACTCCTCGTAAGCCTGCACAACAGTCGACATGCCCGGGTCGATGCTTACGCGCTGTGTCGACGGCTAGACGATGACCACTTCGACGACGTGCTCCAGGCCCTCCGATGGTTCCGGGACGCGCCGTTCAGGGTAAGCGGCTCGGCAGGGCCGGTCCCCGATTCGCGCGCGCGTGGGGCATGATGTGAGAGCGTGGGTAGGTCCGGCGTAGACCACGTGAAGATCGTTCCATGATCGTGGCCACGATCTATCTGGATC
>NZ_VZQQ01000118.1 GCF_014397785.1 Paraburkholderia podalyriae
TCACATACCCACGATATGAGGCTTTGCGGCGAAACCGTCCAACGAACGCCGAATCCGCGGTTCATTTAATTTTGAACTATCCAGACTTGGTTCATGATGCCAGCGCAGAGACGCGCGAACGTCTCCGGTCGACCCACTCCGGCCCTTCGGCGAATATTTGCGAACGTCTCCGCCACGTTCAAGAGCGGCCGTTTCGGCTTGCTCAAACCGAGCCGCTCAAGCCGATCAATGGTCGGTCCCGTGCGTGTTCACGAGAAGTGATCCGATTGGACATGCCGGTTGCGGGTCCATCCGCACCTCTAGCTGCCCACCAACGTTCACAGGTCTTATGTCGAAGACCGGGCCGATGTCGGACCGACTACGGGTGGAACCGGTGCAAGAGTCCGTGTGGGCCCACCATATCCGGCATTAGGGGTTTATACTTACCACGACTTCTCATGTCTTCCCCGACAAGGATTCAGCCCGCCCACTTAGGCGGGCTTCAATGTTTACAAAGATCGGTTCGAACGCAACAGGACGCTCCCCATTCCGCCTTGCTCTAATCCTGGAGGAAAGGTTCACACCGCAAAGCTATGTTCAGCCCTGTTGGTCTTTATATTGTCGGAATCATGTCGACCGCCGTGAGCGTACTCATATTGAGTTCGCTGTCCGGGATTCCTGGGCTGTACCGCTGGTTCGGTGCAAACATTCTGGCCGTGTCCGCATTGGTCGTTCTGACGTTGTGTGGCGCCTCCCCAACGCCCATGGCTATTCTCATATCCAGTGCGCTCCTTGCAGCCATCCCAATCGTAGCGCTGCAAGGTTTCAGAAAGTTTTTCGCCCTTCGCCCTTCGCAACCCCACGCGGTTGTGGCATACGTCATTCTGGTAATCGGCCTTGTTTACTGGACCTATGTTTCGCCGAACCCGGATGCCCGGATTATTTCGATGGCTGCCTTCGTTGGCTACTTTCGTCTATGTATCGGCTGGACGGTATACATCATGCGTCCTCCGCATCGGCCTCGGTACAGCTATCAATTCCTAGCCTTCGTCGCGGTGCTCGGAGGGCTCGTCTACATTGCTCGGGCGATCGTGACCGGTCTAGGCTGGGAACAGCACGCACACTTTCTAGACCTGACACCTATGAACGTCGCGTATATCGGCATCGGCATATTAACCTTGCCGTGCCTTTCGATAGGTGTAGTCATGCTCGCGTATGACCGCATGGCTGAGCGGATGGAGCGGCTGGCGACTGTTGATGATCTGACCGGAGCGCTCGTTCGGCGCGAGTTTATGGCTCGCGCCGAATTGCTGCTAGCGCATGCGAACCGTACAAGGTTGCGCTTGGCTGTTGCAATTCTTGATATTGACCATTTCAAAGCAATAAACGACGGACACGGTCATGCAGTCGGAGACAGCGCGCTGGTTCACTTCGCTTCCATCATGTCGAAGGGTATCAGGCGAGGCGATATTTTTGGGCGTCTTGGCGGGGAAGAGTTTGCGGTCCTGTTGCCAGAAACCTCCGGAGCAGACGCTGTTGCAATAGTTGATCGTTTGCGCCTGCAAATTGCCACGGCTGAGCTAGTCATCCCCGGCGGAGAAGTGGAGTGCACGTTCAGCGCTGGCGTCTCGGAATATGAGACGGGCGAATCGCTGAAAAACCTGATGGCGCGATCCGACGCGGCGCTTTATTCGGCAAAGGCTATGGGGCGGAATCGTGTCGTCGCAGCGGTCTCTGCTCGTGCTCAAACGATCGAAGCCGTCACGGAAGCACCGAAGCCAAATTGACCAAATCTCTGAGAGCGGATGGCGGCCAGACGCTGATCAGCAGACATTCGCCAAGAGAATATGAAGGACCGTTCGTGGCCGGGAATCGCCTCAGCCGGATCTTGAGGCGTGTGCCGCGCCTCACAGCGATCTAGCGCTTCTGTCTGAGCAAGTCAAATTGGCGCTGTTGTCTCAGCGAATCGAGTTCGCGCTGCTGCCTCAGCAAATCCAGGTCGCGCTGTTGTTTCAGTAATTGGAGTTGTTCGTTCTGGAGTTCGATCTGTTGCTTCTGCGCTTCCAATTGCGCTCTATAGGCCCCCGTGCTTTGGTCAGCCAGCGCTCCCTGCGGGTAAGTCTGCGCGTAGGTGATGGAACAGCCAGCCGCCAATGTCGCAGCAACGATAAGTGCTTTCATGATGCCCCTCGCACGGATCTTCTTTGAAATATCTTAGGCCAGAAAGGCCGGGCATCGGCGGGACCGACGTGGCTATCGGCGTCGTGCCTGGACCGGTGATTGCGTATGGTATGTTGAGCGAGCGGCGTGCTTTTCGCAGTGGCAACAAGAGGCCGGGATCGACCCCAAAGAGACGGTCGGTTTTGCGGAAAGCCGCCGTTCAAAACCGTTGCAGACTGTCCGCCAGACGATGGGACGAGTTACCGTGGTGATCTACTGGCTGACCGGCGTTGATGTCTTCTCTTCATGCGACGCTGTCGAACGTTTCCCAGTCTGCGCCCTCGACCGTCACCGGCGAGTCAGCGCGCCGCGGTATCGGCGCGGGGACTTTCGTGGTTGATACGGCACGCTCGGCCACACGGACGGGCCGCTTCGCTGCTGGCGGCTTCGCAACAGACAGCGGGCGCGCGGCTGGCGCGGCGATATCGGCCTGCGCCGTGCGGAACACCGCCACCGCAGCGCGCAACTGCTTCGCCTGGTCCTCAAGCGAGCCAGCCCCTGCCGCCGCCTCTTCGACCAGCGCCGCATTCTGCTGCGTGACCTGGTCCATTTGACTGATCGCCTGGTGCACCTGTTCAATGCCGCGGCTCTGCTCGCTCGAAGCCGACGCGATCTCGCCCATGATGTCGGTCACGCGCTGAATCGCTGTGCCAACCTTGTCCATCGTCTCTCCTGCCCGCGCGACCAGGTCGGTTCCGGCTTGCACGCGGCTGCCCGAGGTCTCGATCAGCTCCTTGATTTCCTTCGCCGCTACCGACGAGCGCTGCGCCAGAGAGCGCACTTCGCTGGCTACCACCGCGAAGCCCCGACCCTGCTCGCCCGCACGCGCTGCCTCCACCGCCGCATTGAGTGCGAGGATGTTGGTCTGGAATGCGATGCCCTCGATCACGCCGGTGATTTCGGCGATCTTGCCCGCGCTTTCCTCGATGCCCGCCATCGTCCCGACTACCTCCCCGACGATTGCCGAACCTTCTTTGGCAACAGCATGCGCACTGTCCGCGAGGCCGCTCGCCTGGCGAGCGTTCTCCGAGTTCTGCTTGACGGTGGCCGTGAGTTCCTCCATGCTCGCCGCCGTTTCCTGCAGCGACGCCGCCTGCTCCTCCGTGCGAGAAGACAGGTCGATGTTGCCCTGCGCGATCTGTCGCGCGCCCGTCATTACCGACTCGGCGCCCATGCGGATCTCGCCGACGGTGTTAGACAGGCTTTCGGTCATGCTGCGAAGCGAGCGAAGCAGTTGCCCCGTCTCGTCCCTGCCATCCGCGTCGATCCGCGTGGCCAGGTTGCCCTGCGCAACTTTCTCAGCCGCATCGACGGCTACTTGCAGCGGCCGGACGATCGAGCGCGTGACCAGCAGCGCGCAGGCCCCTCCGACCGCCAGCGCGAGCGCCGCGAGCACCAGTACGAGCAGGCGAGCGTTGGCATACGATGCGCTCGATGCGTCGTGCTCGGTCGCCACCTGGTTGCCGACATAATCGATCAGGGCTTGGACTGCGCCGAGGTACTGGTTCTCCAGCGGCACCTGTTCGCTCAGTAACTTCTGGCGTGCCCCTTCGGCGTCGCCGGCCTTGATCTGCGCGATGACTGCCGCCCGGTCGGACAAATACGCCTGACGGGCGGACGCTACATTGGCCCAGAGCTCTTTGCCCTGGTCCGTGTCGAGGAGTTTCTGGATTTCTTCGACTGCCTTGGACACGATATCGTGACCATTGCCGATCGATTGCAGATTGCCGCTTACGACCTCCGACTGGTTGCCTGCCAACGCGGCCAATGCGTCGCGTTCCATCACCGCCTGCCCGCGAGTGATTTCGAGCAGCTTGTGCAGATCCCACAACACCGGCATGCGCGAGCGCGTGACGTTATTGACGTCCTGGTTGAAGCCACTCAGTCCACTCAGTGATACGGCTGCAAGTGCGAACGTTAGAAGCAACGTGACTGCGAACGCCAGCGCGAGGCGCGCTCCTATTTTCATGTTGTTCAACCGCATATCAGAGTTCCATCTTTCAAGATCTGCCACCTGGTCACCGGCTTGCCGGGCAATTCTGTATAACGACAAGAAGGACGGAAACTTAAGGGTTAATACTTATAGTTTGGCTGCAAAGTAGCCGATTGTCCGAATGCGACCGTCCACTTAGCGACCGATGGTCAACTGCCCCGAGCTCAGATTGCATTAAATCCGATCGGGCTCATGTCGGCCAGTTAGAGCCGTTCACGGAAGGCGCATGAACGGCCGTTGCTCGGCTGATTGCTGTCGTTCGCGATGCCGCTGGCCATGACACGAAGGCGCAAAGTATCTCTGGATTGTCCGTCTAGTTCGAACGTTGCCAGACTAGACCCCAACAGAGCAAGCGGCCACTTGGATCTATACTTGGGCAGTTGGAGACACCCATGGCTAATCACGACAGGCTGCATCCGCTACGTCCGCTCCTGAAGAATTGGGTCTGGGAGCATGGCCGTATCGGTACTCGCTATCTGGACTGCATCGATGGCGAAATCAAGTTTGACGAAGGCAAGAAGTCGCGCTTCGCGGCCGAAGAATACATTTTCGTGCCGCTCGACAAGGATGCTGACGACGATGCGTCTGTGGAGGGTCCTCCGATCCAGGAGGCGGGTCTTGCCCGGTTTTTGAGGGCAGCGCAGTTGGGCAAGCCGGAGGAAGCCGGCTCTATGGTGGAGGTCCAGCGCGCAGTGCAGGACTGCGTGGAACTTGGCCTGTTCAGCTCATATCAGATTGACGCTCAGGAAGCCTCTGCACGCTATGCGCAGGAGCCCATGTTCGACGATGAAATCCGCGCTGCGGTTGTCGACGATATCCGGCGTATCTACGCGGGCGCGCGCGAGCAACTGTCGCTGTACGATTTCAGTGTACTTTACGGCTTGCCCTTGCCGCTGCTCATCAGCGAGGCGCCGTTCATCGACTGGCGCGTGCGCGCTAGTCCGGCCCTTCCGTTCGTCTCGCTTCCTCTTGGACCTTACTGCCTGCTGGTGGGTGCGCCGTCGGGCCGGAGCAGCCGAATTGGCCCGGTGACCTGGAAGTCCGCCGCCACAATGGGACCGTTGAAGGATCACAACCGCCAAATTGCGGAGCACTCACGTTTGTGGCTGGTGGCGACTACCGATGACCAACTCGTCGCTGTACAAAGCCGTTTGGCTGCGGCCCGGAACCCCAAGCCGGAGGATGCGAAACCCTGATCGAAGTCGGCGGGAAACGCGCGGCCGGCAGTGGCCGAATCATGAGGGCCCAGGCGTTAGCGAGACAACAACCTTGCTGTAGGAAGACCCATGAAGAAAGGAAAGACAAAACTTACTGTTGTGTGCAGCGGAAAACTGCTGCCATGATATCGGTTCTCTAAACCATCAGTGAATCGATTTGAGTGGGCAGCGGTTCGTGTAAGTTACGGCAGACCAATTGAGCCGCTCCCGGACTGTCGATTCGGTAACTATTCACGGCCGAGTGGATTCGCCGGCGTCTTGGTCGTACCCGAGGGTTATAAATCTATGCGTCGAGGCGCTTCACGCACCTAGGACTTACGCAAATTTCATTCGAACGGTCGGATTTTTGAGCTGCTGACGGAGGAAGTCGTCGAGCATCTGGTGTTTGACCTGATAGAGGGTACGGCAGGTTTGCCTGGCGATCTCAGCGAGACGAATCATACCAGTACGGCGCAGGCGATGTGATTGCGCTGGATGCGCGCTTTGCGGCATTGGCAGCGCTCGATCCCGGTCAGTTGTTTGGCCTCGCGATGAAACTGCTCGATCTTCCAGCGCAGGCCGCGACTCGATGAACAGCATCAGATCGCGCGTGGCATACCAGGTATCCATCAGGACACGCCGGAACGGCAGGCCTTTATGATGAACCAGGTTGGTCAGCATGTCGCGCACGTGATCCAGTTTCGTCTTGCCGTCGCCGTCCGGGTCGTAGAGCCGGTAGTCGATAATCCAGTGCTCCTGCGTCAGCGGGTTCACATACACGCAGTTCACCATGCCGATCCCTTTGATCAGGCCGTGGGCGTTGCCGCTGTACTGGCGCCGGACCAGTTCGATCTTGTGCGAGAAATCCTTATCGATGATCGTGTCGTCGAACGCGATGCAACCTTCCTCGTGATCCGCGATCTGTTCACGCACGTTGTCCCATACGAGACGCGGCGTCATCTTCTCGTTACGCAAAAACCGGTTGATGGCATCGTGGCTCATATCTTCAACATGGTCGGCGAAGTTCGTGAGCGTGTGGTTGATCGGACTCACCAGCAGGTACTGGCAGTAATCCAGGCGGGTCGGGCGTTTCGTCATGCCCTCGACATTACGAACCTTGGCTTCGCTTTGGGTTTACGTCGCTTCGTAACAATTCGTTTCCGCGCTCAGGCGTGGCTTTTCGCGTAAGTCCTATTGAAGACTCAGCGTGAGGGCATATTCGAAGAGTGAAGTCATCGCAGGCCCCGCGTCGTGAAAAAACTCGGCGCGATTTTCATCGCGCCGCGTCTGGACTGCTCCGAAACCACGGATTCCCGGCTTCAGAACCTCAGAACGGCCACCATCCTTTGCCGCCGTTCTGGCCTTGCGCGTTGCTGGCGATGCTGCCGTTGCCATTGCCGCCTTGATCGCCGTGATTGCCGTTACCGCTCACGCCTTGGTCGAAATGGAACGCGCCGAATAGATCGCCGATCGCGGGTGCGTTGACCGGCACATACGGGTTCGAGCCGGTCTGTTTCGGATTCGGCAGATTGTCGCGGCTGCGGCCCGTGATCGGGGCGAGCTGCCAGTTGCGCTCGATGAACTTCACGATGGACGCGTGATCGTCGTACTCGTGCGCGACGCGTCCGCCTTGAGAATAAGGCGAGACCACGATCAGCGGAATACGCGGACCGTCACCGAAGAAGTCGACCGGCTGGATATAACCCGAATCGTAGTAGCCACCGCCTTCATCGTTGGTGATGAGGATCGCGGTCGATGCCCACAGTTTCGGATTGCTCTGAACCGAATCGATGATCTTGCGCACGAATCCTTCGTATAGGTCATATTTCGACGAGGCGGGGTGACCATCGAGGCGTCCGCCCGGCTTCACGAAGGAGACCGCGGGCAGCGTGCCGTTTGCGATGTCGGCGTAGAGATCCGTCGAGTCCTGCAGGTGCGCCTTCACGGTCGCCGGGTTCGTCATGATCGACGCCTCGTAGAGGAACGGATTGCAGATGTTGCAATAGACGCTCTGAGACGGGTTTGTGACGAATGTGTTCCAGTCTTCGCCGTAGTACTTCCACGAGATCTGCCTGGCGAGCAGCGAGTCTGCAATTGTGCGAACCGGCGAAGGCGGGATCGTAAACGGGCTCGTATTGACCGTGCCGTTGCCGTTATAGCCCGGGTTGTAATTGTTTAGCAGGTAGTACGCACCTGCCGCACAGTTCGCGCTCGGATGGTAGGGCAGCGACCCCAGGTAGTTGCGAATCGGACCGACACCCGGTTGTGACGTGTCCGAGCAATTACTGTAAGAGCCGCCCGAGTAGCCGTCCTGCGCATACCAGTTGTTCGTGCCCGGCATCGGACGCGGGTCTTCGATCTGGTTCTTCGGGGGCGTGGACATATTTCCGTTGCCGTCCGTGTAGTAAAGCGCGTCGGCCGTGCCGATCATGATGCTGTTCGCGCCCGTGCCGCCCATCACCGGCTGGTGATAGTTGTCGCTAATCGTGTATTTCTGCGCAAGCTGCGTGAAGTAGGGCATATCGCCGGTGCTCGCGTTATAGAAACCGAGTGCCGTCGAGCCTTCGCCCGTTGTCTGATCGGTAAAGCCAGCCGGCCGGGGGCTGCCGTTGGACCCCGCTCCGATCGACGTCTCGACCCACGCGAAGAGATCCATCTTGCATCCGCTCGGATTGCTGGCAGTGGCATTGGCGAGACTGCAATCCGATTGCTGCCAGTTCTGATAAAAGCGATGCACTGGGCTCGCGGTGTACTGATCGTAATTCGGCCCGACGCGCGAGATCTGATAGGGACCGCTCGGCAGGTTGTACGTATTCGAGCCAAAGCGCGTGTCGACAGCGCCTTTCGGAAGACCCGTCGCACCCGTTGTCAGATGAACGAGATCTTGCGGCTCGAGCGCGTTGCCCTCGGCGGCCTGTGCTTCAGCAAGCGTCGTAAAGGGCGCGCTCGTATCGCTGGTGGCGCTCGGAGCGGAACCGGTGTTCGGCGCGGGCAGCGCGGAGTATGCCGTTTTCGAAGTGGGACTCATCAGGAAGGTGGTCGGATCCGTCGCTTGCGCCATGTTTTGCTGCGCAAGCGAGAAGTTCGGGCCCGGGCTGCCGTCGGCATTGATGATGCCCTTCGAGAGCAGATTCTCGATCGTTTGTCCGTGACCCGGCTGGTAGCCGCCGAAGACCTGGTCGAAAGTGCGGTTCTCGCCGACGATTACGATCACGTGCTTGATCGGCGTGACGGTGTCTAGAGATGGATCCGCGTTCGTTGGCGGATGCGACTGCGTTTGCGCGAGGGCTGGGAATATCGAGCAGGCTACCGTCAGTGCGGCTGCGGTGCCGATAAGACCGGCGCGCCGCACGAATTTTTGTGGGGCTTCTTGTTTTCGCTTCATTCACTACTCCGTTGCCATACGGCTCTTGTGGGGGTTGCAAGATCGAAGGGTAGGTGTGCAGGTGTGCGTCGGTTGACCGCGGGGACCTTGTTATAGGAGATTCGTTGAAGTGCGAAACATAAAGGGCACGCATGACGGAAGCGAGAACATCAGGTTTCAATGTCCCGACGCGCAGATAACAAACGTGGGCCAGGCTTCTTGCTGATTGTTTACGTTGCTTCGCGCATGCAACTGGCGAGACGCATCTTCGATTTTGTGTACCGATCGTCGCAGCCGCGCCGTACGGGGCTCGCGCCGCGAATAAGATCAAAGACTCGCCCGACCGCAAGGGCAAAGGTGAATACCGGGCCGATGCTTCAGTCGGCTTTTCACTGCACGTGTAAGAAAAAGTAAAATTCGTAAGTCCCAGTAGATCTAGGCCGTGTGTCGCGGTGGCGGTGCAGAAAACACGGCCGGTCCCGGGCGGCCTGCGCCGCCCGCACGCCGGATCAGTCGTCGCTCAGCAGTGCTGTGGCAAGACGACTGAACGAGCGTCCAAGAAAGACGCTGGACTAAGAGACGCCCGCCGAACGATTCCAGCAAGCTATTGCATCCACCGGTTGAATCCGCCCTCCGACGCGGACGCTATCGAGGCGGTGCAGCGCTGCGCGATCCAGTGGTGCGACGAGAACTCGGCATAGGCCGAGCGATTTCGCGCTGCGGTTGACGAACACGAAGGCAAGCCACGCTAGTCTTGCACATTGGTTCACGGAACCCTGCGGGAAGACCCGCGCCACACGGGAACGGTTGGCTACAACGTGCAGGCTGCAGTTGACGTGAAACGATTGGCTCATGTCGGGCCGGAAGCTGCCGCTCGCGAGTCGTTTCTGAACGGCTCAAAGGGGTCGACCAGAGCCCTTCCCCGAACGCCCGCGCTGAACCAAAAAAAATCCGGCTATTTCAAAAGTGGAGTGGGTAATGCGGCTCACGAGGCATGTGGATTGAAGGCCGAGAAGTCGAGCTTGCCTGCGATCAGGAACAGCACGGTCCGCATGGTTTTGAAGCTGGCGTATCCGC
>NZ_VZQQ01000119.1 GCF_014397785.1 Paraburkholderia podalyriae
GCATAGCTGTCCTTGAAGATGCCACCCGTGCACGCGCACTCGCCGACTGCGACCACCAGTTTGGGATGTGGCGTCGCTTCATACGCTTGCCGTACCGCTTCCTTCATGTTCAGCGTGAGCGGGCCTGTGACCAGCAGCATGTCCGCATGCCGGGGGCTCGCGACAAACCTGATACCCAGACCTTCGATGTTGTAGTACGGATTGTTGAGCGCATGGATTTCCAGTTCGCAGCCGTTGCAGGAGCCCGCGTCGATCTCGCGAATGCACAGCGCCCGCCCGAGCACGTCGAGGATTTCCTGCTGGATTCGCTGCCCTTCGGCGCGCCATGCATCATCGCCCTCGGGCAGGCGCTGAGTCGGCGCATCGGTTCTGGCGATCTGTGTGAGAAGTTGCCACATTACAGGTCGTGTCCGGCGTAGTTCAGATTGAATGACTTGTTGATCAGTGGGAAATCAGGAACGATATTGCCGATGATCGCGTGCTCCAGGGCTGGCCAGTCATGCCATGACGGGTCATGGCAGTGGCAGCGCGAAATGGTACCGTTGGCGCCGGTCTCGAGAGCGATCAATACGTCGCCGCGCCAGCCTTCGATCCAGCCCACCCCATGGGAGGGCGAACTGTCGCGTCCGATCCGCGTGACAATGTCACCACCGGGCAGGTCGTTCAAGAGAGCCCGGATCAGCCGGATGGACTCGTAGATCTCATTGAAGCGGACAGCGACCCGGGCCGCCACGTCACCCCGGTCATCGCTGACCATCTGCACCTGAACCTCGTGGTAGGGCGCATAGGGATGGTCGACGCGCACATCGATTTTCCGGCCGCTGGCTCGCCCGAGCAGCCCGCAGACACCAAAGTGCTCAGCCACCTTCACGGAGAGTACGCCCGCACCCGCAAAGCGATCCTGCAGCCCCGAGTGATCGTCGTAAATGCCTTGCATCACACGAACCTGAGCGCCAACCTGATCGCACTGCGTCAGCATCGCGGCGACGAGGCGCGCATCGACGTCCGTTGCAAGGCCACCGGGCACAATGCGGTCCATCAGATAGCGGTGACCGAAAACCCGGTCGTTCAGTCGAAGCCAGTCTTCCTTGAGGCGGGAAAATTGCGCGAGGCCGTACGCAAATCCGGCATCGTTACCCAGTGCCCCAAGATCGCCCAGATGGTTGGCGATGCGCTCGCGCTCGAGCAGCAGCGCACGCAGCCACTGCGCGCGTGGCGGAATACGCGCGTCCAGCGCCCGTTCGACCGCCATGCAGTATGCCCACGAGAAAGCGACGGTCGTGTCCCCGGCGATCCGTCCCGCCAGACGATGCCCGAGCAGCAGCGGCGTCTGTTCGAACAGCTTCTCGATGCCCCGGTGCGCATAGCCCAGCCGCTCTTCGAGCCGCAATACTTTTTCACCGACGACCGAGAAGCGGAAGTGTCCCGGCTCGATCACGCCGGCGTGAATTGGCCCAACGGCGATCTCGTGTACACCGTCGCCTGCGACCTGCACAAACGGATAGTCCTGTTCCCGGGGCTCGAACCGTTCCGTCCCGGAGGACTGCTTCTTCAGCGGGTGGTAGTCGGCGGGCCAGTTGCCGTGATTCAGCCACGGCCGCGTATCCTCGGCACCGATGGCGCGCAGCCCAAGCAGATCATGGACGGCCCGCTGCATACGCGTCGCACACGGAAAGATGGTCGACAGATCGGGGTATCCGCCGCCGCCGTCCTGCCGCGTCTCGATCGGCAACTGAAGCCACAGGAGGCCGTCTTCCAGCGCGTAGGCTGCGGAGATCGTGAATGCGCCCGCGGCGGTTTCGGCGCCCCACAGGGAGATCAGCCGGCCGCCGGCTTCGCGCACCGTCGTGGCGGCGCGGGTCCAGGTGGCGGAACCGGTTCGCGCCAGAAAAGCTGACGACCTGCCGGTAAATGCGGACAGGCGGATCAGATCAGGAAACCCGAATGCCTCGATATGCATGTTTCACCCCGCGATCATGGCCGCCGCCTGCCGATACCACGTTGCAAGATACGGCGGAATGTAGAGTCCCAGCATCAGTCCGAAGCCGAGATGAACGAACACCGGCAGCAACGCTGGCGGGTGTTCAAGCGCTTTTGCCGTCGTCTCGCCGAACACCATGCCCTGCACGCGCACAAAGATGGCCGCAAACGCCGCGGCAAGCGCGAACAACAGGAAGGGCGTCGCCCACGGCAGTTTGCTCATCGCGGTCGTCAGGATCAGGAACTCGCTCGCGAACACGCCGAATGGCGGCATACCCAGGATCGCCAGTGTCCCGAGCATCATGCCCCACCCAACGGTTGGGCTCACGCGTAGCAATCCCCGGATGTCGTCGATTGCCTGGGTGGCCGCCTTCTGCGCGGCGTGTCCGACGGTGAAGAAGATGGCCGACTTGACGAGCGAATGAACGGTCATGTGCAGCAGACCCGCAAAGGTCGCGGTGGGGCCGCCAAGACCGAAAGCGAAGGTCATCAAGCCCATGTGCTCGATCGACGAATACGAAAAGAGCCGTTTGACGTCTTTCTGCCGGAATAGCGAAAAGGTTGCAACCAGCACCGAGATCAGCCCGAACCCGACCAGCAGGTGCCCCGGCAAACCATTCTGAAGCGCGCCGTCGGCCAGCACCTTGCATCGCAGCACAGCATAGAGGGCGACGTTGAGCAGCAGGCCAGACAGTACGGCCGAAATTGGCGTCGGGCCTTCGGCATGCGCGTCGGGCAGCCAGTTGTGCATCGGCACGAGACCGACCTTGGTGCCATAGCCGATCAGCAGGAACACGAACGCGAGCGACATGATGGTCGGATCGAGACTCCCCTTGACCGCGTTCAGACTGGTCCAGAGCAGCGCATCGCCGCCGCCGAGCTGCCGGCTCGCGGCGAGATAGAGCAGGATCGTGCCGAATAGCGCCTGCGCGATGCCGACGCCGCAGAGAATGAAATACTTCCACGCGGCTTCGAGGCTTGCCGCCGTGCGATAGACGCTGACCAGCAATACCGTCGCGAGTGTGGCGGCTTCCATCGCGACCCAGAGGATGCCCATGTTGTTGGTGAGCAGCGCGAGCAGCATCGCGAAGATGAACAGCTGGTACATGCTGTGATACAGGCGCATGCGAGGGCCGGTCATCTTGCCGCGATCGCGCTCGATCCGCATGTAGGGTCTTGAAAAGATCGAGGTGGTCCAGCCGACGAAGGCGGTCAATGCGACCAGAAACACATTGAGCGGATCGACGAAAAAAAGCTTGCCCAGTGCGAAGGCCGGTCCGTGCGCCACGGTTTGCGCGGCGAGCAGTATGGCCGCGACAAAGGTCAGGAAACTGAACCCGACGTTCAGGCCCGGCGCGACATGGTGGTGGCCCGCAAGCGCAAGACACCCGCCGGCCAGAAGCGGAATGCCGAAAACCAGCAGCAGTACCCAGGCTTCAGTCATCTTTGAGTTTTTCGAGGTGGTGAATGTCCAGACTGTCGAACTGCTCGCGGATCTGGAACATGAACACGCCAAGGATCAGGATGCCCACCAGCACGTCGAGCCCGATACCGAGTTCGACGATCATCGGCATGCCGTTCGTCGCCGCCGCCGCGGCGAAGAAGAGCCCGTTCTCCATCGACAGGAAGCCGATCACCTGAGGGATCGCTTTCGCGCGCGTGATCATCATCATGAACGACAGCAGCACGCAGGCGAGCGCGATGCCGAGCGTGCCGCGCGCGACCGACGAGGCGAGCTGGCTGATCGGCGACGCCACATTGAACGCGACGATCACGAGCACGATGCCCACCAGCAGGGTCGCCGGGATATTGAGCAGCGGCTCGACGTCCGCTTTCACGTTGAGCCGCCGCACCAGCCTGTAAAGAATCCAGGGAATCAGCCCGACCTTGAGCACCAGGGTGAGTGCGGCGGAGACATAGAGGTGGGCGTCGGTTGTGACGAATCCGAGGATCAGATTGGCTGACACGAGTGTCATGCCTTGCAGGGTGTAGAGGTGGATCAGGGAGATCATCCGGCGCTGGCTGAGCATGGCAAACGACAGCAGCAGCAGGATGGCGGCCAGCAAGTTGATGATCTGCGTCGCGTAGCCGTGCATTCACGCCCCCAGCAGGAAGTGGACGAGCATCCCGATGACGGCCAGCAGGAACGCGGTTGCGAGAAACTCCGGCACACGGAAAATGCGCATCTTCGCGTTGCCCGTCTCGACGACCGCGAGCGCCGCGCCACCCACCAGCAGCTTGACGAACAGCGCCGGTATCGCGAGCAGCAGCGCCAGCGGATTGCCGGCTTCGGCAATCCCCCACGGGATGAACAGCGCGAGGCCGATGCAGGAATACGCGAACAGCTTGAGACTGGCGGCCCACTCCATCAGCGCGAGATGCCGCCCGGAATACTCGAGGATCAGCGCCTCGTGAATCATCGTCAGTTCAAGGTGCGTGGTGGGGTTGTCGACCGGCAGGCGCGCGTTCTCGGCGAGCGACACCATCGTGAACGCGATTCCCGCGAATGCGAGGCTCGGGTAGATCGCCAGCTCGCGATGGCTGAGCGTCGCGACGATGCGGGTCAGCAAGGTGGATTGCGTAATCAGTGACGCCGAAAAGAGCACCATCAGCAAGGCGGGCTCCGCGAGGAAGCCCACCAGCATTTCGCGGCGCGCGCCCAGTGTGCCGAATGCGGTACCGATGTCCATCGCGGCCAGCGAAATCACCACGCGGGCCAGCGCGAAGAGGCCCACCAGGGCGATCGCATCGGCGGCAGGCGACAGCGGCAGGTCGGTGGAAAGCGTCGGCACGATCGCGCAGGCAAGCGTCATGCACGCCCAGACGACATAGGGCGCTCCGCGGAACACGGGGCTCGCATGAGCGGCGACGACCGACTCCTTGTTGAACAGCTTGTGAAGCATCCGGTAAGGCTGCCAGATGCTCGGCGCGCGGCGGTTCTGCAACCGGGCACGGCACATGTTGACCCAACCCGTCAGCAAAGGCGCAGCGGCCAGCGCGAGCAGGATTTCAAGTCCCTGCGAGAGCAATCCGGAGAGTGTGATCATCGTCTCACCAGCATCAGCAGCACGATCAGCACGAGAAAGCTATGCATCAGATAGACGGCGATGCGGCCGGTTTGCAGTAGCCCGGCCAGTGCGGTGACGCGCCTGACCAGCCGCTCCAGCGGCCGATAGATCAGGCTCCACGTACGATCCGTCACGACAACGCTGTACTGGGGTTTTTTGTCGAGAGGAGAGGGAAGCTGCCGCTCGATGCTGAACAGGGGCGCGAAGATCTCGCGAATCGGCTGCCCGAACCCTTCGGCGGTGTCCTGCATGCGCGCGTTGACGAACGGATAGCCACAGGCCCATGGCGCGGCTCGCCGCAGACGCCCGTGATAGAGGCGGCGGACCAGCAGCCACGCGAGCCCGCAACAGGCGAAGAAGAACAGCAGGAAAACCGCTGGCATGTAGCTGGCCCGCTCGACGCTGATGGGTGCGAGCAGCAGCCAGCCATGCCGTGCCACCGCGGGTCCGATGCCTGCCCCCACCAGCAACTGCGTGACGCGATCCAGAACGACCACAAACTGCACCGGCAACAGACCGAGCAGCACGCATATCGCTGCCAGCCACACGAACCCGGCCCGCTCCCACGGGCTCGCGTCGCGTGCTTCGCGAAGCTTTGTCTCGCGAGGCTGGCCAAGAAAGACGATGCCGAAAAACTTGACCATCGTGTAGCCCGCGAGCGCGGCTACCAGCGCTATCAGGGCGGCGACGAGCGGCACCACCATATTCAGGAATGGGTCCGGCAAGCCCGGCGTGAACAGGAAGCTTTGCAGCAGCAGCCATTCGGAGACAAAGCCGCTCAAGGGCGGCAGGCCTGCACTGGTCAGCGCGCCCACGAGAGCCGCCCATGCGGTCCACGGCATGAAGCGGATCAGGCCGCCCAGGCGCCCGAGATTGCGTTCTCCCGTCGCATGCAGTACCGAACCCGTTCCGAGGAAAAGCAGGCTCTTGAATGTGGCGTGGCTGGCGATCTGGTAGAGCAGCGCCGTCAAGGACAACGCCGCCAGCGCGTTCATGCCGTACGCGCGAAACAGGATCGCCAGTCCCATGCTGACGAACATCAGGCCGATGTTGTCGATTGATGAATACGCGAGCAGCCGCTTCATGTCCGTCTGGATGGCGCTGAACACGACCCCGAACAGGGCGGTAAAGAGCCCGAGCATCAGCATGAGCACGCCCCACCAGGCAATCTGCACGTGCAGCAGGTCGAACACCGTGCGCAGCACGCCGTACAGGCCGGCTTTCAGGACGAAGCCGCTCATGAGGGCCGATACCGGTGAGGGTGCCGCCGGGTGCGCTTCCGGCAACCAGACATGCAGCGGAAAGATGCCGGCCTTCGTGCCGAAACCGAACAGCGCCAGCAGGAACGCAATGGATGCCCAGACCACGTCCAGATGCTGCTGACGCATGCTGGCGAACGTATAGTCGCCGGTATTGGCCTGCAGCAGGCCGAAGCACAGCAGGAGCGCCAGCGCGCCGACGTGGGAGATCAGGAAGTAGAGCCAGGCGGCCCGGCGAATCTCCGCAATGCGGTGATTGGTCATGACCAGGAAGGTGGCCGACAGTGTCATCGTCTCCCACGCGACCATAAAGCAATAGGCATCGTCTGCGAGCAGCAGCACCGCCATGCTCGCGAGGCACACGTGATACTCGAAGCAGATGAGTCCGGGAGGCGTGCCCTCACCCTTGCGGAAATAGCCGGCGGAGAACGCGCTTACCCCCGTGCTCACCACGCCGAGGACAGAGAGGAAATAGGCTGACAGGCCGTCAAGCCGCAGATGAAACGGCAGGCCCGGCAACCCGAGCGGCAGGACGGCTTCCTGCGGGCCCGCGAACACGCCAGTCAGGCCCAGTCCGGACAGGAACAGGCCGAACACAGCACCCACTGGGAACAGGCCATGCGCCACCACGCGGGTCCGACGAAGGGCGACAAGCCCAAGCATTCCAACGACCAGCCAGCCCGCGACGACCAGCAGCACGTAATGGACGACCAGCAAATGTGCCATCGGCGTTGTCTCCAGTGCCGTCAGATGTCTTGTTCAACGGCCAGTGTGGCGGACGAAGGGTATCCCGAAACCGGTTCTACCCGGTGGTGACGTTCCATTTTTTTGACATACCGGCACAGGTCAAGCCCCATCGATTTCGTGATGGCTTCGGCGCGGACATAGAGGTCCTGCCATCCGGGTACGATCGCCTGTCTGACGCCGATGGCAATCGTGTTGCCTTCGCGTTGCGCCATGGTGCGGAACAGTTTTCCGTCGCACGCACGGCGTATCCGGTCGAGGTGGGTGGGTAGCTGCGAGTCGTTGTTGAGCAGGTTGGCAACCAGCACGCCTTCTTCACGCAGCGCAGCATGGCAGCAGTCGTAAAAGTGCTGGCTCGACAGGCTGGCAGGCAGACCAGAGGCGTTAAAACCGTCGAGCAGGATTACATCCGCGATGCCAGTTCTGTCCGGGAGATATTCGGCGGCGTCGGCGTGCACGATCCGGAATCGTTCCGAATCAGGCGGAATGTAAAACCACTCGCGTAGTGAGATCACTCGCTCGTCGATTTCCACCGTGGTTACCCGTGCCGACGGAAACTTGCGGAAGCAGTATTTCGACAGTGATCCTCCGCCCAGACCCACGATCAGGATGTCCCTGGGGTGGGGGTGAAAGAGCTGGAACGACATCATGGCCCGCGTGTACGACAGATCCAGTTCGAACGGATCACGCCTGCGCATTGAGCTTTGTATTCCGCAGGCATCGAAACACAGCGACCGCGTGCTCCGCCCCTCGTGTACTACTGGTTTTCCATACGCCTTTCCCCACCGCTCCGCCAGGGCCTGCCTGAACTGATTGTGATCGGCCGACAAGTCAATGTTCTCCTGAAACTGCGCAGATGAGTTGCCACGAAACGCGGTCACACGGCGACTGGGTTGTCACGTCAACCTTAATGGATAAGGCCGTGGGATGCGGGCGTGAATGCGGGCGCGGCACCCACGTCCTGGCACTTTTCAAACACGACAGCGCGTGCGCGAGCCCTTGAAGAAAGTCGTCAAACGTCATGGCACTTCTCCCCAATACGGCGCGCCCGTAGGGCCGGCATCCCGCCAGTTGCCGGACTTCGTTCTCTTGCCGCTACGAACCACGTCGCCCCTGGGTCGTTGCCGCTGCGAACACAATAGAGGCTTTCCTGCCTGTTACTGGCCCCGTGGAGGCTTCGCCAGGAGCATCAAGTTACCAGTTAATGATAATTGCGTTATCATCCTAGCAGCTTTGTTGATCTGATTCCATACGCGATGATCCGCCAGCGTGCGCGAAGAACGTGCCGTGTTCGCCCGGGGTTACCAAGGATGCAGGATTTCACCCTGCGTGTGGAAATTCAAAATCCCACCTGCTGCGCCGGTGCCGGCTTTTGTCCAGGCGCACCTGGACTGACGAACACACGGGTTGATACCTGATGCCAGCACACTATTTTCGGGCGCTGACCGGAAAGGACCGCAGTTCCGGGGCCGACAGGCAGCTCGGCTTCTCGCTCGCGTTCGTGGCTGGCGCAACCAACGCCGGCGGCTTCCTGGCGGTGAAGCAATACACGTCCCATATGAGCGGCGTGATATCGGCAATTGCCGACCAGACTGCACTGGGCGACCTCTCGCTGGTTCTGGCGGGCGCCGGATCGCTGATTTCGTTCATGTTCGGCGCTGCCAGTTCCGCGATGCTCGTCAATTGGGGGCGGCGCCGGCGGCTGAACAGTCAGTACGCGTCGCCGTTGCTGATCGAGGCGCTTCTGCTCCTGTGCTTCGGATTGCTCGGCGGCCATCTGGCGATGTGGGAGACCCTGTTCGTGCCGGCGACGGTCGTGCTGCTGTGCTTCATCATGGGGCTGCAGAACGCAATGATCACCAAGCTGTCGGGCGCGGAAATCCGTACCACCCACATGACCGGCATCGTGACGGATATCGGCATCGAGCTTGGGAAACTGTTCTACTGGAATTCCTCCAGCGTCGACCCCGCGGAGCCGTTTGTGCTGGCGAACCGGACGCGGCTGAAAGTGCACGGAACGATGCTGGTCATGTTCTTCGTCGGTGGCGTCACGGGGGCGATGGGATTCAAGCATATTGGCTACGCCTCGACGGTGCCTCTCGCGGGCGTGCTGATTGTGCTGGCCATTGTTCCTCTCATCGATGACCTGCGCGCGCAGGTCTACCGGCTTGATCGTTAGGCAGCGGGCACAAACCACACGGCAGACGACCATTCGGACCCGGCATGCGCCGTCAATCCGGAGTCACTCGACTTGCTGCGGCGCAACCACCCTTCAGGTCACGCACCTGCGCATTGGAGAACCGGCACACCGGCCGGCCGGATCCTTCGGGTGAGTAGTGTAAAAACATGATAATATAATTATCATTGATTTATGCTGTTATGGTAATAACATGGTGGTTACAGGCAAGAATCCTGTTAATCACGTTGCTGGCCGGGCATGCGCGAGACGGGGCGAAGGCCCGGGCGAGGCAGGGAGGTCGATGTGATTGATGCAAGTGTTCCGCTGCTGTCCCACGACTACACGTACCGGTATCTGAGGGACGTAATGGGTCGTCGCGGACTGATCGTCATCGGCGTGGGCAAGGCGGGTGAACGCGGATTCCAGATGCTGTACCGGTTTTCTGATATCTGTGACCGCCTGGAAGCGTGCGGGGTGAACGTCATCTTCGTCTATCAGAAGCAATCGGCTCGCCACGTCCAGGACGCGACCTCGCTGTCCGG
>NZ_VZQQ01000011.1 GCF_014397785.1 Paraburkholderia podalyriae
CGCACCGCGCATCAAGCGCCCACACTTATCGGCTGTTAGTTTTTAAAGATCGTTCCGCCCAACCCGCAGCACCTGCACCACAACCACCGGCACCGCTTCGTTTGCGTCGCTGCATCTGCAGCAGAGAAGCGAGATTATGGAGAACTTCCTTCGGATCGTCAACAGGTTTTTATCACTCGCCTGACCTGCCCACGCCGCTGAAACCCCCGCCATCCAAGGCTTCCCGCTTCTCCGTGCCCCGGCGTCCGGAGCACGAAAGAGCGGAATTCTAGTCGCCGCAGTTCGAACATGCAAGCGAAATCCAAGGGTTTTCCTTAGGGCGCCTTTCCGATGCGACCCGGATCGTCTATCACCGGCGTTTTCGCCTCCGGCGACAGAGTCTGCGCGGCGGACGCGCCGATAGTCCAGTCATGCAACACGGTATAAGCGACCGCCAGCAACGTAGGGCCGATGAAAACACCAAGGAAACCAAACGCTAGCGCGCCGCCCAGAATACCGAGCATCACCAGAATCAACGGCATGTCGCTGTTCTTGCCGATCAGGATCGGCTTGATGACGTTGTCGGCCATGCCAACTACCAGCACGCCCCATATGACCAGAAAAATCGCCCATCCGGTCGAGCCACCCTGATACAGCCAGATCGCCGCGGGCAACCAGACAATGACCGGACCGCCCGGTACCACCGACAGAAAAAACGTAGCGAGCCCGAGCAATGCCGGCGCCGGTACGCCCGCCATCCAGCAGCCGAATCCCGCGAGAACCGCCTGCACAAGGGCCGTACCAAGAATCCCGTAGACCACGCCCTTCACCGTGCTGCCCGCCAGCGCCAGCAGATACTCGGCGCGCTCACCGGCGACTCGACGCATGCCTGCGTTCAGCCATGCGGCCGCCCCTTCGCCACCGGTATAAAAGAAGAACGCGAGCACGATGCTCAACGCCAGTAGCCCCAGTCCATGCGTCACCGCAAGCGCCGCCGCCAGAATCCACTTGCCGGCCGGCGCGGCGAGAGTGCGCACTTGCGCGATCAACTCGGAATTGCTGCTGGTCACGCGCTCCCAAAAGGCCTCGATGCTCGAACCAACCAGCGGGATCCGCTGCACCCACGGCGGCAGATCGGGCAACCCCGAGTCGAAAAGTCTTTGCACCAGCGCCACGATATCGTGAACATGCGCGCCGAACGCGAAACCCGCATAGACGAATGGCCCGAGCACCACGACCAGAATGATCAGCACGATCAAGGTTGCGGCCAGCTTGCGCCGCCCGCCAACCACGCGGGTGAGTCGCCGGTAGAGTCCCCAGGAACTGTAGCTGAGGATGGCCCCCCACAACAGCGCGGTCGTGAAAGGCGCCAGTACCAGCAACGACCCGCCCACCAGCACAATCAACGCGAATACCGCGGCAAGTCGTTCGATCAGTTGGTCCGATTTCACGATGAATCTCCTATTGCGCCAGATCGTGGCAATGAAATGACACACGCCCGCCAGGCGCCCCACTGAACGCCGCCAGCATAGAAGCGAGTCGGACGTCCGAGGGTGTCTTATACCATCAGGCCAAGGCAAGATGCGTCGCGTGCGACGTGCCGGTGGCAAACACCTTTTCGAGATGAAAGCGCCCGAATCAGCCGGAGATTGCCGACCAACCGATATAGCTGCCTGGAAAAGACTACAATCTAAGGTTCCGTGCCCCCAATTTCCTGGATTTATGCGCTCGCGAATCGCCAAACGTCTCCCTCCCGACGCCGACAAGCTCGTCGGTCTCTCGCTCGCGCTTTTCGCGTCGGGCAGCCGTACCGAAGATCGCTTCTGGGAAGCGAAGCTCGACGCGCTGCTGGCCAAAATCGTGCGCAACGCCAACCAGACTACGCTGGACGCCGCGCTCGACCATCTGCAGCAAAACCATCCCGATGCCTACGGTGCGCTGGCCGACATGGCGGAAACGCACAGCGAATCGTTCGTGATCGAACACGAAGGCGTGTCTTACGAAGCGCTGCTGATCGCCGCGCCCGTGCTCGCCTGGACCCGCTACGTGATTCCGTCCGGCCCCCTCAAGTCCGACGCCGCCGACGTCCTGCGCGCGCACCTGCAGGCGCACGTGCTCGCCGCCAACACGCGCGTGGCAATGGCTCCGTTCCTGTACAGCATCGACCAGTTACCGCGCCATCACGTCGAAACGTGGCGCATCGCCCAGCAACTCGCGCAAGCCGCGCTCAGCGGCGGCAACGCGAAGCTAAACTTCGGCGAACTGCCGGAGACCTCGCCGATCCTGGCGGACCCGCGCTTTCTGCTAGCAGTAGTCGCCGCACCCATCGGCGAAGCGACGTTCCGCTGGCAGGAAGAAGAGCACGGCACTCGCATCGAGCGCGGCCAATGTCTGGAGCAATGGGCCACGCAAGGCGGCGCGAATCTGTCGGTCGTGCTGCCGGGCTGCGAATTTGAATGCCTGCTGCCGGATGCGTACTACTCCGCCTGCCGCGACGCCGACGAAAGTGTGCGTCCGCACACCGTGCGTACCGCCGTGCGTTATCTTTTCGACACAATTGGCGCGGCGCCGCAGGACCTGCGCGCGGTGGTCGCCGGCTTCGGCGAACGGCGCATCGACGAGTACCGCGTCGGCTTCACGCGCAAGGGCAGCAACGACGTGATCTACGGGGTGGTGTGGCCACTCTACGGCCGCGAAAACGGCGAGCCGGGCATCGACGAGGAGCCGGAGGAAATCACCGGATCGGACGAGCCGCTCGAGGAAATCGTCGCATTGCTCAAGGAAACCGGCATCACAGATGTGCGCCGCCACGCGGGCCGCTTCGAGCCGGAATATTGCGACGACTGCGGCGTGCCGCTGTATGCGGACCCGCTCGGCGAAATCGTCCATGCGGAAATGCCCGAGGACGCTGAACCCGCGCAACCCCATTTCCATTGATCCCGACGTCGACATCACACCTTATCGCGAAAAAGCCCCGTCCATGCGGGGCTTTTTTTGTCGAATGTCCGCCTTTCTTATGCCTTTTGGACAGCCGTCAAAACGAAGGGAATTTGTCATCATAGGCACGGCGACGCATCGCCGTGATCGAGTCAGCTTCACGAGTCCCACAGATGCGTCGCGCCATTTCGCCCGACACATCTGGAGACATGCATGCGCTTCGCGATTCTCAATTCAAACGCAGAACGACGTGATGGACTCAAGGCGCTGCTGCGGCAGATCGACCGGCTGGCGCGCTTCACCGAAGCCGACGAATGGCGTCTGCTAGAACGTCCGTTCAAGCGTTATCGGCCTGATCTTGTCGTGATCGACTGGGAGGACTGGATGTCGGTTGCGCAGGTTCGCGCGTTGCTCAGCCAGTTCCCCGACCTGCGCATCAGCGTGCTCACCGACGGGACCTTGCCAGCGCTCGTGCGGGCGCTGATGGACGAAGGGGTGCTCGGCGTCGTTCCACGCGACACCGATCCCTGTCTGATCGTGCGCGCATTGGAAATGGTGCTGCTCGGCGGTCACTACGTGCCGCCCGGCGCGCTCGCGATCGATCCGCCGCTGCCGACCGACACCACGATCCGTACATTCGATGAAGAAAGTCCTCCGCCCCGCCGCAACAAACTCTCGAGCGGACTGTCACCGCGGCAGGAGCAGATCATGCGCTGCGTGCACATGGGCAGCACCAACAAGATGATCGCGCGCACGCTCGGCATCAGCGAAGGCACGGTCAAGATCCACCTGACGAGCATATTCCAGCAACTCGGCGCGCCCAATCGCGCCGCCGCGGTCGCGCTTTACAACGGCTGGCTCACGAATCATTTGCAAGTTCTGCGCAACAACGGCGAGGACAGCGCGCGGCCTGTGATACGCGGGCAGCCTGGCCCGGTTCCGCTCCGGCGCCGCAACCACGGGCGCTTCCTGTACCCGTTGCCCGGCGGCGACACCAGTAGCGCGCTGCCGCTCGCTGCGGAGCCCACCAAGTCCTATGGCGAGGCCACACCCGGCGGACCCGCGCGGAAGTCGGTCCGGCCGGACTCCGCATGAGACGGGTCGCGGCGCGCACGGCTTGGAACATCCGCATGCGCGCAGGTTGACGGTGGGCTGGCATGGAATCCGCTCACACCTTTTGTCGTCCAACGAGTAATATGAGATTCATGGGTTTCCTCTACACACCGCTTCCGTTCTGGGTCGCTGTCGGTGGCTGGATTGCCACTGCGATGGCGGTCGCGCTCGCGCTGTGGAAAAACCCTTTCAAAAGACTTCAGGACGGCACGCTCCAGCATGTCTGGCTCGCCATAATCGTTGCGGTGTCGGTGCTGTGGGCGAGCAACGCCTGGCTCGACGACGGCACCGTGATGCACCTGCTCGGCGCCACGCTTGTCGTCACGCTGTTCGACTGGGGGCTCGCCCTGATCGCGATGGCGGTGGTCACGGGGCTGGCCGCCGTCGTCTTCGATGCACCCTGGCAGGGCATCGCGCTGACGTTCCTCGTATACGGCGCACTGCCCGTCGCCATCTCGACGTTGCTCCAGCGCATGTGCACCGCATGGCTGCCGCGCAATCTTTTCATGTTCATCTTCGGCCAGGGCTTCGTTTCGCCCGCCATCGCCGTGTCGTTGACCGCGGCGGCAGCGCTCGGCATTCATATAGCGGTCTCCGGCGGTTCGATGACTGTGGTGCCCATCGGCTACGCACTCAGCGTGCTGCTGCTCGCCACCGGCGAAGCATGGTTCACTGGCATGGCGACCGCGCTGATCGCGGTCTACCGTCCCGCGTGGGTTACCACGTACGATGTGCGGCGTTACCGGCTGGGAGGCCCGCGCACCTGAGCGCTTCGGGCTCGCGTGCGGTGCTCCTGTGATAATCGGCGCCTCGTCGTTGGAGGCTCTTCGGGCGGCCCCACGAGGACAAGATGTCAGAATATTTTTAGCGACATTGAACTCAACCCTTGCGCGGGGCATCTTATTTGCCTCATCTCCCATTTGCGTCTAAAGAACTAGATGGATCGCACCAATGTACCGCGCCGATTGCTGCGGGTGATCGGCCGGTTGGCAGCCTGCGCAGCGGGTCTCTCGCTCACCTGCGCGGCTCCCGCATTCGCTGATCAACTCGAACAGCACAACGACCTCGTCAACAGATTTATCACCGAAATGCACGCGGATCCGCTCGTCGCGGACTGCGCCGCGCATGGCGACTTTGTCGCGAGCACGTCGACCGCGTTCGACCACGTCGAATTTCCGTCCAGTTCGTTCGACAGCGCGCACTCGTCGGTCACGCCGTGGAACGACTCGTTCGACGAAGGCAAGCAGCGCGTCAAGGTGGACAGCATCGTCACCGTCGAGGGCGTCGGCGTGCGCCAGAACAGCTCGGCCGAGCCGGCCGAGCTGAAATTCCGCTGCGGCTATGTCGGCTCGCAGATGCTCGCGTTCAGCTGGAACGATCCAGTGCCGCCGAACCGTGCGCATAGCGAGGGATCCGGCAAGCACAAAGGCGGCAAAGGCAAGCACGCCGTCGGCGGCAAGACGCCGAAGAAGTCGTCGAAGACAGGCTCGGGTCAATCGTCGCGCGCAACGTCGAGCAAATCGGCAAACAAGACCTCGAAGAAAAAGAGTCAATAACATCTGGCGCTGATCGACTCACGCCGGTCGTCCGATCAGTCGCCGCAATAAAAAAGAGGCACGCACTTTTTCAGTGCGCGCCTCTTTTTTGCGACCATCCGTCCGCTTCTTCAGGCGAACGTCTCCACGTGATGCAGAATCGCCTGCAACATTGCGGCGCCCAGCGATGCGCTGCGCTCGCCGTTCCAGCCCACCCGCTCGTCGGGCAGATTCGCGTTGTCCTTGAACGGCATTTCCAACGTCAACGACAGACAGCCGAATTCGTTGCCGATGTACTTCGACGCAAGCTTCAATGCATCCTCGCGATACTTGCTCGGCGCATAGCCATACTCGTCCTGAAAATCCGGACTTGCGTGCTTGAACGCCTCGATGAACGCCTTCTGCTCGCGCCCCTGCCGCTCGGTGAAGCCCGGCAGCATTTCGGAACCCGCGACGAATACGTACGGCAGCGCCTCGTCGCCATGAACGTCGAAGAACAGGTCGCAACCCGTCGCATGAATCGCGTCACGCACCGCCAGCACCTCGGGACTGCGCGCGGCATCCGGCTCCATCCATTCGCGATTCAGGTTCGCGCCGGCCGCATTGGTGCGCAGATTGCCGCGCACGCTGCCGTCCGGATTCATGTTCGGCACGATGTGGAACACCGCGTGATCGTAAAGCTTGCGCGCGACCGGATCGCCCGCCCAATCGCCCCAACCCACCAGGCGCTTCACGAACCCTTCGATAAACCATTCAGCCATCGTCTCGCCCGGATGCTGGCGGGCGATCAGCCAGATGTTCTGTTTCGGCGTGGCGCTGACGGCATCGTCCGCCGGCGGCGTGCCGAGCGTGAGCAGCGAGATCGGTCGTCCTTCGACGGTCTTGCCGAGCTCGGTCAGCGACGCGTGCGGCATCTGCTGCACGGCGCCGAGAAACTCGGCATGGCGTTCCTCGCTATACGGTTCGAAGTATGCGTAATAGATGCTGTCGAAATCAGGCGTGTGGTCGATCGTCAGTACGCGGCCGTCGTACGAGGTCGGCACGCGGAACCAGTTCACGCGGTCATAACTCGCGACTGCCCGATAATCGTGCCAGCCCTCCGCGAACGCGCACGCGGCGGCATTCTCGAAGCTCATCACGCAGCGCTCGCCCGCCGCGCCCGACAGACGGAAATAGAACCACTGCGCGAACTCGGCGTGGCTGTCGGACCGCACGCGCAGGCGAATATCGCCGGCGTCCTCGCAGGACAGCACATCAATCGCGCCTGCGTCGAAATTGCTCGTAATCGATAACGTCATGAAAGTCTTCCCTGCCTGAATTCACGCTGCCGGTTCAGCGCAGCGGCACGCTTATTCCGCAACGCGGCGGCGAAATACGAAAGTGGAGTCGTTCGAGGCTTCGGCGCTGAACGCATAGCCTTCGGTGTCGAAGGCCCTCAACTGCTCGGGACGATCGAGGCGGTTTTCCACCGCGAAACGCGCCATCAAGCCTCGCGCCCGTTTTGCATGGAAGCTGATGATCTTGTAGCGGCCACCCTTCCAGTCTTCGAACACCGGCGTGACGACCGGCGCGTCGAGCAGCTTCGGCTTGACCGACTTGAAGTACTCGCCCGACGCGCAATTGACCAGCACGCGCGAGGCTGCCGCATTCTTCTTCAACTGCGCGTTCAATGCGTGCGTGATCCGCTCGCCCCAGAACGCGTACAGATCCTTGCCGCGCGGGTTGGCCAGGCGCGTGCCCATTTCGAGCCGGTACGGTTGCAGCAGGTCGAGCGGACGCAACAGGCCATAGAGGCCCGACAGCACTCGAACGTGATTCTGCGCATAGTCGAGATCGGCCGACGACAACGTCTTCGCATCGAAACCTTCGTACACGTCGCCGTTGAAAGCGAGCACCGCCTGCTTGGCGTTGTGCGCGCCGAATTGCTGTGACCAGTCCGCGTAACGCTGAAAATTGAGGTGCGCGAGCTGATCGGAAATGCTCATCAGCGAAGCAATCTGTTGTGGCGATAAACGGCGCAGGCCGCTGATCAACTCGGCGGCGTCATCGACGAAATCGGGGATCGTGTGCTTTTTGACGTGCGGCGGGGTGTCGTAGTCGAGCGATTTCGCCGGCGACAGAACGATTATCATAGAGGCTTGCAGGCACGCCGTGCCTGACGGTCAAAGACGAAAGCCCGATTGTAACGAATGCCAGGTTCCCTCGCCTCAAGCGGCGCGTTGCGCGTCGTACTCGATTCCAATGTGTGGATCGATATTCTCGTATTCGACGACCCGCACACGCGGCCGATCGCCGCCGCGCTCGAGAGCGGCGCGCTCGCCGCGCTGATCGACGCGCGCTGCCTCGCCGAACTCAGCTACGTGCTCGACTATCCGCAGTTTGCGCATCGCAACGTCGACAAAGCCGCTGCGCTCGCGATCGTCGCGCAGCTCGCGCAACGGGTCGAGCCGCCCGGGCCGACCGAGTCCGCCGGCGACTCCCGGCCGCTGCCCCAATGCAAGGATCGCGACGACCAGAAGTTTCTCGAACTCGCGCATGCAGCGAAGGCCGACTGGCTCGTGTCGAAAGACCGCGCGGTCCTGAAGCTCGCCAAGCGGATCGCGCGCGATTTCGGCTTCCAGATCGCGCAACCGGCCCCGTTCGTCGCGGCGGTCGGCATCGCGCAGAATGCCGGCGGCGAGCCCGTCACCGCGTGAATCCGCTCACCCGCACTTCACGTCGAGCCGAGCGCAATTTGACGGCTCATCGCGAGCCGGCCGGACCGTCAACGTGAAACCCGCGGCGCGCACAGCGTGTTGGGATTCCCTACAATCAGTCTTCGCCCTTCGCAACGACAGTTCGAGAACCGGCCCACCTATCGCCCTGCTACCCACGACGCCATGAACGCATCGCACGACACGCCCAGGATGCCCACGTTTCCGTCTCGCCTGCCGAACGTCGGCACGACGATTTTCACCCTGATGAGCGCGCTCGCCGCGGAAAAAGGCGCGGTGAATCTGGGTCAGGGCTTTCCCGACTTCGCCTGCGATCCGCGCATCGTCGACGCGGTCGCGAACGCGATGCGCGACGGCCACAACCAATATCCGCCGATGGCCGGCGTGCTGCCGCTGCGTCAGGCGATCTCGGACAAGATCGCGAATCTGTACGGCCGCCGCTATGACGCGAACAGCGAAATCACGGTCACCGCGGGCGCCACGCAGGCGTTGCTGACCGCAATTCTTTGCACCGTCCATCCGGGCGACGAAGTGATCCTGATCGAACCGACCTACGACAGCTATCTGCCGTCGATCGAACTAGCGGGCGGCAAGCCGGTCTTCGTCACGCTCGACGCACCCGACTACGCGATCCCGTTCGACAAGCTCGCCGCCGCGATCACGCCGAAGACGCGACTCATCATGATCAATACGCCGCACAATCCGACCGGCACGGTGTGGCGCGAACAGGACACGCGCAAGCTCGAGGAAATCGTGCGCGGCACCAACGTGCTGATTCTGTCCGACGAGGTGTATGAGCACATGGTCTACGACGGCGCACCGCATCAAAGCGTCGCGCGTTATCCGGAACTCTCGCAGCGCAGCTTCGTCGTGTCGAGCTTCGGCAAGACCTACCACGTGACCGGCTGGAAAGTCGGCTATGTGGCCGCGCCCGCTGCGCTCACCGCCGAGTTCCGCAAGGTGCACCAGTTCAACGTGTTCACCGTCAACACGCCGATGCAGGTCGGCCTTGCCGATTACATGAAGGACCCCGGGCCCTACGTGGATCTGCCGGCGTTTTATCAGCAGAAGCGCGACTTCTTCCGCACGGGCCTCGCGAATTCGCGCTTCCGGTTGCTGCCGTGCACGGGCACGTATTTTCAGTGCGTCGACTATTCGGCGATCAGCGACCTGCCCGAAGCCGAATTCGCCCAATGGCTGACCGGCGAGATCGGCGTGGCCGCGATTCCGGTCTCGGCGTTCTATCACGAGGCGCACGAGTCGGGCGTGGTGCGCTTCTGCTTCGCCAAGCAGGAAAGCACCCTCGCCACCGCGCTCGAACGGCTCGCGCAGCTCTAGGATGCTCCGCGCGATGTCACGAACGAATCCACGTTCCTTGTCATCGCGCTGCGCGGCATGGCTGTGCGCTGCACACCCTTGCGCGTTTCACCACACTGCGGTCTTTCCGTCAGGACGCGCGCGACGCCGCGACGCAGGCCTTGCGATCCTCGGTCACGCGCTGCGCCGCTGGTCGCGCGTTGATCGACTTGACGTAGCTCTTCCAGTCGATCCCCGCCTCGAGCAGAAAATCGCGGCCGTAAATGGTCTGTGTCGCCATGCCGACGAGCGGCAGGCTCACGTAGCCGGCGGCATCGGCGACGCTGAATTGCTCGCCGCACAGATACGGCGCGAACTTCGCGATCCGCCTGAAGCCGGCGATGTGATGCGTGAGCAACTTCTCGACGCGCCCTTTCGTCGCGTCGCTGACCGTGCCGCCGAAGAACGCTTCCTTATACAGATTGCGCACCGTCAGCTCGAGATGCACGTCGACGAAAAAGATCATTTCGCGTTCCTTGGCGGCCTGCCACGGATCGGCGGAAAAGATCCGCTTGTCGGCAAAACGCGCGGCCAGATATTCGACGATGCACTGCGACTCGCACAGATCGCCGTGCTCGGTCTGCAAATACGGCACCTTGCCGAGCGGCGAATGCGCGAGCAGCGCTTCTTCCTGGCTCGGCTTCACGAAATGCTCCTCGAACTCAATGCCATGTTCGAGCAGCACGAACTTGACCTTGTTGTAGTAGTTCGAAAGCGGGAAACCGCACAGCTTGATCATCGGGTGTCTCCTTGTGTCATCGTGTATGAGACCGCGCGTCGGAGTTGAAGCAGCGGCATTCCATCAAATCATCCGGGAAATTGCACGATCGTGCTATTCTGAAATAACCATGGAGTCGGGCATCACAATGAACTCTCGCAATTTCAGCATCGAGACCATCGGTATCGTCGGCACTGGCGCAATGGGTCGTGGCATCGCACAAATCGCGGCGCTCGCCGGCCTGCGCGTGCGACTCTACGATACCAACGCGGCGGCCGTCGGCGTCGCCCGCGACTATCTCGCGGAGACTTTCGCCAAATTGACGGCCAAAGGCAAGCTCGAGCAGTCGCGCTCGCTGGCCGCGCTCGCCAACGTGAGCGGCGTGCAGGCCGTCAGCGAGCTGGTCGGCTGCGATCTGGTCATCGAGGCGATCGTCGAAAGGCTCGACGTGAAGCAGGCACTGTTTCGCGAGCTCGAAACCGTGGTCAGCGGTCGCTGCATCCTCGCGTCGAATACGTCGTCGCTGTCGATCACCGCGATCGCCGCGGGCTGCACCGATCCGTCGCGCGTGGTCGGCTATCACTTCTTCAATCCGGTGCCGCTGATGAAGGTCGTCGAAGTGATCGACGGCCTGCGCAGCGACCCCGAGGCCGGCGACGCGCTGATGGATCTCGCGCGCCGCATGGGTCACACTCCGGTGCGCGCGAAGGACATGCCCGGCTTCATCGTCAATCACGCGGGCCGCGGCATGAATACCGAGGGCTTGCGCGTGGCGGGCGAAGGCGTCGCGAGCTTTGCGGACATCGACCGCATCATGCGCGAGCAGGCCGGCTTTCGGCTGGGACCGTTCGAGCTGCTGGACCTGACCGCGCTCGACGTGTCGCATCCGGTGATGGAGTCGATCTATCACCAGTTCTACGAAGAACCGCGCTATACGCCGTCGCCGATCACGGGCACGCGGCTGTCGGGCGGACTGCTCGGCCGCAAGACCGGCGAAGGTTTTTATCGATACGTGGACGGCAAGCAGCAGGTGCCCGCCGAAGCGCCCGCGCCGAGCGTGCTGCCGCAAAGCGTGTGGGTCAGCCAACGCTACCGCGACGCGTATGAGGCCGTGGTGCAACTGGTCGGCACAGCGGGCGTGAAGCTGGACGAAGGCGCGACGCCCGCCGCCGGTTCGCTGATCGTCGTGACGCCGTTCGGCCACGACGCGACCACGGCCGCGGTCGACGAAGCGCTCGACGCGAGCCGCGTCGTCGCGGTCGATGCTCTGTTCCCGCTCGTCGGCGCGCAACGCCGCACGCTGATGACCACGCCAGCCACGACGCGCCCCACGCGCGATAGCGCGCATGCGCTGTTCGCCGCCGATGGCATCCCCGTCACCGTGATCCGTGATTCGACCGGCTTCGTCGCGCAGCGGGTGGTCGCGACGATCGTCAACATCGGCTGCGACATCGCGCAAAAGCAGATCGCGACGCCGGAGGACATCGACCTCGCCGTCATGCTCGGCCTCGGCTATCCGCGCGGACCGCTCGCGCTCGGCGACGCGCTCGGCGCCGCCACCATTCTCACGATTCTGCGCAACATGCACAGCGTGCTCGGCGAGCCGCGCTACCGTCCGTCGCCGTGGCTCGCAAGACGCGCGCAGCTTGGCCTCTCGCTCACGCAGTGCGACGCCGCCGATATCCCAACCGAGACCCGATCATGAGCGCCGCCCTGCTCGCTTCACGCCCGGCCAGCAGCGAATCCACGCTGGTCCTTACGCTGTCGAACCCCGGTGCGCGCAACGCGCTGCATCCGGACATGTACGCCGCGGGCATCGAGGCATTCGATACCGTCGAGCGCGATCCGTCGATTCGCGCTGTCGTGATCACCGGTGCCGACAACTTCTTTTGCGCGGGCGGCAATCTGAACCGCCTGCTCGAAAATCGCGCGAAAGATCCGTCCGTGCAAGCCGATAGCATCGACATGCTCGGTCAATGGATTTCGGCGCTGCGGCTGTCGTCGAAACCGGTGATTGCCGCGGTGGAAGGCGCGGCGGCCGGCGCCGGATTTTCGCTCGCGCTCGCCTGCGATCTGATCGTCGCCGCGGACACCGCCAGGTTCGCGATGTCGTACGCGCGCGTCGGCCTGACGCCCGACGGCGGCGGCTCGTGGTTTCTCGCAGAGGCGCTGCCGCGTCAACTGGCCACCGAGGTACTGATCGAAGCCAAGCCGATCGGCGCCGCGCGTCTGCACGAACTCGGCGTCGTCAACCGACTCACGAAAGCCGGCACCGCGCTCGATAACGCGCTCGCCTGGGCCGACGAGCTCGGCGCGATTTCGCCCAATTCGGTCGCGCGCATCAAGGGGCTGATCGCCGCGGCCGGCACGCAGCCACTCGCGGACCATCTGCTCGCCGAGCGCGATCACTTCGTCGCGTCGCTGCATCATCGCGACGGTCTCGAAGGCATCACCGCGTTCCTCGAAAAACGCGCGCCGATCTACAAATAAGCGACGAGAGAGCCGCCCGACATGCCCGACTACCAACTGCCGAAACGGCGCCGCATCTTCCTGATGCGTCACGGCGACGTCACCTACTTCGACGACTCCGGCCGCGCGATCGATCCCGAAACCGTGCCGTTGAACGCGAACGGCCGCGAGCAGGCGAGCGCGGCGGGCCGCGTGTTCGCCGAACAGCAGGTGCGCTTTGACCGCGTGATCGTCAGCGGCTTGCCGCGCACGATCGAGACCGCGCGACGTGTGCTCGTCGAAACAGGTCAGCAAATCGAACCCGAGATCGAACCCGCATGGCAGGAGATTCGCGGCGGGCGGCTCGGCAGCATTCCTCCGAGCGATATCGAGGCAGCGTTTCTCGGCGTGTTCGACGGCATCGTGCCGGAGACCATGCGCTTTCTCGACGGCGAAACGATCGGCGAGCTGTTCGATCGCGTGCTGCCGGCCGTCGCGGCGCTACGCGAGGACACGTCGTGGGACACCGTGTTGCTGGTGCTGCACGGCGGCGTCAATCGCGCGATCCTGTCGCACGCGCTGACGGCGGGCGGCCGCACGTTTTTCGGTCATCTGGCGCAGGCGACCGGCTGCATCAATGCGCTCGACGTCGGCGCCGCGCCGCGCGACTGGGTGCTGCGCACGCTCAACTATTCACCGCCGTCGCCGTTGCACCGCGACGTTCGCAACACCACGATGGAAATCCTCTACGCTCAATTTATTCGATACCAGCGTAGCTGACACCGAACCGGAGGAGACACATGGCGCAAGCCCCGCAGACCGGCGAACCCGCACGCAAAAAGGACTACTCGGCTTTCGAGGGCACCCGCCCGGTCAACGAGCGGCAACGCTTCGACAACGACGCGCTCGCCGCGTGGCTCGGCGCCCATGTCGACGGTTTCGCGGGGCCGCTCACGCTCGAACAGTTCGCGGGCGGGCAATCCAATCCCACCTTCAAGCTGATCACGCCATCGCGCTCGTACGTGATGCGCGCGAAGCCCGGCCCCGCGGCGAAGCTGCTGCCGTCCGCGCATGCGATCGAACGCGAATATCGCGTGATGCACGCGCTCGCCGGCACCGACGTGCCGGTCGCCCACATGCTCGCGCTGTGCGAGGACGAAAGCGTAATTGGCCGCGCGTTCTACGTGATGGAGTTCGTCGAAGGTCGCGTGCTGTGGGATCAATCGCTGCCCGGCATGACGGCCGCCGAGCGCGCGGCGATCTATGACGAAATGAACCGCGTGATCGCGGCGTTGCACAGCGTCGACGTCGCCGCCGCCGGCCTCGCCGGCTACGGCAAACCAGGCAATTACTTCGCACGCCAGATCGGTCGCTGGAGCAAGCAGTATCTGGCGTCCGAGACCGAGCCCATCGACGCGATGCACCGGCTGATCGAATGGCTGCCGCAGCATATGCCGGCGGAGACGAACGAGCGTGTGTCTGTCGTGCATGGCGACTACCGGCTCGACAACCTGATCTTCGATCGCAACGAGCCGCGCGTGCTCGCGGTGCTCGACTGGGAACTGTCGACGCTCGGCAATCCGCTCGCCGACTTCGCTTATCACTGCATGGCGTGGCATGTCGATCCGGCGCAGTTCCGCGGCATTGCGGGACTCGATTGGGCCGCGCTCGGCATTCCCGATGAAGCGCGCTACGTCGAGCGTTATTGCCAACGCACCGGCTTCGAGATTCATGGCGACTGGAATTTCTATCTGGCCTACAACATGTTTCGCATCGCAGCGATTCTGCAAGGAATCATGAAGCGCGTCGTCGACGGTACCGCGTCGAGCGCGCAGGCACTTGATGCCGGCCGGCGCGCGAAGCCGATGGCCGAGCTCGCCTGGCATTACGCGCAGAAGGTTCTCTAGATACAAGGGCGCGCGCTGTTCCCCATCATTCGCAGTCCGTTACCCGCGAGGTCCCAGATGAATTTCGATTACACCCCGAAGGTCCAGGCGTTGCGCGAAAAACTGCTCGCCTTTGTCGACGAGCACATTTACCCGAACGAACAGGCGTTCTATGCGGAGATCGCGCGCAATCGCCAGAACGGCAACGCGTGGGTGCCGACAGAACTGATCGAGCAACTCAAGCAGAAGGCGCGCGACGTCGGCCTGTGGAATCTGTTCCTGCCGCAATCGGAGCGCGGCGCCGGGCTGACGAATCTCGAATACGCGCCGCTGTGCGAGATCATGGGCCGTGTGCCGTGGGCGCCCGAAGTGTTCAACTGCAACGCGCCGGACACCGGCAACATGGAGACGATCGAGCGCTATGGCAGCGAAGACAACAAGCGCGAGTGGCTCGAACCGCTGCTGCAAGGGCAGATCCGTTCGGCATTTCTGATGACGGAGCCGGAGGTCGCATCGTCGGATGCGACGAATATCCAGACCCGCATCGAGCGCGATGGCGACCATTACGTGATCAACGGTCACAAGTGGTGGTCGTCGGGCGCGGGCGATCCGCGCTGCAAGGTCTATATCGTGATGGGCAAGACCGATCCCGACGCTCCGCGCCACCAGCAGCAGTCGATGATCCTCGTGCCCGCCGACGCCACCGGCATTACCGTGCATCGCCCGCTCACGGTGTTCGGTTACGACGACGCGCCGCACGGCCACATGGAGATCACCCTCGACAACGTGCGCGTGCCCGCCACCAACATGCTGCTCGGCGAAGGCCGCGGCTTCGAGATCGCGCAAGGCCGCCTCGGTCCGGGACGCATCCATCACTGCATGCGCCTGATCGGTCTCGCGGAACGCGCGCTCGAATTGATGGCGAAGCGCTCGCTGCAACGTGTCGCGTTCGGCAAGCCGGTGGCGTCGCAAGGGGTCACGCAGGAGCGTCTCGCCGAGGCGCGCTGCATGATCGAGCAGGCGCGTCTGCTCACGCTGAAGACCGCGTACATGATGGACACCGTCGGCAACAAGGGCGCCCGCGGCGAGATCGCGATGATCAAGGTGGTCGCGCCGAACATGGCGTGTCAGGTGATCGATTGGGCGATTCAGGCTCATGGCGGCGGCGGCGTCAGCGACGATTTTCCGCTCGCGTATGCCTACGCGTCGGCGCGCACGCTGCGTTTCGCCGACGGCCCCGACGAAGTGCACCGCAACGCAATCGCGAAGCTCGAACTCGCGCGTCATATCGATGCGGGCGCGGCGGCTCGCGTGGAGATGCCGGTCACGCGCGTTTGAGTGCTTCGGCTCGCGGCGAGCGCGGAGCCTGAGCCCGCGGCAAGCAGCGTCGCGCGATCTATGCTCTAATTTTCGACAACGGCAGCGCCCTCTTTGCGGCGCCGCTTCGACGAAAAGGAGCCAGGATGATCGACGTCTATAGCTGGGCGACCCCGAACGGCCACAAGGTTCATATCATGCTCGAGGAAACGGGCCTACCCTACAACGTGCATGCCGTAAACATCGGCGCCGGCGACCAGTTCAAGCCGGAATTTCTCGCCATCAGTCCCAACAACAAGATTCCCGCGATCGTCGATTCCGAAGGTCCGAAAGGCGCCGACGGCCGGCCCCTCGCGCTATTCGAGTCGGGCGCGATCCTGATTTATCTGGCCGAGAAAACCGGCAAGTTTCTACCCACCGATCCGGCCGCGCGCTACGCGGCACTCCAATGGCTGATGTTCCAGATGGGCGGCCTCGGTCCGATGCTCGGGCAAACCCATCACTTCCGCGTGTACGCGCCCGAGCAGATCGAATACGCGGTCAATCGCTACACCAATGAAGCGCGACGTCTGTACGGCGTGATGGACACGCAACTCGGCAAGACACGTTACCTCGCGGGCAACGACTATACGATCGCGGACATCGCCGCGTTTCCGTGGACACGTTCGTGGAAAAATCAGGGCATCGAGCTCGATACGTTGCCGAACGTGAAGCGCTGGCATGAAGAGATCGCTGCGCGGCCGGCGGTGGTGCGCGGCGTCGACGTGCTCGCGTCGGCGCGCGCGCCGCTGACGGACGACAAGGCGAAAGAGGTCCTGTTTGGCGCGACGCAGTACGCGAAACACTAGCTTGAAGCCGCCTCGCCGACACGGGTCGACACAAACAGGAAGCGCGAGCGGCATGCCTGCCGTCTCGCGCTTTTTCATTTCATCTGCGAAGGGCAAACGCTAGAAGTAATGCCGCGTGATGAACTCCGCCACGCACACCGGTCGCTCGCTGCCCTGACGCTCCAGCGTCACGTTCCATGCGAGTTGCACGCCGCTATTGTCGACGTCGGTCACCGAATTCACCGCGAACTTCCCGCGCAGCGACGAACCCACCAGCACCAGCGATATGAAACGCACGCGATTCAAGCCGTAGTTGATTCCCATGCGCTGCTCGATCTTCACCGTTTTGCCGAGCAGAGCCGGAATCAGCGACAGTGTCAGAAACCCGTGCGCAACCGGCCCGCCAAACGGCGATTCGCGGTTGGCCCGCTCGGGATCGACATGAATCCATTGATGATCGCCGGTGGCCGCGGCGAAACGGTTGACCCTCTCCTGGTCGACGCTCAGCCATTCGCTGACGAGCGGCTCGGCGCCGATGAGCGCGCGCAAAGCGTCCGCATTATCGAAAACGGCTATTGCCGCCGTGTTTGCCGCCACGCTCGCCGCCGCGCTCGCCGTCATACCGCGACTCCGGGATTACGCAGACCGAACATGCCCTTCGAGCGCACCGTAATCACCGTTTCGCCGTGCTGATTGATGCCTTCCCAGCACGTCGACACGATGCCGCGGTCGGGCTTGCTTTCCGACACGCGCTTGTCGACGACGACGTTCATCATCGTGATCGTGTCGCCGACTCGTACCGGCTTGAGCCAGCGAATTTCGTCGATGCCGGGCGAACCCATCGACGTCGAATCCGCCAGTACCTTGCGCACGAGCATGCCCATCATCACCGAGCACGTGTGCCAGCCGCTCGCGACGAGGCCGCGAAACGGCGATTCGGCCGCGGCGGCTTCGTCGAGATGAAACGGCTGCGGATCGAACTTCTGCGCGAACTCGACGATCTCCTCGCGCGTGAACGTGTGCTTGCCGATTTCGCGGCTCGTGCCCACTTCCATGTCTTCGAAACTGATTTTCATCGTGTACCTCTTTTGTGCGGTGGAACGGCCCGATCAGTCTTCGGCGACGGCAAATCCGGGCAGCGTCGCAAACCGCGCGAGATGATGGTCGACGTCGCCGAGCGTGGTCTCGATGATCGCGAGACGCTTGAACAGATGCGCGGCCGCCACTTCGTTCGTGACACCCATGCCGCCATGCAACTGCACCGCCTGTTGACCGACGAAACGCGCGGCCTGGCCGACCCGAACCTTTGCCGCCGAGATTGCGCGACGGCGCTCGTTCGCGTCTTCACTCGGGTAGCGCATCGCGGCGAGATATGTGATCGACCGCGCCTGCTCCGCGTGGATCAGCATCTCGACCATGCGATGCTGCAACGCCTGGAAACGCGCGATCGGCTGGCCGAACTGCTGGCGCGTTTTCGTGTACTCGACAGTGGCGCGATTGAGCGCGTCGAGCGCGCCGATCGCTTCCGCGCACAGCAGCAGCGTGCCGTAGTCGGCGATCTGCTCGAGGGTCGCCGCTCCCGCATGTTTGCCGGCGAGCCGGCGTGCGGGCGTGCCGTTGAATTCGAGCGTCGCGGCGCGTTGACCGTCGATCGTGCGGTACTCGGTGAGCTTGACGCCGGCCGCGTGACGCGGGACGACAAAGAGCGCGATCTCGCCAGCGACGCGCGCCGGCACGATCCAGTCGTCGGCCTGCGCACCGTGCAGCACGACTGATTTGGTACCGCTCAGCGCGTGCTGCGCGCCCTGCCCGCTTGCGGTCGTGGCGACGTCGAACAGATCGTAGCGCGCGTGCGGCTCGTGAAACGCCACGGCCAGTTTGGCTTCGCCCCTGGCCGCCCGTTCGAGCAGCGCGGCATCTTCGCCGTCGCCGGTGCCGGCAAGTCGCAGCGCTTCGATGCCGACCGCGGTCGCCCAATACGGCTCGACGACGAGCGCGCGGCCAAGCTCCTGCATGACCACGAGCATGTCGATCGGACCGCCGTTGAAGCCGCCCTGCGCTTCGGGCACCGGCAACGCGGTCAGCCCCAGTTCGGTGAACGCAGCCCAGTGCGCAGCCGATACCCCCGCCTCCGAGCGCACGATCTGCTGGCGCGCTTCGAAGCCGTAGCTCTTCTCGAGATAGCGGCGCAGCGTGTCGGCAAATTGCTGCTGTTCGTCGTTAAAAGTGAAGTCCATGGCGCCGCTCCTCAAAGTCCGAGAATCATCTGCGCGATGATGTTCTTTTGAATTTCGTTCGAGCCGCCGTAAATCGACGTCTTGCGGAAGTTGAAGTAATACGCGGCAAGCGGCGCGGCATCGTCGTCGCCGGCGAGACTGTGCTCGCGTTCGCCTTCGAGGAATGGCACGTCGAACGGCGCGGCAAGCGGGCCGATCGCTTCGAACATCAGTTCGGTGAGCCCTTGCTGCACTTCGGTGCCCTTGATCTTTAGCATCGACGCTTCCGGGCCCGGGCCGCGCCCGCCCGCCTCGTTGGCCACCACGCGTTGCACGGTGACTTCGAGCGCCATCAACTCGATCTCGAGACTCGCGACCTTCGCCGCAAACACCGGATCGTGCAGCAGCGGCTTGCCGTTCTCCTTCTGATCTAGCGCGACGCGCTTGAGAAACGCCAGTTCACGCTTCGACGCACCGACTCGCGCAATGCCGGTACGCTCATGCCCGAGCAGATATTTCGCATACGTCCAGCCGCGATTTTCTTCGCCGACCAGATTGTCGACCGGTACTTTGACGTCCTCGAAGAACACTTCGTTGACTTCGTGATCTTCGTCGAGCGTGATGATCGGCCGCACGGTGATGCCCTGCGTTTTCATATCGATCAGCAGGAACGAGATGCCCTCCTGCTTTTTGGCGCCGCTGTCGGTGCGCACCAGACAGAACATCATGTCGGCGTGCTGGCCAAGCGTGGTCCATGTCTTCTGACCGTTGACCACGTAATGGTCACCGACGCGTTCGGCGCGGGTGCGCAACGACGCAAGGTCGGAGCCCGACCCCGGTTCCGAATAACCCTGACACCACCAGTCCGTACCGTCGAGAATCCGCGGTAGGTAATGGCGCTTCTGCGCCTCGTTGCCATACTTCATCAGCACCGGCGCGACCATCGACACCCCGAAAGGCAGCACGGAAGGTGCGCCGAGACGCGCGCACTCCTCTTCCCAGATATGCCGTTGCGTCGCGTCCCAGCCGGGGCCGCCGTATTCGCGCGGCCACGCGAGCGCCGACCAGCCCCGCGTGCCGAGCAGCCTGTGCCAGCTTGCGAAGTCTTCGCGGGAAAGACGTTTGTGATTGAGAACCTTGTCGCTCAGCTCGCGAGGCAGATTCGCTTCGAGCCAAGCGCGGATGTCGGCGCGGAACGCGTCTTCAGCGGGGGAATAGTCCAGATTCATGCGTAGTGTCTCCTGGCCGCCACCACCCGGCCGCCTGGAGTCACCGCGCTATTGCAGTGGTTCCTTCAGCGCAGCCGGGACCGGCAGCGGCATCACTTCGATGCCTTCCTCGACCAAGGCGCGCGCATCTTCCGGTGTCGTGACACCGCGAATGCTGCGCGCGGGCGCTTCGTTGTAGTGAATGCGCCGCGCTTCCTCGGCGAAGCGGTCGCCCACGTTCTCAGTCTTCTCCAGTACCTCGCGCAGCGCTCGCATCATCTGCGCCTGCATTTGCTCCGCGCGCGCGGGCGCCTCCGAGTCGCTCGCACCCGACAGATTCAGACGCGGTGCCGACGGCAAACGGCTCACCTCGGTCGCACCGCAGATCGGACATTCGACGAGCTTGCGGGACTGCTGCGACTCGAAGTCATCAGCCGAAGCGAACCACCCTTCGAACCGATGGCCATGCGGACACTGTAAATCGAGGACCTTCATGTGGAATCAGGGCTTGCGTGCCAGTTTAGCGCAAAATGGAAATTTGTGAACGGTCGTTCGTAAAACTTCAGGGCTACCGCGCAGCCGCCAGTTGCTGCCAGGGAATATGACGCGGGTGGGCGATTTTAACGCTTTACGGCATGTGCTGCCGATGGCGACCCAGCGCCTAGGCCGCACCACATTTGCTCCGTTCTTCAGCCTTCCGGCACACCGCTACGCCACGAGATTTTCGAGTTGACGGCTCACACGCGGTTCGATCTGACGGGCCTCCTTCGCCAGATTGATCTGTTTCGCCAGTTTTGCGACATTCGTCACACCGGTCTCGATCTCATACCCACCGCGCGCGGTCAGCCATTCGAGCACGTCCGCCAGATGCCAAACCGACGCACTGCCTTCGTGGACCGGCGACGGGAAGTCGATCGCATGGCTCAGCATCAGCTTGCGCATGTTTTGCCGGGACACGCCGGCCATTTCGGCGACGTCGGTCAGCCCCACGAAGTCAGGCCCAGCCTCGACCAGCTGCGCGGAGGGCACCGCGCGTTTCACGTCCTTCAGCGCGCTGGTGACAGCCTCGAATACGCTCGCGCCTTCGCGGGTGAAAAGCAGGCCCAGGCGGCCCGGTTGCCCGACGCCAACTGTGGCGTCGTCGCACCCTGCTTCGCCCAACCGCTCGACGATTGCGTCGGCATCGCAATCTTCCGCGGCGAGGCGGTATTTCAACGTGAACACATATTCCATACGTTACTCCTGTCTTCTCAACTTTAGACATTCGCGCCCCTAGCCGAACGGCATGGGGCGGTAAAAATTCTTAGGATCGCGTAATTAGCACTTGACATGAGGTGGAACTCGTGAGGCCGCCGCGCTGCTTGCGCGGGGTTTGGCGCAAGCAGCGCGGCGGCCAATGAGGATCGTTTTCGATCCCCATGCGATTCCTCATGTCCCTGTCCAACTTTGTCCGACTGTGCCTGTCCGAATGGATCAGCTTCCTGCTTCCCGCTGTCCCGATCCGCTCCCGCGCGACCTTCATCGAACTGCTCTGTGGCTGTCTGGTCTCGCCGGAAGGCTGGGTTACGCGCTCGATCGTCGCCATCTCGCGCCGCAAGCACTGGACCACCTACTACAAGCTGATCGGGCGCGGCAGCGTGCGCACCTTGCGCCTGGCTCGCGCGCTGTTTCGCCTGGTGCTTGCGGTGCTGCCCTTCGATGTGCTGACCCTGGTCATCGACGATACCCTGGTGCCGCGCTCCTCTGAGTCGGCCCTCGGTTGCGCGCGTCGCCACGACCACAGTCGCAAGACCAACCGGCCAACGTTCATGCTCGCGCAGTGCTGGGTCACCGTCGGGGTGAGCGTGCTCGGTCATGGCGGCGCCAAACTCGTGCTGCCGATTCTCTCCCGCCTGGTGCCGGCGACCGGCAACCGCAACAAGCTTTTGATTGCGCTGGCGCTGCTGCGCGGCCTGGCAGGCGTGGCCGACAAGCCGGTCCGGGTGCTGTTCGATTCCTGGTTCATGCGCGCGCGTCTGGTATTGCCTTTGCTGCGGCGTCAGATTCGCGTGATCGGTCAGGCGCGCGTCGACACCGCACTGTTTCTCCCACCGGTTGCACAGACGACGCCCAGGCGCGGCCGCAAGCGCATCTATGGCGAACGGCTGAGCGCCGAGGCAGTGGCGGCCTTGCCGGTGACCGAGCTGTGCTTGTCGCTCTATGGTCAGGAGCAGTTGCTTCGGCTGCGCTCGGTGGTGGCGCGAGCGCGCTTCCTCAGAGGCACACCCGTGCGCGCCGTCTGGTGCCAGTTCTTCGATACCAAAAAGCAGACGTGGACGAAGCCCCGTCTGCTGCTTGCGACAGAGACCGGGCTGACGGCCGAAGCGATCGTGCAGCTGTATGCGCGCCGCTGGGGGATCGAACCGCTGTTTCACAATCTCAAAAGGTGGTGGGGTATCGGCAATCTCTGGCAGCAGTCGCGCACTGCGCTCGAGCTGTGGATGCAGATTCGCTCGACGGCCTGGACGTTGGCCCAGTTGTTGAGCCTGGCGGCACACGGGGCCTTCCCAATGGAAGTCGTGGCACCCTGGCGCCTGAAGCACCCACTCACCGCCGGTCTGGTGGCGCAGTGGCTGCGCATGGAATTTACCGGACTTGCCTTTCGCGATGGCTTCGACCGCAAGTCCCAGAAATTCGTCTTCCCGGAACCGCGCAACGACCCCCGCTTGAGGCTGTAGTGCTTCATCTGTTCGCCGCGGTTCAGCGTTCATCGCAGTTTCGTCGTCGGTATAGTCTAATCGCCGCCCAGCGTTGGGGTGGTGAGGCAGCGATGCCGGTGTCTAAAGTTGAGTCCTGTCTTGTTTAGCCCAGGTTATTGCCATTCCTGTTTGGCACTCACGAACCCACTGGCGCGAGCCGTGCAGTTCTCGACGATGCGCCGCAGGTGTCTGGCGTGATTGCCGGGATTCTTCGGCGTACTCCAGACGCTCGATATACAGAACTCCACGCAACGACACTCGCCGTCTTGGTACGGACAATAGATTTTTCCCCACGCATGACCTTTTCCGCCGTCCTGGACGCGCCAGCCGTGCTGCTCCGCGTGCACCAATGCGACCTCGATTTCTTTTTTCCTGTGCCTTCCTCGAACCATCGACATCTCCAATGTAGTCGGTCCGGTGCCGGTTGTCAATCGACAACCTGCACCGGACTTGAAATCAGATCATTCCACCGTCTATGGTCAGTTCTCCAAAGCAAAATCGACGACAGACACGGTGATCGGAAGGTTCATACTAGCCGGCCGCCGGCGCCACGACGAGCCGGCCTGATGGCATAGGAAACGAGATATGCAACAAACCGGGCAACCAATGGCAAAGCCCCTGCCGGTCATCGACCAACAGGGGCTTGGTTAAACCGCAACGCCGATCAGCTATCCGGCAGACGTGAACTTATACCGCTTCGGGCGCCTCTAGCGGCCACGTGCCCGACAGCACTTTCTCGAGCCAGAATGTACCGATGATCGTCTTCACATCGGTGATCTTGCCGATACGCACCCACTCGGACACCTGCTCCACGGTCGCGGTGAAAAGTTCGAGAAACTCGCCTTCGTCGAGCTCGCGCTCGCCCGCGGTCAAGCCCCGCGCAAGATAGATGTCAATGAATTCGGTCGAATAAGAAATAATCGGGTGAATCCGTGTGAGGTACACGTATTCGCGCGCGGTATAGCCGGTTTCCTCGCGCAGTTCTCGCACCGCGCAGGCCAGCGCGCCCTCGTTCGGGTCGAGCTTGCCGGCCGGATATTCGACCATCACCTTGCCCATCGGATAGCGATACTGACTTTCGAGCAGCACGCGACCGTCATCGAACAATGGGATCACCATGACGGCGCCCGGATGCTGAACGTATTCGCGCGTCGCATGTTTGCCGTCCGGCAGTCGGACCGTATCGTACTTGACCGTCATGAACGGCCCTTGATGGACCGTTTTGCTGTCGATACAAGTCTCGGTTAGCGCGGCGTCGTGATTGGGAAGTTCAGCCATGTGCGGACCTCGGAACAGCCAGGCGCGCGACGGCGGGACGCCGTCAGCGGCGTTTGACCAGATATTGGAAGGTGAAGCCGGGGAAAGCGAATACGACGAACAGCGCGAACGTGATCGCATAGAACTGCCAGCCCTGCTCGAAGCGATTTCCCGCCCGCGCTTCGAGCAGAAAGCCCAGCGCGCCGACCACGAAATACAGGACGATCAATTCGGCAATTCGCAGCCAGGTGCTTTTCTTCGCCGCTTTCAACGGCACGGCGGCGAAGAGGCGCTGATTCAGGAACGGCAGGTTGGCGCCGACCAGCGCCAACAGCACGATAAACCAGCCCGCAGCGGACATCAGAGCAGCAGCGTGTGCTGCATCGCCTGCAGACAGGCGCGCAACAGCGGATCCGGCACGATACCGAGCACCAGCACCGCGACGCCGTTGAGCGCGAGCAACGCGCGCGTGCTCGTGTCCGCGAGGATCTGCGACTTGTCTTGCGGCTCGTCGAAGTACATCAGCTTGACGATACGCAGATAGTAGAACGCGCCGAACAGCGACGTGATCACCGCGAGCACGGTCAGCCACGTCAGACCGGCGTTCATCGTTGCCTGCAGCACGGCGAGCTTCGCGTAGAAGCCAACTGCCGGCGGAATACCCGCGAGCGAGAACATCATGATCATCATCACGAACGCGAACACCGGGCTGCGCTGGTTGAGGCCCTTGAAGTCCTCCAGCGTGTCCGCTTCGAAGTCGCGGCGCGCGAGCAGCATAATGACGCCGAAGGTGCCGAGCGTCGTGATCAGGTAGACGATGCTGTAGAACATCGCCGAGCCGTATGCGCTCGCGGCGCCCGTGGTCTTCTGGTCGACCACGCCGGCGAGCAGGCCGAGCAGCACGAAACCCATGTTCGAGATCGCCGAATACGCAAGCATCCGCTTGACGTTGCGCTGCACGATACCGGTGATGTTGCCGACGATCAGCGACAGCGCCGCCAGAATCACCAGCATCTGTTGCCATTCGACCGCGAGTGGCAGCAGACCCATCACGAGGAAGCGCAGGCCCCATGCGAAGGCGGCAACTTTCGGACCGCCGCCCACCACGAGAGTCATCGCCGTCGGTGCACCCTGGTACACGTCAGGCACCCACATATGGAACGGCACCGCACCCATCTTGAAAGCCACACCGGCCACGATGAAGATCACGCCGAACAGCAGCACGGTCGGATCGTAGTGGCTCGTGCTGATCGCCTTGAACACTTCGTTCAGGTCGAGCGAGCCGGTCGCGCCATACAGCATCGAGATGCCGTAGAGCAGGAAACCGGAAGCCAGCGCGCCGAGCACGTAATACTTCATCGCCGCTTCGTTCGAAGACGCTACTTCCCGACGCAGTGCGATGACCGCGTACAGCGACAGCGACATCAGTTCCAGACCGAGATACAGCGTCAGGAAGTTGTTGCCCGAGATCATCACGATCTGGCCCAGCAGCGAGAACATGCCGAGCAGGAAGAAGTCACCGCGGTACAGGCCACGGTCTTCCAGGTAGCGACGCGAATAAACGACGGATACCGCATAGCCGAGCGACACCACCGCCTTCATCACGTTGGCGAACGGATCGACCACGTACATGTGATCGAAGAAGTAATGCACTTGCGGGTCGAACGCATTGATCGCGAACCAGATCCCGGCGACGAGCGTCGAGAAGAACGCGATGAAATACGTGGTGCGACGACCCTCCTGGCCGACGAACGTGTCGTTGAGCCACGCGACGACAACGGCGAGCATCACCAGTGCGTCGGGCAACAGAGCAGTCATAGGGGCGTTTTGCATGGTCTTAAATTCCTCCGCTCGTCGTTACTGAGGCAACGGCAGCTTCGATTGAGCAACGTGGGAGAGGAGGTTTTCCACGGATACGTGCATCACATCGGTGAAGGGCTTCGGATACAGGCCCATGAAAAGCGTCAGTGCGGCGAGCACTGCCAGCATGAAAAATTCGCGACGGCCGATGTCGAGCAGGCTCTTCACGTGGTCGTTCGCGACCGCGCCGAAGTAGACGCGCTTGTACATCCACAGCGTGTAGGCTGCGCCGAGAATCAGCGTGACTGCCGCGCCACCCGCGATCCAGAAGTTGTACTGGACGGAGGCTAGAATCACCATGAATTCGCCGACGAAACCGGAGGTGCCCGGCAAGCCGCAGTTCGCCATCGCGAACAGCATCACGAACGCCGCGAACTTCGGCATCACGTTGACGACGCCGCCGTAATCGGCAATCTGACGCGAGTGCATGCGGTCGTACAGCACGCCGATGCTCAGGAACATCGCGCCCGAGATGAAGCCGTGCGAAATCATCTGCACGATCGCGCCTTCCGCGCCGAGCTGATTGAAGATGAAGAAGCCGAGCGTGACGAAGCCCATGTGCGCGATCGACGAATACGCGACCAGCTTCTTCATGTCGGCCTGCACCATCGCGACGAGACCGATGTAGATCACCGCGATCAGCGACAGCGTGATGACGACCGGCGCGAGGAAATGGCTCGCATCCGGCGTGACCGGCAGCGAGAAGCGCAGGAAACCGTACGCACCTAGCTTCAGCATGATCGCGGCCAGCACGACCGAGCCGCCGGTCGGCGCTTCCACGTGCGCGTCCGGCAACCACGTGTGCACCGGCCACATCGGCACCTTCACGGCGAAGGCCAGGAAGAACGCGATAAACAACAGCACCTGCGGCGTCATCGCGATTTGCGCGTGCTGCCACGTGGCGAGGTCGAACGAGCCGGTCTCGTTGTACAGATAGATCAGCGCGACCAGCATCAGCAGGGAGCCCATCAGCGTGTACAGGAAGAACTTGAACGCCGCGTACACGCGGTTCGCTCCGCCCCACACGCCGATGATGATATACATCGGAATCAGCGTCGCTTCGAAGAACACGTAGAACAGCATGCCGTCGGCCGCGCTGAACACGCCGACCATGATGCCCGACAGGATCAGGAATGCCGCGAGATACTGGCCGACGTTCTTCGTGATCACTTCCCACGCTGAAATCACGACGATCACCGTAATCAACGCGGTCAACACGACGAACCACATCGAAATGCCGTCCACGCCGAGGTGGTACGTGATGTGGAAGCGCTCGATCCAGTTCGCCTGTTCGACGAACTGCAGGTCGGAGGTGCTCGAATCGAAGCTGGTGATCAGCGGCAGCGTGACGAGGAAGCTCAGAACCGAGCCGAGCAGCGAAATCCAGCGCGCGGGGGCGGGGTTGTCGTCGTTGCCGATCGCGAGAACCAGCAGGCCGAAGAGAATGGGCAACCAGATCGCGATGCTGAGAATCGGATAAGCGTGCATAAGTGTCTCTCGCCTTATTTGCCGCCGAGCGTTACAAACAGGGTCAGTAGCCCCAGCATGCCGATAATCATGGCGAACGCGTAGTGGTAGATGTAGCCGGATTGAAGGAAGCGGATCACGCTGGCGAACCAGCCGATGAACCGTGCGCTGCCGTTGACGATGCCGTCGATCACGAACACGTCGCCTTCCTTCCACAGACCCCGGCCAACGGCCACCGCGCCCCGCGCAAACACGACTTCGTTGATCTTGTCCATGTAGTACTTGTTATCGAGCAACGTGTAGATCGGACCGAATGCGCGCTTGATGACAGCGGGCAGATCCGGACGGACCAGATACAGGAACCATGCGACTACCACACCAGCGAGCGCGAGCCACACCGGCAGGCCCGACACCGAGTGCAGCCCCATCGACGCCCAGCCCTGGAATTCTTCGGCCATCTCATGCAGCGCCGGATGGTTGTCGCTGACGTAGATCACCTTGTCGAACGCGACGCCGTGCTGGAAGAAGTCGCCGAACAGCAGCGGACCGACACCGATCGCACCGATCACGATCGACGGAATCGCCAGCAGCACCAGCGGCACCCACACGACCCACGGGGTTTCATGCGGCTCGTGCGCGTGGTCGTCGTGACCATGACCATGGTCGTCGTGGCCGTTCACGCCATGCCCATGCGACGCGGCTTCGGCGCCCATCGGCGAATCCGGGTGTTTCGGATGTCGGAAGCGCTCCTCACCGTGGAACACCATGAAGTACATACGGAACGAATACAGCGCGGTCACGAACACGCTTGCGACCACCGCGAAGTACGCGAAACCCGAGCCCGGCAGATGCGACAGCTTCACCGCGTCGATGATCGAGTCTTTCGAGTAGAAGCCCGAGAAGAACGGCGTGCCGATCAGCGCGAGCGAGCCGATGAGCGACGTGATCCACGTAATCGGCATGTACTTGCGCAGGCCGCCCATGTTGCGCATGTCCTGATCGTGATGCATGCCGATGATCACCGAACCCGCGCCGAGGAACAGCAGCGCCTTGAAGAACGCGTGCGTCATCAGGTGGAACACGGCGACCGAGTAAGCCGACGCGCCGAGAGCGACCGTCATGTAACCGAGTTGCGACAGTGTCGAATAAGCGACCACACGCTTGATGTCGTTCTGGACGATCCCGAGGAAGCCCATGAACAGCGCGGTAATCGCGCCGATCACCATGACGAACGACAGCGCCGTATCCGACAGTTCGAACAGCGGCGACATGCGCGTGACCATGAAGATACCGGCCGTCACCATGGTCGCCGCGTGAATCAGCGCCGAGATCGGGGTCGGGCCTTCCATCGAGTCCGGCAGCCACACATGCAGCGGGAACTGTGCCGACTTGCCCATCGCGCCGATGAACAGGCAGATACAGGCGACCGTCAGCAGCCCCCAATCGGTACCGGGAAAGTTCAAGGCCGCCAGTTCGGTACGCTTCGCGAAGACTTCGCCGTAGTTCATCGAACCGGCGAACGCGAACAGCAAACCGATTCCGAGCAGGAAACCGAAGTCACCGATGCGGTTCACGATGAACGCCTTCATGTTCGCGTAGATCGCGCTCTCACGCTTGAAGTAGAAGCCGATCAGCAGGTACGACACGAGACCCACCGCCTCCCAGCCGAAGAACAGCTGCAGGAAGTTGTTGCTCATCACGAGCATCAACATCGAAAACGTGAACAGCGAGATGTACGAGAAGAAGCGTTGGTAGCCGTCGTCGTCGGCCATGTAGCCGATCGTGTAGATGTGCACCATCAGCGAGACGAAGTTCACCACACAGATCATCATCGCGGTCAGCGAGTCGACGAGGAAACCGACTTCGAGCTGCGTCTTGCCGATCGACATCCATTGATAAACGGTCGCGTTGAAGCTCGCGCCATCCATCACTTGCAAAAAGACGATGACCGACAGGATGAACGAAACCGCGACGCCGAGGATCGTGACCGAATGCGCACCCGCTCGCCCTACCGCCTTGCCGAACAGCCCCGCGACCAGGGAGCCGGCGAGCGGCGCAAGCGGAATTGCCAACAGCAGGTTTTCATTGAGTATCGTGGACATAACCGCTTTTCCTGAAATTAACCTTTGAGCTGATCGAGATCCTCGACATTGATCGTGTCGAGACTACGGAACAGGGTCACCAGAATTGCGAGACCGATCGCCGCTTCGGCTGCCGCAACCGTCAGTACGAAGAAGACGAAAATCTGGCCGTGCACGTCGCCCAGGTAGTGCGAGAACGCAACGAAATTGGTGTTCACCGCCAGCAGCATCAGTTCGATCGCCATCAGGATGATGATGACGTTGCGGCGGTTCAGGAAAATGCCGACGATGCTGATCGCAAACAGGATCGCGCCGAGGACAAGGTAATGGGCAAGGGTCAACATGATTTCTATCTCCTGTCCGCTCAGCTGTTCTTGGCAGGTGCCGAGTCGGCTGCTGCTGCCGCTGCCGCGGCAGCAGCTTGTTCCGCCGCGATTGTCGCCGCGGTTTTCTCTGACGGCATCTTCACGACGCGCACGCGATCCTGGGCACGGACCTTGACCTGGGCGCTGACGTTCTGACGCTTGCTGTCCTTCTTGTGGCTCGTGGTCAGCGCGATCGCCGCGATGATCGCCACCAGCAGGATCAGGCCAGCGATTTCGAACGCGAAGATGTAGTCGGTATAGATGACCTTGCCGATCAGACGCGTATTCGACCAGTCGCCCATACCGGCCGCGGCTGCGGCCGTGTCGTGCAGTGCCGTGGTGGTCGCGCCGTAGCCGTGCCACAGGATCAGCGCGGTTTCGATCACGATGATCGCGCCCACCGCCGAGGCCATCGGCACGAAACGTTTGAAGTCCTTGCGCAGCACGTCGAGGTTGATATCCAGCATCATCACGACGAACAGGAATAGCACCATCACCGCGCCGACGTAGACCAGCACCAGCAGGATCGCGAGGAACTCGGCCTCCAGCAGCATCCAGATCGCGGCTGCGTTGAAGAACGCCAGCACCAGAAACAGTGCGGACGACACCGGGTTGCGCGAGGTGATCACCTTCAGCCCTGACACCACCAGGAGCAGCGCGAAGATGTAGAACAGTACGGTCGTGAATTCCATGATTACCGGTTCATCGTTAGGCCATCGTCAGGCATTGTTCTTTGGCACGCGTGGCTGGCAACAGCGGACGGAACCGCCAGAACCTCCACACAGGTGCGCCGTGCCGCGGCGTTCAGGCCGCGGCGCTCGGCCCGACAGCAGGCCGTGTTACTGCTTTTACTGCCGCAATTACTGCGTCAGCGGGAAAGCGCTTCAACGATACGGTGCGTCGGCTGCCTTGTTGGCGGCGATTTGTGCTTCATAGCGGTCGCCAACGGCCAGCAGCATGTCCTTCGTGAAGTACAGGTCGCCGCGCTTCTCGCCGTGAAATTCGAGAATGTGCGTCTCGACGATCGAGTCGACCGGGCAGCTCTCTTCGCAGAAACCGCAGAAGATGCACTTGGTCAGGTCGATGTCGTAGCGCGTCGTGCGGCGCGTGTTGTCCGCGCGCGCTTCCGATTCGATGGTGATCGCGAGCGCCGGGCACACTGCTTCGCAAAGCTTGCACGCGATGCAGCGCTCTTCGCCGTTTTCATAGCGGCGCAGCGCATGCAGACCGCGGAAACGCGGCGAGATCGGAGTCTTCTCTTCCGGGAACTGCACGGTGATCTTGCGCTGGAACGTGTAGCGTCCGGTCAGCGCGAGGCCTTTCAGCAGTTCCGTGAGGAAGAAAGTCTTGAAGAAGTTTTGGATTGCGGTCATAGGTTCGTCCGCCCTTTATTTCCAGATGTTCAACGGCGACATGATCCAGAAGCCGACCACCACGAGCCACACCACGCAGACCGGAATGAAAATCTTCCAGCCGAGACGCATGATCTGGTCATAGCGATAGCGCGGGAACGTGGCACGCGCCCAGATGAACACCGACAACAGGAAGAAAACCTTGGCGACGAGCCAGACGATGCCCGGGATGAACGACAGGAACCCGAACGGGGCGCTCCAGCCGCCGAGGAACAGTGTTGCAGCCAATGCCGAGATCACGATCATGTTGATGTACTCGGCGAGGAAGAACAGCGCGAACGCCATACCCGAGTAATCGATCATGTGGCCCGCGACGATTTCCGATTCGCCCTCCACCACGTCGAACGGGTGGCGGTTCGTTTCGGCGATGCCCGAGATGAAGTACACGACGAACATCGGCAGCAGCGGCAGCCAGTTCCAGGACAGGAAGTTCAGGCCGTGCGAGGCGAAGAAGCCCTGCTCCTGCGAGCCGACGATGCCCGACAGGTTCAGCGTGCCGGCCGTCATCAGCACGACCACCAGCGCGAAGCCCATCGAGATTTCGTACGAGACCATCTGCGCGGCGGCGCGCATCGCGCCGAGGAACGCGTATTTCGAGTTCGACGCCCAGCCGGCCAGAATCACGCCATACACGCCGATCGACGAGATCGCCATCGCGTACAACAGACCCGCGTTGATGTCGCCCAGCACCGCGCCCGCCTGGAACGGAATCACCGCCCAGACCGCGAAGGCCGGCACCACCACCATGATCGGCGCGATCATGTAGATCCAGCGACTTGCCTGGGCGGGCTGGATCACTTCCTTCAGCAGCAGTTTCAGCACGTCGGCGATCGGCTGCAAGAGCCCGGCGGGGCCCACGCGGTTCGGACCGAGACGCACGTGCATCCAGCCGATGAGCTTACGCTCCCACAGGATCAGATAAGCGACGCACAGCAGGATCACAACGGCCACCACCAGGATGCGCACGAGCGCCCACACCGTGGGCCATGCCACACCGAGAAGTTGGGCGCCGCCCGAGTTGATCGTATCGAACAAGCTCATTTACGCCTTCTCCACCACCAGTTCACCGAACAGGCTGCCCAGCGCTGCACCGGCAGGCGTAGCCGCCGATACGCGGACGACTGTCTCCGCAAGATTCGCATCGCGCACGGCCGGCAACTGCACCGCTTGCTCGCCCTGACGAACGCGCACCGCGTCCCCCTCTTTCAATCCCAGTCTGTCGAACAGCGCAGCCGGCAGGCCGACCGAGTTCGCCGCACGGGCCGCCGCAGTCAGATGCAGCGACTCCGCGCGACGCACCAGCGCATCGGCATGATAGATCGGCACGTTCGCGAGACGCTCGAACTTGCCTTCCGCCGCCCTCACGGCCTTGCCGCGCGTCACCGCGACGCCGGTGCGGTTCGATAGACGCGACTTCAGTTCGCCGTCGCCGAGCGCGGCCGTGCGCACTTCTTCGACCGTGTCGTATTCGAAGCCCGGCGCGCCGAGCAGGCTGCCCAGCACGCGCAACACCTTCCAGGCCGGACGCGTGTCGCCGAGCGGACGCACGACGCCGTTGAACGCCTGCACCGTGCCTTCCGCGTTGATGTAGGCGCCGGCCGTTTCCGTGAACGGCGCGATCGGCAGCAGCACGTCGGCGTAGTCGGCGCCCGTCTGGAACGGCGACATCACGACGACCATGTCGGCCTGCTTCAGCGCGGCAAGCGCCCGCGCCGGATAGGCCGTGTCGAATTCCGGCTCGAGGTTCAGCAGCAGATAGCCCTTGCGCGGCTGCTCGAACACTTCGCGCGCATTCAGACCGCCATCGCCCGGCAGCGCATTCACGAGGTGCGCGCCGACCGTGTTGGCCGCTTCGGTAAGGAAACCGAGCGTTGCGCCGGTTGCCTCGGCAATCCATTGCGCCGCGGAGTGGATCGCCGCGAAGTCCGGATGACGGACCGCTTCGTTGCCGAGCAGCACGACACGATGCTCGCCGGTAGTCAGCGATTTCGCGATCTGCTTGTGTGCGTCGTTCGGCTGCGTGCCCGCGAATGCTTCCGGCAGCGCGACGCCCTTCGCTTCGCCCACTGCACCGGCGACACCCGCGAGCGCGTCGAGCCATGCCGACGGCGCCGCGACCACGCGGTGCGCCTGCGGGATCAACGCGTCGTCGTTGGTGGACTGGATCAGCGTGAGCGCCGAGCCGCCGCGAGCGACCTGGCGCAGACGTGCGGCGAACAGCGGATGATCGCGGCGCAGATCCGAGCCGATCACGAGCGCGGCGTCGACGTTCGACAGATCGGCGATCGTGCTGCCGAGCCACGGCGCGCCGGTAACGGGCGCCGAGAAATCAGACTGACGCAGACGGAAGTCGACGTTCGGCGTGCCGACCGCTTGTGCGATCTGCTTCAACAGGAACAATTCTTCGACCGTGCTGTGTGCGCTCGACAGCGCCGCCAGCGCGTTCGCGCCGTGGTCACCCTTGATGCCGTTCAGCCCTTTGACCACGTATTCGAGCGCGGTCTGCCAGTCGGTTTCGACCCACTGGCCGCCCTGCTTGAGCATCGGCTTCGTCAGACGCTCGGGGCTGTTGAGGCCTTCGTACGAGAAGCGGTCCTTGTCCGAAATCCAGCACTCGTTGATCGCTTCGTTTTCGAACGGCAGAACGCGCATCACGCGGTTGTTCTTAACCTGCACGATGAGGTTCGCGCCGACGGAATCGTGCGGGCTCACGGACTTACGGCGCGACAGCTCCCATGTACGGGCGCTGTAGCGGAACGGCTTGCTCGTGAGCGCGCCGACCGGGCACAGGTCGATCATGTTGCCCGACAGTTCGGAATCGACTGTTTTGCCGACGAACGACGTGATTTCCGCATGCTCGCCGCGGCCCAGCATGCCGAGCTCCATCACGCCGGCGATTTCCTGGCCGAAGCGAACGCAACGCGTGCAGTGAATGCAGCGCGACATCTCTTCCATCGAGATCAGCGGGCCCACGTTCTTGTGGAACACCACGCGCTTTTCTTCGCTATAGCGCGACGACGACTTGCCGTAACCAACGGCCAGATCCTGCAACTGACATTCGCCGCCCTGGTCACAGATCGGGCAATCCAGCGGATGGTTGATCAGCAGGAATTCCATCACGGCTTGCTGACCCTTCACCGCCTTGTCCGACATGGTGCGCACGATCATGCCGGCCGACACCGGGGTCGCACACGCGGGCACGGCCTTCGGCATCTTCTCGACATCGACCAGACACATCCGGCAATTGGCCGCAATCGACAGCTTCTTGTGATAGCAGAAGTGAGGAATGTAGGTGTCGACCTTATGCGCAGCCTGAATCACCATGCTGCCTTCAGGCACCTCGACTTTCTTGCCGTCTATTTCGAGTTCAACCATGATGGTCAATCTTCCTTAACCTGTTACCGCTCAATCGTTCGCCAGTTCATCGCCCGCTTCGGACGATGAATCCTGTGGTTGAGGTATTCGTCTGGTGGTTATCCGTGAGCTGCCTGTTGGCCGGACTCAGGCAGCCACCGTCATGCAGCCACTGTTTCGGGCGCCGCCGCCATGCCAGCATGACCGCCGACGAGGCAATGCTTGTGGGCGACGTGATATTCGAATTCGTCCCAGTAGTGCTTCAGCATGCCCCGAACCGGCATCGCGGCCGCGTCGCCGAGCGCGCAGATCGTGCGGCCCATGATGTTGTCCGCGACGGAGTTCAGCAGATCCAGATCTTCCTGGCGGCCGAGACCATGCTCGATACGATGCACGACGCGATACAGCCAGCCCGTACCTTCCCGGCAAGGCGTGCACTGACCGCACGACTCTTCGTAATAGAAGTACGACAAACGCAGCAGCGAGCGCACCATGCAGCGCGTCTCGTCCATCACGATCACCGCGCCCGAGCCGAGCATCGAGCCGGCCTTCGCGATCGAGTCGTAATCCATGTCGGTCTGCATCATCATGTCGCCCGGAATCACCGGCGCCGACGAACCGCCGGGAATCACGGCCTTGATCTTCTTGCCGCCGCGCATGCCGCCGGCGAGTTCCATCAGCGTCGCGAACGGCGTGCCGAGCGGAATTTCGTAATTGCCCGGACGCTCGACATCGCCCGACACCGAGAAAATCTTCGTGCCGCCGTTGTTCGGCTTGCCGATTTCAAGGTAATTCTGCGGGCCGATGGCGAGCAGGAAAGGCACCGCCGCGAACGTTTCGGTGTTGTTGATCGTGGTTGGCTTGCCGTACACGCCAAAGCTCGCCGGGAATGGCGGCTTGAAGCGCGGCTGACCCTTCTTGCCCTCGATCGATTCGAGCAGCGCGGTTTCCTCGCCGCAGATGTACGCGCCGTAACCGTGGTGCGCATGCAACTGGAACGAGAAGCCCGAGCCCATGATGTTGTCGCCGAGGAACCCGGCGCGACGAGCTTCTTCTAACGCTTCTTCAAAGCGCTTATAGACTTCCCAGATTTCGCCGTGAATATAGTTGTAGCCGACCGTAATGCCCATCGCGTACGCGCCGATCGCCATACCTTCGATCAGCGAATGCGGATTGAAGCGCAGGATGTCGCGATCCTTGAACGTACCCGGCTCGCCCTCGTCCGAATTGCAGACGAGGTACTTCTGGCCCGGGAACTGACGCGGCATGAAGCTCCACTTCAGACCGGTCGGGAAGCCCGCGCCGCCGCGGCCGCGCAGACCCGACGCCTTGACGTCGGCGATTACCTGCTCGGGCGCGATCTTTTCTTCCAGGATGCGGCGCAGCTGCGCGTAACCGCCGCGCGCCAAGTAGTCTTCGAGATGCCAGTTGTCGCCGTTCAGGCCGGCGAGAATCAGCGGTTTGATGTGACGATCGTGTAAAGACGTCATTTCGAAAGTTCCTCGAGCAGCTGGTCGATCTTCTCGCGGCTCATGAAGCTGCACATGCGTTGATTGTTCACCAGCATCACCGGCGCGTCGCCGCACGAACCCATGCACTCACCTTCTTTCAGCGTGAATTTGCCATCGAGCGTGGTTTCGCCGAAGTCGATGCCGAGCTTCTGCTTCAGGTATTCAGCGGCGCTTTCGGAACCGCCGTCCGGGCCGAGCTGACACGGCAGGTTCGTACAGAGCGTGATCTTGAACTTGCCGACCGGCGAGGTCTCGTACATCGTGTAGAAGGTCGCTACCTCCTGCACGGCGATTGCCGGCATGCCGAGATAATCCGCGACGAACTGCATGAGTTCGGGCGACAGCCAGCCATGCTCCGTTTGAGCAGTGGCCAACGCCGACATCACGGCGGACTGTTTCTGATCGGCGGGGTACTTTGCGACCGCACGATCGATTTCTTTCAGGCCTTCAGCTGAGATCATTTTCAGACACGACTCTTTCAATTCCTACCGAACGAAAACCCGTCGCTGACGTCATACTGCGACAGACCCGGCGTTCCTTTACTTGACGCGCTGGCGGTGCGATGACCGCAGACACGCGTCGATGAATACGTCCTAGCGATCCACTTCGCCGAACACTATGTCCTGCGTGCCGATGATCGTCACTGCGTCGGCGATCATGTGACCGCGCGCCATTTCATCGAGCGAGGACAAGTGCGCATAGCCCGGTGCGCGAATCTTCAGGCGATACGGCTTGTTGGCGCCGTCCGAGATCAGATAGATGCCGAACTCGCCCTTCGGATGTTCGACTGCGGCATACGCCTCGCCTTCCGGTACGTGGAAGCCTTCGGTGAACAGCTTGAAGTGATGGATCAGATCTTCCATGTTCGACTTCATGCCGACGCGCGACGGCGGCGCAACCTTGTGATTGTCCGTCATCACCGGGCCGGGATTTTTGCGCAACCACTCAATGCACTGTTTCGCGATACGCGTGGACTGACGCATTTCTTCGACGCGCACCAGATAGCGGTCATAGCAGTCACCATTCACGCCGACCGGGATGTCGAAGTCGAGCTTGTCATAAACTTCGTACGGCTGCTTCTTGCGCAGGTCCCACTCGATGCCAGAGCCGCGCAGCATCGCCCCGGTCATGCCGAGTTGCAGCGCGCGTTCCGGGCTCACCACGCCGATGCCGACCAGACGCTGCTTCCAGATCCGATTGTCGGTGAGCAGCGTTTCGTATTCGTCGACGTACGTCGGGAAACGCGTGAAGAAGTCGTCGATGAAGTCGAGCAGTGAACCCTGCCGGTTCTCGTTCATCTTCGACAAGGCTTTCGCATTGCGAATCTTCGATGCCTTGTATTGCGGCATTGCGTCAGGCAGATCGCGATAGACGCCGCCCGGACGATAGTAAGCCGCGTGCATCCGCGCACCCGACACCGCTTCGTACACGTCCATCAGGTCTTCGCGCTCGCGGAACGCGTAGAGGAACACCGCCATCGCGCCGACGTCGAGCGCGTGCGAGCCGATCCACATCAAGTGATTCAACACGCGCGTGACTTCGTCGAACAGCACGCGGATGTATTGCGCGCGCAGCGGCACGTCGATGCCGAGTAGCTTTTCAATGGCCAGCACATAGCCGTGCTCGTTGACCATCATCGACACGTAGTCGAGACGATCCATGTACGGCACCGACTGGATGAACGTCTTGCTTTCGGCGAGCTTTTCAGTCGCGCGATGCAGCAGACCGATGTGCGGATCGGCGCGTTGGATCACTTCGCCGTCGAGTTCGAGCACGAGACGCAGCACACCATGCGCTGCCGGGTGCTGCGGGCCGAAGTTGAGCGTGTAGTTCTTGATCTCTGCCATGACGTTCTCTTAGTGTTTCAGACCGCCATAGCGATCCTCGCGGATCACGCGCGGCGTGATTTCCCGCGGCTCGATCGTCACCGGCTGATAGACGACGCGCTTCTCTTCCGGGTCGTAACGCATCTCGACGTAGCCGGAGACAGGGAAATCCTTGCGGAACGGATGACCGATGAAACCGTAGTCGGTCAGAATGCGGCGCAGGTCCGGGTGACCTTCGAAGACGATGCCATACAGGTCGAACGCTTCGCGCTCGTACCAGTTGACCGAATTCCAGATGTCGACGACGGACGGCAGGATCGGCATGTCGTCGTCCGGTGCGAACACGCGCAGACGCAGACGCCAGTTGTTTTGCACCGACAGAAGATGCAGCACGGCCGCAAAACGCGGACCGTCGTAAGCGCCTTCGGCGTAGGTCTGATAATCGACGCCGCACAGGTCGACACACTGCTCGAAACCGAGCGAGCGGTCGTCGCGCAGACGCTTTGCCACGTTGAGGTAGTCGCCTACCTTGACGACGATCGTCAATTCACCGACCGACTCGGTCACGCTCGACAGGAGGCCGCCAAAGGCCGCCTCGAGGTTCGCTTTCAGGGTCTCGAGTTTGCTTGCCATATTGTGGAGAGGCGTTGGCCTTATTGACGGGCGATGGTGTTGGTGCGGCGAATCTTGGCTTGCAACTGGATCACTCCGTACACCAGCGCTTCCGCTGTGGGCGGACAACCCGGCACGTACACGTCGACCGGGACGATCCGGTCGCAGCCGCGTACCACCGAGTACGAGTAGTGGTAATAGCCGCCGCCGTTCGCACACGAGCCCATCGAGATCACCCAGCGCGGCTCGGCCATCTGGTCGTAGACCTTGCGCAGAGCGGGCGCCATCTTGTTGCACAGCGTGCCAGCGACGATCATCACGTCCGACTGACGCGGACTCGGACGGAACACCACGCCGAAACGGTCGAGGTCATAACGGGCAGCGCCCGCATGCATCATCTCGACCGCGCAGCACGCAAGACCGAACGTCATCGGCCACAGCGATCCGGTGCGCGTCCAGTTGATCAGTTTGTCTGCCGTAGTGGTGACAAACCCTTCCTTCAAGACCCCTTCGATACTCATTTGCTTTCCACTCCAGACGGGGCGGCGAGCCTGGCCACCCACGCAAACCGGCGATTAATCCATCATTCCCAGTCGAGGCCACCCTTCTTCCAGATGTAGGCAAAACCAAGAAGGAACTCGAGCAGGAAAATCATCATTGCCACGAACCCGGTCCAGCCGATGTCACGCAATGCCACACCCCATGGGAACAGGAACGCGGTTTCAAGGTCGAAAATGATGAAAAGAATGGCGACGAGGTAGTAGCGCACGTCGAATTTCATGCGCGCATCTTCGAATGCTTCGAAGCCGCACTCATACGGTGCGTTTTTCTCGGTGTCGGGCTTGTTTGGACCGAGGATCTTGCCAATACTGACCAGTGCTACGCCTAAACCGGTGCCCACAATGAGGAACAACAAAACGGGGAAATAGGCTGCGAGGTTCAAGACAATCCTCAATCGGTTGGTTCTGAGTGCCGTCAGGAGCATAGCACCACTGACGCGAAATCACTTCCTCAACGCGCATGGCGTAAGCCCTGCGGCCATACGCCAGAAGTGAAAATGCCAGCCGAAGCGAAGCAAGCGGCTGGCATTTAGATAACATTTGGTGCCGACGGCGAGACTCGAACTCGCACAGCTTTCGCCACTACCCCCTCAAGATAGCGTGTCTACCAATTTCACCACGTCGGCACTATATGCAATCCGGGAAAACAACTTGTAAAACCCGCGAATCGCTTCAAGACTTGAATTGTAACGTGTCTAAACAGATTGTTCAACGCACAAGAGCGCTTCGGCCGAAAATTTATTTCGGTACGCCCGTCGCCGGAACCGACGCGGGCGAAGCCGGCGCGGCGGCCGATGCCGCCGCCGGAGCCGAGCCCGCAGCCGGCGCGGAAGCCGTGACCGGCGCAGTGACAGCCGCGCCCAGCACGCCTGCCGACGGCTTCACGCGATACGCACCAAGGTAAGTGAGCGCCAGCGTCGTGGCAAAGAACAGCGCTGCGAGCACCGCCGTGGTACGCGACAGGAAGTTCGCCGAACCCGTCGCGCCGAACAGACTACCCGACGCGCCGCTGCCGAAAGCCGCGCCCATGTCGGCACCTTTGCCGTGCTGCAGCAACACGAGTCCGATGACCCCGAGCGCCGACAACAACTGAACGACGATAATTAATGTTTTCAAATACAGCATCACACTCACCTGAGTCTTTATTTAACCGCGCCGCACACAGTGTGTTGCGCGAAATGGAGTCATCCTTGCCGAGACGTCCTGCTTAACTCGCAACGCTGGTCGCTGCGGCCGCCTTGCAGATCGCCAGGAAATCCTGATCTTTCAACGACGCGCCTCCGATCAGGCCGCCGTCGATATCGAGCTGACGAAACAGTTCTTCCGCGTTGTCCGGCTTCACGCTGCCGCCGTACAGCAACGGCACGTCCGCCGCGCCCTTTGCCACGAGGCGCGCGCGCAGGAACGCATGCACGGCTTGCGCCTGTTGCGACGACGCGCTCTTGCCCGTGCCAATTGCCCACACCGGCTCATACGCGACGACGAGACCACTCGCTTCCTGAGCCGACAGCTTCGCGAGCACTTCTTCGAGCTGCCCGCCGACCACCTGCTCGGTCGAACCAGCTTCGCGTTCCTCGAGCGTTTCGCCGACGCAGACGATCGGCGTCAAACCCGCTTCGAGCGCACGCTGCGTTTTCACGGCGACCAGTTCGGCGCTTTCGCGGTGATACGCGCGACGCTCCGAGTGCCCGACGATCGCAAACGTGGCGCCGAAGTCCGTCACCATCGGCGCAGCCACTTCTCCGGTATAGGCACCGTGCGTGAACGCGGACACGTCCTGCACGCCCCACACGACCGGGCTACCTTCAAGCAGCGACTGGGCCTGCGCGAGATAGAGGCTCGGCACGCACACACCGACGCGCACGTCGGCCGGCAACTCACCGGAGCCCTGGGCGACCGCCCGCAACAACGCGGCGTTCGCGGCGAGCCGCCCATGCATCTTCCAGTTACCGACTACCAGTTTCGCTCGTTGTTGATTCGACATCGTCTCGTATTGTCCTGTCTTGCCAGTCCTGCCTGTTGTGCCGGCGGACCCCGCTCGCGCCTCGCTGCGGCTCGTTGCCTGCGCCAGAGGCTCCAACCGTCGCATCGATTCGGCGCGCGCAAAACGCGCAATTTTACTGCGTGGGGTGGATCGGGTCAAACCGATGACGTCAAGCCTCCTGACCCCACGTCAACACGATCTTGCCGACGTGCGTGCTGCTTTCCATCAGCGCATGCGCGTCGGCAGCCTGGGCAGCCGAAAACACGCGATGCACGACCGGCTTGATGCGCCCAGCTTCGAGATGGGGCCACACGCGCTCCTTCAGTTGCGCGGCGATCTGTGCCTTGAACTCGATGGGCCGCGGCCGCAGCGTCGAACCGGTGAGCGTCAGACGGCGACGCAACACTTCGTTCAGGTTCAGCTCCGCCTTCGCGCCGCCAAGCAGTGCGATTAGCACGATGCGGCCACCGTCGGCGAGCGCTGACAGTTCCCGCGGCACGTAGCTGCCCGCCACCATGTCGAGGATCACGTCAACACCGCGATCGTTGGTCAGCGACTTGATGACTTCGACGAAATCTTCAGTCTTGTAGTTGATCGCCCGTTCGGCACCGAGCGCTTCGCACGCGCGGCATTTATCGTCCGAACCCGCGGTGGCGAACACACGGAATCCGAGCGCGTGCGCAATCTGGATCGCCGTCACGCCGATGCCGCTCGAACCGCCCTGCACGAGCAGCGTTTCGTTCTCGCCGCCTTCGCCCAGACCGAGCTGCGCGCGATTGAACACGTTGCTCCACACCGTGAAGAAGGTTTCGGGCAGCGAAGCCGCTTCGATATCCGACAACCCCGCCGGCACCGGCAGGCACTGCAGCAACGGCGCGGCCGCATACTCCGCGTAGCCGCCACCCGCCAGCAGCGCGCACACGCGATCGCCGATCTGAAGACCGAACGGGTTGTTCTTCCCTTCGATCGTCCCGCCGACGATCTCGCCCGCCACCTCCAGCCCTGGCAGATCCGACGCGCCCGGTGGCGGCGCATATCCGCCCTTGCGCTGAAACACGTCCGGACGATTGACGCCGGATGCCGCCACTTTGATCAGTACTTCGCCCGCCTTGAGCTGCGGCGTCGGACGCTCCGCCAGCTTAAGGACTTCCGGCGCACCGAATTCCGTGATTTCGATCGCTTTCATCTGCGTCAACTCCAAGATTGGATTGCGTTGCCCACCGTTGCTGCCATCTGCCGTAGCGCCGCGCTGCGATTCGAATCCGCAACGCAATCCATCCTGCATGAAAAACGGCCGGCGCGCATGACACGGCCGGCCGTTTGTCCGCTACCGCATTACTGCGGAGTCGGTTCGCCTTGCGGCTCGTCGTTCAGCAATGCTTTCGCCGACAGACGCACACGACCCTTTTCGTCCGTCTGGATGACCTTGACCTTCACCTGCTGGCCATCCTTCAGATAGTCATTGATGTCCTTGATGCGTTCGTTGGCGATTTCGGAGATATGCAGCAGACCGTCCTTACCCGGCAGGATGTTCACGATCGCGCCGAAATCGAGCAGCTTGAGCACGGTGCCTTCGTACACCTGGCCCACTTCGACTTCCATCGTGATCGCCTCGATACGACGCTTCGCTTCGGCCATGCCTTCGCTGTTCGTGCTCGCGATCGTGACGACGCCGTCGTCCGAAATATCGATCGTCGTGCCGGTTTCTTCGGTCAGCGCGCGGATCACCGAGCCGCCCTTGCCGATCACGTCGCGAATCTTTTCCGGGTTGATCTTGATCGTGATCATGCGCGGTGCGAACTCCGACAGCTGCGTGTTCGCGCCGGCCACGGCCGAGGTCATCTTGCCGAGGATGTGGATGCGGCCTTCCTTCGCCTGCGCGAGCGCGACCTGCATGATTTCCTTCGTGATGCCCTGGATCTTGATGTCCATCTGCAGCGCGGTCACGCCTAGTTCCGTACCCGCGACCTTGAAGTCCATGTCGCCGAGGTGATCTTCGTCGCCGAGAATGTCAGTCAGCACCGCGAAGCGGTTGCCTTCGAGGATCAGGCCCATCGCGATACCGGCAACGTGCGCCTTCATCGGCACGCCAGCGTCCATCAGCGCGAGACAGCCGCCGCACACCGAAGCCATCGAGGACGAACCGTTCGACTCGGTGATTTCCGACACGACGCGGATCGAGTAGCCGAATTCGTCGGCGCTCGGCAGGCATGCGACCAGCGCGCGCTTCGCCAGACGGCCGTGACCGATTTCGCGGCGCTTCGGAGAACCGACGCGGCCCGTTTCGCCGGTCGCGAACGGAGGCATGTTGTAGTGGAGCATGAAGCGTTCGCGGTACTCGCCTTCGAGCGCGTCGATGTTTTGCTCGTCGCCCTTCGTGCCGAGCGTCGCGACCACCAGCGCCTGCGTCTCGCCGCGCGTGAACAGCGCCGAGCCGTGGGTACGCGGCAGCACGCCGGTGCGGATTTCGATCGGGCGCACGGTGCGCGTGTCGCGGCCGTCGATACGCGGCTCGCCGTTCAGGATCTGCGTACGGACGATCTTCGCTTCGATGTCGAACAGCACGTTGCCGACCGACGCCTTGTCGGCCGCCACGGTGCCCGCCGCCGCCGCTTCTTCCTCGAGCTTCGTCGAAGTCGCAGCGTAGACTTCCTTCAGCTTGGTCGAGCGAGCCTGCTTGTCGCGAATCTGGTAAGCGGCGAGCAGATCGGCTTGCGCGAGTTCAGTCACGCGCGCGATCAGCGCTTCGTTCTTCGCGGCCGGCTGCCAGTCCCACTCGGGCTTGCCGCCTTCGCGGACCAGTTCGTGGATCACGTCGATCGCGGTCTGCATCTGCTCATGGCCGAACACGACGGCGCCGAGCATCACTTCTTCGCTGAGCTGCTGCGCTTCCGATTCGACCATCAGCACCGCGCGTTCCGTACCGGCGACGACGAGGTCGAGCGCCGATTCCTTCATCTGCGGACGCGTCGGGTTCAGCACGTATTCGTTGTTGATGTAGGCCACGCGTGCCGCGCCGACCGGTCCGTTGAACGGCAGACCGGACACCGCGAGCGCCGCCGACGCGCCGATCAGCGCGGGGATGTCGGCGGGGATTTCCGGATTCAGCGACAGCACGTGAATCACGACCTGGACTTCGTTGTAGAAGCCTTCCGGGAACAGCGGACGCAGCGGTCGGTCGATCAGGCGCGAGATCAGCGTCTCGCCTTCCGACGGACGGCCTTCGCGGCGGAAGAAGCCGCCCGGGATCTTGCCGGCGGCGTAGGTCTTTTCGATGTAATCGACGGTGAGCGGGAAGAAGTCCTGGCCCGGCTTAGCAGTCTTCGCGCCGACCACGGTGGCGAGCACCACGGTATCTTCGATGTCGACGATCACCGCGCCGCCCGCCTGGCGAGCGATTTCACCGGTTTCGAGGCGAACGTTGTGCTGCCCCCACTTAAACTCTTTGACGATCTTGTTAAACATAGTCATTGCTTTTCCTCATCGTAATGCCGCGCGGACCGGAGCGGCGCGGCAACGCCAGGGCCGGCGCCGCATGGGAAGAGTCGTGCTATGCCATTCCAGAGAGCCGCGCGCTGCGCGTGCGCGCGAACCGCTGGAATGACACAAAACTCTGCCCTGAAGCCCGGCCATATTCCTGTTACTGCCTGCTTTACTGCTGTCTTGCTGCTGCTACTGCGTTGCCCGTGGACGCCGCGCGAACCGGCATACGCCGCGGATCACAGGCGGCACGCGTTACACGAAGCGTGCCGTGCAAAAACAAAATGCCTGTATCAGCGAAACTGACACAGGCATCTTGCTGAACGACTGGCCGATTACTTACGCAGACCCAGCTTCTCGATCAGGCTGCGGTAACGATCCGCGTCCTTACCCTTCAGGTAGTCGAGCAGCTTGCGACGGCGGCTCACCATGCGCAGCAGTCCGCGGCGGCTGTGGTGATCCTTCGTGTGCTCCTTGAAGTGGGAGGTCAGTTCGTTAATACGGGTCGTGAGCAGCGCGACCTGAACTTCGGGAGAGCCGGTGTCGTTGGCTGCGCGTGCGAATTGCGCGACGACTTCGGACTTCTTGCTTGCTTCAACTGCGGACATGTCAATTTCCTTGATAACTGGACAGGCGGTCACGGAAGAAAGGCCGTGCCGTGGGATACCCGTTTCACAATTTACTGAGCCCCTTCGTGGCTGAATCGACTGAATCGGAACCCAGCCCAACAACGGGACGCGTATTGTAGCACAGCCGACTCCGGCCGCGAACCCCGGGCTGGCAAGGCGGATCGAGGGCCGCTCGCGGTGGCACAGGGCGCCGCATCCGGCAGACTGTCGGCAACACCGCGCGCTCGGCCGATAGCGCCAGCACGGTGCGGAAGCCGTACCCGGAGCCTTCGTTGTCGAAATGCACCCCGGGCGTGCCGGCCTTATCCATCTGCATCACGTAAAAGGGCTGGATCAGTTGATGATCGTCGGCGCGCATCCATGATGCGTGAAAACCGCTGTCGAAGCGTATGCCCTCGAGCGCTTTGGCGACCGCCGTCGGATCGGCGCTGCCGGCGCGGTTCATCGCGGCGGCGAGCGTTTCGATCATCAGTGGCATGCGCAGCACCGGATAGTCGTCCTGCGCGGCCGGAAAGCGCGCGCGGAACGCCGCGTACCACGCGTCGGATGCCGCGCCGCTGACGTTCGGATGCCACTCTGCCACCGCGATCACGTGACCCACGCCCGCGTCGCCGAGTGCGGACGGCGCGCCGAGGCTGTTGCCATAGAACGTGTAGAACTTCGTGTCGAGGCCCTGCTCGCGCCGCCCTCACGAGCAACGTCAGGTCGTTGCCCCAGTTCCCGGTGATCACGGCGTCCGCGCCGCTCGCGCGGATTTTTGCGACATACGGCGCGAAATCCTTGACGCGGCCGATCGGATGAAATTCGTCGCCGACCACCGCGATGTCGGGGCGCTACGCCGCAAGCGCCGAGCGCGCGAGGCTGCTCACGTCGTGGCCGAAGCTGTAATCCTGGTTCAGCAGATAGACTTTTTTTACCGCCTTGTCGCGCTCGATCACATCGGCGAGCGCGGCCATGCGCATGCCCGCGTGCGCGTCGAAGCGGAAGTGCCAGAAGCTGCAGTCCGCGTTGGTGAGCGCGAGGTCGTCGGCCGAGTAGTTGAGGAACAGTTCGCGGTTCTCCGGTTCGCGGCTGTTCTGCTTGTCGATCGCGCCGATCAGTGCTGCGGCGACCGCTGAGCTATTGCCTTGCAGGATGTAGCCGATATGGCGATCCGCGGCCGCGCGCAATTGCGTCAGCGCTTCCTCGGTGCTGCCCTTGCTGTCGAGCACCACAAGTTCGAACGGATGCGCGCCGTCCGCGAGCTTCACGCCACCGTGCGCGTTCACCTGCTCGACGCCGAAGCGCAGATTGCGCTCGACCGCCGCGCCCGCGTTCGCGAATGGGCCAGACATGCCTTCTATTAGCGCGAGCTGGATTGGCGTACCCGTAGGTTTGCCGGGGGCCGCAACGGTCCCCTGCGCGGACGCTGGATTCATGGCCATCGCCGCCCGATTCGCCGCCGCCACGCCGACTCCCGCCACCGCCATCGAAATCGCCGTCAGCGCAACCGCCGCCGCCCGTTGCCACATCGTCGTCATGGTGCCCCGCCTGAATCTTCGAAGCGCGGATCATAGGACGACGCGCGGGGAATAGGCAAGCCGGCGCATCCGTTACCGTTTCGGGGCGACGCACGTTCAGGCAGCGCCATTCATTCGCCACAGCGCGTGTCAAAATAGTGCGTCTCGATGATAAGAACCGCTATTCAAACGCCATCGGAGGAATACATGTCGAACCGCCACCACCGCACGGCGGCCTCTATCACCGCCCCGGCCGGTGCGGGTCTGCGCCGCGCCGCGCTCGTTTGCCTCAGCGTGCTTGCGCTCGCCGGCTGCGCGCAGCCGTGGCAGCAATATCAACAGGGCGCGGACGCATCGACGGTCATCGCGCGCCTCGGTCCGCCGCGCGAAACCTACGATCTGCCTGACGGTGGCAAGCGCCTGATGTGGCCGACCCAACCGATGGGCGAGACCACCACCGCCGCCGACATCGACGCGGCCGGCAAGATCGTCGGCATGCGCCAGGTGCTGCAGCCCAACGAGTTCTACCGCGCCGAAATCGGCAAATGGACGCGCAGCGACGTGCTGGTGAACTTCGGCCGCCCAGTCGAAACGTCGTACTTTCCGCTAATGAAACGCGAAGTCTGGACCTATCGCTATCTCGAAGACAACGTCTGGTACATGCTGTACAGCTTCTACTTCGACGATCAGGGCATTCTGCGCCTGACGCAGAAGACCCCCGACCCGCTGCACGACCCCGATCGCCGCAGCCTGTTCTGAGCGCTGAGCGCCCTCTTTGTAGGAAGCGCCAAAACCTCAAAAAAGCCGCCTTCGATAGGCGGCTTTTTTATTCTTTGAGCATAAAGAAGAATTTTATCCTGTTTGCGTCAACCATTTTGCGCCGGAAAGGTTATTGTAAACCCCGTTCGGGTGCCGGCCTGCGATCAACCGCGCGGCTGCTGTCGCAGTCCGGTGCCAGGTCAATTGCCTCTCTTACGGAGTTGCTACGATGAACCGTCCCAAACACCTGCTGGTCGCCAACGTCGCGTGGGCGCATGAAACCGCGACGCGCAATCCGGCATTCTTTCGCGACCTCCTGCGCGGACAGAATCCACACATCCTGTGGATCGGCTGCTCGGACAGCCGCGTGCCCGCCGAAACGATCACGCATTGCGAGCCCGGCGATCTGTTCGTCCATCGCAACATCGCCAATCTGTTTTATCCCGACGACGACAACGTCGCGAGCGTGCTCGAATACGCGGTGCGGGTGCTCAAGGTCGGCCATGTGATCGTCTGCGGCCACTACGGCTGCGGCGGCGTGCGCGCCGCGCTGCTGCCGCCAGATCCCGCGCTACCCCATGTGAACCGGCGTATCGCGCCGCTCTGCTCACTGGCAAAAACGCATCGCTCTGAACTGCACGGCGCGGCGACCGAGTCGGGTCGCGTCAACCGCCTCGCCGAGTTGAACGTGCTCGAACAGGTACGGCAGCTACGGGCTAGCCCGATCGTGCACGAGGCCGATGCGCCGCCGCTCGTGCACGGCTGGATCTTTGCGCTCGACGACGGGCGCATCAAGGTTCTCACATCCGGTTATACCGCCGACGACGCGATGACTTGCACGACCGCCGCGCACAGTGCGGCCTAGCGAAGCGCGTCGCCCGCCCCATTCGACCGCGGACGGAGCCGACAGCGGAATCGTCATCAAGCCATACCCGTTAATCGCCCGCCGCCCCTACCTCTCGCTCTTCGACAACATGAATCCTCAAACCTCTTTCGCCGCGCTCCAGCGCGACGTGCTCGCCGGCACCGCCGTTTTTCTGGTGGCGCTGCCGCTTTGCCTCGGCATCGCCCACGCATCGGGTGTCGACCCGTTTGCGGGGCTGGTGTCCGGCATCATTGGCGGGCTCGTGGTCGCCGCGCTGAGCGGCTCGCGCCTGAGCGTAAGCGGCCCGGCCGCGGGCCTCGTCGTGATCGTCGTCGACGGCATCGCGCGGCTTGGCGGCTTTTCCGCCTTCCTGCTGGCCGTCCTGCTGTCGGGCGTTATCCAGTTCGGCTTCGGCATCCTCAAGGCCGGCCGTTTCGCCGCCTACGTGCCGTCGCCGGTGATCAAGGGGATGCTCGCGGCCATCGGCGTACTGTTGATCGTCAAGCAGTTTCCCGCCGCGCTGGGCCTGTCCGGCACCGGTGCCTCCGTTCAGTCCGCGGCGGCGGTCGCAACGCCGCTCGGCACGATCTCGCCGACCGCCGTTCTGATCACGCTAATGTCGCTCGCGATCCTCGCCGGCTGGGAAACGCGCGCGCTGCGCCGCTTCGCTGTCGTGCGCATCATGCCTGCGGCGCTCGCGGTGGTGCTTCTCGGCATCGCCGCGACGCTCGCGCTGGATCTCGTCGCGCCATCGCTGGCGCCGGCCGCAGAACGACGGGTCGCGTTGCCGTCGCTCGAATCGTTTGCGGCACTGCGGGCCGCCCTCGGGTCGGCCGACTTCGGACCGCAGTTCGCCCATCTCATCAATCTCGACATATGGCGCGTTGCGGTCACGATCGCCATCCTCGCGAGCCTCGAAACGCTACTGAGCCTCGAAGCGGTCGAGCAGATCGATCCGGAGCGCCGCCGCGCGCCGCCCGATCGCGAACTCAAGGCGCAGGGCGTGGGCAATCTGATCGCAGGTGCGATCGGCGGCCTGCCGATTACTGCGGTGATCGTGCGTAGCTCCGCGAACGTGCATGCCGGCGCAAAAAGCCGGCTCTCGGCGATCGTTCATGGCGTATTGCTGCTCGTCAGCGTGTTCGCGCTCACGAGCGTGATCAACCTGATCCCGCTCGCCTGCCTTGCCGCGATCCTGATCTTCACCGGGTTCAAACTCGCCAAGCCGTCGTTGTTCGCCGGGCTCGCGCGACAAGGATTCGCGCCGTTCGCACCGTTTGTCGTCACTCTCGTGGGTGTGCTCGCCACCGACCTGCTGATCGGCATCGTGCTCGGCATCCTGTGCAGCATGCTGTTCGCGCTGTATGCCAACCTGCGCGGCCCGATCGTGCTCGCGCAGCATGGCGATCACTACCTGCTGTCGTTTCGCAAAGACGTGTCGTTTCTTGGCAAGGTGCCGCTCAAGCACTATCTGCAGCAGATTCCGGATGGCGCCACCGTTATCGTCGACGCGACGCGCGCCGATTTCGTCGATCATGACGTGCGCGAGCTGCTGGACGCGTTCGTCGCCGATGCGCCCCGCCGCGGCATCAGCGTCGACGTCAAATATCAGGTCCGCGAGCACGCGCGCGCAACGCGCGGCTGGTCCCTGCGACGCACGGCGGCGGAGTGATTCCTAGATATCGCGTCACCGCGCCCGCGCGGTGACGGCGAAAAAAAGCCCCGCGTGCCAGGCACCGCGGGGCTACTGCTTCGCTCTCACTCGAGATTGCGCGCTACCCGCGCAGCAAGCTCGCGTTACTCCGAGCGCTGCGGATTCAACTTGTCCGCACTCGAATACAGCTTGTTGAGCGCCGAAAAATACGCCTTCGCAGATGCCGCGACGATATCCGGATCGGTGCCCACACCGTTGACGATGCGTCCGCTTTTCGACAGCCGCACGGTGACTTCACCCTGCGCCTGCGTGCCAGTCGTGATCGCGTTCACCGAGTACAGCAGCAACTCGGAGCCGCTGCCCACTTCCGTTTCGATCGCGTTGAGCGTGGCGTCGACCGGGCCGTTGCCGCGCGCTTCGCCGGTGATCTCTTTACCCTCCACCGAGAACACGACCTTCGCGTGCGGCTGCTCGCCGGTTTCCGAATGCTGCGACATCGACAGGAACTTGTAGTGCTCTTTCTCGTGCGCTTCCGCCGATTCCTCGTTGACGATCGCGATGATGTCTTCGTCGAAAATCTCCGCCTTGCGATCGGCGAGCTCCTTGAAGCGCGCGAACGCGGTGTTCAGTTCGGCTTCGCTTTCGAGCGCGATGCCTAGCTCCTGCAGCCGCTGCTTGAATGCGTTGCGGCCCGACAGCTTGCCGAGCACGATCTTGTTCGCGGACCAACCCACGTCTTCCGCGCGCATGATTTCGTAGGTGTCGCGCGCCTTCAGCACGCCATCCTGATGGATGCCCGACGCGTGCGCGAATGCGTTCGCGCCGACCACTGCCTTGTTCGGCTGCACGACGAAGCCAGTGATCTGCGACACGAGCTTCGAGGCCGGCACGATTTGCGTCGTATCGAGGCCGACGTCGAGTCCGAAATAATCCTTGCGGGTCTTCACCGCCATCACAATTTCTTCGAGCGATGTATTGCCCGCGCGCTCGCCGAGACCGTTGATCGTGCATTCGACCTGGCGCGCGCCGCCCAGCTGCACGCCGGCGAGCGAATTCGCGACCGCCATGCCGAGGTCATTGTGGCAATGCACGGAGAACACCGCCTTGTGCGAGTTCGGAATGCGCTCGCGCAGCGTCTTCACGAGCTGGCCATAGAGTTCCGGCACGCCGTAGCCGACCGTGTCCGCGATGTTGATCGTGGTCGCGCCCTCGGCGATCACCGCTTCGAGCACTCGGCACAGGAAGTCCATATCCGAGCGACTGCCGTCTTCCGGTGAGAATTCGACGTCGTCGGTGAACTTGCGCGCGAAACGCACCGCGAGCTTCGCCTGCTCGAATACCTGCTCGGGCGTCATGCGCAGCTTCTTCTCCATGTGCAGCGGCGACGTCGCGATGAACGTGTGAATGCGGAAACGTTCGGCGGCCTTCAATGCGTCGGCGGCCCGCTGAATGTCCTTGTCGTTTGCGCGCGCGAGCGAGCAGATCGTGCTGTCCTTCACGAGACCCGCGATCGTATGGATCGCGTCGAAGTCGCCGTTCGAACTGGCCGCGAAGCCCGCTTCGATCACGTCGACTTTCATCCGCTCGAGTTGCTTGGCGATGCGGATCTTCTCTTCCTTCGTCATCGACGCGCCGGGCGATTGCTCGCCATCGCGCAGCGTGGTGTCGAAAATGATCAGTTTGTCGGACATGTCGGGCCTCCTCGGGAGTCGTTCAGATGTGGGACTTTGGTTTTGGAATGGGACGATGGGCGCCGCCGCTGGCGAGGTAGGGCGATCGCGATGGTCGCCGCCGGTGCGGACGGAACGCAAAAAAGCATAAGGGCGTGAACGAAGCGTGATGGCGCGGCGCAGCGAACGGTCTCGCCGACCCGGCAAAATCGGCCACACTCACGTACTGATCCGACGACTATAGCGGCATTCCAGCGACCGCGCAATGCGCGCCGGCACGGCCTGCGGCGCGGTCCGAAGCGACCTCGTAAGGGCAGGAATCAACAAAAAACGGCAGCTCGTGAGCTGCCGTTTTTTTCGTACGTCGCTGCGATGCAGCGTGGTTCAGACCGTCACCGGTCATGCGAGATCGAACGCGCCGGATTGGCCCTGCCGCGCACTGCCTGATACGCCCAGAACACGTAGCCGGACAGACCGTACAGCACGAACAGACCGAACAGCATTAACGGCGGATCGGACGACACCAGCACGAACGCGACCACCACCAGCAGGATCACGCCGAACGGCACGCGATGCCGCACGTCGAGTGCCTTGCCGCTGTAGAACGGCGCGTTGGACACCATCGTCACGCCCGCATAGATGGTCAGCACGAACGCGACCCACGGCAGCCAGACGAGCTTCAGCGGCACGCGGTTGTCGGTGGCAAGCCACACGAAACCGGCGATCAGCGCCGCCGCGGCCGGGCTCGGCATGCCTTGGAAAAAACGCTTGTCGACCACGCCGATATTCGTGTTGAAACGCGCAAGCCGCAGCGCCGCGCCCGAGCAATAGACGAACGCGGCGAGCCAGCCCCATCGCCCGAGGTCTTTGAGGATCCACTCGTACATCACGAGCGCGGGCGCAACACCGAACGACACCATGTCGGACAGGCTATCGAACTGCTCGCCGAACGCGCTTTGCGTATGCGTCATGCGCGCGACGCGGCCGTCCATGCCATCGAGCACCATCGCGACGAAGATCGCGATCGCCGCGATCTCGAAGCGCACGTTCATCGCTTGCACGACAGCGAAGAAGCCGCAGAACAGCGCAGCCGTGGTGAACGCGTTCGGTAGCAGGTAGATGCCGCGTTTTCTGAGGAACTGCTGACGCTGCGCGCGCCGGCTGTCAGCGACCGGCGACTCCGTGACCACCGGCGGCTTGTTGCGGCGAAACGGCCGCGGCAGCGGTCCGCTGCTACGGGGTCGACGCGGTTTGAATGCGGCCATTCGGACAACCTCCTGTATGCCGCTTTACAGCTCGGCGAGGATCGTGGACGACGCCGACACCTTCTCGCCGATCGACACGCGCGGACGGCTGCCCACCGGCAGATACACGTCGACGCGCGAACCGAAGCGGATGAATCCGTAACGCTGGCCGCGGGTCAGCGGCTCGCCTGCACGGACGTAGCAAAGAATGCGCCGCGCAATCAGCCCGGCGATCTGCACCGACGTGACCGTCTGGCCGCCGGCCATTTCGATCACGACCGCGTTGCGCTCGTTCTCGAGTGAGGCTTTATCGACCGCCGCGTTCAGATAGGCGCCAGGAAAGTATTCGACCTTCGAGATTGCACCGTCGACGGGCGAGCGCTGCGAGTGCACGTTGAACACGTTCATGAACACACTGATCTTCAGCGCTTCGCGATTCGCATAAGGGTCATGCGCGGTTTCGACCGCGACGATACGACCGTCGGCGGGACATAGCACCGCGTTGGCCTGCGTCGGAATGGGACGCGCCGGGTCGCGGAAGAACTGCACGACGAAGATCAGGATCAGCCAGAAGAGCCACGCAATGCCGAACCCCGCGAAGGCGTGAACCAGTAATGCAACGACGGCCGCGATGGCGATGAACGGCCAGCCTTCTCGCGCGATGATCGGATGAGGGTAATTCATGGATGGCTTCTGTGTTTTTGTAAAACCATAGGATAGCAAAAGCCGCCCAGGGTTCAGCACCCTTGGACGGCCTTTTGACTGTTCCGGCCGCCGCGCCGAAAGCGCCGCGCCGGACCTCGTTACGTCGAGACCCTTAGTTCTTCGACTGGTCGACGAGCTTGTTCTTCGCGATCCACGGCATCATCGCGCGCAGCTTCGAGCCAACCTGCTCGATCTGGTGCTCGGCCGTCAGACGGCGACGCGATTGCAGCGTCGGCGCGCCAGCCTTGTTCTCGATGATGAAGCTCTTCGCGTACTCGCCGGTCTGGATGTCGGTCAGCACGGCCTTCATCGCCTTCTTCGTTTCAGCGGTCACGATCCGCGGACCCGTCACGTACTCGCCGTACTCGGCGTTGTTCGAGATCGAGTAGTTCATGTTCGCGATGCCGCCTTCGTAGATCAGATCGACGATCAGCTTCAGTTCGTGCAGGCACTCGAAGTACGCCATTTCCGGCGCGTAACCCGCTTCGACCAGCGTTTCGAAGCCGGCCTTGATCAGGTCGACGGTACCGCCGCACAGCACAGCCTGCTCGCCGAACAGGTCGGTTTCGGTTTCTTCGCGGAAGTTCGTTTCGATGATGCCGGCACGGCCGCCGCCGTTAGCCGCGGCGTACGACAGCGCGATGTCGCGCGCCGCGCCCGACTTGTCCTGCGCAACCGCGATCAGGTGCGGCACGCCGCCACCTTGCGAGTAGGTGCCGCGAACCGTGTGGCCCGGCGCCTTCGGCGCGATCATGATGACGTCGAGGTCGGCACGCGGGATCACCTGGCCGTAGTGAACGTTGAAGCCGTGCGCGAACGCGAGCGCTGCGCCCTGCTTGATGTTCGCGTGGACTTCCTTCGCGTATACGTCGGCGATCTGCTCGTCCGGCAGCAGCATCATGACGACGTCCGCGCCCTTGACCGCTTCCGCGACTTCCTTCACTTGCAGGCCGGCGTTTTCAGCCTTGCTCCACGATGCGCCGCCCTTGCGCAGACCGACCGTGATATTCACGCCGCTTTCCTTGAGGTTCAGCGCGTGCGCATGGCCTTGCGAGCCATAGCCGATGATGGTGACCTGCTTGCCCTTGATGAGGGAGAGATCGGCGTCCTTGTCGTAGAAAACTTTCATGTCGGTTCCTTGGCTAGATTCGATGATTCACAGAAATTCAGGTACGGCGAAATTGGTGCTGCGGGCCGGGGGATGCCGCGTTGCCCGGCCTTGCGAAACGCGACGTCAGACCTTCAGAATGCGCTCGCCGCGACCGATGCCCGAGCTGCCCGTGCGGACCGTCTCGAGAATCGCCGTGGAGTCGAGCCCGTCGATGAAGGCGTCGAGCTTGTCGCTCGCCCCCGTCAATTCGATCGTGTAGGTCTTTTCGGTGACGTCGATGATGCGGCCGCGGAAAATGTCCGCCATCCGCTTCATCTCCTCACGTTCCTTGCCGACCGCCCTCACCTTGATCAGCATCAGCTCGCGTTCGATATGGGCGCCCTCGGTAAGGTCGACCACTTTCACCACCTCGATCAGGCGGTTCAGATGCTTCGTGATCTGTTCGATCACGTCGTCCGAGCCAACGGAGACGATGGTCATGCGCGACAGCGAACGGTCTTCGGTCGGCGCCACCGTCAAGGTTTCAATGTTGTAGCCGCGTGCCGAGAACAGCCCCACCACGCGCGACAGCGCGCCCGGTTCGTTTTCCAGCAGGACGGAAATGATGTGTCTCATGTTTCGCTTCTTCCAGATGTTTTGTCGATGTCCGCGAGCGGAGCGGCGCCGCTTCGCCTGCCCTCGCCTTTTGTGAAGGCGCGCATCGCGAAGCCGGCGCTGGAATTATCCAGACGCCCCGTCGTTAAAGATCTTCCGAACCCATGAGCATCTCGGTGATGCCCTTGCCGGCCTGGACCATCGGCCAGACGTTTTCGGTCGGATCGGTCTGGAAGTCGAGAAACACCGTGCGATCCTTCAGGCGCAGCGCTTCCTTCAGCGCCGGTTCGACATCGGCGGTACGCTCGATGCGCATGCCCACGTGACCGTACGCTTCGGCGAGCTTCACGAAGTCCGGCAGCGCATCCATGTACGAATGCGAATAGCGCTTGCTGTATTCGATCTGCTGCCACTGGCGCACCATGCCCAGATAGCGGTTATTTAGCGAAATGATCTTGATCGGCAGCTCGTACTGCTTGCAGGTCGACAGCTCCTGGATGCACATCTGGATTGAACCTTCGCCCGTGATGCACAGCACGTCGTCGTCCGGATGGGCCATCTTCACACCCATCGCGGCCGGCAAGCCGAAGCCCATCGTACCGAGCCCCCCGGAGTTGATCCAGCGACGCGGCTTATTGAACTTGTAGAACTGCGCGGCCCACATCTGGTGCTGGCCGACGTCGGAGCACACGAACGCGTTGCCGTCGGTCAGCTCCCACGCCTTTTCGACCACATACTGCGGCTTGATGATGTCGCTCTTGCGGTCGAACTTGAGACAGTCTTTCGCGCGCCAGCCTTCGATGTCCTTCCACCAGTCGGCGAGCGCCGCGGTGTCCGGGCCATGCTCGGCCGTCTGCAACTGCTCGATCAGTTCCTTCAGCACTTCCTTGACGTCGCCGACGATCGGGATGTCGACTTTGACGCGCTTGGAAATGGAAGAGGGATCGATGTCGATATGGATGATCTTGCGCGGCCGCGACGCGAAGTGATTCGGATCGCCGATCACGCGGTCGTCGAAGCGCGCGCCGATCGCGATCAGCACGTCGCAGTGCTGCATCGCCATATTGGCTTCGTACGTGCCGTGCATGCCGAGCATGCCGAGGAATTTCTTGTCGCTCGAGCGGTAGCCGCCCAGACCCATCAGCGTATTGGTGACTGGATAGCCGAGCAGATCGGCGAACTGGTTCAGCTCACGCGACGCATCCGCGAGCACGATGCCGCCGCCGGTGTAGATATAGGGGCGCTTTGCCGACAGCAGCAGCGACACCGCCTTGCGGATCTGACCGGAGTGGCCCTTCGTGACCGGGTTGTATGAGCGCAGCGAAACGCTCTTGATCGGCTCGTATTGGCACGGCGTCTTCGACACGTCCTTCGGAATGTCGATCAGCACTGGGCCGGGACGGCCGGTACGGGCGATGTAGAAAGCTTTCTTGACGGTGGCGGCGAGATCGCGCACGTCCTTCACGAGGAAGTTGTGCTTCACGCAGGGACGCGTGATGCCGACCGTGTCGCATTCCTGGAATGCATCCTGACCGATCGCGGCAGTCGGCACCTGGCCGCTGATCACGACCAACGGGATCGAATCCATGTAGGCGGTGGCGATGCCGGTCACTGCATTGGTGACGCCGGGGCCAGAGGTCACGAGACACACGCCGACCTTGCCGGTGGAGCGCGCGTAGGCGTCGGCAGCATGCACGGCGGCCTGTTCGTGGCGCACGAGCACATGCTGGAATTTGTCCTGCTTGTACAGCTCGTCGTAAATGTAGAGTACCGAGCCGCCGGGATAGCCCCAGATGAACTCGACGTCTTCGTCGGCCAGTGCCTTCATGAGCACGGTGGCGCCGATAGAGTCTGCTTCGTGATGGGGGGTCGTATCCGACGTGGAGAATTCCGCGCTGGGCATATTCATTGATTGACCTTTCGAATTTTCGGCAAAAAATTGATCGGGTGCTCTCTGCCGGGCTTGTGGCTCGGGTTCAAGCGGCGCGTCCAGTTGACAGGCGGGCTTCTTGGGCCCCACCTCAATTGAGACAACTCACTTATGTTGCGAACCTGCGACGATAGCGGCTGCCACGCTGGTGGTCAAGCAAATATTGCCGTGGCTCGCGCGCCGGAGCCCGCGACCGGGTGGAACGTCGACCGTCAGGCAAATGCAAGCTTCGAGCGGGTTTCGCCCTATCGGAGCAAAAGTTTGTTAGCATCCGCGAGTTTTACGACATTTTTCGACCGATTACGCGCACGCTTGCTGCGCCGACCCCCACACGGATGGCATCAGACAAGGAACTCGCCGATTTTCTGGCGGGCGTCGAAAGGCGCGCATTCAAGCAGACGGTCTACGCCGTGCGGGACGACGATGCGTCCCTCGACATCGTGCAGGACGCGATGATCAAGCTCGCCGAGAAATACGGCGACCGTCCGGCTGCCGAGCTACCGCTATTGTTTCAGCGTATTCTGCAGAATGCGACGCACGACTACTTCCGCCGGGCCAAAGTACGCAACACATGGGTTAGTCTGTTCTCGTCGCTTGGCAATGCCGACGACGACGAATTCGATCCGCTGGAAACCCTTGCGGCCGAGACGGGTTCAACCGCCGCGGAGAGCAACGAACAGAAGCTGGAACGCGAGCAGGTCCTGCAGTTGATCGACGACGAAATCCAGAAATTACCGGCACGTCAACGGGAGGCGTTTCTCATGCGTTATTGGGAGGATATGGATGTCGCCGAGACTGCCGCCGCAATGGGCTGCTCCGAAGGCAGCGTGAAAACGCACTGCTCGCGGGCCACCCACACGCTGGCGCAAGCGCTCAAGGCGAAAGGAATTACGCTATGAGCTCCCTCGAAAACACAGAACTCGGGTTTGCGCGTCAACTGCGTCGCGCGCTCGACGAAACCACCGCCAGCCTCCCTCTTGCCACCGTCGACCGGCTCGCCGCCGCGCGTCGCGTCGCGCTGGCTCGCAAGAAGCCCGAAGCCGTCAGTGCACCGGCGTTCGTGCCCGCGTTCGCCGGCATGCCACCCCGGATGGCGGGACTGCCGCAAGGAGGTCTGGAGCCGCGCCGGCGCTGGCCGCTGCGCCGCTTCGCGCTCGCGTGGCCGCTCGCCGCGCTGGTCGTGAGCCTGGTCGGCATCGCGTACTGGGAAGACCACCAGCGCACCGCCGAACTCGCCGATATCGATGCCGCCATGCTAAGCGACGACCTGCCGCTCAATGCCTATCTCGACCACGGCTTTAACGCGTATCTTTCACGCGCCCACTGAGCGGGAGATTCCTCGGGTGAGTTACAAGCGCGGCCTGGCCGTTGTTTTCGGATGCACGATCGCGGCACTGGTGTCGTTTGCCGCGACGTATCCGCGCTTTCACCCGAGCCCGTCGTCGGCAGCCAATCCGTCGCCCGGTGTCAACGTCGCCGCGCCTGCGCCCCCACCCCAACTGTCCGTTGAATTGCCCGGCCTGCCGGGTAGCAATAGCCCGCTCGCGTGGTCGCGTCTGAGCGCCGCCGACCATGCCGCGCTCGCGCCATTCGCATCGCAATGGGATTCCTTTAGCGACGAACGCAAGCGCAAATGGATCAAGATCGCATCCCGATACGCGAAGATGTCGCCGGACGCGCAAAAGCGCCTGCATGAGCGCATGAGTGAATGGGTACGCATGACGCCCGAACAGCGCCGTGTCGCGCGCGAGAACTACCAGGTTTCGAAGCAGTTGCCGCGCGAGGCGCGCCAGAACGCGTGGAAAGCGTACCAACAGTTGCCCGAAGAAACGAAGGAGCGGCTCGCCGCCAGTGAGCACAAGCGGCGCCCTAGCGTCGTCAGCGCGCTGCCGTCGGGCCGCAACGAGATCAAGGGCATCGACCGGCTCGTGAACGCGCGCGAGCACGCCTCCGGCGCCAGCGGTGCCGCGGTGGCGAACCCGGCGCCAGCCGCCTCGGCAGCGGCCGCGGCCCCGCTGCCAGCGTCGCCCGCGATTCCGGCGGCGGGCAGCTTCGTGCCGGCAACGCCGCTGCCAGTGTCGCCGGCAGAAGCGCCGGCAATCTTCCACGGCTCCTGATTCCGATTTCGAGCCCGTTACGTGTCCCAGCCGCTTGCCCCTCCGAACCTGCCCGCCGCCGCACCCGGCGGCACGGCGCCCACCGTCCGGCGACGGCTGGCGGCACTGCTCTATGAAGCGGTCATTCTGTTCGGCGTCGTGTTCCTCGCCGGCTATCTGTTCAGCACGCTGACGCAGCAGCGTAACGGACTCGCGCATCACAATCTGCTCGCCGCCTGGATTGGCATCGTGGTTGGGGTGTACTTCGTCTGGTTCTGGACGCATGGTGGCCAGACGCTGCCGATGAAAACCTGGCGGTTACGGGTGGTCGGCGCTGATGATGCGCCGGTTTCGGTCGGGCGGGCGATTGGGCGGTATTTGTTTGCGTGGTTGTGGTTTTTGCCGCCGCTGGCGTTGCATCCGATGCTTGGGTTGCCCGTGCCGCAGACGCTTGCTGTTGCGGGTGTCTGGTTCGTGGTGTGGGCGGCAAGTGGGCGGTTTGATCCGCAGCGGCGGTTTTTACATGATCGGCTTGCGGGGACGCGGGTAGTTGCCGTTATGCGCTGAACGCGCGTCTCTTGGCTTTGTTCCTTGCGGTGTTGGCCAGAACAACGAAAAAACAGGCCCGCCAGGCCCGCCGTAATAAGAACTTCTCATGACTGTCACGCCGCAGTCACGCGCGCCCGGCCCAATACGGGCACCGCCACTCGACGCGTGAGCCATGGACCCCAATACGTCCGCGACTTCCCTGTTTCGTCAAACCGACCCGAGCGTCGACCCCGTCGCGTTCCGGCCCGCCCCGGGTTCTACCCATCACGGCCTGCCGCTGCCGGCGACGCCATCACTCGATGCCCACGCCGGCCATCCCGACGACAGCCACGACGATCCGCACCGTTATCGCACGATCTGGCTTTCGGATATCCACCTCGGCTCGAGCGGCTGCCAGGCAGGCTATCTGCTCGACTTTCTGCGCCATAACGAATCGGAGTACCTGTATCTGGTCGGCGACATCATCGACGGCTGGCAGTTGAAGAAAGGCTGGTACTGGCCGCAGGCGCACAACGACGTCGTGCAGAAAGTGCTGCGCAAGGCGCGCAAAGGCACCCAGGTCATCTACGTGCCCGGTAATCACGACGAAGCCGCGCGCCAGTTCTGCGATCTCGCGTTCGGCGACATCCACGTGCGCGGCGAAGCGTTTCACACGACGCTCGCCGGCAAGCGGCTGTGGATCGTCCACGGCGATCTGTTCGACGGCGTGATCCAGCACGCGAAATGGCTCGCCTATCTGGGCGACACGCTGTACACGATGATTCTGGTGCTGAACCGCTGGTTCAACCGGATCCGCAGCAAGCTCGGCTTTCCTTACTGGTCGCTGTCGCAATACCTGAAGCATCAGGTCAAGAACGCCGTCAACTTCATCTCGTCGTTCGAACGCGTGATGACCGACGAAGCGCGTCGCCGCGGCTGCGACGGCGTCGTCTGCGGGCACATCCACAAGGCCGAGATGCGCGAGATCGACGGCGTGCTCTATTGCAACGATGGCGATTGGGTCGAGAGTCTGTCGGCGCTCGTCGAGACTTATGAAGGCGAGCTCAAGGTGATCTTCTGGACCGCGCTGCGCGCGCCCCAGGCGGGCACGCAAAAAGCCCGCGCCACTGCCTGAGCACGTCCACTCTCTACTTCCACAGGGCCCGCAGCGATGAACAACGCGATGAAGATCATGATCGTCACCGACGCATGGGAGCCGCAGGTCAACGGGGTCGTGCGCACGCTGAAGAACACGCGGCGCGAACTCACCGCGCTCGGCCATCAGGTCGATCTGCTGACACCGCTCGAATTCCGCACCATCCCGTGCCCCACTTATCCGGAGATACGCTTGTCGCTGTTGCCGCGCCGCCGGGTGCGCGAGCGCATCGACCGTTTCGCGCCCGACGCATTGCACATCGCGACCGAAGGTCCGCTCGGCATGGCCGCGCGCGCGTATGCGCTGGAGCATAAGCTGCCGTTCACGACCGCGTATCACACGCGCTTTCCCGAATACGTGCAGGCGCGCTTTCGCATCCCGCTCGCGGCAACCTACAAATTTCTGCACTGGTTCCACAAACGGTCGCTCGCGGTGATGGCGCCGACGCCCGTCGTCAAGCAGGACCTCGAGAAGTTCGGCTTCACGAACGTCGTGCTGTGGACGCGCGGCGTCGATCTCGAGATCTTCCGCCCGATGGACTCGAAGGTGCTCAACACCGCTCGGCCGATCTTCCTGTACGTCGGACGCGTGGCGGTCGAGAAAAACGTCGAGGCATTTTTGCAGCTCGATCTGCCCGGCTCGAAGTGGGTCGCGGGCGAGGGTCCGGCGCTCGCCGAGCTGAAGTCACGCTATCCGCAGGTCAACTATCTAGGCGTGCTGTCGCAGGCCGAACTCGCGAAAGTCTACGCGGCCGCCGACGTCTTCGTGTTTCCGAGCCGCACCGACACGTTCGGGCTCGTGCTGCTCGAAGCGCTCGCATGCGGCACGCCGGTGGCCGCCTATCCGGTCACGGGCCCGATCGACGTGCTCGGCGACGGCGGCGCCGGTGCGATGCATGAGGATCTGCGCGAAGCCTGTCTCGAAGCACTGAGGATCGATCGAGCGGAGGCGCGCGCGTGGGCCGAGCGTTTCTCGTGGGCGGCGGCGTCCGCGCAATTCGCCACGCATTTGAAGCCGCTGCGCGGCGCGACGTATCGCGAGGAAAGCGCCGCCGCGTGACGCGGCGCGCGCGGAGCTATTCATGCGAAGCAGTCGATCCAGCGCTGAAGGCGCGTCGAACGGCGCGCTACGCGCCGTCGAGTCCGCCCGCGACACCACGAGCATCGAACCGTTCGACGATGTACGCGAGCCGGGTGTGACCGGGCACACGGATGTCACGCCCCGGGTGAACGGCGCCAACAAGCCGATCAAGGGCGACACGCACGTCGCAGAGGACGCGCAACGCAACGCTGCGCACGACTCGACTCACGACTCGACCCGCGACGCCCCTCACGAACCGCTCAGCCCCGACGACCCCCTCGCCCCACTGCCCTTCAACCCCTACAAAGGCAACCGCGGCCTCACGCGCGCGTGGCATGCGATGAAAAACTCGCTGGCCGGCTTTCGCGTCGCGATTCGTGAGGAAAGTGCGTTTCGTCAGGAACTCACGCTGGCCGCGATCCTGATCCCGTGCGGCCTCGTCGTGCCTGTCGATCCCGTGTCGCGCGTATTGCTGCTCGGCTCGGTGCTGCTGGTGCTGATCGTCGAGCTGCTCAATTCCAGCGTCGAAGCGGCGATCGACCGGATCTCGCTGGAACGCCACGAGTTGTCGCGCCGCGCGAAGGACCTCGGCAGCGCGGCCGTGATGGTCGCACTCGGCATGTGTCTGATGACGTGGGGGGTGATCGTCGGGCCGCTTGTCGTCGGCTGGATTCGTGCGTGGCTTTGATGGCTCGATGTGGGTTGCAGCGCGCGCCCGGCCACGTCCCATGGAATGGAAATCCGCACCGCCGGTTGGGTATTAGAACGCTCGGTTTATAATCGTTCGATGGTCTCACAGGACAGCGCCGGCGCAACGCAACACCGTCGGACCTCATCCTGCCCTTTCGAGGGGCCCGCCGCATGGCGGTGGGTTCGGGAGCGCTCAAAATACCAACCGCGTCCGGGTGGAGCACGCAGCAGCGGCACGCCGCCGCGCGCCCAGCCCGGCATAACCAGGGCCGGACGACATGGAAGCCAAACCTCCCCGCCGCACGCGCGAACGGATTCTCGAACTGTCGTTGAAGCTGTTCAACGAAATCGGCGAGCCGAACGTCACGACGACGACGATCGCCGAGGAAATGGAAATCAGTCCAGGCAACCTGTACTACCACTTCCGCAACAAAGACGACATCATCAACAGCATCTTCAGCCAGTTCGAGCAGGAGATCGAGAAGCGTCTGCGTTTCCCCGACGACCATCGCGCGACCATCGACGAAATGTGGTCGTACCTGCAGTACATGGTCGATTTCACGTGGCGCTACCGCTTCCTGTACCGCGACCTGAACGACCTGCTCGCGCGCAACCGCACGCTCGAGACGCACTTCAAGCAGATCATCAGCCACAAGGTGCGCTTCGCGAGCCAGTTCTGCGAGCAGCTCGTCGCCGACGGCGAAATGGTCGCGACGCCGCAGGAATTGGAGGTGATCGCGACCAACGTCGGCGTGATCGGCACGTACTGGCTGTCATATCAGTTCGTGATGAATCCGCGCAAATACAACGAGCAGGAAGCAATCCGCGAGGAGTTGCATCAGGTGAGCGTGCAGATCGTCTCGCTGATGGCGCCCTACCTGCGCGGCCGCTCGCGGCAGCTCTTCGACGACCTCGTCTCGGGCAAGCTGCCCAAGCGCGAGTTCTACGACTACCTGCCCCCCCGTGAAGGCGCCGCGCCTCGCAACGAATCCAAGGACAGTTGAGCATGAAGTCGGTGTGTGTGTATTGCGGCTCCTCGATGGGAGCCAAACCGTTGTATGCGCAGGCGGCGCGCGCCTTCGGCCGCGCGCTGGTCGAGGCCGATCTCGCGCTCGTCTACGGCGGCGGCAAGGTGGGGCTGATGGGCGTCATCGCCGATATCGTGATGGCCGAAGGCGGCCGCGCGATCGGCGTGATTCCCGAACTGCTGGTCAGCAAGGAAGTGGGCCATAACGGCCTGACCGACCTGCACGTGGTGCCCGACATGCATCATCGCAAGAAGATGATGGCCGAGCTGTCCGATGCGTTCGTCGCGATGCCCGGCGGCGCGGGCACGCTCGAGGAGCTGTTCGAGGTCTTCACGTGGGCGCAGCTCGGCTACCACGGCAAACCGGTTGCACTTCTCAACACCGGCGGCTTCTACGAGCCGCTGATCCGCCTGCTTCAACACACGGTCGACGAAGGCTTCTTGCGCAAGACCTATCTCGACATGCTGCAGATCGACGCCGATCCGCTCGCGCTGATCGGCAAGCTGCAACGCTACGCGCCGCCCGCGCGCGACAAATGGGCGGCGGTGCAAAGCGACGCGGTCTGAATCCCGCTTGGTCGAACCCGAGCGAGGCGAGCCGCGCGTACAGCGTTCCCTCCATGAGGTTGCGATGACGAAAGCTGTTCTGATCACCGGCGGCAGCCGGGGCATTGGCCGCGCCACCGCGCGTCTGCTTGGCGCGCGCGGCTGGTGCGTCGGCGTGAACTACGTGCGTGAGCTCGCCGCCGCGCAGCAGACGGTCGCCGAGGTCGAACACGCGGGCGGCCGAGCGGTGCCGATCGCCGGCGATGTCGCGAACGAAGCCGACGTGACCGGCATGTTCGATACACTGCAGCAAGCCTTCGGCCGCATCGATGCGCTCGTCAACAACGCCGGCATCGTCGCGCCATCGAGTCAGCTCGCCGATATGGACTTCGCGCGTCTGAAACGCATGTTCGACGTCAACGTGCTCGGCGCGTATCTGTGCGCGCGCGAAGCGGCGCGTCGCCTGTCGACCCAGCGCGGTGGCGCGGGCGGCGCGATCGTCAATGTTTCGTCGGCGGCGGCGCGGCTCGGTTCGCCGAACGAATACGTCGACTATGCGGGGTCGAAAGGCGCCATCGACACGATGACGCTCGGCCTCGCGAAAGAGCTCGGCCCTCAAGGCGTGCGCGTGAACGCGGTACGTCCGGGCCTGATCGACACTGAGATCCATGCGAGCGGGGGCAAGCCCGAGCGCGCCGCGCAACTGGGCGCGACCACGCCGCTCGGCCGCCCCGGCCGCGCGGGCGAAGTCGCCGAGGCCATCGTGTGGCTGCTCAGCGACGCCGCCTCATACGTGACGGGCGCGCTGTTCGACGTCGCCGGCGGCCGCTGAGCGAGGGCCGCGCGAGAGCGGCCGCAAGCGTCAAACGCAAAGCGCGGTCCGCTACGGCCTCGCGTTTTTCAGCGCTCCCATCTCTCTGCTGTCGTGCTACGAATCCGCGTCGATCTATCGTGAAACCGACACAGCCGCGCGTCCGAATACGCGCGCCTCTCTGCATCTGTAACCTTCAGTAATAATGCCGCGCTACAATCGACCAGATCGTATGCATCCGCAGGCGACGCAAGCAAAAACATAAGTACGAGGCCAGCGCCGCCGCGTACGCTGACCAGAGAGTTCCATGCAAGACAAGCAGCCCGCGCGCTGGCGCGCGCACGATGCCAGCGCGACGACCTCGGCCGCGCCAGCAGGCGGCGCGCATGAGGCCGCGCTGTCCGGCAGCACCGCGCACCCGCTTACCGGCGCGCAAACGCAGCCGGCAGTTGCGGATCCCGCGGCGTCGGCCGCAGCGATGCACAGTGCCGACACCGCCCAGGCATCGGGCTCCGCCGTTTCCGCCGACCGCGCGACGCGCGGCCTGCAGCGTTGGCACGCGCTCGCGGCGATCCGTCCCCTGCTGTGGCTCGTCGCGCTGGCGATCCTGTGCGCGTGGCTGATCCCAGGCATTCTCGGCCACGAGCCGTGGAAGCAGGACGAAACCTACACGTTCGGCATCGTCCAGCACATGCTCGATACCGGCGACCTCGTCGTGCCAACCAATGCCGGCCAGCCCTTCGTCGAAAAGCCGCCGTTCTACGACTGGGTCGCCGCCGGCCTCGCGTGGATGTTCGGCCGCTATCTGCCGCTGCACGATGCGGCACGGCTCGCGAGCGCGCTGTTCGCGGCCCTGACGGTGTACTACACCGCGCGCGTCGCGCGTCGCGCGGTCGATGCGTCGAGCTGGTTCGACCTGCGCGTGATCGGCACGCTCGCGCTGTTCGGCGGCACGCTCGCCGTCGTCAAGCACGTGCACGACATGATGACGGATGTCGCGCTGATGGCCGGCACCGCGCTCGGCTTTTGCGGACTGTTCGAACTCGTTCTCGTGCATCTGCGTGACGACCCGCGCGCCGCGTCGTATTTTCCGATGCATGCGCAGGCCGCGAGGCTGACCAAACCGCTCGATGCCCGCGAGCGGCGTCACGCGATCTTCAGCGGCGCGGCGATGTTCGGTGCGGGCATCGGCGTGTCGCTGCTGGCGAAGGGACTGTTCGTACCGCTCGTGTTCGGCGCGACCACCTGCGCGGCACTGCTGCTCTATCCCGCATGCCGCAGCCGCCGCTTCGCGGGCGCGCTCGGCCTCGCCGCGCTCATCTGCGCGCCGTTCGCGCTCATCTGGCCGATCTGCTTCTACCTGCGCTCCGAGGCACTCTTCAAGGTGTGGCTATGGGATAACAACGTCGGGCGCTTCTTCGGTTTTTCGGTTGCCGAGCTCGGCTCGGAAAACGAGAGCCGCCTGTTCGTGCTGCGCACCGTGCTGAGCGTCGGCTTTCCGGTCGTGCCGCTCGCGCTGGCCGCGCTCGCCGGCGGTGCGTGGCGGCGCTGGCGCGATCCGCGCGTCGCGTTGCCGGTGCTGTTCTCGGGCATCGGCTTCGCGGTGCTGCAAAGCTCGGCGACGGTCCGCGAGCTGTACATCCTGCCGTTCATCGCGCCACTCGCGCTGGTCGCGATGCAGGGCGTCGAGCGCTTGCCGACGCGGCTGCATACCGGCTGGGATATGACCAGCCGAGTGCTGTTCGGCAGCGCGGCCGCACTCGTGTGGATCGCCTGGTCGACCATGACGAGCCCGGCGAGCACGCATGCGTCGCTGCATCTGCTCGGCCGCTGGCTGCCGCTCGACTGGGTGCTGCCGATTTCGCCCGCGATGATCGTCGGCGCGCTGATTCTGACGATCGGCTGGCTGTGGCTGCTGCCGTCGTTCAAGCACGCGGGCAAATGGCGCGGCGCGCTCAGCTGGTGCGCGGGCGCGATGCTCGTCTGGGGGCTCGTCAGCACGCTGCTGCTGCCGTGGCTCGACTACGCGAAAAGCTACCGCTCGGTGTTCCAGGACCTCGGCGCGAAGATGGATATCGAATGGAACGACGGCGACTGCATGGCGAGCGCCGGACTCGGCGAATCCGAAGCGCCGATGCTCTACTACTACACCGGCATCGAGCATCAGCCGAGCGAAGATCCGCGCACTACCGCCTGCACGTGGCTGATCGAGGAAAGCCGCCACGACAACGCGCGGCCGCCGGCCGGCGAATGGCGACTGTTCTGGTCCGGCGCGCGGCCGGGCGATTCCGATGAGCTATTGCGCGTGTTCGTGCGCACGCCGGTGGCAGGCAAGCTGCACGGCAGCCACTAGAGCCGCGCCACGCGTCGCACCGGCCGCGTGGCCCGCGCGTGCGCGTTGATTCAGAACGACGAACCGGACTCGTGCAGGAACGCGATCTCCTCGTCGCTCGATTGCCGCCCGAGCAACACGTTGCGGTGCGGAAAGCGGCCAAACCGCTCGATGACTTTCGCGTGGCGCAGCGCGTACTGATAGTAGCCCTCACCGCCCGGCTCCTGCGCGAGCTGCTTGAACAGACGCAGCGACTCCTGCTGGCTCGCGAGCGTTTCATCGTGCTCGAACGGCAGATACGCGAACGCGCGGTGCTGCGCATCCGGCAACAGTCGATCGGCGCCGCTCGTGACCATCCGTTGAGCGGATTGCAGCGCCTTGTTGTCGGTCGCGAAGGCGCGCCGCGTATTGCGATGGCAGTTGCGCGAAAACTGGTCCAGCACGATGACGAGCGCCAACGCGCCCAACGGCGTGAGCTGCCATGCGTCGAGCTCACCCGCGTTTGCCGCATCGATCAGCTTACCGAACCGTTCGCGCAGCATCGTATCGACGGAGTCATCGCGTTTGAACCAGAGCTTGCGCTCTGTGCCGTGTTCCGGCGTGCCCGGCGCACCGAACCAGCAATCGAGAACCTCGCGCGCCCGCGGCGCAAGCGCCGCATAGTCGGCTTCGAACGAGTACGGTGCCGAGGTGGCGTGGTGCGGCGTGTCAGCCATTGCGGTTGCGCATCCAGTCGGCGGTTTCGAAGAACGAGCCGAGCAGGCGCTCGCGCAGCGGACCCGGCAAACCGGTATCCGCCATCGCCCACGCCATGCACCTCAGCCACTGATCGCGCTCGCTCGACGCGATCGCGAATGGCAGATGCCGCGCGCGCAGACGTGGATGACCAAAGCGGCTGATGTAATGATCGGGTCCGCCGAGCCAACCGCACAGGAACCAGAACAGCTTGTCGCGCGAACCCTCGAGCGACGCCGGATGCAGCGCGCGAATCCCGGCGAAATCCGCTTCGAGATCCATCAGGTCGTAAAACCGGTCGACCAGTTCGCGAACGCGCGCCTCGCCGCCCACCAGTTCGAAGGCCGTCGGCTTGTCCGAGGACACCTCATCGTTCAAATCGCTCATACCCTGCTCAACAGCAAAGAAACACCAGAAAAAAACTCACGCGTCGCGCAGCGATTGCAGCGCCGGCCGCGCCAACACATGGCGCAGGCTCAGCCACCCGCCGACACCCGCACACGCGATGCCAGCGGCAACGCCCGCCGGCAGCAGCCACGGATCGAAGTCCAGATAGAACTCGAACACGTGGGTGGCCAGCACCGAGCCGACGATCTGCGCGCCGAGCGCCGCCATCAGGCCGGCAAGCGCGCCGACCGCGACGAATTCGGCCACCTGCACCGCACGCACCTGACGATGCGACGCGCCCAACGCGCGCAGCAGCGCGGATTCTCGCATACGCTCGTCGCGCGTGCCGGCGAGCGCCGCGTACAGCACCAGCACGCCGGCCGCGAGCGTGAACGCGAACAGGAACTGCACCGCGCCGATCACCTGCTGCAAGACGCGCTGCACCTGGGCGAGGATCGGGCCGGTATCGATCGCGGTCAGATTCGGATATGCGCCGATCAGCCCGTCGATCGTCGACTGTTTGTTCGGCGGTAAATGGAAGCTCGTGATGAACGTCGCCGGGAAGTCCTGCAACGCGGCAGGCGGCATCAGTACGAAGAAGTTGACCTTGAACGAACCCCAGTCGAGCTTGCGCATGCTCGTCACCGGCGCCTCGACCGTGAGGCCGGTCACGTCGAAGCGCAACACGTCGCCGGGCTTCACGTTGATCAGCTTCGCGAGACCCTGCTCGATCGATATCTGCGGCTTCGTCGTCTCGCCGAACCAGCTACCCGCGGCGATCCGGTTGTCGTCGGGTAAATGCGTCGTGTAGGACAGGTTGAACTCGCGGTCCACCAGTCGCCGCGCGTCCTCGCCCTTGAACGAATCCGGGTTGACCGCGCGGCCGTTGATCGCGACGAGCCGCCCGCGCACCATCGGCGACAGCGCCGGGGCGGCGATGCCGTGCGCGTCCAGATACTGCGTGACCGCGTCGCGCTGATCGGGCTGGATGTCGATGATGAACTCATTGGGCGCATCGGGCGGGGTCGATTTGCGCCAGCCCTGCACGAGGTCGTTGCGCGTCATCGCGATCAGCAGCAGGCACATCAGGCCGATGCCGAGCGCGGTGATCTGCAGCGCGCTGGTGCTGCTGCGCCGCTCCAGCGACGCCAGCGCATAGCGCCAGCCGATGCCCGCATTGACGCGCTCGCTGCGTACCAGCCGCGCGGCGCCCCACAACGCGAGCCGCGCGATGCCGGCGAACACCAGCAGCCCGCCCGCGAAACCGCCCGCGACGATGCCGCCGAGCTTCAATTCCCCGGCGGCGAGAATCAGCAGCCCCGCGAACAGCACGATGCCGAACGCGTAGGCGGCCCATGCGGTGCGTCCCGCTTCGCCCCATTCACGGCGCAGCACGCGCACCGGCGGCACGCGCGTGAGCGGCAACAGCGGCGGCAGCGCGAAGCCGAGCAGCAGCACGAGTCCGGCCGCGATGCCCTCGAGCGCGGGCCACAGCGTCGGCTGCGGCAGCACCACGTCGATCAGGCCGCCGAGCCAGGTCAGCAGCGCGAGATGCCCGAGATACCCGAGCGCCACGCCGAGCACGCCGCCGATCACGCCGAGCCCGACGAATTCGAGCGTGAACAGCGCGCGCAGCGCGGCCTGGCTCACGCCAAGACAGCGCATTGCCGCGCAGCCGTCGAGATGCCGGCGCATGTAGCGGTGCGCGGCCATCGCGATCGCGACGGCCGCGAGCAGCGCGGTCAGCAGCGACACGAGCGTCAGGAAATGGCCCGCGCGATCGAGCGTCTGACGCACCTGCGGCTGGCCGTCTTGCAGCGACTCGAGCGCGACACCGCGCATCTTGCCGCCGTCGACACGGTCATGCGCGAATTGCGCGAAGCGCGCGACCGCGTCGTCGGAACCGGCCACCAGCAGCCGGTACGTGACGCGGCTGCCATAGGTGATCAGGCCGGTCGACGGTACGTCAGCGGCGTTCAGCATCAGGCGCGGTGAAAAGTTGACGAACGAAAAGCCGCGGTCGAGCTCGCGCGTGATCAGCGCGCCGACCGTGAAGCTGCGATTGCCGACCTTCACCGCATCGCCGATCTTCAGCTTCAGCGCGTCGAGCAACGCCTGGTCGACCCATACGGTGCCCGGCGCCGGAATCGAGGCCGCCGGATGATCGGCCGCACCCGGCGCCGGCGCAATGCGCAACGCGCCGCGCAGCGGATAGCCCGGCGACACCGCCTTGACGGCGGCGAGCCGCGACGCCGGTGGCGCGCCGGTCGATTTGATCATGCTCGGGAAGATCGCCGTGGTGGCGGTGCGCAGGCCGAGGGCATGCGCGTGGGCGGCGAATTGCGGATCAACCGGATGATCGGCGCGCACGATGAAGTCGGCGGCGATCATGCGCCGCGCGTCGCGCTCGAGCCCCTGATGCAGGCGGTCGCCCAGAAACCCGACGCTCGACAACGCCGCGACCGCCAGCACGAGCGCGAGCAGCAACATGGTCAGCTCGCCCGCGCGCCAGTCGCGCGCCGTCATCCGTATCGCCTGGCGCCACAGATCGATGCCACCAAGCCGCCGCGCCGGCCTCGTGTCAGCGCGCGTGCTTGAACCCGCGTTAGATCCCGGTAGTGCTTCGCTCAATCGTGCCTGCTCCTCACCAATCGCGACACCATGTGCGTGGCCATGCCGCGAAAACCGCCCTGCACGCCACGCCACAAGCGCGGCAGCGCCCACGCCGCGAGCAGCAGGAAGCCTACCATCAGGACCAGAAATACGAGCGGCACGAACAGCGCAAGCAGTACCCCGCCGAACACGAGGCCGTCCTCGGCGGTCGACGTGACAACATTCGACACCGGCTCCGGCGACAGATTGATCAGCGCGCGGGTGCCTGCCTTCGCGAGATGCGCGGTACCGGCGAGCGTGCCGCCCGCAAGCGCCGCAACGCTCAGCAGCGCCGGATCGGTGTGGCCGAGCGCGCCGGCGGCCAGCACGGCGCCGGCCGGAATGCGGATGAAGGTGTGGATCGCGTCCCACAGTGAATCGAACGCGGGGATCTTGTCGGCGAGGAATTCGGCCAGCGTCAGCACGGCCGCCGCGCCGATAACCCATGGCGATGACAGTGCGGACAACGTGTCCGGCAAGTGAATCAGGCCAAGACGTGCGAACACGCCGGCCAGCAGGACCGTCAGATAGAGGCGCAGACCGCTGCCCCATGAAAGGCCCGCTGCAAGCGAAAGTGATTCAAGCATGGCCGCCTCCACGCGCTTTGTGCATGCCGGGCGCCGCGGCGGGAACAAGCGGGTGTTCCGCGCCAAAGCCGTCAGGCTCGCAAGGCCGGCCGCGCCAGCCTGGCCGCGCCAGGCTGGCCGCGGGCAATCTCAAGGTCGTCCGTCTCATTATAGTCACGATAATTCGCAGAACGCAGAGCGGCGAAGCCTCGCTGTGGCTTGCAGGCAATGGCCGCCGGGTCAGCGCCCCGAGGACAGCTTCAGTCCGACGAGGCCGATCACGATCAGCGACGCGCTGGCGACGCGTGCGACCGTCACCGCCTCCCCCATCATCACGACACCGAAGATGAATGCGCCGACCGCGCCGATTCCCGTCCATACAGCATACGCAGTGCCGAGCGGCAACTGGCGCATTGCCAGCGCGAGCAGCACGAAGCTGCCTAGCGCGGTCACGACCGTGAAGACGGACGGCCACAAGCGGGTGAAACCTCCGGAAGTTTTGAGACCGGCCGCCCACGCGACTTCGAGCAAACCGGCGATCAATAGAAGAAACCAGGACATCGAAACAGCTCCATGAAAAATGGGGCCGTCCCCGATGATCGATGCAAGCGTAAGGTCGTCCTTACTTCAGGAAATGATAACCGGTGCGGCATAGTGGCCGGGCTCACACCGCGCCCACCAGCCGATACCCGACGCCCGTCTCCGTGACGATATGCTCGGGCTGCGCCGGATCGCGCTCGAGCTTGCCGCGCAGGTGCGCCATGTAGATGCGCAAATAGTGATGACTCTCGACATGCGACGGCCCCCACACGTCGCGCAGCAACTGCCGGTGTGTAAGCACGCGGCCGGCGTGGCGCACGAGCGTCGCGAGCAGCCGATATTCGATCGGCGTCAGATGGATCGCGGCGCCGTCGCGCGTGACCTGGCGCAGCGCGAGGTCGACGGTGACCGCGCCGAAGCGCACCTGCGGTGATTCGTTCGCGCCGCCGTGATTGCGCCGCCGCAGATGCGCGCGGATCCGGGCGAGCAACTCGGACACGCCGAACGGCTTGGTCAGGTAGTCGTCGGCGCCGGCGTCGAGCGCGGCGACCTTTTCGCTTTCCTGGGTGCGTGCCGACAGCACGATCACCGGCAGCTCGCTCCAGCCGCGCAACTCGCGGATCACGTCGAGGCCGTCGGTGTCGGGCAGGCCGAGATCGACGATCACGAGGTCGGGCTTGCGCGTCGCCGCTTCGACGAGCCCCTGCTTGCCGGTCTCGGCGTCGTACACGGCGATGCCCTCGCCTTCGAGCGCGGTGCGCACGAAGCGGCGAATCTGCTTCTCGTCTTCGATCAGAACGACTGTGATGCTCGGGTCACTCATGGGCGGGTCGGGTGAGCGGGTTGAGGTCGGCGGCGGTGTCGGTGGCGGCGCCCTCGTCTTCGAGCGGATCGGGTGCATCGGGCGGCGTCTTGACCGGCAGCGTGAACCAGAAGCGCGCGCCCTCGACGTGGCCGTTCGCGGCAATCCGGTTGAGCGCGCCGATTGTACCGCCGTGCGCCTCGACGATCGCGCGGCAGATCGCGAGCCCAAGGCCGATCCCCGGTTGCGCCGACTCCTTCTCGCCGCGCGTGAACTTCTCGAACACGCGCGCTTCCATGCCGGCGGGCAGGCCCGGGCCGTTGTCATCGATCGTGATGCGCACGAACGACGCGCCGTCCGCGTCGATCTGCTGCGCGCCGATCGCGAGCGGCGTGCCGGACGGGGTGTACTTGGCCGCGTTCTCGAACAGGTTCGAGAACAGCCGCTCCATCAGCACCGCGTCGAGGTGCAAGAGCGGCAGATCGGCGGGCAGCGTGACCTGTACCGGATGGTCCGCGAGCACGCGCCTGCAAGCGCGCAGCGCGGCGCCGACGGTTTCCTCGAGCAGCGTCCATTGCTGGTTCAGTTGCAGGCTGCCGGCCTGCAAGCGCGCCATGTCGAGCAGGTTCGTGACGATGCCGGTCATGCGCAGCGCTTCTTCGTGGATTGCATCGACGAGTTCGTCGCTGCGCTCCTCCTCGCCCGCCGACCTCTGCTGCCGCCCCTGCGCGAGCATCGACGAAAAGCCGACGATCGTCGTCAGCGGCGTACGCAGATCGTGTGAAATCGCCGACAGCAGCGAATTGCGCAGCCGCTCCGACTCCATGTTGACGAGCGCATCGCGCGCGATATCGACGTAGTGCACACGTTCGAGTGCGAGCGCGATCTGCGCGGCGAACGCATCGAGCATGCGCCGCTGCTCGGGCACGGTCAGCTCGCGCTCGTCACGCACGACGACCGCGAGCACGCCGCGCGTGCGCATCGGCGCCTTCAGCGGCAGATACAGCGCCGCGGCGGCCGGCAAGGTGTCGGTGCCGTGGCCTGCCGGCTTCTGCTGATCGTAAACCCACTGGCCGACGTCGAGATCGAGCGCGTCGCCTTCGAGCGTGATCGCCGCATCGGGGTCCTCGATCTTCTGTTTGACCTGATCGGCGCTGTCGGGCAGCAGAATCGCGACGCGCGCGCCGAACACCTCGCTCACGTGCCGGCTGCCGATCCCGACGATCTGCTCGGTGGTCAGCGCCGCGGCCAACTCGCGCGCCATTTCGTACATCGCGCCGGTGCGCTGCTCGCGGTGTCGCGCGACGCTCGCCTCGCGGCGCAGGCTCGCAGTCAGATTGCTGATCACGAGCGACGTCAGCAGCATGCCGAAGAACGTCAGTAAGTACTGCGTATCGGCGACCGACAGCGACAGGCGCGGCGGCACGAAGAAGAAATCGAACGCGGTGACGCTCGCGAACGACAGCACGACACCCGGCCCGCGCCCGAGTTTCACCGCCGTGAAGATCACGCCGAGCAGATACAACATCACGAGGTTGGTCAGATCGATGCGATCGATCAGCTGGCTCGACAGCAGCGTGATCGCCGTGCCGATCGCGAGCGCGAGCGCGTAGGCGCGCGGCGGTGAACGACGCTCGCGCGCCGCGCTCAACGCCTCGCGCCACGCGTTCGCGGTCGTGTTCAGCAGACGCCGCTGCTCGCCGCCGCCGCGCTCCGACGACACACGAATCAGCGTGAGATCGAGATCGCCGCTCTTCTCGGCGATGCGCTCGCCAACCGGCCGACGCAGCCAGCGGCTGATGCCGGTGCGCGACGACGCGCCCGCCACCAGCTTCGACACGTTGCGCGCCTGCGCATATCCGATCAGCGCGTCGAGCGCATCGGTGGCGGCGAGCGTCGCGGTTTCGGCGCCGAGCTCGCCGGCGAGCTTCAGCGCGTTCAACGTGCGTTCGCGGCGCGCGTCGGGTAGACGCTGCAACGCGGGCGTTTCGACATAGACCGCGAGCCAGTCGGCTTTCAGGCTAGCGGCGAGGCGCGCCGCCGAGCGCACCAGCGCCGGCGCCTCCGGACCGGGACCCACGCACACCAGCAACCGCTCGCGCGCCTGCCAGATACGCTGGATCGAACGATCGGCGCGGTACTCGCGCATCTGCGCGTCGACACGATCGGCAGTGCGGCGCAGCGCGAGTTCGCGCAGCGCGATCAGGTTGCCCTTGCGAAAGAAGTTGCGCACCGCGCGCTCTGCCTGCTGCGCCATGTACACCTTGCCGTCGCGCATGCGGTCGAGCAGTTCCTCGGCCGACAGATCGACGAGCGTGACTTCGTCGGCATGGTCGAACACGCGATCGGGGACCGTCTCCCACACGCGGATGCCGGTGATCTGGCCGATCACATCGTTCAGGCTCTCAAGGTGCTGCACGTTGACGGTCGTATAAACGTCGATGCCCGCATCGAGCAGTTCGTAGACGTCCTGCCAGCGCTTCAGATGGCGCGCGCCCTGCACGTTCGAATGCGCGAGTTCGTCGACGAGGATCAGTTGCGGCTTGCGCGCGAGCGCGGCGTCGAGATCGAATTCGCCGAGCTTGCGGCCGCGATACTCGATATGCGCGAGCGGCAGCACGTCGAGTCCCGCGAGCAGCGCGGCGGTTTCGCCGCGCCCGTGTGTTTCGGCGATGCCGACCAGCACGTCGATGCCTTCCTCCTCGCGGCGGCGCGCGGCCTGCAGCATCGCATAGGTCTTGCCGACGCCGGCCGACGCGCCGAAGAAAATTTTCAGCCGGCCGCGCTGACGTTTTTCTTCGTCGCGCTGCAGCTTGTCGAGCAGTTCGTCAGGATCGGGGCGGTTCATGCTCAGTGGTTTTGATCGTCGTGTGAGCGGCGGTGTCTGCATGGTGGCACGGCGCGCGCCGGCCCGCAAATGGCGGCGCGGCGCCACGCGGACGCCGCTGAGTTATCGATGAACCGCAAGGGCGGCCGGGTTGCCGTTGCGTTTGGGTGTCAACCGCGCTTCATTTCATCGAGCGCGAGATTGAGCTTCAGCACGTTCACGCGTGGCTCGCCGAGCACGCCGAACTGACGCCCCGTCGTATAGCGCTCGACGAGCGCCTGCACGTCGTTCGACGCGAGGTGACGCGCCTGCGCGACACGCTCGACCTGATACGCGGCCGCGGCCGGGCTGATCTCCGGATCGAGGCCGCTGCCCGACGACGTGACCAGATCGACCGGCACCGGCTTCGACATGTCGGTGCCCGCCGCCTTCAGCGCGGCGAGACGGCCCTTGATCTCGTCGAGCAGCGCCGGATTGTTCGGTCCGAGGTTCGAGCCGCCCGAGTTCTGCGGGTTGTACGGCATCGGGCTCGTCGCCGACAGCCGGCCCCAGAAGTACTGCGGCGCGTCGAACTGCTGGCCGATCAGCTGCGAGCCGACCACCTTGCCGTTCTGCTCGATCAGGCTGCCGTTGGCCTGTTGGTGGAAGGCCGCCTGGCCGAACGCGGTCATCACGGCGGGATAAGCGAGTCCGGTGATCGCGCTCAGCACCGCGAAGATCACGATCAACGGACGGAACAGATTTTTCATGATGGGTCTCTTTCCCTTTTCATCACTGCAGGTTACTTCGTAGCGACGCGGTTCGCGCTCAAACCCAATCGAACGCGGCCAGCACCATATCGATCAGCTTGATGCCGATGAACGGCACGATGATCCCGCCGAGGCCATAGATCAGCAGATTGCGGCGCAGCAGGATCGCCGCGCCGAGCGCGCGATAGCGCACGCCCTTCAGCGCGAGTGGAATCAGCAGCACGATGATCAGCGCGTTGAAGATCACCGCGGACATGATCGCCGAGGTCGGCGTCGCCAGATGCATCACGTTCAGCGCATTGAGCGCCGGATACGTCGATGCGAACGCGGCCGGAACGATCGCGAAGTACTTGGCGACGTCGTTGGCGATCGAGAACGTGGTCAGCGAACCGCGCGTCATCAGCATCTGTTTGCCGATCTCGACGATCTCGATCAGCTTGGTCGGATTCGAATCGAGGTCGACCATATTGCCCGCCTCTTTCGCCGCTTGCGTGCCGGTGTTCATCGCGACCGCGACGTCGGCCTGCGCAAGCGCGGGCGCGTCGTTGGTGCCGTCGCCGGTCATCGCGACGAGACGCCCTTCAGCCTGGTGCGCGCGAATCGTCGCGAGCTTGGTTTCGGGCGTTGCTTCGGCGAGGAAGTCGTCGACACCCGCTTCGGCCGCGATCGCGGCGGCGGTCAGGCGGTTATCGCCCGTCACCATGATGGTCTTGATGCCCATCTTGCGCAGCTCGGCGAAGCGCTCTTTGATGCCGCCCTTCACGACGTCCTTCAGCTCGATCACGCCGAGCACGCGCGCGCCCTGCTCGCCCTTCTCGGCGACCACGAGCGGCGTGCTGCCGCGTCGCGCGACATCGGCGACCGCGTTGCTGACTTCGTTCGGGAAACGGCCGCCGTGCGCTTCGACGTAGTGCTTGACCGCATCGGCCGCGCCCTTGCGGATTTCGCGGCGGGGCGTCCCGGAAGAAGTCCCCTGGGGGGACAGATCGACGCCGCTCATGCGAGTCTGCGCGGTGAACGCGAGAAACACCGCGTGCAGCGAGGCCATGTCGCGCTGACGGATGTTGAAGCGCTGCTTCGCGAGCACGACGATGCTGCGGCCTTCCGGCGTTTCGTCGGCCAGCGACGACAACTGCGCGGCATCGGCAAGCGCCTCTTCGCTCAGACCCGGCGCGGGCAGGAACTGCGACGCCTGGCGATTGCCGAGCGTGATCGTGCCGGTCTTGTCGAGCAGCAGCACGTCGACGTCGCCGGCCGCTTCAACGGCGCGGCCCGAGGTCGCGATCACGTTCGCCTGCATCATGCGGCTCATGCCGGCCACGCCGATTGCCGACAACAAGCCACCGATCGTCGTCGGGATCAGGCACACGAGCAGCGCGGCGAGCGCGGTGATCGTCACGACGTGACCGGCCTTCGCCGCTTCGACGGAGAACATCGAGAACGGCAGCAGCGTCGCGGTGGCGAGCAGCATCACGATGGTCAGCGCGACCAGCAGGATGGTCAGCGCGATTTCGTTCGGCGTCTTCTGACGCTTCGCGCCTTCGACCATCGCGATCATGCGGTCGAGAAACGCCTCGCCCGGATTCGCCGTGACGCGCACGACGATCCAGTCCGACAGCACCCGCGTGCCGCCCGTCACCGACGAAAAGTCACCACCCGACTCGCGGATCACCGGCGCCGACTCACCGGTGATCGCCGATTCGTCGACCGACGCGACGCCGTCGATCACTTCGCCATCGGCCGGAATCACGTCACCGGTCTCGACCAGCACGACGTCGCCTTTGCGCAGATCGGTCGCGGTTGTGATGCGAATTGGCGACTTCGGATGCGGCTCGTTGAGCTTCTTGGCCATCACGTCTTTCTTCGCGCTGCGCAGCGACGCGGCCTGCGCTTTCGAGCGGCCTTCGGCGATCGCCTCCGCGAAGTTCGCGAACAGCACCGTGAACCACAGCCACAGCGTGACCGCGAGAATGAAGCCCGCGGGCGCCTCGGCCTGACCGCCGAGCGCGGCGATCCACAGAATGGTCGTCAGAATGCTGCCGACGTACACGCAGAACATCACCGGGTTGCGAAACTGCGTGCGCGGCGTGAGCTTTTTGAAGGAGTCCACGATCGCCGGGCGCAGCAGCGCCGGGTCGAACATGGACCGCGTAGCGTTATGTTCAGTCATCGAATCCTCGAATATCCGTGTGCGCTTGCTCGGTTTCTGCGCGCAAGCGCCTGTTCGGTCGTTGTTCCCGGCCGCGCGTCACTGCACGCCGATCATCATCAGATGCTCGACGCCGGGACCGAGCGCGAGCGCCGGGACGTAGGTCAGCGCGCCGACCAGCAGCACCGTGCCGAGCAGCAGCACGACGAACAGCGGTCCATGCGTCGGCAGCGTGCCGCCGGTGACGCCGATGCGCTTCTTTCCGGCCAGCGAGCCGGCGATCGCGAGCACCGGCACGATCGTGCCGAAGCGGCCGAACCACATCGCGATCGCGGTGAGCCAGTTGTAGAACGGCGTATTCACCGACAGACCCGCGAATGCGCTGCCGTTGTTGTTCGCGGCCGAACTGAACGCGTAGAGGATTTCGGAGAAGCCATGCGCGCCAGGGTTCGCGATGCCGGCCTTGCCCGCATCGCTGAGCACCGCGATCGAGGTGCCCACGAGCACGAGCAGCGGCGTGAGCAGCACGACGATCGAGACCATCTTCATCTCGTAGGCTTCGATCTTCTTGCCGACATACTCAGGAGTACGTCCGATCATCAGACCCGCGACGAACACCGCGAGCAGCGCGAATACGAGCATGCCGTACATGCCTGAACCGACACCGCCGAAGATCACCTCGCCGAGCTGTATCAACAGCATCGGGTACAGGCCGCCGATCGGCGTCAACGAATCGTGCGTGTTGGCGACCGCGCCGCACGAAGCCGCCGTCGTCGCGACCGTGAAAATGCCCGACTGCGCGATGCCGAAGCGCGTTTCCTTGCCTTCCGCATTGCCGCCCGCCTGCAGCGCGTTCGCCGACTGATCGACGTTGAGCGCCGTGAACGCGGGGTTGCCGCTCTGCTCCGCACTGATTTCACCGAACACGCAGACACCGAACGCGATCGTCATCGCCGCGAGCACGGCCACGCCTTGCCGGCGGTCGCCGATCACGCGGCCGAACACGAGCGCGAGCGCGGCCGGGATGATCAGGATCGACAAGATCTGCACGAAGTTCGAGAACGGTGTCGGGTTTTCATACGGATGAGCCGAGTTGCCGTTGAAGAAGCCGCCGCCGTTGGTGCCGAGCATCTTGATCGCTTCCTGCGACGCAACCGGGCCCATCGCGATGGTCTGCGTCTTCACGGGCGTGTCGACCGTCACCGGATTGCCCTTCGCGTCCTTGACCGGATTGCCTTGCGCGTCGAGCTTCGGCGCGGCGTACGTGGTGGCCTGCAGCGTTGGTACGTCCTGATACGCCTTGAAGTTCTGGATCACGCCCTGGCTCATCAGCAGTGCGGCGATGATCGCCGCCATCGGCAGCAGCACGTACATCGTCACGCGCGTGATGTCGACCCAGAAGTTGCCGATCGTCTGCGCGGTATGACGCGCGAAGCCGCGAATCAGCGCGATCACGACGACGATGCCCGTTGCCGCCGACAGGAAGTTCTGCACGGTCATGCCAAGCATCTGCGTCAGATAGCTGACCGTTTGCTCGGGCGTGTAGTCCTGCCAGTTCGTGTTGGTGACGAAGCTGACCGCGGTGTTGAACGCGCTGTCGACCGACATCGCGCCGAACTGCTGCGGATTGCCCGGCAGCCAGCCCTGTACGCGCAGCAGCACGTACAGGAACACCACGCCGAGCACATTGAACGCGACCGTGGCGATCGCATAGTGCTTCCAGCCCATTTCCTGCGATGGATCGACGCCGGCGATACGGTAAAGCAGCCGTTCGAGCGGCGCGCCGAAGCGCACCACGCGCGAGCTGCCGTCCATCACGGCGCCGATGTAACTTGCCACCGGCACCGCGGCGGCCAACAGCACGACGATAAAAAGGCTCGCCTGCAGGACATTGTTCGCATTCATTCGATGTCCTCCGCGCGCAGCAGCGCATACACGAGATAAATGAACAGCAGCACGGTGGACGCGCCGGCCAGCCACAGCATCCAGGTCATGAGCGCGCTCCCTGCCCGCGGCGGAATTGCATCAGCTCTTCGCAGCCGCCAATCAGCCCAAAGGTCAGCGCGGCGAACACCACGAGTCCCCCGACATACAGCACATCCATTTTTGTTCCCCATGTACGGATTCTGGATAGCTGCAACGGTATGCCGATCCGCCTAAAGGGCTGGTCAAAGATGGCGGGGTGCGCGTAAAAATCGCGTAAACGCACAAGGCCGTTTCATCTCGCGATGAAACGGCCTTGATGGATGGCGTAGATCGCGGCCTGGGGCCGCGCCGTTACTTTTTACGGCAACAGAATCGTCGACCCGGTCGTGCGGCGGGCCTCGAGGTCGGCGTGGGCCTGCCCGACGTCCTTCAGCGCATAGCGCTGATTGATGCTCGTCTTGACCTTGCCGGAGGCCAGCACGTCGAACAGTTCGGCCGACATCGCCTCGTAATCGCTGCGTTTGGCCATATAGGTGAAGAGCGTCGGGCGCGTAAAGAACAGCGAGCCGCGTCCCGCGAACTCCGACGAATCGATCGGCGGCAGCGGACCCGACGCGTTGCCGAAGCTCACGAACAGGCCGAGCGGCGCGAGGCAGTCGAGCGACTTTTCGAAGGTGTCCTTGCCGATCGAATCGTAGACGACCGGCACGCCCGCGCCGTTGGTGATCTCGCGTACGCGCTTCGTGAAGTTCTCGCGCGTATAGACGATCGCGTGATCGCAGCCGTGCGCTTTCGCGATGTCGGCTTTCTCGTCGGAACCGACCGTGCCGATCACCGTCGCGCCGAGCGCTTTCGCCCACTGGCACACCAGCAGGCCGACACCGCCCGCCGCGGCCTGAATGAGGATCGTGTCGCCGGCCTTCACGCGGTACGTACGGCGCAGCAGATACTGCGCGGTCAAGCCTTGCAGCATCACCGACGCGGCCTGCTCGTCGCTGAGCGCATCGGGCAGCTTGACGGCCTGCGCGGCCTGCAGCAAGCGCTCCTGCGCGTACGCGCCGGGCGGCCGCGCGACGTACGCGACGCGATCGCCGACCTTCAGACCGCTCACGCCCGAGCCGATCGCGCTGACTTCGCCGGCCGCTTCCATTCCGAGTCCGCCCGGCAGCGGCAGCGGATACAGACCGGTGCGGAAATACACGTCGATATAGTTCAGGCCGACCGCCGTCTGGCGAATACGGATCTCGCCCGCGCCGGGCTCGCCCACGTCGACGTCGACCCATTTCATTACTTCGGGGCCGCCGGTTTTGTCGAATCGGATTGTCTTGACCATCATGTCTCCTTCATCTGGACGGATGTGGGTGCGGCGACGCGCGCGCTCACGCGTCGCCCGACAGGCGCAGCGTCAGCACGTCGAGCACCATGCGCGCGGTCGAAATGTTCGTCGCGCACGGAATGTTGTGCACGTCGCACGCACGCACGAGCGCGTTGATGTCGGGCTCGTGAGGCTGCGGCGTCATCGGATCGCGCAGGAAGATCACCATGTCGACGCGCCCTTCGGCGAGTTGCGCGCCGATCTGCAGGTCGCCGCCGTGCGGGCCCGACAGCATGCGCTCGACCGTGAGGCCGTGCGCGTCGCTGATGCGTCCGCCGGTCGTGCCGGTCGCGACGATCTCGCAGCGCGCGAGCGTGTCGACGTATTCGCCGGCCAGTTTGACGATGTCGTCCTTCTTGTGATCGTGCGCGATCAGCGCAATGCGGGTGCTCATGACTTAAGACTCCTCAGACCGTTGTGACTATCGTTGTTGTGATGTGACGTGCGTCGTTCGGGTGCGTGCTCCGCGCACGAGGCGGCTCCGAACCTGCCAGCTCAGTACGTACCTGCTCAGTACGTACCGGGATAGGCGCCGCCGTCGATCAACCAGTTCTGCCCGGTGATGTAGCCCGCGTGCACGCTGCACAGGAACGCGCAGGCGCGGCCGAATTCGTCGCGAGTGCCGAAGCGCCCGGCGGGGATCGTCTTGATGCGCTGCTTGCGTGCTTCGTCGATCGAAATGCCGTGCGTTTTCGCCTGCGCCTCGAACGTGACCGCGATGCGGTCGGTGTCGAACAGGCCCGGCAGCAGGTTGTTGATCGTCACGCCGGTCGGCGCGACCTTGCGCGCGAGACCCGCGACGAAACCGGTCAGCCCCGAGCGCGCGCCGTTCGACAGACCGAGCACGTCGATCGGCGCCTTCACCGCCGAGCTCGTGATGTTGACGATGCGCCCGAAGCCGCGCGCGCTCATCGTATCGATGGTCTGACGGATTAGCTCGATCGGCGTCAGCATGTTGGCTTCGAGCGCGCGGATCCAGTCCTCGTGCGTGAAGTTGCGGAAATCGCCCGGCGGCGGGCCGCCGGCGTTGTTGACGAGGATGTCCGGATGCGGGCACGCGGCCAGCGCGGCGGCGCGCCCTTCGGGCGTGGTGATGTCGCAGGCAACCGTCTTCACGTCGACGCCACTCTGCTTGCGGATCGCCTCGGCGGTCGCTTCGAGCGTTTCGGCGGTGCGCGCGACGATCGTCAGGTTGACGCCCTCGGCGGCGAGCGCTTCCGCGCAGCCGCGCCCCAGACCCTTGCTCGCCGCGCAAACGAGCGCGGTACGTCCTGCGATTCCCATGTCCATGTGTACGTCCTCGTGGCGAAGTTTCCCCAGATTCTAGAAGAATCGCTGCCGGACTGTGCCGCGCCGCTGAAATCTCAGGTATCGCCGGGCACCACTCTTTCGCTAAACTTGCGCGGTGGCGCGCTTTTCCTGCCTTCCGCCCGGCTTCCGGGGTGCGGACGAGACGAACGGAGCAGCGCGCCGAACCGATCCACCTTGCCGCCGCGCGCGAGCCCGCCATGACCCAGGACAGCCGTTTCCCCAATCTCTTCATCCTCGATCACCCGCTGATCCAGCACAAGCTGTCGCACATGCGCGACCGGGACACGTCGACGCGCACGTTCCGCGAACTGCTGCGCGAAATCACGCTGCTGATGGGCTACGAAATCACCCGCAACCTGCCGATGACCACGCGCCGCATCACCACGCCGCTCGTCGAAATCGACGCGCCGGTGATCGCCGGCAAGAAGCTCGCGATCGTGCCGGTGCTGCGTGCGGGCGTCGGCATGTCGGACGGCCTGCTCGAGCTGGTGCCGTCGGCGCGCGTCGGCCACATCGGCGTGTATCGCGCGGAGGATCATCGGCCGGTCGAATACCTGGTGCGACTGCCGGACCTCGAAGACCGCGTTTTCATCCTTTGCGATCCGATGGTCGCGACCGGCTACTCGGCCGTGCACGCTGTCGATGTGCTCAAGCGCCGCAACGTCGCCGCCGAGAACATCATGTTCCTCGCGCTCGTCGCCGCGCCCGAGGGCGTGCAGGTGTTCCAAGACGCGCACCCGGACGTCAAGCTGTTCGTCGCGTCGCTCGACTCGCATCTGAACGAGCATGCGTACATCGTGCCAGGCCTGGGCGACGCGGGCGACCGGTTGTTCGGTACCAAGAACTGACGCGCCGCGCCCCCTCTGCCGCACCCGCGCGGCGTGATAAAATTCGAATCCGTTCGACGAGCGGCTCGACCGCACGATCACGCGCGACGCCGCCTGCAATTTCGACTGACGCACCACGCCTTCGCATCAAGTCATGCGGCAGATGGCCGCGCAAGCTGCTCCCCATCGCGCTGCCGCCCTGCCGCCCCGCCTGGCCGGCCGGTCACGCAAGAACCGGCCCGACATCTACCGGCGGGCAAGCGTGGAACGACGCGCGGGAACGGCGAGGCTGAGATCGGCGGCGGCAGTGGCCGCCCCGACGGGCCAGCACGAGCGGCCGGCAGCCTTTCGCCTGACGGTTTGACATCGAGGCGCAATACGCGAGGCGCCCGACATCGCAACGACAATTGCACTATGCGTGCGCCCCGCTGGCGCGCGCGACGGAGAAAAGTATGGCGGGTCATTCGAAATGGGCCAACATCAAGCATAAGAAAGCAGCGGCCGACGCCAAGCGCGGCAAGGTCTGGACGCGGCTCATCAAGGAAATCCAGGTTGCGGCCCGTCTGGGCGGCGGCGAAATCGACTCGAACCCGCGTCTGCGGCTCGCGGTCGACAAGGCGTACGACGCCAACATGCCGAAAGACAACATCAACCGCGCGATCCAGCGCGGTGTCGGCGGCGCGGACGGCGCGAACTACGAAGAAATCCGCTACGAGGGCTACGGCATCGGCGGCGCGGCGGTGATCGTCGACACGATGACCGACAATCGCACGCGCACGGTCGCGGAAGTGCGGCATGCGTTCTCGAAGAACGGCGGCAACATGGGTACGGACGGCTCGGTGTCGTTCATGTTCGATCACATCGGCCAGTTCCTGTTCGCGCCCGGCACCGCCGAAGACGCGCTGATGGAAGCCGCGCTCGAAGCGGGCGCCGACGACGTCGTGACGAACGAGGATGGCAGCATCGAAGTGCTGTGCTCACCGCACGATTTTTCGAAGGTGAAGGCTGCGCTCGAAGCAGCGGGCTTCAAGGCCGAATTGGCCGAAGTCACGATGAAGCCGCAGACCGAAGTCGAATTCACCGGCGACGACGCGGTGAAAATGCAGAAACTGCTCGACGCGCTGGAAAATCTGGACGACGTGCAGGAAGTCTATACAAACGCATCGATCGCCGACGAGTGATGGCGCGCCGAACGCGAATCCGTTCGCCTTTGCTGTTGATGGTTTGTTGCACGGCCGACCACACCGCTCGGCCGTTTATGGTTTTTAAGTCTCGGGGATTCACATGAAGTTACTCGTCGTCGGTTCCGGCGGTCGCGAACATGCGCTCGCATGGAAGCTCGCGCAATCGCCGCGGGTCCAGCTCGTCTACGTCGCGCCGGGCAACGGCGGCACCGCTCAGGATGAGCGTCTGCTCAACATCGACATCACCGAGCCGGCCGCGCTCGCGGATTTCGTCGAAAAAGAACAGATCGCGTTCACGCTGGTCGGGCCGGAAGCGCCGCTCGCGGCAGGCATCGTCAACCTGTTCCGCTCGCGCGGTCTGAAGATCTTCGGGCCGACCAAAGAAGCCGCGCAGCTCGAAAGCTCGAAAGATTTCGCCAAAGCGTTCATGAAGCGCCACGGCATCCCGACCGCGGCATACGAAACCTTCGCCGACGTCGCCGCAGCGCACGCGTATCTGGACGCCAAGGGCGCGCCGATCGTGATCAAGGCCGACGGCCTCGCCGCCGGCAAGGGCGTGGTGGTCGCGCAGACGCTGGAAGAAGCGCACGCCGCAGTCGACATGATGCTGTCGGACAACAAGCTCGGCGACGCCGGCGCGCGCGTCGTGATCGAGGAATTCCTCGCCGGCGAGGAAGCGAGCTTCATCGTGATGGTCGATGGCAAGCACGTGCTCGCGCTCGCGTCGAGTCAGGATCACAAGCGTTTGCTCGACGGCGACCAGGGCCCGAACACGGGCGGCATGGGCGCCTACTCGCCCGCGCCGATCGTCACGCCGCAACTGCATGCGCGCGTGATGCGCGAAATCATCCTGCCGACCGTGCGCGGCATGGAGAAGGAAGGCATCCGCTACACCGGCTTCCTGTACGCGGGCCTGATGATCGACGCGCAAGGCAACCCGAAGACGCTCGAATTCAACTGCCGGATGGGCGACCCCGAAACGCAGCCGATCATGGCGCGTCTGAAGGGCGACTATTCGAAGGTGGTCGAACACGCGATCGCCGGCACGCTGGACACCGTCGAACTCGAATGGGACCGCCGCACCGCGCTCGGCGTCGTGCTCGCCGCGCACAACTATCCGGACACCCCGAGGAAGGGCGACCGCATCAACGGCATTCCCGCCGAAACCGCGGATTCGGTCACGTTCCACGCCGGCACCACGCTGACGGACGGCAAGCTGACGACCTCGGGCGGGCGCGTGCTGTGCGTCGTCGGTCTGGCGGATTCGGTGCGCACCGCGCAGGCGGCCGCCTATGAAACGATCAATCAGATCGCGTTCGACGGCATGCAGTATCGCCGCGACATCGGCTATCGCGCGCTCAATCGCAAGCACGACGCCAGGTAAGCGGCGCTTGCGTCGGCCGCCGTGCGAGCGGCGGCCACGCCAAACGACGCGCGCTACACTGCATCTTTCGCGCTCGTCGCGACGAACGGGCCCGAAGCCCGCTGATCGGCCGAAGCGGCGAGCCGCCTCCCAGATCCGCCTCCGGCCCCCACGCAATCCGATTAAGCGGTCCGATCGCGCAGCATCCAGCCTGACGCTAACGCGGCCGTCGCCCACTTTCGACGAACCCGCGGCACGACAAGCGTGCCGCCCCCGGCACCTGCATTCATGAGCAATTCGAGCTACGACGCACAAGCCGTGCGCAGCTGGCTGCAAGGCCTGCAATCGCATATCGCGGACACGCTCGGCGCCTTCGACGGCACCGCGTTCGCGACCGACGCGTGGCAGCGCGCGCCCGGCGAGAAGCTGCGCGGCGGCGGCGTCACGCGGATTCTCGAAGGCGGGCAGTTCTTCGAGCGCGCGGGCATCGGCTTCTCGGACGTCGCGGGCGACGAGCTGCCAGGCTCGGCGAGCGCCGCGCGGCCGCAACTGGCCGGGCGCGGATTCGAGGCGATGGGCGTGTCGCTCGTGCTGCATCCGCACAATCCACACTGCCCGACCGTGCACATGAACGTGCGCCTGCTGATCGCGACGAGGCAAGGCGAAGAACCGGTGTTCTGGTTCGGCGGCGGCATGGACCTGACGCCCTACTACGGCTACGAAGAGGACGCGCGGCATTTCCATCAGGTGTGCCGCGACGCGCTTGCGCCGTACGGCGCGGACCTGTACCCGCGCTTCAAGCGCTGGTGCGACGAGTACTTCTTCCTGAAGCACCGCAACGAACCACGCGGCATCGGCGGGATTTTCTTCGACGATTTCTCGGCGCCGGGCTTCGACGAGTCGTTCGCGATGCTCAGGAGCGTCGGCGAGGGCTTCCTCAACGCGTACCTGCCGATCATAGAGCGGCGCCGCAATACGCCGTACGGCGAAGCCGAGCGCGCGTTCCAGGCCTACCGGCGCGGTCGCTACGTCGAGTTCAATCTGGTCTTCGACCGTGGCACACTGTTTGGACTGCAGAGCGGCGGGCGCACCGAATCGATCCTGATGTCGATGCCGCCCGTGGCGAACTGGCGCTACGACTGGCAGCCCGAGCCGGGCACGCCGGAAGCGCGTTTGTACAGCGATTTCCTCGTGCCGCGCGAGTGGGTGTGACGCGCCACCTGTCTCGCTTACGGTCTCGACAAAGGATCCTCATCTGAAGCCGAACGCTCACCCTGTCGCCCTGCCTCGCCGGATCGGTCTGCTGGGCGGCACATTCGATCCGATCCACGACGGCCACCTCGCGCTCGCGCGGCGGTTCGCCGACGTGCTGCGGCTGACCGAACTGGTGCTGCTGCCGGCCGGCCAGCCGTGGCAGAAAGCCGACGTGTCGCCCGCCGAACATCGACTCGCGATGACGCGCGCGGCGGCCGCTTCTGTCGCGATCCCCGGCGTGACGGTGCGCGTCGCGACCGACGAAATCGAGCACGATGGCGCGACCTACACGGTCGACACGCTGCGACGCTGGCGCGAGCGCGAAGGCGACGACGCATCGATCACGCTGCTGATCGGCGCAGATCAACTGGTGCAGCTCGACACATGGCGCGACTGGCGGCGCCTGTTCGAGTTCGCGCATATCGGCGCGGCCACGCGGCCCGGCTTCGAGCTCGCGTCGAGCGCCCCCGCGGTCGCCCGCGAGATCGCCGCGCGCCGCGCGAGCGCCGCCGTGCTGCGGGGCACGCCCTGCGGTCATCTGCTGATCGACACGACGCTCGCGTTCAACGTATCGGCCACCGACATTCGCGCGCATCTGCGCGAGCAGCTCAACCAGCGGCTCGCCCACGCGGGCGCGGGCAGCGCACAGGATCAGGCCGCAAGTCATGTCCCCGCCGCGGTGTGGGACTATATTCTTCAACATCATCTGTACCACCGGTAACTCCATGGATATTCGCAAACTGCAACGTGTGATCGTCGACGCTCTCGAAGACGTCAAGGCGCAAGACATCAAAGTGTTCAACACCAGCCACCTGACCTCGCTGTTCGATCGCGTGATCGTCGCGAGCGGTACGTCGAACCGGCAAACCAAGGCGCTCGCGTCGAGCGTGCGCGAAGGCGTGAAGGAAGCCGGCGGCGATATCATCAGCACCGAGGGCGAGGATATCGGCGAATGGGTGCTGGTCGATTGCGGCGACGCGGTCGTGCACATCCTGCAGCCGGCGCTGCGCCAGTACTACAACCTCGAGGAAATCTGGGGCGACAAGCCGGTGCGCATCAAGCTGTCGACGCCGAACCCGTTCGGTGGCGCGCGCGCAAGCGAGCCCGACGACGAGGAAGACGACGAAACGCCGGCCGCGAAACCCGCGCGCAAGACCACGGCGCGCCGCAAGTAAGCGCGCCGTGTCGGGCACACCGCTACTGCCCTCGAAATGAAACTGCACATCCTCGCCGTCGGCCACAAGATGCCGGACTGGATCGCGACCGGCTTCGACGAATACGCGAAGCGCATGCCGCCCGAGCTGCGCATCGAGCTGCGTGAGATCAAACCGGAGCAGCGCTCGTCGGGGCGTTCGGCCGAAAGCGTGATGGCCGCCGAGCGGCAGAAGATCGAAGCCGCGTTGCCGAAGAACGCCCGCATCGTCGCCCTCGACGAACGCGGCAAGGACTGGACCACGATGCAGCTCGCGGGCGCGTTGCCGGGCTGGCAGCAGGACGGCCGCGACGTGGCCTTTCTGATCGGCGGCGCGGACGGGCTCGATCCCGAGCTAAAGGCACGCGCCGATATGATGCTGCGCGTGTCGAGCCTCACGCTGCCGCACGCGATGGTGCGCGTGCTGCTGGCCGAGCAGCTTTACCGCGCGTGGACCATTACGCAGAATCATCCTTATCATCGCGCGTGAGTGGTGAGCCAGGCGAGGCGACGCCTGCCAACCGTTCGTTGCTGATGGCGCGTCGTGGGGGCTCTGTCGACACGCCTGAACGTATCGTTGCCGCTTCATGCGATGATGCGCGCGACGCGCTGCGCATCGATGCCGTAAATGGATGCCGCGCATCGATCGCGTCACCGAGTCAACCGCCACGCATTCACGCTCCCCCAGCGTTCACCGCCCTCGCGCCATCCGTTTCCCGCTCCGTCGAGACCCGTTCATGCCCACGTCCTCCGCTTCTCTGCATCCGTTCGTCTACCTCGCCTCGCAAAGTCCACGCCGCCAGGAGCTGCTGCAACAGCTCGGCGTGCGTTTCGAATTGCTGCTGCCGCGTCCCGATGAAGACGCCGAAGCGCTCGAAGCCGAACGGACTGGCGAACATGCACGCGACTACGTGCAGCGCGTGTGCATCGCGAAGGCGCATGCGGCGCGCGCGCGGCTGGTCGACGGCGGCCACGCGGCGCAGCCGATCCTCGTCGCCGACACCACCGTCACGATCGACGACGCGATTCTCGGCAAACCCATCGATGCCGACGACGCGCTCGCCATGCTCACACGCCTCGCGTGCCGCACGCACGAAGTGCTGACCGCGCTCGCCGTGATCGACGCCGATGGTACGTTGCTGCCCCCGGCGCTGTCGGTCTCGAAGGTGCGTTTTGCTGCAGTGCACGCAGACGCGCTGCGTCGCTACGCGGCGAGCGGCGAGCCGCTCGGCAAGGCAGGCGCTTATGGCGTGCAGGGACGCGCGGCGGAGTTTATCGAGCGTATAGACGGGTCCTATTCGGGTATCATGGGTTTGCCGCTTTTTGAAACCGCTGCCCTGCTGCGGGCAGCGCGCATCGACTTCTAGAACAACACCATGAATGAAGAAATCCTGATCAATGTCACGCCGCAGGAAACGCGCGTCGCGCTCGTTCAACAGGGCGCCGTCCAGGAACTTCATGTCGAACGAACGCTGTCGCGCGGGCGCGTCGGCAATGTGTATCTCGGCAAGGTCGTGCGTGTGCTGCCGGGCATGCAATCGGCGTTCATCGACATCGGCCTCGAACGCGCCGCGTTCCTTCATGTCGCCGACATCTGGCATCCGCGCATCGCCGGCGAAGCACAACATCAAACGCCGCATCAACCGATCGAAAAGATCGTCTTCGAAGGCCAGACGCTGATGGTGCAGGTCGTCAAGGACCCGATCGGCACGAAGGGCGCGCGGCTGTCCACGCAAGCGAGCATCGCCGGGCGCACGCTCGTGTATCTGCCGCAGGAGCCGCACATCGGCATCTCGCAGAAGATCGAAAGCGAAGCCGAGCGCGAGGCCGTGCGCGCGCGTCTGACCGCGGTGCTGCCCGCCGACGAGAAAGGCGGCTACATCGTGCGCACGATCGCCGAGGACGCGACGAGCGAAGAACTCGCCGCCGACGTCGCGTATCTGCGCAAGACGTGGGCGACGATTCTGTCGCAGGCGCAGCGCATGCCGCCCACCAGCCTGCTCTACCAGGATCTGAATCTCGCGCAGCGCGTGCTGCGCGATTTCGTCAACGACGAAACGTCGCGCATTCAGGTCGATTCGCGCGAGACGTATCAGATGCTCGCCGATTTCGCGGCCGAATTCACGCCGGCGGTATCGTCGAAGCTGCACCACTACACCGGCGAGCGGCCGCTCTTCGATCTGTACAACATCGAGGCCGAGATTCAGCGCGCGCTGTCGCGTCGCGTCGATCTGAAGTCGGGCGGCTATCTCGTGATCGACCAGACCGAGGCAATGACGACGATCGATGTGAACACCGGCGGTTACGTCGGCGCGCGCAACTTCGACGACACGATCTTCAAGACCAACCTCGAAGCCGCGCACACGATCGCGCGGCAACTGCGGCTGCGCAATCTGGGCGGCGTGATCATCATCGATTTCATCGATATGGAAAACGTCGAACATCGCGACCAGGTGCTAGGAGAATTGAAGAAGGCGCTGTCGCGCGATCGCACGCGTGTGACCGTCAATGGCTTCTCGCAACTCGGGCTCGTGGAGATGACGCGCAAGCGTACGCGCGAGTCGCTCGCGCATGTACTGTGCGAGCCGTGCCCGGTTTGCCAAGGCAAGGGGCAAGTGAAGACCGCGCGGACGGTTTGCTATGACGTGTTGCGCGAGATTCTGCGCGAGTCGCGGCAGTTCAATCCGCGCGAGTTTCGCGTGATCGCTTCGCAGCAGGTGATCGATCTGTTTCTCGAGGAAGAGTCGCAGCATCTGGCGATGCTGATCGATTTCATCGGCAAACCGGTGTCGTTGCAGGTGGAGTCGAATTTGAGTCAGGAGCAGTACGACATTGTGTTGATGTAGTGGGTGCGAAAGACCTACGCGAGTGTCAGGCTGTGGTGATGTGCGCCTTTTGGGCGACGCAGAGGGGGCGCATCAAAGCCGTCCGTAGTCAGCCGGTCTGGCGTCCGGCCAGCGGCAAATCACAAAGGCGACGGCTTACCCGCTTTTATCTCTACTTCAAGTGATCGCATGCGGTACCGTGCCTATCGCTTCATTTGTCATTGCATGAAGCTAGCAGATCGTCGAAAGCGATTAATTACGGGATAGATCGGCAGACCGCAAAACATCGGCTCAAGCGTTTGGAACACCCTTTGGTAGTGGATCTGAGTAGAACATCGGAAGTCGAATTGCCTTCTGAATAAGGTCAACAAGCGTTAACGATTGGACGATCCGCGCTGCCCCATCTATCGCAACGGCAACGCAGAGAATTTCAACCTCGAATTCTCTAGCAGCCGCGAAGAACGCATCCGGCGACCTGACCCACGCCGCGATCCGCAACGTCGCGCCGCCATCCGCCGGATAGTCCGCAACCGATACCACCGGCGCCAGCGTCGAGCCGCTCAGCACGCGCGGCTCGTCGGCCACGAGTTTCTGCAGTTGCCCGATCGCCGCATCCACGTCCTTGCGCTGCGCGAGTTCCACGTCGACCTCGATGCGCTGCGTGCCGCCACAACTGTAGTTGATCACCGGATTGCTCCAGATCTGGCTGTTCGGCACGAACACGATGTTGCCGTCGCCTCGTTCGATCCGCGTCGTGAAGAGCCCCACCTCGCGCACGATGCCCGCCGCCGCGCCGCTGCCCTCGATCACGTCGCCGACGCGAAACGGTCGCAGCAACAGCAGCATCATGCCGGCCGCGATGTTCTGCAACGTGCCTTGCAGCGCGAGGCCGATCGCGAGGCCAGCCGCGCCGAGCACCGCCGATACGCTGGCGGTTGCGATGCCGACTTCACCGAGCGCCGCGATGAAGACGAACACGCGCACGGCCCACGGACCCAACGCGGCCAGCATCGGCGCGAGGGTCGGGTCCGCGCCCGTGCGCGCGAGCGCCTTCGCGAACATCGCGCCGACGCGGTTCGACAACCACCAGCCGACCACGACGATCAGCACCGCGATCGCGATATGCACGACGTCGTGCGTCAGCGTGACGAGCAGCGACGGCTGAAGATGAAATAGACGGTAGAGGGTGTCGTTCATCGTCGGCTCGATTCGTTTGTTAGTCCCGACGCAGATCAAGCACGATACGTTCCTGTCCAGCCGTTACACCGCGCGGTACGCGAGTTGCTTGCCGGAGCGAATCGGCGACACTACACGACGCGCGGCAGCGCTGCCTCGATAAACACCGCGCACAGCGCTTCCATGCCCTTGGCGTCCTCGTCGTCGAAGCGAGCGATGAGCGGGCTATCGACATCCCACACGCCGATCAGCGTGCCGTCGGGCGTGACGAGCGGCACGACGATTTCCGATTGCGACGCCGAATCGCAAGCGATATGGCCGGGAAACTCATGCACGTCGCGTACGATCTGGGTCTGACGGGTTTGCGCGGCGGTACCGCAGACACCCTTGCCGAGCGCAATGCGCACGCATGCGGGCTTGCCCTGGAACGGGCCGACCACCAGTTCGCGGCCGTCGTGAAAGTAAAAGCCGGCCCAGTTCAGATCGCTCAACGAATGAAACACAAACGATGAAAAATTCGCCGCGTTCGCGATCCAGTCGGTTTCGCCGGCGAGCAGCGCGCGCGCCTGCGTGACCAGTTCGTCGTATTGCGCGGCTCTGGGCAGATGCGAGGAGGAGGAAACTTCGAACATGACGGCGTCCGTGATCAATGCGGGATGGAAAGCGCCAACAGGTGACGCTCACACGATTGTTTCTGGATGGGACGGCATCATCGTTCGCGCCATACGCGATACCGGAGCCCCTTACTGATCGACACCGATAATCACGCTCGACGCCTTGAAAATCGCCGTCGCCGTCTTGCCGCTCGCGAGGCCGAGGCGCTCGACGCTGTCGTTCGTGATGATCGCCGCGATCTGCGCGCTACCCGCGCTGATCGTCACTTCTGAATTGACCGCGCCCTTCGTCACGGCCGCGACGGTCCCTTCGATGCAGTTGCGCGCCGACACCTGGTGCTTCGCGACATCGACCATCACGATCACCGACGATGCCTTCACGAGCGCAAACGCCTGCTTGCCGGCCGCGAGCCCGAGCGACTTCGCGCTGCCGTGCGTGATGATCGCGACGACCTCGAGACCGTCCGGCGTGCGCAGCGTGACTTCGTCGTTGACGGCGCCGTGCTTGACTTCGGTGACTTCGCCGCTGAACTGATTGCGTGCGCTGGTTTTCATGCCGGGCTCCCTATCGATTCAAGCGCGTGGCGACGCGCGGGGTGGACGGATAAAGGAGTGTAATGGAAGCCGCGCGCCGCCGCTAAACATCCAATCCGCCGTGGGCATCGCCGACACCGTATCATCGTGCCCCTGGACCTCATCCGCCTGATCTTTATGCCCGTCGCCGCTCTCTCCCGCCGTGCCTGCCACGCCCTTGTTCTGTGCGCCGCGATCACGACGCTCGTCGCGTGCAGCACGCCGACGCCGCCGCGCGATACGCACGCGTTCGTCGACAACGTCACGCTGTTTCCGCTCGCCCATTACGACCAGAACGTCGATCACTGGTTCGACCCCGACAGCCCTGACTACGATCGGCCGTTTCTCAGCGCCGCCGAGCAGCGCGCGCATTTCGACGCGCTGTTCGCGCGCTACTTCGGCACGGGCGCGAACGCGCCATCGCCGTGGAATCCCGCCTGGGTGACGACGCGCGTGTTTCGCGACGAGGGCGAGGACATCGCCGCACTGCAACAGCGCCGTATCGACAAGTTCGACAACACCCGCAAGCATGGCAGCATCATCGCTTACGGCGAAAACTTCCGGCCGCACGACAAGGCGTGGATCGACGCGATCGCGCACAACATCAACGTCGCGCAGTTCACGCAAACCCCGGTTTATCAGGCCGCGCGGCGCGCGATCGCGACCGGCAACCTGATGGTGCGCGAGTTGCCTACCACCGATCCGTCGTTCTACGACCATCGCCTGGCCGGCGAGGGATACCCGTTCGACAACCTGCAGATTTCGGCGGTGCGGCCCGGCACGCCGCTCTATGTACTCGGCAGCAGCGTCGACGGCGCGTGGCATTACGTGCAGACGCCCGACGTGCAGGGCTGGGTGCGCAGCGACGGCGTCGCGTTCGCAGACGATCGTTTCATCGATCAATGGCGCGCGGCGGCCGGGAAGTCGCTGGGCGCGGTGATCGTCGCGTCGGCGGCGATCAACGACAGCCGTGCCGTGTTCCGCTTCGACGCTCCGGCCGGGACGATGCTGCCGCTGGTGACGGGTGCCCCGGCATCATCGGCTGCGACCAGCAGCAACGCAGCCACGCTCCAGTTGCTCGTACCCGCGCGCGACGTCGACGGCCGCGCCCTGATCCGCAGCGCGTCGCTCGACGCCACGCAGATCACGCCGATGCCGCTCGCCGCGACGCCGCGCCATCTCGCGATGCTATTGAAAGCGCTGATCGGCCGGCCGTACGGCTGGGGCAATAGCGGGCTCTACAACGACTGTTCGTCGGAACTGCAAAGCATTTTCGCCGCGTTCGGCGTGTGGCTGCCGCGCCATTCGTCGACGCAGATGAGCGCCGGCCGCATGGTCGATCTGTCGGACTCGACGCCCGCCGGGCGGCTCGACTATCTGGCGCGGCATGGGGTGCCGCTGCGCACGCTGATCTACATCGGCGGGCACGTGATGCTGTACCTCGGCAACACGACGCGCGACGGCGTCTCGGTCCCCGTCGTGTATCAGGACGTGTGGGGCTTGCGCCCGGCCGACGACAGCCGCCGCGCGGTGATCGGCGGCTCGGTGATCCTGCCGCTCGACGAGCGCATCCCCGAGGACGCGACGCTGCAGTCGCTCGCCGCGACGCACACGTTTCAGATCAGCATCCTCGGCGCGCCGGCGGGCAGCGCGGCGCCGTCGGCCGCGCCGCCCGCGGACGAGGACAATCCGGCGGGATAAATGGCCGGGCCGCCCTCGCCCTTGCCTGAAAATATTTTTTTTCGGGGTGTCGATCCGACGGCCGCGAACTCGTCGTAACGTTGAAGACCCAGCTCACGCAGCCGGTCTTTCCACTGAGGAACCGTTACTTCAAGGAGTCACCGTCATGTCCAGCGCCGCCGTCAAACCGATCCCGGACGGGATGCACTCGCTCACGCCGTACCTGATCTGCAAGAACGCCGCCGAAGCGATCGCGTTCTACACGAAAGCCTTCAACGCCGTCGAACAGGTCCGCCTGCCGGGCCCCGACGGCAAGGTGATGCACGCGACGCTGAAAATCGGCGACTCGATGCTGATGCTGACCGACGAATGGCCCGAGCATCAATCCTTCGGCCCCATCACGCTGAAGGGCACGCCGGTCACGATTCACTACTACGTCCAGGACGTCGACGCGAGTTTCAAACAGGCGGTCGACGCGGGCGCCACCGTCACGATGCCCGTCACCGACATGTTCTGGGGCGACCGCTACGGCCAGCTCAAGGACCCGTTCGGTCACAGCTGGTCGCTCGCGACGCACAAGCGCGACCTGAGCGCCGAGGAAATCCAGCAGGGGATGGCCGCGATGAACTGTTCGTCCGAAGAGAAGAAGTAAGCAGCCGGCGGGCGTCGGGCGAACATACGCCCGCCGCCCGCCGTCACCCGTCGCGAAGGAGCAACGTCATGCAGAAAATCGCGCCGTGCCTATGGTTCGACGGCAATGCGGAAGAAGCCGCGGCGTTCTACACGTCCGTGTTTTCGGCTTCGCGCATTGCAACCACGCTGCACTACACGGACGCTGGGCCCGGACCGGAAGGCAAGGTAGTGGCCATCGTCTTCGAAATCGAAGGCCAGGAGTTCATGGCCCTGAACGGCGGCCCGCAATATCCATTCACGCCGGCCATCTCGCTGTTCGTGCACTGCGACTCGCAGGAAGAAGTCGACCGCTACTGGTCGAAGCTGCTCGACGGCGGCGGCGAGCCGTGGGCGTGCGGCTGGCTGCGGGACCGCTTCGGCGTGTCGTGGCAGATCGCGCCCAACGTATTGATGGACATGCTGCGCGACCCGGACCGCAAGAAGGCAAGCCGCGTGATGGCGCAGATGATGAAGATGGTCAAGCTCGATATCGCGCCGCTCGAGCACGCGTATCGCAGCGAGTAGCAGAGCACACGGGCGCGTGCGCGTACCTCGCACGCGCGAACTTTTGATAGCATCGGTCTCGACCCCAACACGGCGAGACAACCACGGTGCGCGTCAACCATCAGGCCTTCTTCTGCTCGCTGTTCATCGCGCGTCTCGCCGATCAGATCCTGCTCTTTCTGGTGCCGCTCGTCGTGTTTCAGACGACGCGCCAAGTCTCGTGGTCGGGCCTCGCGTTCTTCATCGAAACGCTGCCGCGTTACCTCGTGTTCCCGTTCTTCGGCGCGCTGTGCGACCGCTTCCCGCCACTGCGTCTGATGCGGCTGAGCCAGGCGGTGCGCGCGCTCGCATGCTTCGGCGGTATCGCCGCGTATGCGCTGTTCGGCGGCATCGGCTGGCTGATCGCGCTGTCGGCCGCGTGCGGCGTGCTGACGAGCCAGGGACTCGTCGCGCGCGAGGTGATGCTGCCGCAGATCTTCAGCACTCAGCAGATCCAGAAGGTGCTCGCGTATTCGCAACTGGCCGATCAGCTCGGCTTCGTGCTCGGGCCGATGCTCGCCGCGCTGCTGCTCGGCTTGTGGCGCTGGGAATGGGTAGTCGCCGCGACCGGCGTGCTGTTTCTCTGCGCCGACGCCGCGCTGTTCGTCTGGCAGCGACTAAGCGGTTTTCGCGCGCCCGCTGATTCGTCCGCTGATTCGTCCGCCCATTCGCTCGCACCCACCGCTCACTGGAGCACGCCGCTGCGCATCGCGCTCAATCACGTGTGGACCCTGCCGGGCCTGAGAAAGGTCATCATGCTCGCGGCCGCGGAGAACCTCGTAATCGGTGTGACACTCGCGACATCGGCGGCGATGGTGACGGGCTTGCATGCGCAATCGAACCGCTACTACGCGGGTTTGCAAACGGCCGGCGCGATCGCCACGGTGCTGGTGCTGCTGACGGTGGCGCGCGCCGGCTGGCCCGCGCGCGTGCTCGGTCTCGTCGCGTTCGTGATGATCTGCGCGGGCGGCGTGATCGCGGGCGCGAGCGCGTCGCCGTGGGGCTATGCGCTCGGCTTTCTGCTGATCGTCGGCTTTGACAAGATGTTCAACGTCTACATCCGCAGCGCGCGTTTGCAGATCATTCCGCCTGAGGATTACGGCAAGACGATCGGCGTCGCGATTCTGCTGAACAACCTGACGCAGCCTCTCGCCGGCCTGCTCGTCGGCGTGTTCTCCGCGCGCACGCAAACCGGCCCACTGATCGTCGCACTATCGCTGACGATGGGCGGCATCGGCGCGGCGGTAGCGATCGGCCCGGCGCTGCTGCGCCGCAAGCGCGCGTGGGCTCTCGAAAACTGACGGCGCGTCGACGCGCGGCGAAGCGCGCGACGACACGGCAAAGTTACCCACAGTTTTTGTTGGCAAATCTGTGCATAACTTCCCGGAAAGATCTGCAAGCCTTTGATACGGCTGTCGTTTTTTCGTCTGCATCGAAGGTGCGGCAGCGCACGGAGTTTTACCGGGGTTCATGCGTGGCCGATTGCGCGCAGACTGTCGTCAGCGCGGCGCGCCAGGCCAGCGGCGGACCTACCCGATCCATTTGCGCTCAAGCCGCCACAGCCTGCGGCAACGCGAACCCTTGCTCGCTCTGCTCGCCGCCCAACGCATCGATCAGATCGCGCAGCATGCGGTCGAGTTCGGCCGTCATCAGCGCGACGTCGGAATCGAAGCGCTCGTCGTCGTTCTGCGCGGTCGGGTCGCTCGCTTCCTTGAGCACGTCGAGCGGCGCGACGCGCTTGATCGTCAGCGACGGCGTCAGCACGAACGACACGCGATCGTTCCACGTCATCGCAAGCCGCATGCATTGTTTGCCGGCCTCGATGTGGCGGCGCATGTCTTCGGCATCCAGCGCATGGCCGACATAGCGCACCATCGCGTTGCCCTCGGTGGGCGAACGCAGCTCGGTGTCCTGGTCGAGCGTGAAACCCGCCGGCGCGTCACCGTCGAGCAGCCAGCCGGTCATCGCCGCGACCGGCGACTGCGCGACGCGCACCGTCATCATCGGCAACGAGTCGATCGACTTCACGAGCAGACCGCGCACATCGTCGGCGACCGCCTGCGACGCCGCGTCGATCACGAGCCAGCCGTTCGTGCAATCGATCCACACGCGCGTATCGCGGCGGATGCTGAACGCGCGCGGCCGCAGCTCGTCGGTGACCTGCTCCTTCAGATCACGCATTTGCTTGCGGCCAGGCTTGAAGCCCTGCTGCTCCTCGAGCTCGGCCGCGCGCTCGCGCGTGACCTGCGTGACGACCGATGCGGGCAGCAGCTTCTTCTCGGCGCGAAACGTCAGCAGCATCTGTCCGTTCATCGCGTAGACGAGCGAGTCGCCGTCACGCGGCGGCGCCCAGCCTTGGGCCTGCATCTCGATGCTCTGGCCGGGCGCGAACGCGTACGGCGCGAGCCATTTCTGCATCTGTTCAGGGGTAACGGACCACGGAGCGGGCAGACGGTGCAGCTGAAGGTTTTTGAACCACATGAGCGAAGTCGGATTTGGGCAAAGCGCAGCATTTTATCCGACGCGAGCTGGCAGGGGCGTTCTGGCGAGCCTGGCGGCCCGCCCGCGCGTTCTGGCGGTAAATCACCTAGACTTCTGGACAGGACAGACTTAGACGGAGGCGGCCATGGCCGACGAAACCGCAGCCTGGCAGACGGTGCAATACGAGGGCTTCGAAATACACGTTTCACCTGTCGCGAAGGACCCGCCCGACGCGGCGCATGGCGCAGGAGCGGCCGCGCAAAGCAGCCGCTACACGTATCTCGGCTATGTCTGCCAACCGGGCGCCAACCCCCAGCTTCCCGGCCATGCGGTGCCGTTTCACGCGGACGGCGAGGAGAGTTTCGCAAGCCTCGACGACGCGCTATACGAAGCGGTGCACGTGGGGCGCAGCATCATCGACGGCACGCATCCGGACCTGACCGTGCTGCCGCTCGTGACGGGCGGCGTTTGACACGCGCCGCGCGTCAGGCAGCCGCTTTCGGCTCGACGCCCGTCAGCCCAGCGCGCGCTTGATGCGCGACTTCAAAAGCGCACGGCGCAGCCGGCCGGTGCGCTCGGGCTCGCTGAGCGCGAGCGCACCGGCGAGGGCGGTGCCGCGGCGCAGATAATAGCGGTCGAAGGTCGCCTGCGTCATCCCCCACTTGTTGAGGAACTGGCGACGCCCGTCGTTCTTCACGATCTTGCCGGTGCTCTTCTGCTGGAAGTGATAGACGAGACTGTCGCCGACACCGACGAACACGCGACAGCCCGCGTCCCACAGCTTCATCGAAAAATCGTTGTCGCTGCTCATGCCGGGGCTCAACTCGCTGCTGTAGCCGCCCACCTTGAACCACCAGTCACGATGCACGAGCGTCGGCGGCCACGTCGCGCCGCGCCAGTCGGCGCGCGCGAGGCCAGGCGCGGCGGCGACCAGCTCGTCGGCGCGGAACACCTGCGCGTCGCGGCCGAAGTCGCGCACGACCACGCACGGATTGCCCGAATCGACCGGCTCGATCATCGTGCCCGACAGCATGAACAGGTTGTCGGCCGGCATCTGGACAAGACGCTTGACGAGAGCTTCGTCCCAGCCGGGGCAGCAGTACATGTCGTCGTTCATGTAGACGATGTAGTCCTGCGTGGCGCGCGCCGCCGCGATGTTGACCGCGTGGCAAATGCCGATATTGCCGGGCGACGCCGTGTGCTCGATGCCCTCGTCGCGCACCCACGCGAGCGTGCCGTCCGAGCCGTCGTTCACGTGCACGATGAGCTGGTGCGGATGTGTCGAATGACGGCGCAGGCTTTTGATCACGAGCCGCAGATAAGGCAGGTTGTTCCAGGTCGGGATGATGATTGAGAACATCGAGTCGGTCCGTTGAGCTGGGCGCGGGCGCGGCATGCGCCGCGCGCCGGCCATGAGTGTCGCGCGATTGTACCGCCCCCGTCTGCTCGCACGACAGACGCCGCCCGCCCCCGCCCCGCCGCATGCCGCGCGCCAGTAGAACCCTACCGCGTGCGGCAGCAAGCATTTCGCAAGGAAGCGCATGGTTATAATCCGGATCGCTCTGCCGTCTTGAAAAACTCAAATGGTCCGGCGCCTCCTGCAATTTCACCACCGGAACGGTAGTGTTCATCGATAACGTAGACCTATGATTTTTGCATCCAGTCTGGTCTGGCTCACGTCGGCTCTGCTGTTTCTCGCGCCCGCGGTCAATCTGATCTGGCGCGGCGGCACCGGCTACTGCTTTTTCGCGCTCGTCGCGCTTGCGCTGGGCGCGGCCATCGTCAACCGGCGCATGCCGGGCTATTTCTCCGCGTTGCGCACCTATCGCTGGTTCACGGTCGGCATGCTCGCGTTCGTCGTCGGGGTCGGCGTGCAGCAGCTGGCGCTCGGCTACTGGCTGCCACGCGAGTTCGACTCGTTGACGCGCTTCGTGCTCGCACTGCTGGTGTTCCTGCTGCTGCGGCAATTGCCGTCGCGCAATCTGCGCATGATCGGCTGGGGCTGCGCGGCCGGCGCGCTCGCGGTCGGCGCATGGGCGATCATCGATCAGCCGCCCGGCGGCTGGACCGACGCGAAACGCCTGAACAACTCGTACACGAACGCGATTCCGTTCGGCGATACCGCGCTGCTGCTCGCGTTCCTGTCAGTATTCACGCTCGGCTGGGACAATCCACGCGACTGGCGCGTGCTCGTGCCGCGGGTCCTCGCGCTGGTGTCGGGCGGCTATGCGTCGTTTCTGTCGGGCTCACGCGGCGGCTGGCTCGCGGTGCCGGCGTTCGTCGTGCTGCTCGGCATGCAGTACCAGTGGTTCGCCCATAAAAAGCGCATGCTGATCGCGACGCTCGTGATCGTGATCGCGGCGGGTGGTCTGCTATCGACCGAACGGGTTCGCAAGCGCTTCGCCGAAGTGCCGAACGACGTATCGATGATGCACAAGGGCGAGGATTTCACGGCCACGGGTCTGCGCCTGCAACTGTGGGATGCGTCGCGGATGATCTTCGAGCGACATCCGGTGTGGGGCATCGGCAAGGGCCGTCTGGTCGACGAACTCGGCGTGATGGCAAAGCGCGGCGAAGTGAAGGCCGAAATCGTCAACGAGCGCGCGCATAGCGACTTTTTCTCGACGCTCGCCGAGATGGGCGCGGTCGGCGTGATCTGCCTGCTGCTGTTCTACTATGGGATGGGGGTGTATTTCTGGCGGCACCGGCACGCGACCGATCCAGCAATTCGCGCCGCGTCGTACGCGGGTCTTGCGGTCGCGGCCAGCACGGTGATCTTCGGGCTCACGATCGACGTGCTGGTGCCGATCATGGTGACGGTGCTGCTCGCGTTGCTGGTAGCGACGCTGCTGGCGGTGATCGATGCGCGCAAACGCGAATTGCGAAGCGAAGCGCGTCCCACGCCGACGCCAGCGGCGCTGGTGCGCGAGAAGCAGCCGCGCGATTGATTTCGATTCGAGCAGGAGCGGCGAGCAGAAGCGGCGAGCCGAGCGCGGCGCGCCGCTGTCATCCGCGCGTGAACACCTCGTAAAGCGCCGCGACGTGCGCATCGACGCTCGGGTCGTACACGAGGCTGTCGCGCGGCGCCGCGATGCGGGCACCACCGCTCTTCACGCGCGCGATCGCCTGCTCGATCGCGCGCTCGAAACTGCCCGCGGACTGCCGCGAGAACTCGATCTTCGCCGCGCCGGTCACGGTCTCCGCCGAGCCGACGTTGTCGGCGATTACGAGCGGCGTGCCGCACATCACCGACTCGACGCCGACGAGTCCGAACGGCTCGTACGCCGACGCGACGACCGTGAAATCGGCGGCCGCGAACAGCTTCTCGATGTCCTTGCTATAGCCCGCGTAACGGATCGTGTCACTGGTCTTTGGCACCGGGCGGCCCGCGACGACGAGACACACCGGCAGGGTCGTCCGCGAGAAAAACGCTTCGAGCAGCGCATAGCCCTTGCGCTCGTGACTCGTCGACGAGAACACGAACATCATGCGATCGTCGGGCACACCAAGCTGGCGGCGCACGGCCGCGCGCGCGGCGGCGTCGAGCGGCCTGAAGCGTTCAGTGTCGACCGGCGGATACAGCACGTCGATGCGCGCGGCCGGCACGTGATAGAAACGCTGCAACTCCCGGCTCATCAATTGCGAATGCGCGACGATCGAGCGCGCCCGCGTGTAGACGCGCCGCTCGAGCTCGATCTGCCATGCGTCGCTGCGGCGCGGCGCGCGGCCCGCGGCTTCGAGCGAGCCCGGGTGCGTGCCGCCGCACAACGCGACGTCGGCATGCGTCGAGTGATTGATCGAGAACACGCACGCCGGACGATGCCGCTTCAAACGCTGCTTCAGACGCCAGTCGAACGCGAGGTTGCGCAGCTTGCGCGGCGCCCAGCGCACGTTGAGCGGCTGCGCATCGATCCACGCGGCCTCGGGCAGCGCGCGATCGATCTCGCGCGCGAACAGCGTCGGGCGCAGACCCATGCGATGCAGTCCGGCGATCACATCGCGCGTGTAGCGCTCGGCGCCGCCGCTGTTCTTCAGCGCCTGGGCGGTCAGCGCGATGTCGACGAGGGGACGGCGGTGCGGGTCGAGGGCTGCGTCGCGGGTTGGCTCTGACAAGGATCGGTCTCGGTGAGACGCACGCGCGGACGGGGCCGTGGGTGCGCAGTTTCGGGGCAGCGGCAATTGTAAAGGATGGTTTCGCCGGGCTCAGCTCGCAGTGCTCAGGTTTGCCGCGTGCGTCGCGCGGCGCGGCCGTCAGCGGCTAGAATCTAGGCCAATCGCCTTCGCCTCGACCTTATGACCGATAGCCCGCCGCGCCTCGCAACCCCTGCAACCGCCGACACCACCCGTCCGCTCGTCTCGATGCTCGTGATCGCCTACGACCAGGCGGAGCAGATCGGCGACGCCGTGCGCAGCGCGCTCGCGCAGACCTACGAGCCGCTCGAAATCATCGTCTCCGACGACGCGTCCAGCGACGCCACCTACGCCTCGATCGAAGCGGCGCTCGCCGGCTACGCAGGGCCGCATCGCGTGATCGCGCGGCGCAATAGCGCGAACCAAGGCATCAGCGCGCACCTGTCGCAACTCGCGCAGCTCGCGCACGGCGAACTGCTGTTCGTCGCCGCCGGCGACGACATGTCGGCGCCCGAACGCTGCGAACGCGTCGTCGACTGCTGGCTCGCGCATGGGCGCCGCCCCGACCTGATCGCGACCGATCTCGCCGACATGGACGAAGCGGGTCAGGTGCACGAGCGCGTGAGCCCGACCGGGCTCGACCGCTATCGCAGCTTCGACGACTGGCTCGTCGAGCGTCCATGGCTGATCGGCGCCGCGCATACGTGGTCACGACGCCTGATAGAACGCTTCGGGCCGATGCTGCCCGGCGCCGCGGCCGAGGATCAGATCATGGTGCTGCGCGCGATCCTGTCGGGCGGTGCGATCAGTCTGCGCGAGCCGCTGGTCCGCTACCGGCGCGGCGGGCTATCGCGCAAGCGCCGTTACCAGTCGGTCGACGAGTTGGTCGCGCGGATGCGGCAGAGCAATCGCTACGGATTGGCGGAACTCGCGCAGCTGCAGCGCGACGCTGAAATCGCCGGCGTCGCCGAACGCATGCGCGCGGCGATGGCGCCGAAGCTCGCGCGCGAGCAGTTCATCCACGCGATGTTCGAAGCGGGCGGCCTCGGCGAACGCATCGGGCTGGTGACGCGCAGCGCCGGCGTGAAGCTCGGGCTGCGGATTCGGATGTTTCTTTATGCGAGTTGCCCGGTGGTGTATGCGCCGGGCATCTGGATCAAGCGGGTCGTGCGGGGCAGAAAGGCATGACGAGAGCGCGCATGGCCGTCTTCACAGACGCGAGCGTCGCGAAACACTGCGCTTCGCTCCCCGCCGCTGCCGCAAGCGTCGCACGAGGCTCGGCCGTCGCACCTCGACGCCAAAGCTCAACACGCTCGCGCGCAAACGCCGCAGTATCTTCACCGAGCGCACGAACGTCTCGCCGGTGTGGCTGATCATCACGAACTCGAACGCGCCGCGCCAGCTCGCGACACCGCGCGAAAACGCGTACATGTCGTGGCGCGCGTCGACGGGCAGCTCGGCGCCGAAGCGCCGCGCGAACGCCCGCACCTGATCCGCGATGGCTTCGATCTGCCGCTGCCGGCTCGCGCCGCGTCGCCGTGCCGCCTCGGCGCCGCATTCGTCGCGCGCCGCGCCGCGCTCGTTGGTCGCGCTCGCGCCGACCGCGTTGCCGTCATGCTGCCGATACTTCAGATGCGACGCCTCGACGTGACGAATCTCGCCGAACGACGCGACCACCATCGCGAGCCACCAATCATGCATCGCGATGCCGGGCGGGAATGGCAGCGCGCGTTCGAGCGTCGCGCGATTGACGAGCATCGCGCAGCCGGGCACGTGGTTGCTCAGCAGAAAATCGCGCAGTCGCGTCGCGCAGCGCGACTTCGCGGTGATATCGAACAGCGAGCGCGATAAACAGCACAGCGTCGAGTCGACGAGCTCGATGTCGCAGAACGCGAGCGCCGGCTTCGCGGCGCCGCCTCCCGCGCTCTCCGCGCGCCGCAGCTCGCGCATCAGATCGGTGACTTTGTCGGGCGCCCAGACGTCGTCCTGGTCGGCGAGCGCGATGTAGTCGCCGCGGCAACCGGCGAGCGCGCGCTCGAAATTGCCGACGATGCCGGCCCGCGTACCATCGCCGACGAGCCGCACCGACACGCGTCCCGCATAGGACGCGAGCAGTTCGCGGGTGCCGTCGCTGGAGGCGTCGTCGGACACCACGACTTCGAGACGGGGCCAACTCTGCGCTTCGAGTGAGGCCAGCAGCTCGGGCAGATAAGTGCGGCCGTTGTACGTCGCGAGCGCGATGGAGACGAGCGGCTTGCTCGGATCGTCGTGAAACATGGGCAGTCGATTTCCGCCAGACGGGCCGTGGTTGCCCGCCAGCATGCGATTAGCGCCGAAAAAGCGCAACCAATTGAGACTTAAACACAACACCGGCCCGCGCTCCCGTCCGCAACGTGCCGGATCAAACCGCGCTTTGCTGGAACTGGATGCGGTGCAGATGCGCGTACAAGCCGTCGTGCTCGAGCAGTTCGCGATGGCTGCCGCGCTCGACGATCCGCCCCGCCTCCATCACGAGAATGCGGTCGGCGCGCTCGATCGTCGAGAGCCGGTGCGCGATCACGAGCGTGGTGCGGCCCTTCATCAGCGTTTCGAGCGCCGCCTGCACGTGGCGTTCGGACTCGGAATCGAGCGCGGACGTCGCTTCGTCGAGAATCAGGATCGGCGCGTCCTTGTGGATCGCCCGCGCGATCGCGAGACGCTGACGCTGGCCGCCCGACAGCATCATGCCGTTGTCGCCGACGAGCGTCTCGATGCCCTGCGGCATCGCCTGCACGGTGTCCCACAGGTTCGCGGCGCGCAGCGCCGCCTTGACCTTGTCCGGATCGACCGCCTGACCGTACGCGACGTTGTGCGCGATGGTGTCGTTGAACAGCACGACATCCTGGCTCACCATCGCGATCTGGCTGCGCAGCGCGTGCAGGTCGTATTCGGGCAGCGCCACGCCGTCGACCAGAATCGCGCCGCCGGTCGGATCGAAGAAGCGCGGCAGCAGGTTCACGAGCGTGGTCTTGCCGCTGCCCGACGGACCCGCGAGCGCGACCATCTCGCCCGGCGCAACCTTGAACGACACCTGGTCGAGCGTGTGACGGTTGTGCGTGGAGTTCGCGCCGTAGTTGAACGACACGTCGCGGAACTCGACCTCGCCACGCGCGCGGGCGAGCGGCTTGCCGCCGCCTTTTGGCTCGGCCGGCTCGTCGATCAGGCCGAAGATCAGTTCGGCCGCGGTCATGCCGCGCTGCAACGGCTGATTCACGTCCATCAGATGCTTGAGCGGCGAGATGATCAACAGCATCGACGTGACGAACGCGACGAAGCCGCCGACCGTCGTCTGATCCGACGACGACTGCACCACCGCAATCGTGATCACGACCGCGAGCGCGATCGACGCGAGGAACTGCGTCAACGGCTGCGCGAGGCCGCCGGACACCGTCATGCGCATCGCGTAGCCGCGCAGGCGCCGGCTCATTTCAGTGAAGCGGTCCGTCTCGTACTGCTCGCCGTTGTGCACCTTGACGACCTTGTAGCCGCCCACCGTCTCCTCGACGATATACGACAGCTCGTTCGTCAGCAGCTGATGCTCGCGGTTCAGGCGCCGCAGCCGGCGGTTGATCTTGCCGACCAGCCAGCCGATGCCCGGCAACAGCACCGCGACGATCAGCGTCAGGCGCCAGTTCAGATAGAACAGATAGCCGAGCAGGAAGATCACCGTCAGCGAATCGCGCACCAGCGTGATCATCACGCTCAGCAGCACGTTGAGGATCTGGTTGACCTCGAAGACGATCGCGTTGATCACCGTGCTCGCGGTTTCGCGCTGGAAGAACGCGACGCTCGTGTGAATCATGCGGTCGAACATCTTCAGACGCAGTTCGAGCAGGATCTTGTTCGACACGTAGGCGAGCAGATAGCCGGACGCGTACTGCGACACGCCGCGAATCAACGCGAGGCCGATCACCGCGGCTGGCACGAGCCACCTGGTCCTGTCGACCGCATGCGAGCCGAAACCCTTGTCGAGCAGCGGCTTGAGCAGCGCGGGAATGGCGGCGTCGGTGCCGGCGCTCACCGCCATCGCGACGATCGCGCCGAGCACGACCCACAGCAGCGGCTTGATGAATGGCCACAGACGCCGCAGGACGACGGCCGGCGACGATGCATCGCCTGAACCCATGGGTTTGCTTAACGTTGGCTTGGCGCTCAAGGAATCCTCTGGAAATGCCGAACAGCGAGCACGCGGCGCAGGGTTGGCCCGCCGCGTGGAATATCGAAAAAGAGCATTGTAATCGGTTGAAGATCACGGCCGGTGCCCGGTGCGCGCCGCCATGCGCGGAACCCCTGGCGAAGCGGCGCTGTGGTGTGGGGCGGGATGGGGTGTGTATACTCGCTGCTCGATTGCCGGGTCGCAGCCCGCTCCGTCACTTCGTCCTCCACGCAACTCAGGTATGCAAGAAACCACTCTTGGCGTTGCCATCATCACCCGCAACGCGGCGGCGCGGCTAGCCGAATGCCTGCAAGCCGTGGCCTTCGCCGATCAGATCGTCGTGATCGACGGCGGCAGCAGCGACGGCACCGCCGACATTGCCCGCGCGCACGGCGCTCGGGTCATCGAACAGACGGACTGGCCGGGCTTCGGCCCGCAAAAGAATCGCGCGGTCGAGGCACTGACGACAAGCTGGATCCTGTCGCTCGACGCCGACGAAATCGTCACACCGGAACTTGCCGCATCGATTCGCGCGACGCTCGCCGCGCCCGCCGCCGACGTCTACGCGCTGGACCGTCTGTCGAGCTTCTGCGGCCATTGGGTCCATCACAGCGGCTGGTATCCCGACTGGATTCCGCGTCTCTTTAAACGCGGCACCGCGCGCTTCTCCGACGACCTCGTGCACGAGCGCCTCGTTTTCGACACGCCCGCGCAACGCCTGACCGGCAAGCTGATGCACTACTCGTACGAGGACTACGAGGGCGTGCTGCGCAAGCTCGACGCGTATTCGACAGCCGGCGCGCGGCAGCGTTACGAGGCCGGGCAGAAAGGCAGCATTCGCCTCGCGCTCGGGCGAGGCCTGTGGGCGTTCGTGCGGACCTATCTGCTGCGCCGCGGCTTTCTGGACGGCCGCGCCGGGTTGATGATCGCTCTGTTCAACGCGGAGACCGTGTACTACCGGTTTCTGAAGCTGGCACGTCTGGAACAAACGGGCGGCCGGTAAGGTCAGCCGCTACACCCGGCACCGGCCACCACGCCACCGGCCCCGCTCAATACACGATCTCGATCGAGCTTCCCGCAAACTCGCCGCGCAGCGCGGCGAGCAGTTCATCGGTCGGCTTCACGCGCCATGCGTCGCCCAGACGCATTTCGCCTTGCGCATGCTCGCTGCGATAAACGACCTGCACCGCGAGCCCGTTCGGAATCTGCACCGCCTGACGCTGACGGCCGCCATCGCCGCCGAAGCCGCCCCGCCCGCCGCCATTGCCGCGTGACGCGGCCGCCGGCGCGGCTGTGACGGACGGCTCGTCCTTGCCCGCGGTGTGCGCTTCGAGCACCCGGCGCAATGCTTGCGCGTCCGCGTTGCCGTTCATCTGCACCTTGAGGGAGTCAGCGTAACGGCAGCGCGCGCGGCCGAGATCCATCACCGTTTCGACCGTGAAGCGGATGCCGCCCGTGAACGCGTCGTTACGCGCCTGGCCCTGCACGACCAGCAGTTCGTCTTCCTTGAACAACTGCTTGTGCTCTTCGAAGACCTCGTTGAAGACGGTCACTTCGCACTGGCCGGTGCCGTCGTCGAGCAGCGCGATCAGCATCTTGCCGCGCTGGGTCATCTGCGTGCGCAGCGACACGATCACGCCCGCGACCAGCTTGTCTCGCCCTTCCTTCAACTCGCCGATCTTCTGGCGCACGAAGCGACGCACTTCGTCCTTGTAGGCATCGAACAGATGGCCCGACAGGTAGAAACCGAGCGCGGCCTTCTCTTCCTGCAGCTTGCGCTTTTCCGGCCATTCCGGTTCGTCGACGAGTTCGTGGCCTTGCGACGGCGCATCGCCCATGTCGAACAGCCCCGCTTGCAGCGCATTGGCCGCCGCCTGCTCAGCCGCTTCCATCGCGAGCGACACCGACGCGATCAGCTGCGCGCGGTTCGGATGCAGCGTGTCGAACGCGCCGGCGCGAATCAGTGCCTCGACGGTGCGGCGATTGACGATGCGCCGATCGACGCGGTTGCAGAAATCGAAGATGTCGATGAAGCGGCCTTCCTCGCGCGCGCGCAGGATTTCTTCGATCGCGTTCTGGCCGCTGCCCTTGATCGCGCCGAGGCCATAGCGGATCGTGCGCGAGCGCTTGCCGTCGGCTTCGGCGACCGGCTCGAAACGGTACGCGGACAGGTTCACATCTGGCGGCAGCACGGCCATCCGGTTCGCGAAGCAGTCTTCGAACAGGATCTTGACCTTGTCCGTGTCGTCCATCGCGAGCGACATGTTGGCCGCCATGAATTCGGCCGGATGGTGCGCCTTCAGCCACGCGGTGTAGTACGCGAGCAGCGCGTAGGCGGCCGCGTGCGACTTGTTGAAGCCGTAGCCCGCGAACTTCTCCATCAGGTCGAAGATTTCGTCGGATTTCTCGCGCGTGAGTCCGTTGGTGGCCGCGCCTTCCGCGAAAATTTCGCGGTGCTTCGCCATTTCCTCGGGTTTTTTCTTACCCATCGCGCGACGCAGCAAGTCGGCGCCGCCAAGCGAGTAGCCGCCGATGATCTGCGCCATCTGCATCACCTGCTCCTGGTAGACCATGATGCCATAGGTCTCTTTCAGAACAGGTTCGACACGCGGGTCCGGATATTCCACCACCTCGCGGCCGTGCTTACGCGCGCAGAAGCTCGGGATCAGATCCATCGGACCCGGACGGTACAAAGCGACGAGCGCGATGATGTCTTCGAAGCGGTCGGGCTGCGCGTCCTTCAGCATGCCCTGCATGCCGCGGCTTTCCAGCTGGAACACGGCGACCGTGTTCGCTTTCTTCAGGATCGAGAACGACGCCGGGTCGTCGAGCGGCACCTGGGCGAGCGACCAGTCCTGCTTCGACGGATCGAGGCGGCGGATGTAGCGTTCGGCCCAATCCAGAATGGTCAGCGTGGTCAGGCCCAGAAAGTCGAACTTCACGAGGCCGACCGCTTCGACGTCGTCCTTGTCGTACTGGCTGACGACGCCGCTTTCGTCGCCCTGCGTGTACAACGGGCAGAAATCGGTCAGCTTGCCGGGCGCGATCAGCACGCCGCCCGCGTGCATTCCGACGTTGCGCGTCAAGCCTTCCACGCGCTGCGCGAGTTCGAGCAGCTGATGCACTTCGTCTTCGTTGTCGAAGCGCTCCTGCAACAGCGGCTCTTCCTTCATCGCGTCGGCGATCGTCACGTGCTTGCCCGGCTTGAACGGGATCAGCTTCGCGATGCCGTCCGTGAACATGTAGCCGAGATCGAGCACGCGGCCGATGTCGCGCACCGCCGCCTTCGCTGCCATCGTGCCGAACGTCGCGATCTGCGACACCGCGTTCGCACCGTATTTCTCCTTCACGTACTGGATCACGCGATCGCGGCCGTGCTGGCAGAAGTCGATATCGAAGTCGGGCATCGACACCCGCTCCGGATTCAGGAAACGCTCGAACAGCAGGTTGTAGCGCAGCGGATCGAGATCGGTCACGCCGAGCGCATACGCGACCAGCGAACCCGCGCCCGAACCCCGGCCGGGACCGACCGGCACGCCGTTGTTCTTGGCCCAGTTGATGAAGTCCGCGACGATCAGGAAGTAGCCCGGAAAGCCCATCTTGATGATCGTGCCGCACTCGAATTCGAGGCGCTGATAATACGTCGCGCGCTGCGCGTCGCGCTCGGCCGCGTCCGGATACAGCTGTTCGAGCCGCTTTTCGAGGCCTTCTTTCGACAGCTGCACGAGGTAGTCGTCGAGCGACATGCCGTCGGGCGTCGGAAACAGCGGCAGCTTCGGCTTGCCCAGTTCGAGCGTCAGATTGCAGCGCTTCGCGATCTGCACGGTGTTCGCGAGCGCCGAAGGAATGTCCGCGAACAGCGCGGCCATCTGCTGTTGCGAGCGGAAATACTGCTCGGCCGTAAAGCGCTTCTGGCGACGCGGATTCGCGAGAATGTCGCCTTCGGAAATGCACACGCGCGCTTCGTGCGCGGTGAAGTCGTCCGGCGTCATGAACTGCATCGGGTGCGTCGCGACGACCGGCAGTTTCAGCGATGCCGCGAGCGCAACCGCCTGCTGCACGTACTGCTCGCCGCCAGGCTGGCCATAGCGCTGCAGCTCGATATAGAAGCCGCCCGGGAACACCTTCGCCCAATGCTGCGCGTTGCGCTTCGCCGCCTCTTCGTTGCCGGCCGCCAGCGCGAGACCGATGTCGCCCTGCTGCGCGCCCGACAGCGCGAGCAGCCCTTCGCCCAGACCGGATTCGAGCCAGCCGGCTTCGATTTCCGCGCGGCCGCGATACTGGTTCGTCAGCGAGGCCTTGCTGAGCAATTCGCAGAGGTTCAGGTAACCGCGGTGGTCCTTGACCAGCAGCAGCAGGCGGGAAGGCTTGTCGCGGTCGTCAGGATTGGTGATCCAGACGTCGCAGCCGGCAATGGGTTTGATACCTTTGCCACGCGCTTCCTGGTAGAAACGGACGAGGCCGAACGCGTTGCCGAGGTCGGTGAGCGCGAGCGCGCCCTGACCGTCTTTGGTCGCCGCCTCGACGATGTCGTCGAGACGCACGATGCCGTCGGCAATCGAGAATTCGGAGTGAACGTGGAGATGAACGAAGCGGGGATCTGACATGGGCGACATTGTAACCCCACCCTTCCGCAGATTTCAGGTCGAAACGGCGTTGGCCAAGCGGCCAGGACGGGGGCGGCGCGAATGCTGTTTGAGCTGGCGCAACCCCTTGGCCGTTCGGCCAGGTCGGGGAAAATGCCGGGTTGGGGGATAATAGCGGTTTCGCCTCTTTCGACATGGCCATCTGGCCGCCCCAACCGCGCGCCAAACCGCGGCGCTTATACGGGGGCACGACAGCGCGGGCACAACAGCGGCGGCACAGCCCGCCGCACGTCGCCACGCAGGCCATCTTTACCGCAGAACACACATGAGTATCGTCAATCTCGCCGCGTATCAATTCGCGACCATCGAAGACACCGCCGCCTGGCGCCCGCTCGTCACCGAGCGCTGCAATGCGCTCGGCCTGCGCGGCACCATCCTGCTGGCGCCGGAAGGCATCAATCTGTTCATCGCCGGCGCGCGCGCGAACACCGACGCGTTCATCGACTACCTCCGCCACGATCCGCTGTTCGAAGGCAAGTTCGCGAATCTGCGGTTCAAGGAAAGCCTGTCGGACCAGCAGCCGTTCACGCGCATGCTGGTCAAGCTCAAGCGCGAAATCATCACGATGAAAAAGCCGGCGATTCGCCCGGAACTCGGCCGCGCACCGTTCGTCGACGCACCCACGCTGAAGACCTGGCTCGACCGCGGTCACGACGACGAAGGCCGTCCGGTCGTGATGCTCGACACGCGCAACGCGTTCGAAGTCGACGTCGGCACGTTCGACAACGCGCTCGACTATCGCATCACGAAGTTCAGCGAATTTCCCGAGGTGATCGAGAACAATCGCGCCGACCTCGAAGGCAAGACGGTCGTGTCGTTCTGCACGGGCGGCATCCGCTGCGAGAAGGCCGCGATCCATATGAAGGACGTCGGCATCGACAACGTGTACCAGCTCGAAGGCGGCATCCTCAAATACTTCGAGGAAGTGGGCGGCGCGCATTATCACGGCGACTGCTTCGTGTTCGACTATCGCACCGCGCTGAATCCGCAACTCGAACCGACCGCGACCGTTCAATGTTTCGGCTGCCGCGCGGTGGTCACGCCCGAGCAACAGCAATCGCCGATGTACGTCGCGGGCAAGACCTGTCCGGTGTGCCATCCGGACCGCAAGGCCGCGTGCGCCGCGTAATCACAGCCCGGGCGGCAAGCGGCGCGTGCGCGTCGCCTGTCGTCCCCAAACCATGACCTATCGCGGACGCTTCGCGCCGTCGCCGACCGGCCCGCTGCATGTCGGCTCGCTGGTCAGCGCGCTCGCGAGCTGGCTCGACGCGCGCGCGCATCGTGGCGTGTGGCTCGTGCGCATCGAAGATGTCGACGGACCGCGCACGGTGCCCGGTGCCGCCGAGGACATCCTCGCGACCCTCGAACGCTTCGGCATGCACGCCGACGAAACGCCGGTCTGGCAAAGCCAGCGCGTGGCGCGCTATCAGCGGGCGCTGGAGCAGTTGAAATCGACCGGTCTCGTCTATCCGTGCGGCTGCACGCGCAAGGAAATCGCCGATTCGCTGGTGCTCGCGCACGCGCGCAACACCACGCTCGCCTACCCCGGTACGTGCCGCACGGGTCTGCATGGCAAGCCGGCGCGCGCGTGGCGGCTGCGCGTGCCCGACGGCGAGCGCGCCGTGATCACGTTCGACGACCGCTGGCAGGGCCCGCAGACGCAAAACCTCGCGACCGAGGTCGGCGATTTCGTGCTGCGCCGCGCGGACCATCAGTGGGCATATCAGCTGGCGGTGGTGGTGGACGATGCGGACGCGGGCATCACGCACATCGTGCGAGGCGCGGATCTGATGGATTCGACGGCGCGGCAGATCTACCTGCAGCGTTGTCTCGGCGTGGCGACGCCCGCGTATCTGCATGTGCCGGTCGTCACGAACGAGCACGGCGAGAAACTGAGCAAGCAGAACGGCGCGTCGGCGCTCGATACCGACAAACCGCTGGACGCGCTAGGCGCGGCGGCACGGCATCTGGGACTGGAGCTGGGGAGCGAGCCGCCTGCGACGCTGGAACAGTTCTACAGCGCCGCGACCGCGGCGTGGGCGCAACGGATGAACATTCGCACATCGGCATGATGCGCACGCGCGGCGTTGCACCAGCGCGTCAAGCTGCAGCCTTCGTTACGACGACGAAGGCGTCTTCCTCGGCATCCCGAAGCCACCGAGCAACGCGGCCAGCTGCCGCTTCGGCACCGACTTCTGCTGCGCGTTCGACGTGGCCGTGTCCTCGATCTGGCGCACCGACGCCGGCGACGGCTCGTACGGCTTCAGGAAGAAATCGTCGACCGGCTGCGCGCGATGATGATGCGGACGGTCATACGAACCCGACGCTCCGCCCGTGCGACGGCGGCTGCGCTCGTCGCGCGGTTCGCTACGATCGCGGCGCGGCGGACGATCCTCGTGATGATGGCGCACTGGCGCCTCGACGGTCAGGCGCTGCAAGTCGAGCGGACGCTTGATCAGCTTCTCGATGTCGGCCAGCTGCTTGCGCTCGTTCGGGCTGCACAGCGACAGCGCGTCGCCCGATGCGCCCGCGCGGCCCGTCCGGCCGATCCGGTGCACGTAGTCTTCGGCGTTGAACGGCAGGTCGAAGTTGATCACGGTCGGCAGTTCGACGATGTCGAGACCGCGCGCGGCGACATCCGTCGCGACGAGCGCCTCGACTTCGCCGCGCTTGAACGCGTCGAGCGCCTGCATGCGCTCGCTCTGCGTGCGGTCGCCGTGAATCGCGGTCGCGACTACGCCGTCGCGCTCGAGGCTGCGCGCGAGCCGGCTCGCGCCGATCTTGCTGTTGCAGAACACGAGCACCTGCTTCAGGCCGCGCTCGCGGATCAGTTGCACGACCGCGCCGGTCTTGTCGCCCTCGGCGACTTCGTAGACGACCTGCGTGACATTGGTCGCGGTCGAGTTGCTGCGCGCGACTTCGATGGTCTGCGGGTTGCGCAGATACGTCGCGGCGAGCTTCTTGATTTCGCCCGAGAACGTCGCGGAGAAGAGCAGCGTCTGGCGCTCTTTCGGCAGCAGGTTCAGGATGCGCTGCAGGTCGGGCAGAAAGCCCATGTCGAGCATGCGGTCGGCTTCGTCGAGCACGAGCATCTGCACCTGACCCAGATTCGCGGTTTTCTGCTGCACGTGATCGAGCAGACGGCCCGGCGTCGCGATCAGGATTTCGACGCCGCGGCGCAACTGGTCGGACTGCGGATTCATATCGACGCCACCGAACACGACCGCGCTGCGCAGCGCCGTGTGCTTCGCGTAGGCCTGCACGTTCGCGGCGACCTGGTCGGCGAGTTCGCGGGTCGGCGTGAGGATCAGCGCGCGGACCGGATGGCGCGCCGGCGACGCGCTCGTACTGGCCTGCGGCAGCAGACGCTGGATGATCGGCAGCGAGAAGCTCGCGGTCTTGCCGGTGCCGGTCTGCGCGGCGCCCATCACGTCACGGCCCGCCAGCACGACCGGGATCGCCTGAGCCTGGATCGGCGTGGGCGACGTATAGCCCGATTCCTTGACGGCTTTCAGGATGTCGGGCGCGAGGCCGAATTGATCAAAAGTCTCGGTACTGGGCGTGACGGCGGTGTCGGACATGGTGGCTTTCGCTAAAAATGCGCGTGGCGCGATGCGCGCAGCAGCGGTCGGGACCGCGGAGGGCATCATGATGAAGGCGGAGCCACGTCGTTCCGCGCGAGACCCGTCTGAGTTCGGTTAATGCGGCCGGCTCCGGCTGGCGGAAACACCCGCCGAAAGCCGAGCATTGTAGCACTTCAGCAAAAACGCTCGTGACAGCCGACTGGCGGCTCCCGGCCGTCGCTTCGGTCGAAGCGTAGTGCGCACAAACGACAGTGGCGTGACAGTCGGGCGCTTTGGCGGGCGACCGGCTGCGGGCGACCGGCTGCGGGCGACCGGCTGCGGGCGACCGGCGGCATCAGCCAGCCGCCCCGCCCCGCACGGGCCCCATTGCGAACCGCCGCCCCGCCCCCGCTCACGTCAGATCGATCCCTTCACCACGTCTCGCGCATCACCATCAGCCGCAGTTCGGTCATATCCTCGATCGCGTAGCGCACGCCCTCGCGCCCGAGCCCCGAATCCTTGACGCCGCCATACGGCATGTTGTCGACACGGAACGACGGCACGTCGTTGATGAGGACACCGCCCACCTCGAGCGCATCCCACGCGCGATGCGCATGCGCGAGCGAGTCGGTGAACACGCCGGCCTGCAGGCCGAAGTCGCTGTCGTTGACCTGCGCGAGCGCCGCCTCGAAATCGTCGAAGCGCTCGAGTATCGCGATCGGCCCGAAGGCCTCCTTGCGATACAGGTCGGTGTCGCGCTTCACGCTTTCGAGCAGCGTCGCCTCGAACATCGCGCCGTCGACCTTGCCTCCCGCGACGATCCGCGCGCCCGCCTGCACCGCCCCTTCCATCCAGCCGGCGAGCCGTTTCGCTTCGGATTCGGAGATCATCGGCCCGACGAAGGTCTTTTCATTCTTCGGATCGCCCATCACGAGCGACTTCGTCTTCGCGATCAGCTTCTCGCGCAGCGCGTCGTAGACGCTCGCATGGGCGAGAATCCGCTGCACGCCGATGCAGCTCTGCCCCGACTGATAGAACGCGCCGAACGCGAGCCGGTCGACCACGTAGTCGAGCTTGCCGCCCTGGTCGCCGTCGACGATCGCGGCCGCGTTGCCGCCCAACTCCAGAATCACCTTCTTCTTGCCGGCTTTGCGCTTCAACTCCCAGCCGACCGCGGGCGACCCCGTGAACGACAGCAGCTTGAAGCGCTCGTCGGTCGTGAACAGGTCGGCGCCGTCGCGATGCGCGGGCAGAATCGAGAATGCGCCCTTCGGCAGATCGGTTTCGGCGAGAATTTCGCCCATGATCAGCGCCCCGACCGGTGTGCGGCTCGCCGGCTTCAGCACGAACGGCACGCCCGCCGCGATCGCCGGCGCGACCTTGTGCGCGGTCAGGTTCAGCGGAAAATTGAACGGCGAGATGAACGAGCATGGCCCGATCGGCGCGCGCTTCACGTAGCCGTGGTAACCGTTCGCGCGCGGAGAAATCTGCAGATTGACGATCTCGCCGTCGATACGCACGCTTTCCTCCGCGGCAACCTTGAACGTATCGATCAGGCGCGTGACTTCGCCCTTCGAATCGTTGATCGGCTTGCCCGCCTCGATGCACAGCGCGAGCGCGAGTTCGTCGTAGCGCTCGCGAAAGCGCTTCACGCAATGTTCGAGCACCGCCTGGCGCTTGAACGGCGGGTAGGCGCGCATGGCGGGCATCGCATCGACCGCGAGGCCGATCGCCTTGTCGATCGCGGCGGCGTCGGCCATTGCGACACGCGTGGCGACTTCGCCGCTGAATTTGTCGGTGACTTCGAGGTCGGTGTTGGCGGCCACCGGCTCGTTGGCGAGGTAGTAAGGATAGGTTGTCTGCAACATGTCGCACTCTCCTTGATTCGATGCACGGAAGCTCAAAGCCGCGCGGACAGCCGCTTGATCTCGCGATTGAGCACGCGCTCGTTGTCCGAATAGTCGATCGGCACGTCGATCACGTGCACGCCGGGCGTCGCGAAGCACTCGCGCAACAGTGGCGCGAACTGCCCTGCCGCCTCGACCCGATGCCCCTGCGCGCCATAACTCTGCGCATAGGCGACGAAATCGGGGTTCGCAAGCGTCATGCCGTAGTCCGGGAAGTTCATGTTCTCCTGCTTCCAGCGGATCATGCCGAAAGCGTCGTCGCGCAGAATCAGGATCACCAGATCGAGCTTCAGACGCACCGCCGTTTCGAGCTCCTGCGAGTTCATCATGAAGCCGCCGTCGCCGCATACGGCGATCACCTTGCGCTCCGGATGCACGATCTTGCTCGCGATCGCCGACGGCAGCCCCGCACCCATCGACGCCAGCGCGTTGTCGAGCAGCAGCGAATTCGGCTCGTGCGCGCGGTAGTAGCGTGCGAACCAGATCTTGTACATGCCGTTATCCAGACACACGATGCCGTCGACCGGCGTGGTCTCGTACACGTCGTTGACGATCCGCACCGGGTACATCGGAAAACGGTCGTCGTGCTGGCCTTTCACCAGATGCGCCTCGAAGTGCTCCTTGATCTCCTTGAAGCGCGTGAAGTCCCAGTGCTCCTGACGCGTCTTCAGGCTCTCCTTGAGCTGCCACACCGCGTTGGCGATATCGCCGACCACTTCGATCTGCGGGAAATACACCGGATCGACTTCGGCGCCCAGGAAGTTCACGTGGATCACGGTCTTTTCGCCCGCCTCGCCGCTGCGCATGAAGAACGGCGGCTTTTCGATCACGTCGTGACCGACGTTGATGATGCAGTCCGCGAGTTCGATCGCGCGGTGCACGAAGTCGCCGTCGGAGAGCGTCGCGTTGCCGAGCCACATAGGATGCGATTCGTCGATCACGCCCTTGCCCATCTGCGTCGTGAAAAACGGAATGCCGATCTGGTCGACGAACTCGCGCAGCATCTTCGTCGTAGTCTTGCGGTTGCCGCCAGCGCCGATCATCAGCAGCGGATGCTTCGCGGCGGTGATCGCCTCGACCGCGCGCGCGACCGCCTTCTCCTCGGCGACCGGACGGCGGCTGTAGCTCTGCGGAATCGGCTTGCCGTCGCCCTCCTCGTGCGCGACGTCCTCGGGCAATTCCAGATGCGTCGCGCCCGGACGCTCTTCCTCGGCGCGGCGCACCGCCTCGCGCACCGTCGCCGGAATATTGCCGATCGACACGATCTGCCGTGTGTATTTCGTGAGCGGCTCCATCATCCGCACCACGTCGACGATCTGGAAGTGCCCCTGCTTGCTCGACTTGATCGGCTTCTGGCCCGTGACCATCAGCATCGGCATGCCGCCCAGCTGCGCGTAGGCGGCCGCGGTCACGAAGTTGGTCGCGCCGGGGCCGAGCGTCGCGAGACACACGCCGGTGCGGCCCGTGAGCCGCCCGTAGGTGGCGGCCATGAAGCCGGCCGCCTGCTCGTGGCGCGTGAGGATCAGACGGATTTTCGAGCGGCGCAGCGACTCGAGCAGATCGAGATTTTCTTCACCGGGGATGCCAAACACGTACTCGACACCTTCGGCTTCCAGCGATTTGACGAACAGGTCCGATGCTTTCATTGAGGGTCTCGCTTGATGACTCGGGGGACAATCGAAGACGATAACGACGGCAGCGCGCGAAACACGGCACCGCGCGCGGCATGGCAAACGGCATGGCGAGCGCCATGCCGGACAGCTTACTACTCGAATGGAAACGATGCGCGCGAAAGCGGGAGGCCGCGCGGGGGGCAGGAGGCCAAGCACGAGAAGTGCGCGCAAAGAAGGAAGCGGCGGAAGGAGGCGGCGGCAGAGGAAGGAACCATCGCATCGGGTCCATGTGTCGCCGATCGGCGAATCAACGGATCACGGTCACGCAGTCGGAGAGGATCGGCGGCGCGTTCTCGCCGCTCGTCAGGTCATACAGGTTGGCGCGCGGACCCTTGGTCCACCACGTATAGCTGCCGGCCTGGTACTTCGCGCCGGACGCCGAGATCGTGTTGACGAACAGCATCGACGTGCCTTTCACCGGCAGCACGGCGAAGCTTTGTCCGTTCTGCGCGTTCCAATAGGTGACCTGCAGAATCTTGCCGGTCGCGCACGTGTATTTGCGCGTCTGGTGGTTCTTGCCCTCGATGTGCCGGAACTGCAGCGGCGCGGCCGACGCGCCGCCGGAAAATGCCGCCGCCCAGCCCACCGTCGATACTGCCGCCGTGAGGAGTGCAACACGCCATGTCTTCATCGAGCACCTCGATTGTTGCGGGGGTCAGGCGGGGAAGGCACACCAGCCGCGAGGCCGGCTTACAGACGAGTCACAGGCAGTTCAACGATAGGTCAAGGATCGATCACATCGGCGCACGCATCGGTCGGCGCGGCGGCGACGTGCCCGACGATCGGCACGATCTTCAGTCCCGCCGAAGCGACCCGGCAAGGTGCGGCCGCGAGGCCGCAGCCGCTGATGCCGGCACACAGCGCGAACGCCACGCCGAGTGCGCCGACACGGCGAAACGCGCCGCGCCATCGATTGCTACGCGATTCAGGCGCCATACGATCCTCTGCTCCAATCTCTTTGCTTCGATAAGCGAAAAACGAATGCGGCGGGCTCGTTCGCGTGCGTCCCGCACACTGTTGCGCCACGCGTCGCCGCCTCCCCTTACTTCGCCGACACCGGCCGCACCGCGGCCGCGGCCTGCTTCGCGCGCGAGCGCGCCTCGTCGATGTTCTCGCCGGTCGCGAGCGCGACGCCCATGCGACGTTTGACGAAGCTCTCCGGCTTGCCGAACAGGCGCAGGTCCGCATTGGGTACCGCGAGCGCCGCCGCGACGCCTTCGAACGCGATGCCGGCCTCGTCGCGACCGCCGTAAATCACCGCCGACGCGCCCGGCGCACGCGGCGACGTGTCGACCGGCAGGCCGAGGATCGCGCGCGCATGCAGTTCGAACTCCGAGAAGCGCTGCGAGCACAGCGTGACGAGCCCAGTGTCGTGCGGACGCGGGCTGACTTCCGAAAACCATACGTCGTCACCGCGCACGAAAAGTTCCACGCCAAAGAGACCGCGGCCGCCGAGCGCCGCCGTCACCTTGTGGGCGATCTCGCGCGAACGCTCGAGCGCGAGCGGGCTCATCGGCTGCGGTTGCCACGATTCGACATAGTCTCCCGCCACCTGCACGTGGCCGATCGGATCGCAGAAGTATGTGCTGACCGCGCCGCTCGCGGGGTCGATCGCGCGCACGGTCAGCAGCGTGATTTCGTATTCGAAGTCGATGAAACCCTCGACGATCACGCGCCCGTAATTCACGCGGCCGCCCGCCATCGCATACTGCCACGCGGGTTCGACATCGGCGTCGCTGCGCAGCACCGACTGCCCCTTGCCCGACGACGACATCACCGGCTTCACGACGCACGGATAGCCGACCGTCGCGATGCCCGCGCGCAGCTCGTCGAGCGAATCGGCGAACGCATACGGCGAGGTCGCGAGGCCAAGCTCTTCAGCAGCGAGGCGGCGGATGCCTTCGCGGTTCATCGTCAGTTGGGTGGCGCGCGCGGTCGGGATCACTTCGGCGAGCGCCTCGGTTTCGATTGCGGCGAGCTCGTCGGTGGCGATCGCCTCGATTTCAGGGACGATCAGATGCGGGCGTTCCTGCTCGACCAGCGCGCGCAGCGCGGCGCGGTCGGTCATGTCGATCACGTGCGCGCGATGCGCGACCTGATGGCCCGGCGCATTCGGGTAACGGTCGACGGCGATCACTTCGACGCCCAGCCGTTGCAGCGCGATGATCACTTCCTTGCCGAGCTCGCCGGCGCCCAGCAGCATCACGCGCGTCGCGGATTCAGAAAGGGGCGTGCCGATCCGTTGGCCGATCTGCATGGGAACTCCAGATAAAAGTCGGGATGAGGGTGGGATTGGATAGACCGCGATGTTAACATGCGGGCCCCTTGCCGCGCGGCGGCCGTGGGCGCGCTCGCGAGGCCATCGCGGTCGGTCGGAACCGCGCTGCCGCTGCGACGTTGGTACCCGCGATCACGTCGCCGCGAGCATCGCTCGCGCACGGCAAGCTTAGTACGTTACCCTTACGCCTTCGCCAGTTTGAACAGGAACGACGCCATGCTCATCCGCTCCCGCCCGCGACGTCTTGCGCGCATCACTCCGTGCCTGCGCACGGCCGTCGCCGCGTTGAGCATCGCCGCGCTGCTCGGTGCCTGCGCGATTCCGAAACATCCGGACACGTCGGCGCCGCCGCCCGATCCGTTCAATCCCGCCGCCGCGCAACTTCTCGACGACACGAGCTGGGTGCTGAGCGCGTGGAAGAACGCCGATGGCACGGCGCGCGCGGCGCCGCCGAAGGATCAGGGGCCGCTCACGCTGACGTTATCGACCGAAGGCGGTCAGCGTCACGCGAGTGGCTTTTCCGGCTGCAACCGCTTCATGGGTTCATACATGCTGAAGGACGGCAAGCTGAGCTTTGGCACCCTCGCCGGCACGCGCATGGCGTGCGTCTCGCCGCGCGGCGACATCGAAAAGCCGTTCCTCGATGCGCTCGAGCGCATCGATCGCACCGGCGTGCAGATGCGAGCGCCGCAGCAGATGCAGCTGATCCTCGATAACGGCGACACACTTACGTTCGATCGTAGCGACAAGTGATGCGAGTTTGCGCTGCGTTCGGGACTCACGCCGGCCTTCGAAGCCGCGCGCTGCGCCGTTTAAACTCGACGGATTGCGCTTCTCGCGCGCGCTCCGTCATTCGTAGATGTCTGGTATGCACACGGTAGTTTTCGGCTGGTTCGGCGGGTCGGCCGTCTGGTTCATTCCACTTTTGTGGCGCCTCGTGAAATCGGTGCTGCCGGGCGGCGCGGGTCTGCGCGGCCCCGGCACGATCCGGCTGTGGCTCGGCTTCGTCTGCGTGCTGGTCGCGAGTTGCACGCTCGAGGGCTCGCTGATCGGCAGCGTCGGCGTCAATGGTTTCGGTCATGCGCTCGCCGCGGGGCTGGGTCATCTGCTCGGCCGTATCGGCACGCCGCTCGCGGCGCTCGCGCTGCTCGTGATCAGCCTGCCCTGGCTGATCGACTTCCGCTGGAGCGACGTCGCCGCCTGGGCCGACGGCGCGTTCGGCCTCGGTCTGTCGCGCGGACTCGCGAAGCGCGACGAGGATGCGCGCCGCCACCGCAGCGTCGACGACGGCGCGCCATCGCATGTTTCGCCTGCTACCAACACGATGGCACCGCGCAACAGCAAGGGTCGCTACGCGCGGCCGACGGTGTGGCGTCCGCCCGCGAGCGGGCGCGGCGCAAGCGCCGCCGCTGCAGCGGCCGGCATTGCGGGTAGCAAGGACGCTTCCGCCCGTAGCGCCGGCGCGGGCCGGCGCGCCGATGTGGCCGCTGGCCCCGCGCGCGGGCCGGCCAGGCAGAACGAGCCGGAGTTGCGCCCGGGGTCGATTGCGTCGCCGCGTCCAGCCGCATCGATGGCGACCCAGGCGCCGCATGTCGATCGAGCGGCGCACAGGCCCGCCGCATCGTTCGTGCCGACCGAGCCGGTCGCGCCGGCCGGCTGGCTGCGCCCGACGCAGCCGCGTGCGGCGACGTTGGCGGGATCGCTGGGTGCCGCGGGTGCATCGTCTGCATCGGGCACGTCGGCTCGTGACGGCGCGGCGCAGGTCGGTCGGCGCTCCGTCGGCGAACAGCGCTCGGCCGCGCCGTTCGGCTCCAGTGCCGCGTTGGCGGCGACGGCCGCGGCCGCGTCCGGCGTATCGGCGCGAGCGGCACAGGCAATGGCGGGTCGCGCCGCCGCGTCGGGCGCCGGTATCGGCGTGACAGCGGGATCGATGAATGCTGCGGGCCGCGCAAGCCGTCCGTCGTCGCTGCCACGTCCGGCCGATGGCAGCGCGGCGGTCAATCGCGGTGCGACCGCGCGTCAACCGTTCCCGGCCGCTACGCGCGCCAATGGCGTGACATTGCCGTCGACCGTGGGCCGGCCCGTACCGAACTTCACGCGGACGATGGCGAACGCATCGACAGTCGCGCCGCCCGCGAGCGTCGAGGAAACGCTGCGCAGCATCGCGGAAAACGCCGCGCGCTGGACCGATATGGCCGGCGTGAGTCTCGCGCGCAGCCGTGGCGCCGATAGCGCGAAGATCGGCGATGCGGAGCATGCGTCGACGGCGTTCGATCTGCCGCCGGCGCAGCAGGACGCGCTACCTGTCGAAAACGGCGAGACGATTGCGGCCTCGCATGCGCAGAACGTGCAGAGAGCGGCGCAGAGCGTGCTGCCGGCGCAGTCGCAGCAACAAGCCGCACCGGTCGAGTTGACGGCTGAGCATACGGCGGCTGAGTCTGATACGCCGGTCGAGGGCGGCAACGAAGCGGTTGCGCAATGGCCGACCGAACCGCCGGTCATTCATGCGCCGCTTACGGCTGCGATGGAGTCGGTGGCCGACGTGGCGGCTGCGGCTGTCGAAGCCGCGGGGGTAGAGCCCGTTGCGGCGGTCGAGCGGTCGATATCCGCTGCAAGCGCGCCGCAACATGAGACGCCGGGCGAGGCACCGATGGCCACTCCATTCCAGCGCTTCGCAGCCAGCCTGCACGACGACGCTTCGCCAGAAGACGTACCGCCGGTCGACAACGATCCGACGCAGTCGGCGCCCGTGATCGACAGCCCCGCGCAGATCGGCGTCACCGCTGCGCAAGCGACTACAGCCATACAGACAAACACCAGCATCCCGGCATCGCAGAGGGAAGAATCCGCGCGAACCGTCGAATCGGCCCCCGCCGTCGACGCGACGCCGCACCAAGCGCTCGCGCCTGTCGCCGAAATCGTCAACGACAAAACGCTGGTGCCGTGGGAGAGCAAGCTCGGCCCCGCTTCCCTGCCCGCTCGGACCGAGCCCGCGATCGAGCCCGCGAACGCCTCGCCGTCATCAACTTCGACGCCGACACCGCAACCGCAGGACCAACCCATCAACCAACCCGCCGACCAAGCCGCCACCGAGCCCGCCGCCCGCCCGCCGCTGCGCGGCCACGTGCCAGTCAACGGCTTCGAGTTCCATGCGCCGGCCGCATCGATGGTCGAACTGCCGACGCTCGATCTGCTCGCCCCTGCGGACACCGACATCGAATCGATCCCGGACGAAAAGCTCCGCGAAACCGGCCAGCTGATCGAGCAGCGCCTGCAGGAATTCAAGGTGCCGGTGACGGTGGTCGGCGCATCGGCGGGGCCGGTCATCACGCGCTTCGAAGTCGAGCCGGCGCTCGGCGTGCGCGGCAGCCAGATCGTCGGTCTGATGAAGGACCTGTCGCGCGGGCTCGGTCTCACGTCGATTCGCGTGGTCGAAACGATTCCGGGCAAAACCTGCATGGGCCTCGAACTGCCGAACGCGAAGCGCCAAACGATCCGGCTATCGGAAATTCTCGAAGCGAACGTCTACCAGAACTCGCACTCGCAACTGACGCTCGCGATGGGCAAGGACATCACCGGTCATCCGGTCGTTGCCGATCTCGCGAAGGCGCCGCACATGCTGGTGGCCGGCACGACCGGTTCGGGCAAGTCGGTCGCGATCAACGCGATGATCTGCTCGCTGCTGTTCAAGGCGACGCCCGAGGAAGTGCGCCTGATCATGATCGACCCGAAGATGCTCGAACTGTCGGTCTATGAAGGGATTCCGCATCTGCTCGCGCCCGTCGTCACCGACATGAAGCTCGCGGCCAACGCGCTGAACTGGTGCGTCGGTGAAATGGAAAAGCGCTACCGGCTGATGTCGGCGGTCGGCGTGCGCAACCTCGCGGGCTTTAACCAGAAGATCCGCGACACCGAGGCGAAGGGCAAGAAGCTCGGCAACCCGTTCTCGCTGACGCCCGACGCACCCGAGCCGCTCGCGCCGCTACCGCTGATCGTCGTCGTGATCGACGAGCTCGCCGATCTGATGATGGTCGCCGGCAAGAAGATCGAAGAGCTGATCGCGCGGCTTGCGCAGAAGGCGCGCGCGGCCGGCATCCACCTGATCCTCGCGACGCAGCGGCCGTCCGTCGACGTGATCACCGGCCTCATCAAGGCGAACATTCCGACGCGCGTCGCGTTCCAGGTGTCGTCGAAGATCGACTCGCGCACGATTCTCGACCAGATGGGCGCCGAGTCGCTACTCGGCCAGGGCGACATGCTGTTCCTGCCGCCGGGCACCGGCTACCCGCAGCGCGTGCATGGCGCGTTCGTCGCCGACGAGGAAGTGCATGCGATCGTCGAGTATCTGAAGCAGTTCGGCGAGCCGCAATACGAGGAAGGTATCCTCGACGGCCCAGCCACCGATGGCGGCGCGGCCCAGGACCTGTTCGGCGAGGCGCCGGATGCGGAAGCCGATCCGCTGTACGACGAAGCGGTCGCCTTCGTCGTGCGCACGCGGCGCGCGTCGATCTCGTCGGTGCAGCGGCAATTGCGCATCGGCTACAACCGCGCGGCGCGGCTCGTCGAGCAGATGGAGACGGCCGGACTCGTGTCGGCGATGAGTATCAACGGCAGCCGCGAAGTGCTCGCGCCGGGGCCGGCGGAATGAGCGCGCGGTGAATTGGCGAGGCGGTGTGCGTCACGACGGCGACACCAGCTTGAAATCGACCGGCGAGCCGAGTTCGAAATGCTGCTTCGGATTCGGATCGAGCAGCCCCGTCTGCGGATCGCGCTTGAACACATAGACCGTGTCGCTCAACTGATTGCCGACGATCAGCCAGTTGCCGGTCGGATCGATGGTGAACTCGCGCGGTGACTTGCCGAGGGTCGACTGCCGGCCGATCTGCTTCAAATGCCCATTGGCGGGATCGACCGAGAAGATCACGATCTCGTTTGCGTCGCCGCGATTGGACGCATACACGAAGCGACCGTCCGGCGACATGTGGATCGCCGCCGCGCCCACCTGCCCCTTGAAGCCAGGCTCGGTGAGAGACAGCGTCTGTACGAGCTCGAGCTTGCCGTCGTGGTAGTCGAACGTGCTGACGGTGGCCGCCAGTTCGCTCGTCAGATACGCGTGCTTGCCGTCAGTGCCAAAGATCAGATGGCGGGGACCGGTGCCGGCCTTCTGCTGCGTGTAGCCCCAGTCGGTCGCCACGAATGGGCCCGCGCCGGCGCTGCTCTGCGGCGCGTAGCGGTACGAGTACAGCTTGTCGGCGCCGAGGTCTTGCGCGAACAGATAATGGCCGTCCGGCGAGAACACGGTCGAATGCACGTGTGAGTTGTCCTGCCGCCCTTTCACCGGACCGCCGCCCTCGTGATGCACGGTCTGCACCGAGGTGCCGAGCTGGCCGTTCGCCTGCAGCGGAAACACCGCGAAGCTGCCGCCCGGATCGGGCGCGACCGAATAGTTTGCGCTCAGCAGATACTTGCCGTCCGGCGCGATGCTCAGATAGCAAGGATCATTGCCATCCGACGACACCTTGTTCAGAAACGTCAGCTGCCCGCGCGCGGCATCGAAGCCGAACGCGCTGATGCCGCCACGCTGGGTGGCCGGGCCGTTGTCGCCGGGCAGTTCGTTGACCGAATAGACGAAGCGGCGGTCGCGGCTCACGACCAGAAACGACGGATTGACCGTCTGCGCGACCGACACCTGGGTCGCCGCGCCGGTCTTCGTATCGAAGCGGAAGACGTAGATGCCCTCGCTCTTGCCGCTGGTGTAAGTACCGACCAGCATCGTATAGACGCCGTCCGCGGGGACCGGGCCGGAATCTTGCGCATACGCGTGCGAAGCAACAATCGAAACCATCAGCGCGAAACCTTTTATCATCGAACGGGCGGCCCGCAAGTGCGCTGGCCGCCTCGCGCGACGCGCGGCGCGGTCCGCGCGATGCGGACGGGAACCCGAAAGACAAACACGGGCAAGAACAGAAGTAAAAGCGGAAGTCGGGACTGGGCGCACGGCAACACGCCAGACGGCACGGCGACTGCGAAGCATGGGGCCTCCTGGACATCGGTTGTCCGGTACGGGCTCGCGAATGAGCCGGTGTACAAGCGGGTGTTACGGTGTCTGGTCTGCCGCGCCGCGAATCGAGTGTCGTTCCGCGTTGTTGTTGTCGCAGTCAGTATAAGAGCGTTAGGTCGGATCATGCAGTGAATCCGCCGCTGCCGCGCGGTCTGCGCCAGCGGCTCTGGTCCCGCGCGGCGGGGCGTTCTTCAATCGTTTTCTCAATCGCGCGTCACGCGTCTCAACTACGGAGTCTTCATGAACGTCACTCTCAGCCTGGGTCCGCTCGTTTCGCTGATCGCCGGCATCCTGATCCTGATCATGCCGCGCCTGTTGAACTACATCGTCGCGCTTTATCTGATTATCATCGGCATCATCGGGATCTTCGGCGTGGGCTCGTCGCATCTGTGAGCGACATGCGGCAACACCGGGCGCGAGATTTGCGTCCGGTGTCGAGGCGTTTTGGCCTGAAGGGAACGTTCGGGCGGTGCCAACGCCTTTCGCACGAGTCAGAGCGCGGCAAATGTCACGCCGTGACATACGCGAGATGCGGGCATTGTGCGAAATGCACGCGCGCGACTTCAACGCGCCACGCGAACATCCGCCTACGCCACGCGAAGGCGCAGTACGAAAGAATGCGGCGAAAGCGCGGCGCGGATACGCCAGGATCTGCGCGACGAACCCGCGGCGCTACCGCTCAACCGTTCGCCAGTTGATCGAGCCGCAGGCGTCCCTGCAACGACAGCGCGCCGACCGCATAATGACCGGCGTCCTGCTGATAGCGCCGGAAGCAGGCCCGCTCGACCAGGAAGGACGCGGCAGCCAGCATGCCGTTGCGGCTCAGGCCGAGCCGGTCATGATCGAGCGGCAGCATGGAATCGCCGGCAAGCTGACTGGCGGCGGAGAGAATCGTGATGCAATCGGATTTCGAAGGGTTCAGCATGGCTTTCGTCCTCGGAAACGGCGTCTGCATGCGCCATGAGCAAGGCCGATTCGCAGTCCGGCATATCGCCGGACATCGGCATGAAATCCGATTGTAGGCATGGATTTGACAATTTACCAATCCACGTTTTGCCGCACTATGTGGTGAACCAAACAATGCTGATCGTAGTCCGGTAATAACACTCCCTCGAAGCGCGGCTGTTGTCGCCGTCCGTAATAACGACTCGTTTTTCCGACACGTTGTCCATGCCTGCACACATCGAAGACTATGCACTGATCGGCGACGGCCATACCGCCGCGCTCGTCTCCCGCGAGGGTTCCATCGACTGGCTCTGCTGGCCGCGCTTCGACTCGGGCGCATGCTTCGCCGCGCTGCTCGGCACGCCCGACAACGGCCGCTGGCTGCTCGCCCCCGCCACCGGGGGCGAGCACGGCGCGCCGACCATCACGCGGCGCTATCGCGGCGAAACGCTGATTCTCGAAACCGACTTCGAAACGCCCGACGGCGCCGTCACGCTGATCGACTTCATGCCGCCTGGCAACGGCTGGTCGGAGTTGATCCGTATCGTCGTCGGCAAGCGCGGCACCGTGCGGATGAAGATGGAACTCGTGCTGCGCTTCGACTACGGCTTCTCGATTCCGTGGGTCGACAAGCTCAAGCACGACAGCGGCATCAAGGCGATCGTCGGCCCGGACAACGCGGTGCTGCGCACGCCGGTCGAACTACACGGCGAAGACATGAAGACGGTCGCCGAATTCACCGTGACCGAAGGCGAGCGGGTGCCGTTCTCGCTCGCCTACGCGCCGTCGCACCTGCGCATTCCGCCCGCGCACGATCCGCACACGTCGCTCGCGCGCACCGAGAACCACTGGCTCGAATGGGCGGCCCGCGGCACCGTCGAGGGGCGCTGGGCCGGACCGATCCGCCGCTCGCTCATCACCCTGCGCGCGCTCGCCTACGAGCCGACCGGCGGCATCGTCGCGGCGCCCACCACGTCGCTGCCGGAGCAGCTCGGCGGCGAGCGCAACTGGGACTACCGCTACTGCTGGTTGCGCGACGCGACCATCACGCTTCTCGCGATGATGCGCGGCGGCTACTACGACGAAGCGCGCGCCTGGCGCAGCTGGCTCGGCCGCGTGATGGCGGGCGCGCCGAACCAGTTGCAGATCATGTACGGCATCGGCGGCGAGCGGCGCCTGCCCGAATCCGAAATCGACTGGCTGCCCGGCTACGAGGGCGCGAAACCGGTGCGCATCGGCAACAACGCGGTCGGGCAGCGTCAGCTCGACGTCTACGGCGAGGTGATGAACGCGCTGCATCTCGCGCGCGTCGGCGGACTGCAGGCCGACGTCACCGCGTGGAGCGTGCAGCGCGCGATGCTCGAGCACCTGAGCACGATCTGGCGCGAACCCGACGAAGGCATCTGGGAGACGCGCGGCGGCCCCGAGCATTTCACGTTCTCGAAGGTGATGGCGTGGGTCGCGTTCGACCGCGCGATCCGCTCGGCCGAAATGTTCAAGCTCGACGGCCCCCTCGACGAATGGCGCGCGACGCGCGACACGATCCACGCCGAGGTCTGCGAGAAGGCGTGGAATCCGGAGCTCAATGCGTTTTCACAGTACTATGGCAGCGACCAGCTCGACGCGAGCGTGCTGCTGATGCCGCTGGTCGCCTTCCTGCCACCGCACGATCCGCGTATCAAGGGCACGGTCGAGGCGATCGAGCGGGACCTGATGCACGGCGGCTTCGTGCGGCGCTACCGCACCACCGAATACGACGACGGCCTGCCGCCCGGGGAGGGCACCTTTCTTGCATGTTCGTTCTGGATGGTGGACAACCTCGCGCTGCAGGGGCGCGTGCAGGAGGCGATCGAGATGTATGAGCGGCTGCTCGCGCTATGCAACGACGTCGGCCTGCTGTCCGAGGAGTACGACCCGGTCGAAAAACGTCTGGTGGGCAATTTTCCTCAGGCGTTTTCGCACGTGGCGCTGGTACACACCGGATTGAACCTGATGAAGCACGAGCAGGAAATGGCGCAGGCGACCGGCCATCCGCCGCATAACGGCATCCGCGCGATGGAGCTTGAGGTTCAGGCAAGCCCTGATAGCGGCGGAGCAGCATCGCCATTAGCATGACGCCGTGACAATTCGCGTACACTGAATGCGAATATTGTTGCTTTGCACAAATTTGCCTTGTTCGATATCATCGATGACTGTCGGCCGACAATAATGTGCCTACAACTACAATGGCCCGCCGCAACGCCTCACGCGTGTTTGCGAAGCCCCATGCGAACCGCTTAATACGGAGCAAACATGCTCTATCAATTTCACGAATTCCAGCGGGCGATCCTGAGCCCCCTCACTGCCTGGGCTCAGGCCGCATCGAAATCATTTGCGAATCCGGCCAGTCCGCTAGCCTATGTGCCGGGCGCCACGCGCCTTTCCGCCGGCTACGAACTGCTGTACCGGCTCGGCAAGGACTACGAGAAGCCTGAATTCAATATTCACCAGATTGTCAAGGACGGTCATAACATTCCGATCGTCGAGCAGACGTTCATCGAAAAGCCGTTCTGCCGTCTGATGCGCTTCAAGCGTTTCGCGGACGACAGCGAAGCTGTCAACCAATTGAAAGACGAGCCGGTCGTGCTCGTCTGCGCACCGTTGTCGGGACACCACGCCACGCTGCTGCGCGACACCGTCACCACGTTGCTGCAAGACCACAAGGTCTACATCACCGACTGGATCGACGCGCGCATGGTGCCGTTCGAAGCCGGCGAGTTCGGTCTGAACGACTACATCGCGTATATCCAGGAATTCATTCGCCATATCGGCGCGAAGAATCTGCACGTGATCTCGGTGTGCCAGCCGACGGTGCCGGTGCTCGCCGCCATTTCGCTGATGGCGAGCCGCGGCGAGGACACGCCGCGCACGATGACGATGATGGGCGGCCCGATCGACGCACGAAAGAGCCCGACCTCGGTCAATTCGCTGGCCACGCAGCACTCGTACGAGTGGTTCGAGAACAACGTGATCTTCACGGTGCCACCGAACTATCCGGGCGCGGGCCGCAAGGTCTATCCCGGCTTCCTGCAGCACACCGGTTTCGTCGCGATGAATCCGGAGCGTCACGCGGCGTCGCACTGGGATTTCTACCAGAGCCTGCTGCGCGGCGACGAGGACGACGCCGAAGCGCACCGCCGCTTCTACGACGAGTACAACGCGGTGCTCGACATGGATGCCGACTATTACCTCGACACGATCCGCGTCGTGTTCCAGGAATTCCGTCTTGCCGATGGCACGTGGGTCGTCAACGGCGAACCAGTGCGGCCGCAGGACATCACGACGACCGCGCTGTTTACGATCGAAGGTGAACTCGACGACATTTCCGGAGACGGCCAGACTTACGCGGCGCACGACTTGTGCAGCGGCATTCCGGCGAAGAACAAGCGTCACTTCACTGCGGAGAAATGCGGCCACTACGGCATTTTCTCGGGCCGCCGCTGGCGCACGATCATTTACCCGCAATTGCGCGACTTCATTCTCGAGCACAACAAGGCGGCAAGAACGACGAAAGAGAAAGTCGAAGCCTGAGCACTAAACCTGCAATAGCATTGAAAAAGCCAACGGTCTCGTTCGAGGCCGTTGGCTTTTTTATCTCGCTTTGTTCGTGATACTGATTTTTTACCGCAGCAATGGTCCCCGCGGCAACACCCGTTACTTTCTCAACAGATACGCGAGCAGCAGTTCGGTATTCATCTGAATCACCTCGCCGCGTTCGGCGGCGCTGCTGAAATCGCGGCCGAGCGTCGCCTCGAGCGTGAAACGGTTCGACACGATGTAGTAGCCCATGCCCGACAGCGTGACGTAAAAGCGCAGCGGGTCGATGTTCGTGCGAAACAGCCCCGCGCGTTGCCCGCGTTCGAGAATGCCGCCGAGCGTGGCGACGATCGGCGAAATCATTTCGCGTATGCGCGTCGACTTCTGCATATAGCGTGCTTCGTGCAGATTCTCGTTGTTGATGAGTCGCAGCAACTCGGGATGATCGCGGTAGTAGTCCCACACGAAATGCGCGAGACGCGTAACGGCCTCGACGGGCGCGACTCCACCGAGTTCGAGCGTGCGCTCCGCTTCGTTGAGCGCGCTGAACGCGTGCTCGAGTACCGCGGTGAATAGCTGCTCCTTGCTACCGAAGTAGTAATAGAGCATACGTTCATTGGTTTCCGCGCGGCGGGCGATCTGATCGACTCGCGCGCCGAACAGTCCTCCACTTGCAAACTCTTCGGCAGCCGCAAGCAAAATGCGGCGCCTCGTGCCTTCAGGATCTCTTTTGATTTTCGGCTGATTCATGGTGGCATCGTCTTCGTGAGCCGCGTTGTCCGGATCGCGCCGCCGGCCTCTCCTCGAGCCTTGCAGTGGCGGCGTTTAGCGGGCGCGTCGTGGTTGGGAAACACACCCTTTCTGCGGTCTTTCGAATGAAGCGCTTCGATTATGGCACATGGATTGCGAATGGCAATCCGGGAAATCGGCGATAATGGGTTATTTATTTCAGGCTGTGCGATCGCACGGCAAGTCCCCGCGTCGTAACCGTGACAGACGTCAAAACACTCGCGGATCGCATCGAAGATCTGCTGCCCCAAACGCAATGCACGAAGTGCGGTTATCCCGCATGCCGTCCGTATGCCGAAGCCGTCGCTAGCGGCAAGGCGAACTATAACCAGTGCCCGCCCGGCGGTGCCGAGGGCATCGCGCGCCTCGCCGCGCTGCTCGGCAAACCGGTGATTCCGCTGAATTCCGCCAATGGCGTCGAACGTCCGCGTCCCCTGGCGGTTATCGACGAACAGGTGTGCATCGGCTGCACGCTGTGCATGCAGGCGTGTCCCGTCGACGCGATAGTTGGCGCACCGAAACAGATGCACACCGTGATCGCCGAGCTATGTACCGGCTGTGACCTGTGCGTGCCGCCCTGCCCGGTCGACTGCATCGCGATGCTGCCCGTGACTGGCGAGGCCTCCGGTTGGAACGCCTGGAGCCAGAGCCAGGCCGACGCGGCGCGAGCGCGTCATGACCGCCACGAGACGCGTATCGCGCGCGAGCGCGATGCCGCCGAAGCGCGTGCGGCGGCGCGGCGAGCGGCGAGCGCGAGCGCGCCGGCGACTGCGCCGGCCGCGGTGCAGGCCCCCGCCGCGACAGCGCCGTCCGACACTTCCGCTTCACCGCTTGCGGACGACGCAGAAGCGAAGAAACGCGCGATCATCCAGGCCGCGCTCGAACGCGCGCGCAAGAAGAAAGAAGACATGGTCGCGAAGGGCGAGGGACCGCTGAATACCGAGAACGTCAGCGCCGACGTGCAGGCCCAGATCGACGCCGCTGAAGCGCGCCGCCGCCGTCTCGGCCTCGCTGGCGGCGACGACACGGGCGGCTCGGAGCAGCCATCCGACGAGCCGAACCCGCCGTCCAACTCGCCACCGACCGCGCGCTGACCATGCTGGCGCAGCCTGCCCCATCCACACGGACCCGCTCCGCATGAACGCGAACAAACGCCGCGCGATCTACGAAACGCTTCAGAGCCTGAATCCGCATCCGACCACCGAGCTCGAGTACACGACGCCGTTCGAACTGCTGATCGCGGTGCTGCTGTCGGCGCAGGCGACCGACGTATCCGTTAACAAGGCGATGCGCAGGATGTTCCCGGTCGCGAACACGCCGCAGAAGGTGTTCGACCTCGGCGAGGAAGGTGTCGCGAGCTATATCAAGACGATCGGTCTGTATCGCACGAAGGCGAAGAACGTGATCGCGACCTGCCGCATCCTGCTCGACCAGTACGGCGGCGAGGTGCCCGAGAATCGCGAGGCGCTCGAAGGGCTGCCCGGCGTCGGCCGCAAAACGGCCAACGTGATCCTGAACACGGCGTTCGGCCATCCGACCATCGCGGTCGACACGCACATTTTCCGCGTCGCCAACCGCACCGGCCTCGCGCCCGGCAAGGACGTGCGCGCGGTCGAAGCGGCACTCGAAAAATTCACGCCCGCCGAATTCAGGCACGATGCGCACCACTGGCTGATTCTGCATGGACGCTACGTGTGCAAGGCGCGCCGCCCCGAATGCTGGCATTGCGTGATTGAGCCGCTGTGCGAGTTCCGGCCGAAGACCCCGCCACCCGATCTCTAGGCGCGGACCAGCTCGAAACCCGAGGCCGTGCACCGCGCCTGCAGCCCGCGTGGCCGCCGCGTAAAATAGTGTTTTACCCGAAGTGCGCAGTGCTTATACGCACCGTCGCGCACCATCGCGCATCATCGCGCCTCGCACACGCCCCACTCCCACGCACCGGTTCCACGATGTTCAATCCCAGCCGCGACGAAGTTCGCCTCTTTTTCACCGACACCTGGCGCAAACAGCGCCAAGGCGAGATTCTGACGCCGCTCGAGGCGATCGCCGCCGACTGGATCGTCGAGCATCCGGAATACCACGCCGACCTCGGAGACGGCCCCGCCGCCCAGGCGCAGGACTATTCGCCGGAGCGCGGACAGACCAATCCTTTCCTGCACCTGTCGATGCATCTGGCGATCTCCGAGCAGTTGTCGATCGACCAGCCGCCCGGCATTCGCGCCGCGCACGAGCGGCTCGCCGCGCGCCTCGGCTCGACGCACGAGGCGCAGCACGCGATCATGGACTGCCTCGGCGAAACTATCTGGGAAGCGCAGCGCACCGGCACACCGCCGGACACCGACGCGTATCTTCAGCGCATCGAACGGCGCGCGACTCGCGACTGAAGCCCACAGGAGCCACTGAAGCGACTGAAACTCCCAGCGCCGCGTCACCCCCAAAGCAAAACACCCCGCCGAAGCGGGGTGTTCTGCTTTTGAAGCTTCGGCGCGAAACCCACGCGCGACGCTTACTTCTTCTGCACGAGGTCGCCTTCCAGCGATTCGACGTAAGCGGCGATGTCTTTCATGTCGCTTAGCGACAGGCTCTGCACCTGTGCCTGCATGATCGCGTTGTTGCGGCCGAGGTGCGGATTGCCGGTACCCATCTGGTATTGACGCAGTGCCCAGAACACATAGTCGGAGTGCTGACCGGCCAGCTTCGGATACTCCGGGCTCACCGGCTTGTTCAGGTTGACACCGTGGCAGGCCGCGCAGTTGTGGCTGTCGGAAAGCACCTTGCCGTTGCCGGCGTCCGCCGCGTGCGCGGCGTTCGCCGCGGCCAGACCGATTACCGCCGCCGCGCCGACCGCCTTGAATACCGTGTGGAGTGCCTGTTGGGGCTTGATCATGAAATCTCCTATCCCGCGAATTGGATGTGCTGGTGACCGACGCCGATCACTTGTCGGGATTGTTTTTCGAAGCGGCAGTTTGCGCTGCGTAGTACGCGGCGATGTCGGCGATGTCCTGGTCCGACAGCGACGTCGCGATCGCGTGCATGGTGGCGAAATGGCGGTCGCCTTTCTTGTAGGCGTGCAGCGCGTTGTCGAGGTACGCCTGATTTTGTCCGCCGAGCTTCGGCACGCGGAAAACCTCTGGATAAGCCGTGCGGTACTCAGGGATGCCGTGGCAGCCGATACACATCGCGACCTTGTCCTGGCCCGCCTTGGCGTTGCCTACGACATCCGCTGCGTGCGCACTGGCCGCATACCCCGCGAGCACCGACAGCGCTGCGATCACGACGTGTTTGCCGACGAATTTATTCATAGATGTAACCTGGCTTGAGGGGAAACGGGTGCCCACAAAGGCAGCGGTCCGCGCCGTTCTTCTTGTAGGGTAGCCACGCAGGCCAAAAAAATCGGGCCCATTGTACCGCGACGCCGCGCCGAACGTCCACCAGACACGGGCACCGCGCAACCCCCGCCGGGACTGGCCCCGCGCCGTGCCCGCGGCGGCATCGCAACGGCACTGAGGCGGTATCACAGCGGCACCGCAGCGGCATCACTGCGCGGCTGACACCCTACGTGAGCCGGTTTCAGGCCAACAGGCCTTCTGACTTATACTGGGTTTTTTCCTGCACAAGAGCATCTCGCCATGCGTTTCGAAGGCTCATCGCAGTACGTCGCCACCGACGACCTCAAGCTCGCGGTCAACGCCGCGATGACGCTCAAGCGTCCGCTGCTGATCAAGGGCGAACCCGGCACCGGCAAGACCATGCTTGCCGAGGAAGTCGCCGCGGCGCTCGGCATGCCGCTGCTGCAATGGCACATCAAATCGACCACCAAGGCGCAGCAGGGGCTCTACGAATACGACGCGGTATCGCGTCTGCGGGATTCGCAGCTCGGCGACGAGCGTGTGAAGGACATCCGCAACTACATCGTCAAGGGCGTGCTGTGGCAGGCGTTCGAATCGGACGAACAGAGCGTGCTGCTGATCGACGAGGTCGACAAGGCCGACATCGAATTCCCGAACGACCTGCTGCGCGAACTCGACCGCATGGAGTTCTACGTGTACGAGACGCGCGAGCTGGTGCGCGCGAAGCATCGCCCGCTCGTGATCATCACGTCGAACAACGAGAAGGAATTGCCCGACGCGTTCCTGCGCCGCTGCTTCTTCCACTACATCAGGTTTCCGGATGCGTCGACGATGCAGCAGATCGTCGACGTGCATTACCCCGGCATCAAGAAGGATCTGCTCGCGGCGGCGCTGCAGAGCTTCTTCGAGCTGCGCAACGTCGCGGGACTGAAGAAGAAGCCGTCCACGTCCGAACTGCTCGACTGGCTCAAGCTGCTGCTCGCCGAAGACATCCCGCCCGAAGCACTGCGCTCGGCCGATCAGAAGCAGATCGTGCCGCCGCTGCACGGCGCGCTGCTGAAAAACGAACAGGACGTGAGCCTGTTCGAGCGGCTGCTGTTCATGAACCGCAACAACCGTTGAGCGGGCGCCGCGCCGCAGGACATCCAGCATGCTGATCGACTTTTTCTACTCGCTGCGCGCCGCCCGACTGCCGGTCTCGGTGAAGGAATACCTGACGCTGCTCGAAGCGCTGAAGGCCAACGTGATCGCGCCGTCGCTCGACGAGTTCTACTACCTCGCGCGCATCACGCTCGTGAAGGACGAGCAGTATTTCGACAAGTTCGACCAGGCGTTCGGCGCGTTTTTCAACGGTGTCGCGGCGACGTCGGAACTCGCGTTCGAGATTCCGCTCGACTGGCTGAAGAAGAAGCTGCAACGCGATCTGTCGCCCGAGGAAAAGGCGCAGATCGAAGCGATGGGCGGCCTCGACAAGCTGATGGAGCGGCTCAAGGAATTGTTCGACGAACAGAAGGAGCGTCACGAGGGCGGCAACAAATGGATCGGCACGGGCGGCACGTCGCCGTTCGGCAATGGCGGCTATAACCCCGAGGGCGTGCGCATCGGCGGCGACGCGGCCGGCAATCGCACCGCCGTCAAGGTCTGGGAAGCGCGCGCGTATCGCGATTACGACGACCAGATCGAAATCGGCACGCGCAACATCAAGGTGGCGCTGCGGCGGTTGCGCCGTTTCGCCCGCGAAGGCGCCGCGGAAGAGCTCGATTTGCCCGATACGATCCGCAGCACCGCCGCCAACGCCGGCTGGCTCGATCTGAAGATGGTGCCCGAGCGGCACAACAACGTGAAGGTACTGATGCTGCTCGACGTCGGCGGCTCGATGGACGATCACGTGAAGCGCACCGAAGAGCTGTTCTCCGCCGCGAAGGCCGAGTTCAAGCACCTCGAGTTCTATTATTTCCACAACTGCGTATACGACTTCCTGTGGAAGCACAACCGCCGCCGCCACGCCGAGCGCACGCCGACGTGGGACGTGCTGCACAAGTTCACGCCCGACTACAAGCTGATCTTCGTCGGCGACGCGACGATGAGCCCATACGAAGTGTTGCAGCCGGGCGGCTCGGTCGAGTACAACAATGCCGAGGCCGGTGCGGTGTGGTTGCGCCGGCTCGCCGATCATTTCCCGCACTTCGCGTGGCTGAACCCGGAACCGGAAGCACTGTGGCCGTACCGGCAGTCGGTCAGCGCGATCCGCGAAGTGCTGGGCCACCGCATGTATCCGCTGACGCTCGCGGGCCTGGAGACGGCCATGCGGGTGTTGAGCAAGTAACGCCCGCCGTTCAACCCGCCGCGCCCTGACGCTTTAGCTTCCACAACAACAAAGCCTTCGCATGAGTTCGTCCCCGACGCCCCAGCTGTCCCCCGCCGCCACGCCACCGAGGCGCTTCAATCCGCTCGGCGATACGTCGCTGTCGACGATCGTCGCGGGCTTCGTCGCGGCGATGACCGGCTACACGAGCTCGCTCGTGCTGATGTTCCAGGCGGGCCAGGCCGCGCATCTGAGCGATGCGCAGATTTCGTCGTGGATCTGGGCGCTGTCGATCGGCATGGGCCTTTGCACGATCGGCCTGTCGCTGCGCTTTCGCGCGCCGATCGTGATAGCGTGGTCGACGCCGGGCGCCGCGCTGCTGGTGTCGTCGCTGCCGCATGTCGAGTATGCGCAGGCGATCGGCGCGTTCATCTTCTGCGCGGCGCTGCTGACGCTGGTCGGCGTCACCGGCTGGTTCGACTCGCTGATGAAGCGGATTCCGTCCGGCCTCGCGTCGGCGCTGCTCGCGGGCATCCTGTTCGAGATCGGCATCGAGATTTTCCGCGCGGCGCAGTTCCAGACCGCGCTCGTGCTGACGATGTTCTTCACTTACCTGATCGTCAAACGGTTCGTGCCGCGTTACGCGATTCCGACGACGCTCGTGGCCGGCACGGCCGCCGCCGGCGGCCTCGGACTGCTCGATTTCAGCCACTTTCACGTCGCGCTCGCGCATCCGGTGCTGACGATGCCGTCGTTTTCGGTGGCGGCGTGCGTGAGCATCGGCATTCCGCTGTTCGTGGTCGCGATGGCTTCGCAAAACGTGCCGGGCATCGCGGTGCTGCGCGCGGACGGCTACGCGACACCGTCCGCGCCGCTGATCGCGACGACCGGCGTCGCATCGCTGCTGCTCGCGCCGTTCGGCTCCCACGGCATCAATCTTGCCGCGATCACGGCGGCGATCTGCACTGGCCCCGAAGCGCATGAAAACCCCGTCAGGCGGTACACGGCAGCCGTGTGGGGCGGCATTTTCTATCTGCTCGCGGGGGTGTTCGGCGCGACGATCGCCGCGCTGTTCGCGGCGTTCCCGAAGGAACTGGTCGTCTCCGTCGCGGCGCTCGCGCTGTTCGGCTCGATCATGAGCGGGCTCGCCAATGCAATGCAGGATACGAGGCAGCGCGAGGCGGCGCTCGTCACCTTCATGGTGACTGCCTCGGGGCTCACGCTGCTGTCGATCGGCTCGGCGTTCTGGGGGCTCGTCGCCGGCGTGGTGACGCAAGCCGTGCTGAACGCGCGGCGCGTGTAAACGGATCGCCATGCCCGGCTGTCCCTACCCGGTGTTCATACCGTCCTCGGCGATCCGCCATAGAATAGAAGTATCCGGCAGCGTTTCCCGGCGCCATCGTGGGACGCGCTGCGGCTTGATCCGCGGCCGCCGGCGCCGGCTGGTTTCTCTGCTCTGTCCAGCCGGCGCGGCGGCGTCCTCACTTCTCCTGAACCACGGCGCGTATGCGCCCTGAAGGCCCGAACATGACAACCGCACTCGACCAACTCAAGCAGTACACCACAGTGGTGGCCGACACCGGCGACTTCCAGCAGCTCGCGCAGTACAAGCCGCGGGATGCGACCACCAATCCGTCGCTGATTCTGAAGGCCGTGCAGAAAGACGACTACCGGCCGCTGCTCGAAAAGACCGTGAAGGCGCACGCGTCGAAGCCGGCCGGTGCGATCATCGACGAGTTGCTGATCGCCTTCGGCACCGAAATCCTGAAGATCATCCCGGGGCGGGTGTCGACCGAAGTCGACGCGCGCCTGTCGTTCGACGTCGAAGGCTCGATCGCGAAAGGCCGCGAGCTGATCGCGCTGTACAAGGAGCACGGCGTCGAGCGCGACCGCGTGCTGATCAAGCTCGCGTCGACGTGGGAAGGCGTGCGCGCGGCCGAGGTGCTACAGAAGGAAGGCATCCACTGCAACATGACGCTGCTGTTCTCGCTCGTGCAGGCGGTCGCCTCTGCGGAAGCTGGCGCGCAGCTGGTCTCGCCGTTCGTCGGCCGCATCTACGACTGGTACAAGAAGAACGCCGGCAGCGAATGGGACGAAGCGAAAGACGGCGGCGCCAACGATCCGGGCGTCAAGTCGGTGCGTCGCATCTACGCGTACTACAAGAAGTTCGGCTACAAGACCGAGGTGATGGGCGCGAGCTTTCGCACGACCTCGCAAATTCTGGAACTCGCCGGCTGCGATCTACTGACGATCAGCCCCGACCTGCTGCAGAAGCTGCATGAGAGCACCGACAAGATCGAGCGCAAGCTGTCGCCGGAGGCATCGCACGACGCGGATATCGAGCGCGTGCCGGTCGACGAGAAGTCGTTCCGCTTCCTCCTCAACGACGAAGCGATGGCGACCGAGAAGCTCTCCGAAGGCATCCGCACGTTCGCCGCGGACGCGGTGAAGCTGGAAAAGCTGATCGAAACGCTGCGCTGATCCACGCGAAGCCATCATCCATCACAGGCGGCGCTGAACCTCACGGTTCAGCGCCGCTCCTCGTTTGCAACGACGGCGCCACCCCAACGCCTGACCATGGAGACGATCATGTACGTTCAGCCTTATGTGTTTTTCAACGGCCGTTGTCAGGAAGCGCTCGACTACTACACCGACAAGCTCGGCGCCCAGGTGACCTTCAAGATGCTGTACAAGGAAGCGCCACCGGACGCGCACAACCCGCCGCGCCCCGAGCTCGCCGACAAGATCATGCACGCCAACGTGCAGCTGGGCTCGAGCACGTGGATGGCTTCCGACGGCAACTGCGATCCGGCGGCCGGCCCGTTCAACGGCTTCAGCCTGTCGTTGACCGTCGAAGACGGCGCGTCGGCGGAACAATGCTTCAACGCGCTCGCCGACGGCGGCCAGGTCGTGATGCCGTTCCAGCAAACGTTCTGGAGCAAGGGCTTCGGAATGGTGATGGACCGCTTCGGCATGATGTGGATGGTCACCTTGCCGGCCCAGGTTTGAGGATCAGCGCCGCCTAAGCGATCCGCGCCGCCCGCGCATGACGCTCGATATTCCAGTTCGGCTCCGTCTCCAGTAGCAGCGCGCGCAATCGGTCCACCTGCTCCGCGAGCCGCTGGCCGAGCCAGTACGGTCCTTGCCAGTCGGGCGGCAGCGCGGTGGCCGCGTGGCCATGCCCGTTCGCGAGCGGGGCTGCCGCCGGAATGCCGAAGCGCGCCGGGCGGCCAAAGCGCAGCCCGCGCGCGGTGGACAGCAGGATCGCGCGCACGGCGCGCACCTCCGCGCCGCACTGCGCCGCGTAGGCGGTGCGCGCGGCGGCGTCCGCGCTCATCAGCGGGCCCGTCGCGAGCAGTTCGAGCGAGCTGAGCACTGAGCGATGCAGCCGCTGGATTTCCTCGAGCTTCGTCTGCGGCACGTCGATTTCCTTCGCGACCGACGGCATCAGCGAGCGCAGTTGCACGAGCCGCTTGTTGATCTGCAGGAAGCGCTTGACCTGCTCCTCCTCGGTAATCGTCTCGCCGTCGAGCAGCCGCGCGTAGATACCCGCGCATTCGCGCAGATTGGCGGCGAGCCCGTAGCGCCACGAATACGTCGCGTGCAGCGGAAAGGCAAACGAAAACGCCAGCGCGATCACGATGCCGATCAGCACGTTCAGCGTGCGCCACAGGCCGACGGCGATCAGGTTGTCGCCGTGGCCCGCGACGATGCACATCGTGATCGCGGTCAAGAGCCCGACATAGCCGGACGAGCCGATCGCGAACCACGCGCAGATCGATGCGATGATCGCCTCCAGCACATAGGTGAGCGGCAGCGAACCGATAAAGTTCTGCTGCACGATCAGCAGCAGCCCGATCGACGCGCCGAGCAGCGTGCCAGCCGCGCGTTCCGCCGCTTTCTTGCGGATATTGCCGTGATGCTGCAAGCCGCCGATCACGACCAGCAGCGTCACCGACGACCAGATGCCGTGCGGAATATCGATGCCGGTCGTCGCGAGAATCGACACCAGCATCGCGAGCCCGACGCGCAGGCTATGCAGCACCTTCGCGTGCCGGTAGCGGTAATACGGCGACGTGACCGCGCGCACCATCCGGCTGAGCGCCGCGCGGCGGGGAATAAGTTTGGGAGAATCGGCAGCAGCCATGGCGGCGCGCGGCGAGCGCGTGAAAGGACGGTTCCGCTATCCTGCCCTGAAGTGGCCCGCCAACACAAACGCCCGCCAACTTTCGTTGGCGGGCGTCGCGTTGTTCAAAGCGTGAATTTCAGCCCGATCAGCCTTCGACGACGTCCAGGTAGTCTTCCGGACGCGTGCGGTCCTCGGCACGCTGCATGCCCACCGCGCGCACGATCAGGCTCACGACCACCGCCACCACGAGGTTCACGATCAGCGACCACATGGCCGCATAGCCCGGAATCGCCATGCCGAACAGGTGGATCGTGAAGATCGAGCTCGCGAGCTTCAGCGAAAGCGCCATCCACGTGCCGGTCGCGATACCGGCCGCCCAGCCGATCAATAGACCCCGATAGTCGAGCACGCGCGTGTACAGACCGAGCACGATGGCCGGCAGCGTCTGGATGATCCAGATACCGCCGAGCAGCTGCAGCTGGATCGCGTACGTGAGCGGCAGACCGAGAATGAACGCGACCGCGCCGACCTTGACGATCAGCGACACCAGCTTCGCGACGTTGGTCTCCTGCTCGTGCGTCATGTTGCGGTTGACGAACTCCTTGTGCACGTTACGCGTGTACAGGTTCGCCGCCGCGATCGACATGATCGCCGCCGGCACCAGCGCGCCGATACCGATCGCCGCGAATGCGACACCGACGAACCACGACGGGAAGAAGTGCAGGAACAGCGCAGGCACCGCGAAGTTCGGGCCGAAGGCCTTGAAGTACGGCGCGAACTCCGGCATGTCCTTCACGCCGGCCGCGAGCGCCATGAAGCCGAGCAGCGCGAGCAGGCCGAGCACCAGCGAATACGCCGGCAGCAGCGCCATGTTGCGGCGGATCGTGTTGCCCGATTTCGACGACAGCACCGCGGTGATCGAGTGCGGATACAGGAACAGCGCGAGCGCCGAACCCACCGCGAGCGTCGCGTACGCGCTATAGCCGTTCAGGCTCGACACGTCCGGCGACTTCAGCAGCAGCTTGGCCGGCGGCACCGCGCCGAAGATATGGCCGAAGCCGCCCAGCTGCGGCGGAATCACGATGATCGCGGCGAAGATGGTCACGTAGATCAGGATGTCCTTGACAACCGCGATCATGGCCGGCGCGCGCAGGCCCGACGTGTACGTATAGGCCGCGAGAATCGCGAACGCGATGATCAGCGGCAGATCGCCGACGAAGCCGGTCGTGTCGAAACCGAGCGCGCCGATCACCACTTCGATACCGACCAGCTGCAGCGCGATGTACGGCATCGTCGCAACGATGCCGGTCACGGCGATCGCCAGCGCGAGCATGCGGCTGCCGTAGCGGGCCGACACGAAGTCCGCCGACGTCACGTAGCCGTGCCGCTTCGCGACGCTCCACAGCTTCGGGAACACGACGAACGCGAACGGATAGATCAGGATCGTGTACGGCAGCGCGAAGAAGCCCGTTGCACCCGCGCCGAACACGAGCGCCGGCACCGCGATGAAGGTGTAGGCGGTGTACAGGTCGCCGCCCAGCAGGAACCACGTGACGATCGTGCCGAAGCGCCGGCCGCCGAGGCCCCACTCTTCGAGATGCGCGAGATCGCCGCGCCGCCAGTGGGCCGCGACGAAGCCGAGAACCGTGACGCCGATGAAAAACAGAACGAAGACGAAAGTTGCGATGGGGTTCATTATTGCGCGCCCCCGTTCGTGCGACCCGTGTAGCGGGACCTGGTCTTCAGGTAGACGAACGCGGTGATGACCGCGCTGATCAGCACCCACAGCAGCTGATACCAGTAGAAGAACGGGAAATCGAACAGTTGCGGCTCGATCCGGTTGTACGACGGGACCCAGACCATCGCGATCCAGGGTAGCAGCAATAGCCAGAGCCAGTGCTTGCTGGCCTTCTTCACGTCGGCGTCGTGAGCCATGACGTCTCCTGTTTCCTATTTAGAATTTATCTGCCCGTGGTCGATGGCAGGTGGAACTCAGCGGGTGGTCGTCCCGCGGTTGGCCACGGGCGCCCCGAAAGCTTCGAAAGAGTATAGGAGCGGCGAACGCCCGGTCAAGCAGGGACGACCCGAGGCGCACTGGCGTGGGACAAGGCGTCGGCCGGACCGACGATGCACTCTGGATCGCGTCGCTCAGATCGCAAACGATGCGCCCGTCTGCCCCGTCGATTCGCGCAGACCCTTGATCCACTTGCGCGCCGGCAAGCCGAGCTCGGCTTCGATCAGCTTCGCGCGCCCCTCGAGCGCGGCGAACGGCACGTCGAGCGCGGGGCCCGAAAACGCGATCGCGATGCGGTTGCCATCGTGCACTTCGGGCAGCGCGACGACGCGGCCGTCGAAGGCTTCGTTCAGACGCTTCATGTTGCGCACGAAGCTAGGATGATCGCCGAACAGATTCACCGTGACGATGCCCGCCTCGGTCAGACATGCGCGCGCCGCGCGGTAGAAGCCGACGCTGTCGAGCACCGGGCCGCGCGCGGTCGCGTCGTACACGTCGATCTGAAGCACGCCGATGGTGCCGTGGTTCGCGCTGTCGTTGACGAAGTCCCACGCATCGGTTTCATGCACGGTGAGACGCGCGTCGTCGGGCGGCAGCTCGAACATCGTGCGCGCGGCCACGACGACTGCGGGATTCAGTTCGACCGCCTCGACCTTCGCGCTCTTCAGAAAGCGGTGCGCGAACCTGGTCAGCGACGCTGCGCCGAGCCCGAGCTGCACGATGCGCTTCGGCGTTTCGAGAAACAGCAGCCAGGCCATCATCTGCTGCGCGTATTCGAGTTCGATGTGATCGGGCTTGCGCAGACGCATCGCGCCTTGCACCCATTCCGTGCCGAAATGCAGGTAGCGCACGCCGCCCTCTTCGGAGAATGTCACCGGCGCAAAACGCGGCTTGCGCGGCGTGTCGATTTGCGGCGCGTCGTGGATGTCGTGATCGACGGCGCGGTTCGCGTTGCGCGCGGCTTTCGGCCCTTGTTTGTGCGCCAATTTCTGCTTGCCGCCGATGATTTCGGCGTCCCGGTTACGGAAAGCGCGCGCCTCGGCCGAAGCGCGCTTGATCAGTTTTGTCATGTGTGGATGTCGCGCCACGAGCGCAATATTTTCGGTCGACCGAGAGCATAGCATTCGCTGCCGCTCGCTCATTCGAATCACCCGTTGGCAATCTGCTTGCGCATCAATGAAAAAAATTTTGCGGCCGCCATGTCCAGGCATATTTGCGCCATCTTGCCGCGCGCAAACGATTCACCGATCGCTTTATCGCCGTTCTTCTGATCCGGGCGCGGCTTGCGGCGCGTTTGCTTCCAGTCCGGCCCTGCTTTGCCCGTTAAAGAGTCCCTGCCCCGATGTCGTAAACGGGCGTACAGGGAATGGCTGCCGACCCATGCGATGCAATGCGCCGCGTCGCACAGCCGCAACCACAAAACCGCGCTGCAGGGGAATTACTTTGAATCGTCAACAGTCGTGGACGCGCACAGCGGCGCCCGGCGAGACCATTTATTCCGAGGGCTACTCGGGTGAGCCCGTCGTTTTTCTGATCACGGAAGGCAAGGTCGAACTTTCCACTCGCTGCGACGACAAGAAGGTCGTCGTCGCGACGCTGGGCCGAGGCGAATTCTTCGGCGAAGCCGCGTTGCTTGCTGCCGAGCCGCGCAGCAACACCGCGAAGGCGCTGACGTTCTGTCAACTGACCGTCGTGCCGGCCAGCATGCTCGACGACGAAATCGAGCGCGTGTCGCCGTTGCTGCGCCATATCACGCGCACGCTGATTCGTCGCGTGAAGCGCAAGGACGATCTGCTCGCAACCTACACGCACGCCGATTTTCTGCCCGGCGTGCTGTCGTATGCGCACGTGCTGACCCTGATGTCGAACGGCGAACGGCGCGATGCCAACGACAGCTGGGGACGCCGGCCGCTGCAAGGGCAGGCCGAGGAAATCTCGGTGCCGCTCGTCGAAGTGATCAAGAAGTGCCGCGCGATTGCCGGCCATTCGCGTCCGCACGTGATGGCGATGCTCAAGCGGATGGAGAAGCTCAACCTCGTGACGATCGAGGCCGCTCAGCCCGGACAACTGAATAACGTGTCGACCGAATACTCGGCGTACGACGGCGCGGCCGCGCGTCAGGTCGTTACGTTCGACGCCGCGCGCATCGTCGATCGCGCGCAGCAGGTGGCGGACAGCGACCTCGATCTCGCGGTGAGCGGCGAGCTCGAACTGATCGAGCTGACCGATCTGGAGGCGTTGATCGGCGTCGACAAGACGTTGATTCTGAACAAGCTGTCGCACGGCGAAATCGCCGACGAGGTCTTCGCGTTCCGTAAGTCGAAGGTGCTGACCTATGTCGAGCAGCAAGGCGTCGCGTATTTTTCGCGACGCAATACGCGCCAGAGCGGCGCGCTGAATTCGCTCGACGACCTCGCGTTCGTCGACCAGCGCACGCTGTTCGAAGTCGTCAGCGGCTTCGATACGTACGATCTCGCCAAGCTGCTCGCGAGCCTCCACGGGCAGCCGGTGGCGGAGCGCCTGCTCTCGGTGATGACCGAAGTGCGCCGCAACGAAGTGTCGTGGGTGATGCGGCGCGATATCAAGATCGATGCGATCGAAGTCGGCGACATCGAGCAACGGCTGCTCGACGCGGTGAAGACGCTGAAGGCATCGCCCGCGCCGCACGCGGCGCTGCAGGACGCCGCGCGCTGAGCGCTTTGACGGCGCGCCGTCGCTGATGGGCGCAGCGTGAGCGCGGCGCCGTTCGAGGAAAAGCATGGATCTGTTGACGTTATTGGGTGTGCTGTTCGGTGGAGCGGCAATCGTTTTTGGCTTCGCGCTCGAAGGCGGGCATTTTCTGACGCTGTTCCAGTACGAGGCGTTCGTCATCGTGCTCGGCGGCACGCTCGGCGCGGTGATGATCCAGAACACGTGGGCACGTTTTTTCGATGCGGTGAAGCTGCTCGGCCTCGCGTTCACGCGCGCTCGGCAGGTCGACCAGAAGAGTCTGTCGGACCTGCTTGAATGGGGTGACCAGGCGAAGCTCAACGGCCTGCTCGCGTTCGAATCGATGGACGTGAGCGGCATTCATCGGTTCGCCAGACGCGGGCTCGAACTGCTCGCCAACGGCGTATCGACCGCCGTGCTCGAAGATGCGCTGCAGCGCGAGCTCGATGCGTACGCGCGCAATCACATGGCGGCGGCGCGCGTGTGGCAGCAGGCCGGCGGCTATGCGCCGACGTTCGGCATTCTCGGCTCGGTGCTCGGGCTGATCCAGGTCACCCATCATATTCTCGACCCGGCGCAACTCGGCTCGGGCATCGCGACGGCGTTCGTCGCCACGTTGTATGGTCTCGCGCTCGCGAATCTGGTGTTTCTGCCGCTGTACGGCAAGCTGCAGGCGCAGGTCGACAGCGAGGTGCGGTTCCGCCGGCTTTATCTCGACGGACTGCTCGCGATTTCGCGCAAGGAGTCGCCGCATACGATCGAGACGCGCCTGACGGGCGAAGTGCGCGGGCGCGCGGCCGAGTCGCTGGCCTGAGCCTGTCATAGGGCGCGTGGCTCAGCGGCGCGCTGTCATTCGAAACGGACCTATCACGTATGCAAACGACGTCTGGCAGCAAGCGCCTCGCCAGCGGCGCGGACGATCACGCCGAACATGGCGGCGAAGGCACCGAGGGCGGCCGCTGGTTGATCTCGTACGCGGATCTCATCACGACGATGATGGTGCTGTTCCTCGCGCTGTACGTGTTGCAGTTGGCGAAATCGAATCAACTCGAGCTCAGGTATCAGACGCTCGAAACGAAAACGGCGCAGCAGAGCGCGCCCGCGCCGGCCGGCGGCACCCAACTGGACGCGCGCAAGCAACTGACCGCGTTGCTCGATGCGCTGCGCGCGAAAGGCTTGATCACCGTGACGGACGTGCCGCACGGCGTCGAAATCGCCGTCAACGCGAAGATCCTGTTCAATGCCGGCGATGCGCGGCTGCTGCCCGATTCGTTCGAGGTACTGAATCAGATCGCGCAGGTACTGCAAAAGGATTCGACGGGGAATCTGCTCGTCGAAGGCCATACCGACAGCGTGCCGATTTCGACCGCGAAGTATGCGTCCAACTGGGAGCTGTCGTCGGCTCGCGCGGGGGCGGTGGTCAGGTATCTGGTCGAACGTGGGATCGAACCGCATCGGCTGGCCGCGATCGGGCGGGCGGACAATTTCCCGCTGGTCGCGGGCGATGACGCGGCCGCGCGAGCGGCGAATCGGCGGGTCGCGATCGTCGTGCAGTACTGAACGCGTTGGTTGGCAGCATTCGTCGGCAGCATTCGCCGCCGTTGCCTGCGACGAGCCGCCCGCCGGCGGCTCGCCTTCGTTTCCCTTCCGGTTGCGTCACTCGACGCGAAGCGCCTTCAGCGCCTCATTGAACGTGCGGCTCGGCCGCATCACCTCACCGAGCAGGTTGAAGTCCGGCTTGTAATAGCCGCCGATGTCCGCCGGCGCGCCTTGCACCGAGGCCAGCTCCGCGAGGATCACCTGCTCGTTGGCAGTCAGTTGCGTCGCGAGCGGCGCGAACTGCGCGGCGAGCGCGGCATCGTCCGTTTGCGCGGCCAGTTCCTGCGCCCAGAACATCGCCAGATAGAACTGGCTGCCGCGATTGTCGAGCTCGCCGGTCTTCGGGCTTGGGCTGCGGTTGTTGTCGAGCAGCTTGCCGGTCGCGGTGTCGAGTGTCTTCGCGAGGATCTTCGCTTTGTTGTTGCCGGTCTTGATGCCCAGTTCTTCGAGCGACACCGCGAGCGCGAGAAATTCGCCAAGCGAGTCCCAGCGCAGATGGTTCTCTTCGACGAGCTGCTTCACGTGCTTCGGCGCCGAACCGCCCGCGCCGGTCTCGTACATGCCGCCGCCCGCCATCAACGGCACGATCGACAGCATCTTCGCGCTGGTGCCCAGCTCCATGATCGGGAACAGATCGGTCAGATAATCGCGCAGGATGTTGCCGGTGACCGAGATCGTATCGAGCCCGCGCACCACGCGCTCCAGCGTGTAACGCATCGCGCGCACCTGAGACATGATCTGGATGTCGAGGCCCGTGGTGTCGTAATCCTTCAGGTAGGTCTCGACCTTCCTGATCAGTTCCGCTTCGTGCGGACGATACGGGTCGAGCCAGAACACCGCGGGCGTGCCGGAATTGCGCACGCGCGTGACCGCGAGTTTGACCCAATCGCGGATCGCCGCGTCCTTCACCTCGCACATGCGCCAGATGTCGCCCTGCTCGACGTTCTGCGTGAGCAGCACCTCGCCGCTCGCGAGATCGACGATGCGCGCCTCGCCGTCTTCCGGCACTTCGAAGGTCTTGTCGTGCGAACCGTATTCTTCCGCCTGCTGCGCCATCAGGCCGACGTTCGGCACGGTGCCCATCGTGACCGGATCGAACGCGCCGTTGGTCTTGCAGAAGTTGATCATCTCCTGATAGATGCGCGCGAAGGTGCTCTCGGGGATCACCGCCTTGGTGTCTTTCGGACGGCCGTCGGCGCCCCACATCTTGCCGCCGAGGCGGATCATCGCCGGCATCGACGCGTCGACGATCACATCGTTCGGCGCGTGCAGGTTCGAGATGCCCTTCGCCGAATCGACCATCGCCAGTTCCGGACGATGTTCGTGGCACGCGTGCAGGTCGCGGATGACTTCCTCGCGCTGCGATTCCGGCAGCGTCTCGAGCTTCTCGTAAAGATTGGCGAGGCCGTTGTTGACGTTCACGCCGAGTTCGTCGAACAGCTTGCCGTGCTTCGCGAACGCGTCCTTGTAGAACACCTTCACCGCGTGGCCGAAGACGATCGGGTGCGACACCTTCATCATCGTCGCCTTCACGTGCAGCGACAGCATCATGCCGGTTTCGCGCGCGTCTTCCATCTGCTCTTCATAGAACGCGAGCAGCGCCTTCCTGCTCATGAACATGCTGTCGATGATCTCGCCGTCCTGCAGCGCAACCTTCGGCTTCAGCACGATCGTCTTGCCGTTCTTCGTCACGAGTTCCATCTTCACGTCGCGCGCGCGATCGAGCGTCATCGATTTTTCGCCGTGATAGAAGTCGCCGTGCCGCATGTGCGCGACGTGCGTGCGCGACGCCATGCTCCAATCGTCCATGCTGTGCGGATGCTTGCGCGCGTAGTTCTTCACCGCGGCCGGCGCGCGACGGTCCGAGTTGCCCTCGCGCAGCACCGGGTTCACCGCGCTGCCGAGACACTTCGAGTAGCGTTGGCGGATCGCCTTCTGTTCGTCGGTCTTCGGATCTTCCGGATAGTCGGGCACGTTGTAGCCTTTCGCCTGCAGCTCCCTGATCGCGCTCGTCAGTTGCGGCACCGACGCGCTGATGTTGGGCAGCTTGATGATGTTGGTGTCGGGCAACGAGGTCAGGCGACTGAGCTCCGCGAGGTTGTCGGGCACCCGTTGCGCTTCGGTCAGAAACTCGGGGAACTCGCCGAGGATGCGGCCCGCGACCGAAATGTCGCTGGTTTCGACCTCGATGCCGGCCGGCGCCGTGAAGGTCCGGATGATCGGCAAGAACGCGGCGGTCGCGAGCAGCGGGGCCTCGTCGGTGAGGGTGTAGATGATGGTCGGTTGCTGGGTCGTCATTGCTGGGCTCTGGGCGGGCAGTTGAAAGGCACGTCGCGCGCGTGGTGCGGGCTGGGCTGGAGGCACGAACGTCGATCAGGAAAACGACAACACTGGGCGGGTCGCACGTTTGGATTCTGCCTCATTTTTGTGCTGGCGCAAAAGCGGGATTCCGGTGGGTTGCGTCGGCGGGGGTGCGGTGGACTGACCGGCCGCAGGTTGGCACGAACGTGCGCAACGCCAGCGAGCTGCCCCACCGTGCGCCGAGCGTCCACACAGATACAATGAGCCGATACGGAGGTTCCCGCGGATCTGCGCAAACGAGCCCGGAGAGTGTGATGGACGGCGTGACCACGAAAGCCCAATCCGACTGGATTTCCCGTTCGGAATCCATCGGCGGAGTCGAACGCATCGAAGCCTTTTTCCACGGCAACGCGTATTCCCTGCATCGGCACGACACGTACGCGATCGGCGTGACCCTCGCCGGCGTTCAGTGCTTCCATTACCGGCGCGGCTTGCGCACCAGCCTGCCCGGACAGACGATGGTCCTGCATCCCGACGAAGCGCACGACGGTCAGGCCGGCACGAACGACGGATTTCGTTATCAGATGATTTACGTGCAACCCGCCGCGATCCAACAGGTCCTTGGTGGCCAGGCGTTGCCGTTCGTCGAAGGCGGCGTCACCAACGATCCGCGTCTGTTCGAAGCGACGCAAACAGCGCTGCGCCAGCTATGCGCCGACGCGGAGCCGCTTGAACGCGACGACGCTGTTGCCGGCCTCGCGCTCGCGCTGGATAGCGCGTCGGGCGCGCGATCGACGCGCAAATCCGCGGACTTCGCGGCGGCGCAGCGTGCGCGGGAATATCTGCTTGCATCGTGCACCCGCGCCGTCACGCTCGATGAACTAGCCGCCGTCAGCGGACAGGACCGCTGGAGCCTGTCGCGCGATTTCAGAACCTTTTACGGCACCAGTCCTTATCACTACCTGGTCATGCGCCGGCTCGAAGCGGCGCGCGCGATGATGCTGCGCGGCGTTTGCCTCGCGGACACCGCGGCCGCCGCCGGCTTCGCCGACCAGAGCCACATGACCCGACATTTTCGCCACGCATACGGGATCCCTCCCGCGCGTTGGCTCGGGATGATGAGCGATCGGCGCGCAGGCTAGCAGGCGTGCACGATCGTTCAAGACACGGGCCCGCGGCCGGCCTAAGCTCGATTCCAGCTATCACCCGAATGGAGCAACCATGCACACCGATTCCCCGCCGGCACCCGAGCAACGGGGCCAATCCAGGACGATCAACCTGCTCGACAAGATCCGCCAGATCGACGGTCACTGGCAGCCGCGCGTCGTTGCGGAAATGAACGACTATCAGTTCAAGGTCGTGAAGATAGCCGGCGACTTCGTTTGGCACCGGCATGCCGACACCGACGAGACGTTCATCGTCCTCGACGGCCGGTTGCGCATCGACTTCCGCGACCGCTCGATCGAGTTGTTGCCGGGAGAAATGGCCGTGGTTCCCAAGGGAGTCGAGCACAAGCCGTATGCCGAGTCCGAAGTGAAGCTGCTGCTGATCGAACCGCGCGGCGTCGTCAACACCGGCGATACGACCAACGAAAGAACGGCGGCAAACGACGTATGGATCTGAGAGCCGCGATGCAAATGTCGCCGCCGATCGTTCGCGAAGCCGTGTTCCCTGCTGATACGCACAACCTCGTCGCCTTGATCCGCGAGTATGTCCGCTGGCTGGATATGGATCTGTCGTATCGTGGATTCGACGCCGAAATGGACGCGTTCGAACAGGTTTATACCTTGCCTTCCGGCATGTTCTTCGTCGCCGACGCCGGCGGCGAGCTTGCCGGTTGCGCGGGGCTGCTTCGTCATACGGCCGGGACCGCGGAAATCAAACGGCTCTATGTTCGCGAAGCATTCAGAGGGATGTCTCTCGGCGAAGCGCTGATTGCGTCGGTGATCCGCAAGGCCAAGACGTTGGGATTCTCGACGCTGGTCCTCGACTCGGTACCGCAAACCCGTTTCGCACAGCGCATTTACGAGCGCTCAGGATTCGTCGAAATCGCGCCGTACTACGAAAATCCCGTCGAGGGCACGCGGTTTCTTGGGCTCGATCTTTGACGGCGAATGGCCGGCTGTCAGCCGCAGCAGCCCCGGTTGGCGACAGGATGTGTTGCGCCGGTGTCAGGACACGATCTCGCGCCAAACCAGCAGCTTCTGATCGAAAGAGAGCGCAGCATGCGCCGGACTCGACGACGGCAGTACGAGCGTTTGATAGCCTGCCGCACCGATGACCGGCGCAAACCGCCCCGCCGTCTTGCCGTTGAAGCAAACCTTCTTCAGCAACGGCGCATGCTCTCTCAACGAGTCGAAGTCGTTTGCCTGCGCATTGCGAATCGCCGAGTCGAGGCTGCCGTCACGGTGGCATGCGTCGAGCACGTCCCAGATGCCGATGCGATGCGCCAGCACGCGCGTGAGGCGCGCTTCGTAGGGCAACTCGTGCAGCGAAGGTTCGTCGAGCACCGCGCCGAGCAGGCGCCAGAACTGGTTGCGCGGATGCGCGTAATACTGCGCCGCGGCCAGCGACGCTTCGCCGGGAAAACTGCCGAGTATCAGCGTGTGCGTGTCGGCCGCGGCGACCGGGGGAAAGCCGCGCAACATCAGCGGCTCCGGTCGCCCGACGTGCGCGCCGCGGCATGGGCCCGCGACGCAGTGTGATCGAGCGGACGACCGTGCTCGCGTATCCGCGCGAGCGCGACCTGCGCCGCGCGGGCGCCCGAGCCGGCCAGCTGCGCGCGATCGGCCGCGTCTAACGCACGCAAATGCTCCCACAATGCCGGCAACATGCACTCCGTCACCATCAACGGCGCACGATGCCGCTCGAACACCGAGCGTCGCGCGACCAGCCCATGCGGCGCATGCCGGGCGCCGCCGCCGATCTCAGGCGCGGCCAGCCGATACAACGGATGCCGCTCCCCGACCCTGCGGCTCACCAGCGACGAGCGCGCGACACTGCTATCGCTATACAGCAGCTCGGCGAGCGGCCGCGTGCGCAGCCGCCGCGTCGCCTGCCAGACACCGACGCTCACGGCGCGCGGCGTCACGCTATGCGCGGCGACGAACGGCACACCATCGACCGACAGCACCACTTCTCGCACCCACACGGGCGCGCGCGGCGCGAGTCCGAGCGCGGCGGCTTCGTCGGGCCACGGCAGCGCGACGGTTTCGCGGGTCACGCGCACCGTGACCACGCCGAGCGCACGCAGATGCGCGGTCAGTGAACCGCCTCGGGTCAGCCAGTCTTTCTCAGCAGCGCTGAAAGTGGGCAAAGGCGCGACGCGCCAGTGGGCGTCGGCGGGATCGAAACGGATAGGCATGGTGTCGGATTATAGCGGCGTGGTCCGACGGCAATTGGTCGCGGCGACGACCGCGGCAATCGTGCGCGCTCCTTCAGCCTGGAAGCCGACGCAAACTACAGGTAAAAAAAAATGCGCTGCCGAAGCAGCGCATTTCTCAACCACGAAGCGTCAATCCGACAACGGCGACATCAACGGGCCCAACTCACCTTCACCGACGCTCAACCCGCGCGCGCCAGCAGCAACGCATTGGTGCGCTTCACGAAGCTCGCCGGATCTTCCAGCGCGCCGCCTTCGGCAAGCAGCGCCTGATCGAACAGCAGATGGCACCAGTCGCCGAAATTCGCGCTATCGGCATGCAGGCCCTTCACGAGCGCGTGCTCCGGATTCACTTCGAGAATCGGATGGAACTCCGGCGCCTGCTGGCCCGCGGCCTTCAGCATGCGCTGCAGGTAGCCGCTCATTTCGCCGTCGTCGGCGACGAGGCACGACGGCGAGTCGGTCAGGCGGAACGTCAGACGCACGTCCTTCGCCTTGTCCTTCAGCGCTTCCTTCATCTTCTCGACGAGCGGCTTGAACGCTTCGCCGATCTTCTCCTGCGCCTCTTTTTCCTCGTCGTTCAGCGCGCCGAGATCGAGGTCGCCGCGCGCGACGCTTTGAAGCGGCTTACCGTCGAATTCGTTCAGGAACGACAGCATCCATTCATCGACGCGATCGGTCAGCAGCAGCACTTCCACGCCCTTCTTGCGGAACACTTCGAGATGCGGGCTGTTCGACGCGGCCTGCCACGTGTCGGCGGTCACGTAGTAGATCTTCGTCTGCTCGGGCTTCATGCGAGCGACGTAGTCGGCCAGCGACACGGTCTGCTCGGCCGTGCCCGTATGCGTCGTCGCAAAGCGCACGAGCTTCGCGACGCGCTCGCGATTGGCGAAGTCCTCGCCGATGCCTTCCTTCAGCACCTGGCCGAATTCCTTCCAGAAGCCGGCGTACTTTTCCTTATCGGCGTCGTTGTCCGCGTTGGCCAGTTCTTCGAGCATCGACAGCGCGCGCTTGGTCACGCCTTCGCGGATCGCCTTCACGTCGCGGCTTTCCTGCAGGATTTCGCGCGACACGTTGAGCGGCAGATCGGCCGAATCGACCACACCCTTCACGAAACGCAGATACGTGGGCAGCAGTTGCTCGGCGTCGTCCATGATGAACACGCGCTTCACGTACAGCTTCAGTCCGCCGCGCTGCTCGCGGTTCCACAGGTCGAACGGCGCGTGCGCCGGCACGTACAGCAGCTGCGTGTATTCGCTGCGGCCTTCGACGCGGTTATGCGTCCACGTCAGCGGATCCTGATGGTCGTGCGAGACGTGCTGGTAGAACTGCTTGTATTGATCGTCGGTGATGTCGTTCTTCGAACGGGTCCACAGCGCGCTGGCCTGATTGACGGTCTCGTCCTCGTCCTTGGTGACCATCTCGCTCTTTTCCGCGTCCCACTCTTCCTTCTTCATCAGGATCGGCAGCGCGACGTGGTCTGAGTACTTCTGGATGATCGACTTCAGCCGATACGACGACAGCAGCTCGTCTTCATCGGCACGCAGATGCAGCGTGATGGTCGTGCCGCGCGCGGCGCGCTCGATCGTCTCGACCGCGAAATCGCCCTCGCCCGCGCTTTCCCAGTGCACGCCTTCCGAGGCCGGCAAACCGGCGCGGCGCGTCTCGACGGTGATCTTGTCCGCGACGATGAAGCCCGAGTAGAAGCCAACGCCAAACTGGCCAATCAGCGCCGCGTCCTTCTGCTGGTCGCCGGACAGCTTGCCGAAGAACTCCTTCGTGCCCGAACGCGCGATCGTGCCGAGGTGCGCGATCGTTTCGTCGCGGCTCATGCCGATGCCGTTGTCGTCGATCGTGACGGTGCGCGCGGCCTTGTCGTACGACACGCGAATTCGCAGGTTCGAATCGTTTTCGTACAGCGCGCTGTTTTCGATCGCCTCAAAGCGCAGCTTGTCGGCCGCGTCGGACGCGTTCGAGATCAGCTCGCGCAAAAAGATTTCCTTGTTGCTGTACAGCGAATGGATCATCAGTTGCAGAAGTTGCTTCACTTCTGCCTGAAAGCTCATGGTTTCTTGTGCCATGGTCGGACTTCCTCTCTGTTGCGAATGGGGGATGGGCGGCGGCCGAAGCGGATTCAAACCGCGCTTCGGGCCTGCCGTGCCGGATCGCCGGACCGCCGGATCGTTCGCGCAAATGGGGACGATCCGGCGCGGTTTCAAGAGGCGCGGCGCGCGACGCCGTCGAGATAACGGCTCAGAAACGCTGGTAATTCTGGATCGCCGCAATTGGCGATATTGAAGCGCATCCACGTGCTTGGCGACTGCTGCGGCGAAAACAGGCCGCCCGGCGTCAGCAGATAGCCGGCTTCGTGCGCGGCCGCGGCGAGCGCGCCCGCGTCGACGCCGGTGTCGGCCCACAGGAACATGCCGGCCGTCGGCGTCAGGAACAGCTTCATGCCGGTCTTCTCGATCATCCGCACGGCCTTCTCGCGCACGCCGTCGAGGCGCGCGCGGATGCGCTCGACGTGCCGCCGGTAGTGGCCCTCGGTCAGGATCTTGTAGATCACGCGCTCGTTCAACTCGGGGCTCGTCATGCCGACCAGCATCTTCTGATTGCTGAGCACCATCGCGACTTCCGGCGCGCACGCGATGAAACCGACGCGCAGATTCGGCGCAAGTGTCTTCGAGAAGCTGCCCAGGTAGATCACGCGCTTCAACTGATCGAGGCTCGCGAGCCGCGTGCCCGGGTAGCCGGGCGGGCACAGGTCGCCGTAGATGTCGTCCTCGACGACGATGAAGTCGTACGCCTCGGCAAGCCGCAGGATGCGGAACGCCTGCGCGGCGCTCAGCGACGTGCCGGTCGGGTTCTGCAGCACCGAGTTGATCACCAGCATTTTGGGGCGCCATTGCTGGACCAGCGCTTCGAGCGTGTCGAGATCGGGGCCCTCCGGCGTGTATGGCATGCCGACGAGCCGCGCGCCCTGCGACGCGAAGCAGCCAAACATTTGAAACCACGCCGGATCGCCGACGATCACCGCATCGCCCGGCTTCACGTAGATGCGCGAAATGAGGTCGATCGCCTGCGTGATGCCGGACACCATCACGATCTGCTCGGGCGACGCACCGATCTCCAACTCTTCGAGCCGCGTCTGCAACTGTTGGCGCAGCGGAAGGAAACCTTGCGCGGTGCCGATGCCGAGCATCTGCATGCCGCTTTGCCGGCCGAGCGTGCGCAGCGCGTTGGTGATCAGGTCGCCGTCGAGCCAACGCGCCGGCAGATAGCCGAGCCCCGGGCTGCGCTCGGGCCGCGCGCCCGTGTGCAGCATGTTGCGCAGCAGCCAGACGACGTCGATATTGGCCGGCGCGGGCAGCGTCTCGGCGCGCGGGCGCAGCTCGGAGACCATCGCCGCGCCGCCCTGGCGTTCGCGCACATAGAAGCCGGAACCACGCCGCGACTCCAGAAAACCCTGCGCGACGAGCCGCTCGTAGGCCTCGACCACCGTGAAGCGCGACACGCCCTTGTCGAGCGCGAGCTTGCGGATCGACGGCATGCGCATGCCGGGGCGGAACACGCGCTCCTCGATGCGGCGCCGCGCCCATTGAACCAGCTGTTCGACCAGCGTCAGCGACGCGGTGTCGTGCGGGGCGGGAATCTGGGCAAGCGGGACGGACATGACGGGCTCCAACTGTACCGAACAGTATCGCGCCGATTGTACCGTTACTGTGCAGGTCACGGCCGTTACATTTGAATCCCGCGACGGTGGTGACGCCATGCAAAACCATCCGCCTGGCGCGCCGATCGATCCGGCAACGGTTATGCTTACGGCCCCGGCAGCGCAGCCGTTACGCGTGGCGCGCAGCTAGCCTTTGCGCAGAACAGCGTTTTCCGTCGATCCGCCATGACAGCCCTGACAGCTCAATCGCTCAGTCTCGATCATCTCGTCGTCTCCGCGCGCACGCTGGACGAGGGTGTCCAGTACGTCGCCGATACGCTCGGCGTCGCACCGGCCGGCGGCGGCGCGCATCCGTTGATGCGCACCCATAATCGCCTGCTCGGCCTGTGGGCCGGCGTCTACCTGGAAGTGATCGCGATCGATCCGCGAGCCGCGGCCGACGCGGCCGACGGCGCCACGCCGCGCCCGCGCCTGTTCGCGCTCGACAACCCGGCGACGCACGCGCGACTCGAAGGCGGGCCGTATCTGTCGCATTGGGTCGCGCGCGTCGAGCGGCCGAAGCACCTCGCGACGTGGCAGGCGCAGTACCCGCAGCGCATCGCGCCGGTCGTACCGATGACGCGCGGCGATTTCACGTGGGGCCTGACGGTGCCCGACGACGGGTCGTTCCCCGCCTGGCAAGGCGCCGGCGACGGCGTGCTGCCATCGCTGATCCAGTGGGACTCGACGCGTCATCCGTCGCAGCTGCTCGCGCCGACGAACCTCGCGCTGAAGGCATTGAAAGCCGTGCATCCACGGCCGGAGTTGATCGGCGAACAACTGCGCTGGCTCGGCGCCGCGCACCTGCTCGACGTCCAGCCGACCGACGGCGCCGCGGCGCTCGTCGCGGAATTTGAAACACCCGAGGGTCCGCGAACTCTCGGATAAGCAGCGCGTGGTTCGGCAGACCGGTGGCACCCTGCTGGCCTGCCTGCGGCAACGGTTGCCGAGTCACGCGATAATCGAAGTTTTGACCGGTTCCAGAAATACCAGTAGAGGAGATCATGGACCAAAGCGATCTGAAAGCCCCGATGTGGCAATTGTCCGAACGCGCACGCAAGCTCACGAGCTCCGCGATCCGCGAGATCCTCAAGGTCACGGAACGGCCCGAAGTCATCTCCTTCGCCGGCGGCCTGCCCTCGCCGGCCACCTTCCCGGCCGAGCGCATGCGCGAGGCGTCCGACCGCATCCTGCGCGACACGCCCGCCGCGGCGCTGCAGTACAGCGCGACCGAAGGCTATCTGCCGCTGCGCGAATGGGTCGCGCAACGCCACTCGCTCAACGGCGCGCAGATCCGTGCGTCGCAGGTGCTGATTACTACCGGTTCGCAACAGGCGCTCGACCTGCTCGGCAAGGTGCTCGTCTGCGTGGATAGCCCGGTGCTGGTCGAAACGCCGACCTACCTCGGCGCGCTGCAATCGTTTTCGATGTACGAGCCGCACTACGTGCAGGTGCCGACGGACGAGCAGGGCCTGATCCCGGAAAGTCTGCAGCCGGAACTGACCCAAGGCGCGCGTCTGCTGTACTCGCAGCCGAATTTCCAGAATCCGACGGGCCGCCGTCTGCCGGTCGAACGCCGCCGCGCACTCGCCGAGTTCGCGAAGACCGCGCCGTTCCCGGTGATCGAAGACGACCCCTACGGCGCGCTCGACTACGCGGGCGAACCGCTGCCGACGATGCTGTCGATGGCGCTCGATCACATCGTCTATCTCGGCTCGTTCTCGAAGGTGCTTGCGCCGGGTCTGCGCGTCGGCTTCATCATCGCGCCCGAAGAGCTGATCTTCAAACTCGTGCAGGCCAAACAGGCCACCGACCTGCACACGCCGAGCTTCACGCAGCGCATCGTGCACGAAGTGGTCAAGGACGGTTTCCTCGACACGCACGTGCCGACGATCCGCGAGCTGTATCGCGACCAGTGCGACGCGATGCTCGCCGCGCTCGAACGCTATATGCCCGAAGGCGTCAGCTGGAACCGCCCGGAAGGCGGCATGTTCATCTGGGTCAATCTGCCGGCGGCGATCGACACCATGAAGCTGCTCGAGGAAGCGGTCGCGCAAAACGTCGCGTTCGTACCGGGCGCTCCGTTCTTCGCGAGCGACGCGCAGCACAACACGCTGCGTCTGTCGTTCGTCACGGTGCCACCGGCTAAAATCGACGAAGGCGTGGCGCGTCTGGCCGCAATCGTGCGCGCAAAAATCTGAACGGCGCTAGCCGCACTGCCATCGGGGCGAAGTTACCACGCGCGTTGCGTGCGGATTTCGCCCCGCCCGCATTCATCCAATCTCACCGAAACGAGGACAAGACATGGCTCAATCGAATGTGTACGACAAGCTCAAGGAACTCGGCATCGAACTGCCGGCGGCGGGTGCGCCGGCAGCGGCCTACGTGATGAGCGCGCAAAGCGGCAACACGGTGTACCTGTCGGGCCACATCGCGAAGAAGGACGGCAAGGTGTGGGTCGGCAAGCTCGGCGCGACGCTCGGCACCGACGAAGGCAAGGCCGCGGCGCGCTCGATCGCGATCGACCTGCTCGCCACCTTGCATGCGCACGTCGGCGACCTGAACCGCGTGACGCGCATCGTCAAGCTGATGAGCCTCGTCAACTCGTCGCTCGATTTCACCGAGCAGCATCTGGTCACGAACGGCGCGTCCGAACTGATCGCCGACGTATTCGGCGAGCGCGGCAAGCACGCGCGCTCGGCGTTCGGCGTCGCACAGATCCCGCTCGGCGCTTGCGTCGAGATCGAGCTGATCGCCGAGGTCCAATAGCGTCGACGCAATGTGACGACGCATGCGGTGTCGCGTCGGATTCGTACATGATTCACGCCGCATTGCGATTCAAACGCGCCGTCGGGTGTCACGCACCGGCGGCGCGTTTCTGTTTTATGGCGACGGTGGATCGCCGGCGCGCAGGCAGATAGAATCCGCGAATTCCCTTAACGTCCATTGCGCCGGGGCCTGTCGATGTCCGCTCACACCGTTCGTTTCAAACAGGTCGACGTGTTTACGTCGACACCGTTCAAGGGCAATCCGCTTGCCGTCGTGTTCGATGCCGACACGCTCGATACCGCGCAAATGCAGGCCATCGCGCGCTGGACCAATCTGTCGGAAACCACGTTTCTGCTGAAGCCCACCGATGCGGCCGCCGACTATCGCGTGCGCATCTTCACGCCGGGCGGCGAGTTGCCATTCGCGGGTCATCCGACGCTGGGCACCGCACATGCTTTGCGTGAAAGCGGCTACCAGCCGAAGCAGGCCGGCAAGCTGATCCAGCAATGCGGCGTGGGTCTCGTCGAACTCGAAGCGCTCGACGGCGCCGACAGCATGCACGGCGCATGGGCGTTCGCCGCGCCGCCCGCGCGCGTGACACCACTCGCCGAGCATCGTTACGCAGCGCTGTCTACGGCTTTACGTAGTCAGGCGATCGACTTCAGCGCGCCGCCGTGCGCGGTCGACAACGGCGCACCGTGGCTCGTCGTGCGCGTCGATTCGGCGCGCGCCTGCCTCGCGCTCGACCCTGATACGGCGGCGCTCGCTGAGCTCGTGCATGCGGTCGACACACATGGTGTTGCGGTGTACGGGCCGCACGACGCCGACGGCCCCGCAACGTTCGAAGTCCGTTGCCTGATGGCGGGCGGCGGCTTCGGCATCGGCGAAGACCCGGTGACGGGTAGCGCCAATGCCGCACTCGCGGGTCTGCTGAACCTGCAACAACGTCGTCCCGGCGCGCGCTACACGGCGCGTCAGGGCACCGCGCTCGGCCGCGCGGGCGACGTGTCGGTCCACTACGACGATGCGCGCGGCAAGATCTGGATCGGCGGGCCTTCGGTGACCATCGTCGACGGCACGTGCCGGCTCGCGTAAGCGAATTGCGGCTTCGCGCACACGCCACGAGACGCCGCAAGTCGCCACTCCACACCACAAAAAGGCTCAGCGCGATGACGTCGCCATACCTGGTTCTCCGAATTCATCGCGGCCGGGTGTCGATGAAGTCTTCGACACACCACCGATCGATCGCGTCATAAGACCGGCGATGCAGCGCACATGAACAGCCGGACAGAGGCGCCGCCGCGCCAGCGTATACCCCATGCCCGGACGCTTCCTTAATCCAGTGCCATTCAGTAATATCGAGACGTATATAGCGAACCCTGTCCGATGACCTGTGGACGGTCCGGCGCGGCGCCACGCTCTCCCCCCTGCGCAGCAGCTTTGGCACCTTGGTCTCCATGCAGCCATCCATCTATTTCGCGCAGTCGATGCCCGTGCGTTTGCAAGCGGCCCGCACCCAGCCAAGGCCCGCACGATGACTCAGTCCCGCTTCTCCGAGCCGCGCGACACCAGGCCGCGACGCGATCCAATGGTCACGCGCCGGCGCGCGTTGCTCGTCATTCCCGCGCTCGGGGTACTCGTACTGATCCTGCTGTGGACCGTGATCTTCGCGCGGCTGTCGGTAGAACGGGATGCGACGTACCGCGAAGCGATGGCGTCTTCCGCCATACTTTCCGCGGCGCTCGAGCAGCACACCATCAAGGCGATACACCAGGTCGATCAGATCACGCGATTCGTCAAGTACGAGTTCGAAAAGACGCCCAATCATTTCGATCTCGCGAGCACGGTCGAAAAAGGCGTCGTGCAAAGCGAAACGCTCGTGCAGGTGTCGATAATCGACGAGCACGGCAGACTGCTCGCCACTACGGCCGAACTGAATCCCGTTCACATTGACCTGTCCGACCGCGAGCACTTCAAGGTCCACGAGCACGAGAACGACGACCAGCTGTACATCAGCAAGCCGGTGCTCGGCCGCGTGTCGGGTCACTGGACGCTGCAGATGACGCGGCGCCTCAATCATCCGGACGGCTCTTTCGCGGGCGTCATCGTGGTATCCGAAGATCCAGGCTACTTCACGTCGGACTTCTACAACAACGCGGCGATCGGCCGCGAAGGCGTGATCGCTGTGATCTCGGACCGCGGCACCGTGCTCGCGCGCCGCACCGGCAACACCAGCAAGGCGAGCAGCACGTTCACCGCGAGCGGCACGTATCCGACTTCGGAGCACGTGTCGGGCACTTACGTCGATTCGATCGACAACGTCACACGCATCGTGTCGTACCGGCACATCGACGGCTATCCGCTCGGCGTGCTCGTCGGTCTTTCGCAGGGCGAAGAATTCGCCGACTACAACCACACGCGCAACGTCTATCTGTTGATGGCGGGCTTCGTCTCGCTCGCGATGCTCAGCTTCTTCGCGGTCGCCACCGGCCTGATCGGCAAGCTGCTCGGTCGCGAGCGCGAGATGACGCAGCTCGTCGAATACGATCTGTTGACCGGCCTGCGCAATCGCTATGCGACGTTGCAGGCGCTGCGCCACGACGTCGCGCAGCCGTTCAGTCTCGGCCGCCTCGCGATTCTTTTTATCGACCTCGACAACTTCAAGACCGTCAACGACACGCTCGGCCACAACGCCGGCGACATCGTGCTGCAGATGACGGCCTCGCGCCTCGCCACCGCGGTCGGCGAGAACGGCACGCTGAGCCGCATCGGCGGCGACGAGTTCGTCGTCGTGATCAAGGGCGACGATGTCGAGAAGCGCGCGGTCGTGCTCGCCGAAGCCGCCGCGGAAGCGTTCTCGAAGCCGTTCGAGGTGCGCGGCAGCTCGTTCGTGCTGCATGCGAGCATCGGCATCGCGCTGTACTCCGTTGCCAACGAAAGCGAGATCGACCTGCTGAAAAAAGCCGACCTCGCGATGTACAGCGCGAAGGACGCGGGCAAGAACTGCTATCAGTTCTATTCGCCGGATCTGTCGCATCGCGCCGACCATCTGATGAAGTGGGAGCAGCAGTTGCGCGTCGCGCTCGTCGAGGGGCAACTGTTCCTCGCCTACCAACCGAAGATCGATCTGGCGCGTCGCTGCATTACCGGCTTCGAAGCGCTCGTGCGCTGGAACCATCCGCAACATGGACTGATTGCGGCCAGCGAATTCATCCCCGTGGCCGAGTCGACCGGCCTGGTCGTGCCGATCGGCGACTTCGTGATCGAGACCGCATGCCGTCAGCTCGCGCAATGGCAGCAGCAGGGCTACGACACGCTGTCGCTCGCGGTGAATATCTCGGCGGTGCAGTTCTGGCGCGGTGACCTGTTCGAAACGATCTCACGCGCGATCGAGAAAACCGGCATCTCCGCGCGCCGCCTCGAGCTCGAAATCACCGAAACGACGATGATGGAATTTCCGGAAGTCGTCTCCGAAAAAATCTTCGCGTTGAAGCGTCTCGGCGTACGCATCGCGCTCGACGATTTCGGCACCGGCTATTCGTCGCTGTCCTATCTGAACCGCTTCGCCGTCGATACGCTGAAGGTGGACCGTTCGTTCGTCCAGGCGATCCCGGGCGATCGCAGCGTCTGCGTGATGGTCACCGCGATCGTCAACCTCGCGCGCTCGCTCGGGCTCACGGTGGTGGTCGAAGGCACGGAGACCGAAGAGCAGATCGCGTGGCTGGCCGCGCTCGGCAATATCGAGGCACAGGGCTTCCTGTTCTCGCGTCCGGTGCCGGTGGAGGCGATCCCCGCACTGCTCGATCGCTTCGGGGTATGCGGTATGAACAAGCTCAGCGCCCGCCGCGCCGCGCACGAAGCCGACAGCACAAGCAGCGTATCGAGCACCAACAATTAAAGGGCGGGCGGGCGGTTCGTGGCTCGCGTACGGCGCCGCGACGTGACGTGTCGCGGCTCACGCCACACCACGCCAGCCGCGCCGCTGGCGATCGGCGATATCGGCAGATCAGAATCCGCGCGACAGCACCGCGACGCCGATCGTCACCACACCCAGCACGAGATTGATCAGCACCAGACGGCGGACCGTGCCGACCGCTTGCGCGCCATCGGGCCACTTCTGCGCCTGCACGGCGCGGCGAATGCGCGGATACACCGCGAAGCGGATATGCCCGAAGATCAGCATCATCACGATGCCGAGGCCGGCCATCGCATCCAGAGGCCAACTGGCATGACCGCCGCCGAATTGCATCAGCAGAAAGCCGCCGCTGATCAGGATCACGAGCACCGACACCCCGACCCAGTTGAAGAAGCGGCCGAACACCGACTCCCATAGCGGCAGGCGCAGTTGCGGCGACAGATCGCCGAGCGCCGGACGCAGGCAGAAATGCGCGAACACCATACCGCCGACCCACACCGCCACCCCGAGCAGATGCAGAAAAAGCGCGACTTCGATAGCTTTGTTCATGTAATTTTCCTCTCCCGACGACGCCACACCATTTAGGACACTCGATCCCGCTCAGCAGCAACCGAGCGCGTTCGACCATGCGTGATGCGGGCAGTTCCGGATATCGACGTCGATTGCATCGTATTTTGTCGAGACTCCACTAAGCCGGTAGGACCGGGCGCATGCTGTCGAGCTTCAGCTTGCTGTCGGGCGCGCGTCCCTTGCGCGCGCGTTTGCCGACATGCGCGGCAAGCCCGGCGCCGGCAAGCTTCTCTTCGTCGACGCGGCCGCCACGGCGCGTGCCGATCAGCATCACGCCGGCCTTGTTGATCGCAAGCGCCTGCACGAGCGTCTCGTTGTCGTCGAGCGCCATCAGCGTGACGCCGCGGCCACCGCCCGACAGCGTCTTCATCTCGTCGAGGCCGAACACGAGCAGACGCCCGCCCGACGACAGACACGCGACCTGCGCCGCATCCGGCAGCATCGGCATCGGCGCGAGCGGCGCGGCACCGGCATCGATCGTCATGAACGACTTGCCGGCCTTCACGCGGCTCACCATGTCGCCGACCTTCGCGATAAAGCCAAAGCCGTTGCTCGACGCGAGCAGCAGCGCCTGTTCCGCCGGCGCGGCGTAGTAGTGCATCAGATGGCTGCCCGATTCGAGCTCGATCAACGACGTGACCGGCACGCCGTCGCCGCGTCCGCCCGGCAGCTGAGCCACCGCGACCGAATAGACGCGCCCGTTGCTGCCCCATGAGATCAACGTGTCGGGCGTGCGGCACTGGAACGCCGCATAGAGGCCGTCGCCGGCCTTGAAGCTGAAGCCCGCGGGGTCGAGGCCGTGGCCCTTCAGCGCGCGCACCCAGCCCTTCTGCGACACCACGACCGTCACCGGCTCGTCGACCACGCGCGCTTCGAACGTCGCGCGCTTTTCCTGCTGGATCAGCGTGCGGCGCTCGTCGCCATATTGTTTCGCGTCGGCTTCGATTTCCTTGATCAGCAGCCGCTTCATCGCCGATTCGCTGCCGAGCAGCTCTTCGAGCTTGGCCTTCTCGTCGCGCAACTCGGCCAGCTCCTTCTCGATCCTGATCTTCTCGAGGCGCGCCAACTGACGCAGCCGGATTTCGAGGATGTCCTCGGCCTGGCGGTCCGTCAGCCCGAACGCGGCCATCAGCGCGACCTTCGGCTCGTCCGATTCGCGAATGATGCGGATGACTTCGTCGATATTCAGGAAGACGATCATCCGGCCTTCGAGAATATGAATCCGGTCGTCGACCTTCGACAGACGATGCCGCGTGCGGCGCGTCACCGTCGTGAAACGGAACGCGATCCACTCGTGCAGGATTTCGCTCAACCCCTTCTGACGCGGCCGGCCATCGCCGCCGACCATCACCATGTTCAGCGGCGCGTTCGATTCGAGGCTCGTGTGCGCAAGCAGCGTGTTGACGAACTCGGTCTGATCGATGCGGCTCGACTTCGGCTCGAACACGAGACGCACCGGCGCGTCTTTGCCCGATTCATCGCGCACCGCGTCGACGAGCGCGAGCAGCGTCTGCCTCGTCTGCAACTGCTCGGGCGTCAGTGCCTTCTTGCCGAGCTTGATCTTCGGGTTGGTCTGTTCTTCGATTTCCTCGAGCACCTTCTGCGCGGCCGTATTCGGCGGCATTTCGGTGATCACGAGTTGCCACTGGCCGCGCGCGAGATCTTCGATCTTCCAGCGCGCGCGGACCTTCAGGCTGCCGCGGCCGGTTTCGTACGCGGCGGCGATTTCCGCCTCGCTCGAAATGATCTGGCCGCCGCCGGGGAAGTCCGGACCTGGCACATGCTGCATCAGCTCCGCGTGCGAGAGTTTCGGGTTGCGGATCAGCGCGACCGCCGCCCCCGCGACTTCGCGCAGGTTGTGCGACGGGATTTCCGTTGCGAGGCCGACGGCGATGCCCGATGCGCCGTTGAGCAGCACGAACGGCAGACGCGCCGGCAGCACCTTCGGCTCTTCGAACGAGCCGTCGTAGTTCGGCATGAAGTCGACCGTGCCCTGGTCGATTTCGGCGAGCAGCAGCTTCGCGATGGGCGTCAGGCGCGCTTCGGTGTAACGCATCGCCGCCGCGCCGTCGCCATCGCGCGAGCCGAAGTTGCCCTGGCCGTCGATCAGCGGATAGCGCATCGAGAAGTCCTGCGCGAGACGCACGAGTGCGTCGTACGCGGACTGGTCGCCATGCGGGTGGTACTTACCGAGCACGTCGCCGACCACGCGCGCCGATTTGACCGGCTTCGCGTTGTCGCCGAGGCCCATCTCGTTCATCGCGAACAGGATGCGGCGCTGCACCGGCTTCTGGCCGTCGCAAACATCCGGCAGCGCGCGGCCCTTGACCACGCTGACCGCATACTCGAGGTACGCGCGCTCCGCGTAGTTGCCGAGCGTCAGCACGTCGCTGTCCGACGGCGGCTCGTTGAAAAGGTCGAGAGTGTTATCGTCGTCCATCTAGATTCCGTGTCCGTGTTTGGCTTGAAGTGTCATATGCGGTGGTGCAGCGCGCGGCGCTCAGATGTCCGCTTCCACTTCGTTACCCTTCTCTTCGAGCCAGCTGCGGCGCGACGCCGCCTCGCCCTTGCCCATCAGCATCGTCATGCGCGCGACGGTCGCGTCGTAGTCGAGTACGCCGAGCGCGACCGGTTGCAGGCGGCGCGTGTCGGGATTCATCGTCGTATCCCACAGCTGCTCCGCGCTCATTTCGCCGAGACCCTTGAAGCGGCTGATCGACCACTGGTTGTCGCGCACGCCGTCCTTGCGCAGCTTGTCGAGAATCGCCTCGAGCTCGCCTTCGTCGAGCGCATAGAGCTTCTGCGCGGGCTTCTTGCCGCGCGCGGGCGCATCGACGCGAAACAGCGGCGGCCGCGCGACGCACACATGGCCGCGCTCGATCAGCTGCGGAAAGTGCTTGAAGAACAGCGTGAGCAGCAGCACCTGAATGTGGGAGCCGTCGACGTCCGCGTCCGACAGAATGCAGATCTTGCCGTAGCGTAGATTCGACAGATCGACCTTGTCGTCCGGACTGTGCGGATCGACGCCGATCGCCACCGAAATGTCGTGCACCTCGTTGTTCGCGAACAGGCGATCTCGCTCGGTTTCCCACGTGTTCAGCACCTTGCCGCGCAACGGCAGGATGGCCTGATACTCCTTGTCGCGGCCCATCTTCGCGGAGCCGCCCGCCGAGTCGCCCTCGACGAGGAACAGCTCATTGCGGCCGATTTCCGTCGATTCGCAATCGGTCAGCTTGCCGGGCAGCACCGCGACACCCGAGCTCTTGCGCTTCTCGACCTTCTGCCCCGCGCGCGTGCGCGCCTGCGCCTGCTTGATCACGAGGTCCGCGAGTTTCTTGCCGTGCTCGACGTGCTGGTTCAACCAGAGTTCGAGCGCCGGCCGCGCGAACGACGACACGAGCTTCACCGCATCGCGGCTGTTCAGGCGCTCCTTGATCTGGCCTTGAAACTGCGGATCGAGCACTTTCGCCGACAGCACGAACGACACCCGCGCGAACACGTCTTCGGCGAGCAGCTTCACGCCCTTCGGCTGCAGGTTGTGCAACTCGACGAAGCTCTTGACCGCTTGGTAAAGACCGTCGCGCAAGCCCGACTCATGCGTGCCGCCCGCGGGCGTCGGAATCAGGTTCACGTACGACTCGCGCGTGAGCGGCCCTTCCTCGCTCCACGCGACGACCCATGTCGCGCCCTCGCCTTCGGCGAACGTCTCTTCGCTCGAACGCGAGCTTTCCGCGTAGCGCTCGCCTTCGAACAGCGGAATCAGCAGGTCGCTGCCGTTCATGCCTTCGAGCAGATAGCCGCGCAGGCCGTCTTCGTATTTCCAGCTTTGCTGCTCGCCGGTTTTTTCGTTGACGAGCGTGACTTCGACTCCCGGCAGCAGCACCGCCTTCGAGCGCAACAGACGCTGCAGTTCGCCGAGCGGCAGGTTCGGCGAATCGAAGTATTTCGGATCGGCCCACGCGGTCACGCGCGTGCCGGATTTCTTGTCACCCCTGGCGGCGGCGCGCACTTCGAGCGGTTTCGCGACGTCGCCGTGCGCGAAGCTCAAATCGGCGACCTTGCCGTCGCGCCACACCGTGACGTCGAGTCGCGTGGACAGCGCGTTCGTCACCGACACGCCCACACCGTGCAGGCCGCCCGAGAACGTGTAGGCGCCGCCGGCGGCCTTGTCGAACTTGCCGCCCGCATGCAGGCGCGTGAAAACGATTTCGACGACCGGCACGCCCTCTTCGGGATGCAGGCCGAACGGAATGCCGCGGCCGTCGTCGTCGACCGAGACCGAATGGTCCGCGTGCAGCGTGACCGTGATTTGTCGGCCGTAGCCGCCGAGGGCTTCGTCCGATGCGTTGTCGATGACTTCCTGAATGATGTGCAGCGGATTCTCGGTGCGGGTGTACATGCCGGGTCGTTGCTTGACCGGCTCCAGACCCTTCAACACCTTGATCGACGCTTCGCTATACGCGGCGTTTGGCTTTTTCGTAGACATGATTGACTCGGTGCGTCGGTTCATCGTTGTGCACGGATCCTGTGGACAGGGCCGTGGACATGGCGTTGAGTTTTCAAAAAAAGCGAAACGAAACAACGGGGTTAGGCGGGTGCCCGCGATGCGGGCAAGCTGTTTTGTCGCGCGGCTTCCGCTGGCGCGCCAGAAAGCCGGACATGGACGCACAGCCCGCCGGGGGAAGCCTGTTCGCGGGGTATTGTACTGATTTCGATCACGCCGGCAATTGACGTCGCGCTGAATTGGCCGACCGGACAAGGCGCGGCGGGCGCCGGGGGACATGCGCCGGAGGATGGAAGGCTCGCGCGACGGCTGCGCGATAGGTATCGGCGCAACTGACGGACGTGCGCCCGTTGCATTGTTCGGTGCGGTGCGCGGCGGCCTTATCTGTTGCTTTTTGTGCCGGCCGCACACGCCGCATTACTTGACGCGGTTTTCCAGCTCGTCCCAACGCTCGAGCGCGAGCATCAACTCTTCGTCGATCTCGGCATAGCGCTCCGTCAGACGCGCGCCCTCGCGCGCATCCTTCGCGAACACCGAGCCGTCTTCGAGCTGCGCGCCGATCGCCTTCTGTTCGGCCTCGAGGTCCGCAATCTGTTTCGGCAGCGCCTCCAGTTCGCGCTGCTCCTTGAACGACAGCTTCACGGTGCGCTGCGCATTGCGGCCCCCGGCGCTTTCCTTCGGCGCCGGTTCTTTCGGCGCTTCCTTGCTCGCCTCTTTCTGCGCGTCGAGCGCGAGTTGTTCCGAGCGATCGCGTTGCGTCTGCCAGTCGGTGAAGCCGCCGACGTATTCGCGCCACTTGCCGCCGCCTTCCGATGCGATCACCGACGTCACCACGTTATCGAGAAACGCGCGGTCGTGGCTGACGAGCAGCACCGTGCCGTCATAATCGATCAGCAGTTCTTCGAGCAGTTCGAGCGTCGGAATGTCGAGGTCGTTGGTCGGTTCATCGAGCACCAGCACGTTGGTTGGACGCGCGAACAGACGCGCCAGCAACAGCCGGTTGCGCTCGCCGCCGGACAGCGACTTGACCGGCGAACGCGCGCGCTCCGGCGCGAACAGGAAGTCGCCGAGATAGCTCATCACGTGCTTCTTCTGGCCGTTGACTTCGACCCACTCGCTGCCGGGGCTGATCGTGTCCGCCAGACTCTTTTCAAGATCGAGCGCCGCGCGCATCTGATCGAAATACGCGACCTGCAGATTCGTGCCGACGCGCACGTTGCCCTCATCCGGCGCGAGTTCGCCGAGAATCAGCTTCAGCAGCGTGGTCTTGCCCGCGCCGTTCGGACCGACGAAGCCGATCTTGTCGCCGCGCATCACCGTGTCCGTGAAGCGGTCCACCACCGTGCGCTCGCCGTAGCGCTTCGTCACGTCCGTCAGTTCCGCGACGATCTTGCCGGACTTTTCGCCCTGACCGACGTCGAGCTTCACGTTGCCCAGCACGTTGCGGCGCTCGGCGCGTTCGTTGCGCATCTGCACGAGCCGCGAGATGCGCCCGACGCTGCGCGTGCGGCGCGCCTCGACACCCTTGCGGATCCACACTTCTTCCTGCGCGAGCAGCTTGTCGAACTTCTCGTTCTCGATGCGCTCGACTTCGAGCTGCTGCGCTTTGCGCGTCTGGTACGCGGAGAAATTGCCCGGATACGACAGCAGCCGCCCGCGATCGAGCTCAACGATGCGTGTCGCGACGCGGTCGAGAAACGCGCGATCGTGCGTGATGAACAGCAGCCCCGCGCGCAGCGACACCAGCAGATCTTCGAGCCAGCGGATGCCGTCGAAGTCGAGATGGTTGGTCGGCTCGTCGAGTAGCAGCACATCGGGCTGCACGACGAGCGCACGCGCGAGCGCCGCGCGCTTCTGCATGCCGCCCGACAGCGAGCCGATGCGCGCTTCGCCGTTCAGGCCGATCTGCTGAAGCGTGGTCGCGACGCGGGTGCTCCAGTTCCATGCGTCCGCGGCGTCCAGCGACGATTGCAGCGTGTTCATACGTGCGAGCAGCGCGTCGTGCTCGGCGCCCTCGGGTGTGTCGGCGAGCTGATGCGCGACCGCGTCGTATTCGTCGAGCAGCGTGCGCGCCTCGGCGAGACCGGCGGCGACTGCGTCGAACACGGTGTCGTCGGCGTTGAACTCGGGCTCCTGCGGCACGTAGACCGTGCTCAGATGCTGCTGACGCGTGACCAGGCCGTCATCGGGTTTGGCCAGATCGGCGACGATCTTCAACAGCGACGACTTGCCCGCGCCGTTGCGCCCGATCAGCCCGACGCGCTCGCCCGCTTCGAGCGAGAAATCCGCGTGGTCGAGCAGCGCGACGTGACCGAACGCCAGCTGGGCTCCGGTAATGGTGTAAAGCGACATGGGAATTGGGGGGAAGACAGCGATGAGTCGGAACTGCTCATTGTACCGGGCGCGGGGCCGGTCGCAGGGATGCCGGGGGGACGACACGTGCAATGGAGCGCGCAGCGTCATCGGGGCGGGCAGGCGATGCGCGCCGGCCCGGCCCTGTCGATCAGAGGCTTACTTGACGTGCACCGTGATCGTCTTGCTCATGTCCGGCCCGTACGAGCGATGCGCACCGTCGCCGAATTGCAGCGTCAGCGTATGGTCGCCCGGCGGCAGCGTCAGATCGGTTTCGGTCTGGCCTTTGCCGAAGTGCAGCGACTTGTCGGTCGCGGCGATGACCTCACCCTTCGCCGGCGGCTTGCCGTCGATCAGCAGATGATGATGCCCGGTGCCCTCCGTCATCGTGCCGGCAGGCGCGATCTTCATGCCGTCGAGGCCGAACACGACATGCACCGGATTGCTGACGGTCGCGCCGTCCGCCGGCTGCACGAAGTACACGCCCGCCGCCTGCGCCATGCCTGACGCGGCGAGCAGCCCAGCCGTCGCGATGCCGACCAACCATGTGCTTTTAAACATTGTTCTCTCCTTTGGGAACGAAATCCGGCCACGCGATGCCGCCAGCGGCCTCGCCTGAGACCGATCGTCGCGATGCAGGCGTCATGTGCGCCGCGTCTGTCTAATCAAATCGCTGCAGACCCAAGCATAGACGCTATATGTGACGAAGCCGGCCGCGCGAGCCTGGGCACGCCCCCGGATGCATTGCGGCCGCGCCGCAGCGGTCTTCCGGGGGCGAATTGACAAATTCCGGTAATATTGCGCGTCGCCGCGCGCCCCAGAAAGGGGCAAAGCAAGCCGGCCATTGCATTGAACGAGAGAGTGTGTCGTGAGCGAAGTAATCGAAGTGACGGAATACAAGAGCTGGGTCTGCCTGATTTGCGGCTGGATCTACAACGAGGAAGACGGGCTGCCCGAAGACGGCATCGCAGCGGGCACGCGCTTCGCCGACATCCCGGCAGACTGGCGCTGTCCGCTGTGCGACGTGGGCAAGGCGGAGTTCGCGGTGGTGGAGTTTTAACCGTGAAATGACCTTGTGGCGATGGGCGCGGTTACGTGCGATTCGCCAGATGGCCAGGATGGTTCGTGCGGCTCGGCAGTCGATGTCTGTGGGGCCGTTTGTTTTTGTGGAATTGGTCGCTGCGCGTGCCACCCCTTGCCGGGCTCTCCTTTTGCCCGCGCCGGTTTGATATACTCTGCCCTCGCTGGTCAAGCTCTGGGACTCACCGAGTCCTCGCCGATTTGTCCGGCTCGGTCCTCTCCCTGTAGTTCAATGGATAGAACAAGTGCCTCCTAAGCGCTAGATACAGGTTCGATTCCTGTCAGGGGGACCAAGTAGAGCTCACCCGGCTCCCAGGTTCGCTCACAAAAGCCCCGTATGCGTTGCGCTGCGGGGCTTTTTGCTGCCGATCTGCCTTCCAGGCCCGATCGGAGCCGTCCCTGCGCTTTGCGCGACCTACCCCGTCGAAGACAGCGAAAAACCACGCCCTTCCGGAAACGTCAGATCGCTATAATCTGCGAGCCGACTTCGAAACGTTTCCGAGGACCCACATGGATCAAGCCCTTGAATGCGTTACCGCGTTGAACTTTTGCGAGCAGGCCTATCTCGCCGCCAATCCGGACGTCGCTGAAGCTGTCAGGCTCGGTGCGTTGCGATCGGGAAGATCGCATTTCGAAGTATTCGGCGTCTCCGAAAGTCATCGCAGGCAGGACGCAAAGGTGGCCGCTCAATCCAGGCAACAACGAAGAAAAAGAATAAAGTCTGTCCTTCGCACTGACATGCCATTTAGTGACGACGGTAAGTTTTTCGATTTTTTGTCGCCCGATCTACGTTCCCAATTCGACATTTACGACTCGGAACTGGCCGGAAGCAATCTGTACGATCAGGATGCACTGGCGATGATCGAGCGCCACCCGTCGGGGATGATTCTGGATTGTGGAGCCGGCAGCCGTCCCGCGGTCTACGAAAACGTGGTCAATTTCGACATCAGCAATTACCCATCCACCGATGTTCGAGGTGTCGGCGAAGTTCTGCCGTTCAAAGATGCGTCGTTCGATGGCGTCTTGTCGTTGAATGTTCTCGAACACGTGAAGGATCCATTCACCGCTGCCAAAGAAATTCTTCGCGTGTTGAAGCCGGGCGGCGATCTGGTCGTGGTGGTTCCGCTTACCCAGCCCACTCATGGCTATCCGCATCACTACTACAACATGACAGCCGAAGGGATTCTCAATCTGTTCGGATCTGCGATCGATGTCGAACGCGTGTACGTGCCGGAATCGACAACAGCCATATGGTCGATTTACTGGATCATGAGCGAGTGGGCCGAAGGTCTCGACGAGAATGCACTGAAAGAATTCAAGGCACTCACGGTCGAAGACATTCTGCAGGGACCACCGACGTTGCTGGATCGATCGTTTGTTAAGCAGCTAAGCGCAAAAAAGAATCTCGACATTGCGAGTTCGACGACCGTGATTGCAAAACGCGTCTGAGACGCGCTCCCCGCAGAGTTCAAACTTCGTCTTCGAAACACATGCAGGTTCTACGGCTCCGTTATTTTGGAATCGGCCGATGGATAGTCGGCTCGTATATCGACGGATCGACGATGTTCATCTCGTCTTTCGGGCGTTCGCCGAAAACTCGCTCGAAGTCTTCGGGACCCAGAATGTCAGCAGCGTCGTGGAGAAAAGACGAATAGGCCTCGTTCAGTTTCGAGGCCGACGGTGCGTCGCTGCCCGGCGGCACGTATTGCAAACGTTCGACCCGCGCCATAAACGCGCGTCGATGCTTCATCAACGACTTGATCTTTGCGTCCGCGTCCGGACCGGTCAAGGTCGCCTGAAGATGCTCCTGAAAATCATCGACATCGGCTTGCGGATGTCCTGGCTTCATGGCGTTACTCCCGCCTGGGGTTGAGCACTGAATTCTTTTGCTCGCCCATGCAGCATGCTGCTTGCCGTATGTTCCGAAGATCGCGTTGCTCAACCAGTAACCCCTGGACATGCGGACCGTAGCAGCGGCCGCTCCACCGCTGCCGGTAGCCCAAAGAATCTGGTTTGACAGCTGATGGCACACGCCATCGCGACCATAGCTAAAAATCGTTCCACGACCGGCCGGTTCGATGTTCGGATCGACATCGGGCCGACATAGACAACTAGCATAAGGCAGATTGGCCCCGGCGGAAGCCAAGAAACCATCCGCACTGGCCGGCGTCCCGCCTCTGGCGTGGAAGCTGCCCCAGCTGTACCAATAGTGCTCTCCAGCGATCAAAACGTCCGCCAGCGCCGGGTAAATCTTCACCCGGCTGTCATAAGTCGTCACCCATGTGTGATCAACGGCGGACTCTTGAAAATACGCCGGAGCCGTCCATGCGAACAATGTAACGGCGCTCATTGCTTCATCTTGGCCGCATAACAGCGCTGTCGCGCGAAACTCGCCCGAAAGCTGGTAAAAACCTTGCTTACCTCAAAGGTTATACGCGGTGAGCAGTATCAATTTCAAGGATGCTAAAAACCTGCCGAAGCGCTGTTAGCGCTTCGCTCCCGCTACCGCACTTCCCCACGACAGTCCGGCGATCCACCTGGCGACGGCCCGACTAGCCGGCCGCTCGACCCATCGATACGACCCGAGCGCCACCACCGACGACCCCACTACGACCACCGCGCCCACCAGATCCCCCGGCCACCGATGCCGGGCATCGATCATCTGCAAGAGCCCGATCACCACCGGCATCGCGAGCAGGTGCGTCAGATATAGCGAATACGATGCATCGCCAATGCGCTCGAGCCACCTGCTCCACCGTACCTTGCTCTCGACTGACAAGCCCGCCACCACGACGGCCAACGCCGGCAAGCCAAAGACGAGAAAACGGTTCGCATCGGTCAACCTCGGCGCGAATGCGCCCGCTGCGGCGACCACCACCAGCAGTCCCGCCGCCGCGGCCAGCGGCACTGTCCGCCCGGACGCATACCACGCGCCGACGCAGCACCCGAACACAAACTCCAGCACCAGCGGATTCGTGTAAAACGCAAACGCGACGCCCTCGCCGGGCAGCAGGTGCAACGCGGACGTCACCAGCAGAAACGCACCCACCGCCAGCAGACGACGCCTTGTCACGCTCATCGCCACGGCAAACACAGCGTAAAACCACATCTCGTAGTTCAGCGTCCAGCCGACGCCCAGCACGGGCGCGGCGATGCCGGTCCAGCTCGTCGACGGTAGAAACAGAAACGACGACAGCGCATGCCACGCGCTCACGCGCGCATGATCGAACGCTTCGGGAACGCCCGGCACGAACGCGACGAGCGCGATAAACAACGCGGTGAGAATCCAGTAGAGCGGCACGACCCGCGCGATGCGGGCGCAAATGAACGAGCGCGCCGACTCGATTCCCGGCGGCAAACCGTGAGTCACCAGCGCCATCACGAAGCCGGAGATCACGAAAAACACGTCGACGCCGATTTCGCCATAGCGCGACACGCGCGGAAAAACATGCACGAGCCAGCCATGCGCGGCGACGATGCCGTTCGTATGAAACGCGACTACGCCCAGCGCGGCGAGCGCGCGCAACGCCTGGATTGATCGATACTTCCTGATGCCTGTCATACCCTTCGATCCGACAGAGTGTGGGAGGCATGGTAGCGCCGAGCGTCACACGATGCAGCTCGGCCGGGCGCGTCCAATGCACGCCCGCCCGGCCGAGCGGTCAAGCTCGCGAAACGCTCAGGCCATCAAGCCGGCCGCTGCGGAATATTCAGGCCGCGCACCACCGCTGGACGCTCGACGAACGCGCCCAGCACGCGCCTCACGTTAGGGAAGTCCTGAATGCCGACCAGTTCTCCCGCCTCGTAAAAGCCGACCAGATTGCGCACCCAGGGGAAGATCGCGATATCGGCGATCGAATAGTGATCACCCATCACCCATGCGCGTCCTTCGAGCCGCTGCTCCAGCACGCCGAGCAGCCGCTTCGATTCGGCGACGTAGCGATCGCGCGGACGCTTGTCCTCGTACTCCTTGCCGGCGAATTTGTGGAAGAAGCCGACCTGGCCGAACATCGGACCGATGCCGCCCATCTGGAACATCACCCACTGGATCGTCTCGTAGCGCCCCGCGGCGTCCCGCGGGATCAGCTGAGCGCTTTTGTCGGCGAGATAAATCAGGATCGCGCCCGATTCGAACAGCGGCAGCGGTTTGCCGTCGGGACCGTTCGGATCGAGGATCGCCGGAATCTTGTTGTTCGGGTTCAGCGACAGAAACGCCGGCGTCATCTGATCGTTGGTATCGAAGCGCACCAGATGCGGCTCGTATGGCAAGCCGGTTTCCTCGAGCATGATCGAGATTTTTACGCCATTGGGCGTCGGCAGCGAATAGAGCTGAATCCGGTCCGGATGCTCGGCCGGCCAATTCTTCGTGATCGCAAAAGCGGATAGATCGGTCATGGGTTCGCGTCGCCCTAGGGGACAGAAATTGCAAGACCGCCCAATATAAACCGACTCGGCACAACGCGTGCGCGGCCGCGCGAAGACCTCACAAACGCCGCCACACCGCCGCCGTTCGCGATCGGTGGTTCACCACAAGTCCTTCGTCGCCGTGCCCGCGCGAACAGTGAAGCCCTCACGCCACAGCGCCGCGCCGACCGCCAGCAGCAACGTCTTCTCGGTGCCGTCGAGCAGTTCCCACGCGGCCGCGAACCACGTCGCGAAGTTCGCGCAGGTCGCTTCGAGATCGGGCGGCGCCTTGCCTTCCAGGTACTGCCGTTCGAACATCGAAAGTATTTTTTCGGGTGTCATTGGCGCGGCCTCCTGATGGGATTGCGCCAAGTCTAAAGCGCCCGCAGCGCACGCGGAATGCCCACGCTCGCGATCACGGGTTACTCCCAGGCCGGCCGCCGCCTGTACGGCAGCGGCGACCCAGATGGTGAAAGCCGAGGCGCTGTGCCCGACCCGCGCCCCACGATAAACAAAGGCGCCGCGACAGTCGCGACACCTCCGTCGTTACGACCACCTACACCGATCGGGCTTCAGTGATGACCGCGCTTTGCATTGTCCCTGGCGTCTTCCTTCGCGTCGCCATAGGTCTTCTGCACCTTGCCGGCGCCCTGCTGCACGTCGCCCTTGAGTTCCTTCGCAGGGTCGTTCGTGGCCTTGCCGACGGCCTCGTTGACCTTGCCCTTGACCTGCTTGCCAACGCCCTTCACTTGATCCTTGTTCATGTTCGGCTTCCTATGCATAGTCGACAAAGATGCCGGCGCGCATTCCGCCGGTAGCTGGTACCAAGCAACGGCTGTTCCCGGGGTGGTCCGCGCGGCGACCTCGTCATTGATGAGCGCCAACACGCGATCAAGCAAAATTTTTATCAAAAAGCCCTAAAGTCCTGCCGCGGACCGCCGTAAATGCGTTCAGGGAGGAGCCATGGACCACACTGGGACTACGATTTCGGGATCATCGCAGGCTGCGTTGGTCGACCACGACATCGCGCACATCACGCGCGCCATGCACGTATCGTTGCGTGGCGATTTTGGCGGTCCGATCTTGCCGGCCACCTATTGGCGCAAACGGCTGACCGATCTGCTCGACAGCGGCCAGCTCTCTGCCGCGCAATCGCACAAGGTCGACAGCCTGCTGCTGCAGCTCGATCTGCTCGCCTCGACGCCGCTGCCCGAATGGGAACGCTTCGCGCCCGCCCCGACCACGCCTTTCCGGCCGGCTGCCCCGGTGAAGAAGGTGAAGCCGGCCTAGCTCGCCCGTCCGCTACATCGCCTCTACACCCGCCGAACCCGCGCGCGTGCCGCCAAGCCGGCACCCGGCTCGTCGTGCAGGCCGCAAAAAAACGGCCGCGCACGAAGTCGCGGCCGCCAACACACGTCGCAACGCAGGAAACGAGCGTCACCCGACAAGCGTACATGCGCATTCGTGACAGGCATGTTTCACCGCAGACAAACGCAGCGCCGCGCCGTATCGCGAAAAAATCCTGATCAATAGGCGCTAAAATAGGGAAATGGGACGACCTTAGGTCATAATGTCCGCAAAAATTCCCAGCAAGGACGCCACGTGACCCTCGTCGCCCCGTTCGACCTGCTCAAGCAGGCGCGCGCCCGTTTCACCCAACGCGAAATCGCCGCGCATGTCGGCAAGGACATCAAGACGGTGCGTCGCTGGGAAAAAGGTGAAACGCCTTGTCCCGCGATGCTGGAGCCCGCGTTGCGCGATCTGCTGCGGCAAGGCGCGCGTGAGGCGCAACACGGGGGCGAGGCGGCGCGGTTTCGCTTCATCGATCTGTTCGCGGGTATCGGCGGTATTCGCATGGGCTTCGAGGCGCACGGCGGCGAATGCGTGTTCACCAGCGAGTGGAACGAGTTCTCCACGCGCACGTATCGTGAAAACTACGGTGAAAACCACGGCGACAACGCCGCCAGCAGCAGCGCGCACACGCTGATCGGCGACATCGTCACGTTTCCCGCCGAAGACGTGCCGAGCCACGACGTGCTCCTGGGTGGCTTTCCGTGCCAGCCGTTTTCGATCGCCGGCGTCAGCAAGAAAAACGCGCTGGGCCGGCCCCACGGCTTCGAATGCACGACCCAGGGGACGCTCTTTTTCGACGTCGCGCGCATCATCGCCGCGAAACGCCCCGCCGCGTTCCTGCTTGAAAACGTGAAAAACCTGCTGTCGCACGACAAAGGCCGCACCTTCGACGTGATCCTGCAAACGCTGCGCGACGAGCTTGGCTACGAGGTGCATTACCGCGTGATCGATGGTCAGCATTTCACGCCGCAGCATCGCGAACGCATCATCATCGTCGGCTTTCGCGGCAAAACCTCGTTCACATGGGACGACCTGCGCCTACCCGAGCAGGCTCCGCGGCTCGGCGCGATCCTGCATCGCACGGACGGCACGGAACCGGTGCTGCCGTGGGACCACGACCGCTTCTTCGACCATGTCGCGCGCCGCGTGCAGCCGAAGTACACGCTCACCCCGAAGCTGTGGGCGTATCTGCAGAACTACGCGGCCAAGCATCGCGCGGCGGGCAACGGCTTCGGTTTCGGCATCGCGTATCCGGATAGCGTGACGCGCACGCTGTCGGCGCGCTATCACAAGGACGGCTCCGAAATTCTGGTCTATCAGGGCGAGGCGCTTCGCCCGCGTCGTCTGACGCCGCGCGAATGCGCGCGCCTGATGGGCTTTCCCGACACCTTCAGGATTCCGGTCAGCGATACGCAGGCCTACCGTCAGTTCGGCAACAGCGTCGTGATGCCGGTGATGCGCGAAGTGGCGCGTATCATGCTGCCGCATGTGCAAACCCTGCTCGCCCACCCGACCCGCGATGCGTCGAAACACTCCCTGCCGCTCCACGCATGAGCGGCCGCGCGACTCGTTGACCCGTTGACGATGATCGATATCGTCGATAACGCGACGCGCAGTCGGATGATGTCCGGCATTCGCGGCCGCAACACCAAGCCCGAGGTTCTGATCCGCAGCCTGCTGCATCGACAGGGCCTGCGCTTCAGGCTCGACGCGCGCGATCTGCCCGGCCGCCCCGACATCGTGCTGCCGCGTTATCGCGCGGTGGTGCTCGTGCACGGCTGCTTCTGGCATGGCCACGACTGTCATCTGTTCAAATGGCCGCAGACGCGGCCCGAGTTCTGGCGCGACAAGATCGGCCGCAATCGCAGCAACGACGACAAGGTGCGCGCCGCGCTGCTCGCGGGCGGCTGGCGCGTCGCCGTCGTGTGGGAATGCGCTTTGCGGGGCGCGAATCGCGATATCGCGGGCGTGATCGAGCGGCTCGTCGCGTGGATCAGAAGCGACGCGCCCGAGTTCGAGGAACGCGGCTAAAACCACGCGCGAGCTGCCCGGCTCGCGCGAGTCTCGCGGCCGCTGGTGATACACTCGAAAAGCTTACCCGGAGCGCTTTCGAAGTGCCTTCCAGGCACGCTTCGGCGGCGTTTTGCGGGAGCTTTCCCGGCGCTTTCACGGCACGTCCTCACGCATGTCGGCATGCCACGAGATGCGCGTCGCCCGCCGCGACATCGCGCACTCCGACGATCCCAGAACCAATCAACAAGGGAGGCACATCATGGCTGACTTCCGTCTCTGGTCCGACGAATTTCCCACCAACGGCTTCATGCCGAAAGCCCACGAGTACAACGACAAGGCGTTCGGCGTCGACGGCGAGAACATCTCGCCGTCGCTGCAATGGGAAGCGCCGCCCGCGGATACGCTAAGCTTCGCGCTCACCGTTCACGACCCCGACGCGCCGACCGGCAGCGGCTTCTGGCACTGGGTCGTCGTCAACATTCCGGCCGACGCGCGCTCGCTGCCGCGCAACGCCGGCAAGGCCGACGGCTCGCTATTGCCGCAGGGCGCGATGCAGGTGCGCAACGACTACGGGACGGTCGGCTTCGGCGGCGCCGCGCCGCCGCGCGGCGATCGCACGCATCGCTATATCTTCCGGCTGCATGCGCTGAAGGTGCCGCATCTGCCGGTCAGCGCGGACACCACCAACGCGGTCGCGCGCTTCATGACGCACCTCAACGAAATCGACTCGACGACCCATACGGGCCTTTACGAACTCAAATAACGCGCAGGCGGCGCCGGCGCTCTGATAACGCCGGCGCCGGGCCGACCGATACGCCCGCAGCGGCCAGCGTGTGAGCCGCGCACCGGCGCGCCAACATCTCCGACAAATCAAACAATCGATGCACGCACCCTCCCCGCGCACGGACGGCCCGACCGCCTCCGCTTCCCGCTTCGAAGGCAAGGACCTCGGCCTGCCGGTTCCACAACGCTACTGGGCGATGCTCGTCATCGCGCTGTCGCTGACGCTCGCGGTGCTCGACAGCGCGATCGCCAACGTCGCGCTGCCGACGATCGCGCGCAACCTCCACGCGAGCGCCGCCGCGTCGATCTGGGTCGTCAACGCGTATCAGCTCGCGATCACGATCACGCTGCTGCCGCTCGCGTCGCTCGGCGACCGCATCGGCTACCGGCGCATTTATCTGTCGGGCCTGATCCTGTTCACGGTCGCGTCGTTTGGCTGCGCGCTGTCGAACTCGCTGGCGATGCTCGCGCTCGCGCGCGTGATCCAGGGGTTCGGCGCGGCCGGCATCATGAGCGTGAACACCGCGCTCGTGCGCATGATCTATCCGCCGTCGCAGCTCGGGCGCGGCGTCGCGATCAACGCGATGGTGGTGGCGGTGTCGTCGGCGGTCGGACCGACGGTCGCCTCGGGCGTGCTCGCCGTCGCGACGTGGCCGTGGCTGTTCGCGATCAACGTGCCGATCGGGATAGCGGCGATCGTCGGCGGCTTCAAGGCGCTGCCGATGAACCCCGGCCACGAATCGCCATACGACTATCTGAGCGCGGTGATGAACGCGTTCGTGTTCGGCCTGCTGATTTTCGCGGTCGATGGCCTCGGCCACGGCGAGCGTTTCGGCTACGTGACGCTCGAGGCGCTCGGCGCACTCGTGATCGGCTACTTCTTCGTACGTCGACAACTGACGCGGTCCGCGCCGCTGCTGCCGATCGATCTGCTACGCATTCCGGTGTTCGCGCTGTCGGTCGGCACGTCGGTCTGTTCGTTCTGCGCGCAGATGCTCGCGTTCGTGTCGCTGCCGTTCCTGCTGCAGGACAGGCTCGGCCTGTCGCAGGTCGAGACGGGTCTTTTGATGACGCCGTGGCCCGCGATCATCATCATCGCGGCGCCCGTTTCCGGCGTGCTGTCGGACAGGATCTCGGCCGGCTGGCTCGGCGGCGTCGGGCTCGCCGCGATGACGGTCGGTCTGCTGTTGCTCGCGACGCTCGGGCCTCACCCCGCCGCGCTGCAGATATCGTGGCGCATGGCGCTGTGCGGCGCGGGCTTCGGCATCTTCCAGTCGCCGAACAATCGCACGATGCTGTCGTCCGCGCCGCGCGAACGCAGCGGCGGCGCGAGCGGCATGCTCGGCACCGCGCGCCTGACCGGACAAACGCTCGGCGCGGCGCTGGTCGCGCTGATTTTTGGGGTTGCGCCGCAGAACGGGACGATCATTGCGCTGTATGTGGCCGCGGGGTTCTCGGCGCTCGCGGCGGTCGTCAGCACGATGCGGGTCATGCAGAAGGTGACGCAGCCGGCTTGAGCGCTGGGATCGTTACACGCTCAACGCATACGAAAAAGGGCGCGCATTGCGCGACGCGCGCCCTTTTTGCTTCGATCTTCGCTGCCATTCCATTCACGACGTGACCGGCGCGCATGCATCCCGCTCACGCGGGCCGCACTGTCCGCTCAGGACGATGCCGTCACGTCAGCGAGCTTTACCGCTTTGGCCGTCACCGAAGACGCGGTCGCGACGTGGCGCAGATCATCGAGCAACGTATCGCGCCATACCGACAGGTTGCTCTCGCGCATCGGCTCCATCATGTCCGCATGGCGCGCCTGACGCTCGGCGAGCGGCATCGATAATGCGCGTTCGAGCGCTTCGGCCATCTGCGACAGATCGAACGGATTGACGACGAGCGCGCCCGGCAGTTGCTCGGCCGCGCCCGCGAATTGCGACAGCACGAGCACGCCCGGATCGGCCGGATCCTGCGACGCAACGTACTCCTTGGCCACCAGATTCATGCCGTCGCGCAGCGGCGTAACATAGCCGACCTGAGACTGGCGGAACAGCGCCATCAGCAGATTGCGCTCGTACTTGCGATTCAGATACTGGATCGGCGTCCAGTCGAGCTGCGCGAACCGTCCGTTGATGCGGCCCGCCTCGCCTTCGAGCGTTTGCCGGATGCGCTGATAGGTCTGCACGTCGGCGCGCGTCGGCGGCGCGATCTGCACGAGCGACACGCGGCCATGCCAGCCGGGCGCGTTCTGCAACAGCCGCTCGAAAGCCTGAAAGCGCTCGACCAGTCCCTTCGAATAATCGAGCCGGTCGACGCTCATGATCAGCTTGCGCCCGCGCATGCCGTCGCGCAGGCTGCGCACCGCCTTGCGGTCGGTGAACTGCTCGGCGGCTTTCGCGATCGCATCGGGGTAGATGCCGATCGGATACGCGCCGACCTTCAGGAAGCGGTTGTACGCGTGCACCATGCCGTCTTCGCTCGACGTGCCGTGCTGACCGCGTTCGATATAGTCGACGAACGACTGGCGATCCGCCTCGGTTTGAAAGCCGATTACGTCGTAGCTGCACATCGCCTTGACGAGTTCCTCATGCGGCGGAATCGTGCGCAACACTTCGGGCACCGGAAACGGAATGTGCAGGAAAAAACCGATTGGATTCTTCACGCCGAGTTCGCGCAGGCAATGCGCGAACGGCAGCAGATGGTAGTCGTGCACCCAGATGATGTCGCTGGGCTTCAGCAGTTCCTTGAGCTGCTTCGCGAGCGTCGCGTTCACGCGCTGGTAGCCGGCGTAGTCCTGGCGGTCGTAGCGCGACAGGTCGTTGCGATAGTGGAAGGTCGGCCACAACGTGGTATTCGAAAAGCCGCGGTAATACTCGTCGTAATCGCGCTTGGTGAGGCCCACCGTCGCGTAGGTGACGTTGCCCTGCTTCTCGATGACGGGCGCGGATGGCTCACTGACCGTTTCGCCGCTCCAGCCGAACCAGACGCCGCCGGTTTCCTTCAATGCGTCCAGCACGCCGATCGCGAGTCCGCCTGCGGCCGGACGCGCTTCCTGAATCGGTGCGACACGATTCGATACCACGATCAATCTGCTCATTAGTGCTCCATTGTTTCGTTGTATGCGGAAATGTGCCAAAACGGTGCATGCAAATGACGTGCCGATATATGAGATATCGGAAATTAAATTGTATGAAAATGTGACGGACGAGCTAAACCCCCGCGAGCATCATCGGTCGCGAAGGAGATTTTTCTTTTTTATGTGACGAAAGAAGGTCTTTGTTACCGGCAATCGCGGTCGTCGCGGCGCCTCGCCCGGTGCTGTGCTGCTTCAGGCGTCCTGCTCCGAGCCGAGATCGCGTTGGTATTCAAGGCCTTCCTGACGTACACCGCCCTGGTTGTGCTCGCCGTCCGGCGGCGTATGCGGAGCGATCCGATTCTGCGCGGCCGGGTCCGGCGACTCCGCCGGCTCGGTCTTGACGTCAGCCGGCCGGGGTTCACGTTTGGAGTGCCGCGCGGAACGTCGCAATGCGGGATGTCTCATGATCGTGTCTCCGGCGCAAGCCTGCCGCCTGTCGCGGCACCCCTACAGTCTAGGGGGCGAAATCGTATATTGCCGGTAAAACATGCGCCGGCTTTGTAACAAATACAGCAATCGGCCGCACCGGACCGGAATAGGGGACCCCGTGCGATGCGGCAGCGGTCGGATCGGGGGCGGGACGGTGCGCCGGCACCGAGCGTCGCATCAGCATTGCAGCGGTCGGTGTCGAAGGTCGCCGGCCTGAGGCGTTTGCGTCGGCTGCGGCGGCGGATCACCGATGGGCGGCGTGACCGGTTCGAAGGGTTCAACGGGGTCCGGTGTCGGGCCGGGAACCGTGTCGGGTTCGCCGGGATCCGGTGGCGCGGTCGGAGGCGGAGTGGGCGGCTCGATCGGCTCGGGCCGGTGAGCACGCATCGGCTGAGACGGCGCCGGAACGGCTGCGGAATGCGGCATGTGCGGCATGTCGATGACCTCGTTGTGCGTTCCCTAGGAGCGCAGCAAGGCCTGTGCCGTTAGCGTGCCCGCCCGGCATCCCGGACGGGCGGTTGCTGATGCGGCAGACAACGTGCGAACGAGCGCGGATCAGAGGTCCGCGCCGCCGAGCGCGCGCGATTCGTCGGCGGGATCGCCGTCTTCGCGGGCATCGTTGCCGTACTCGACGAGCCGGTTATACAGCGTCTTCAGGCTGATGCCGAGAATCTCCGCGGCGCGTGTCTTCACGCCGCCGCATTGCTCGAGCGTCGCCAGAATCAGCTGACGGTCGGCTTCCGCGAGCGAGGTGCCGAACGGGATCGTGATCGCGGTGCCGGCCGCGGGCTTCGACAACGTGATCTGCAACGGCACGGTGGCCGTGCTGTCCGAATCGGCGCTCGACATGATGTGCGCACGCTGCACGTAGTTCTTCAGTTCGCGCACGTTGCCCGGCCACGGATACGACAGCAACATCTCCTTCATTGCGACCGGGAAATGCTTCTTCGTGCCGTGACGCTCGTTTAGCTCATCGAGGAACGATTGTGCGAGCAGTTCGACGTCCTTGCCGCGATCGCGCAGCGGCGGCAGGCTGATCGGAAACACGTTCAGCCGGTGGTAAAGGTCGAGCCGCAGCTTGCCTTCGAGCACCGCCTGCTCCGGATCGCGATTGGTCGCCGCGATCAGGCGCACATCGGTTTCGATCTCCCTGGTCGTGCCGACCCGCATGAACATGCCGGTCTCCAGCACCCGCAGCAGCTTGACCTGCAGCTCGATCGGCATCTCGGTGATTTCGTCGAGAAACAGCGTGCCGCCGTTCGCGCGCTCGAAATAGCCCTTGTGCTGCCGGTCCGCGCCGGTGAACGATCCGCGTTCGTGACCGAACATTTCCGATTCGATGAGATTCGGCGAAATCGCGCCGCAGTTGACTGCGAGGAACGCGTGCTTGCGGCGTAGGCTCAGCTCGTGCAGCGTCTGCGCGGCGACTTCCTTGCCGGTGCCCGATTCGCCGACGAGCATCACCGAGGCCGCGGTAGGCGCGACGCGGCTGATCTGGTCGTAGACCTCCTGCATCGCCGGCGAATTGCCGAGCATCAGACCGAAGCGGCCCATGCGACGCAATTCGCCGCGCAGCGTGCCGATCTCGGCTTTCAGGTCGCCGGCGCGCGGCAAGCGCGACAGGATCGCCTTCACGCGCTGCATGTTGATCGGCTTCACGAGGTAGTCGGCCGCGCCCATTTTCAGCGCGCTGACCGCCGACTCGACCGTCGCGTGGCCGGTGATCACGATCACTTCGACGCCGGAGCGCGGGTCGAGATCTTCGAACAGATCGACCCCGCTGCCGTCGGGCAGCTTCAGATCGGTGAATACGACGTCCGGTATCTGCCGGATCAGTTGAATGCGCGCTTCGCGCAGATCGCCCGCGGTGGCGGTGGTCAGCCCGTCTTCCCCGATGATGGCGGAAAGCGCCTCGCGGGTACTTGCGTCGTCATCGACAATCAGTACATGTGGCATCGCGTTTCGAAAGCCTGCAAGCGTGGGTCAGAGAATAAGCGGAACACGCCAATGGGCATGCCGCTAAACAGTCGGCTGCATGACGCGAAATCGCCGGGTGCCCGGTTCCGCCAACCATTTAGTGGAAAAATGCAACAATAACACGTGTATTCACGCAGATTTCCGTGTCATTGTTGTCTATTTGCCTATTATACGGCTTTATAGGATTCATTTAACAATCCCCTTCCAGCCGCTGACCGCCGATCCGGCTGCGGCGGAGCCCTCCGGTCGCTGGCCGCCTTCGCCTGCAAGCACATCGGGTCAGCCACGCGGAAACGGCCATGCGCGGTGCTCGCCGTGGACCTGTCCCGAGCCGTTGGTGCTGTGCGAGGCGGGCGCCAGCTCCGTCGACGAGGCGGTCGGCGCGGCCACCGCGCCACCCTCGTTTTCCCAGCGGCTGAGATCGCGCGCCGGGGAAATCTGGCCGGTGCGTTTGTCCTGCACATAGCGAACCGCGAGGAAGCCGCCGAGTGCCATCAATGCGCCGAAAATACCAATCATGGGTCGTGCCATCATGAACTCCCTGGATCGTGATGCAGATGAGCGCTGGCCGCGCAAAGTGCGCGCCGCGCCTTGTTGCGAGCCGATGCGAGCGTCGCGCGATGCGCCGCGTCTACCGCGCGACCAGCACGCCGAGCAGAAGACCGGTGCCCGCCGCTAGCGCGAGCGAACGCCACGGGTTATGGCGCACATAATGCTCGGTGCCGACCGCCGCCTCGCGATACCGACGATGCACGTTGCGTTGCGCGTCACCGAGTGTCGATTGCAGCGTTTCGACATGCGTGCCGAGCCGGTCGCGCAACGCATTGACGCCTTCGCCAGGGACGTTGGCGGCGAGCCGCAGCATTTCCTCGGAGTCCCTCAGCAGCACCCGGAGATCGTCGACGATCTTCTGTCCGCCGAGTGCAAGTTGTTGCGTGGTGTCAGTCATCGTTCACTCCTCGTCTGAGTCGGCGTTCGTGAATGTCGCGCAATGGGCGCGTGGGAACGGTGCAACCGTTCGCGCTTTGCCGGGTGATGCGGGTTGCCGGTTTTTGCCCTGGCCGGTTGGCGATGCGACGTAGCGGTCAAAAGCTCGCACGACTCGATCAAACGGTCAACGTTGCAAAGCATGTGCCCGGTATATTTACCGCTTATGCACGCAGAAAAGGCCAATTTCAAGCACTTTCGACCGACTGCACGCACGATTATTTCAGCGGCTGCCGGTTCCATTGCCGGAATCAGCGTCGAAGTGGTTAAATCGTCTTTATGAGATAGTGGCTGTACGGTCTCTCGCATTCAAGGCCTGCGCGCCGCAACATGAACTTCATTTGCACGGGACTTTCCCTTTTATGGCGTCAATCGATCTGGACTCGCCGACCGTGTCCGCCGGCGGCAATGCTTCGCCACAAGCGAAGCAGCGGGTCGCGGACGGCGTCGCGGGACTGAAATCGTACGGGCTGCTGTACGGCTCGTCGCCGGTGATGCTCGATCTGTACGAGCAGATCGAACGCGTCGCCGATACCGACGCGACTGCGCTGATCATCGGCGAATCCGGCACCGGCAAGGAGCTGATCGCCCGCACCATCCACGAACACAGCAGCCGCAAGGACGGCGCGTTCGTCGCGGTGAACTGCGGCGCGATTCCAGATGAGCTCATCGAAGCCGAACTGTTCGGCCACGAAAAGGGCAGCTTTACCGGCGCGGTCCAGGGCCGCGTCGGCTACTTCGAACATGCGAACGGCGGCACGCTGTTTCTCGACGAAATCACCGAGATGGCGCCGGTGCGCCAGGTCAAGCTGCTGCGCGCGCTCGAAACCGGCACGTTCTATCGCGTGGGCGGCAACGAGCTGATCAGCGGCAACGTGCGGGTGATCGCCGCGACCAATCGCGATCCGGCGGTGGCCGTCAAGGAAAACGGCTTGCGCGAGGATCTGATGTACCGGCTCGCGGTGTTTCCGCTGCGCGCGCCGCCGCTGCGCGAGCGCGAAAACGATCGCGAGCTGCTCGCGCAACACTTCCTCGCGCAGTTGAATCAGCAGGAAGGCACGAACAAGAGCTTCAGCAAACGCTCGCTCGAGACGCTGCGTTCATGGTCGTGGCCCGGCAACGTGCGCGAGCTGAAGAACGCCGTGTATCGCGCATTCATCCTTGCGGAGAAGACCGTTGAATTGCCGCATCCGCATCTTGCGTCGCGAGTCAAGAAAGCGGTCACGCAAGGCGATGCGATGAGCGTGTGGATCGGCACACCGCTCGCCGACGCGCAAAAGCAGATCATTCTCGGCACGCTCAAGTACTGCGGCGGCGACAAGCGGCGGGCGGCGAAAGCGCTCGGCGTGAGCCTCAAAACGCTGTACAACCGGCTAAGCGCATACGGCGACGAAAGCGGGGAAGACGAGACCGAGTGATAGCCAGTGCAACGGGGGGCCGTTCGTCGATGGTGGCGGCCCGCTGTTGCGCACGCCGACGGCAAATTTGTCCAAATGTCCCAAAAACCTGGCACAGCCAGGCAAATCGTCCCACCGGTGCAACAGAAAACATCGCAACGCACGAGGTTTTGCAATTTCTTGCATTTTTTCGCTGCCAATTACAAAACGCATCCTGCACAATGCGGCAGCGTAATAAACGACGTGTCCTTCGTTTACACGCGCGACGCGTGAACGCAGGCACCTGTACGGGCGGGGACGGGAGAAATGCAAAAGAACATAGTGTGGGCTGGCAACGCGAAGTCCGTTGCCGCAGGCAAACGCCCCCACGTTACGGCGCTGATTGCGCTGGCGCTGGCGGTTTCGTCGGCATTGAGCGGCTGCAGTTCGTTGTACTCCGAAGGCGCGGTCGCGGGTGCCGGTATCGCGGGTGCCGCGGTCGCCAGCAAGGTCACCAGCAACGCGGCGGTAGCGACCGGTATCGGTCTTGGCGCGGTCGCCGCCGCGCGCGCCGGCGTGCAGTATTCGGAGCGTGTGGTCCACACGAATACGCAGACCAGCATCGCGCAGGCGGCCGGTCCGCTCGAGGTCGGCGCCGTCGCGCCGTGGAGCATCACCCACTCTTTCCCGATCGAAGACGACGAACACGGCCGCGTGACCGTCAGCCGTCTGATCAGCACCGGCGCGCTCGACTGCAAGGAAATCGTCTTTTCCGTCGATCAGACCGCGACGCGCGACAAGCCCGCGAGCAGCGCGTTTTACATCGCATCGGTTTGCCGTGATGGCAAGGACTGGCGTTGGGCATCGGCCGAACCCGCCACCGAGCGCTGGGGTGCGCTGCAATGAAGGCGCGCTCGCTTGGCGTTCCGATCAGGCGTCCGCTGCGGCTCATCGCGGCCGGCGCGCTGTGCGTCGGCGCGAGCCTGCTAGCGAGCGGCTGCTCGTCGATCGGCGCCGCGAGCGGCGCGGCGGCGGGTCTCGCGTCGGGCATCGTGACCAGCAATCCGGCCGTCGCACTCGGCGTCGGCGTGGCCGTGCAAGCCGCGACCGACGAAGCGGTCGCGCGCTACATGCGCAGCATGCATCAGGATCAGCAAGATCTGATGGCGGCGCTGGTCGGCACGATGCCGGTCGGCGAAACGAAACCGTGGTCGGTCAAGCATACGTTGCCGATCGAGAACGGCCACGGCCAGGTGCGCGTGACCCGCGCGTTCAGCTCGGCGCTCGCGCTGTGCAAGGATTTCGTATTCTCGGTCCAGGACGGCGACGGCCCGAACGCGCCCGAGATGTGGTTCACGGCGAGCGCGTGCCAGCAGGACAACGGTTGGAAGTGGGCGACGGCCGAGCCGGCGGTCGCACGCTGGGGCAATCTGCAATAAAAAAGCGGCGAGATTTTCCTCGCCGCTTTTTGTCTGAACCGCAGTCTTTTGCGGGAAACCCTAGGCTTAAGACTCCACGTCTTCCAGACTGAAGATTTCACTCTGGTCGTTATACGAAAAGATCTCGCCGTAACGGCCCCAGTTGATCACCGCGTCGAGCGTCTCTTCCGCGGCGCTATCCGACAGGAAGTCCTCGAGCTCCTGCTCGAAGCGCACGCGCGGCGCGCGATGTCCCGGCCGCTCGTTCAACACCTTCTTGATTCGCGCCGCGAGCGGCACGTGCCGCAGCAGATGCTCGGCGAACATCATCTTTCGTTCCTGCGTGCCGAACTCGGAGAACACGCGCGCCGGCGGCGTCAGGAAAATGTCGCCCTCGCGCACGTCGGTGAAACCGAGGTGCTGCAGCACTTCGGCGATCGGGAACAGATCGTCGACCTCCAGATGCAGCGAGCGCGCGATTTCCGGCATGTCCGCGCGGCCGTGATACGGCGCAGCGGCGAGCGTCTCGATCAGACCCGCCATCAGGTTGGTCGACACGTGCGGCAGCCAGCTACCGAGCTCGAGCCCCTTCCTGGTCTTTTCGTCGGTCTGACGCGCGGTCATCTTCGCGTAAATCTCGTCGACCAGGCGGCGGAACGCCGGGTCAAGACGGTTGCGCGGATGCTTGAACGGCACCTTGATCTCGGCGATCACGCGGCCCGGGTTCGACGACAGCACCAGAATGCGGTCGCACATGAAGACCGCTTCCTCGATGTTGTGCGTGACGATCAGCACCGCCTTGATCGGCATGCGGCCCTGCGTCCACAGATCGAGCAGGTCGGTACGCAGCGTTTCGGCAGTCAGCACGTCGAGCGCGGAAAACGGCTCGTCCATCAGCAGCAGCGTCGGATCGACGACGAGCGCTCGCGCAAAGCCGACGCGCTGGCGCATGCCGCCCGACAGCTCGCGCGGATACGCGTTTTCGAAGCCGTCGAGACCGATCAGGTCGATCGCGGCGAGCGCGCGCGTGCGCCGCTCCGACGCGCCGACGCCTTGCGCCTCGAGCCCCGCCTCCACGTTCTGCAGTACGGTCAGCCACGGGAACAGCGCGAAGGTCTGGAACACCATCGCGACGCCCTTCGCCGGGCCTGCGAGCGGCTTGCCCATGTACGTGACTTCGCCGTCGGTCGGCTCGATCAGACCGGCGATGATACGCAACAGCGTCGACTTGCCCGACCCCGAACGGCCGAGCAGACCGACGATCTCGCCTTCGCGCAGTGACAGATTCGCGTCGTCGAGGACCAGCAGTTCGCCCTGCGTCTTGTTGAAGCCGCGGCACACGTCCTTCACGCGCAGGATTTCCTCGCCGAGGCGCGGGGGCTTCGGCGGCGTCTGGATCGGCGCGGCGGTCATAGCAGCTTTAGGATTTTGCATCGCGTTAAGCCTTCATTTCTCAATCTAGACGGAGCTTGCCTTCGGCGTAGGCGTACATCGGACGCCACAGCAGACGGTTGAACAGGGTCACGAACAGGGACATCACGGCGATGCCGACGATGATCTTCGGATAGTCGCCCGCCGCGGTGGTCTGCGCGATATAGGCGCCGAGGCCATGCGCGGCGACCTTGGTATCGCCCCACTGCACGAACTCTGCAACGATGCTCGCGTTCCACGCGCCGCCCGACGCGGTGATCGCGCCGGTCACGTAATACGGAAAAATGCCCGGCAGCATCGCCTGACGCCACCACTGCCAGCCGCGAATGTGGAAATTCTTGGCCGCCTCGCGGTAGTCGTTCGGATACGAGCTTGCCCCGGCGATCACGTTGAACAGGATATACCACTGCGTGCCGAGCACGATCAGCGGCGACAGCCAGATGTCCGGATTCAGATGGAAGCGCACGATCGCGATCACGAACACGGGGAACAGCAGGTTCGCCGGGAACGCGGCGAGGAACTGCGCGAGCGGCTGGACCTTTTCGGCAAGCGCCGGGCGCAGGCCGATCAGCACGCCGACCGGCACCCAGATCACGGAAGCGATCGCGATCAGCACGACCACGCGCAACAGCGTGATCAGGCCGAGCACGAACACGTGGCCGATCTCGTCGAGCGACACGCCGGTGCGCACATACAGGAACACGCGATACACCACGTACACCGTGGCGACCAGTACGATCGTCGCCCAGATGATGTCGCCGATCCTGGCGTTCTTCTCGCGCTGCGGGATCTGAAAGCGCGGCGCGCTGAGCGCCGGCAGCTGAAAGCGCACGCGAGCCGCGCGCGCGAACATCCAGCCGAGCGGCACGAGCAGCCGGTGAATCAGCCGCGTGCGGCGGATCAGGTCGAGCAGCCACGATTCAGGCGCGTCGCCCGAGCTCGTGGTCTCCATGCGGAACTTGTCGGCCCATGCGACGAGCGGACGGAACAGCAACTGGTCATAGGCGAGGATCACGACCGTCATCGCGAGGATCACCCAGCCGATCGCGTGCAGGTTCTTGTCGCTGATCGCCTGCGCAAGATAGGCACCGATGCCCGGCAGCGTAATCGTGTGATTGCCGACCGTGATCGCTTCCGAAGCCACGACGAAGAACCAGCCGCCCGACATCGACATCATCATGTTCCAGATCAGGCCCGGCATCGAGAACGGTACTTCGAGTTTCCAGAAGCGCTGCCATGAAGTCAGATGAAAGCCGCGCGACACTTCATCGAGATCGCGCGGCACCGTGCGCAGCGACTGATAGAAGCTGAACGTCATGTTCCACGCCTGGCTCGTGAAGATCGCGAAGATCGCGGCTAGCTCGGCGCCGAGCACGCGACCCGGGAACATCGCGAGGAAGAACGTGACCGTAAACGAGATGTAGCCGAGCACCGGCACCGATTGCAGGATGTCGAGAATCGGCACCAGCACGAGACCGGCGCGGCGGCTCTTGGCGGCGAGCGTGCCGTAGCTCAGCGTGAAAAAGAGCGACGCGACCATCGCCGCGAGCATGCGCAGCGTGGTGCGCATCGCGTACTCGGGCAGGTTGGCCGGATCGAGCGAGATCGCCTGTGTCTTGAGCGTCGACATCGGCGCGAGCGTCTCGTGGAAGCCGATCGACGCCATCGCGATCAGGCAGATGATCAGCGGGAACGCGACGAAGTCCCAGCGGTTGGGCAACACGCGCCATGCCGATGCATTGGCGGTGCGCTTCAGGTCGAAGCTGAAATCCATCAGATGCCCTCCCCCTTGAAACAGGCATTCGAACGCTCGAAGGAGGCCGCGGCTGCTCCGCGGCGGTCTATGGGTCGGTCCGGAAAGCGGAAATCAGGCATGGCAAAACGCGCGTGCGTGGTAAATCGTTAGCGTTGGAGACACGTGGAGCCGGCAATCGACGGGTTCGTGGACGCATCGCCCACGACCACAACCATCACGCCGGACTCCTGTCGCCGCGGGCGCCGCCCGAGGGCTGGCGGGCTTTCCTCGTTTTGGACGGCACGACACTACACCATCCTATGTTTCAGGCACAACCTTTCGCCGCAAATTGCGACACGGCATCGCGAGGCCGTGGCGTAAGCCGTCAGCAAGCCCCGGCTCACGTCGTCGCGCCGCGCCCTACCCTGCTCCCGCGTACTTCAGCGTGACACGTCGCGAAGCCGCCAGGCGGCGTGGCGCGCAAGCCACATCGGCGCGTCGCATCGGCGATCATCGCTGAATCGCCCCATCAGGCAGCACAGCTATCAAGAATGCGGCGCGGCTGCCGTTAAGAACCTGATCGGCACGGCATATGCGTGCCGCATCCCAGCAATAACGGTGGCATCGCGCCTCGCGACGGTTAAAATCTGGAAACGACGTACCTGTTTATCAGCGGTTCATCCCGGGCTCTGGCGGCGGCAAAGCGCCCGTCGCTCGCGATGGGACGACACCGCAGCCGACGCAGGTAACGGACACAGCGTCGTGAGCGCGCTGCCACGAACGAGCAAGTTGCATGTCACAGCCAGACGGATCAGAGGGTCGATGAACGGGACAACCTTGCGCCAGATAACCGGGCCGGTCAGCTTCGTGCTGATCGTAGTGGTTTGCTGGTTCGTGGCTGGCATGGTCGCGGACCGGATGGTACAACAAGAGCTGGACGCGGCGTTGCGCACGCAGCGGCAAATGTCCACGTCGATCGTCGACAACATGGCGCAAGTGATTGCCAGCGACCTCGCGATGTCCCGCGCCATCCCCGCGACCATGTCCGAAATGGACGTGGTCCAGCGTGCCCTGGTGCAATCGCAGAATTATGCCGCGAACAGCGAGGCGGCGGAACCCGCGTTGAGAGCCGCCTTGCTGAAGGATCCGCAGATGGCCGCGGTCAGCAGGTTCCTGCATGAGGCGCAGGGCTTCTCCGGGCTCGATCAGGTCTGGATCGTCAACGCGAACGGGATCTGCGTCGCGTCGAGCAGTACGATGTCGAATCCTGACGCTGCGCAGCAGTCGTTTGTCGGTGTGGACATGCGCGCGCGCGGCTATCTGACCAACGCGTTGCTCGGCGGATTCTCCGAAGCCTACGGCGTCGGTCGCGCGAGCGGCGAGCCGGGCATCTTCATCGCCGCGCCAGTGTACGCGAACGGGCTGCTGGTCGGCGCGGTGGTCGCCAAGGTCGGCATCGCGCGGTTGCGCCACTGGGTCGCGCACGCGGGCACCTTCGTCTCCGACGACAACGGCGTCATCATCATGGCGCACAACAGCACGCTCGAAGGCCACGCGTTGCCGAACTCGCGCGTCACGCAGATGAGCCCCGCCGATCGGCGCATCGTCTACCGCCGCGATACGTTCCCCGACATGCTGATCCGCGAAGACACGCAAGTGCGTGAGCAGGCGCCGTGGGTGCCGGCGTCGGTCGCCGCGCAGCTATTCGGCATAGTCGAACAGCCTGCCCCAGCGCTCTATCAGAACCGCGGCGGCCTGAACTCGGGGCTCTCCGCGCATCTGGTCGATCCGCTCGCCGCGTGGCCGGAGCTGTTGCGCAATCACAAGCGCGACCATCTGCTCGTGTTCCTGACGCTGGCCGGCACCGTCGCGCTCGCGTGGGTGATCACCGTGTCCTACGTGCGCGAGCGGCGCCACCATCGCGCGACACGCGATCTCGCCGAGCAGTTGCAGTCGGCCAATACGCTGCTGTCGGCGGAGGCACGGCACGATGCGCTGACCGGCGCGCTGTCGCGGCGCTATTTCCTCGACCTGCTACGCCACGCGATCGATCGCGCGCACGCGGGCCACGAGCCGCTGTGCATGGCGATCGCCGATCTCGATCACTTCAAGCAGATCAACGACCGCTTCGGCCACGCCGCCGGGGACCGCGCGCTCGAACATTTCGTCGAGACGTGCCGCGCCGAGCTACGGAGCTCCGACGCGGTCGGCCGGCTCGGCGGCGAGGAGTTCGGCCTGCTGCTGCCGGCCACCGATCTGACGGGCGGGCGCGAAGTCGTCGAGCGTCTGCGGCTGCGGTTGAAAGCGGTGCCCTCGCCGAAGCTGCCGGCCTCGGTGGGGCTGAGCGTGAGCATCGGCATTACCGAGCTGTCGCCCGACGATCTGCCCGAGCGTCTGATGAGCCGCGCCGATACCGCGCTGTACGCGGCGAAGACCGGCGGCCGCGACCGCACCGAAGCACTGCCGCCCGACGATACCGCGCCGCCCACGCGCACGGCGGTGAACGCCTGGTAATTGGCTTGACGTCGCCGAAACACTCAGCGTGCGACGGCATTGCCCCCTCTGCCCCAGCCAACCTACGCCGCAAACGACGCCCGGCGTCCCGCAACGAAGCAGGTATCATCAATCCTGATATCGGGTTGTCACTACCGCACTAACGGGAGATTCGCATGAAGGGAAATCTGGTGATCGTCTGTCGCGATCAGGACGCTGATGCGTTCGACCAACTGCTCGCCGAATACGGCGCGTTCCAGACGCGTCTGTCGTCGACCGCGTGGTATCTGAAACTGGAGGTCGCGCCGGAACTGATTCAGGAGGAAATACTCGCGCGCCTCGGCAAATATACGACGCACTACATTTTCGAGGCGGAAACGGTGACGTGGAATACCGTCGATAGCGAAACCGCGAACGCGTTGAATACGCTGTTCTCGGACTGACCTCTTCCCGCTCCTCTCCCCGCTCGCGATGCCGACGCCTCAAACCCGGATCGCGACTCCAACCCCCCTGCTTCTACCAGGCGTTTTCCGAGGCGGTCGCGACCCGCGGCAGCACTTCGAACGGAAAGCTCATCAGCACCCGCAAACCGCAGCCGCCGTGATTGCCGATTTCCCATTCGCCCCCCGCGCGCCGCACGAGTCGCTCGACGATCGCAAGGCCCAGTCCGCTATGGCCGTTGCCGCCACGCGCTGGATCGAGGCGCACGAATGGCCGGCTCGCGTTGATCAGATCCTGGGCGGCGATGCCCTTGCCGTTGTCGCTAACCAATAGCGTAAAGCCCTGCGGTGTTCGCGCGGTCGCAACGATCACTGGCGGCGCGCCATACGCATGCGCGTTGTCGAGCAGGTTCGACAGGATCCGGTCGAGCGTGGCCGCGGGCAGCAGAAACGACGGCCCGGCGTTCAGTTCCGTCTGCACGGTCGGCGCGCCGGTGGCCACCGCCCGATAGCTGCGCACGACACGCTCGCACTGCGCATCCACTTCCACGGCTTCGCTGCGGTCCGCGCCGTCGTGCGCGAACAGCAGGAACTGCTCGACGATATGCGTCATCGAATCGACGTCGCGCACGACGCCGTCGCGCGTCTTCGCGTCGTCCATCATCTCGGCGCGCAGCCGCAGACGCGCGAGCGGTGTCTTCAGGTCGTGCGCGACACCGGCCAGCATCACCGCGCGATCGTTCTCGGTACGCGCGACTTCCTGCACCATCTGATTGAAGCCGTGCGTGAGTTGCCGCAACTCGCGCGGCCCGCGCTCGGGCACCGGCGGCACCGGCAGCCCGCGGCCGAAGCGCGCGACCGCCTGCGCGAGCAGGCGCAGCGGCCGCTGCAGCGCCCACGCGGCGAACAGCGCCGCCATCACCGCGAACGAGAAAATAGTGACGAGCCACAAGACCGTGCGGTCGAGCGAGCGCGGCGTGCGCAGCGGCTGCACCGGCACGACGATCCAGTTCTGATCGGTCGCGGCGCGCACCCATAGCGTGGGCGGAGCGCCGGGTGGACCGACGCGCACCTGGGTGTCGGCCGGCATGCGGTCGCGCACGTCGTCGGCGAAACGCGCGAGCGGCGGCGGCATGTTCCTGCTGGCCGCCGGCACGTCGGGGCTTGCCGGGTCGACGAGCTTCACGCGTGATGGCAACGGTTGATCCGGTGTGCGGGCGACGTGCTGACGCACCGCGTCGACGAGAAAAGTCGCTTCCTCGACCGCGTAGCGCGTTTGCAGTTGCGAACGTTCGAGCCGCATCAGCGCATACCACGCGAAATGCGACAGCATCAGCACCGCGACGACGAGCAGCGCGAGCCGCCCGAACAGCGAATCAATGGGCCGACGCATGCTGCTCGCCGTCCGGCACGAACACGTAACCGCGGCCACGCACCGTCTGGATGAAGCGGGGTGTGGATGGGTCGGTTTCGAGAATGCGGCGCAGGCGCCACACCTGCACGTCGATGCCGCGGTCGGTGCCGTCGTACTCGGGACCGTGCAGCAGTTCCAGCAGGCGCTCGCGTGTGAGCGTGCGCATGGGGTGATTGACGAAAATCTTCAGCAGCGCGAACTCGCTGCCGGACAGCGTGAGCGGCTTGTCTTCCTGATGCAGCGTGCGCGACTGGAAATCCAGCGTGAAGCGACCGAAGCTGAACGGCTCGCGCTGCTCGGGCGCGGCCGCCGACGGCAGCGTGCGGCGCCGCCGCAGCACCGCCTGCACGCGCGCGAGCAGTTCGCGCGGATTGAACGGCTTGCCGAGGTAGTCGTCCGCGCCGAGTTCGAGCCCGACGATACGGTCGACGTCGTCCGCGCGCGCGGTCAGCATGATGACGGGGATATCGTCGCCCGACGCGCGCAGCTTGCGCAACGCGGTGAGGCCGTCCACGCCGGGCATCATCAGGTCCAGCACGATGAGGTCGGGGCGCTCGCGCTCGAGGCGCCGTTCGAGCGAGCCCGCGTCGTGCAGCACCGAAACTTCGATGCCCTGACGGGCGAGATAGTCGCGCAACAGATCGCGCAGTTCGACGTCGTCGTCGACGACCAGGATTTGAGTAGCCATGGAATGAAGTTTAACGCGCAGCTAAAAGGGATTTCGTTTTCCGAACCGTCTGAAGGGTTACCGGGTGTTACCGTGAAAGGCGCACGTAATTGCTGGTAATGGCGGCGTCCGGGCGCGTAACACAGCGGCGTTGGCGGTTCTCTACGCTGTGGCTTACCGAGTGCAGGCAGTCCCACGACCGGTTGCATCGTCGGCTATTCCATTACAAGGAGCCTAATATGTCCACCAAAAAGATGTCGCGCGTTCTCGCCGTTGCTGCCACCGCTCTGGCCGTCGGCGTGGGCGCCGCTTATGCCGCTCAACCCGCCGAGCATGCGCGCGGCGGTCCCGGCGGCTGGCACGGCCACTTCATGCAGGAACTGACCCAACTCCACGATCAGCTGAAGCTGAACGCGGATCAGGAAAAGCTGTGGCAAAACGCGCTCGATACGATGAAGCAGAACCGCGAAGCAATGCGCGCCAACCACAAGCAGGTTCACGACCAGTTCAAGGCCGCGCAGCAGCAGCCGATCCTCGATCTGAACGCGATGGCCGCGACGCATCAGCAGATCGAGCAGAAGGACGCGCAACTGCGTCAGCAAACCACCGATGCATGGCTCAAGTTCTATAACGGCCTGAACGACCAGCAGAAGACCACCGTCAGCACGGCGCTGAAGCAGCGCTTCGCGCGGATGGAACAGCGCCACGAGAAGATGCGCGAGCGCTGGGAGCATCAGAAGGACGCGGCGCCGGCGCCGGCCGCCAATCAGTAAGCGGCGCGATGCATCCGCGAGGCGCGCCGGGAAGGACGCTTCGCTGATAGAAAAACGCCACGGAAGAAGTTTTCCGTGGCGTTGCTGTTTGGCGCTGCTCGCTGCTTGATCCGCGCGCGGCGCGAATCAACCGCTTGAATCAGCCGTTCAACTGACCGAGGTCGAACAGCAGCACTTCCGCGTCGTCGCCCTGTTCCAGCGTCAGGGTGTCAACATCGCTGAGCTTGGCGGCATCGCCCGCCTCGAGCACCGTGCCGTTCACGCTCAACGTGCCACGCGCAACGTGCACATAGGCGAGGCGCCCCGCCGGCAACGCGAACGTCGCACGTTCGGGGCCGTCGAACAGTCCCGCGTAGATCGACGCGTCGGCATGGATCGTCACCGAATCGTCGCGGCCGTCCGGCGACGCGATCACGAGCAGGCGACCGCGCTTGCTGTCGGCGTCGAAGCGCTTTTCCTCATAGCCGGGCTGATCGCCCGCGCGGCGCGGAATGATCCAGATCTGCAGCAGATGCGCGGGTTCGTCGCGCGACGCGTTGAACTCGCTATGCTGCACGCCCGTGCCCGCGCTCATGCGCTGCACGTCGCCGGGGCGGATCGTCGAGCCGTTGCCCATGCTGTCGCGATGCGCGAGCGCACCTTCGAGCACATAAGTGACGATCTCCATGTCGCGATGGCCATGCGTGCCGAAACCCTGGCCTCCCGCGATGCGGTCTTCATTGATCACGCGCAGTGGCCCGAAGTGCACGTGCTGCGGGTCGCGGTAGTCGGCAAACGAGAAGCTGTGATACGAGTCGAGCCAGCCGTGGTTGGCATGGCCGCGTTCGGCGGAGCGGCGAATCTCGATCATGGAAAGTCTCCCGGTAAGTAGTCAATCATGGCGATGTCGGGAATGTAGGGGCTCCGCGCCCACTTAACAATCGTGCGCTGCCGCACCGGAGCGTTCCATCGATGCATGCAATCGCGCGCACGGCGCAAGCTGCGATCCCGGCGCCCGGAGGCCCGGCGCCCGGCAGCCCGGCGCCCGAAAAACCGCGCCGGCGTCGCGCACGCACAACGCCCTGCACGGCGTCTTGCCGCTCGCTGCCGTCGCACGCTGGCACCTTGCCGCTGTTCGGGTAAAATACCGCGCTTTTCAAGCCGCGTGGACCTCCCGCGGGACGTGCAGGCCGCGCCGGCAAGCCTCGCCGGGCCGGCCGCGACCGGCGCGCGGCGTGCTTCGGCTCCGCGCCACAGCCGCGCGAGGTGCGCCCGACACGTACCGAACGCGCCGGATCAACGCACCGCGTCGGACGAAAGCTCAACCAGGCGCTCGCTGAGGTTCATCAGGACGGCACGTTCAAGAAGCTCGAAAAGCAGTACTTCGACTTCGACATTTATTCTGACCGTTGAGCGAAACAGGCAGGATACTGGGTAGCAAGCCGGCGCAGGCCGGCGGCCGTGAAAGTAGCAACGAAGGTGGCGACACCCGGCAGTAGATTCAAAACAATCCGAGACGAAAGTCCCAAAAGCGCGCTGCAGGAGCACCAACGTTTCTGCGGCATGATTTGCACAGCGGCACGCTGTGCGCCGCGTGTCACGGCGAGCCAGGCGCTCGTCCCTGACGCGGCGCAACGCGGGCCGCGTCTTTCGCGGTGCGCGAGAAGCGCATGGTCAAGGACCCCCTATGTTCCTTCAAGGCTACGGCCCGCTGCTTCTCAGCGGCACCTGGCAAACCGTCAAGCTGGCGGTGTTTTCGCTCGTGCTCGCTTTCGTGCTCGGCCTGCTCGGCGCGGCGGCGAAATTGTCGAAGAACCGCCTGTCGATCGGCGTCGGCACCGTGTACACGACGCTCGTGCGCGGCGTGCCCGATCTCGTGCTGATGTTGCTGCTCTTCTATAGCATTCAGATCTGGCTAAACAACTTGACCGACGCGTTCGGCTGGGAGCAGATCGACATCGATCCGTTCGTGGCCGGCGTCGCGGTGCTCGGCTTCATCTACGGCGCGTACTTCACCGAGACGTTCCGCGGCGCGTTTCTCGCGGTGCCGCGCGGCCAGCTCGAAGCGGGCGCAGCCTACGGCATGACGAGCTGGCAGGTGTTCTCGCGCGTGATGTTCCCGCAGATGATGCGCTTCGCGCTGCCGGGCATCGGCAACAACTGGCAGGTGATGGTCAAGGCGACCGCGCTCGTGTCGATCATCGGTCTCGCCGACGTCGTCAAGGCCTCGCAGGACGCCGGCAAGGGCACGCTGCGGTTCTTCTTCTTTACCCTGCTCGCGGGGGCGATCTATCTCGTCATCACCACAGTGTCGAACTTCGTGCTGATGTACCTCGAAAAGCGTTACTCGACCGGTGTGCGAAAGGCGGATCTATGATCGAGATCATTCAGCAATACTGGCGCAACTATCTGTTCACCGACGGCTATCGCTTCACCGGTGTCGCGATCACGTTGTGGCTGCTGGTCGTATCGATCGGCCTGGGCTTCTGTCTGTCGGTGCCGCTCGCGGTCGCGCGCGTGTCGAAGAAGAAATGGCTCGCGAGCCTGGTGTGGCTGTACACGTATATCTTCCGCGGCACGCCGCTCTACGTGCAGCTGCTGCTGTGCTACACGGGTCTCTACAGCCTCGAGATCATCCGCAACAACGAGCTGACCAACGCGTTCTTCCGCGACGGCATGCATTGCACGCTGCTCGCGTTCACGCTGAACACCTGCGCGTACACCACCGAAATCTTCGCTGGCGCGATCAAGGCGACGCCCTACGGCGAGATCGAAGCGGCGCGCGCGTACGGCATGTCGTCGTTCACGCTGTACCGCCGCGTCATTCTGCCGTCGGCGCTGCGCCGCGCACTGCCCTACTACAGCAACGAAGTGATCCTGATGCTGCACGCGACCACCGTCGCGTTCACGGCCACGGTGCCGGACATCCTGAAGATCGCACGCGACGTGAACTCCGCGACGTATCAGTCGTTCAACGCGTTCGGCATCGCCGCGTTGCTGTATCTGTGTATTTCTTTCGCGCTCGTGTGGCTGTTCCGCCGCGCCGAGCGTCGCTGGCTCGCTTACCTGCGGCCGCAAGGCAAGTAACTGCGCGTCCGTGGACAAGCAAGCTCGTTAAGGATCCTGATGAACTCCAAGAAGCAGAAGCTCTTCGTCGACGAGCTTCACAAAAAGTACGGCGACAACGAAGTCCTCAAGGGCGTGTCGCTGAAAGCCAATGCCGGCGACGTGATCAGCGTGATCGGTTCGTCCGGTTCGGGCAAGAGCACGATGCTCCGTTGCATCAACTTTCTCGAACAGCCGAACGCGGGACGCATTTTCGTCGACGGCGAGGAAGTGCGCACGCAGACCGCCAGGGACGGCGCGTTGCGCGTGTCGGACCCGAAGCAGTTGCAGCGCGTGCGCACGAAGCTGTCGATGGTGTTCCAGCACTTCAACCTGTGGTCGCACATGAACGTGCTCGAGAACATCATCGAGGCGCCGGTGCACGTACTGGGTCTGAAACGCAAGGAAGCCGAGGATCGCGCGCGCGAGTATCTGGAGAAGGTCGGTCTCGCGCCGCGTCTCGAGAAGCAGTATCCGTCGCATCTGTCGGGCGGCCAGCAGCAGCGCGTGGCGATTGCGCGGGCGCTGGCGATGCATCCCGACGTGATGCTGTTCGACGAACCGACCTCCGCGCTCGACCCGGAACTCGTCGGCGAAGTGCTGAAGGTGATGCAGAAGCTCGCCGAGGAAGGTCGCACGATGATCGTCGTCACGCACGAAATGGGTTTCGCGCGTAACGTGTCGAACCATGTGATGTTCCTGCACCAGGGGCGCGTCGAGGAAGAAGGGCATCCCGACGAAGTGTTCCGGAACACCAGGAGCGAACGTCTGAAGCAATTCCTGTCGGGCAGTCTCAAGTAATAAAATTACCCGCGACTTATGATGTGAATGGCATTAAAAATGTAGTCGATGTAGTTTTACAAGGCGCTTACGAGCGCCTTTTCCGTTTTTGCTGCCTCCTTCCTTCGGGCCATTCGGCCCACTGAAAAGCGCCCGAAATCCCACAAAACGGGCCATTCAAGCCGCATTTCCGCCCTAGCCTGTCACTTTTGACTCGTCAATAGTGGCAATCCTTGATACGGCCCGTCGCGAGCCGCGATTCCCTTGCCAGGCAAGGCTTTGCGCGATTTCGTGAGGGACTGCCCCGAGTCTCGGCTCACATTGGTATTGCAATTTGGCGACACCACGTGTGGGCGGTACTAATTTCTTCTCCCAGTCAAAGTTATTTTTGATAAATTGGTAACGAAAGTAGCAAAACAAAGTTGATTAAAAGTAGTTTCACTTCAAAACACAGAGGAGAACCCGGTCGGCGTGGGGATCGGCGTGACGCAAAGATAGCTCGACGCTACGCGTCATGGCAGGAGAATCCCTATCCACCCGCCACTCTCCCTGGTACCGCTTCCTGTTCGGTGCTAATCGCGTCCGAACACCACTCGCAGTACTGGGTTTCTTTTTTGACAGGGTATGGAGGAGAAGATGAAGAAAGCTTTGCTCGCCGCTGCGCTGATGTCGGCCGGCGTTGTTGCCCACGCTCAGAGCAGCGTCACACTGTATGGCCGCCTGGATGCAGGCCTCGAGTACATGTCGGGCGTCCCGACCGGCGCTAATGCGAACGGCGCGGCCAACACCAGCTCGAACCGTTTCAAGGCGGAAAGCGGTGACTGGGGTACCAGCCTGTGGGGCATGAAGGGTGTCGAGGACATCGGCGCCGGCAACAAGATTCTGTTCCAGTTGGAAGGCTCGTTCAACACGATGACGGGCGCGGGTCCTGGCGGCGGCGGTCTCTTCAATCGCTGGGCAACGGTCGGTATTTCGAACAACCAGTACGGTACGTTCACGATGGGCCGCATGCTGTTCATCTCGAACGGCGTGTGGGACTTCGACCCGTTCGGTCAGTCCAACTGGTCGTCGGCATCGCTCGTGCGTGGTCGCAACTGGCCGCAGTCGAGCAACAACTTCGCGTACCAGTCGCCGAAGATCGCAGGCTTTGACTTCTACGGCCAGTACGCGCTGTCGAATGCGACGAACTGGAACGGCAATGGCTCGACCGCACAAGGTCGCGAAGCTGGCGCGCAGATCACCTACACGAGCTCGCTGTTCCAGATCCGCGGTCTGTACGACGAAATCCGCAACCCGGCAAACGGCCAGTTGTGGGGTGGCCCGGTTGCCAACAACGGCATCAATACGGCTAACACGGGCAACGGCGTATTTGCGGCATCGCGCGAATACTCGGCTCTGCTGAACGTGTTCCTCGGCCAGTTCAAGATTCAGGCCGCCTACCAGGCAGTCCGTTCGGCAAGCGCAACGGGCGTTCTGCCCGGTCAGCCGACCACGCTCGATCACGAATGGGGCGGTGTAACGTGGCAGGCAACGCCGGCTGCAGCGCTGATCGCGGCTGTCTACCACGTGAACGGCAACCACGGCGCGGGCAATGCGACGATCTACACGGTCGGCGGTTCGTACAACCTGTCGAAGCGCACGCTGCTCGACCTGCAGGCAGCGACGGTGCGCAACAGCCGTAATGCTAACTTCGGTCTGAACGCGAACAATGCGGGCTTCGCCGCTGCAACGGACAACCCGCTGCAAGGCCGCCAGCAAAGCGGCGTGTACGCAGGTATCCAGCACTCGTTCTAATCGAACCGTGCACCCCGAGGGTCTTTCCCTCGGGGCGTAACACAGAATTCTCCAAGAGAATCTTTTTCACGCTGCTGCGAGAGGCGCGTATCGGTGCAATATCCGCGAGGGTATTGCACCGTTTTTTATTCGGCGCGCGATTTTGAGTCGTTGCGCGCACCAGGCCGGTGCGTGCTTGCGCAGCTTATACCGCTGCTTCGTTCTCTTCGCCGGTACGGATACGGATCACGCGCTCGACGTCCGCGATGAAGATCTTGCCGTCGCCGATCTTGCCGGTACGCGCCGCGCCGATGATCGCGTCGATCACCTGATCGCATTGACTGTCCGCGACCACGACTTCGATCTTCACTTTCGGCAGAAAGTCGACCACGTACTCTGCACCACGATAGAGCTCGGTATGCCCTTTCTGGCGGCCAAAGCCCTTGACCTCGGTAACGGTCAGGCCCGTGAGGCCGACTTCCGCGAGCGCCTCGCGCACTTCGTCGAGTTTGAACGGTTTGATGACTGCGGTGATGCGCTTCATGGCGAACCTCGTCTCTTGATGGGGAAGAGTGGAAAGGAGAAGGATGATTTTTATTCTACGCCGCGCCGGATGCATTGCGGCATCCGCGCGCGCGTATGGTCTTTCACTCGATCGGCTCGGTGTAGCGCGACGTGATCGGATAACGCCAGTCGCGGCCGAACGCGCGATGTGTGACGCGAATGCCGATCGGCGCCTGGCGGCGCTTGTACTCGTTGATCTTGATCAGGCGCGTGACGCGCTTCACGTCATCGACCGGATAGCCCGCGGCAACGATCTCCGCGAGCGAACGGTCCTCTTCCATGTACATGCGCATGATCGCGTCGAGTACTTCGTATTCGGGCAGACTGTCCTGATCGGTCTGGTTCTCGCGCAGCTCCGCCGACGGCGCGCGCGTCAGAATGCGCTCGGGAATCACGTCGCGCGTCGCAAACGTGGTGGCCGCGTTGCGATAGCGGCACAGCCGGTACACGAGCGTCTTGGCGATGTCCTTGATGACCGCGAAGCCGCCGGCCATGTCACCGTACAGCGTGCAGTAGCCGACCGCCATCTCGCTCTTGTTGCCGGTGGTCAGCACGATCGAGCCGAACTTGTTCGACAGCGCCATCAGCAGCGTGCCGCGAATGCGCGCCTGAATGTTTTCTTCGGTCGCATCTTCGGCGCGGCCCGCGAACTCTTCGGCGAGTGAGCCGCGGAACGCATCGAACATCGGCGCAATCGCGATCTCGTCGTATCGCACGCCGACGCGGCGCGCCATCTCGGCGGCGTCGGTGGCCGAGATGTCGGCGGTGTAACGCGACGGCATCATCACCGCGCGCACCTTGTCGGCACCGAGCGCATCGCACGCCACGGCCAGCACGAGCGCCGAATCGACGCCGCCCGACAGACCGATCAGCGCGCCCGGAAAACCGTTCTTGCCGATGTAGTCGCGCACACCCATCACGAGCGCCGCGTACACCTGCGCTTCGAGCGATTGCTCCGGTGCGAGCGCGGCCGCCAGCGGCGTGCCGTCGTCGAACTCGACGATTGCCGTGGCTTCCTCGAACTGCGCGAGCTTCGCGACCAGTTCGCCCCGCGCGTCGAGCACGAACGAACCGCCGTCGAACACGAGTTCGTCCTGGCCGCCGACCATGTTCACGTAGACCATAGGAATACCGGTCTCGCGAATCCGCGCGCGCAGGATGTCGAAGCGCACCGCTTCCTTGTTGAGGTGATATGGCGAGCCGTTCGGAATCAGCAGCACCTGCGCGCCCGCGGCCTTCGCCATCTGCGCGGCCGACGCATGCCACGCGTCCTCGCAGATCACGACACCGTACTTGACGCCGTCGAGTTCGAACACGAACGGCTGCGGGTCGGAGGCGAAGTAGCGCTTCTCGTCGAACACCTCCGTATTCGGCAGATCCTGCTTGCGATAGGTGCCCTTCACTTCGCCGTCGACGATCAGCGACGCCGCGTTGAACGTATCGACCGGCGGCACGCCGCGCTCGATCGGCGCGTTTGCATTACCATGGCCGTGCGCCAGGTTGTCCGACCCGTCGCGCAGCGGATGACCGACGATCACATGCAGGCCAGTGAACGGCTTCAACTGCGCGGCGAGATCGGCCAACGCGGCCGCGCTCGCGGTATAGAACGCGGGGCGCAGCAGCAGGTCTTCGGGCGGATAACCCGACAGCGCGAGTTCAGGCGCGACCAGCAGCTTCGCACCATCGCTGTGCGCGGCGCGCGCGGCCGCCACGATCTTCGCGACGTTGCCGGCGAAGTCGCCGACGGTGACATTGATTTGAGCAAGAGCGATTCGGGTCTTCATGGCAGGATCGACAGGCAAGCCTTCACGGCTCGCGGTACCGCGGCTCGATGGCTCGACGGAATTGGACAACCGGATAAACGAACTCAACGAACGACGTGGCCGCTTCAGCTTCACAGCGCCGCGCCGCTCATTGCAAACAGTCACTCAGATTGAACCAGCAACGTATCGATTATCGCACGGGCATTCTGGCATCGCCCTCCGAGGTGGACGCCGCCGAGTGGAACGCCCTCCTCGCCGCGCAGCCGCAGCCCACGCCGTTTTTGCGGCACGAGTTTCTGAGCGCGCTGAACGCGACGCAATGCGCGGTTCCCGGCACCGGTTGGGCGCCGCAATTCGTCACGCTGACCGACTCGCGCACGGGCAAGCTCGCGGCGGCGACACCCGTCTACCTGAAAGGCCATTCGTACGGCGAGTACGTGTTCGACTGGGCCTGGGCCGACGCGTACAAGCGCAACGGTCTGCCCTATTACCCGAAGCTGTTGTGCGCGGTGCCGTTCACGCCGGTGCAGGGCAACCGGCTGCTGTCGACGAATGAGCACGCGTTGCGCCATCTCGCGGCCACCTTGATGGCGTTCGCCGAACAGGCCGAGGTGTCGTCGCTGCATGTGCTGTTTCCGACGCAACGCGAAGCGGACGCGCTCACCGACATCGGCATGATGCAACGCGAAGGCGTGCAGTTTCACTGGCTCAACGACGGCTATCGCGACTTCGAAGACTTTCTGTCGACGCTCGAACAGAAGAAGCGCAAGAACATCCGCGCCGAACGTCGCAAGGTGCGCGACGCGGGCGTGACGATGCGAAGGATCCGCGGCGAAGACATCAAGGATGCCGACTGGCGCTTCTTCAGCAAGTGCTATCGGCAAACCTATCGCGAGCATTTCTCGAGTCCGTATCTGAACCTCGATTTCTTCCGGATGATCGGCGCGTCGATGCCTGAGAATCTGCTGCTCGTGATCGCCGAATACGAGGGCAAGCCGATCGCCAGCTCGCTCGTCGTCTATCAGCGCGACGACAAGACCGGCGGCACCTTGTATGGTCGCTACTGGGGCGCGCTCGAACACGTGCCGTGTCTGCACTTCGAAACCGCGTACTATCAGCCGCTCGAATTCTGCATCGAAGCAAAGCTCGGCGCATTCGAAGGCGGCGCGCAGGGCGAGCACAAGATGGCGCGCGGCTTTCTGCCGACGGTCACGCGCTCGGCGCATTGGCTCGCGCATCCGGCGTTCGCCGACGCGGTCGGTCATTTCCTCGATAACGAAAAGAACAGCATCCACGCGTACGTGGACGAGCTGCGCGAACACAATCCGTTCAAAGGCTAGAAGCGCGGTCATGGCGTGGTTTCTCTATCTGCTCGAATGCTCGGACGGCAGCGTCTATACCGGCATCGCGACCGATGTCGCCGCGCGCTTCGACAAACACGTGAGCGGCACGGGCGCGCGTTATACGCGCTCGCGCAAGCCGGTGCGGCTGCTGGCGTCGTTCGAGCTGGCGGACCGGTCGAGCGCGTCGAGCGCCGAGTATTGGGTCAAGCGGCTCACGGCGGCGGATAAGCGCGCGCTGGCCGCCGGGGTGTTCACGCTGCAGTCGGTGTTGCCGGTGGTGGCGGCAAATGCTGACGCCGAAGACGGCGATAGTTCCAGTTGAGTCGGGCTATCCCCTCGCTTCCCGCATCCTCTCCGTCAACAGCCGATGCACACGCGCCAGTTCGCCAACCACGTCCGCCTCCAGCGACGTCAACTGCTCGCGCGCGGGCAATTCGAGCCAGACCGGCCGTAACGTGCGGTTCAACGCGGCCTCGATCGCCGCACTCATCGCCGCGACCCATTCGTCGAGTTCGTTATGCATGTCGCGACGGTTCGCGGTGAGGCGCAGCTGCGTCGCGGTGCCCGCCATTCGCCGCAGCAGACTCAGCATCGTCAGCGTGACCGTATCGGCCATCGAGTCCTCGAGCTTTTCGAGGCGCACGCGGCCGATCGCTTCTTCCGCGTTGTTGCTGGCGAGACCCGCGGCGCGGCGCAACTGCTCGATCTCCTTGCCGCTGTGCCGAGGCGCTTCGAGCGACGCGCGCAGATACGCGAGATTCGCGCGCACCGCGTCGCCGAGATAAACGCGCAGGTCGAGCTTCTCGCGCGTCGGCCATAGAAGGAACGTCGCAAGCAGCGCGAGCACGCAGCCGAGCACGTTGTTGCCGAGCCGCGTCAGCGCGAACGCCAACTCGTTGGCGCCCGGCGTCGCGAAGTCGGCGACCAGCACGAAGGCCGGCGTCAGGAACAGCACGAACAGGCTGTAGCTGACGGGGCGCAGCGCCATCGTCGCCATCACGAGCGGGAACACGGCGAGCGAGATGCCGAGCGGCGAATGAATCGCATAGCCGATCGCCGCCGCAAGCACGCCGCCGACGATGCTGCCCGCCGCGCGCTCGACGCTGCGCGGCCACGTCGCCGCAATCGACGGCTGCAGGATCAGCACCGTCGCCATCGTCGCCCAGTAGCCGAATGGCAGACCAAGCGCGCGAATCACGACGAAGCCCGCCGTCGTCGTCACGCCGACACGCGCCGCATGGCGCAAGCCGACCGACTGCCACGACAGGTTCGCCTTCAGCGTCGACCAGGCGCGCGCGGTGTAACGCGCGACACACGCGCCCCACGGCTCGACGTGCACCTCACGCGGTGCGAAATCGACGAGCTCGAAACCGGATAACAGCTTCACCGGTTCGGGCAACGCGCTTTCGAGCCGATCCGCGAGGCGCCGCAGACGCGCCTGCGGATCGGCGAGACGTTCCCAGCGCGCGTCGCCGGTCGCGCTGCCGATGTCGCTGAGCACTACGCCGATCGCATTCAGCAAGCGCGCCGCGCGTTGCGTGCGGCGCCGATCGTCGGGCACTTTCTCGCCCGCGCCCGACACCGCGATCAGATAGGCGAACAACGCTTCGCCGTCGGTCAACAAGCCAAGCAACGTGTCATAGACGGCAGCGCCGCCCGCTTTCGAGGCGGGCACGCTCGCGAGCGCGTCGCGTGAACGTTCGAGCGACGCGCGCGCATCGGCGCGAAAGCGCGCGGCATGCGTGGCCCATTCGCGCGGCGCGGCACGTTCGCCGACCAGACGCGCGCTATCGAAGGCGACATCGGCGAGGCGCAGATACACCGCGCGCAACGACGCGCGGCTCGTGCCGAACGGATGGATGCGCCACACGGTCAGGCTCAGCACGATCGCGAACAGGCAGCCGACCAGATAGACGCCGAGAAACGCGACACCCGCGCGCGCGTCGTGCATCGGCCGATCGACCATCACGACGCAGGCGGTCGCCGCGAGGATCGTCACCTGCGAGGTGGCCGCTCCCCAGATGCGGCCGAACGCGCCGAGCGTCGCGAACGCGAGCACCGCGAGCGCTGCCAGCGCGTTGCCCGACGCGGACGCGAAAGCGGTGACGCCGCCGCACAGCGTCGACAGCAGCGCAAAGCTCATCATCGACATGAAGCGCGCGCGGTTCGAGCCAGCCGCATCGGCGAGGCAGGTCCAGAAAGCGCCGATCGCGGCCCATGCGAACACCGGATCGTGCAGCAGGTTGCCGAGCGCCAGCATCGCGGTCGACGCGCACGCCGCTCGCAGGCCCTCCGACAGACTCGCCTCGCTCGCCGCGAACGACACCATCCAGACCGGCCGCTTGCGGTAGATCGCGGTGACGACCGAGTGCAGCCGGGTCGACCAGCGCGGCGACGTCGAGTGGGACTTGCTGCGGTTCATCATCCGGACAGTGCTTTTTTGAAGTGATGGAAACCCGCGGGGATCGAGCAGTGAGTTCGCGCGCGAGGTCGTGCGGCGAATGATAAGGGTTTACACCTAAATATAAAAATGCGTTCCGTTCATCGTGGCGATGCATTCGGGTTATGCGCATTATGTGCAACACGAAGCGTGCGACACGAAAATGGTGGGCGCTCATTTCACGCTAGTCGAACGCCGCACAAATCGCATGAAAAAACCGCGCGGTCCTTGCGGACTCGCGCGGTTTTCGTACTGCATGCAGCGAGCGGACGAACCGCGGCGCGGCTTAGTTCTTGTAGTTCGCCACGCCTTCGCTGATTTCCTTGTGGGCGGCATCAACGTCGGCCCAGCCTTCGACCTTGACCCACTTGCCTTTTTCGAGCGCCTTGTACTGCTCGAAGAAGTGCTTGATCTGGTCCTTCAGGTACGCGGGCACGTCGTCGACCGAATTCAGGTTCGCCGTCATCGGGCAGATCTTGTCGTGCGGCACGGCGATCAGCTTCGCGTCGACGCCCGACTCATCGGTCATCTGCAGCATGCCGAGCGCGCGGGCGCGCACGACCGAGCCTGCCAGCAGCGGGAACGGCGTGATCACCAGCACGTCGACCGGGTCGCCGTCGCCCGACAGCGTCTTCGGAATGAAGCCGTAGTTGGCCGGATAGCGCATGCCGGTGCCGATGAAACGGTCGACCACGAGCAGGCCCAGGTCCTTGTCGGCTTCGTACTTCACCGGATCGCTTTGCGCCGGGATTTCGATGATGACGTTGAAATCGTGCGGAAGGTCTTTGCCTGCGGGAACGTGATTGAAGCTCATGAGCGCTCTCTGAAGGGGATGGAAATCGGAAGGCGGCGAACGGCGCGCGGGCTGCGGATACGGTGCGAACTGTGTGCGAACCGCAAACGCCGAACCCTGAAACCCTATTGCCCCGAACGACGGGGCCACGCGCCGGACCGTGCGGAATGCGCCATTATAGCCAATCGGCAGATGGCATCCGCGGTTGGATCGGCGCGATAATCGTCTGGCGACTCACGCTTCCCGTCTCTATCGTTTTGTGTTTCCCCTTCGAATCCGCGCCGCCGCACGCCGGCCGCGCCATCTTCAAGGAGCATGCATGGAAGAAGCCCGGCATTTCATCGGCGGCGAGTGGTGCGCCGCTTCCGGCGGCGAATCGATCGCCGTACTCGATCCGTCGGACGGCCAGCCGTTCACGCGCATCGCGCGCGGCACCGAGGCCGATATCGACACCGCCGTGCATGCGGCGCGCCGCGCATTCGACGGCGCATGGGGTGCGCTGAGCGCCGCCGAGCGCGGCCGCGTACTGTACCGGCTGTCGCTGCTGGTGGCCGCGCGCCAGGAAGACCTTGCGCAGCTCGAAGCGCGCGACACCGGCAAGCCGCTCAGGCAGGCGCGCGCCGACGCCGCCGCCCTCACCCGCTATTTCGAGTACTACGCCGGCGCGGCCGACAAGCTGCATGGCGAAACCCTGCCCTACCAGTCCGGCTACACGGTCCTGACGATCCGCGAACCGCACGGCGTAACCGGTCACATCGTGCCGTGGAACTATCCGATGCAGATTGTCGGGCGCAGCGTCGGCGCGGCGCTCGCAACCGGCAACGCGTGCGTCGTCAAACCGGCCGAGGACGCGTGCCTGTCGGTGCTGCGGGTCGCCGAACTCGCCGCCGAAGCCGGCCTGCCGGTTGGCGCGCTAAATATCGTGACCGGCTATGGACACGAAGCGGGCGCCGCGCTCGCGCGTCATGCGGGCATCGATCACATCTCGTTCACGGGATCGCCCGAAACCGGCAAGCTCGTCACCCAGATGGCCGCCGAGAACCATGTGCCGGTCACGCTCGAACTCGGCGGCAAGTCGCCGCAAATCGTGTTCGCCGACGCCGATCTCGACGCCGCGCTGCCGGTGCTGATCTCCGCGATCGTGCAGAACGCCGGGCAAACCTGTTCGGCGGGCAGCCGCGTGCTGATCGACCAGGCGATTTACGAGCCGCTGCTCGACAGGCTCACCAACGCATTCCAGGCGCTGCGCGTCGGGCCATCGACTGCCGATCTCGACTGCGGGCCGCTGATCAGCGCGAAACAACAGCAGCGCGTGTGGGACTTCCTGTCCGATGCGCAGCACGACGGCATCGCGATGGCCGCGCACGGCGAAGTGGTTCCCGAAGCGCCCGAAAGCGGCTTCTATCAGGCGCCGACGTTGCTGCGCGACGTGCCCGCGAGCCACCGGCTCGCGCGCGACGAAGTATTCGGTCCGGTGCTCGCCGCGATGTCGTTCCGCAATGAAGACGAAGCGCTCGCGCTCGCGAACGGCACGCAGTTCGGGCTCGTCGCCGGTATCTGGACATGCGACGGCGCGCGCCAGATGCGGCTCGCGCGACGCGTGCGCTCGGGCCAGGTGTTCATCAACAACTATGGCGCGGGCGGCGGCGTCGAGTTGCCGTTCGGCGGCGTCAAGCATTCGGGGCATGGTCGCGAGAAAGGCTTCGAGGCCCTGTATGGCTTTACGGTGCTGAAGACGATTGCGATCCGGCACGGCTAGCGGATTCGGAGCACGCAGCACTCTATCCATCACAAACAACGGAGACATCATGCGGCTGACAGGTAAAACGGCCATCGTCACGGGCGGCGGTTCGGGTTTCGGCGAAGGCATCGCGAAGACCTTTGCGCGCGAAGGCGCGAACGTCGTGGTCAACGATCTCGACGGACCGGCCGCTGAACGCGTCGCGAGCGAGATCGCGATTGCGGGCGGCAAGGCGATCGCGGTGCCCGGCAACGTCGCGCAACGCGACGACTGGCGCACGCTGCGCGAGGCCGCGCTCGAAGACTTCGGCAGCGTGCAGATCATTGTCAACAACGCGGGCACCACGCATCGCAACAAGCCGGTGCTCGAAGTGACCGAGGCCGAGTTCGACCGCGTCTATGCGGTGAACGTGAAGAGCATCTACTGGAGCGTGCAGGAGTTCGTGCCGTATTTTCGCGAGCAAGGCGGCGGCAGCTTCATCAATATCGCGTCGACGGCGGGCGTGCGGCCGCGGCCGGGGCTCGTCTGGTACAACGGCAGCAAGGGCGCGGTGATCATCGCGAGCAAGTCGCTCGCGGTCGAGCTCGGGCCGGAGCGGATTCGCGTGAACTGCGTGAATCCGGTGATCGGTGAGACCGCGTTGCTGGCCGAATTCATGGGCGTCGAGGATACGCCGCAGAATCGGCAGAAGTTTCTGGCGGGGATTCCGCTCGGGCGGTTTTCGACGCCGCAGGACATTGCGAATGCCGCGCTGTATCTGGCTTCGGATGAGGCGGAGTTTATTACCGGCGTGTGCCTCGAAGTGGATGGGGGGCGCTGCGTGTAGCGGTAAGCGAAGCGCTGCGCATGCGTTGCGTGCGCAGTCAGTGTTTCCCCCCAATATGCATTCGTCGTGCAAAAGAGCCGGCGCGGCTAGAATCGATCGGCGGCGATACTTCAATTCCATAAAAATGAGGAGACACAGTCATGGCTAGTCCTGCAGATCCGCTGCACCATCCCGGCGCTGGCGCGCCGGGTTCGACGTTCGAAGAAGCCACCTACCGCAAGGTCTCGTGGCGGCTCGCGCCGCTTCTGATGCTCTGCTACATCGTCGCGTATCTGGACCGCGTGAACGTCGGCTTCGCCAAGTTGGGAATGAGCACCGACCTCGGCTTGAGCGACGCGGTGTACGGCTTCGGCGCGGGGATTTTCTTTCTCGGCTATTTCATCTTCGAAGTGCCGAGCAACGTGATCCTGCACAAGGTCGGCGCGCGCGTGTGGATCGCGCGGATCATGATTTCGTGGGGCGTGATCTCGATGCTGACGATGCTCGTCACCACGCCGACGATGTTTTATGTGATGCGCTTTCTGCTCGGGCTGGCCGAGGCGGGGTTCTTTCCTGGCATCATTTTGTACCTCACCTACTGGTATCCGGCGCATCGGCGCGGGCGGATGACGACCTGGTTTATGACCGCGATTGCGTTGTCGGGGGTGATTGGTGGACCTGTTTCGGGTTATATCCTGAAGAACTTCAACGGCGTGAATGGGTGGCACGGGTGGCAGTGGCTGTTTCTGCTCGAAGGGGTGCCGTCGGTGCTCGTCGGGATCATCGTGTTTGTGATGCTCGATGATCGGATTTCGAAGGCGAAGTGGCTCACTCGTGAAGAGCGGCAGTTGCTTGAGAGTCAAGTATCGGCTGAAGAAGCGACCAAGCACGATATGCCGATTCGGCAAGTGCTCACTAGTGGGCGAGTGTTGATGTTGAGCCTCACCTATTTCTCGTTTGTGATGGGGCTTTATGGGGTGAGCTTCTGGTTGCCGACGATTATCAAATCCACCGGCGTCACCGATGCGTTCGTGATCGGCCTGCTGTCGGCGGTGCCGTTTGCCGCAGCCGTCGTGGCGATGGTGTTCGTGGCGCGAAGTGCGGATCGGTCGCGGGAGCGTCGGTGGCATATTGCGGTGCCGGCGTTTGCTGGGGCTGTCGGGCTCGTGCTTTCCGTCGTTTGGACGCATAACACCGTGCTGGCCATGGCGGGGTTGACGCTGGCTACGATGGGCATCCTGACCACGTTGCCGTTGTTCTGGAGTCTGCCTACGGCGATTCTGGCGGGCACCGGCGCCGCTGCCGGGATTGCGATGATTAATTCGATCGGGAATCTTGCGGGTTTCCTGAGTCCTTACGCTGTGGGGTGGTTGAAGCAGGTTACCGCAGCTAATGATTCGGGAATGTATATGCTCGCGGCTTTTATGGTGCTCGGCGGTTTGCTTGCTATTAGTGTGCCGGCGAAGATGGTTGATAAATAAACCGGGTTCGCCGAAGTAACATCGAATCACAGATGCAGGCCGACTTTTGCCAACAGCATGAGGCATGGGTCGGCCACCAAGGGACGCTCGACGGGGCTGTATACATCGTCGGCAGCCGCTTTTCGTCTCGCGTGACGCTAAACCATAGCGGACGATGTGCGCCGTCACGCGTCGTTAGAGACCACCGGATGCATATCGACAGGGGGGTTGACGCTCCTTTGCCAGGGGACTGTCGCCAGTACAGACGCAAATACCATCAGCCCCCCTCCAAGCCAGCCCCATATCGAAAGCTGCTCCCCAAGCCATGTGTACGCGAACAGCGCGCCAAACGCCGGTTCGCTTCCCATCAACAGCGCCACGCGAGTTGGGCTACTGCGTTTAACGGCAAAATTTTGCGCGAAGAAGGCGAACAGCGTGCATGCGAGCACCAGATAACCGATGCTCACCCAGAACATGCCATGCCCGGCCAGCGTCGGCAGCGGACGCCATTGTTGAGGCGCGCACACCAGAGCAGCGACAAGACTGCCGAGCGCGACCGTGCCTGCCTGAACCGCCGTCACCGACAAGGGCGCAAGCGCCGAGTCGCGCATCACACGCTTGGTCACGCACACCATCAATGCACGGAGCAGTGCAGCCAGAAGAATCAGCGCGTCGCCCGCCGTCGGGATGAACACGCCACCACTCACCAATGAGGCGCCCGCCAACGACAAGACAACGGCCAACCACTCGCCGCTCGACGGCTTTCTTCGCAGCAGCCCCCATTCGACGATTGGCGTCAGCACGACACACAAGCTGATGAGAAACGCCGCGTTTGACGCGCGTGTCATTGATATTCCGAACGTCTCCGACAAAAAGATGCCTAGCAGTAGTCCGCCCGTCCCCAAACTACCGACTATCGCGGACGCCTTGGCATACCGGAGCGAACGCAATGCAGGCAACAACAAAAAGAACGTCAACCCAAAGCGCAGTGCCAGCAGCCCCAACACGGGATAGAACGCGAGGGCGCCTTTCACGACCCCGTAGCTGGTGCCCCACACCATCGCGACTGCCAGCAGCATCAGGTCCGATATCCAGAGCCAGCGTTTTTGATGCGACACGATGGATTCTCCGTTTCTGGTCGAGGAACCCTGATTGTCGAGTATTGCGAACTGAACCATAATCGGTGCATGCCGCACATCAGTTATGTCGAGAACGCACAGATGCGGCCGTCGTCGCGAGTATGCCAATGAATCCCGTTGAACTTTTTGCGCTGTTACCTGACATGGCGACTTTTGCGCGCGTGGTCGATGCCGGCAACTTCTCGGTAGCCGCGCGACGGCTAGGCAGCACGCCGTCGACAGTCAGCCGGCAGATCAAACGCCTTGAAGAAGCGCTTGGCACGCGATTGCTGGAGCGATCGACGCGCAGCATCCGGGTGACCGATACGGGCGCACAGGTCTACCGGTATTGCAGCGACATGGTCGGAGCGGCATCGGGGGCCGTCGATATCGCCGGACAAGGGGTTGGCGAGCCGACAGGTAAGGTCCGAGTCAGTGCACCGATCGCATTCGCACGATCCGTCGTTCATCCGCTGATCCCCGAGTTTCTGCGTAGCTGGCCGGACGTGGACGTGCAGCTGATGTTCGAGGACCGCGAAGTCGATCCGTTACGTGAGGACGTCGATATTGTGATTCGACTGACCCGTTCGCCTCCGTTGGGCCTGGCTGCCCGGCGACTCGGAACCGTGAAATGGCTGCTGTGCGCGTCGCCCGCTTATCTCGACGCGCGCGGGGAGCCAGTCGAGCCGCGTGATCTCGCACGCCACGAATGTCTCTACCTTGGGGAAACGGTCGATGACAATCGATGGCATTTCCGGCGCGGCACAGAGACTCAGTCGCTTGAGGTGAGGGGGCGTTATATCGCGAATCATGCAGGGGCTCGTCTTGATGCAGCGTTGCAGGATTGGGGCATTGCGAGCTTGCCCGACTTTGCCGCTGCGCAGGCACTGCGGCGAGGCAGTCTCGTTCAGATTCTCGTCGATTGGGAATTCGAGGCGCGCCCGTATATGGGTCCCGTCTGGCTGCTGTATCCGCCTAATCGCTTCCTTCCGTCGAAGGTGCGAGCGCTGATCGATTACCTCGCCAGCCACATGGTCGACACCACGAATGAATGAATGATTTGGGTCGTGCCTTCAGCATGCAACGCATCTCGACGACCGTCCGCGGCTGGGCGTGGGAGATATCGTGGAGTATTTCATGAGAAGCGCACTGAAACGCCGCTTCAAACTGTTTATCCAGCGTTTCTGGCAGCCAACTAGCGCATGCATGACCTGTATGCCCGGGAGCTGGGGCAACGTCCTGAGCCTGACTCACTGGGCGATCGCATTCAAAACCGGCCTGTTCACCGGTGTGCTGGCCCTGCTGCTCACCTTCACGCCAGCGGCGAAGTGGTACGGGAATCGCTATGGCAACGCACTGCTCGTCGGCTGTCTGACCGCAATCGGCGATGCCTACTCTCACTTTAGCCAGTATCGCATTCATGCTCTCGAACACATTGCGACGGGGGTGATGTCAGGTCTGTTTGCGCTCCTTGCGTCGTACGTGTTCGAGGACCGCGCGCGCCGCGTACGCACGCTATGGTCGCGCTTGTTCGGATAATTCAACCCCGCTTGAATGTCGCGGAGACTCGACTTGCGCATGTCGATTTCTCCCACGATCATCCGTCGTAGTCACGGGAGGCGGCTTTGCCTCCGAACAATATCGTCTTCAAAGGAGAAACCCGAATGCGTGTCATGGTCATCATCAAGGCAACCCCCGAATCCGAAGCCGGGCAAATGCCAGGCATGGAACTCATCGCGGCGATGGGCAAATACAACGAGGAACTCGTGAAGGCCGGGATCATGCAAGGCGGCGACGGGCTCAAACCGAGTTCCGCAGGCGTACGCGTGAAGTTTTCCGGGAAAGACAGAACCGTCGTTGACGGTCCATTTGCCGAGGTCAAGGAATTGATCGCGGGCTATTGGCTCTGGCAGGTTCAATCGATGGACGAAGCAATCGAATGGGTGAAGCGTTGTCCGAATCCAATGGTGAGTGATTCAGAGATCGAGATTCGGCCTTTCTTTGAACCCGCGGACTTTGGCGAGGCCTTTACGCCTGAACTCCAGGAACAGGAAAAGCGTCTGCGACAACAGATCGAAGGGCAGACCCGCTGACAATTTTGTTTTCTTTTGGCCGTCCATGACCGCTGTGACAGCGGTCATGGACGGGCTAGCCAATGAACTCCCCGATACGCTCCCACATACGCACCGGGTTCGAATCGATCGGAAAGTCACCGGTAGTGTGCGGTGGTCACTGATTCGCCGAGCGGATGCGTCGAAGACAGCGCAGGTTTCGGCCGCAAGCAGAAAGCTCGCGCGTCAATCATCACCCCCCGGGCGTCCCGACTGCGTCGCCGGCATCTTGCGATAAATAGTGTTCCGCGACACCCCAAGCGCACGCGCCGCGGCCGACACGTTGCCGCCATAGCGCGCTACCGTCATCGCGACCGCCGACGCGGTGACATCCTGCAACCGTGCGCCGTCGGGCACCAACGCATCGCCAGCAGCAAGCGTGTCCGCAGCCGATGCAGCGGCCTCCCCGTGATCAGCCTCGCCACTGCGGCAACGCGCGCCACGGACATCATCCAGAAAATCATCCGGCAGATGCTCCCACCGGATCTCTCTATCGTCCTCCACCATCGCCGCCGCGGTGCGCAGCAGATTAGCCAGTTGCCGGCAGTTGCCTGGCCACGCATGCCGCGCGAACTCGGCCATCACATCCGGCGCAACACTGAGCGAGCGCCGCCCCCCGCATTCAACTGATTCCCGCTGCAACATCTTCTCGACCACGACCGCGAGATCGCTCCGCTCACGCAACGACGGCAACCGAACCGCAAGCCCGTTGATCCGATAGTAAAGATCCTCACGAAACTGGTTTTGCGCAATCATCTCGCGCAGGTTTCGATGTGTCGCGCAGATAATGGAAACATCAACAGGAAGCGCTCTCGTCGCCCCAAGCGGCGTCACAAGCCGCTCCTGCAACACGCGCAGCAGCCGCACCTGCAATGAATACGGCATATCACCGATCTCATCGAGAAACAGCGTGCCGCCATTCGCCTGCATCAGCTTGCCGATCGATCCTTTGCGCCGCGCGCCGGTGAACGCGCCCTCTTCATAACCGAACAGCTCGCATTCGATCAGCGACTCGGGAATCGACGCACAGTTGACCGCGACGAACGGCCTGTCGCGACGCGGCGAATCGTTGTGAATCGCCTGCGCGAGCAACTCCTTGCCGGTGCCGGTCTCGCCGGCGATCAGAATCGGAATGTCCTTGCCGAGCACCCTGCGAAGCTTCGCGATCAGCGCGGACACGCGAGCATCGCCAGTGTCGAGATCGCTGAGACGCGACAGTCCCGTCTCCGGGCGCGGCCCATTCGCTCGCGCCGGTCGCGATGCGGCCGCAACATCAACATCGACCGCCCCACGCCCCTGCCCGAATGAAGTCCGCTGAAACTGCGCACGCGCGCATACCACCGCACCGTTGTGCAGATTCAGCATCAAATGCGGCGCGACGCCATGCGTCAACCGGTCGATCAATTGCGCATACGAGATCTGAAACAGCGACGACAGCGTATGCGTGCGCAGCGCGGCGAGCGGCAAGCCGAACTGAAACTGCGCGCTCCGATTCGCGGACAGAAAGCGGCCATCGTGCGTGAACGCAATGATCCCTTCCATCAGCGTGCCAAGGAACTCCGGCCGTCCATGAAAGGACACTTGCAGCACGTCGCGAAACGCGGTCGAGAACAGATGATTTTCGATCATCTGCACCGACATCTTCGCCAGTGCCATCGTGTGCTGGTGATAGCTGCGGTAATCGCCGGTCACGTCGAGCACGCCGATCAGATCGCCGTACGGATCGAGAATCGGCACACTCGAACAGGTCAGGAAGCGGTTTGCCGCCAGATAGTGCTGGTCGCCATGCACGACCATCGCACAGCCCTCGGCCAGCGAGGTGCCGATCGCGTTGGTGCCCTGGCGATCCTCGGCCCAGTTCGCGCCGGGCCGCAGCGCCACTTTTTCGGCGCGATGCAGGAAGTCGTCATCGCCGATCGAATGCAGGATCAAGCCTTCGGCGTTGGTCAACACAATCATGCTTTGCGTGTTGACGATCTGCTCGCGCAGCGTCTCCATGATGGGCATTGCATGCGCGCACAGCGTCTGGTTCTGTTCACGCTTCAGCACGAGGCCCGTATCGGAGAGGATGTCGTAATCCGGTCGGATCGATGCGCGAAGGCCGAATGTCTCCGAGCGTTCGTGGGCTTTCTGAATGGCCGGTGCGGGCCAGCCATTGGAGCGGTTGGCCGCAGTAAGGCCGACCGGATGAACGTCGTCGCGCATTGTCTCCTCCTGAGGGCATCCGGGTCGTGCCGGACGCTTCGATGCGTGTCGACAGGATACTCCGTTTGATAGCCCGCCCGCCGCCCGCGACGATCCGCGCACGCCAGCGCCATTGATCTGCGTCAGCGTCGGCCCCGTCTGCGGCGTTTTTGAACACCTGCTGCCCGTATGACTGTTCCGAAACGGAACACTTCTGCATGCGCAGGCCGGGGCGTCCCCGCAAATTTCGTATGTCGACGCATTGGTACGGTTCGTGCCTGATGTCGTCCCGCGCAGTCACCCGATCACCATCACATAACGGAGACAAGTGATGAATCCCTTCGACCTGAAAGCCCTCGGCATCGACATCGAGTATCCCTATCGCCAGCGATACGAAAACTACATCGGCGGCAAGTGGGTGCCGCCGGCCGGCGGCGACTATTTCGACAACGTGTCGCCGATCAACGGGCAACCGTTTTGTCGCGTGCCCCGTTCGAACGCCGCCGACATCGATCTCGCCATCGACGCCGCGCACGCGGCGCGCCGCAAATGGGCGAAGACGTCGGTCACGGAGCGCGCGAACTTGCTGCTCGCGGTCGCCGAGCGCATGGAAAAGAATCTGAAGCTGCTCGCGGTCGCGGAGACGATCGACAACGGCAAGCCGCTCCGCGAAACGATGGCCGCTGACTTGCCGCTCGCCGTCGATCATTTCCGCTATTTCGCGGGCTGTATCCGGGCCCAGGAAGGCAGCATCTCGGAGATCGACGACAACACGGTCGCCTATCACTTTCACGAGCCGCTTGGCGTAGTCGGTCAGATAATCCCGTGGAATTTCCCGCTGCTGATGGCCGCATGGAAGCTCGCGCCCGCGCTCGCGGCCGGCTGCTGCGTCGTGATGAAACCTGCCGAACAGACGCCCGCTTCGATCCTCGTGCTGATCGAAGTGATCGGCGACCTGTTCCCGGCAGGGGTCATCAATATCGTCAGCGGCTTCGGCAAGGAAGCGGGCGAAGCGCTCGCCACCAGCAAGCGCATCGCGAAGATCGCATTCACGGGCTCGACACCGGTCGGCAAGCGCATCCTGCATGCGGCGGCGGAGAACCTGATTCCGTCGACGGTCGAACTCGGCGGCAAGAGCCCGAACATCTTCTTCGCCGACGTGCTCGATCGCGACGACGCGTTCCTCGACAAGGCGCTCGAAGGTCTCGCGATGTTCGCGCTGAATCAGGGCGAAGTGTGTACGTGCCCGTCGCGCGTGCTGGTTCAGGAGTCGATCTATGAGCGCTTCATCGAGAAAGCGATCGCCCGCGTGGAGCGCATCAAGGCCGGCCACCCGCTGGACCTCGACACGATGATCGGCGCGCAGGCGTCGCAGCAACAGCTCGACAAGATCCTGTCGTATATTGACATCGGCCGGGACGAAGGGGCGCGGTGCCTCGTCGGTGGCGAGCGCACGACGCCCGGCGCCGGTCTCGGCGAGGGCTTCTACGTGAAGCCGACCATGCTGTTCGGCAACAACGATATGCGCGTGTTCCAGGAGGAGATTTTCGGGCCGGTGGCCTCGGTGATGACGTTCAAGGACGAACAGCAAGCGATCGAACTCGCGAACGACACGTACTATGGCCTGGGCGCCGGCGTGTGGACCCGCGACGGCACCCGCGCATACAGGATGGGACGTGAGATCGAGGCGGGACGCGTGTGGACCAACTGCTACCACCTGTATCCGGCGCATGCGGCATTCGGCGGATACAAGCAGTCGGGGATCGGACGGGAAACGCACAAGACGGCGTTGTCGAATTATCAGCAGACGAAGTGTCTGCTGGTGAGCTATCAGGCGGAGGCGCTTGGGTTCTTTTAAGTGGGGGCGCGCGTCGTCAACCGACGACGCGTGCCGACGAATTTGGCCGGGCGGCGTGCAGGCCGCTCCGACTGCATCAATCGATGCGGAGGGTGTAAAAATTTTTGTGTAAACGGTCATTTGGCAGGAAACTGTCAGCAACAGGAGCACAGATGACCGTAGCGAAACGCAACAAAAGAGAAAAACCCGATCCTGAACTCGTCAAGCTGGCAGAC
>NZ_VZQQ01000120.1 GCF_014397785.1 Paraburkholderia podalyriae
GGCCTCAAACTGTCGAAAAATAAGCTGGATTCACGTTGAAATTTCGTAATGCAGAAAATTGCGCGGCGGTAGCCGCGCAGAGCGATGGACGTTGCTTTTGGAGGGGTGTATTTCCGCAGCCTGCTAAGGCGCTTCTCGAAGCCCTTCAATTGCCGGTATTGCGCACAGTAAAGCCCGCTGACCAGCCGATGCTGGAAGTCGCGCAATTCGAGCGGCCGCAGATCGAGCGGCGCGTCGCGGCGCAGGATCGTTTCGGCGCGCTCGCGCTGTTCGGCCGGAATGAAGGCGACGGACGGCTGAGGGCGCAGACGGATGTGGCGCGGCCCGCTGTCCGTGGCCAGCCAGAACTCGATTTCCGTGCCGGCGGGCGTGTCCTGCCAATGTCGGGTCAAAATGAAACCCTGCTCGAACTCAGTCAAACTTCCACCTTTAAAGCGGCGCAATCGCCTTGCGCGATTTTACCGCCGCAGGCAGGGACTGTTGAACGGGCAATGAAAAGGCGCTTCGTACTGAAGCGCACCAAACAGCACGGCTTCATCTCTTCAAAGCCGGTTCAGTTCGCTGCCGGTTCGCTCAAGCTTCGAGCGCCAGCGTCGCGAACGTGGCGAGCCAGTGCTCGCCCATGTAGTCGCCGGCCACGTGCGGCAACGCGCTGTGCAGATGAAGCTCAGCCGCATCGAGCAGCACGGTGCGACGCACATCGCCAGCGGGCAGCGCACGCGCGAGCGCACGCTGGCACCAGGCGCGGCTCAGATTGAGGCCGTCGAGATGCGCGATCTTGCCGTCGCTGCGATCAGTGACGGTGACGGGCTCGAACAGCGTCGCCGGCTTTTTCGCGCCGAGGTCCGGCAGAAAGCGTCCGAACCAGTCGGCGAACTGCGCGGACGGCAACACGCGCCGCATCAACTCGGCTTCCATCAGCGACGGCGAAAGAAACTCATCGCCGGCCGGCTCCCACGCCTGACAGGCGACGTCGTCCAGATACCAGCGCTCGGCGGTGCTGACGATCAGCCCCTCGAGCGATTCGCGCGAGGTTTGCCGGGCGAAATCGAGCGTCAGCGCAAGCGCGAACGCCATGTTGAAGTGGGTGCCGACGCGCAGCGGATAGGTCGCTTTCGGCAGGAACTCCTCGAAGCGGTCGACGAACGCCTCGATGAGCGGCGCGAACGTCTTCGCCCAGCGCGCGGCCTCCGAGATTTTCAGCGACTGCAACTGCGCGCCGAGCGCAAGCAGCCATGCCCAGCCATACGGTCGCTCGAAGCCGCGGTTGTGCGGCAGATTCAGATACGCGAGTTCGCCGGCGACGTTCGCCTCGGTGAAATGCTGATTGACCACCGCGACGACGCGCGCGGCCTCGGGCAGATCGGGGAAGCGTTCGAGTAGATGCAGGATCAGCCAGTAGCCGTGCACGCACGAATGCCAGTCGTAGCTGCCGTAGAAGATCGGATGCAAGGCGCGCGGACCCTGTACGTCCTGCGGCCCGTCGAGCGAGTGCGTAAGCTTGTTCGGGTATTCGCGCGTGAGGTGGGCGAGCGCGACATTGGCGAATTTCGACGCGAATTCGCGGGTGAGCTGGGTGATCATCGGCGGCTCCTCAGAAGCGGAATACGAACACGTACAACAGTATGGTGTTGACGATCAGCAATAGTAAAGCGGTCGGCCATTGCGCCTTGATCACGCCGTTCTGGTCCTTCAGTTCGAGCAGCGCGGCGGGGACGATGTTGAAGTTCGCGGCCATCGGCGTCATCAACGTGCCGCAAAAACCGGACAGCATGCCGATCGCGCCGAGAATCGCGGGGTTGCCGTTGAACTGATGCACGATCAGCGGCAGGCCGATGCCGGCCGTCATCACCGGAAATGCGGCAAACGCGTTGCCCATGATCATCGTAAAGATGGCCATGCCGAACGTGTAGGCTGTGACGACGGCGAACGCGGAGTCGACCGGTATCCACGTTTTCACGAGGTCCGACACGACGTGACCGACGCCCGCGACCGCGAACAGCGCGCCGAGCGCGGCGAGCATCTGCGGGAGGATCGCGGCCCAGCCGACGGTATCCATCGTGTGGCGGGCGTCCTTCAAAGCATGCACGGGCGAGTCGCGCAGCATCAGAAGCGCCGCGCCGAACGCGACCAGGGTGCCGAGCACGAGCGAAATCAGCGTGACGTTCTTTGTTTCGACGAAGGGCGTGTACTTGAGTGTCAGCGTACCGACCAGCGTGATCACCGGAATCAGCAGCGCCGGAATGAACAGCCTGTTGCCGAAGCGTTGCGCGTTCGCTTCGCGGCGCGCGGCGGCCGCTTCGCCGTTGCTGTCGTTGCGGCCCTTGCCGAGCTTGCCGGAGCCCGCGATCAACGCGAGCGCGATGGCGAGGCAGCCCGTCACGAAGTGCGGCAGTTCTGCGCCGAACAGGAACGTGAGCGCATAGATGCCCCAGAACATAAAGTTGACGACGCGCCGCGGGTTCGTGCGGTCCCGCAGATTGAACAGCGCGAACGCGGCGAACATCAGCCCCGCGAGCACATAGAGAGATTCGAGCCTGATCGTCATTGCGCCGCACTCCGTTTGAATGCGCTCATCTGGTGCGACAGATTGCGGTCGAGCAGGATCAGGCGGATCACGTGAATGACGAGCGCGGCGATCGCGGTCGGAATCGCCCATACCGACACGTGCAACGGTTCGACCACGACGCCGTTCTGTTCGAGAAAGCCCTTGATGAGCAGGATCGACTGGATCGCGATGAAGATGTCCTCGCCGAAGAACACGGCGATGTTGTCGACCGCCGATGCGTTCGCGCGAATCTGCTGACGCACCGCATCGGGCAAATCGCCGTGGCGGTTCGCGGCGGCCGCTTCGGCCATCGGCGCGATCAGCGGGCGCACCATCTGCGCATGGCCGCCGAGCGACGTGAGACCGAGCGCGGCCGTGATCTGGCGAATCACGAAGTAGAGCATCAGCACGCGGCCGGTGGTGGCGGCGTGCAGGCGCGAGATCAGATGCCGCGCCTGTTCCTTCAGACCGTTGCGTTCGAGCAGCGCGATCACCGGCAGTGTCAGCCAGATCAGGCCCATGTAGCGGTTATCCGCGAATGCCTTGCCGAAGGCGCTGACAATCTCCACCGTTTGCAAGCCACCGGCGATACCGGTCGCGACGCCCGCGATCGTCACCACCAGCAGCGCGTTGAAGCGCAATGCGAAGCCGAGCACCACGATCGGCACGCCAATCAAAACTCCCATCCGGATCTCCTTGTTTCGTTCCAGCGACGCATGGCGACGGAATCTAACATGAGACTTTATTGATAAATAGTCGATAAAATCTATTTATCGGGTAAACGCCGAGATGCTCGGTATCGCGATGGCCACCGTGCTGGTCGCGCTGGCCGTGGTGCACCGGCATATTCCGCGTCGAGGCGCCGCGACCGCGCGCTGATCGGCGCGAGAACGCGGCTGCAACGTGAATGCCGCGATGTTTCAGCCACACTCCGTTCGAGTGTGGCTGAATTCAATTGGCCAAACACACACAGGCGGCGCTATCAACCACCCCGAATGTAATCCGGCAACGCCACGGCGTTCGCGGTCGGATCGCCGGCCGCATTGGTCGGCAGATACTGCGTCTGAAACGCGGTGAACATCGCGGCGAATCCATCGGCGCGCTGCACGATCACCGCGCCGTCCTGGAACGCGCCGTTTTCGTTGTAATGCGGGCCGCGCGGATTGCCCTGATTCATGTGGGTCTCGTGAAGACCGTCCTTCTTCGGCAGAAACAGGAAGCCGAACCCATAGACCACGATGCCCGCTGCCGTCGGTGTCCAGAAATCACGGTTATGCAATTGACCGCTGCCGTTGTCGTAAGGCAGGCTTTGCGACGGCTGCGTTTCGTCGATGGTCAGAATTTCGTCGATGATGTCGTTGACGTCGGCGCGATTGCCGTTTTGATCCTCGTAGGGAATCGGCCGCATCCGGTGAATGTCGAGCAGGCTGCTGTCCTGGAAGTAATCGAGCCGCGGAAAGCCGCTGGTGTAGAGGCCGAGATTCAGTGGCTGAAGTTTGGCGGTTAGCGGATCGGCGAAGTTCAGATCGGCATAGAAGTACACGTCGTCGTTACCGCTTGCGCCCGGTTGCGTCGACGCCGAATTGACGACGATGTTGAATGGCGTATCGTCGTTGCCGGTAACCGTAATCACATAGTGTGGACTGCCGATGTATGAATCTTTAAAAGGCGCCGCGCGCAGCAGTTTTCCCTTGAACATGCAGTATTCGTTCATGACGGAAGGACCTTCTCAAAGTTGACGAACGGAAAGCGATTCGCGTTCAAGCATACGGTGCTGCTCGTCGATAAACAACCGGGTCGGCTGTCACACGGTTGCAATGTTGATGCGGACGATGGCCGCAGGATCAGCGAGCCGTTCCGAACCCGGCCGCCCACCGGGCCCATTGGACCAGCACGTCGGTCACATCGTCCGGCCGCTCCATCGTGCACATATGACCGCTTCGTTCGATCACGCGAAGCGCCGAGCCGCGAATCAGCGCGTGCATCTCCTGATGACGCGCGAGCGGACTCCATTGGTCGTCGCGGCCGCATACGATCATCGTCGGACACGCGATGTCGCGAAGCAGCGCCGTCGCACCGGGACGATCGAGCAACGCGCGGATCTGCGCCGCGAATTTGTCCGGCGTGCTTCGCTCGATCATGTCGAGCACCGCCTCGTAGACCGCGGAACCGTGGCGATCGGCGTTGACCATGCCGGGCGCCCACTCGTTGCCCATTGCGCGCATGCCTTTGGCGCGCGCGAGTTCGAGCAGTCTCAGTCGCTGCTCGCGCTCGCTTTCGCCGTGTCGATCGAGGACATGGACCGTGCCATCGCCGAGCGCGGGGCATCGGCGCGATGATCGGACTGGATACGAATGTGCTGGTTCGCTACTTCGCCCAGGACGACGGCGTGCAGTCGAAGAAGGCGACGGCGCTGCCTGATCGAGCGGTCGGGGTATGTGGCCGAGTGCGAGTACACAGCTACTTTCGACGTGACGGCTTCGAAGGTCGCAGGGATGCAGTTGATCAAGTAATCACGGCGCGAGCCGATAAGCGGAAAACGGAAAAAAGAGGAGCTGTTCTCGGGCTTGCCAGTGCTAAAGCTGGGGAGTTTGTCGATCAAAATATCTTGGACAATCTTCACTGCCACGACTGCGATCACACGTTTTATGAATGAGGTCGGAAAACAGGGCAATGGCGAAAGCTGAAAAGCGGCCATTGACGATAGATTGCGCGAACTGCCGTCGCTCGCCTGAAGGCCTCGCGCGTCGAAGGCCGGTCGCCTCACGCGTCCTCGGACGGGTCGTATGGCACGACCCGCTCATGTTCGTCCGCATGGTTGCGCGCGACGATCGCGCGTGCCGCGACGTTCGCGTCGAGATTGAACGGCTGATGCGGCACGCCCGGCGGAATGAACAGGAAGTCGCCAGCCTCGGTAATGACCGATTCGCGCAAGCCTGGGCCATAGCGCGTCTCGATCTTGCCTTCGAGCATATAGATCGCGGTCTCGTAGTCGGCGTGATAGTGCGGCTCCGCATGGCCGCCGGGCGGGACCACGACCATGTACATCGACAGGCCGGTGGCGCCCGCGGTGCCCGCCGAAATACCGACGAAATAGGGCAGCCGCTGGGTCGTCACCATTTCCCGGTCCGGGCGCACCTTGATGACCCGGGCCCGCGCGTCGTGCGTAACGTTTGACATGATCGCTCCTTGGGTCGCCGCCGTGCCGGGCGGCTTCACGCCTGCCGAACTGAAAGTCTAGACGATACGGGCGACAATATCGGACGTGATCGAGTGGGCGTGATGCAGCGCGGGCGGCCGCGAAAACGCGTTGCTACAATGATCGGCATACCCTCGACAACGATCACGGAGACAGCGCATGGCCACGCTCGAGCCCATCAGCCGCTACCCGGTGCCCGAACCGGGCGAGTGGCCCGAAGACATCAGCGCTCGCATTCTCGAAGTGCAGCAGAAAGCGGGTTTCGTGCCGAACGTGTTTCTGACGCTCGCGCATCGGCCCGACGAATTCCGCGCGTTCTTCGCTTATCACGATGCGTTGATGCTGAAAGAGGGCGGTCTCACGAAAGGCGAGCGCGAGATGATCGTGGTCGCGACCAGCGCGATCAACGATTGTCTTTACTGCGTGGTCGCGCACGGCGCGATTCTGCGCATCTACGAAAAAGCGCCGCTGCTCGCCGACCAGGTCGCGGTCAATCATCGCAACGCCGACATCACCGAGCGCCAGAAAGCGATGCTCGATTTCGCGCTGAAGGTGTGCCGCGCCTCGGGCACGGTCGACGAAGAAGATTTCCAGACACTGCGCGCTCACGGCTTTACCGACGAAGACATCTGGGACATCGCGGCCATCACCGCATTTTTCGGACTGTCGAACCGGATGGCGAACGTGATCTCGATGCGTCCGAACGACGAGTTCTATCTGATGGGGCGTGTGCCGAAAGCGGCGGCCGATACGCCCACGAAGTAGCCGCAACGGGAATGGCTTCGGAATTCCGAGCCGCGCGCCGAGAAGCGAGCCGATCTGGTGGCTCAGAAAGCACAGGCCGAACAGGCTGCCGAGGTGACGCGTGCCGAACAGCTTGGCCACGAGCCCGCTCGTCAGCGGTACGGTGCCGAGCCACGTGAGGCCCATCACGGCGGCACACAATTCACCCCCAGGCCTGTCGATTTTCCGTGGCCTCGTTCGTCGTCGCTACAGGAGGGACGGCAAGCGCAGGCGCTAGCCCGTCTTCCGTCCGTTTTTCTGACGATTTCTGACAAGGAGATGGCTGATGAACGACGCAAACACCACCTCGACGCACACGCTGAAACCCGCCCGCCAACTGGCCGACCTGCCGTCGCGCTTTCCCGGCGAGAGCGCCGAATATCGACGCGCGCGCAACGCGTTGCTCGCCGAGGAAATCGAGCTGCGCCGCCAGATCGAGCGCGTCGCCGCGCAGCGTCGCGCGCTGCCGCCGGGCGGCATCGTGCCCGAGGATTATCGCTTCGACGGCGAAACCGGCCCGGCCACGCTGTCGCAGATGTTCGGCGCGCACGACACGCTCGTGACCTACAACTGGATGTTCGGTCCGCAGCGCGCGCGGCCCTGCCCGATGTGCACGTCGCTGCTGAGTGCGTGGGACGGCGAAATGCCCGATATCCTGCAGCGCGTCGCGTTCGCGGTGATCGGCCGCTCGCCGATCGACAGGCTCGTCGCGTTCAAGGAGGAACGCGGCTGGCGGCATCTGCGGCTCTATTCGTCGGGCGGCAACACGTTCAATCGCGATTACGCGGCCGAAGATCCCGCCGGCGACGACCTTCCCGCGCTCAACGTATTCACGCGCGCGGGCGGCGTCGTGCGGCACTTCTGGGCCGAGGAGATGGGGCCGTCGACGGCGGACCCCGGTCAGGATCCGCGCGGCGCGCCCGATCCGATGCCGCTATGGACGATCCTCGATATGACGCCGGGCGGCCGCGGCAGCGACTGGTATCCGAAGCTCGCGTATTGAACGGCGTGGCGGTGGAGCGCTCGAGCGCTACGAATGCGTCTCCGCCGCCTGGCTCTGTGCGAGCGCGGCCCACAGAAACGTGCCGATCGCGCTCGCGCGCATCGGCAGGCTGAACAGATAGCCTTGCACCGCGCGCGCGCCGAGCGCCTTCACGACCTCGGCCTGCAACGGCGTTTCGAGTCCTTCCACCACGCATTCGAGCCCGAGGTTACGGCACAGGTCGATCACGGATTTGATGATCTTCTTCGAAGCGCTGTTGGTATCGACGTCGGTTACGAAGCTGCGATCGATCTTGATCGCATCGAATGGCAGCCGATGCACGTAGCTGAGGCTCGAATAGCCGGTGCCGAAATCGTCGAGCGACATCCGGCAGCCGGCCTGTTTCAGCATCGTCATCGCGCTGTGCGCCTGCTCGAAATCGCGCGTCAACGCGGTTTCGGTGATCTCGAACGTCACGCGATGCGGCGACACGCCGCTCGCCGCGACGATGTCGATCAGCCGGCGCGCGCGCGCCGACGTCGAGATGTCGATCGCGGACAGGTTGAACGACAGATACAGATCGGCCGGCCAGTGCGCGACTTCGGCGAGCGCCTGGCGCAGCAGCACGTCGGTGATGCGGAGGATCAGCTCGGTACGCTCGGCGATCCGAATGAATTCCTCCGGCCTGACCAGGCCGAGCCGCCCGTTGTGCCAGCGGCCGAGCGCTTCGAGTCCGATCGGCCGGCGCGTGAGCAGATCGTAGATCGGCTGGAACTCGAGGAATAGCTCCGTTTCGAGGTCCGCATGGCGCAGCTCCTGCGTGACGAGGCTCAGACGCCGCATCTGCGTTTCGTGTTCGGTCGAGAAAATCACCGGCATGCCGCGGCGGTTTTCCTTGCCGACGTAGAGCGCGGCGTCGGCGCGCTCGAACACCTGCGCGACAGTCGAGCCCGCTCCGGGAAACGCGGCCCAGCCGATCGTGCCCGACAGCTCCGCGACGTTGTCGGCGACATGGTACGGCTGACTGAGCGCGTCGCAAATGCGCTGCCCCAACTCGACCAGCGCTTCGTTCGACAGCTTGTGACGCACGATCGCCCCGAATTCATCGCCGCCCAGACGCGCGAACATCAGGCCCGTTTCGCCGATCGACAGCAGCCGCGTGCCGACTTCCTGCAGCACGAAATCGCCGCTCGCGTGACCGTAGATGTCGTTGACCTGCTTGAAGCCGTCCAGATCGATGAGCCCGACGTTGAAGCCGCCGCCGGTTTCGAGCGCCTGCTCCGAGATCGCGCGCAGCGACGAGAAGAAACTGCGCCGGTTCGGCAGGCCGGTCAGACTGTCGAGATTCGCGAGCCGGTAGTTGTCGTCGCTGAGCCGTTGGGTGTTTTGCTGGCTCGCCCGCAGTTGGCGTTGCGCGTGCACCGCGTCCGCGAACGTGCGCCAGTAAAGCTGGATGACCACCGCGAGCGCGACGCCGACCAGCGTCATGTCGACGGCCATCGCGAGGAACACCGGCGAGCCGCTGGATACCAGCAACCCGGAGAAGCTTAGGATCACGATGCAGAGCAGCAGTAGCGCGGGCTTGCGCAGATGGATCAGGCAGAACATGCTGCCGACCAGCGTCGTCGCCATATAGAACGCGACCTGCGCCTGCTGGTACGCGGTGCCGTACGGAAACAGCAGCAGCGACCAGCCGCTGAACGCGACGCCGAACAGGCCGACCAGCCACGTCGCGCCGCGCAACTCGCTGACCGCCTGCGCGTCCGTCATCGCACGGTTGCGCCTGCGCCACCAGCGCGCGCAGCGAAACAGGCACAGCACGCCGAGCGCCCCGGGTATGTACATGGACAGCCAGGCCGGCGCGCTGCTCAGATGCGTCGCCGCGACCGCCGCCGTGTTGACGAGCAGGATGAAATAGAGCAGCGGTACCTGGCGGCTGAATGCATGCAACTGCGCACGCACGAGCTCCCGGTCGCCCTCGACGACCGATAGCATCTTTTTCAATCTCGCTAGGGAAACGCTGATCAATGGCCCAACTGCCCAAATTGCAGTCGAGACGGCGTCGAATTTTCCGGATGACAAAGCGATTCGACGCTCAATTCGCTGAATTGGACGCGCAAACGAGCCTCGCTGC
>NZ_VZQQ01000121.1 GCF_014397785.1 Paraburkholderia podalyriae
GAGGGGGAGGGCGCGGGCATAGGCGAAGAAAACGAGCGTGACGTGGCGGTCGGCAAAAGGTGAAACCAGGGCGATGCGCGTGCGAGTATATCGCCCGCGCGGTACGGTCCGGCGCGCATGCCTGCTGAGCGGGCGTGGCGCCGCTGCCGCGCGGGATGCTTCAGCGTGCTTCGATCAGGACTCGATCGAGCCCATTCCGCTTTGCTGGTAATTCTGGATCCCGACCTTGTCGATCAGATCGAGCTGCGTTTCGAGCCAGTCGATGTGCTCTTCGGTATCGTCGAGAATCGTCGTGAAGATTTCGCGCGAGATGAAATCGCGCACCGATTCGCAGTACGCAATCGCTTCCTTGCAGGTGCTTTGCGAAATCTGTTCGAGCTTCAGATCGCATTCGAGGATCTCTTTGGTTTCCTCACCGATCAGCAGCTTGTGCAGGTCCTGCAGGTTCGGCAGACCGTCGAGCATGAAAATACGTTCGATCAGCATGTCGGCATGCTTCATTTCGCCGATCGACTCGTCGTACTCGTGCTTGCCGAGCTTGTCGAGGCCCCAGTGGCCGTACATCCGCGCATGCAGGAAGTACTGGTTGATCGCGGTCAGCTCGTTCTTGAGCTGCGCGTTCAGATATTCGATGACCTTCTTGTCGCCTTGCATGTTATTTCCTTTTTCGCGGACCTTGAATTTCCAACAACAATAAACGCCATGCCCAAAAAAGCCAAGAAATCCGGTAAGAGTTTTGGCGGTGTGGCGGCTTCGCGCGCCATCTTGCGCGTGCATGATGCGCGGCAATAAAAAAGCCGGGACGGCGATCCCGGCTTTTCGACCGACCTGAGTGGCGTCAATTGCGACGCATTAAGCCGTGGCGACCGGAATCTTGCCGATCCTGGCTTGCCATTCCTTCGGGCCGGTCTGGTGCACGGAGGTGCCGTTCGAATCGACGGCGACCGTGACCGGCATATCCTGCACGTCGAACTCGTAGATCGCTTCCATGCCGAGGTCTTCGAACGCGAGCACCTTCGCGCTGCGGATCGCCTTCGACACGAGGTACGCGGCGCCGCCGACGGCCATCAGGTACGCGGCCTTGTGCTTCTTGATCGCCTCGATCGCGACCGGGCCGCGCTCGGCCTTGCCGATCATCGAAATCAGGCCCGTTTGCGCGAGCATCGTCTCGGTGAACTTGTCCATACGCGTCGCGGTGGTCGGGCCCGCCGGGCCGACCGCTTCGTCGCGTACCGGATCGACCGGGCCGACGTAGTAGATCACGCGGTTCGTGAAGTCGACCGGCAGCTTCTCGCCCTTCGCGAGCATATCGGCGATGCGCTTGTGCGCGGCGTCGCGGCCCGTCAACATCTTGCCCGACAGCAGCAGCGTCTGGCCCGGCTTCCAGCCCGCCACTTGTTCCGGCGTCAGCGTGTTGAGGTCGACGCGTTTGCTGGTTTCCGTGTTCGGTTCCCAGTGCACCTTCGGCCATGCGTCGAGCGACGGCGCTTCGAGCTTCGCGACGCCCGAGCCGTCGAGCGTGAAGTGCGCGTGGCGCGTCGCCGCGCAGTTCGGGATGATCGCGATCGGCTTGGACGCGGCGTGCGTCGGCGCGGCCATGATCTTGACGTCGAGCACCGTGGACAGACCGCCGAGGCCCTGCGCGCCGATACCGAGCGCGTTGACCTTCTCGTGCAACTCGACGCGCAGCTCTTCGATCCAGCCCTGCGGGCCGCGCGCGATCACGTCCTGAATGTCGATCGGGTCCATCAGCGATTCCTTCGCCATCACCATCGCTTTTTCAGCGGTGCCGCCGATGCCGATGCCGAGCATGCCCGGCGGGCACCAGCCCGCGCCCATCGTCGGCACGGTCTTCAGGATCCAGTCGACGATCGAGTCCGACGGGTTCAGCATCGCGAACTTCGACTTGTTCTCGGAGCCGCCGCCCTTGGCCGCGACCTGCACGTCGACCTTGTCGCCCGGCACGATCTCGTAGTGGATCACGGCCGGCGTGTTGTCTTTAGTGTTCTTGCGCGCGCCTTCGGGCGGGCTCACGATCGATGCGCGCAGCACGTTGTCCGGGTTCAGGTAACCGCGGCGCACGCCTTCGTTGATCATGTCGGTGACGCTCATCGTGGCACCGTCCCAACGCACGTCCATGCCCACCTTCACGAACACCGTGACGATGCCGGTGTCCTGGCAGATCGGGCGCTTGCCTTCGGCGCACATGCGGCTGTTGGTCAGAATCTGCGCGATCGCGTCCTTCGCCGCCGGGCTCTGTTCGAGCTCGTACGCGCGGCCGAGCGCTTCGATGTAGTCGAGCGGATGGTAGTAGCTGATGTGCTGCAGCGAATCAGCGATGCTCTGAATCAGGTCTTCCTGTTTGATGACGGTCATGGCTAGCTCAGTGGGGGGCGCTTGTTGTCGGATCGCAGCGCGGTGCGGTCAGTCTTGCGCCTTCATGGGAGTGGAAACCTTGATGCCGCCCACGGCGCGCAAGGCCGCGGGCTCTTCGACATGTTTGGGGTGGGTGTGCGTGGAGAGACGGTCGACGAGCGCCATCACGAGCGCGGATACCAGGAACGCGACGTGGATGATCACCTGCCACATGATCGTGTGCGTCGTGTTCTGGTCGGGGCTGATGAAGGTCTTCAGCAGATGGATCGAGGAAATGCTGATCAGCGCCATCGACAGCTTCACTTTCAGCACGCCGGCGTTCACGTGATCGAGCCATTCCGGCTCGTCCGGATGACCGTCGAGGCCGAGCCGCGACACGAACGTTTCATACCCGCCGATGATCACCATGATCAGCAGATTCGAGATCATCACCACGTCGATCAGTCCCAGCACGGCGAGCATGATGCTGGTTTCGTCGAGCCGCATCGCTTCCGTGACCAGATGCCAGACTTCCTTCAGGAACAGCACGACGTACACCGCCTGCGCGACGATCAGCCCGAGATACAGCGGCAGCAGCCAGCGGCTCATGAAAACGAGGTGGGGTAGCGCGCGCATCGGGCGGCGCGGACGGGAGGAAGCGGGTCGCGAAGCGGACATAGGCAACGGTCAGATGAAGCGCGGGTGACGGAACACGGGGCCAGGCGCCGACGGCGGTACGGGGCGCGGCCACCGAAGCGGCGCGAGACTCGCGTCAGGCGCGCCATTGTACAGCGTCGGTTGAATCTGCTGCTGTGCGGCGGGCAGCGCGCCCGCTACACCAGAATTACGATGCGATCGGCGGCACGCGGCGGACCTTCAGGCTCGCGAGGCCGATACCGGCGATCACGCAGGCGAGCGCGATGCCGTGCGCGAGCGTGGGCCGCTCGCCGAGGAACACGATGCCGTAGAGCGCCGCGGCGACCGGCAGCACCGCGCTGAACACGCCGGCGAGACCGCCGGGCACGTGTCGGATGCCCTTCATCCACAGCCAGAACGAGAAGATGCTGGCCGACAGCCCGTACCACAGCACCAGCATCCAGACGCTCGCCGGCACGGCGCGATAGTCGAAATGCGCGAGCGCACCGGCGCCGAGCGGCAGCATCAGCAGCAGGCCGAACAGATGGGTGTACGCGCAGATGTCGATCGGCGCGAGCGTTTGCGTGAGGCGGCGCGACAGGATGATGTACAGCGATTCGCAGCACACGGCGCCGAGCACCATGAAGTTGCCCGCGAGCGAGCCGGTGCCGGCCGTTGCATTCGCGCCCGCATCGACGCGCGCGACATTGATGACGACGACGCCGACGACCGCCAGCGCGATCGACCCGAGCGCGCGGCCATCCGGCCGCTCCTTCAGGATCAGCCACGACAGCAGCGCGACGACCGCCGGAATCGTGCTCGTGATCACGCCGGCCGCGACCGCGCTGGTACGCGCGACGCCATTGAGCATCAGCAGCGTGAAGCCGAAGGTGCCGAATAGCGCCTGTAAAAACAGATTGATCCATTCATCGCGTTTGACGCGGCGCAGTTTGGTCACGCGCAACAGCGGCCATAGCACGGCCATCGCGATGACGAAACGCAGCAGCGCGAACAGCGGGACGGGGACGAGGGCAACGATCGATTTACCGATTCCGACATTGCTGCCGACGAGCAGCATCGAGGTAATCAGAAGCAGGGCGTAGCGATTCAAACTGGAATCCGGACGGCTAGTTCAGTTAGCATTGTAAAAGGCCGTGCGAGAGAGCGTAAAGGCGGCGCGCGCGAGGCGATGCGTCGAGTTGGCATCAGCGGTACGCAATGTGCTGTGCTAAGCGTATAGCGCCCGGTAGAACCCGCGATCTAAGGGTTTTCGCTTGCAGATCAACGCGAGGCGCGTAAGTGGCCGGTAAGTTGCAGCGCATAGGGTAAAGCCTTAACGCGGGATAGGATCGAGCAGGGCGCCTGCATGCAGGGATGTTGCGATGCCGCACGCACGCGCGTGGGACGGCACCGCGAGGTGGGAGACAGCGCCGCTCGTGGCGGCTCGAACAGGATAAGGCCCGCGCGCGCGCCGCGCGCCGGTACAGGTTTTACGTTTCATCTTCACCAAGGGGTTGTCGATGTCTGCGATTGAATCGGTTCTTCAGGAACGCCGCGTTTTTCCGCCCTCCGCTGACACTGCAAAGGGCGCCACGATTTCCGGCATGGACGCGTACCGGGCGCTCGCCGCCGAAGCGGAGCGCGACTATGAAGGCTTCTGGGGGCGTCTCGCGAACGAGACGCTGAGTTGGCACAAGCCGTTCACCAAGGTGCTCGACGAATCGAAAGCGCCGTTCTACACGTGGTTCGAAGACGGCCAGCTGAACGCGTCGTACAACAGCATCGACCGTCATGTCGAGGCCGGCAACGGCGAGCGCGTCGCGATCGTGTTCGAGGCCGACGACGGCACCGTCACCAACGTCACCTATCAAGACCTGCTGCAACGCGTATCGCGCTTCGCGAACGCGCTGAAAAAACGCGGCGTGAAGAAGGGCGATCCGGTCGTCATCTACATGCCGATGTCGATCGAGGGCATCGTCGCGATGCAGGCGTGCGCGCGTATCGGCGCGACGCACTCGGTCGTGTTCGGCGGCTTCTCGTCGAAGTCGCTCAACGAGCGGCTCGTCGACGTCGGCGCGGTCGCGCTGATCACGTCCGACGAGCAGATGCGCGGCGGCAAGGCCTTGCCGCTGAAGAACATCGCCGACGAAGCGCTCGCGCTCGGCGGCTGCGAGAAGGTCAGGAGCGTGATCGTGTACCAGCGCACCGGCGGCAAGGTCGCGTGGGACGCAGGCCGCGACCTGAGGATGCACGAACTCATGCAGGCCGAGTCGGACCAGTGCGCGCCGGAATGGGTCGACGCCGAGCATCCGCTCTTCATTCTTTATACGTCGGGCTCGACCGGCAAGCCGAAGGGCGTGCAGCACAGCACCGGCGGCTATCTGCTGTGGGCCGCGCAAACGCTGAAGTGGACCTTCGACTGGCGTCCCTCCGACGTATTCTGGTGTACCGCCGACATCGGCTGGATCACCGGTCATAGCTACATCACGTACGGGCCGCTGACGCTCGGCGGCACCCAGGTCGTGTTCGAAGGCGTGCCGACCTATCCGGATGCCGGACGCTTCTGGCAGATGATAGCGAAGCACAAGGTCACGCTGTTCTATACGGCGCCTACCGCGATCCGCTCGCTGATCAAGGTGTCCGAGGCCGACCCGAAAGTGCATCCGAAGAGCTACGACCTGTCGACGTTGCGCATCATCGGCACGGTCGGTGAGCCGATCAATCCGGAAGCGTGGGTGTGGTACTACGAGAACGTCGGCGGCGGCCGTTGCCCGATCGTCGATACGTGGTGGCAGACCGAGACGGGCGGCCACATGATCTCGCCGATGCCGGGTGCGACGCCGCTGGTGCCGGGTTCGTGCACGTTGCCGCTGCCGGGCATCATGGCCGCGGTCGTCGACGAAACCGGGCAGGACGTGCCGAACGGGCAGGGCGGCATTCTGGTGATCAAGCGCCCGTGGCCCGCGATGCTGCGCAACGTGTGGGGCGATCCGGACCGCTACAAAAAGAGCTATTTCCCCGAAGAGCTCGGCGGCAAGCTGTACCTCGCCGGCGACGGCGCGGTGCGCGACAAGGAGACCGGCTACTTCACGATCATGGGCCGCATCGACGACGTGCTGAACGTGTCGGGCCATCGTCTCGGCACGATGGAGATCGAGTCGGCGCTGGTCGCCAATCCGCTCGTCGCGGAAGCGGCCGTGGTGGGCCGCCCCGATGCGACGACCGGCGAGGCGGTGTGCGCGTTCGTCGTGCTCAAGCGCGCGCGGCCGCAAGGCGATGAGGCCGTCAAGCTCGCGAACGAACTGCGCAACTGGGTCGGCAAGGAGATCGGTCCGATCGCGAAACCGAAGGACATCCGCTTCGGCGAGAACCTGCCGAAGACGCGTTCGGGCAAGATCATGCGTCGTCTGTTGCGTTCGCTCGCGAAGGGCGAGAAGATCACGCAGGACGTGTCGACGCTCGAGAATCCGGCGATTCTCGACCAGCTCGGCGAGTCGATTTAAGCGTTGCAAGCGGGTCTGCGCGAGCGGCGGCGGTGTGTCGATCGACATGCTTGCGGTCGCGCCGAGCAGACCCGTCGTTCGCGCGACGGCCTTGCATCACAGCGTCGCGCGGACAATCCCAATTGCCTCGCCGATGCCTTTTTGATACATAGGCGCATGGCCGCGCCACACCTATCCTCCCACGCCACCTTGAACCCCCCGCCCGAACCGCCACCGGTCTCGGCGGCGATGGCGCTTGCGCATCGCAAGTACTGGCGTTTCAACCTCGCGCTGATCGCGGCGCTGATGACGCTCGGCTTCTGCGTCTCGTTCGTCGTGCCGTTGCTGGCACCCGCGCTAGCGCAGGTGCGCGTCAGGGGCTTCAGTCTGCCGTTCTACTTTGGCGCGCAGGGGGCGATCCTGATCTACCTCGCGTTGATCGTCGTCTATATCGTGCTGATGCAGCGTGCCGATCGTCAGTTGCAGCGGGCGTTCGAAGCGGATTCGCAGCGCGATGCCGCGAGCCGCGCGAACGATGACGTCAAGGTCGGCACCAACACGCCGGCCGCGCGCGGACGCTGAGCCCGTGAAGCGCACGCATCGGCTGATTCGCTCGTACGCGCTCTATACGCTCGCCTTCCTGCTGTTCGTGTACGTGATGTGGCGCATCGAGCGCAGCACCGGTCCCGGGGTGTGGATCGGCTATGTGTTCCTGTTCGTGCCGATCGCGGTGTATGCGGTGATCGGCGTGCTGTCGCGCACGTCCGATCTGGTCGAATACTACGTGGCGGGGCGGCGCGTGCCGTCGGCGTTCAACGGCATGGCGACCGCGGCCGACTGGCTGTCGGCCGCGTCGTTCATCGGCCTTGCCGGCTCGATCTACGCGACCGGCTACGACGGCCTCGCCTACGTGATGGGCTGGACCGGCGGCTACTGCCTCGTCGCGTTCCTGCTCGCGCCGTATGTGCGCAAGCTCGCGCGCTACACGATTCCCGATTTTCTCGGCACGCGCTATTCGAGCAACGCGGTGCGCGGCCTCGCGGCGCTCGCGGCGATCCTGTGCTCGTTCGTCTATCTGGTCGCGCAGATCCAGGGCGTTGGTCTGATCGCGACGCGCTTTATCGGCGTCGATTTCGCAGTCGGCATTTTCTGCGGGCTCGCGGGCATTCTGGTGTGCTCGTTCCTGGGTGGCATGCGCGCCGTCACGTGGACCCAGGTCGCGCAATACATCATCCTGATTCTGGCGATGCTGATACCGGTGTCGATGATCGCGCACAAGGACGGCCTCGGCTGGGTGCCTCAATTCAGCTACGGACGTTTGATGGAGCGCATGGAAGGGCTCGAGAAGCAGGTGCGCGACGCGCCGCTCGAGGCGCTCGTGCGCGACGACTATCGACGCCGCGCCGCGCTGATGCAACTGCGGCTCGATACGCTGCCGCAATCGTTCGTCGACGAGAAGCATCGGCTCACGCAGGAGGTCGGCGATCTGCGCCGCCATAACGGTCCATTGCGCGAGATCAAGCAGCGCGAGCGCGCGCTCGGACAGTTTCCCCGCGATGCCGCCGCCGCGCAGATCGTCTGGAGCCAGCAGCGCGACGACATGCTGATGCGCGCGACCGCGCCGGTGCCGATGCACGAACCGTTTCCCGCGGTCGGCGACGAAGACCGAAGCACGCATGCGCGTAACTTTCTGTCACTGCTGCTGTGTCTGTCGCTTGGTACGGCGAGCCTGCCACACATCCTGACGCGCTACAACACGACGACTTCCGTGGCGTCGGCGCGCCGTTCGGTCGGCTGGACGCTCTTTTTCGTCGCGCTGTTCTATCTGACGGTGCCGGTGCTCGCGGTGCTGATCAAGTACGAGATTCTGTCGAATCTGGTCGGTCATCATTTTGCCGATCTGCCGCAATGGCTGATGCAATGGCGCAAGGTGGAGCCGAGCCTGATCAGCCTCGCCGATGCGAACGGTGACGGCATCGTGCGCTGGAGCGAGATCCAGATGCAGCCCGATATGGTCGTGCTCGCGGCGCCCGAGATCGCGGGGCTGCCGTATGTGATGTCGGGCTTGATCGCGGCGGGGGCGCTGGCGGCGGCGCTATCGACCGCGGATGGTCTGCTGCTGACGATCGCGAACGCGTTGTCGCACGACGTGTATTACCACATGGTCGATCCGAACGCATCGAGCCAGCGGCGCGTGACGATCTCGAAGATTCTGCTGCTAGGGGTCGCGCTGTTCGCGTCGTACGTGGCGTCGTTGAATACGGGGAATATTCTGTTTCTGGTCGGGGCGGCGTTTTCGCTGGCGGCGTCGAGTCTGTTTCCGGCGCTCGTGCTGGGCGTGTTCTGGAAACGCACGACGCGGCTCGGGGCGGTGGCGGGGATGGTCGCGGGACTGGTCGTGTGCATCTACTACATCGTGTCGACGTATCCGTTCTTCACGCAGATGACGGGCTTCACGGGCGCGCGCTGGTTCGGCATCGAGCCGATCAGTTCGGGCGTGTTCGGCGTGCCGGCGGGGTTTCTCGTGGCGATCGGCGTGAGCTTGATCGACCGCAAGGCGGACGCTTATACGATCGCGCTGGTTGACTATATCCGGCATCCGTAGGGGGTTTGGGCGGGGCTTTGGGT
>NZ_VZQQ01000122.1 GCF_014397785.1 Paraburkholderia podalyriae
GCTGGTGGGCAAGGGTGAGCCGGGCGACACGATCATCGTGATCGACAACGGCACGCCGATTGGCGAGACGAAGGTCGACGAGGAGGGCAACTGGAGCTTCACGCCTGAAACGCCGCTGGACGAAGGCGGGCATGAGTTCACGCTGGTGGAACGCGATCCGGCGGGCAACGAAAGCAAGCCGTCGGACCCGTGGACCGTGATCGTGCACACGACCGTGCCGGACGCGCCGGTGATCATCGAAGTGATTGACGATCAAGGCACGGAGAAGGGTCCGATCGGTCAGGGCAAGCCGACGGATGATGCGCAGCCGGAAATCCGTGGCACGGCGGAGCCGGGCAGCACAGTGACGATTTTCGATGGTGGCCAGGTGCTGGGGCAGACGAAGGCTGATGACAATGGCAACTGGAGTTTCACGCCGGAGACGCCGCTGGACGAAGGGAACCATAACCTGACGGCTGTGGCGACGAACGAGGTGGGCACCAGTGAACCGAGCGGGCAATTCGGGTTCTCGTTGTTGCTGCCCGGACACTATGAGTTGGATTTCAGTAATTCAACCATCGTTGGTCTAAGCAGGAACTTCCACAATGCCGGTGATCGTCATACAGTAAAGACAGTGAGTGGTCTTTTGCGTATAGGCACGCAGATCACCAATGCGGTGCAGGATGCGACATCGGTGCTCTATTATTCCATCGGAGACTCGAATAATCGTCCGACTGCGTTTTCGGTTGATTTCGATCAGATCGATCCGCAGTTCCACTATACCGTGAGGGTAATTGTCCATGACACGAACGGAGCCTATGGGAATTCAGAGCTATTAACTATCTTTAATTTGAATGATCAAGGTGCAAATCATATTGAAATGACCTTGCCAGCAGGCTACACCTTGGTAAGGCTGGAAATTGCGTTCGACAACGCGTCTCCTGGTTTCGATATAACGGGTACTTCTTACTACACTGCTGAATATCAGCCCGTAACCGGCGAGTCTGATGTCTTGGTGGACGAGGTCGCGGTTTCCGAGATTCAGGACATCGAGGATTCGTCTGATGCCGATGCTGATGTCCCTGCTGACAGTGGCGTCGACGATCAGAAGCTGAACGATTCAGAGTCGGCACTCGATAGTGACGAACAGTCAGTAGGCGTGACTTCGACTGAAGGCCCAGATACGGTGCTTGATCTTCAGGGCATTGAGTATTCCACCAGTGTGTATGGTGATATTCATACTGAAAGTGGTGTGGACGTGTTGACGCTGACGGGTTCAGGCTTGGTGCTGGATCTGACGAACGTTGAAGAGAAGCTGTCGTCGATCGAAGTGTTCGACATTACCGGCACGGGCAACAACACGCTCAAGCTTTCGCTGGGCGATGTACTCGACCTGGGAGCCACTGACCTGTTCGTTGCCGACGGCCATACGCAGTTGATGGTCAAGGGCGATGCGGGCGACAAGGTTGAACTTTCCGATCTGCTACCGGACGGAGAGGACCCCGGCGACTGGGCGCAGGAGTCTGGCACTACGACCGTGGGTGGCGTCGAGTATGACGTCTTCTACCACTCGGGTCTGAACGCCGAACTGCTGGTACAGCATGGTGTCGAGACGACGTTGAACAACCACTGACCTTTGGACGGTCCGCGACGCATGACCTGCGTCGCGGACCCAGGAATTGACCATTCATTTGACAAGGTCCCCTGAACCGCATCGGGCGGTTCGGGGAGCCATTTTGGTGAACTAACATGACTTTCAATAAAAGCTTGAAGCATGCGCTCGCAGGCGCATTGCTCGTGACGGCCGGCATCTTGCCCGCCGCCGCACAGCAATCTTTCTCCAACCAGCAGTCGCTGGCTACCCGGGCAGGCGCACCCGGTGCCGGACCGATGACCGGCGCCGGCACACAGCCTGGCACGGTATTCGGCCAGAGCTACGCGCCTGTTGGCCAGGTCAGCTCGCAGCAGGCACAGATCGTCTACTACCGTGACGCATCCGCGGGTGCGGGCCGTTCGGCTGCCGCTGACGTCTATGTTGATGGCGACCTGCAGACCGCATTGCTTCCTAACGGCTACAGCATCTTTTGCGTGAAGCCGGGCGAACACACGCTAGGTGCGTACATCCACGATGCACCGCTCTATAAAGGCAGGACCACCAGTGGATCTCGCGCTGAACTGAAGGGCGGCATGACCTACTTCGTAAAGGTCGCGCCGCCTGGCGGCAATGGCGCACCCGTGGTGATGCCGCGCAACGAAGCCGAAACCCAGTTGCAGGGCATGCGCACGCAAATGCACGTGCTTTCCCGTGCATCGGCAGTTCAGGCGTGTGACTATCCGTCGGTCCCCGTGGTCCAGCCTGCCGCGGCGGCACAACCTGCCGCGGCGGCACAACCTGCCGCAGTAAAAAACTACACGCTCAAGGGCGACACGCTGTTCGCCTTCGGCAAGTCAGGCAGCCGGGACATGACCGGTAAAGGCAGGGCGGAGATTTCGCGCCTTGCCGAGCAGATTCTCGCGGAGAACGCATCGCTGGAAGCCGTTACGGTGATCGGTCACGCGGACCTGATCGGCTCGGACGCAGCGGCGCAGAAACTTGGCGAGCAGCGTGCGATGACGGTTCGCAGGATGCTGATTGAGCAGGGTGTTCCGACGCTGAAGATCACAGCGGAAAGCGCGGGCAATTCCGATCCTGTGGTTACGGAGTGCGGCGGCACGATGCAGCAGAAAATTGCCTGCAACGAGCCCAACCGCCGCGTGGTGGTGCGTGTGAACCTCGCTCATCCGGCTTGATGGCGCGGCGGGCGCAGGCTCCTGCGGCGCGCGACGTTTCTGAATCGGAGGGTCGCGTTCCCACGAAGAAGCAGTTGCGAAATGAATGAAAAGCGGCTTGAGGCGCTTTCGGCCAATCGTGTAAGCGAGGGACAGGAAGGCCTCGTGAATATCAGCGTAGCGTTCGTAGCGACTGTCCAGGCGTGGGAACGAGTGAAGCCATGCCCTCGATGGGCGGATTTTCGTGGATGCGTGCCCAGACGGCGGCTTGCTATGCGGCGAGCCGTCGCCTAGCAGGCGGCGCCCGAACCGTATCCCGTCTCTCGCGGTAGCAGATTCCACGCAACGCCTGTGCGGAGCACGAACACAATGCCCGCCAGTACGGCCCGGTCGGATGTCGGCTTGCGCCCCGCATGCTGTCGATTGCGCGGTGCTTGTGCAGGCGACAGTGGTTCGAGGAGTGACCGCTGTTTGTCGTCTATGAGTTCCTTGTCGCTTCCTGTCATGTTCTACCTGACAGGAAGCTAACACTATCAACTCAGAAGAGCTAACAGTCCGAAAGCTTAATTTCGCAACATCTTCTTATCGTTAATCCGCTTTTCGCCACAGACGAACGAAACGACAAGCGCTTCAACTACGGAGTTGTGAATGTCCAAACAACCAGCAATTCCTGCAATAAACGTATTGCTCGCTTATGCGGCGTTGCAGGACAGTGATCAGGAGTTCTTTAACAGGATGCTCAATGAGTTCACATTTGCATCCTGGTCGCACAAACGAGAGTTCATCGAGCAGTGGCGACGGGAACTCGCGTGCGCCGACGCAACGCTGATTGTGCCGATACACGACTGCCCCCCCGGAAGGTGAAATTCAGGGAGCCCAGGTTTTGATTACAGGCTCGAACCTCTGCAAAAGCATCGTTCGCCAAATGTATATACTGGATTAGTCAATCGTCTCCGGTCAGATTGCATTGTCCGCTGCCAGACGAAACATTGTCGCCAGGTATCTGGCCGAAGACGTATTGTCCTCCCCTTACCCGAGGGTAAAACCATGTCGCCCACCGCGTTCACTCCCGCAGATTTTCCTGCCCTGTTTGCACGACTGCGCTCTGTCGTTGAACCGCAGGTCGACCCCTTGGCAGCGCCTTGGCCGACCATCGTCCTGTTCTTTTCATGGAGCGACGGGCAGCGGCGAGCCGACGTCGTGAGCGCAACGGCACCGACTTTTGCCCAGGCGTGGGACGTCGGCATGGAGCGGGTGGCGGAGGCTGCCGGCACAACTGGAGGGGACGTCCGGTGGCTTCGCGTGGACTGGGTTGAAAGCGTTGAGGTCATGACTTGGGAGACACTTCGGGACCGCCTCGAACAGACCAAACGCAACTACTTCCGTTGTGGCCTGTCGCTGGACAGCAGTTTCAGGCATGCCTTTCTCGAGACCGAACTGAATGCCAATGCCATGCTGTATGGTGGCGCGGCACAGGCGCATGCCGTCGTGAACACGAAGAACTTTGAACGGTATGCCGCCATCCGGCATCAGCTTGCCAATGTGGATTTCGCAGACGCGCGGGAGGTTTATGTGTTCTCGGCCCGCGGGGCGTTCACGAGTCTGCAATCTCAGGAAGTGCATCTTTTGCACGGAACTGGCCTCAATGCAGGCCGCCGTATCATTGAACACCTTGAACCGGGGGACGTCGCCGCGCTCGTCGCATCCGGCAGTCGCTATCTGGCCGGGCAGGTACAGCAAGGCGGACGCTTTAACTATGGTTGGCATCCCTGCTTCGATCGCGCCATCGGCACCTACAACAATCTGCGCCATGCAAGTTCAGTCTATGCAATGCTCGAAGCCTGGGAAGTGACCGGAGATAATGACCTCAAGATAGCAATCGACGCAGCGCTGCATTATCTCGTCAACGAACTCATCATGCCGGTGGAGTTGCCGTCCGGCGCCTGGGCGGCGTTTCTGGTTGACGCACAGGCTGAAATCAAACTGGGTGGAAACGGCGTGTGCCTGCTGGCGCTGGTCAAATATAGCCAACTGACCGGCTCCGGTGAATATCTGACTCTGCTTGAGCAGCTCGCGACAGGCATCCTCTTCATGCAGGATGCGGACACGGGCGAGTTCAGCCATGTGCTGAACTACCCGGATCTGTCGATGAAACAGGCATTCCGGATCATCTATTACGACGGCGAAGCGGCCTTCGGCCTGATGCGCCTTTATGGCCTGACTGGCGATGCGAGGTGGCTCGAAGCAGTAGAAAAGGCGTTCGGTCATTTCATCGAGGCGAAACACTGGAAGGCGCATGACCACTGGCTTAGCTATTGCGTGAACGAATTGACCCGTCACAAGCCACTGGAAGCGTATTACAAGTTCGGGATCCAGAACTTCGCCGGGTACCTCGATTTCGTGATCGGGAGGGTGACGACATTTCCGACCCTGCTTGAATTGATGACGGCTGCCGAGCAGATGATCAGTCGCCTGCAGCAGCAGCCTGAAATGGAGCACCTGCTCGCCGGGGTTGATCTGGATAAATTCTTCCATGCACTGCATGCGCGGGCACAGCGCCTTCTGAATGGCCATTTCTGGCCGGAACTCGCCATGTACTTTGCCAATCCGGGCAGAATCACCGGCGGCTTCTTCATTCGTCACCACGCCTTCCGGATCCGCATTGATGACGTCGAGCACTATCTGTCCGGTTTTGTTGCCTATCTGAACTACCTGAACGCGCAGCAGGCTTCAGTATCCTCTACGCCGGGGCGGGAGTGGAGCGCCTCGGTGATCCAGTCGGTCACGCGAGGGACGTGGCTTACACCCCCGCCATCAGGGTGGACGGCGAGCGGCCTTTGTATTTACGTGCCTACCATGCAGGCCGGAAACATCGTGGTCGCTCGAGTCCGTGAGGGCGACCGGGGGATTCCTTTGCCTGTTATTCGACAGATGCGCACGCGCCCGGTGGGTGTCATTACGAGCGATCCTGATGTGCAGGCTCAACTTAACGATTTTCCCGTCCTGCATGTCGCGGATACGGGGGAGGCAATTCTTGCGATGGGTGCCTACGCACGCCAGCAGATGAGCGGCGCCGTCCTGGCAGTGACGGGGAGCGCCGGCAAGACCACGCTTGTGGCCATGCTATCTGATGCCCTTAATGCTTACGGGCAGACGGCGGCGAGTGCGTTCAACGCAAACCTCCCCCACGGTTTGAGCTGGAATCTTGCGTCAATCAACTGGGATACTCCTCATGTTGTCCTGGAGGTTGCCGTGGGCAACATGAGGAAGAGCGCGCTCATCGCCCGTCCGGACATCAGCATTTTCACCAACATCCAGCCCGCGCACCTCGGCAAAAGCAGCACAATCACCGATATTGCCCGGACCAAGAGCATGATCTTCCGTGGCATGTCTGCGGGAAGTACCGTGATACTCAATCGGGACATGCTGGAATGGGACACCGTCTACCAGGCGGCCATGGAACGGGATCTGAAAATCGTTACTTATGGCACGACTGCTGAGAGTGATTTTCAGCTCGTGGACCATGATGCGGCGCGGCAGTCGGCTACAGTCCGTATCAAAGGGCGCAATATCACCTACCCGATCGGGGCTGCCGGTCTGCACATGGCGCTGAACAGCGTGGCCGTCCTCGCTGCGGTCCTGGCGCTCAACTATTCGCTTGAGCCCGCGATCGAACGGATCGCACGCTTTGCCGCCCTGTCCGGCCGGGGCGAGGAGCTTGAGTTGACGCTTGACGGCCGGCATCTGACCGTCGTAGATCATGCCTACAATGCCAATCCCGGTTCGATGCAGGCGGCCTTGGAGCATTTACGGGACATGAAGCCTGCCCGCAGACGGGTCGCTGTGCTCGGCGAAATGGCGGAACTCGGTCCCGAGGCGCCAATGCTTCATGCTGACCTTGCTGCGGTGGTCGAGCGCTGTGCGATCGATCGTGTCTATGTCATGGGCGATCTCTATATCGATTTCTGGGAGCGGTTGCCGGCTGCGTGCCGTGGACGTCACACGAATTCTCTGGATGAACTGAAATCGGCACTTCACGAAGAACTCGTCGACGAGGATCTGGTGCTGCTAAAGGGCTCGAACAGTACGGGCATACACCACATCGTGGCGTGGATGAAGGCGTGTGCGCAAAAGCAGGCCGTATTGACTGCCTCCAAGCCTACGGGCAATACACCCAGTCAGGCGTGACTGAATGACCCCACGACGGGCAGCGCCGTTCCATGAGGGGACCCGCGCCGGGTCGGTCGTGCGCGCGCATGACGATCGTTGATCATCTCTGTTTTTCCTGGGCAACCTCACGGAATCTTATTTATGCAATGGCCTGGCCGATATTTGCGGCGTTTATCGCACCTTCTGCGCTGGAGACTCCGGCGTTTCCTGTTCGTCGCCTTTGGCGTTTGGGGCGTGGCCGAAGCCGGTCTGGGGGCGCGGCCCGCACTGGGGCCGTTTGAGAATCCGCGGCCTGGAGAACTCAACATCCCTGTAGGAAATGAGTCCTTCGATCCTGTCCAAGCTCTGAATGGTTCATTGAGTTCACCGGAACACTGTGCGCGGGTGCCTGATAGCCTCTGGGTTGAAGTCAACGGAAAGGGAGATTGCATCCGGTACTATGCGCATGGACTCTCGGAAGGTGAGAATCCGACCGCCCTTGTTTATTTCAGCGGCGATGTCATGCTGAGAACAGCGAAGGGAGTCAGGTACATTACACAAACCTACCGATCTGCTTCACCTACGGGGATTGGGAAGGAGATGGCTGACTGGTCTGCTGACGCGGGCGCCCCCGCGCTCTATCTTGCCCGCCCAGGTATCTATGGCTCCTCTGGTGACCATAACATGCGGCGCACTCACCGTGAGATCGAACTGATGGATCGCGCACTGGACCTGCTAAAGAAGCGTTACAACATCACGTCATTCATCCTGGCTGGACATTCGGCTGGAGGCCAGATCGTCGCCGCGCTCCTGAACAGGCGACAGGACATCGCGGCATCAGTGTTGTCTTCGGGCCTTGTTTCCGTGAAACAGGTTACTGCGTACTGGGAATTCAGGCGTGAGATTCCCGGCCGGCTCCTTTATGACGCCCAGAGTTTTTACGATCCAGTCGACGACATCGGGCATATTCGCCGGGACCCACTACCGCAAATCTATCTCATTTCGGATCCGGAGGATCGTACTGTTCCCTTTTACAGTCAGCTATATTATGTCCGCCGCCTGCGCGGCGCCGGCCTGAGGCCGCATCACATCTACGCCCATGCTCCGGGGCCGCAACGTCACCTGCTCGCCAGACACGCGAAACGCGCAGCGGCGCTATTGGCCCAGAGACAGTCTGCGAAGGAAATCCGCATGGCGCTTGCGAGACTTGATCTTCCGCAGGTACGGTAAGTCACCGGCGGAAGTGCGAACTCCGGCGAAGCATTCGCCGTAATGGTCACAGTGAGGGGCGCTGTCCAGCAAATTGGACCGTGCCCTTTTCGGGAAGCGGCTATCTCGGTCATCACTCCTTCGCCCATGCCAGTGCGGACTGCTAATGGACACCCGGAGGCTTTTTTCATCAGCTCGTGCAATGGTGGGTGGTTTGTTGTTCGCTGCGTTTCGGGCTTCAACAGCCTGGTGTCCTGCTGAACGTCCCGCCTCGATTCCCATCGCCGTTCGGTGGCGCGGAACGGGGGTCTATGCTCGGGGCGCTCCTGGTAGTGGCGCTCGCTCGCAATGCAGTGATTGCGATGATCGTGGTTTTCACGACGGGGACTTGGACGCCTCGCGCAGAAAGATGTGGTGAGATGGGTGATATCGATCCCAAACGATTCGGCAAAGTGGCAGTGGTGTCTGGCGGTGTGTCCGCTGAGCTTGAAGTGTCGATCAATTCCGGCCGTCTCGTGCTGCAGGGTTTGCGAGATGGAGGCGTCGACGTACACCTTTTTGATCCGTCTGTAAGGCCGCTGTCAGCTCTGAAGGATGAGGGCTTTGCGCGCGCGTTTAACGTGCTGCGGCGGCTACGGCGAGAACGGGCAGATTCAGGGCGCGCTCGATTTCTACGGCATTGGTTATACGTAAGCGGTGGATTTAGCACACGGAATGGAGAATCGTTTGCAAGTAACGGCCGAGCGTAGCCGCACCGCGTCGGTTGAGATCAACCGGCGATGTCTGCATCGGGGTGATGGGAGCGCGCGCAGTCAT
>NZ_VZQQ01000123.1 GCF_014397785.1 Paraburkholderia podalyriae
GTCAACGCTGTCTCCCCGGGCTTTACCAAAACGAACCTCAACGGCTATTTGGGCACCGAGACCGTCGAGGAAGGCGCTCGCGAAGCGGTGCGCGTCGCGCTGCTGGGCCCGGACAGCCCAACAGGGATGTTCACGCGCTGGGAGAATGAAACGATCCCGTGGTGAGGGAGGCTGTTGTCCGTTGCCCCTTTGAGCCGCTACACCCGCCTTAGTCAAAATAGGGCTCCAATACCCCCTCGATCCAATCCATAAAGGCCCGGACGCGTGGCGACAGGTTACGCCGATGGGCCACGACGAGCGAGGCGGCGAGGGGCTCAGGACGTAAGTCGGGCAGAACCTCCACTAGCGCGCCGCTTTCGATGTGATGCGCGAGCGCTGAATATCCCGCCTGGATCAACCCAATCCCTGCAAGCCCGGCTGCATGATAGGTCTGAACACTGTTGACCTGCATCGCGCCTGGCAACGCAAGCGCCGCATAGCCATCCCCGTCCGGGTATTCCCATCCGGCATGCCTCGCGCCGAGTGTCAGCGTGTAGTGGACCATCCGGTGTCCCTGGCTGCACAGATCGTCGAGCGTATGCGGTATGCCGTACCGTGCCAGATAGCTCGGGCTCGCGGCATTTGTCATGCGCAGCTTGCCCAGCGGTCGGGCAATCAGCGTCTCGTCGACGATCGGACCCAGACGGATCACGCAATCGAACCCTTCCTGGACGAGATCGACACGCCGATCGGTACTGGAAAGTTCCAGTTCCAACTCTGGATGCGCCGCCATCAGTTGCGGTAGTGCGGGAACCACGACGCTTCGTGCCAATTCGGTGGGCATGTCGACGCGCAACCTTCCCCGTAGTGGTGTGCCATGACCCGAGAACATGGATTGCAATTCCTGTACTTCGGCCAGCAGGTCTCGTGCGCGTGAATAAAAGGCGCGCCCATCTTCAGTGAGTTGCACACTTCGCGTGGTCCGATGCAGGAGGGTGGCCCCCACATCTCGCTCGAGCCCACGGATCACCATAGAGACACGTCCTTTCTGGATACCGAGGCTTTCGGCCGCACGCGTGAAGCTCGTCATTTCGGCGACGCGGGCAAAGATCAGAAGTGTGTCAAGGTTTTGCATTGTTCACCAATGGAGTAACAGAACGTTCTATTTGCCGTCATTTATAGCTCAATTGTGACTCAGTAGACTGGCTCCCCATGTCGTCCACAGGACAACTCGAACGAAAGGGAACAACCATGAAGCAACACACCTCTCCGGTTAAAACGGTCGTCGTCTACCACTCTGGCTACGGGCATACCGAGCGTATGGCAACAGCTATCGCCGAAGGCGCCGGCGCCGTACTCGCCGCAATCGACAGCGACGGAAACCTTGCCGAGGATGCCTGGGAAACGCTTGACGGCGCGGATGCGATCCTGTTCGGCTCGCCGACCTACATGGGCGGCCCTAGCTGGCAGTTCAAGAAGTTCGCGGACGCAACCTCGAAGGCCTGGTTCGAAGGCGGGTGGCAAAACAAGATCTTTGGCGGCTTTACCAATAGCGCGAGTATCAACGGCGACAAGCTCAATACGCTCGAATACTTCTTCCTGCTGGCTGGGCAGCACGGCGGCATCTGGATCAGCATGGATATCAAGCCGGCAAACGTGAAAGCCTCAATGCGCGACGACCTGAATCGCATGGGCTCCTACATCGCGCCAATGGCGCAGACACCTGCCGACGCGTCGCCTGAAGAGATGTTGCCAGGGGATCTCGAAACGGCCCGCCGCTATGGCGCACGCGTCGCGATGATCGCCGGGCAGTTTCGGTCCGGAAGATTTCAAAGCAGCTGAAATTTGTGGTGCGCGAAAACCGACAGACCGGACGCCGCCGCATGTTGTCCAGCCAATCTCGAAGGGAACTGTCATGAAATACAAGCAACTTGGCCGCACCGGCCTCTATGTCTCCGAGCTTTGCCTCGGCACGATGACGATGGGCGGCAATGCTGACGCCGGCATGTGGACGGCGATCGGCGCACTCGGTCAGGACGAGGCGAACCAACTGATTGCCCGCGCGCTTGCTGAGGGAATCAACTTCATCGACACCGCCGACATTTATTCCTTCGGCCAGTCTGAACGCCTCGTCGGACAGGCGCTCAGAGACATCGGAGTCCCACGCAGCGAGATCGTGCTAGCTACCAAGACAGCCGGCGTGATGGGCCCGAAACCCAACGATCAGGGCGCGTCGCGCGGTCACATCATGGATTCCGTGCAGAGGAGCCTGGAACGGCTCCAGGTCGACCATATAGACCTTTACCAGATACACGCCAGCGATCCTGTCACGCCGATCGAAGAGACGCTGCGGGCCCTCGACGATCTTACGCGGCAGGGGCTAGTTCGTTATGTCGGCGTCTCGAATTGGCGCGCAGGCAAGATCGGTAAGGCGCTCGGGCTGAGCGAAGCACTACACGCCACGCGCTTCGAGACGCTCCAGGCCTACTATTCGATCGCCGGACGTGACGTGGAGCGCGAACTGGTGCCACTCGTCATCGAGGAGCGGATGGGGCTCCTCGTCTGGTCGCCCCTCGCCGGCGGTTTGCTTTCCGGAAAGTTTGGCCCGGGGCGCCAACCGAACAAGGTTCGAGGCGCAGCCATTTCGATTTTCCGCCGGTCGACCCTGATCGGGCCTGGCCGTGCGTTGCAGAGATGCGCGCCATGGCCGACGCGCGCGGTGTCTCGGTCGCCCGGATCGCGCTCGCCTGGTTGCTCGCCAAGCCGTATGTCACGAGCGTCATTATCGGCGCCAAGCGGGTCGAACAGCTCGAAGATAATCTCGGCGCGGTCGATGTCGTCCTCACCGAGGATGAGCTTGCGCGTCTTGAAGCCGTGAGTGCTTTGCCTCCCTACTATCCCGGCTGGATGATCGATCGTCAGGAGGCGAGCAGGGTCCTCCAGCCTTTCAGGCGCGTCGCGTCGGAATAGAACCGGCTACTGCACATCAATCCCTTCGACGCGGGCGCTCGCAAATACCTGGCCCTCGTTGAATTGCATACGCCCACAACAAAAGAGAGATCGAGCTGTTAGCGGGGTGTTCACCTGGGTCCGCCACCAATATTCACGTAGTATGCTGACCGCCTCCAAACGTCCCGTTTACGGAATGGAGACGCATACATGCGACTTGCCGACTTTATCTCCCGAAACATGGAGCCAATTCTGGCGCAGTGGGAGGCGTTCGCCGCCACCCTGCTGCCGGCGGCGGCAAACATGGAATCATCGGGATTGCGTAACGACGCGCAACAAATCCTGCACGCCGTAGCCAAGGACCTGCGAACTTCGCAAACCAGGGAAGCCCAGTACGAAAAATCGCTGGGACGAGCCCCAGCGCTGATCGATGCGACCGAAACAGCCGCACAAACGCATGCCCTGTTGAGGGCGCGAGCCGGCTTCGATATCAACCAGCTCGCGGCCGAATACCGCGCACTGCGTGCAAGCGTACTTCGCCTGTGGATGGACGATTGCGAGCCCAAAGCACCTGATCTGAACGACATCGTTCGCTTCAATGAAGCGATCGACCAGGCACTTGCCGAATCGGTCGGCTTTTTCAGCGCACAGGTCGAGCAGAATCGAAACCTGCTGCTTGGCATGATGGGACACGACATGCGCAGCCCGCTTCAGGCGATTCAGGTGACGGCATCATATCTAGCCGCTCTGAATGCGGGGAACCGGGTATCGGAAGCAGCCGCCCGCCTGATACGTAGCGGAGCCCGGATCCAGGCGCTGCTGGATGACCTGTGCGATTTCAACCGGACGCGGCTGGGCCTCGGCATCAACGTGATGCCCACGAGCATCGACCTGGCGCGCGTGCTTGCCGACGAAATCGATGAACTGCGTGCAGTTCATCCTGACCGGCAGCTCGAGCTTCACGTGAGGGGCAATCTACAGGGAGTGTGGGATGGCCGGCGCCTGCAGCAATTGCTTCAGAATCTGGTACTCAATGCCATCAAGTATGGAGCACAGGACACGCCGGTGCGCGTGGAGGTGACCGGCGATGCAACGCAGGTTCATATCGATGTCAGAAACAGTGGACCCGCCATCGAGCGTGAATCCCTGGCGCGCATCTTCGATCCGTTGACGCGGGGGGCCGACCAACAAGGCGAACATGACAGCGCGACTAGCCTGGGGCTGGGTCTGTATATTGCCAGCGAAATTGCCAAGGCCCATCACGGCGCGATCGATGCGCGATCCGACGAGACGGAGACCTCGTTTTCAGTGTCGCTCCCGCGTGCGGATGGGACGGCAAACGGGGATTGACGTTGCCTGCCGCGACGCATCACTGGATTGGCGGCACCACGCCGAGCTTTTCGGCCAGCATCCTCTCGTAGACACCAAAGTGCAGATCGACCTCTTCCTGGGTGACCACGGTCACTGAAATATTGACCTGCGCCGGCTGCAGGCCCAGCACGGTCGCGATCGCCGCCTCCAACTGCGGCGCGCAAAGCCGGTCGTCGGCGAACGTGGTGCCGATCGCGATTTCGTAAGCGTTTTCCTGCAGGAATACCACTTCGACCAGCCGCGCACGCGCGCTCATGTTGCTGTCGATCGCCAGCCGGATGACTTCGACCGCCGTGCGCATCGTCTCGGTCGGGAAACCCTTTATTGAGCGCAACCTGATTCGGTGCCGGCCAAGGGTCAGCCAATCGTATTCGAATTCCATCTTGTCCTCGCATGGTCCATCACCTACTAAATAAAGATAGGGATGTGATGACCCGGCTTCAACAGAAATTCGCAAAAAATCCCCTTGAAATTTTCGTTTGGGATTCTATTCTGAATTCCGCTCAGGCAGTCGCGCCGGCATTCCGGCGCGCTGCGTGTTTCGATTTGTTTGCCGCAGCACGGCAGACGGACTGGAGCGCGTAGGCCGGTTCGTTTCCCTGCTGCATCGAAGGAGGAAACGATCATGAGTGATCTCTATTTCGGGACCGACCTTTTCAGCGAGTTCGACCGTCTGCAACGGCAGATGGCGGGCCTCTTCGGCGGTTTCCCGTCCAGCATCCGTTCCGGGCGCTTCGGCGCCTTCCCGCAGATCAACATCGGCTCGACCGACGACTCTATCGAGATCGTCGCGTTCGCCCCAGGCGTCGATCCGGCGAAGCTCGATGTGTCGATTGACAAGGGGCTGCTGACCATCAGCGGCGAGCGCGAGACCGTACGGCCGGAAGCGGCCGGCGACGACCTGCGTACTTATGCGCAGGAGCGGTTCGTCGGCGCTTTCCGGCGCGTCATCGAACTGCCGCAGCAAGCGGACCCCGGCAAGGTCACGGCGCAGTACACCAATGGCTGCCTGACCGTGAGCATCGGCAAGCGGGAGACGTCAAAGCCGCGCGCCATCACCGTCCAATGAAACCCGTCGCAGAACTGAGGAGGACATCATGAAAGACACCACGGAACTTGCCAGGAAAGACGAAGCGGCGCTGGCCCGCCGCGAAGACGAACCGTCACAACACCGGATCACGCTAACGCCGCCCGTGGACATCTTCGAGGATAGCCAGGGCGTCACGCTGTGGGCGGATCTGCCCGGCGTTACAAAGGACCGGCTCGATCTGAAGGTGCACGATGGCAACCTGTCCATCGAGGCCGAGGCGGTGGTGCCCACGCCGGCGGGGCTGCGCCTGCAGCATGCGGAGATCCGCCAGCCTCACTTCGCGCGTTCGTTCTCCCTTGGAGTTGACCTCGACGCAACGAAAATCGATGCAAACCTGAAGAACGGTGTGCTGAAGCTGACGATACCGCGCCGCGACGAAGCCCGTCCGCGCCGGATCGAGGTGCGCACGGAGTGAAGTCGGCAGTGGAGAGCAACGGCGGGGAGAAAACCGGTGGCGGTCGTCTGGCCGCCATCCGGTTCTTCAGCCAGACCTTAAAGGGAGGATACGATGAACACCGACCCCAAAAAGTGGAATCCGTTCAAGTTCCTACGCGGGGCGGCCCGCAAGTCCGATGCGGACACACCGGAAAGCCCCCAGGCGAGCGAACAGTGGCGTGCCTCGTGGCCTGACATTCCGCGATTGTTCACACGCGAACCGTGGCGAGCGGTGGAAGAATTCTTCCATGACCCGTTTGCAGGTCGCGGCGCGCTCGAACGATGGTTTGGCGACTTCAGTTCATCGCGCTTCCAGCCGCGCATCGACGTCGTCGACGAAGGGCAGATGCTTCGCGTGACCGCCGAACTGCCCGGGATGGAGCGCGCAGACCTGACTGTGAGCGTCGAGGACGGCGCGATCGTGTTGCGCGGCGAAAAGAAACAGGACGTCCGCAGCGAGGAAGACGGCTGCTACCGGCTCGAGCGCGCCTATGGAAGCTTCATGCGCACGATCCCGATGCCGGAAAACGCCGACCCCGACCACGCATTGGCAAAATTTGATAACGGTGTGCTCACGCTGACCGTGCCAAAATCGGAGCCGGCGCGATCCACGAGTCGCACGATCGACATCGGCTAGTCAAACAGGCGGGAAGTGCCCGGGTCGCGGCGGGCAACGGGCGAGTCGGGCCGGGCCGTTAGCTCAGCTGGTAGAGCAGCGGACTTTTAATCCGTTGGTCACTGGTTCGAATCCAGTACGGCCTACCCTGGCGGCACGATCGAGTCGGACCTTGCAGGCGCGACATCACTGGATGCCCAGTGCCCGGTCAAGCGGGGCAGGATGAGCGCATTGCCCCCGAGTCCGACGTGCGGAAGGTTCTGCTCAGCGAGTAGGGCCTCGGCTATTGTTAAACGAATAGTATTGAGCCACCAGATCAAGGAAGGCGCGTGTCACAAACCCAGCGCTGTAACCGGCCTTTACAACGATGAGACCGGCAGGCGAGTTGCTCCGCGAAGCGCCGAGGAGGCTCATCGCAGTATTCAACCGCTGCCGCGTCCTCCAACCGGCCAGTACCTCGTAGCTATCCATGTGCGCATCGACCGGCGATAGCGCTTGGGAAAGTCACGCGACAACCACTGAGCGATATCCGCGCTCTATCTAGCGGCGAGCCCAGAAGGCGTCTCGACCCCAAATTTTATGTTGCGGCGCATCTAAAACCATCCTATAACCATCCACATAGATGGTGAAAGGATGGTGCGATGAAGAAACCCGCAGTATTGGACACCCTCCGCTCGAAAGGCGGCGACTCGGAAAAAATCACGATCAATCTCGGACCCGTCGATCTCGGGCAGATCGATCTCCTGGTTGAAGAAGGCTTCTACGCGAACCGGACCGACCTGATCCGAACGGCGATTCGCAACCAGCTCGCGCTACATGCGCGGGTCGTCCAGGAAACGGTTGCGCGTCGTTCGCTTGTGCTCGGGCTGCAGCATTTCTCCAGGCAGGATCTCGAGGCGATTCGAGCCGCGCGCGAGCGTCTCAACATTCAGGTCCTGGGATTGGCCAGCATTGCCGCCGATGTCTCCCCGGAACTCGCGCTCGCGACTATCGAAAGCGTCGTGGTGCTGGGAGCCTTTCACGCTTCGCCCGCAGTCAAGACGGCGCTTGCTGGCAGAATCCACTAGCCGCGCGAGGCCCACCCCCTCAACGCCGGTAATCGGACAAATGTGATGAAACTCAACGAAGGCTTTCTGAACTCAATGCACGAAGCGATGACTTTGCTGCGTACCCGCGGCGTTGCCGAAGCGACAGAAGCGATACAACGCGCGCACTGCGAGGGGAAAGCGTCGGTGCAGTGAACGAAACTGTGTCGCGGGACAAGACGCCAGAGCCCGTTGTCTTCCCGTTTGCAAAGACCAAGGAAGCGACCGCGCACAAGGCGCGAGAAGACTGCCTTGACGTGGAGGAACGAGGACATTTCATCACGCTTGCGTATGCCAATGCCGCCGGTCGCCGTCAATATCGGCTGTATGTGCCGGCGGGGGGCGCCGGCGAGCCGCTGCCACTGATTGTGATGCTGCACGGCTGCACGCAGGACGCCGACGATTTCGCAGCAGGCACGCAGATGAACGCGCTTGCCGAGCGACATCGATGTCTCGTAGCTTATCCGGTGCAACCGCGGCAGGGGAATCCGTCGAAGTGCTGGAACTGGTTCAAACCTGACGATCAGCATCGCGAGCGCGGCGAGCCGTCGCTGATCGCAGGCATCACGCGCGAAATCATCTCGGCCCACAACGTCGATCCTGCGCGCGTGTACGTCGCGGGGATGTCCGCGGGGGGCGCAATGGCGGCGATCATGATCGCCGAGTATCCCGAGCTGTACAAGTGCGTTTCATACTGCCCAACCTCGCTATGTTGTTGATAAATCTAGAGAGCCCTGTTGTGTCGTTGGTATTGTGGGGTGTCCACGCCGTGCGCGAGCCCGTCCGACGAGTTCGGTAACTGCG
>NZ_VZQQ01000124.1 GCF_014397785.1 Paraburkholderia podalyriae
GACTGGTACGCGATGCGCTGGAAAATAGAGACGTTTCACAAGAATCTGAAGTCCGGCTGCAAGGCTGAAGAGTCGCAGTTGCGCACCGCCAGCGGCCTGACCAACCTGATCGCCATCTTCTGCATCCTTGCCTGGCGAGTATTCTGGCTGACCGAGATCAATCGATGTGCACCTGAGGCTGCGCCGGAGGTGGCGCTTACCGCAACCGAGGTCACACTTCTTGACCAGCTCGTCAAAGATACGACGCGCCTCGCACAGGCGCCTCCCCTGTCTCGCAGCCTTATCAAGCTTGCCCAACTGGGCGGCTATCTCGCACGCGCGAACGACCCTCCGCCCGGCAACAAGGTCATCTGGCGCGGCATGCATCGTCTTCTCGACATCCAGATCGGATACTCGCTGGGGCGTGAAAATAGTGGGTAATCACAAGCACAGGCGTATGTTTACATGCAGCAGGGCTGCGGCTTCGATCTGGTTCAGACCCGCGCGCTCGCGTTTTTCGCGGATCGCCGGAGGTGTCGGAACATATCCGGGCAGAGTATCGACCTGACGGGTCTTCATTCGCGTCTCCCTGCTGGCAGCCTGGGAACCAGAGCGGAGTGGAAATCGAGTTACCGGACCCTGTGCCGCGTCGTTCTCACGTGATGCAAGTCTGACACGTCGGTTGACGCGCGCCGTTCGGACCCGTACGTTCCACACGCCGTGCTTTGAGCGCACAACGGCAGGCGTTGACCCGCGAATCGCTTTATGGGAGTTTTCCCGCCGCCGCACCGGATGCGAAGTCCAGTATGCATCCGCGCATGGCGTTGTTCCGTAAGGTTGAACATGGGTCCGATGACTGACGAAGGACAGGGTGGCTGTGACGGCGATTCGAATGCGGACGGTGGTCCGTGTGGCGATGCGCGATGGTTCAAAGCCGATGCTATATTGCGGGGCATATCCATGCCACGGCGAGACCAGCCGACTGCGCGCATGAAAGACACGCCCGACATGACCGAGCGCTCCGACGCCGACGATGCGCGTCGCGTTCACCTGAACAACACCTTGCTTCGCGTGGCCCGAGGCGAGCAGGAGGCTTTCGCGCACTTCTATACGCTCACGGCTTCGCGCGTTTTTGCGGTGATCGTGCGCATCCTGCACAACCGTGATGAGGCCGAGGACATGTTGCAGGAGGTCTACACGAACGCGTGGCGCCGTGCTGACAGCTACGATCCCGCGCGGGGAAGCGCCATGACGTGGCTGATCACGCTCGCGCGCAACCGTGCCATTGACCACATGCGCCGGCATCGCGAGGAGCCGCTCGACGAGCAGAAGGCGGCGGAAATCGAAGATGAGTCACCTACGCCAGCGGACGCTGCCGAATGGAGCGAGGAGCGGCGGCGGCTCGAAAGGTGTCTCGCGGCACTCGACCCGCAACAGGTCGGCGTGGTACGCGAGGCCTTCTTCACGGGCGCGACCTATGGGGAACTGGCGGAGCGTCTGCGCGTGCCGCTCGGCACCATGAAGAGCTGGATCCGGCGTAGCCTGATGCAACTGAGGACGTGCCTCGAGCGATGAATACCCCAATCCAGCCTGACGACAACCTACGCTGCGCCGAATACGCGCTCGGTGTGCTCGACACCGATTCGCGCCGGGCGCTCGAACGCGAGGCGGCACGCGACGCTGCGTTGCGCGAAACGCTGGACGCGTGGCTCGTACGCCTGACGCCGTTAGCGGAGAGTCTGCCCGCCGTCGAACCGTCCGCGCGTGTCTGGACACGCATCCAGCACGACTTGGGATTCTTGGCGGCAGCGCCCCCCGCGCGGAGCGGATGGTGGGACAGCCTGACTCTGTGGCGGTGGCTCGGCATTGGCGCGAGCATGGCCGCGCTTGTGCTGCTAGGTGTGAACTTCTTTGCGGTGCACGAGATGCAGCAACGCGCAGCAGTCGTGGCGCAGAACGGCTACATGGTCGCGACGATCGCCCGCAGTGACGGCGTCGCATCGTGGACTGCGACGGTGGACTTCCAGCGCGCGAACATGGTGATCGTACCGGCGGCTACTCCGAAGATCGCAGCCGACCGTTCGACAGAGCTCTGGCTGATTCCGGCAGGTGCAAAACCAATTCCGCTAGGCGTGTTCTCGCCGGGCACACCTGTCTCGGTCCAGCTGCCGCCGCAGACGGTCTCGCGGATCGTCGCGAGAGCCGTACTTGCAGTCTCGCTCGAACCGCAGGGCGGCTCGCCGACGGGCCAGCCCACCGGCCCCGTTCTCGCGACGGGCGAACTGAATCCGACCTGACTGGCGCGGTTGCGTCACGGCGCTCAGGCGTTCGCTGACAGAGATTCGATCATGACATCCGACCTGTCCCTTGAGACCGTCAGTCTGACTCGCTGCGGTACCAGGTCCGGCGGTGGTTTCCCGTCGCCCGTCAATCGCCTGACCTTGTTGTACACGACCGCGAAGTGCTCAGGTGTGACAGTCGCGGAGGCATATCCTTGCGCGTCGTGGTCAACGTAACGAAGGCCCGGATTATTCGACCGAAGAAACGCATCGAACGCCGCGGGCGACGCGACAAGGGGTGCGAGCGGTGTGCCTCGCCATGCCTGCCTGACGTAGGCGTAGAACGAGGTGCTGCTGATTCCTGCGCAGACAAAGTCAACGGCGACGGGTTGACCGGTCGAAGGGTCGTGACCGTCGCGCAGAACCCCGCATTGAAACGCATGCAGATCGCCCGTAATTGCCACTATGTTGCGGATCGCCTGCTGGCTGAGCCAGGCGAGCAGTTCGTGCCGGTGCGCCGGATAGCCGTCCCACGAATCGCCGTTCACCACAAAGCTCGTCGAGCCGTCTTGCTTCGACGGCAAGTCGACCCACAGGCGGTTCAGCATCACTTCGTTGCCCCACACCTTCCAGGTTGCCGATGACGACTTCAGCGTTGCTTTCCACCAGCGCGTCTGCTCGGAACCAAGGATGGATGGGCTGCGACCGAGCCGGTTAGCAGCCTGCGCTTCGGAACGCTCCAGCAGCCCGCGTTCGACAAAATACCGCGAGCCCACTGCGTCGTCGCCGTGGACTGGATCGTGCCCCCGTGCACGCGCAATCTCGCTCGCGCTGACTGACTGGCTGTCGCGGTACAGTCGCTCGTCGGTCATGACCAGTTGCATCAGTGAACCGAACTGGAATGCGCGGTAAATGCGGATGTTGTCGTAAGCGGGATTGACATCGTCGAACCTGACATCGCTCCAGTCGACCGGCATGTATTCCGCCCATGCCTGCGTCGCGTTGCGACGGCGTTGGGTCTCACGCTGCTGTTCGTTGGTGTAAGTCTGGTGATCCTGCCAGCAGTCGTCAGTAAATTCGTGATCGTCCCAGATCGCGATCATCGGGAATTGACGATGGAGCGCCTGCAGGCGCGGATCGGACCGATAGGTTCGATATAGTGAGCGATAGTCGTCAAGGCTTTCGGCATATTGGCCGCCGCCTGCAAGCGGCCGGCCGTGCGGCAACGTTATGCGCGAATGCGCCGGCTCAACGGCGTCCAGGGTCGGTGTGCCGACCGTCTCGTAGATGTAGTCGCCGACATGCACGACGAAGTCGAGATCGGTTTCGGCGGCAATGAGCTTCATCGCCTCCCAGTGATTGACGCTCCAGTCCTGGCAGGTCAACCAGGCGAAGCGCGCCAGGGTGTTGGCATCATTCGGCAGCGGTGCTGTACGCGTTTTCCCCATAGGACTTGAATCGCGACCCGCGACAAAGCGGTAGTAAAACGTGGTGCTGGGCCGCAATCCCGTGATTTTTGCGCGGACCGTGAAATCGAAGCTGCGCAATGCACGCAACGGCACACTGGCTACGAGTGCCGAAAAATCGCGCTGCGTGGATACCTCAACGTGTAGGGGTACAACGTCGGCGTCCGGCCGTGTCGCGGTGCACCGGGTCCAGAGGACAACGGACCGGTCTCGTGGGTCGCCACTGGCTACGCCTTGCGGAAAGACATGGCTGCCCGGTGAATCTCGAGGTTCCTGCGCGGAGCGGCACGCCGTCAGTGTGCCGCTCGCCGCGGCAATGGTGAAAAAGGCCGAAGACTTCAAAAAGTGACGGCGTTTCATCGCGATCTCCTGCCGCCCCACGACGCGTGATGTCGATCCTGTCACTCTCGGGCGATGACGGCAGCGTGGGCAGCTTGCCGGATTGCCGCGTAGCCCGCGCGCTTCTCTGCTAGCGCTCAGGACGAAGAGGATGAGGAAGCAGGCTCGACGGTTCCCACAGTTCGACGCTCATATTCGTGACGTACTGTCGCGACTGCGCGTCGAGGGCCGCCAGGGCCTCATTCTCCCGTGCGGCCTCCCAGTCGGCGAGATGCTCCCATACGCTCGTAGCCCGCACCTCCGGCGACGCGAGCAGATTGCGATTGGCGCGGATCTCCACAAGGCCCGGGGATCGCAGTAACACTTCAACCACCTTCTTCATCAGTTCAGCATAGCCCTGCGGGTCTGCGTTAGCGAGGACATCGTATTTGTGCACGATTTCAATGGTCATGATTTTTCCCAATGACGATTGCAGTTCAAGGATCGGTTACGAATCAACAGAAGCACGCCCTGCCTGAAGCGTTATGTCGCCACGCGCTCGAATAACGCACGCAGGTCGTCATCTTCCATGACAGGTGTAACTTCCAGCTTCATCAGATCGCTCCACCTGTACGCGAATTCAGTCAGCGTCCCGGGATCCTGCGCTTCAAGCAATACGTGGCCTCCACCCAGATCCGCACGGGTCCATCTGCCGAGCAGGACGACGCCTGCAGGAGGCGCTCCCGCATTCCTGAAACGATCGATCGCCTGATCACGCGTATCGATGCCGGGTAGCCAGCTGAACGTCAACATGATTCATGATTGCCTCCGCAGTGTGAGTGGGCCGCTCCTCATATACGGCCGGATGCGGCAGATGGATGCAGTCAAGTCGGCTGTAATTTTCTTTTGCATCCGGAAGCCGAGACGTCCCGTATATGAATCACAGCGGCGCAATGGTGTGCTGCAAGTTCTGGAGACAGGCATGAACCGCAAAGTGTTTTTCGCAGTGCTTGCACTGCCGATGGCGACGTCCGGCATGGCGGCCGCGGGCGAATCAGTGAAGGTGGGTGGGCAGATGATGTATCCGAGCAGGGATATTGTGGAGAACGCGATCAATTCCGCGGATCACACAACGCTTGTGGCGGCGGTCAAAGCGGCGGGTCTTGTCGATACGCTGAAGGGCAAAGGTCCGTTAACCGTACTGGCACCCACCAACGAAGCGTTCACGGCGTTGCCTGCCGGTACTGTCGAAACGCTCACAAAACCTGAAAACAAGGCGACCCTCACGAGCATTTTGACGTATCACGTCATTCCGGGCCGCTACGATTTCCGCAGACTTGATACGTCTATCAAGGAAGGCGGGGGAAAGGCAGAACTCAAAACAGTGAATGGGGCGATGTTGACGTTTTCGGAGAATGGTCCACATAACATCACGGTTACCGATGACTCGGGACATACGGCCAACATTTCGACTTATGACGTAATGCAGAGCAACGGCGTGATCATGGTCGTCGACAAGGTGTTGATGCCAAGGTGATCCATTTCCGGACTGCATTCGTTCCGTGACAGCGACATATTGTTCACTGTCACGGGCAACCGCCGATTCGGGTTATCTGCGGAAGGGTAGGTCGTCGGGTCGTCCTTGATTTCGGCGCAATTTTCCGGTTAGAACGATCTCGGCTGCATGAGGCTTTGCGGGCTGTCCCCAATAAATGCTGCTGTATGGCCCCCGCACCCATGGTTTTTCGCCCCGGGCGGCGACAAGCGGCCACAAACAGTCACTCAAGTGCAACACAGAAATTTCCCGATACCCGACGGTCGTGTGCACTAAAGTACTCCTAGGCCGCACGAGTATGTCGGCAATGCGCTTTGAGCATCGATCCTGGCATTGATGCCCGTCCATCGAAATTACGAGGAAGCGGGCCATGAACCTCACGAAATTGATTTTCGCGAACATTGCGCCCTTCTTACTCGTCTTGGCCTTCGGCACTACGGAGGCACAGCAGGCTAGCAAAGTTTACCGTGTTGGCGCTCTTTTCAATGGGAGACCCGATGTGGCCTTTGAAACACTTCGAAAGGAGCTTGCGCGGCTCGGATATGTCGAGGGCACCAACGTCGTTTTCGAAGCTCGTTTTGCTGAAGGACACTTGGATCGGCTGCCTGGATTTGCCGCGGAACTGGTCAGCAAAGGCGTCGATGTCATTGCCACCTACGGCGGCCCGCCAACGAACGCAGCACGAAATGCAACCACGACGATCCCGATCGTGGCGGCCCTCGTCGCCGATCCGGTGGCTATCGGCGTTGCGGCCACGCTGGAGCGGCCCGGGGGAAACATCACTGGGATCACTAACAACGATCCCGAACTTGCCGCTCAGCAATTTGGAATACTAAAGGAGCTGTTTCCGAATCTCTCGCGTGTCGCGATCCTCAGCGATTCAGACATCCCCGGTGCCGACGCCAGCGGTTTAGCGCCCATCGAACGCGCCAACGTGGCTGCAGCACGTGCCGTTGGCATCGCGCCCCAGGTGCTAAAGGTGCGGGGCCCGACGCCTGATTTCGATACGGCCTTCAAGGCCATGGTCGGCGAGCGCGCAGAAGTGCTGGTGGTACTGGAAGTTCCCGCTCCATTCCGCGATCGCAAACGCGTTGCAGAATTGGCAGCGGCGCATCGCATACCGACGATGTTTTGGGGCGGAGCGTCGGACGCGGGAGGCCTGATGGCCTGCGGCACGAGCTTCACCAATACGTATCCGCGTGTGCCGATCTATGTTGACAGGATACTCAAGGGCGCCAAGCCTGCGGACATGCCATTCGAAGTTATCTCGCGCCGCGAATTCGTGATCAACCTCAAGACCGCTCGCGATCTCGGATTGACCATTCCAGCCGAGGTACTGAAACGTGCCGATCGGGTCATCGACTAAATTCGGCAGTGCTATCGCAAGGTGTGTGGCTCGAGCCAGCTTCCGCCGTCTGTCGGTCCCCGCTTAGCTCGAACAGATCTGCGCGTAACGGTTCCCAATGGAAGTTTTGCGAATGACCGCTTTAACGGCTTTGAACGGCAGGTATCGGAAGTCTCGGGCGGCAGCAACGGGTCGATCAGCGACAGTCGGGCACCCCGCATCGAACACTTGGCAACTTCCTTTCCGGTGCACCGTCCAGACGGCACAGAGTACGGCAATCTCCATGCGTTGCAAAACTCCAAGTTATGCAACGCCGAGTCGCCACGGCCAGAGCCCTGTGACTTTGAGCGATAAATGACGGGAAATTTTCAGCGCTATTTGACGCCGGGAGCGCTGCACCCGGAGAATTTAGCGCGATGCGTTTGGCGGAAAGCGAGAGGCGCCGAGTTTCCGAAGCGCGGAGCCTGTAGCCGCCGCCAGTCTTTGGCCGCGAAATCGTGTTCGTTTTTACTCAGTTGCGTCTTAGCTCTGCGTTGTACGCCAGTGCACCATTGGCGACCGCAAACAGGAAGTCGTTGTTCCTGCCATGCCCGTCATCGACGAGGGTAGCCATACCGGTCAGTGTCTGGCTGCCCACGTGCAGGGTCATGCGATAGACATCGACCGTCGGATCGATAATGGACAACGTGCCGGGGAAAATCTGCCCGGCCGCATCCCGGTAAGAGAGATTTCCGTTGGCATCGATACTCAGAGCGGTGAGTGTCCGTGAGATGGAGTAAGCCCCTGTGGTGCGCGGTAGCGTGCCCGACTCCTCAAAGTAGTCCTGATAGAAGCCCAGGAACGAGATCGTGCCGCTGTCATTGGCAGTGGTGTAATTCGCGAATGCGGTGCCGGTACGATCGTCGAACTCTCCAGCGATCTGGAAAGGCTGCACAGGACCCGCACGGGCGGTAAACGGCACCGCCGTGACATCTACCCCATCGCAATTTGTCTGCAAATAGGTCGTGCCGGCACCAGAGAAAAATGAACCGTCCGCGGCGATGTTTGCAGAGATCTGCCCACAGTCGTCGGTGATAAGGCTAAACGCGCCACCAGCTGTCACGATCACGAACATGCCCGTATCGCGGCCCGTCAAGTTCGAGTGCAGATTGCCGTTCCAGATTCCCTCCATGATGCCGGCAACCCCAAACGGCCTT
>NZ_VZQQ01000125.1 GCF_014397785.1 Paraburkholderia podalyriae
AACTTGATGACGTCTCAGGAGGGATCTGTGCAAACCGGGCCTTGACAATTACTTACCCTTCATAGAAGTCTCAGGAGGGATCTGTGCAAACCGGGCCTTGACAATTACTTACCCTTCATAGAAGAAGGCGGTGAGACGTGAATGTCTCACGTGCGCAACGCGCTTCAGACACGTGCAAGATAATTTCGTCCCCCCCAATGCGCCTGCATGACGAGGAGGACCCAAGATGGCAGAAAATGTACTGATTCGATGAGAAGCCCGGAACAAAAAAGCCTTGACTATTTTCTCCTCATAGAAGGCTACTGCTGGTCGCACAGCAGGTCACAGTCCTCGCAGTCAATGTTCCGACGCCGGGCGTGACAAGGCAAGAAAGAGCTTTACCGCCGACTACATGCCGCATAACGCGCGGCTGACGGCGACACGTGTCGCACCAACAAGTTGACAATACCACCGCACATTCCCAGATCCCGCGTCACTGCTCTGAAGGAAACGCTGCTCCATTCGCGAATCGCTATCGACGATAGTCGCACCGTATCGCTGCTTACCCCTCTGCAAACTTTGCATGACGTGTTTGGCGTATGGGATTGGGAGCGTCGCCTTAAATCAATCGCAATTGAATTTGATTTGTCCGATCGGGTCTTGACGATTGCCGCATGACAACGCTCGTAGTTAGCTATCCTGAGAGGCTCGCTGTGGTGAACCACTGCATGCCCAGCCACACCGAGTCTCTTTCGGCAGCCCCAAAAATAGCCCCTAAATAGCGTTCCGCCGTGCGCCAGGCGCTCGCGTAGACGGTTATTCAACTTGCGCCCAGGTGGTTCAGCCCCACCGCAGAGTTGGACCAGCGCGTGGCCGAGCGCACAGCGCAACTTCATCGGGGCTGAGCACGACGGGCAGCGTGCGGGCAGGCGCACCGGGTGCATCCTTACTGACCATCCGTTCGGGGCGGTCGAGCGCGACTTCGAAAAGGATTGCGGTCCCGCGATCGCGGCATTCAGTGATAGAGGCGAGGTGCCGTGATCGACCAGATGCTGGTAGCGCCGCAGGTCCTCGGCGGTGGCCAAACATGTGCTGGAGCTTCGGGGGACGTTTGCGTGTGAGGAGGTCATGATTGGCTCCTCTGGGAAAACGAGGCGGATTACCTCATGCGCCGACATACGGAATTGCGTTGCCGGCCTTTCACTGATCTGCAACGCCTGACCGTAGTTTCTACCGCGCGAGCGGTTCCAGTTCCAGACACGCATCGCCCGTTCGGTTGGCGCGATGCGTTCTTCCGGCTTCAGACGTTATTCAGCGCTGGCGAATAGAAGAAGCGTTCAAGCGCCTCAAGCACCGCTTGAACCTCGAGCATGTTTCGGGGCTGTCGCAACACGCGGTGGTACAAGATCTCGCCGCCAAGGTGCTGTGCGACAACTTGCAGGCCTTGACCACCCTGACGGCCCACGCCTGCCATGAATTGCCGCCCGACCGACGCATTAACCGCGCTTACGTGCATTCCGTGCTCAAGCCTCTACTGCCATACCTGTTGCTCGGCATCGCCGCGGCGACCTCGCTGGCGGACGCCTTGGCCCTCATCGCACGCCATACCTTCCGTCATCGACCAGGGAATCTCAAAGCAACGGAAACCCCGCTCGAAACCCCACAAATCCATGACGCAAAAGCCTTGCTGAAAGATCTCCATTTCTTACTTGGATGGATTGGGGCTCAGGTGGACGGTTGAGTTTTGCGACTGTTGTCTGTCTGGAAACGGCGTAGGAAGGTCATGACATATCCGACCATGTTCCTTGCCCCTATACGGGCGTGGGGCTGCGCGACGGAGAGCTGGAACACCTTTTTGAATCGTTTTATACGACGAAAGCGGGAGGCATAGGCATGGGCCCCGCCATCTGCAGGTCCATTGCCGAGACTCATAGCGGGCGCATCGACGCAGGCGCCGAACAAGCCTGGCAGTGCGGTGTTTCGCTTCGCCATCCCTGTCGAACGGCATGATTGTCCGCGTGCAGCAGCTCAGCGCGCCTAAGCCCGCAGGTTTAAAGCCCGCGGCGGCAGGGGCGGTTTGCGGCGGCGTTTGTGCTGCCGGGCATGCAGCGGCCAACAGCAGTCGTTTTCCGGTATCTCCTGCTTTGTGCTGCCCCCCGCGTCGAGCGGGGCCGGGGTGACTGCGCTTGCCAAGGCGCGTAGAGGTAAATCTGCAGCACGCCTCTGGCATCGACGGCGTAGTAAGCTCCGAAAAGAGGGTGTATCGCTCGCCCCATGCCGCGGTTCATGTTCTAGCCGCTTTGTGCGACGCATTGCAGACGTAGATGCAAGGGTAGCGGGCCGCTTGGGCGGCGGCAAACCTACATTCGGACATTTACCCTACTCTCGTCTTACCGTGTCATACTTGGAACGCGTCTTATCGGCGCAAAACGGCGGGGACGCGTCTCTGTCAAGCGGGCGAAAATGTCTCATCAGTCCGCCGCATTGTGGCGTGTTGAGGACTCGTTTATGGCTACCGATCGGCATGTACCGTCGTCCACGGGTGGAATCCGCGGCTCGACAGTCTTTGTCGTCGACGACGAAGAGTCCATCCGCCTCGCGCTGTGCGACCTACTGGAGTCGGTCGGGTATTCCGTCGAGACGTTCTGTTCGGTGCAGGAATTCGTGACGTTTCGCAAACCCGCCGGCCCAAGCTGTCTCATCCTCGATGTCAGGCTCAAAGGCGAAAGCGGGCTGGCGTTCCAGCAGGCGATGGCACGCGAGGGACTGCAAATGCCGGTTCTCTTCATGACGGGGCACGGCGACATGGAAATGTCGGTGCGAGCGATGAGAGCTGGTGCATTCCATTTTTTCCCGAAGCCGTTTCGTGACCAGGATATGCTCGACGCGATTTCCGAGGCAATTTCGAAAGACTCGCAACGCATCGAAAAGGAACACAGCCTCGCGGCTGTACGCACCGCGTACGCCTCGCTGACGCCGCGCGAACGCGAGATCCTGGCGCTGGTGGTCAGCGGAATGCTCAACAAGCAGATCGCCGCGCAACTCAACCTGAGCGAAGTCACGGTGAAAATCCATCGCGGCCAGTTGATGAAGAAAATGGACGCGCACTCACTCCCGGATCTCGTTTTCAAGGCCGCCGCACTCGAAATTGGGCGGCAACAAAGAAAGCCGCGCCCTTAGACACGCGCCAGCCGCCATTGACGGAAAGAGGTCCGCAAAACGCTGTTTTGAGCGCCCCTGCCTAAATCCCGACGTTGCCGAGTGCTCGTTTCAGGAGCGCCGCGTCCACGGGCTTGTCGAGCAGCGTGATGGCTGTGCTGGACTGCACCTGCACTCGCAGCGCGTCGCTGGGAAACGCGCTCACGAAGATCGTCGGCGGCGCGGCGCCCAGTGCGACAAGACGGTCAAGCAACTCCAGTCCTGACATGCCGGGCATGCGGACGTCGGAAAGCAGGACTCCGTTTTCGGTGCGAAGGTGCGACGCCCGCGCCGCCAGATAGTCCGAAGGCAGCGAGTAAGTTTCGGTCGAATAGCCGAGCGATTGCACCAGGCTTTCGAGTGCCAGGCGGGATGATTCGTCGTCGTCGACAATCCAGACGATCCCGGAAACGGAAGCCCGCGGCTGTCGTTGCGAGGGGCTTCGGGAGGACATAAGGTCGCTTGCCAATGATTGCTTATTCAATCTAGACCCTGGAGCGTCGACTTGTCCATCATACCGACGTATGTCTGACTATCCCTTCCGGAATGATGAGACGCAATGCGTCGGCCCCGCATCCAGACTTGCCGGGCGCGCCATCGCCCAAGATTTCATCGAACGAACGCCGTCCAAGGAACCTTGAGTACGCCTCTCGTGGCGAATCTGCCGCCATGCAAGGAAGCGCACGCGCTGTGCAAGGTTACCTTCGCGCTCGGCCTTCACCATCGACGCGACGATCTCGGCAAGCGTACCGAAGTAGACACTCTTACCGGCACGAACGGCCTCAACGCCAAGCGCTATGCACAGATGTGATTTGCCGGTTCCGGGCGGACCGAGGAAATGCACGGCCTGACGTCGTTCGATGAAGTCGAGTTCTGCCAGTGCCATGATGCGATCCCGATCGAGACCCGGCTGGAAGCGCAATTTCGGGTTGACAGAATTATTGCGTTCTACGGCTTCGTTGCGTGGCCGCTTTCCAGAACCTCGCTGTTTACTGACTACCTTCGACACCCTGTTCACCCCGCGTCCGCCAGCATCGACTGACGACAATCCAATGCGGCGCACCGGCACGCGTACTGCGCGCGAATCTCTTCATCGAGCGGATCGTCAGTCGCCAGCAGATATTACAGTAAATAAACAGTTCTTCGCCGACGTCGATCGGCCGCAGCGTGTGGATGAAGATGCGACTGCCGTCTTGGATGGTCTCGCAGTTTGGGGGCACACGCATGGTTCAGCCATCGCGCGCTAGTGCCGCCACGGCTGCCGTCAATCACGCGTCCATCGGACAGCCCAAAGAGGAACGTATGTCCAAAGACGCCTTCCCGCCGGTGACGACGCACGGCCTCGCGCCAGCGTGTAATTTCGCCCTTGTACTGGTTCAACTGGTTGCGGGTTTTCGACGGCCGTGGAATTGTCTGCAAGCCGCGCCAGGACTGGATTTCAGGTCAGAGTAGCCAGATCGGCTAAAGTCCAGATTTCTGGACGCAGCGAATGACCCGAAGCCCATGCTGGCAAAAGATTCCAACAAGATTGCGCCTGGAGCAGTTCGAGCAATTTGTCTGGCCGCATCTGCGCCTGGGCCGTCGCGGACCTCGCCCCACGCTGGCCTTGCACAAGATCTTCAACTACATCCTGCAGGCGCTGTACATGGGTTGTCAATGGAAGATGCTGCCGATCGACAGGAATGCAGAAGGTCACCATGAAATCCACTATACGCGCATCCACCGCACATTTCGTCGCTGGCAGGCCGATGGTTGTATCGATGCCATCTTTTCGGGCTCGGTGCAGCAGCTTCATCAGGACCAGCTGCTTGACCTTTCGGTCATCCACGGCGACGGTACCACGACGGCGGCGAAGAAAGGCGGCGACAATCTCGGGTATAGCGGGCACAAGCATCTGAAGGGCGACAAGGTGGTAGCCTTGTGCGATCGAAACTGCAACGTCATTGCACCATTCATCAGCGCTCCCGGCAACCGCAACGAATCACCGCTGTTGCGCGACGCGCTGCCAAGCCTCACCGCCATGGCCCGCGCCATTGGCGCGGGCCTGCACGGTTCAATCGTCAGCCTGGATGGCGTCTACGACTGCAGGGCCAACCGCAAGGCGATCTTCAATCGCGGCATGACCCCGAACATCCCCGAGAATCCGCGCGGACGCAAAACACCGAAGCGAGGCCGCAAGCAGCGCTATGATCCGGCCATCTTCGAGGAGCGCTTCAGGACCATTGAGCGGGTCTTCGCCTGGGAGGACAAGTTCCGCCGTCTGCTGCTGCGCTTTGAGCGCATCAGTGACGTTCACTATGCGTTCAAGACGCTTGCCTATACGATGATCAACCTGCGCCACTACTGCTGAACCAGCGCGGGGCTCGCACTTCACTGACGGCGCCATGCGCCATGATCGCTCACACCTGTTGCGTTCGCATTCCTGATCATAATGCAAACTCCGATATCGAGATACCTGTCGCTTTTCACAACGATGTGCCTAGCTTCGCACGATCACTAACGACCATCGTAGTTCTTCCGTTCGCAATGGACGGAAACGCGCAACCAGTTGAAGGTGATGTCGGCGATCGAACAGTGCCGCAGCGCGGCGCTGGGTGGACACGTGTTGCGCTGTTCCGGCTGCGAACACATCGAGGTCGCCTACAACTCGTGTCGCAATAGACATTGCCCAAGGTGCCAGGCTACTGCGGCGCGTCGTTGGCTCGAAGCGCGTGAGGCGGATCACGCTGCCGGCTGCGATCAGCGCGATTGCGTATTGCAACAAGGCCGTCATCTACGGGCTGCTGTTCGATATCGCAGCCGAGACGTTGCGCACCATCGCCGCCGATCCGAAGCATCTCGGGGCACAGATCGGCGCCACGCTCGTCCTGCATACCTGGGGCTCCGCGCTCACGCATCATCCCCATGTGCATGGCATCGTTCCCGGTGGTGGGTTGTCGCCCGATCGAAGCCGGTGGGTAGCATGCAAGCCAGGTTTTTTCCTTCCCGTGCGCGTGCTCTCACGCCTGTTCCGGCGACGCTTCCTCGAAGAACTGGAAGCGATCTATCGCCGCGGCCAGTTGCGCTTCTTCGGCGAATATGCCGGGCTCAACGATGTCACAGCCTTCACCGAATGGCTTGCGCCGATGCGAGCATGTCAATGGGTGGTGTACGCCAAGCGCCCGTTTGCCGGACCGAAAGCGGTGTTGGCCTATCTGTCGCGTTACACGCACCGCGTCGCGATCTCCAACCAACGCCTGATCGCGCGCGACGAACACGGCGTCACCTTCCACTGGAAGGATTACCGCGTGGACGGACGCACACGCAACAAGACCATGACGCTCGAAGCGGATGAGTTCGTGCGCCGGTTCCTGCTGCACGTGCTACCTGGCGGCTTGCACCGCATCCGCCATTACGGGCTGCTCGCGAACCCATCGCGGCGCGAGAGTCTCGCGAAGATACGCGAGTTGCTGAGCGTAGTGCCTGCCCATATCGAACCCGGCGCTAACGTCGTAGCCACAGCTGCAGTACCGCCAACCTTTGTTTGCCGGCACTGCGGTTCGCCGATGATCATCATCATCGACATACTCCAACGCAGCAGGCCTATCCGGGCACCACCTGTTGAGCGAGCCCACGCATGAACATCATCGTGTCAGGATGCACACATCGACTGTCGGCTCTTCGGCAACGAGAGCCAATAGGAGACACCTGCGCCTATCGTTTCGAACGGGTAGTCTGGCGCTGGCCGACTCGGCGCGAGAGCAACCCGCCGCCGTGTCGCTGCCACGATCGTGCCAATCAAAGGCCCCAATTCAGCCGCGTTCACATCCACCACGTCCTCAATCGGACCGGACAAATCGCCATAGCGGTGAAACGTTCCGACCACATCGGAACACTCCGCGGTTTCCTCCCTTGGGGCTTGTAGGACGCTTGCCCGCCGGCTCCTGCGCGAGTTCGCGTGCGCGCGGATCAGGGCAGGCGTCCTACAACCCTAAACACGACCCGCCGTTCGCCGGAAATTGGTGACTGGCCGCTTGACACCGAGGATGAGACTGTCATGAAAGTCGACCCGGCCTTTCGCTCGCATCGCAAGTTCGGCGGGAAGCGCATGAACAAGGTTCCTGGCCCCACGATGTGCAGCAGACAGGCATGATGTTCGAGCGAGGTCAGGGGAGCGGTCCGCTCGCCGGCGGACCGCCCTGATGATAGATCAGGATTGACAGGACGGTCCTCTCCAATGAAAGTAGGGCTAGGGTGAACGCCGAGGTGTTGCGAAGCGCCAGCACGCCCAGACCTTGCGAGTACCGCGTACGACGAGCACATGGTTTGCCGTGTCCCTTGACCGAGAGGGCGAGTCAGCGCTTCGACTTGCCGTTCAAAGGGGAAAAACCGAATGAAGGATCTCTTTGCGAACGGTGGCTGGCGGGGGATGCACGCAACCAGAACGACCAACGGGATCGTTCAATCGCGCTCGGTTGCCGCGATCCCGTTCGCCGGCGCTATCAGCATAGCAATCGCGACCTGGGTGTGCTTTCGCTTGGGAGCCGGCGTCGCGGTAGTTGGGTTCGTCTACCTGATCGAGGTCTTGCTGGTGTCACTGATGGGCAGCCTCGTTTCATCGGTAGCTATCTCGGTGATCGCTGTTGGTTGCCTCAACTTTTTCTTTACACAGCCCCTATTTACCTTCCGGGCAGATGCCCAGCAGGACATCGTAGCGTTGACTGCCTTTTTTGTGACATCGTTCGTCGTCACCTTTCTCGTGCATAGGACTCGCCGACTGGCAGCGGTCCATCGTGAGCAGGCACAGCTTCTCGACCTTACCCACGACAGCATGGTAGCTCGCGATATGGACGATGTAATTACCTACTGGAACAGCGGCGCGGAAGCGCTTTATGGGTGGAAGAAACACGAGGCGCTCGGCCACGTTGCCGACCGTCTGCTTCACACGCGTTTTCCTGC
>NZ_VZQQ01000126.1 GCF_014397785.1 Paraburkholderia podalyriae
AGGCCTCAAACTGTCGAAAAATAAGCTGGATTCACGTTGAAATTTCGTAATGCAGAAAATTGCGCGGCGGTAGCCGCGCAGAGCGATGGACGTTGCTTTTGGAGGGGTGTATTTCCGCAGCCTGCTAGTCTAGTGGGCCTGATTGGAAAAGCCCCTTCGTCTTTCGCAGACGATCAGCCACAAAACGGAACGGCCGCTTTTCGGTGCAGAGTCGACGCCAGTGTGGCCGAGCGACGGTGCGAGTGAGCGGCTCCTCATGGCCGCTTATTGCCTTACGCTACCGCGTCATGTCGATCCGTTGGGAGCCCTGCGGTTGCCCGTGCCGACCTGGATCGTGTCTTCACGCCGAGTCGACGCGATCGCACTCAGCGTCGCTCTGTCCCGTATGCGCAACCTGCTCGCCAAACTGCAGGGCGGCAAGCTGGGCATAGAGCGGCGAGCTCAGAAGCAAGTCGGCGTGACGGCCCTGCGCGACGATGCGGCCTTGCTCCAGCACGACAATGCGGTCCGCTTGCTGTACGGTCGCGAGGCGGTGCGCGATGACCAGCGTGGTGCGGTTCTGCGCGGCATTGTCCAGCGCCTTCTGCACGAGGCGTTCGCTGGCAGCGTCGAGCGCGCTGGTGGCCTCGTCCAGCAGCAGGACGGGCGGATTCTTCAGGATCGCGCGGGCGATCGCAATGCGTTGGCGCTGTCCGCCAGACAGTCGTACTCCGCGCTCGCCTAGAAACGTGTCGTAGCCTTGCGGCAGTTCTTCGATAAAGCCGGCCGCAGCGGCCATTTCGGCAGCCCGCTGCACTTGCGGGAGTGTGGCCTCGTGCGCGCCGTAGCGGATGTTGTCGAGCACGCTGCCCGAAAAGATCACCGATTCCTGCAGCACTGCCCCAATTCCCTTGCGCAACTCGAGGATCGGCACCTGTCGCGTCGGGACGCCGTTGATCAGAATGTTGCCGGCCTGCGGGTCGTAAAATCGCAGCAGCAGTTGGAACAGCGTGGTTTTGCCGGCGCCGGACGGTCCAACCAGCGCGACATGTTCGCCCGCGCGGACGTCGAGCGAGAGCCCGGCGAGTGCAGCGATGCCGGGGCGGGACGGATACGAAAAGCTAACATTGTCGAAGCGGATGCCGTCCCCGCGCGCCGGCAGCGCAACCGTCGCCTCGGCCTGCACCACCGGCGAGCGTGCCACCAGCAGTTGCAACAAACGTTCGGTGGCGCCGGCAGCCCGCTGCAGATCGCCCCACACTTCGGCGACAGCTCCCACAGCGCCGGCGGTGAACACCGCGTAGAGGATGAACTGGGACAACTGGCCGGCCGTCATCCGCCCGGCTAGCACAGACTGCGCCCCAAGCCAGAGGACGAACACGACGGCGGCGAATACCAGCACGATAACCACGGCGGTCAACCAAGCACGCGCCCGAATTCGCTTGAGCGCTGTCTCAAAGGCCACCTCCACCGCGCCGGCAAACCGCCGCGCCTCAAAGGACTCCTGCGTATACGACTGGACGGTCGGCATGGCATTGAGGACCTCGCCCGCCAGCGCGCTCGCGTTCGCTACCTTGTCCTGGCTGGCGCGCGAGAGGCGGCGCACGCGCCGACCGAAGACAACGACGGGAGCGACCACCACCATCAGCGTAGCGATGACGTAGCCTGACAGTACAGGGCTGGTCACTGCCAGCATCGCCACGCCACCGGTAAGCAGGAAGAAGTTGCGCAACCCCAGCGACAGGCTGGTGCCCACCACCGTCTGAATCAAGGTGGTGTCGGTGGTGAGCCGCGACAGCACCTCTCCGGTCTGCGTGGTTTCGAAGAACTGCGGGCTCATCTCCAGCACGTGGTCGTAGACCGCACTTCGCAAATCAGCCGTGACCCGCTCGCCCAGCCACGACACGAGGTAGAAGCGCAGTGCCGTGGCGCTGGCCAGTACCAGCGAAACGGCGAATAACGCGAGGAAATAGCGATCGATATGCGTACGGTCACCCGCAGCAAAGCCACGGTCAATCAGGTATTTGAACGCCACCGGCAACGCCAGTGTGGCGCCCGCCGACGTCACCAGCGCCAGGAACGCGAGCGCCCAGCGCCCGGCATACGGGCGCATGAAGGGAAACAGGGCAAACAGGGGGCCTATAGCCCGCGAAGGCGGCGAAGGCGGGACAGCGTCTGGCATGAGGATTCCCGAGCGGGTAGAAGTTCATCTCGATTGTGCCAGTCCTACAGATTCGAAGGCAGCGGTCGCGTGCTTGCCGCGACTCGAGCCATTGCCATGACAGACAAACCCGATCCGGACGAACTGAAAGGACCCGGTGGCTTGGCGTTGCGCCAGATCCACGAACAGGTACAGAGGAGCGTCGAGTGCGACCGCGAAGAGCAGGTAAAGCGTAATACTACCGCTGCGCAACAGGGTCGATGGCAACGTTGGGTACGCTACATGTGGGCCCGCAGTGGCCGTCGCTTTGATACGAAATGCGCCGGTCGCGATTGCCGAGTCGGGAGCAAACGTTAATCGCCGAGCCGGGCCGGTCATAGCGTGTCTGCGAGCGGCACGACCCGACCCACTTCTGCCGTTGGACGCCTCATCAAGCAAACGACTGCTTCCGAGGCGCCGCGGTCGTCCGTCCCTCAGCGGCTGGCGGCAGGCGGCCTTCGCCGACCGTCTCGGATCGTTGGCCAAGGCCAACCCCAACCGTGCCGCGGAGGGTAGTTCCCAGACAGGCGCTCTTGGTCGCTACCCTCCGCCTTTTCATTAGACTTCGTGCGGGGTCTCTATCGGCGAAGCTGCGTCGCGCCCTGGCCCCATCCCATCCCGACGACCCAGTCAGCGTAGCGTGCGCAGGTCCTCACCGCGGCCCTCCGACCCATCCCTATACCGCCGCGCTCGTCGAGGTGTATCCTGACCAGACGCCTGCTGCTGCACGCGTTGCTGACCGTGCGCAGATGCCGTCTTAGAGATCACTGTTCGAGCGCGCCCTGCCAGTTGAGGCAGACGAATGTCAGCGCTCCCCGCTTCCTCTAAAACCCAAATGACGATGATGGGCGACAGCCTGACGGCGGAATGCGGAGATGAACCGGACCTATGGTTTCAGCGCCGATGGGTAACAGCCTCCAGATCGTGTGGGAGGATGGCGAGCGCGTCTTCACTCGAGGACGGCGCCCGGGCGATGGCGGCGGCGACGACGATGTCCTGATTGCGCGGCCCGCCGCCGAACATCCACCACTCGGCATCCTCGATCGCCTCGCTCACGAATTCGGATTGAAGGACGAACTCTATGGCGGGTGGGCAGTGCGGCCGCTGGAGCTGGTGCGCGAAGGCGGCCGGACTCTGCTGGTGCTCGAGGATCCGGGCGGTGAGCCGCTCGCGCAGTTGCTCGGCGCGCCCATGGGGGTGGCCAGTGTTTTGCACCTTGCCGTGGGCATCGCCGCGGCGCTCGGCAAGCTCCATCAGCGCGGCCTCGTCCATAAGGACCTCAAGCCGGCCCATATCCTGGTGAACTGCGCGGACGGCCAGGCGCGGCTCACTGGCTTCGGCATCGCCTCGCGGCTGCCGCGCGAACGACAGGCGCCCGAGCTGCTCGAGACCATCGCCGGCACGCTCGCCTACATGGCGCCCGAGCAGACCGGCCGGATGAACCGCTCGATCGATTCGCGCAGCGACCTCTATTCGTTTGGCGTCACGCTCTATCAGATGCTCACCGGCGCGCTGCCGTTTACGGCCGCCGACCCCATGGAATGGGTGCACTGCCATATCGCCAGAAAGCCGGCGCCGCCCAACGAGCGGTCGGAGACGGTCCCTGCTGCGGTCTCTCAGCTCGTCATGAAGCTGCTCGCCAAGACGGCCGAGGAACGCTACCAGACCGCCGCCGGCGTCGAGCGCGACCTACGACGCTGCCTGTCCGATTGGGAGCGTCAGCAACGCATCGATGACTTCCCGCTGGGCGAACACGACACGCCCGACCGGCTGCTGATTCCGGAGAAGCTGTATGGGCGAGCGCGCGAGATCGAAACCCTGCTCGCGTCCTTCGACCGCGTCGTCAATGGCGGCGCCCCGGCGTTGGTGATGGTGTCCGGCTATTCCGGGATCGGCAAATCCGCGTTCGTCAATGAACTGCACAAGGTGCTGGTGCCACCGCGCGGGCTCTTCGCCTCGGGTAAGTTCGACCAGTACAAGCGCGACATTCCCTATTCGACGCTGGTGCAGGCTTTTCAAAGCCTGGTGAGGCCGCTGCTCGGCAAGCGCGATACCGAGCTGGCGCGCTGGCGCGACGCGTTGCTGGAGGCGCTGCGCCCGAATGCACGGCTCATGACCGATCTGATCCCCGACCTGAAGCTCATCATCGGTAACCCGCCGCCGGTCCCGGAACTTGAGCCGCAGCAGGTGCAACGCCGTTTCCAGCTCGTCTTCCGCCGCTTCATCGGTGTGTTTGCCCGACCAGAGCATCCGTTGGCGCTGTTTCTCGACGATTTGCAGTGGCTCGACGCTGCGACGCTCGACCTGCTCGAGGATCTGCTGACCCGCTCGGATCTGAATCACCTCATGCTGATCGGTGCCTATCGCGACAACGAGGTCGATGCCGCTCATCCGTTGATACGGAAGCTCGACGCGCTCAAGAAAGCCGGGGGAAAGGTGGAAGAGATCGCACTGGCGCCCCTCGCCCGCGAGCACCTCGTGCAATTACTTACGGAGGCGCTTCACGGCGAACCGGAACGCGTCACGCCACTCGCGCAGCTCGTGCATGACAAAACCGCCGGCAATCCGTTCTTCGTGATTCAGTTTCTGCACGCACTTGCTGACGAGAATTTACTTACCTTCGACTATGACGCGGCGCGCTGGTGCTGGGATCTTGATCGCATCCATGCCAAGGGTTACACCGAGAACGTGGTGGACCTGATGGTCGGAAAGCTGACCCGCCTGCCGGCCGGCACGCAGCAGGCGTTGCAGCAGCTCGCCTGCCTCGGCAATGTTGCCGCAATCACCAGGCTTTCGAACGTGCTCGGGATCCCGGAGGCGCAGGTCCACGCGGTGTTTTGGAAGGCGCTTCGTCAGGAACTGGTCGCTCGTCTGGAGGGCTCCTACCAGTTTGTTCACGACCGGGTTCAGGAAGCGGCTTATTCATTGATCCCGGAAACCTCACGCGCCGCGGCCCATCTGCAGATCGGCCGACTGCTCCTGACGCACACGCCGCCGGAGCAGCGGGAGGAGGCGATCTTCGAGATCGTGGGTCAGCTGAACCGTGGCGCGGCCTTGATCACGTCACGCGACGAGCGGGAGCAGCTGGCCGGGTTCAACCTGGTAGCCGGCCAGCGCGCCAAGGCGTCGACCGCCTATGCCTCGGCGCTCACCTATCTCATCACTGGTGCGGAACTATTGAAGGACGATTGCTGGGAGCGCAGGCATGAGCTGATCTTTGCGCTGGAGCTGAACCGGGCCGAATGCGAATTTTTGACCGGCCAGTTATCGGTCGCCGACGAGCGATTGGCGGTGTTATCAAATCGCGCCACGACAACGGTCGAACAAGCCAGCGTCGCGTGCTTGCACATGGATGTCTGCACGACCCTCGATCAAAGCGACCGCGCGGTCGCTGTGTGTCTTAACTATCTCCAGCAGGTCGGTATCGCGTGGTCACCCCGTCCGACAGGGGAGGAGGTGCGACGCGAATACAAGCGCATCTGGTCACTGCTTGCGGGCCGGACCATCGAGGATCTCATCGATTTGCCTCTGATGGAGGACGCGGCAACGCTTGCGACCGTCGAGGTTCTGACTAAGTCGCCGGCCGTGTTTACGGATGCGAACCTGGCGTCCCTCACGATCTGCAAGGCGGTCAGTGTAAGCCTCGAGCGGGGCAACTGCGATGCTTCATGTTTCGCCTATGTTCTGCTCGGCAGAATCGCTGGACCGCGTTTCGGCGACTACCAGGCCGGATTCCGATTCGGCCAGCTCGGTTACGAACTCGTCGAACGACGCGGGTTCAAACGCTTCGCGGCGAGCACGTGCGAGCACGTATAATTGCTTCGCGATATTTGTGGCGCGCTGGACGAAACATGTGCGGGCTTGCCGTGATCTGTATCGCCGCGCGTTCGAAGCGGCGAACCGGATCGGAGACCTCGCGTATGCAGCTTACACGCGCTGCAATCTCAACTCGGATCTTCTCTTCGCCGGCGAGCCGTTGCCTGAGGTGCAAGCCGAAGCGGAACACGGGCTCGCGTTCGTCGAGAAGGCGCGGTTCGGCCTTGTCATTGACTTCATCACCACGCAACTCGCGCTGATCCGGATGCTCCGCGGCTTGACGCCGAAATTCGGTTGCTTTGACGACGGCCAGTTCAATGAGCATCGCATCGAATATCACTTGTCCAGCAACCCGGTCCTGGCGATGGCTGCGTGTTGGTACTGGATCCGGAAACTGCAGGCGCGCTATATCGCCGGCGACTATGCGACGGCCATGGACGCCGCATCGAAGGCGCAACGGCTGCTCTGGACCTCATCGGCCTACCTTGAAGAGGCCGAATATCACTTTTATGCCGCGCTGACCCAAGCCGCCTGGTGCGATTCCGCACCGGCAGGCGAGCGGCCGCAGCACCTCGACGCTCTGGCTGCGCATCACAGGCAGCTGCAGGTCTGGTCAGAGAATTGCCCGGAGAACTTCGAAAACCGCGCCACGCTGGTTGGTGCCGAAATCGCCCGCCTTGAAGGCCGCGGGCTTGATGCCGAGCAGCTCTACGAGCAGGCCATCCACTCGGCGCAGGCAAACGGCTTTGTCCACAATGAGGCACTCGCCAACGAACTCGCCGGGCGCTTCTACGCGGCGCGCGGTCTTGAGAGGATGGCCCGTGTGTGTTTGCAGGACGCCCGCTACGGCTACCTGCGTTGGGGCGCCGATGGCAAGGTGCGGCAGCTTGAGGAATTGTATCCGCATCTGAGGACGGAAGAGCCCGCACCCGGCCCCGCGGGCACGATCGCGACACCGGTCGAACGCCTCGACCTCGCCACCGTGATCAAGGTGTCGCAGGCCGTCTCGGGTGACATCGTCCTGGAAAAGCTGATCGATACGCTGATGCGCACGGCGATTGAACAGGCCGGCGCCGAACGCGGTCTGTTGATTCTTCCGGACGGCGGTGAACAACGGATAGCAGCGCAAGCGTCGAGCGGCGGCGACTCGGCTCATGTCCAACTGCGCGATGTGCCGGTGAGCTCGGCAGCGCTGCCGGAGTCGGTCCTCTACCATGTGCTGCGCACCCGGGAGAGCGTCATTCTCGACGATGCCGCGGCCGAGCCCCCGTTCGCCACGGATCCTTACATCCGTGAGCATCGTGCCCGTTCAATTCTCTGCCTGCCCCTGATGAATCAGGCCAGGCTCACCGGTGCGCTCTACCTCGAAAACAGTCTGACTACCCGCGTGTTCAGCCCGGCCCGGATCGCCGTGCTGAGGCTGGTGGCCTCGCAGGCTGCGATCGCGCTGGAGAATGCCCATCTGTACCGCGATCTCGCGGAACGCGAAGCGAAGATCCGCCGCCTCGTCGACGCCAACATCATCGGGATCATCGTCTGGAATGCCGGTGGTGACATTCTCGAGGCCAATGACGCATTTCTGCGAATGGTGGGATACGAGCGCGCGGATCTCGTTTCGGGTCGCGTACGCTGGACGGATCTCACGCCGCCGGAATGGCGTGAAGTCGACGCACGAGCCTTGGCAGAGACCGGGGAAACGGGGCGCGGGCAGGCCTACGAGAAGGAGTTCACCAGGAAGGACGGCAGCCGTGTGCCCGTCATGGTTGGTGGGGCCACATTCAAAGCAGGTGGCAAGGAAGGTGTCGCTTTCGTGCTCGATCTGACCGAGCGCAAGCGGGCGGCGGAAGAAGCACGCGAGAGCGAGCGGCGCTACCGGGAGGTGCAAACGGAGCTGGCGCACGCGAACCGCGTCGCCACCATGGGCCAGCTCGCGGCCTCGATCGCCCATGAGGTCAACCAGCCGATCGCCGCGACGGTCACCAACGCCCAGGCTGGCCTGCGGTGGCTGAGCG
>NZ_VZQQ01000127.1 GCF_014397785.1 Paraburkholderia podalyriae
GGCCTCAAACTGTCGAAAAATAAGCTGGATTCACGTTGAAATTTCGTAATGCAGAAAATTGCGCGGCGGTAGCCGCGCAGAGCGATGGACGTTGCTTTTGGAGGGGTGTATTTCCGCAGCCTGTTAGTCATCTGGCCGCGCTCAGGCGTCTCCAGCAATGACGCCACGCGCGACTTTCGCCTTTGTCGATATCTGTTTCGCAAGCTTGTCGGTTTCATCGGCAAGCTCGGCTATCTCGACGTCGCGGACCCGAAGCAGCTGCAGCGTATCCGGACGAAACTCTCGATGGTGTTCCAGCATTTCAATCTCTGGGCGCATGTGAACGTTCTCGAGAACATTGTTGAAGCGCCGGTACATGTGCTCGGGCTGCCACGTCGCGAGGCGGAAGAGCGCGCGCGTGAATACCTGGAGAAAGTCGGACTCGCGCCGCGCGTGGAGAAGCAGTATCCGTCGCATCTCTCGGGAGGTCAGCAGCAACGTGTCGCGATTGCGCGCGCATTGGCGATGAACCCTGACGTGATGCTGTTCGATGAACCAACATCTGCACTCGACCCGGAGCTGGTAGGTGAAGTTCTCAAGGTAATGCAAAAGCTCGCAGACGAAGGACGCACAATGATTGTGGTTACGCATGAAATGGGGTTTGCCCGCAATGTATCGAATCATGTGGTGTTTCTTCATCAAGGACGCACCGAGGAAGAGGGGCTTCCTGAGGAAGTATTGACTAAGCCGTGCAGCGAACGACTCGGGCAGTTTCTCTCTGGGAGCCTGAAGTAGCCCGCGACCGTGAGAAAACTGCCGACGACGTCTGATTTTTCATCAGTAATGCTGATAGATCAGATACGGATCATACGCGGTTAATTCGGTCCGTCGATAAAGAAGTTTTCACGTAGTTATATTCGGAGACTTTAATGAAAAAAGCACACTTGCTGTACTTTTTATTTCCACTATCGCAACGCCGGTATTCGCTCAATCTACTGCGACGCTTTACGGTCTGATTGATGAAGACTTCGATTACACCAACAATGTCGCAGGTTCGAAGGTGTATGAACTCCGGAGCGGCTACGCTCAAGGTAGCCGCTGGGGTCTTAAAGGAACAGAGGATCTTGGCAGCGGGCTGAGCGCGATTTTCAAACTGGAGAACGGCTTCAATGTCAACAATGGTCGCCTCGAGCAAGGCGGGCTGATGTTCGGCCGTTAGGCATACGTCGGAACTTCCTCAAGGTTAATACGTTCACATTCAGTTCCGCGGCAACCGTCCCTGCGACCTTCGCCAGCGCCTGCTCCCTGAATTCGACAGAATACGTCTGTTTGGCCTTCAACCTGCACGTCTGAGTTCTTCAAGCTAAGAATTCAGAGCCGACATCTGTGTGACGCCGGGGTGTCCAAGGTGTACGCTGATGCTTGACTTCTGCTGCGCGCCTTGCTGACCATGGCGATGCCGTGTTGTAATTTGATTTTCCAGTGTACCCTGCGAGTTGAGACGGGCGCATGTTGGCGTCCCCTCCTTAACCCAATGACAAACAGCAGTCTGACCATGACTGCAGCGGGCGGCAGATGAACCCCCCTCCTATGGTTCCGGCGCCGATGGGTAACAGCCTCCAGGTCTTGTGGGAGGATGACGAGCGCGTCTTCTGTCGAGGGCGGCGCCAGGGCGATGGCGGCGACAACGTACTGATTGCGCGGCCCGCTGCCGAGCACCCATCACCCGTCAGCCTGGATCGCCTCGCTCACGAATTTGGACTGAAGGATGAACTGGACGGCGCGTGGGCAGTGCGACCGCTGGAGCTGGTGCACGAAGGCGGCCGGACCCTGCTGGTCCTCGAGGATCCGGGCGGTGAGCCACTCGAGCGGCTACTCGGCGCGCCCATGGAGGTAGGGCGTGTTGTAGGCCTCGCCGTCGGCATCGCCGCGGCGCTGGGCAAGCTCCACCAGCGCGGCCTCGTCCATAAGGACCTCAAGCCCGCCCATGTCCTGGTGAACTGCGCGGACGGACAGGTGCGACTCACCGGGTTCGGTATTGCCTCGCGGCTGCCGCGCGAGCGGCAGCCGCCCGAGCCGCCCGAAACCATCGCCGGCACGCTCGCCTACATGGCGCCCGAGCAGACCGGACGGATGAATCGCTCGATCGACGCCCGCAGCGACCTCTATGCGCTCGGTGTCACGCTCTATCAGATGCTCACCGGCGCGCTGCCGTTTACGGCCGCCGACCCCATGGAATGGGTGCACTGCCATATCGCCCGAAAGCCGGTGCCGCCCAACGAACGGGTGGAGACGGTCCCGGCTCAGCTCTCCCACGTTGTCATGAAGCTGCTCGCCAAGACCGCCGAGGAGCGCTACCAGACCGCCGCCGGCGTCGAGCGCGACCTGCGACGCTGCCTGGCCGATTGGGAGCGTCAGCACCGCATCGATGCCTTCCCGCTGGGCGAACACGACACGCCCGACCGGCTGCTGATCCCTGAAAAGCTGTATGGGCGAGCACGCGAGGTCGATACCCTGGTTGCCGCGTTCGATCGGGTCGTCAAGCGCGGCGCGCCCGAACTGGTGCTCGTCTCCGGCTATTCCGGCATCGGCAAGTCGTCCGTCGTCAATGAACTGCACAAGGTGCTGGTGCCGTCGCGCGGGCTCTTCGCCTCCGGCAAGTTCGACCAGTACAAGCGCGACATTCCCTATGCGACGCTGGTCCGGGCGTTTCAAGGCCTGGTGCGGCCGCTGCTCGGCAAGCGAGACACGGAGCTGGCGAGCTGGCGTGATGCCCTTCTGGAAGCGCTGGAGCCCAATGCGCGGCTCATGACCGACCTCGTCCCCGAACTGAAGCTCATCATCGGGGCCCCCCCGCCGGTCCCGGAGCTTGAGCCGCAGCAAGCACACAGCCGTTTCCAGCTCGTGTTCCGGCGCTTCATGGGTGTCTTTGCCCGACCCGAACATCCGCTGGCGCTGTTTCTCGACGATCTCCAATGGCTCGACGCGGCGACACTCGATCTGCTGGAGGATCTGCTGACCCGGTCTGACCTGCAGCATCTCATGCTGATCGGCGCGTATCGCGACAATGAAGTCGACGCCGCTCATCCGTTGACGCGCAAGCTCGATGCGATCCGCCTAGCAGGAGCGCAGGTGCAGGAGCTCACACTCGCGCCGCTCGCTCGCGAGCACTTGGAGCAGTTGATTGCGGATGCCCTTCACGGCGAGCCGGAACGCGCCGCGCCGCTGGCGCAGCTGGTCCATGCGAAGACCGCCGGCAATCCGTTCTTCGTGATTCAGTTTCTCTACGCGCTCGCCGAAGAGGGGTTGCTCCGCTTCGATCATGACGCGGCGTGCTGGCGCTGGGATCTCGCTCGCATTCATGCCCAGGGTTACACCAAGAATGTCGTGGACCTCATGGTTGGCAAGCTAACTCGCTTGCCAGTCGAAACGCAGCGGGCGTTGCTGCAGCTCGCCTGTCTCGGCAACGTCGCGGCGATCGCGATGCTTGCGATCGTTCTCGGAACTTCGACAAAGCAGGCCCACGCGTCGTTGTGGCCGGCGGTCCAGCAGGGACTGGTCGAGCGGCTGGAGGGCTCCTACAGGTTTGTTCACGACCGGATTCAGGAAGCCGCCTATTCGCTGATCCCGGAAGCCTCACGCGCCGAGGGCCATCTGCGGATCGGGCGGTTGCTCGCCGCGCAGACGCCGCCGGAGCAGCGGGAGGAGGCGATCTTCGAGATCGTGGGTCAGCTCAACCGCGGTGCCGCGCTGATCACCCAACAAGAGGAACGGGACCAACTTTCTGAGCTCAACCTGCTCGCGGGCCAGCGCGCCAAGGGGTCGACAGCCTATGCCTCGGCGCTCACCTATCTCGTCACCGGTGCTGAACTATTGGAGGACGATTGCTGGGAGCGCCGGCATGCGCTGATCTTTGCGCTGGAGCTGAACCGGGCTGATTGCGAATTCTTAACGGGCCAGTTATCTGTCGCTGAAGAGCGGTTGGCGGCGCTGTCTAGTCGCGCCACGACAACGGTCGAACAAGCCAAGATTGCATGCCTGCACATGGATGTCTGCACGACCCTGGATCAGAGCGGCCGCGCGGTCGCTGTGGGTCTTGACTACCTTCGGCTTGTCGGTATTGAGTGGTCACCCCATCCGCAAGATGACGAGGTGCGACGCGAATACGCGCGCGTCTGGTCACTGCTTCGGGGCCGGGCCATCGAGGATCTCATCGACCTGCCACTGATGAAGGACCCGGCCTCCCTCGCGACCGTCGCGCTTCTGAGTAAGCTCTTGCCGCCGGCCGTGTTTACCGATGCGAACCTGGCTTCCCTGGCGAACTGCAAGGCGGTCAGTCTAAGCCTCGAAGTCGGCAACTGCGATGCTTCATGCGTCGCCTATGTCATGCTCGCCAGGATCGCCGGACCGCGTTTCGGCGACTACCAGGCCGGATTCCGGTTCGGCCAGCTCGGCTTCGAGCTGGCCGAACGACGTGGACTAAAACGCTTCGAGGCGAGCACCTATCTTTGCTTCGCGGTTTTCGTCGTGCCCTGGATGAAACACGTGCGTGCTTGCTGTGATCTGCTGCGCCGCGCGTTCGACGCGGCGAACCGGATCGGAGACCTCACGCATGCAGCCTATTCGTGCGACGGTCTCAACTCGGACCTGCTCTTCGCCGGCGATCCTCTGCCCGAGGTGCAAGGCGAAGGCGAACGTGGCCTCGCGTTCGTCGAGAAGGCGCGCTTCGGCCTCGTCATCGACATCATCGCAGCGCGGCTCGCATTGATCCGGATGCTCCGTGGCTTGACGCTGAAATTCGGCTGCCTTGACGACGGGCAGTTCAATGAGCTTCGTATCGAACAGCATTTGTCCAGCAATCCGGCCTTGAAGCTGGCTGCGTGTGGGTACTGGATTCGGAAATTGCAGGCGCGCTATATGGCCGGCGACTATGCGGCGGCCATGGACGCCGCATCGAAGGCGCAACGGCTGCTCTGGATCTCATCCGCGCACCTCGAGGATGCCGACTATCACTTTTACGCCGCACTGGCCCGAGCCGCCTGGTGCGCCTGCGCACCAGCCGAGGAGCGACCGCAGCACCTGGACGCTGTGGCTGCGCATCACAGGCAACTGGAGATCTGGGCGGAAAACTGTCCGGAGAATTTCGAGAACCGCGCCGCGCTGGTCGGTGCGGAAGTCGCTCGCCTGGAGGGGCGCAATTTCGATGCTGAGCGTCTGTACGAACAGGCTATTCGCTCGGCCCAGGCAAACGGCTTTGCTCACAATGAGGCGCTCGCCAATGAACTTGCGTCCCGCTTCTACGCGGCACACGGTTTTGAGAAAATTGCCCGTGTGTATTTGCAGGACGCCTGCTACTGCTACCTGCGTTGGGGAGCCGACGGGAAGGTACGGCAACTCGAGGAAGCGTATCCGCACCTTAGGACTGGAAAGTCCGCGCCCGCCCCGACGAGCACAATCGCGACGACGGTTGAACACCTCGACCTCGCCACTGTGATCAAGGTGTCGCAGGCTGTGTCGGGCGAGATCGCGCTGGACAAGCTGATCAAGACGCTCATGCGCACGGCGATTGAACAGGCCGGCGCCGAGCGCGGCCTGTTGATTCTGCCACGCTGCGGTGAGCAGCGCATCGCTGCAGCAGCTACGACCGGCGGCGACACGTTCAACGTGCAGCTGTACGACGAGCCCGTCACCGCGACGGTGCTGCCGGAGTCGGTCCTTCACTATGTCCTGCGCACCCGGGAGAGCGTCATGCTCGACGATGCCGCAGCCGAGCCCCCGTTTGCTTCCGATCCTTACATCCGTGGGCAACGCGCCCGTTCCATTCTCTGCCTGCCCCTGATGAATCAGGCGAAGCTCATCGGTGCGCTGTACCTCGAAAACAATCTGACCACGCGCGTCTTCGCGCCGGCCCGGATTGCGGTGCTTCGGCTCCTTGCTTCCCAGGCGGCGACTTCGCTCGAGAATACCCGCTTGTACCGCGAACTCGAACAACGCGAAGCGAAGATCCGGCGCCTTGTCGACGCCAACATCATCGGTATTTTCATATGGGATCTCGATGGTCACGTTCTCGAGGCCAACGACGCGTTTCTGCGCATCGTGGGATACGAGCGCGAGGACCTCATGGCGGGCCGGCTACGCTGGATGGACCTCACGCCACCAGAATGGCTCGCCCGTGACCTGAGTCAATGGATACCACAACAGAAAGTGACTGGGCGCCTGGAACCGTTCGAAAAGGAGTACTTCCGGAAAGACGGCAGCCGCGTGCCCGTGCTGATCGGCGTCGCCACGTTCGACGAGGGCGGAAACGAGGGTGTCGCTTTCGTGCTCGACCTGACGGACCGCAAGAAAGCAGAGCACCGCTTGCGCGAGTCCTACGAGATGCTGCGGGAACTCACCTCCCGTCGCGAGACGGCTCGGGAGGAAGAGCGCAAGCACATTGCTCGGGAAATGCACGACGAACTGGGGCAACACCTCACCGCGCTTCGTATGAGGGCGTCGGTATTAGCTATGCAGTTTGGCGACGGCCACCCTCAGCTCGTCGAACAGGCCCGGGGATTGACCTCCCTGGTGGACACCACCATGCAGGTTGTCCGGGGCGTCATCGCGTCGCTACGCCCTGCTGCGCTCGACGCAGGCATTGTGGCTGCGCTCGAGTGGCTCGCTGCCGAATTCAACCGGAATCCGTGCACGGTGTGTCGCCTCCGCGTGCAGGACGAGACTCTCGTGCTGAGCGAGGACCGCGCTATCGTGCTGTTTCGCGTCGCCCAGGAGGCGCTGACCAATGTTGCCCGTCACGCTGCGGCCATGCAGGTGACCATCACGCTCGAGCGAACGCCGGATGCCTGTCTGCTGGAAGTACGGGATGACGGAAAAGGATTCGATCCTCTGGCGACCAGAAAGAGATCGTTCGGGCTGGCGGGGATGGAGGAGCGCGTCCTGATGCTGGGTGGCCAAATCAATCTTGTCAGTTCGCCGGGAAACGGCACTACGATCAAGGTATGTCTTCCCGTTCATAAGGGGGTGCCAACGTAGTCGTCCAGAACCGGTTTCAAAAAGACTCCCGAGGGGCTACTAAACAGCGCCAACGGGGTGTGCGGTTATGAACCGTTGCGACCAATCCGGCGCTTGGTCAATTAGGCATCGGATCGGAACGGTTCTGGTAATCGCAGTAAGCGAATCGGCTTTGTCGAGATAAAACCGGAGCGATCGCAGGTGAGACCTTGTTCAGAGACCGGTCGACGGATTTTGGGTTACCTCGTTGATTTCGCACACGCAATGGATTTGCCGCGAAATACGCGACGGAGATGCTCTGCATACGAAGATCCGGTGGGTTGTGTCGCAATAAGGGCGGCAGGATAAGTAAGTCCCCTATGGTCGGGAATGCTCAAATGACGAGCGAATGGAATTGCTCGGCAACAGTCCGCTCTGCGCCAGCATCTTTCATTTGGTCCTCCCTGATCATATGCATCTATATGAACGCCTCCCGTTTGCGGAGGAATTTCGCGTGCATTGACATACAGAATCGGTTGCGGCTGTATATGCGGCCTTATTGCAGCCGATACGGACGCTGCGGGCCTCTATGAAATTCGCTGACTC
>NZ_VZQQ01000128.1 GCF_014397785.1 Paraburkholderia podalyriae
CTCGAACCCTGCTGCTTCATGCTTGCAATCGTCATGCGTTCTTCAGGCTGCAGTTGTTGGTAACTTCTTTTTTGCATTGGCACACCTTACACGAGCAAGGTGTTGCACTTCAAATTTGATCGCGCCCCGCCATTGAGAGCATTGAGAGGGGCAGCCAAGGATCTCGGGGGGAAGAGACTGTCTCGTTACAAGAAAGTCGAATGGTCGAGGTCGACCCTTGCGGGTCGCTCGGAAACGATCGTTAGCTATTGCAATTGTTGAACTCTTGCAAACCGATGCTCGTATTCGTATCGAGATTATCGCGCACTTTGTTAAGTGTTCACGAAGATCTGATTTGAAAATCTGAGCCGAATCCGTCGAGCAGTTTTTTGACCTTGGCATCAATGGTTTCCTTGGTCCAGGTGACGAAGCGGCGCCGGTGATACTTGGCGTGCTTCCAGAGGATTTCGATGAGATTCAGTTCGGGGCTGTAGGGCGGCAGATAGAACAGCACCATGCGATGTTCGAAAAACCATCGGTTGATTGTTTCCTGATCGTTGTGAAGGATCGAGGCGTTGTCGAGCACCACTAGCCGCGACGAGGACTGTTGATCAGGGTGTCCAGCGATAAATGATGACGCTGGTCCCGTTGTAGTTGTCCTTCGTGATCACGTACTCCCCGGTCGACCGACGGTACGATCTAAGGCCGTACATCGAATCCACGTCATTGCCGACGTACACGGTGTTGGGGTTGCTGTTGATCAACGTGGTGTCCAGGCTGCCTGTGGTCAGATTGAAGGCATCGATGTTGGGCACGGTGTGTACGTATCCGACGAAGAGATAGTTGCCGGCTGCCGTAATCGACTTGGGATTGGCGCTGGTGAGGTTGATCACCGGATTGGGAACAGTTGTGTTGCCTGCGAGCCAGCCGTGATACACCTCGATCCGCGTTCCGATCGACGTCCAGTCCGTGCTCCCGACAGCTCCCTGTGCCAGGATCATCGTGTCGCTTTCCGGCAGGTAGATGATCCGCGTCAATGGCGTGACCGTGCCTGGAATGGGCGTTGCAATGCCTGCTCCCCAACCCGGCTGACCGTTGGCATCGAAGCCGGTCAGCGGATAGTGCCAGATGGCATTCGTCTTGTCCAAACCGGCCCAGACGTCCCCTTTGCTGTCGAGGCAGAATCCGTCCCTGACCGGTGCGGCCGTATTGAACGCCGTTCCTGGAAGCGTGGCGTCCGGTATTGCGATGTAGCCATTCGCTGCATTGAAGTGGAAGAAGTAGAAGGTATCGGGATTCTGGCCGGACGCCACGAGGATCCGGTTGGCGCCGACGGTAGCAAGTTGACCGAAGTGCTCATCCCGTGAGCGATCGTTGATGTTGATGCGTGGATCGGATGGATAGTCGATCGGATCGACAGTGTTCGCTACGAAACTTCCCCCAGCGGTGCCAGTGTAGATGTTGGTACCGCCATAAAAGTATGTGCCGTCAGTACTCGGGTCCGGAGCGGCGACCCCCTCGAAGTTGAGAGACTGAAGCTTCCATTGCAGATGGCCAAAAATGTTGTAGGAGTGAATGTCGGTGCCGCCGTCGCGGCCGACGTCCCAGCTTCCGCCCCACGGGTTGTTGAGCACGTACAGGTTGCCGGCGGCGTCTTTGCCGATGCCGGTGACTCGGGTAAAACGCTTATCGCCAACCTGGCCTTTGATTCCGGTTGTCGTATCGAGATATCCCCCCTGAATGCCAAATGTACCGACCGGGAATGGAATGCCCAGGATGTTATAGATCTTGATGTTCATGTCGGGGCCCTCGTCGCCGATCATGAGACACCCGGTCGACGAATCGAAATACAGCGAGGACGGTCGAGAGGCGACAGACATCTGGATGGTGTTGACGTGCACGCCGGCCGGATTGAATTCGAGGATCGCGCCCGCACTCTTCTGCGCAACCCAGATGTTTCCTGCGTTGTCCACCGCGAGCGCGCCAGGGCTTGCGACGGCGATATCCTGCCGCCAGACGCCGTCGGTGGTGTAGACGCGGACGCGATTTCCAGGAAAGTCGCTCGCATAAAGGAGCGAACCCGACGTCGCGAGTCCCGTGATTACATCAGCCCGCTGCTCAGTCGTCGTCGCGCTGACCGGGATGAGAACGTCGCGAGTTTGGGTGGTTCGGTTGTACCGCGCCACCGTGCCGCTGCCGTAAGTAGTATTAAAATGCAGAGCGGCGAAGATCGAAGTTGCATTACCCGTAATGGCGCTGCCCTGAAAATCGCCGTGACCTCCTATGGACCCCAGGCTTTGGCCGTTCTGGTATATCGCGACACCACCTTCGTTTTCGTCCCACATGGAAGCCGTGTAGATGACGCCCTCGGGCGCTATCCACATGGAGCGCGCGACGCTACCCACGCGGGTCGCGTTGGTCCCAAACGTGTTCGCCACCCAGTCGGTGGTGTACTGCCCCTGGCACTCCGGCGCAAGTGTAGCGATCAGCAGTGCGGCAAGGAACGTGGCATAGATTCGTTTCATGATCGTGGAGCGTGCCCTCCTGAGGCACCGGAATTGGGGGATTGCGCGTTGGCCCATGCCCGCAGCGTTGACGATCTGATGGGCCTTGCGTGGGGACCGACTGACGGTTCCTGTGGCGGCCTTCCGTGTCGTGCTGGCATGCGCGCTATGGGGCTGGAAGATTCTTCGATCGGGAAGGGTCGTCGTCGAAGCGTGCCCGGCGCCGCTCGCCCGTTCGGTGAGCGGCGTTTCGCAGGAAAACGTCCTTGTCTACTCGCCGCTCCGGCAAGTGTCGCGTCTGTCCACCTCAACCCTGCGTTCGAGTGGTATATCGGCGAGGTGCGGAAAAAGTTGAGCTGTTCGCGTTTCCAGTACAGGCAAACGCGCTAGACCACAGCCCAAGCAGCGCTTTCAGCCGGTCCGCAAGGTGGATGAGCGTTCACGTGCCAACTGGCGGTTCGGGGTGGCAAGCGTGGACTGCAAGCGGGTGATTTCTCCCGAGGCGAAGGTGCGGTAAGGGCCGACTACAGAAGTTCGCGGCCGGGGGGCGTCTGACCGGACTCGGTCGGATGCCGGCCCTCGGCCATCAGGCGACGTTCGGGCATTGCCGTCGAGTGGCCGTTCATCATTCGACAGCAGCAGCCAGTGCGCTTCGATTCAACAGAAGCGGGAATCGCCCCATCGACAAACGGGGGCCACCTCTACGTGCCTTGAACACGTCGTGCCATAATCGCGCACCATGACGACCGTGTCGCTCCAACCGCCTGACCCATGCTCGCGCGTTTCCATCTGAAGATTGGCAGCCTTTTGGGATTGCTTGCGATCCTGATGGCGACTTTCGCGCCTGTGGTGTCTCAGACGCTCGCTTCGAGTCGCGATGGGATAGCTCTTTCGGCCTCGCTTTGCTCCGCGCAATCGATGCCAGACGACGCGCCGAATAACCAGGACGCTTCCCACTCACTGGCTTCCCACGGGCAGGCTTGCGGGTACTGCAACCTGCTTGCCCACATGCCGGCGATGCCAAGCGTTCAACCCGCTTTTGCCATTACGGTCTGGACAACCCAGCATCGCATTGCAACCCGGTTCAAGAGCGTTCGGCGCGTCCTGCCATTCACTGCTGCCCAGCCCCGCGCCCCTCCAGTCTCATCCTGATTTGAGTCTTACCGACGCGATGCATTCGCTGCATCGCAGTGTGTCGCGCGTCTGTTTCTGGACGTGCGACGGCATTACAACGACCTCAAACAAGGATGAACCATGCACACCATTTCAACGCGCGGTGGCAAACCGCTGCTCACGGCAGCAATTGTTTCGGCTGCCACGAGTTCACTTCTGCTAATCCCCTCGCTCGCAGCAGCTCATGCTATTGCAGGCGACCGCGTCTTTCCGGTGACCATGGCAGTGGATGACCCCGGTGTAGGCGACGAAGCAAATCTTGTGTACGGCCACCAGCGCGTCCCCGGCGACGATGGCGATCAAAGCATCAACACCTTCAATTTCGAGTACGACAAGCTGATCACGCCAAGGCTGGCCTTCTCGGTCACCGGCTCCTATGAGATGCAAAATAACCCGACCGCCCGTGGCTTCAATAATTTTGGTGTTGGCCTGAAATATCTGCTGTACGTCAACGACGCGCACGAGTTCATGACGTCCGTCGGCGTCAATGCCGAGTTTGGCGGCACGGGAAGCCGCGCGATTGCCGACAACTTCTCCACCATCTCGCCGACCATCTATGTCGGCAAGGGCATGGGAGACCTGCCTGATTCGCTGGCATACCTGCGTCCGATCGCGATTACCGCCGAAGCTGCGCCCGCCCTGACCACGGGCGCGGGACAGCCTAACGCCTTCAACTATGGCTTCACGTTCCAGTACAGCCTGCCCTACCTGCAGCAGCACGTACATGACCTCGGTTTGCCGCAACCGCTCTCGAACATCATTCCCATCGTCGAGGTGCCGTTGTCGAGAAGCCAGGGACAGACAACCGGCACGGTCAACCCTGGCTTCATCTGGATCAACCGCTATGGTCAGTTCGGCGTCGAAGCGCAGATTCCGGTGAACCGCGCGAGCGGCTCGCACGTGGGCATTCTTGTGCAGGCCCATATTTTCTTCGACGACGTCGCGCCCACAACGCTCGGCAAACCGCTGTTCCAGTGACGAAGGAGACCACGATGAAACAGAATCGAAGCCCCTGGAAACGGGGCATCGCGAGCGTGGCCGGGCTCTTCGCCGGGCTTGTTTTCGCCGGCGCCGCGTTTGCGCACGTGTTTCCGCAGAAGCAGGAGCCGGGAGCCGGCGCGAGCGTTGCTGCGCCGTCGCAGGTGAAGATCATCTTCGACGGGCGGCTGGAGCCGGCATTTTCGTCGCTCACGGTGACCAATGCCGTCGGAAAGCAGGTCAACGCCGATAAGTCCGTGGTCGACGCGCCTCAACCGGATGTGATCACCGTTCCGCTGCCTCCCTTGCAGGCCGGGCACTATACCGTGCACTGGGTGGCAGTTGCCTCAGACGGGCATCGCACCCATGGCGATTACGCGTTCGAAGTAAAGTAGGCGTCGGTGGCGTCGCGGCATGTTGAGTTCTACGTCGTGCGGTTACCTACCGCACGACCTTTAAAGCGGTGATGGCAAGACATTGCTTTATCGTTGATTGACTCGTTTCGATCGGCGGCAGACACCCGCCACTCCTAACTGAGAGGCGGCAACGGGTCGCGTGCCGCCGATCGCTGCCTTGCGAAGTTCGAGCGATGTATGCCGATTGCATGAGGCAGTGATCGGCCAGTAAGAGTCATTCGTCACGGCCGCCCCTTGGACGTTCGTGCGACCGCCACGCTCCGTGAACGGCCGATCGGCAAATGATGTGACGTCGCGTCATCCTGAGATTTTTCCGACAGCTGGACCATGTCGACACGCGCCGGAAGTGTGCGAATGGAAGAGCGGGCAGGCGTTGATTAAATCTAGAGGGTGAGGCTGCCGCGGCCGACAGGCGAGGCGGCCACAAATAAAGGCCGGCCCACGGTATTCAGCCGGCAGGAAATCGTTCGCAATAATGTCGCCTCACGCTCCGGATGTACAGATATGGGCAACTGATAACGGACAGTCAATGCGATCGCACTTCATGTTTTCAATCCCGTTTTGGTGCAAAAAAATTCCCAGAAAGCCACGTGCATCGCGCGTTCGCCAAGCTCCCACTTTTGCCACAGGCGTCTTGTAATTACCCACACCCATTAGCGGGCCGGTGTCAAGCGAGCAGCAAACTACCTGGCCGCGATAGCGGCCAGTTTCAACCTTCCAGTTCCCGATCGCAGCAGCCGGGCGCATCCGTTTCTTCAACTGGTGGCTGCGACGGATCGCGCCACACACCCATGTGGATCAGGCGAGCGGCGATGCAACCTGCCGTCGCCCTGGCGGCTTCATTCCGCCCCAGAAGAACGTTGGTACCGCAGTGCGTCCATGTGGTTGCACAAGTGCAGGGGCTGCCCGGGGGCGCCAATCGGTAGCTGGTTCGCACTGCAGGCGGTCCGCTTTTAAAGTGCTCATCGGGGACGGCGGCACGACATCCCATTCAAATTGGATGGGCTTTGAGGCCAGTGGGTAATTGGGGCTTGCCGGTCGCCGTCATCAACCTTTATGTAAAGCAGCGTGTGACATCAAACGGTTTGTGCTCCTTCAGAATATGGAAGCATGCACGGGCCAGTTTGTGGGCCAGCGCCTTGCGCGCCACGATGGAGTTGGTTCGGGCCTTCTTGCGTTCGTAAAATCGCCGGGCTTCAGGACAGTAGCGCTGGGCGAAGTTCGCTGCCTCGACGAACGCCCAGCACAGGTACGGATTGCCGTTCCTGACATTGCCTTCGCCTTTCTTCTTTCCGTTGCTCATGCGCTGGCTATCCACGCAGCGCGCGTAGGAGGCGAAGTTGCCGGCGCTGGCGAAGCGCTCAATCGGGCCGACCTCCAGCAGGATGACGGTTGCAAGAATCCGGCCGATGCCAGGCACGGTTGCCAGCAGTGCGCGGGCGGGGTTCGGTGTGACTTTTTCCTGAAGACGTTTTTCGAGGACATCGATCTGCGTGCAGAGCGTTGCGATGACCGCAACGTTTGCACGAACCGCGAGTGCGACGTCCTCGGGCAGTCCCATCAGGTTGATTGCTTCGTCGTCTAGCCGACGGACCTGGTTGCTCGTGATGCGTTTGCCGAGCTGACGCGCAGTAACGTTTTCTACCGCGAGGATGTGGCTGGTGCGGTTGCGCACCAGTTGCATACGCCTGCGGGCCAGGTCCCGCACGTTACGCGCTTCGGGGGGCAGAATTGTGCCCGTGGGCACGATGCCCAGTCGCAACAGGTGGGCCAGGTAACGCGCGTCCGTCTCGTCACCGCTATGCTTGAGCCCCTCGTATTGCTTGATCGCCGTCGTGTGCGCAAGATGAACCGTGAAGCCCTCTGCCTGAAGACCGTCGACGAGCCAGTACCAGTTGTACGTACTATAGAAATGTTTCTATAGGACCTTTTATGGACGCCCCGGAGTTATGCACGGTTTGTCGTTGAGGACAACGGAGTGCGCGGCGTGGGTACCGATATGAATCGAAGTACGGGACCGCGCCGCGCGAGCCTTTGAATTCCTGAGCATTGCTGGGCTCACCGATCGGATCAGTTCACGCGGCCGAGCATAATCACAAGCCTTCGAGGAACTGCAGCACACGGTCGGTGGGCCGGTAGCGCCGTTGCCTGCTGTGGGGCAATTGAAGCGTACTGAGGGCACTTTCCTTCATCGCCAGGTCTGCCTCTATGTACATGTGCGTGGTCGCCGGATTCTCGTGACCCAGCCACAGCGCAATGACCGTGAGGTCAACTCCAGCCTGAAGCAGGTGCATGGCAGTCGCGTGACGTCAATGTCGTTAGAGACATTGGCGACACTATGTGCCCTTCCTGACTATGTCGGGTAACGTGGATGGGCTTCCTCGATCACCTTTGGTACTGTGGGTTGCGCAGCGATGTACCCGGCTAGTCACCCGACATAGTTTTCCGGTGCTACAAGC
>NZ_VZQQ01000129.1 GCF_014397785.1 Paraburkholderia podalyriae
GTCAACGCTGTCTCCCCGGGCTTTACCAAAACGAACCTCAACGGCTATTTGGGCACCGAGACCGTCGAGGAAGGCGCTCGCGAAGCGGTGCGCGTCGCGCTGCTGGGCCCGGACAGCCCAACAGGGACGTTCACGCGCTGGGAGAATGAAACGATCCCGTGGTGAGGGAGTCGCGGGCGATCGGAGGGATTGATGGATCAGGCCAGGGCGGTTGCAAATCCTCGCCTGAACAATCGGTCACTGCGCTGCGTTTGGCCGTCATCGGATTGATGTCGGCTGAGGGCCACTCGGCAAATTCGATGAGGCGACTGGCAGTTGCACCTCGGAAGCAGCCGTTGCTGTGGCGCGAGTTCGAGCGGCGGCTCGGGGTCGAGGCCGTGTGAAAACGAATGCGTAATGCGGTGCTCGAAAAAAATTGACCCTCCAGATCGCTCTGTGTTGGCCTAGTGGCAACTCGGGAAGGGTAAAGCGACACCCAAAAACCGAGTACTTTTGCGTTTTCACACGGCCTCGGTCGCGTTCTGCCGATCGCAGCCTCTCGATGGTTCAGGTCTCGTATGCCGCTTGCATTAGGCAGTGACCGTTAAGTCCGGCCGCTAGTCCCCGCGCCTTCTCACGGACATTCGGACGTCGGCTCCGCTCAGACATCACACCTTCGCGCGTCGGTCCTGCCTGTCGCGTAGGCCGCCATTCCAAACTAATTGTTTCGGCAGAATACACTTTAGTACATCGACACGCGCCCTTCAGTATGTCGTCCTCCTGTCGTTATATAGGACGATCCGATACTAATCGTCGGCCAGCGCAGCAGGTGCCGCATCGCCGCCCGCTATCGCACAGTAAGCGGTGCAGCAACCTCTGGACAACCATGTTTTCGACGATAAAGGGCAGCCTGGCGCTGGCCATGGCGTTTTTGAGCGCACTTCTCGTGGCAATCGGCACAATTGGTCTGATCGGCATGAGCCGCTCGGATACCACGACCTACGATCTTTTCACCAACCTGATGCCGAGCGCCGTTTCAGTCGGAAACGCCGAAATGTACATGGCGCGCGAACGCCTGAGCTTCGATCGCGCCGCGATTAATGCCGGTACGCCGCCCTCCGCCGAAGATGCAATCGGCCACGGCGCTCTTATGCGCAAGGCATCGGATGAGGCGTGGGCAACGTATGCTGCTTTGCCGCAGGGCCCGGGCGAGAAGCAACTCGCCGATACCTTCAACAGCCAGCGGCTCGCACTCCAGAAGCTGCTGGACGCGAGCTACGCTGACGTCCGTTCCAACGACCACGACAGAATCACGAAGGCCGCAAGTGCTATGTCGGTCGCGTTCAACGAATTCGCCAAGTCGGGCGTCGAGTTGCGCAAGTTCCAGTTCGAAGCCGCCAAAGCCGCGTACGACGAGGGCCAGGCGACCTTCAACGCATTCCGCATGCTCAACATCATCGCCATTTTTCTGGGCATGGCCGCAGCCGGCTACTCGTGGCTGTCGCTGCGCCGGAAGATCGCACGTCCGCTCGATGCGGCGCTCGCACAATTCGACGCCATCGCGTCGGGCGACCTTCGCCGCGACGTCGTCGTGACGTCGAACGATGAAATGGGTCAATTGCTTCGCGGCCTCTCAAAGATGCAGGCGAGCCTCATCGATACTGTGCGCACGGTGCGCACAGGCAGCGAATCGATCGCCTCGGCCACTAAGCAGGTCGCAGCGGGCAATATCGATCTGTCGTCGCGCACGGAAGAGCAGGCGTCGGCGCTGCAGGAAACGGCGTCGAGCATGGACGAACTGACGGGCACCGTGAGGCAGAATGCCGACAACGCGCGACAGGCCAGCTCTCTCGCGGCCAACGCGTCGGAAATCGCGGACAAGGGCAGCCGCGTGGTGTCGCAGGTCGTCGACACAATGGGCGAAATCAATCAAAGCTCCGCCAAGATCGCGGACATCATCACGATCATCGAAGGCATCGCGTTCCAGACCAACATCCTTGCGCTCAATGCAGCCGTGGAAGCGGCGCGGGCCGGCGAAGAAGGCCGCGGCTTTGCGGTCGTGGCGGGCGAAGTGCGCTCACTCGCCCAGCGCTCGTCGGCGGCGGCGAAGGAAATCAAGCAACTCATCGGCACCTCGGTTGAGCGCGTTCAGTCGGGTACCTCGCTCGTCGATCAAGCCGGCCGCACGATGACTGAGATTATTGGCGCAGTGCAGCGCGTGACCGACATCATGGGTGAGATCGCGGCGGCATCGGAAGAGCAGAGCAGCGGTATCGAACAGGTGGCGCGCGCCGTGACGCAGATGGACGAAGTCACACAGCAGAACGCGGCGCTGGTGGAAGAAGCAGCGGCAGCGGCGCAGTCGCTTGAAGATCAGGCCGGTGCACTGAGAACGGCTGTCGCGACCTTCCGCCTTCACGATGAAGCGCCGCTCGGCGTCGCCCCCATGTGAAGCCGAAGGCGAAAGCGCCTGCAATGGCTGCGAGCCGTGCGGCGCCGGGAATGCGCCACTCGCCTGCCAATCCCGCGGCCGATGGACTGAAGCCGGCGGCGGTACGCAGCGAATGGGAAACGTTCTGAACTGAGCATGGCAAGACTGGCACACCGGCCCGCGCTTGCTGAACAATGAAATCGATATCGATTTGTAGATGCGCGGACGGGTAACACGAGAGGCCAATATGCGCCAGACCAAACACCCACCACCGGATGTCATCAAGTGAATATCGGGTTGTAACTTCAAAGTGGCCGTCGGAGCGGCACCGCGTCGAGCGGCGGTAGTGGGTCGACTTGAGCCGGTCGCCGTCGCCGGCATCGTCCGTTCGACAGCCCGGCCTGACTGGGTCCAGGTTACACGGTCGCAGGGACATGGCTATAAAGATTCTCTTCTTATCTCAATGGCTGTATTTCGCCCGCCAAGTCGCCTTATGCAAATCAAGCCGCTGCAATGGATCTGACAGCGCGAGTTGACGATTTTATTTCCAATCCGAACGAAATAAAAACGTCTAATTCGCCTCAGGATCAAAGGTGTCACTTCGCATCGCGCGGCTTGAAATATGTCGCAATGCACTGTTTTGTCAAGAAATTCCTTTGCAACAAGGCCGCTTGTCAAAAAGCTGAAGGAAGTCTTCCCAGAAAATTGCATGGGCTCGTAACCGATGCACCTGGGAAAGTACAACACATTGAAGATCGCCTATTCAGACTGCGTAGTTGGCGCTGCACCGTCCGGCACATCATTTCCCTTCGCGCGCATGCATTCCAGGTACGCGAGATAGTATCTTTGCTGCGCATTCAGTTGTGCCCGTGACACGTTGGCATCGCTCTGAGCGCGGGGGTCCACGCCGCGCGCCAGCTGCTCTCTCGCATACTGTTTGCACTGCGCATCGTCCCGCAGAAAGACGGTGAATGGCTTGTCGCGCCCCGGCTTCACAGCTACCGCCGGCCCAATTGGCTGCGACACGCATCCGGTGACAACCCCGGAAATCGTTACGGCAATCTGGACTCGGCAGAGAATACTCACGGCGTCCGTCCTTATCCGAAGCTCAAAAAGCATCTGTAGCCCAGTACACGCAATAGTGATAGCAGGACCATCACCATTGCAAGTCCCCTGGCTGCCATATCCGGGGCCCTGCCAGCCGATATTGACCCATCACCGCGTTGCGGGCTCTTTCCGGCAAGTTGCTGACGTTCAGCCGCATCGAGCGGTGGACATTCAAGTGGCCGATCCATTTAGACAGCGGCCGTTCGCAGAACGGCTTATTGCAACGCGCGCTTTCATTGCCACATGCTTCGCGCGACGCAGTGGCTTCACCTGGTTTTCTGGCGCTTGCGTTAGCGTGCGATGCCGCCGACCGTATCTCTTCCTCAAGCGATTCTCAGCGCCTGCAATATCGGAAGATGTACTTCAGCGAAGCGATTCGCTTTCGCAATCAGATCGCCGCTGGTGTTCGGCGGGCTAACGGAAACGCCCTCCATGGCGTGAACTGGCGCGGGACTCGTGCGCAAAGCGTCAAGGCGGCCCTGGACGCGCAGAGCGCAAGCACGCGATAACGCTGCACGGCACTTTAATGCGCGATGCCACCGCTGCCCCTTGCGCGCAGCGGTGGTAGTCGCGCCGTGGGAGGGTTTCATGAGAACCTTGCAACACTGGCGCTTGCGTCCAGCGGTCCTGTCGCACCTCGTCCTCCTCGTTTTATCCGCAGTTGCAGGCGTTCTGCTGCACCCGGTTACGCCCGCTGCCGCGGAAGAAGGAGTCGATGGCCTGCCACTGACGCATGTCGCCGACATCCCGTTGCCGGGTCGGGCCACCCGGCTCGACTACGAAAGCTACGACGCCGCTCGCCATCTGCTGTTCATCGCTCACCTCGGCGACGGGGAAGTGATCGTCTTCGATGTGGGTGCGTCGCGCGTGATCGCACGCATCGCTGATGTCTCATCCGTTCACGGCGTGCTCGCCATTCCCGAACGTTCACGCGTGTTTGCTTCAGCGACAGGAACGGACGAAATCGTCGCCATCGACGAAGCGACGCTAAAAATAGTCGCGCGCATGCCAGGGGGGCACTACCCGGACGGGATGGCTTACGCGCCAGAGGTGCATAAGCTCTACGTATCAGACGAGACCGGTAACACGGAGACCGTCATTGACGTCCGAACCAATCGGCGTATCGCGACCATTCCACTCGGCGGTGAGGTTGGCAATACGCAATACGATCCGCGATCGCATCACATCTTCGTCAACGTTCAGAGCCGCAACGAACTCATCGAAATTGACCCGACCGTCGACAGGATCGTTGCCCGTTTTGGGCTTCCGGGAGCCAAACACAATCATGGGCTGCTGATTGATTCGCAGGATCGGCTCGCCTTTATCGCTTGCCAGGGAAACGATAAACTGCTCGTTTTCGATCTGGGTGCACGGCGAATTATCCGGTCGTTCGACATTGGCAGCGACCCCGACGTGCTCGCGTTCGATCCGGCACCTGGCACACTGTATGTGGCGGGCGAAGCTGGCATCGTTTCGATGTTCAGCGTCAGAGGCGCGAATATCAGGAAGATCGGTGAGGGCCGTCTCGGGCCAAATGCGCATGTCGTCGTTATCGATCAGGCTACACACCATTCGTTTTTCGCGCTGAAAGACGTCGGCGGAAGTCCGGTGCTTCGTATCATGTCATCGCAATGACGCTACCACCTTTGGTCGGCGCAAGCTCCGCGGCGCCAGCGTTGCCAGTCGTCCTCCTGTATCGCAAAGGACCCAAGGTGGCGCCACGTGGTCACGAAGCGGACACACTTCGGGAACTCGCGCGACAGATCGCGGAGCTGAAAGGCACGCAGCTTGCGGGCGAATTCGATGAAGCATGCGCCTATCCGGCGCATCGTTATCTCGTTCCCGACGACACGCTCACCGTTGCGCTCGCGCACAAGCTCGGCGTGCGGTCCGTACGCGATCTGTATGGCGGCGTCGTGCCGTTTCCCTTTGTGGCGACGAAGCTCATTGCGCACGGCCTGCCCGACGGTGCAAAAGCTTCACCCCCTGGCTGGTCCCATGCGTTCAGTTCGCATACCGCGTCACTCGTGTTGCCGGGCTACTCGGCATTTTCACGCGAGGATGCGTGCAACGCCGCGCGCATCCTGTGGGAAGGCGGCCGCGTGCGCGTCAAGCGGCCCTATGGAATCGGCGGCGCTGGACAGGCGCTCGTTGAGAACCTCGACCAACTGGAGGCGGAACTCGATGCGCTCGGCGACGAGGCGTTGCGAGCAGAAGGCATCGTCATCGAGCGGCATCTGGATGGGATTGAAACATTCAGCGTCGGCCAGATCGAGATCGACGACATGAAAGCGAGCTACTATGGCGTGCAGCACCTGACCGTCAACAATCGCGGCCACCATGTTTATGGCGGCACGGATCTGGTTGTGGTGCGAGGCGGCTTCGATGCGCTTGTGCGGCTCGAGCTTCCGGAAAACATACGGGAAACCATCGCGAAGGCGCGCGCGTTCGATGCCGCTGTGCACAACGACTACGCCGGGTTCTTTGCATCGAGGCGAAACTACGACGTGGCGCGCGGTTTCGATGAAGCGGGCGTCCTTCATTGCGGCGTGCTTGAGCAGTCCTGGCGCGTCGGTGGCGCAACGGGTGCCGAGATCGGCGCACTGCGCACGTTCAGAGCCGAACCGGACGCGCATCTCGTGTACGCGTCGACACGCGAGATCTATGGAAAAAATGTACGGTTACCCGCTGGGGCGTGTGTGGTCTACCGTGGTGTCGATGCGCACGCTGGTAAAATCACGAAGTATTACACGCCAGGCAGGGAACCCCGCAAAGGAGCGTCGATTGATGACAGCTGACCGTTACGAACTGCAGATCAAGGTCGAACACGGCCATCTCGACGGCACCATGCTTGTGCCGAAAGCGACCGTGCCCGGCGTACTTTTCGTGCACGGATGGGGCGGCAACCAGGGACAGTATCTCGAACGCGCGAGGCAGGCGGCGGCCATGGGCTGCGTATGCCTGACGTTCGACCTCACAGGGCATGCGCGTACGCAGAGCGAACAGCAGACAGTGACGCGCGAGACGAACCTGAACGACCTGATTGCCGCGTATGACTCGCTGGTTGCACATCCGTTGATCGACCGCAATTCGATCGCGGTGATCGGCAGCAGTTATGGCGGCTATCTCGCGGCCATCCTGACGGAGTTGCGCCCCGTGCGGTGGCTCGGTCTGCGCGTGCCCGCGTTGTATCTCGACGACGGCTGGACCACGCCGAAACGCGCGTTGCATGTCGAGCACGATCTTGTGGAGTACCGCAAGCGCATCGTGCCGGCGACGGAAAACCGGGCGTTGCGTGCCGCCGCGAGCTTCAATGGCGACGTGCTGCTGGTCGAATCGGAACACGATGAGATTGTTCCGCACACGGTCATCGCCAGCTATCTGCAGGCATTCCTGCGCGCGCATTCGCTGACGTATCGCATCATCGAGGGCGCGGATCACGGCCTCTCTGACGACGGCAGCCAGCGCGCGTACACGGCGCTGGTTGTGAACTGGCTAGGCGAGATGGTCGCGGGCTTGCGCGCCGGCAGCAGCGGCGCGGCGCCGGATCGCACAAGAACCTAGGCGCGAATTCGTTGCCGCGAGCGGCGACGCGTCATGGTTGCGGCCTCCGTTCGAGGCACTCTGTCACGCTTTTTGGGAAGCGTAGAACGTAGGCGCGATCAAATTTGAAGTGCAACACCTTGCTCGTGTAAGGTGTGCCAATGCAAAAAAGAAGTTACCAACAACTGCAGCCTGAAGAACGCATGACGATTGCAAGCATGAAGCAGCAGGGTTCGAGC
>NZ_VZQQ01000012.1 GCF_014397785.1 Paraburkholderia podalyriae
TGCTGCTCGAAGAGCGCGTGCTGCTCGTGCAGGGCACCGGCTTCAACTGGAAAACGCCGGATCACTTCCGCGTCGTGTTCCTGCCGAACGTCGACGACCTCGCGGATTCGATCAACCGGATCGCGCGGTTTCTCGACGGCTACCGCAAACGTCACACGGCCTGAACCGGCCTCGCGTACGATGTGGCGCGTGAGGCGCGTCGCTCGTGCCACCCTCGACACCCTTTTCAAACCTCTACTAGAAACACACGCTGCATGGAACCGATCAAAGTTGGACTGCTGGGCTTCGGCACGGTAGGCAGCGGCACCTTCACGGTACTGCGCCGCAATCAGGAAGAAATCAAACGTCGCGCGGGCCGCGGCATCGAGATTGCGCGCATCGCGGTGCGCAACCCGGCCAAGGCGACCGCGGCGCTCGGCGGCGAAGCCGCCAGCGTGGCGCTGACCGATGACTTCAACGCGGTCGTCGACGATCCGTCGATCGCGATCGTCGCGGAAATGATCGGCGGCACCGGCATCGCGCGCGAGCTGGTGCTGCGCGCGATCAAAAACGGCAAGCACGTGGTCACGGCCAACAAGGCGCTGCTCGCGGTACATGGCACGGAGATTTTCGAGGCGGCGCGCGCGAACGGCGTGACGGTCGCGTTCGAGGCGGCGGTGGCGGGCGGCATTCCGATCATCAAGGCGCTGCGCGAAGGCTTGACGGCCAACCGCATCCAGTACATCGCGGGCATCATCAACGGCACGACCAACTACATCCTGTCGGAGATGCGTGAGCGCGGCCTCGATTTCGCGACCGCGCTGAAGGCCGCGCAGGAGCTCGGCTATGCGGAAGCGGACCCGACCTTCGACATCGAAGGCGTCGACGCCGCGCACAAGGTGACGATCATGAGCGCGATCGCGTTCGGCGTGCCGGTGCAGTTCGACCGCGCGTACGTCGAGGGCATCAGCAAGCTCGCCGCGATCGACATCAAATACGCCGAGGAGCTCGGCTACCGCATCAAGCTGCTCGGCATCACGCGCCGCACCGACAAGGGCATCGAGCTGCGCGTGCACCCCACACTGATTCCGGAAAAGCGTCTGCTTGCCAACGTGGAAGGCGCGATGAACGCGGTCGTCGTACACGGCGACGCAGTCGGCACGACGCTGTACTACGGCAAGGGCGCGGGCGCCGAGCCGACGGCTTCCGCCGTGGTCGCCGATCTGGTCGACGTGACGCGTCTGCACACGGCCGACCCCGAGCACCGCGTGCCGCATCTGGCCTTCCAGCCGGACCGCCTGTCGAACACGCCGATCCTGCCGATCGAAGAAGTCACGAGCGGCTACTACCTGCGCCTGCGCGTCGCCGACGTGACCGGCGTGCTCGCCGACATCACGCGCATCCTGGCGGACTCCGGCATTTCGATCGACGCGCTGCTGCAAAAGGAATCGGAGGTCGTCGACGCGAACGGCAAGGGCGAAACCGACATCCTGCTGATCACGCACGAGACGGTCGAAAAGCAGGTCAACGCCGCGATCAAGTCGATCGAGGCGCTGCAGACCGTCGTTTCGCAAGTCACGAAGCTGCGCATGGAAGCGCTGAACTAGGCCGAACTATGAACTACCTCTCCACGCGCGGCGCCGGTGCCGGCGAGCGCCATACCTTCTCCGAGATCCTGCTCGGCGGTCTCGCGAAAGACGGCGGCCTGTATCTGCCGGCCGACTATCCGCGCGTCACCGCGGACGAACTCACGCGCTGGCGCACGCTGTCGTACGCCGACCTGGCATTCGAGATCCTGTCGAAGTTCTGCGACGACATTCCCGCCGACGATCTGCGCGCACTGACGCGCAAGACCTATACGGCCGCGACCTACTGCAACGTGCGCGACGACGAAAGCGCCGCGCAGATCACGCCGCTGAAGACGCTCGGCGTCGAAGAAGGCGCCCCGCTGTCGCTGCTCGAACTGTCGAACGGGCCGACGCTCGCGTTCAAAGACATGGCGATGCAGCTGATCGGCAATCTGTTCGAGTACGCGCTCGCGAAGCACGGCGAAACGCTGAACATTCTCGGCGCGACGTCGGGCGACACCGGCAGCGCGGCCGAATACGCGATGCGCGGCAAGAAGGGCATCCGCGTGTTCATGCTGTCGCCGCACGGGAAGATGAGCGCGTTCCAGACCGCGCAGATGTATAGCCTGCAAGATCCGAACATCTTCAACCTCGCGGTGCAAGGCGTGTTCGACGACGCGCAGGACATCGTGAAGGCGGTGTCGAACGATCACGCGTTCAAGGCGAAGTACAAGATCGGCACGGTCAATTCGATCAACTGGGCGCGGGTTGTCGCGCAGGTCGTCTACTATTTCAAGGGCTACTTCGCCGCGACGAAGTCTAACGACGAGCGTGTGTCGTTCACGGTGCCGTCGGGCAACTTCGGCAACGTGTGCGCGGGTCATATCGCGCGCATGATGGGTCTGCCGATCGAGAAGCTGGTCGTCGCGACCAACGAGAACGACGTGCTCGACGAGTTCTTCCGCACCGGCATCTACCGCGTGCGCAAGGCGGCCGAGACGTATCACACCAGCAGCCCGAGCATGGATATCTCGAAGGCATCGAACTTCGAGCGCTTCGTGTATGACCTGCTCGGCCGCGATCCGGCGCGCGTGCTGCAACTGTTCCGCGACGTCGAGGAGAAGGGCGGTTTCGACCTCGCGGCAAGCGGCGACTTCGCGCGCGTGAAGGCGTTCGGTTTCGTGTCGGGCAGCAGCAGCCACGACTCCCGCGTCGACACGATCCGCGACGTGTTCCAGCGTTACGACACGATGATCGACACGCACACGGCCGACGGTGTGAAGGTTGCGCGCGAACACCTGCAGCCCGGCATTCCGATGATCGTGCTCGAGACCGCGCAGCCGATCAAATTTGGCGAAACGATCCGCGAGGCGCTGCTGCGCGAACCGGAGCGGCCGGCGGCGTTCTCGGGCCTCGAGTCGCTGCCGCAGGGTTTCGAGGTCGTGCCCGCGGATGTGCAGCGGGTGAAGGACTTTATCGTCGCGAATACCGGCGAATAACGGCGACCGGGCCGCGTGAGCCGTTTTGCGGCTCACGCGGCATCCCCCGCGATGCCCCAGGACGCCCGGCCGCCCAGGCTGACGGCATCGGCCGCTACAATGTGTTTTTAACCTGCGGCTTCGACACTCCAGATGTCCACCCCCACGCCCCGCGCTCCGATGCTCGCCACTGCCGATGCGTTGGCGATCCTGCTCGACGCCGCGCGCCCGATCGACGGTACGCAAACGCTGCCGACGCTCAACGCGCTGAATCGCGTGCTCGCCACCGACGTCACGTCGCCGCTCGACGTGCCGCCGATGAACACGAGCGCGATGGACGGCTACGCGGTCCGCCTCGCCGATCTCGCGCACGGCAGCCGCCTGCCGGTCTCGCAACGCATTCCGGCCGGCCATGCGCCGGCGCCGCTCGCGCCTGACAGCGCGGCGCGCATCTTCACCGGCGCGACGGTGCCCGCTGGCGCGGACGCGGTCGTGATGCAGGAACAGACCGAGGTGGCCGGCGACGAAGTGACGATCGTGCATCGTCCGCACGCGGGCGAGTGGATCACCGCGCAGGGCGCCGATATTCGCGCGGGCTCGGTGATCCTGCCGGCCGGCACGCGGCTCACGCCGCAGGCGTTGGGACTTGCCGCGTCGGTCGGATGCGCGCGACTCGAGGTGCGCCGCCGCGTGAAAGTCGCCGTATTCTTTACCGGCGACGAACTGACGATGCCCGGCGACCCGCTGAAGCCAGGCGCGATCTACAACTCGAATCGCTTCACGCTGCGCGGCCTGCTCGACACACTCGGCTGCGAAGTGACCGACTACGGCATCGTCGCCGATCAACTCGACGCGACCCGCGCGACGCTGCGCGAAGCCGCCCAGGCGCACGATCTGATTCTCACGTGCGGCGGCGTGTCGGTCGGCGAGGAGGATCACGTGAAGCCGGCAGTCGAGGCCGAAGGACGTCTTTCTATGTGGCAGATCGCCATGAAGCCGGGCAAGCCGCTCGCGTTCGGCACGGTGCGCCGTGGCGCGGACGGTGCTATTGGGGGCGAACCGGCCGAAACGTTTTTTATCGGCCTGCCAGGCAATCCGGTGTCGAGCTTCGTCACATTCCTGCTGTTCGTGCGTCCGTTCGTGCTGCGGCTGGCCGGCGCTCAGGCGGTCGCGCCGCGCGCGCTGTCGCTGCGCGCGGACTTCACGCAGGGCAAGGCCGATCGCCGCAACGAGTTCCTGCGCGCGCGCGTCAATGCGGCGGGAGGGCTCGATCTGTTTGCTAACCAGAGCTCGGCCGTGTTGACGTCGACCGTCTGGGGTGACGGCCTGATCGACAATCCGCCGAACCACGCGATCAGCGCCGGCGAAACCGTGCGCTTCATTCCGTTTTCCGAACTACTGAACTGAGGCCGGTCGTCCGCGGCATGCGCGGCGCAGACTGGCGGTATCCCGATGAAGATTGAACTCCGATACTTTGCGAGCGTGCGAGAAGCGCTCAACATGTCCGACGAAGCCGTCGAGGTGCCCGACGCCATCGCGACCGTCGGCGACGTGCGCGCGTGGCTGCGCGTGCGTGGCGGCATCTGGGCCGAGACGCTCGCTGAAGGCCGTGCGCTGCGCATGGCCTGCAACCACGTGATGACCGACGCGAGCACCCGCATCACCGAGGGTTGCGAGGTCGCGTTCTTTCCTCCCGTCACCGGCGGCTGAGCCGCGCCCACGCGCGACAAGCCAGCGACAAACGCCCTCAGGAGCCGCCCATGCCCGTTCGCGTCCAGACTGAAGACTTCGACCTCAGCGCCGAGGTAGCCGCGCTGCGCGCGCGCAATCCGAAGATCGGCGCGGTCGCATGCTTCATCGGCACCGTGCGCGACCTCAACGAGGGCAGCGCAGTCGAGACGATGGAACTCGAGCACTACCCGGGCATGACCGAGAAGTCGCTCGAGGCGATCGTCGAGCGCGCGCGCGAACGCTGGCCCGGCATCGAGGTGCTGATCGTGCATCGCGTCGGCAAGCTGTATCCGCTCGATCAGATCGTGCTCGTCGCGACGACGGCCGCGCATCGTGGTGATGCGTTTGCGTCGTGCGAATTCGTGATGGACTATCTGAAGACCGAAGCGCCGTTCTGGAAGAAGGAGAAGACCGACGCGGGCGAGCGCTGGGTCGACGCGCGCGTCACCGACGATGCCGCGCTCGCGCGTTGGGGCACCGAGGCGCGAAAGCGGACTGCGGAGTAGCAGAGCTGCCGGCCGCGGAGTTGCGACGGCGCGTGCGGCGTCTTGGTGTCAGGGCGCCAGTGGTGATCCACGTTTACTCGTGCTGTGAGCGTCCGATGATCGGCACCGGAAACGGCTCCCCAGCCGGCCGCGACCGATGCTCGCCATCGTCGCCATCGCGCGGCCGACGCTTCGGCGCGACGCGCTCGAGCAGCACCTGCTGCTCCGGCGGAATCTTGTAATCCCACCCGAAACGGCTGAACTGCAGACTCTGCGCGATCCGCAGCGCCGGCTCCATGAAACGGACCGCCGCGGCCGGCTGATAGCGCGATTCGACCGTATCGAGGAACAGGTACAGCCAGCGGCTGAAATGCTGCGGCTCAATGCCTTCGAGCGGTTGATGCGCCTGCTGCACATTGCCGCGATACTGCTTCGCGCCGAGCACGAGGCTGGTCCAGAACGTGCACATCTTCGGCAGATGGTCGTCCCAGCGGCCGGCGAGCTTCGCGTCGAAGACGGGACCGAGCAGCGGATCGGCGCGCACGCGATCGTAAAAGCCGTAGACGAGGTCGCGGATATTCGCGTCGGTGGGTTCGGTGGCGCGCTCGACCGGTGGCGCGGCGGGAAAAGACGGATTCATGCGGATTCCAGAAAAATGCGGTTGCCGATGGCGGCTGAACAGAGCCTCGAACCCCCCGTTTTTCTAACAAACGGTTGATGCGGAAAAAGATACTATTGCTATCCGAAACAGCTATGCAACGCGACTCGACGAACGACGCCGTCAGCCAATCAGCCATGTTAGGGCGCGGCACTCGTTCAGGGCAACCCTTGCGTCTATGCGGTTACCGGCGCGTTCAAGGCACTTGCTCGCAGCCTTTCACGCTATACCAGGACCTATGAGACTTACCGACTATACGGATTACGCGCTGCGAGTGCTGGTGTACCTTGCAGTGCGGGGCGACGGATTGTCGACGATTCACGAGATTTCGCAAGCTTACGGCATCTCGAAGAACCATCTGATGAAGGTCGTGCAGCAACTCGGCGAACTCGGCTGGGTCGAAACCGTGCGCGGCCGCAATGGCGGGCTGCGGCTCGGCACGCAATCGCTGTCCCTGACCGTCGGCGAGGTAGTGCGCGTCACGGAAAGCGACTTTGCGCTGGTCGGCTGTCTGCCGGATCGGCAGGGCCGGCAGCGGGCTTGCGTCATCACGTCGCAATGCCGGCTGCGTGGCGCGCTGCAGGCGGCGAACCTCGCTTTTCTTACCGAGCTGGATCGCCATACGATCGGCGAAGTCGCGCAGCCGCAAAGTTCGCTGGCGGCGTTGCTTGGATTAGGCCCGACGACTCAGGTGGTGCCGCTGCCGATTCCGCTGGCTTCCGAGAGCACGCGCGGCGGTAGTCCGGCGCGAGTGGGCCACAAGCACTAGAAACATCCGGCCGGCTCCGGGAGGCGGAAACGCGCCGAGCCGCGGCGCTGGGGAAGGATCGCGACAGTTCTTGCGCTCAAATGTTAAATAGTTGCGACCGAGGCCAAAAAAAGCGCTTGAAACCCAAATAAAACGCCTCATTTTGGTGGTAATCGAAATTGGAGGTCTCTTGATGAGAATCGACAAACTCACCACTAAATTCCAGGAAGCGCTCGCGGACGCCCAAAGTCTGGCGGTTGGCCACGACAATCAGTACATCGAACCGGTCCACGTGCTGGCGGCACTCGTCGCGCAGCAGGACGGCTCCGCCCGCTCGCTGCTGTCGCGCGCTGGCGTGCATGTGCAGCCGCTGCAAACCGCACTGAACGACGCGATCACGCGGCTGCCGCAAGTGCGGGGCACCGACGGCAACGTGCAGATCGGCCGCGAACTGACCGGTCTGTTGAACCAGGCCGACAAGGAAGCGCAGAAGCTCAACGATACGTTCATCGCGAGCGAAATGTTCCTGCTTGCGGTTGCCGACGACAAAAGCGAGGCCGGCCGTCTCGCGCGCGAGCATGGGTTGTCGCGCAAGGCGCTCGAAACCGCAATCGCCGCGGTGCGCGGCGGCTCGCAGGTGCATAGCCAGGACGCCGAAAGCCAGCGCGAAGCGCTGAAGAAATACACGATCGACCTGACCGAGCGCGCCCGCGCAGGCAAGCTCGACCCCGTGATCGGCCGCGACGACGAAATCCGCCGTTCCATCCAGATCCTGCAGCGCCGCACCAAGAACAACCCGGTGCTGATCGGCGAGCCGGGCGTCGGCAAGACCGCGATCGTCGAGGGACTCGCGCAGCGCATCGTCAACGGCGAAGTGCCGGAAACGCTGAAGAACAAGCGCGTGCTGTCGCTCGACATGGCCGCGCTGCTCGCGGGCGCCAAATATCGCGGCGAGTTCGAGGAGCGCCTGAAGGCGGTGCTCAACGACATCGCGAAGGACGAAGGGCAAACCATCGTCTTCATCGACGAGATTCACACCATGGTCGGCGCCGGCAAGGCCGAAGGCGCGATGGACGCGGGCAACATGCTGAAGCCGGCGCTGTCGCGCGGCGAGCTGCATTGCGTCGGCGCAACCACGCTCGACGAATACCGCAAGTACATCGAAAAGGATGCCGCGCTCGAGCGCCGCTTCCAGAAGGTGCTGGTGGACGAACCGTCGGTCGAGGCGACCATCGCGATCCTGCGCGGTCTGCAGGAGCGCTATGAGCTGCATCACGGCGTCGACATAACCGACCCGGCGATCGTCGCGGCCGCCGAGCTGTCGCATCGTTACATCACCGACCGCTTCCTGCCGGACAAGGCGATCGATCTGATCGACGAAGCCGCGTCGAAGATCAAGATGGAAATCGACTCGAAACCGGAGGAGATGGATCGGCTCGACCGTCGTCTGATCCAGCTGAAGATCGAACGCGAAGCGGTGAAGAAGGAGAAGGACGAAGCGTCGCAAAAGCGTCTGCAGCTGATCGAAGAGGAAATCGAGCGGCTCAACCGCGAATATTCGGACCTCGATGAAATCTGGACCGCGGAAAAAGCGGCGGTGCAGGGCAGCGCCCAACTGAAGGAAGAGATCGAGAAGACGCGCGCGGAAATCACGCGCCTGCAGCGCGAAGGCAAGCTCGAGAAGGTGGCCGAACTACAGTACGGCAAGCTGCCGGGTCTCGAAGCGCAGCTAAAGGAGGTCACGCGCGCCGAAGCCGAGGAGCAGAACAGTCCCAAGCGTCCGCGTCTGTTGCGCACGCAGGTCGGCGCGGAAGAGATCGCCGAGGTCGTGTCGCGGGCCACCGGGATTCCGGTGTCGCGCATGATGCAGGGCGAGCGCGAAAAGCTGCTGCAGATCGAATCGAAGCTGCATGAGCGCGTGGTCGGTCAGGACGAGGCGATCAGCGCGGTCGCCGATGCGATTCGCCGCTCGCGCGCGGGTCTGTCGGACCCGAATCGTCCGTACGGCTCGTTCCTGTTCCTGGGACCGACCGGCGTCGGCAAGACCGAGCTGTGCAAGGCGTTGGCGTCGTTTCTGTTCGATTCGGAAGAGCACCTCATTCGTATCGACATGAGCGAGTTCATGGAGAAGCACAGCGTCGCGCGTCTGATCGGCGCGCCGCCGGGATACGTCGGCTACGAGGAGGGCGGTTATCTGACCGAGGCCGTGCGTCGCAAGCCGTATAGCGTGATCCTGCTCGACGAAATCGAGAAGGCGCATCCGGACGTGTTCAACGTGCTGCTGCAGGTGCTCGACGACGGCCGCATGACCGATGGCCAGGGCCGCACCGTCGACTTCAAGAACACGGTGATCGTGATGACCTCGAACCTCGGTTCGCAGGTGATCCAGGCGATGGTCGGCGAGTCGCAGGAGGCCATCAAGGACGCGGTGTGGGAAGAGGTGAAGCTGCACTTCAGGCCCGAGTTCCTGAACCGGATCGACGACGTCGTCGTGTTCCATGCGCTCGATCGCTCGAACATCCAGTCGATCGCGCGGATCCAGTTGCAGCGTCTGCACGAGCGGCTCGCGAAGCTCGACATGCAGCTGGTGGTGTCGGACCCAGCGCTCGAGCACATCGGCAAGGTCGGCTACGACCCGCTGTTCGGTGCACGGCCGCTGAAGCGCGCGATCCAGCAGGAGATCGAGAACCCGATCGCGAAGCTGATCCTGGCCGGCAAGTTCGGGCCGAAGGATGTGATTCCGGTCGAAGTGCACGACGGCGAGCTGGTGTTCGAACGCGTCGTGCACTGAGCGCGATGGCTTGGTGACGCGACGGCGCGGCGGCGGCAGTTGGGCCGTTCCCGCCGACGTTAAAAAAACCGGCAACGAAGCTCACTTCGTTGCCGGTTTTCTTTGGGCCGCCGATTTTGAACCGGGCGTCCGCGTCGAGCGGCGGCCCAAGCCGCCGCCAGCGCATCGCGCGCAGCGTGCTTAAGCGTTGCCCTTGTTGCCGAGCAGCGCCGACAGGCCGCCGAGCGCGCCGAGCACCGTGGTCGCGTTCAGCTTGCCCTCGGCCGGCACTTCGCCTTCCGGCGTGGCCGCGTTGACGACGTGCGGCAGGATCTGCGACAGCAGACCCGTCACCTGGTCCGGCTGGACCCCGGCCTTCGCGGCGAGATCGGTCACGGCTTGCGAGCCGAGCACGCTGTGCAGCGCTTCGGGCGCGATCGGCTGGTTTTCGCCATTGCCGACCCACGACGACACGACGTCGCCGAGGCCCTTTTCCTGGAAGCGCTGGATCAGGCCGTTCAGGCCGCCCGGCTGGTTGTTGACGAATTCGAGCGCGGCGGCGATCAGCGCTTGCTGGCCGCCGCCTTCTGGCGATTTGCCAAGCAGGGAACCGATGGAATCGAGTAGGCTCATGACGGTCTCTCTTGAATGCCGGCGCGCGCATGACGGCCGGGCGGGTGACGACGCCGCGCGGTTGCGCGGCGCGGTGAAACGCAAGGGCGGCAGCCCCGTCGGCATCATGCGCCGGACGCAGCCGCGGCGGATGCCGCCTTGCTCTTGTTCGCTTTTTTCTTCGAAGCCTTGGTGCCGGACGCGTCGGCCGGTGCGCTGGCTGCCGCGGCGGCCGGAGCCGAAGCGGCTGCCGCATCGGACGCTGCGGCTTTGCCCTTCTTCTTCGACTTCGACGGATTCGCGGCCGAGGCGGGCGCGGTCGTCGCAGCCGGCGCGGGCGCTGCCGTCGTGGTAGCGGGCGCGGCGGCGGTGGTTGCCGCGCCGGCCGACTTGCTCGACGTCTTCGCACCGGTCGGCGGCGCCGACGAGCCGTTGATCGTCAGTCCGGCCGCTTCGAGGTTTTGGACCGATTTCTGGCCGATGCCCTTCACGCGCGCGGCGAGATCGTCGGCGTTCTTGAACGGGCCGTTTTTGGCGCGTTCGTCGACGATCGCTTTCGCATGCACGGGGCCGATGCCCTTGACCGATTCGAGCGCGGCCTGATCGGCGGTATTCACTTCCACGGCCGCGGCAAATCCCGCGGACAGCGATAAAGCCACAGCGACGCAAAGCATCAAAAGCTTTTTCAGCATGGCAAGTACTCCATCGAGGGGGCAAAAAAGTTAGCCGGGAACGGACGACGCATCCTGTCAGCGGGCGCTGCGTTTAAGCATAGGACAAATCGCCGGCCCGATTTGAGACCGCGGACGATTTATACCGATCGATTGATGACAAGTAAATCAAGCCGCACAATATTTAAAACTTTTGCGGGATGCAATGCAGGTGAATTTATTGATCGATATCGGTCGCGATAAATCTTCCGCGATAACCCTTGCACGCGCAAATCGACGGCAATGGGCACCGTCTGATCGAGGCACGGCCCACTCTCTTCAAACCGCCGAATTCGCCCGCGCAACCGCGTCCGCACGCAGAAACTGCTGGCTCACGACTCGCCAGTACACGAGCAGCCCGATCCCGGCAATCGCGAGACTGGCGGTATTGGCGACCCAGAAGCCGCGCGCGCCGGTCAGCCAGGGCGGAGTAAGACCGGTCGTATCGAAGCCGAGCGCATACCCGCCGCCGAGCCCGACGCCCCACAGCGCCACCGCATAGATGACGGTCGGCACGACCGCGACCTTGTAGGCGCGCAGCACGAACGCGGTCGAGATCTGCAACGCGTCGAACAGGTGATAGCAAGCGACGATCAGCACCAGCGGCAACGCCTTTGCCGCGACCTGCGCGTTCGTCGTGTAGCCGCCGACGATGTACGGCCGCAGCACGAGCACGAGCGCGCCATAGCAGCACGCGATCGCGACCGCCATCGCGATGCCGTGACGCGACAGCGTGCGCGCCGCCTGCGGCCGATGCGCGCCGAGCGCCTGCGCAACCAGCGTCGACGACGCGATGCCGATCGACAGCGGCGTCATATACAACACCGCGCCGACGTTGCCGGCGATCTGATGCCCGGCGAGCGTCGTCGTGCCGAAGCGGGCGATGAAGAGCGCCATGAACGTGTACGACGTGACCTCGATCAGATACGACAGCCCCATCGGAATACCGAGCCGCAGCAGCGCGGCCTGGCGCTTCCAGACCGGCCAGCAGAAATGCGTGAAGATGCCGAGCGCCCTGAAATCGTCGACGCGCGCGAGCAGCAGCATGCCGAGCGCCGCGAGCGCCCAGTTGAGCAGCGTGCTCGCGAGCGCGCAGCCCGGACCACCGAGGGCCGGCACACCGAAGCCGCCGAAAATGAACCAGGTATTGAGCGGAATTTTCAGCAGCAGCGCGGCGATCTGCAGGAACATCACGAGCCGCGGCCTGCCGAGCGCATTGGCAACGGAGCCGTAGACCCGGAAGGCGAGGCCGGCCGGCAGCCCGAACGCGAGAATCCGTAGGTACGCGAGCGTGCGCTCGTGCAGCGCGTCGGGCACGCGCGACAACGCCAGCAGCGACCCGGGGAAGAACAGGATCAGAAAGCCGATTACGGTCAGCGCGGCGGCGAGCCACCATGACTGGCGCACCTCTTCGCCGATCTCGCCATAACGGCGCGCGCCGTACAGTTGCGCTGCGATCGGTTGCAGCGCGGTCAGGATGCCGGTCAGGCCGATATAGACCGAGATGTAGATCGACGAGCCGAGGCCGAGCGCGGCCAGATCGACGGCCGAGTAGCGCCCGACCATCGCCGTGTCGATCACGCCAAACGCAATGATGGCCAGCTGACCGATCAATACGGGCCACGCGAGCGCGGCGATTTTCCGTACGTCGGCGAACATGGTCAGTCGAGCTTCTTGTGCCAGTTGCGACGCTTGCCGGGCGGCGGCTTGGGACGGTCGATGCGCACGTACAGGCGGAAGCGCTCGTCGCGGTCGGCGGCGCGGCGGCCTTCCCATACGAGCTTCCAGATGTAGTCGGGCATCGCGCTCGGGTCGCCGTAGTCTTGCGAGTCCTGACGCAAGATCACGTCGCAGTCCTGGTCGAACGAGAAGTGCATGTCGCCGAAATACGCGAACGTCGCGATCTGCGCATTGCCGAGGCGCACCGGCGCAATGCATGTGTAGTCATCGGGCAAGTGATTGGCGATCTGCTGCGCGACGTCGCGATAGGTCCGGCTGTAGTTGACGACCGGCAGCCACAGCGTCATTAGCAGCACCCACATCAGCGTCGTACCGGCGCTCGACAGCACGACGCTGCGCCACAACACCTTCGGATGACGCGCGAGGCGCCAGCGCACCAGCAGGAACCAGCACACGGTCACCGCGACCGCGCACACGAACGACAAAATCTTGAACTGAGGCACGAAGCCGGGCGCGAGCCGCGCGAGGTTGCGCGCGAGCGGATGCGGAAAGCCGGTCAGACCCGCCACATACACGAGCCACACGAAGCTGCCGAGGATCGTAAAGCTCAGCAGCGCGAACCAGTCGATCGCGTTGATCGCGCCGCGCTTGAGCGTCGGCAGCGCAAAAGTGGCGAGCACCGCGAGCGGCGGCAGCAGCAGCATGTAGAGTCGGTTCGACTGATGGCTTTGCAGCACGACGAGCACGAACAGCGGTCCGATCACCGACAGTGGAATCGCCACGTGCGGCGCGCGCCGCAGTCCCTTCCAGCTGAACCACGACCACAGCGCGAGCGGCCAGGCGGGCCAGGTGAAGAGCGGCAAGTTTTTCAGCGCATACGCGGCGACCGAGCCGGGTGGGCCCATGAACGAGTTCAGGCTGACGTGCAGCCACTGGTTCAGATACCAGACGGCGTCGTCGGGGAAGGCGGCGAGCGCGATGATCGGCCACGACACCGCGAGCACCAGCGCGACCGGCAGACCCGCGAGCAGCAGCCAGCGCGAACGCGTTTCGCGCACGATCAGCGTCATCGCGAGCGTGCCGAGCAGTAGCGCGCAGACCAGCACCGGACTGCTCGCGAGTGTGACGAGGCCGATCGCGAGACCCCAGATCAGCGCGCCCTGGATCGGCTTGTCGATCATGCGCACGAGGCCGTACACGAGCATCGCGATGCAGACGAACTGCACGAGCTGCGGCGTGGTTTCGTGGCCACGCTCGGCGAGGCCGAAGCACGCGAGCAGGATCAGCAGCGCGCCATCGGCAAGCGTGCGGCCATAGTCGCGCGGTTCCGGCTCGCCGCCGAATGCATATTTGAACGGCTGCACTTCGGCACGCCGGCCGAGCAGATACGCCGCGTACCAGACGAACGCGCAGCCCGCGCAGAACAGCAGGCCCGTGAACACGCGCGACGCGTTGCTCGCGTCGACCCAAGGCGCGAGGACGCGGATCGCGCTCGCGCCGAGCCAGTAGCCCAGCGGGCCGTCCTCGGTCAGATATTTGCCGACCAGATTCGGCAGCAGCCAGTCGTGCGCGCCGCCGTTCGCCATCGACCACATGACACCGAAGCCGGCTGCATCCTCGTTCTTCCACGGATCGCGGCCGAACAGGCCGAACGAGGCGTAGACGATACAGATGGCCAGAAGCAGCCAGCGCGGCAACGCACTGGTCGCAGAGGCGGTGAGGCGAACGACAGGTCTCATGCGGTGTGTGGAATCTGGATAAGCGATGCAGCCGCGGCGGCCCGATAGGTCAGGGCGGCAGGGCCAGTTTCGAGCATCCGGCATTGTAGTCGTGCTGTGCGATGCACGTCACGGCCGGTAACGCGCGGCAACGTCAATGGACAAGCTGTAACACGGTGTCGCGAAAGCGCGGAGTGCCGGTTGCGGGTCAAGGCGTCGCTCGGCGTGCGACCCAGCGGCTGCACAGGCACAGGCGACAAAAAAGGGCAGCTCGCGCTGCCCTTTCTGTTTGCTCCGTTGCCGGCCGGAAGCCGGCACTCTTGCGGTATTACTTCACTGCCTTGCCCGAAGCGCGTGTGCCGAACTTCTTGTTGAACTTCTCGACGCGGCCGGCCGTGTCCATGATCTTTTGCTGGCCGGTATAGAACGGGTGCGATTCCGACGACACTTCGATCTTCGCGAGCGGGTAGGTCTTGCCGTTGAATTCCGCGGTTTCACGCGTCTGGATGGTCGAGCGCGTTACAAACCTGAAGTCGTTCGACATGTCGATGAACAGGACTTCGCGGTAATCCGGGTGAATGCCTTCTTTCATGGTCTTTCCTTTAATCTGGCGGTAGCCAACCCGCGTGCAGCCTTGAATTGGACTGCCTTCAGGCGCGAGCCACTTGCCTACGGTCGAAAAGCGGCAATTATGCCAGAGAATCAGTCGCTTGGCGATTTTTCTGCCAGCGGATTCTATTGAGGCGCAAGCAGCGCCCGTTCGCGGCGTTTCAAACCGGCGCGAACGTCAATCCCACGCGCGCCGGATCTTGCCGGTAGTAGCGCGCGAGCAGCCGGTACAGTTCCGGATATTCCGCCTCGAAGGTCCGCGGTTTCACGAACAGCGCCTCGCTGCACACGGCAAAAAATTCCGACGGATGGTCCGCGGCATATGGATCGATCAGCGATTCGCGCTCGAAACGCGCCCAGCGTCGCTCGGGCACCGCGTCGACTTTCGCGCAGAAGTGGTCGTATGCATGGTCGAACACGTCGGCCCATGCCTGCGCATCGAGCGGCGCGTGCCAGCGGCGCATCAGCGGCGGATGACCATCCGCTTCGCCGTTCAGCATGTCGATCTTGTGCGCGAACTCGTGAATCACGACGTTGTATGCGTCGTCGCCGGCGGTCAACTGCGCGTCTTCCCACGACAGCACCACCGGCCCGCCTTCCCACGCTTCGCCGCTTGCGTCGTGTTCGATCTCATGCACCACGCCGTCTTCGTCCTCGACGGTCTTGCGAATCACGAACTCGCCCGGATAAACGATCACGCCGACCCAGCCGCGATACAGATCGAGGCTCAGATTCAGCACCGGCAGGCACGCCTGCGCGGCGATGCCGACTGTCATCGCGTCGGTCAACTCGAGCTGGTGCGCTGTCGAGAACGCCTTCTGCGCGATGAACAGACTCGCCAGCTCGCGCAGCCGCGCGAGATCGGGGGCTTCCAGATGGGTGAGAAATGGCAGCCCGGCAAGCGTCGCCTGCCACAAGGCATCGTCGATCGCGTAGTCGCGCAGCGCGCGCTCGCGGCGGCGCGAGCCCAGCCAGTTCGTGAGTTTCGACAGCATGCTTGAGCCCACCTTCAGTCGATCTGCGTTTGCCACGCGGCGAACAGGCCGCCGCATATCGCGACGCCGATCAGAAAATAGAAGCCGTCGAGCGACGCCAGGAAACTGACCTGCTGCGCGACCGCACGGCTGATCGACGCGATCGCGAGCGCGTGCGCCTCGCTCGCCGCATGACCGGCGGCGAAGCCGCGGGTCAGCGTCGCGAGCGCGTTCCGGTAGACCGGATTGTACGGATTCACGGACTCCGCGAGGCGACTTCGAAGCAGTGCGAGCCGACGCTGCTCGATAATGATCGTCGAGGCGGTCGCGAAGGAGATCGTCAATTCCCGCATGATGTTTTTCAGCCGGTAGCCGTGCGTGAACTCCTCGATCGCGAAGATGCGCGGCGCGGGACGAGGCGGGGTTCATGACGATCTGGCCGATGTGCCGGTGGGGGATTTGCCTGTGCGTTTGCGGCGCGCAAGTGCGGCTTTTCCACCCGCGCCGGCCGCCTGGGCGCGCGCGTGACGACACTGTTCGAGCAATTGGTCGGCGTTTTCGCCGGCGAGGCGTCGTTCCAGATAGTCGAGGTCGGGGACCAGTTCGGCGCGCAGTGCCTGTGCTTCCTTCAGTTCGCGGCGCACCGCTTCGATGCGGGCGTCGAGCGATTCCAGCTGCTGGGCGATCGCGTCGCGAATCTGCTGCAGCGATTCGTTCGAAAAACGATGACCGCCCTCAACCGGTTCGAGCGGCCGCTTCAGCATTTCGGTGATGCTTTCCAGCGAGAAACCGAGCGAGCGCAAGCGCAGAATGCGCGCGAAGCGCGTCAGGTCTTCCTCGTCGTATAGACGATAGCGACCTTCGCTGCGGGTCGGCGACACCAAGCCGCGTTCCTCGTAGTACTCCAGCGTGCGCGGCGTGACGCCGAGACGTTCGGCGGCGTCGCGCACGGTCAATAGCGCGGGGGAGTCCTTCGACATGACGGTGACGGCCGACACGGATTGTCGGCATTGTACTGAAACCTGTACGTTCACGTACATGTTGAGGCGGCGCATCGCCTGGGCGGACGATGGACAAAAAAAACCGCTCGCAATGTGCGAGCGGTTTTTCATGCGGTGCAGTAGCCGGCTAATGCGGCCAGCAAGAACGTCGCGCGTTAGCTGCCACCACCACGACGCATCATGTCGAAGAACTCGGAATTGCTCTTCGTCTGGCGGATCTTGTCGAGCAGGAATTCCATCGACTCGACTTCGTCCATGTCGTGAATGAACTTGCGCAACACCCAGATCTTCTGCAGCACTTCGGGCTTGATCAGCAGTTCTTCACGGCGCGTGCCCGACTTGTTCAGGTTGATCGACGGGTAGACGCGTTTCTCGGCGAGACGGCGCTCGAGGTGCACTTCCATGTTGCCGGTGCCCTTGAACTCTTCGTAGATCACGTCGTCCATGCGGCTGCCGGTTTCGATCAGCGCCGTGCCGATGATGGTCAGCGATCCGCCTTCCTCGATGTTGCGCGCCGCGCCGAAGAAGCGCTTCGGGCGCTGCAACGCGTTTGCGTCGACACCGCCTGTGAGCACCTTGCCCGAGGCCGGCACGACGGTGTTGTAGGCGCGCGCGAGACGCGTGATCGAGTCGAGCAGAATCACCACGTCGTTCTTCATTTCGACGAGGCGCTTGGCCTTCTCGATGACCATTTCGGCGACTTGCACGTGACGCGCGGCGGGTTCGTCGAACGTGGAGGCGATCACTTCGCCGGCCACCGAACGCTGCATTTCCGTCACTTCTTCCGGACGCTCGTCGATCAGCAGCACGAACAGCACGACGTCGGGATGGTTCTGCTTGATCGCGTGCGCGATGTGCTGAAGCATCACGGTCTTGCCCGACTTCGGCGACGCGACGAGCAGGCCGCGCTGGCCCTTGCCGATCGGCGCGATCATGTCGATGATGCGGCCCGTCACGTTCTCTTCGCCGCGCATTTCACGTTCGAGCAGCAGCACCTTGTTCGGGTGCAGCGGCGTCAGGTTTTCGAACATGATCTTGTGCTTCGAGGCCTCCGGCGGCTGGCCGTTGACCTTGTCCACCTTCACCAGCGCGAAATAGCGCTCGCCGTCTTTCGGCGTACGCACTTCGCCTTCGATCGTGTCGCCGGTATGCAGGTTGAAGCGGCGGATTTGCGACGGGCTAATGTAGATGTCATCCGTGCTGGCGAGGTAGGAGGTTTCCGGCGAACGCAGGAAGCCGAAGCCGTCTGGCAACACTTCGAGGGTGCCGTCGCCGAAGATCGTGTCGCCCGCTTTGGCTCGTTTTTTTAGAATGGCGAACATCAATTCCTGCTTGCGCAGGCGGTTCGCGCTTTCGATCTCGAGGCCATTGGCCATCTCGATCAATTGGGAGACGTGCTGAGTCTTAAGCTCGGATAAATGCATACGGAGAACCCGCAGGAGAAGGTGCGACGAAATGTAATCTGGGAGGAGGGTGAGCGGAGCGCTCAAAGACTTACACGTCTTTTCGACGTTTTGTGGATTCTAGCATAGCACACGCCAATTTAAGGCAGTGCGGCGGCGTGGCATCTTTGTTGCAAAGCGTGTTGCCGCCTGACAACACGCTTGGAGCGCCGCGGCGTGCTACTGCTTTACAGGTTGCCGTCGAGGAACGCGGTGAGTTGCGACTTCGACAGAGCACCGACCTTCTGAGCGGCGACGGCGCCGTTCTTGAACAGGATCAGCGTGGGGATGCCGCGCACGCCGAATTTGACCGGCGTGGACTGATGCTCGTCGACATTGATCTTCGCCACTTGCAGGCGATCCGCGTAATCCTTGGCGACTTCGTCGAGGATCGGCGCGATCATCTTGCACGGACCGCACCATTCGGCCCAGAAATCGAGCAGCACGGGTTTATCGGATTTCACGACGTCCTGTTCGAACGATGCGTCGCTAATATGCTTGATTTGTTCGCTCATTTATGAATACCTCTATCGGTTCGAGGCCCGCCTGAATTGCTCGCCACGATACGTCAAAAACCGGGAAAATTTCAGTTCGCCTTGCCGCATCCAGAGCCTTGCCGCGCTTGCTAGTGAAAATCAGAAAAACCGTCTGAAAAAAGCGCCGGGTTTTCACGAATACGCGGAAAGATCCAAGTTTGCGGGTCTTCCAACTGGCAGTGTAGCTTAATTCGCTATGCGTTGCCGATGGCGATAGTACTCGTTAGGGCAGTGGGGCTAATGGGCCGCCCCAACAGCGTCAGCGGGTTTCGACGGTTGCCGGATACCGCGTTGCAATCTAGATGGTAGCGGGCGCGGTGAACTCAAGTGCACTATGTGGCGGGCGTTGCCGGCGCGCATGATGCGCGCATAAAAGGCGAGGAGCCGTTCGAACCGGCGCGTCGTTCGTTTTGCTCGGCACAACAGTCGCACAATGCGCGCGGCAATGATAGAATCTTTCGTGACGGGCCTCCTCGCATGGAGGGATGGTCAACCTGGTCAGGTCGGGAACGAAGCAGCCACAGCCGTTTTCCACCAGTGCCGAGGGTCAGGCTCGTCACCCTCCTTTGCTGTTTTCTTCGCGGCCGTTTTCACGGATTCCCCGCAGTTCTCTTCAGTCATTCCCAGCTTCCGCATTGATCGTGCGCCATGTTCGGATCGAGCGTCGTCCCCGCCGCGTCGTGCTTTCGCACGTCTTCCCGAATGGTTTTGCGCGCCATTGTTACTGATACAATTTCCGGATGACCTATCAAGTTCTCGCACGCAAATGGCGGCCGAAGGATTTCGCTTCGCTCGTCGGACAAGAGCACGTGGTGCGCGCGCTCACCCATGCGCTCGACGGCGGCCGTCTGCACCACGCCTATTTGTTTACAGGTACGCGCGGTGTTGGCAAGACCACGCTGTCGCGCATCTTCGCGAAGGCGCTCAATTGCGAGACCGGTGTGACGTCGACGCCGTGCGGTGTGTGCCGTGCGTGCCGCGAGATCGACGAAGGGCGCTTTGTCGATTACGTCGAGATGGACGCGGCGAGTAATCGCGGCGTCGATGAAATGGCCGCGCTGCTCGAGCGCGCGGTGTACGCGCCCGTCGATGCACGCTTCAAGGTCTACATGATCGACGAAGTGCATATGCTGACGAACCACGCGTTCAACGCGATGCTGAAGACGCTCGAAGAGCCGCCGCCGCACGTCAAGTTCATCCTCGCGACGACCGACCCGCAGAAGATTCCGGTCACCGTGTTGTCGCGCTGTCTGCAGTTCAATCTGAAGCAGATGCCGGCCGGCCATATCGTGTCGCATCTCGAACGCATTCTCGACGAAGAGGGCGTGCCGCACGAGGCGCAGGCGCTGCGCCTGCTCGCGCGCGCGGCCGACGGTTCGATGCGCGACGCGCTGTCGCTGACCGATCAGGCGATCGCCTATTCGGCGAATCAGGTCAGCGAAGACGCGGTGCGCGGCATGCTCGGCGCACTCGACCAAAGCTATCTGATCCGATTGCTGGACGCGCTCGCGCAAGGCGACGGCGTGGCGGTGTTGTCTGTCGCCGACGAGATGGCGTTGCGCAGCCTGTCGTTCTCGACGGCGCTGCAGGATCTGGCGAGCCTGCTGCACCGGATCGCGTGGGCGCAGATCGCGCCTTCGTCGGTGCTCGAGGAATGGCCGGAGGCCGCCGATCTGCGCCGCTTCGCCGACGCGTTGAGCGCCGAGCAGGTGCAGCTGTTCTATCAGATCGCGACGATCGGCCGAAGCGAACTCGGCCTCGCACCCGACGAATACGCGGGCTTCACGATGACGCTGCTGCGCATGCTCGCGTTCGAGCCGGCGCCGACGGGCGGCGGTGGTGGAGCGGCGGGAGCCGCCGGCACGCAGACCGGCGCGGCCAGCGCCGGTGCAAAGCGCTCCGGTGCACCGACGGTTGCGGCACTGCGCGCGCCGTCGCCGTCGTCTGCAACGCCCATGGCCGCCGCGGCACCGGCTGGTGGACCGCAGGCTGGCGTTGCCGGTGACGACCATGGCGATGCGCTGACAACCACCGCGCAGGATGCAAAGCCGATCGCGAAGTCCGCAGCCCACGCCGCGCAAGATAAAGTAGCGCCGCCATCGCTCGATGCCGAAGCCGCGCGCACGAAAGTCGTGTCGCCCGCCGCCACGGCACGCCCGTTGGCGCCGTGGGAAGACGCGCCCGAGAACGACGGCGCCACGATCGGCGGTTCGACCACGCCGGTCTCGAACGAAGTCTCCGACACCGAACCTGCGTCCGCACCGAGCGCGCTTGCAACTGCCGCACTCGCGCGCGCGGAGGACGTCTCGTCATCAGAGCTGGAGCCGCGCCAGGAATTGGCGACGCCCGCTTCAGCGGCGGCGGAGCCGGCCGCAGCCGATCCCGCTCCGCGCCGCGCGGCCGGGGCCAGCGCCGCGCTCGACGTTCTGCGCAACGCCGGCATGAAGGTATCGTCCGACCGTGGCCGCGCAAATACCGGCGCGGCCGCGAAGCCTGCCGCGCCCGCCACGCCGAAGCCGGCCGCACCGAAGCCGGCCGCACCGAAACCCGTGGCGCCGCGCGTGATCGTGCCGGTACCGGTGCCTACCGCGCCACGCAGGGTGTCGCACGACCCCGCCGCGCCTACCGCCAACGCAAACAGCGGCGCCAGCAGCAACGCGCAACAGAACAGCCCGTCGAGCCCACCCTGGGACGACATGCCGCCCGACGACTACGTGCCGCTATCGGCCGCGGACGATGCCTACTTCATTCCGCCCGACGACGACTTCGTGCCGGTGTTCGACCGCGGCCCCGACGACGTCCGTATGGACGGCCCGGCCGCGCAGGGCGCCACGCCCGCGCCAATCGTCGATACGCGGCCGCTGCCGCCAGCCGTGCCGCTCGATCCGCTTGGTTTCACCGGCGACTGGCCCGCGCTCGCCGTCGATCTGCCGCTGAAGGGCATCTCGTACCAGCTTGCGTTCAACAGCGAACTGATGGCGCTCGAGGGCAGCACGCTGAAGCTGAACGTGCCGGTGCCGCAATACGCGGAAGCGTCGCAGGTCGCTAAACTGAAGTCAGCGCTCGTCGAGCGGCTCGGCCGGAACGTCGACGTGCAGGTCGACGTCGGCCCGGCGCGCCGTACCGCCGCCGCGCACGACGCGAAGCTGCGCGCGCAGCGCCAGCAGGAAGCGGAGCGCGAGATTAGCGCCGATCCGTTCGTGCAGTCGCTGATTCGCGAGTTCGGCGCGAGCATCGTGCCGGGCTCGATCCGCCCGATTATCCCGGACGCCGCGCCGAACGGCGCGTCGCCGGCCCACTGATCCATCGTTCGCGGCGGCGCCGCAGCGCGGCGCCGGAAAACCAGATTCCACACTGTCTAGAAGGAGCACGTCCATGATGAAAGGCCAACTCGCCGGGCTGATGAAGCAAGCCCAGCAGATGCAGGAAAACATGAAGAAGATGCAGGAGCAACTCGCGCTGATCGAGGTAGAGGGGCAGTCGGGTGCCGGTCTCGTCAAGGTGACGATGACCTGCAAGAACGACGTGCGTCGCGTGTCGATCGACCCGAGCCTGCTCGCCGACGACAAGGACATGCTGGAAGATCTCGTCGCCGCCGCGTTCAATGACGCCGTGCGCAAGGCCGAGGCGACCGCGCAGGAAAAGATGGGTGGCATGACCGCCGGCCTGCCGCTGCCGCCGGGCTTCAAGCTGCCGTTCTAAGCCGCCGCTGTTGAAGCGGGCTGAAGCGGGCGAGCGCCGCGGCGGTGATCGCCGCGGTGCGAGCGCAAGCGCTCGCTGGCCGCGCGCCGCGCGCAGGCTGCAATCACCGACAGTACAGCCGCGCGTGAAAGCGCCGCCGTCGGGGCGCGCAAGCGCGGCCCGGTTCGAGCACCGCCCCCGCATCCGAATTCGCCCACCCGAGCACCACTCACGTCGACGCCGATCCGCATGAAACAACCTTCCGCCCTGTCGGCGCTCGTCGAAGCGCTGCGCGCGCTGCCCGGTGTCGGGCCGAAGTCCGCGCAACGCATGGCGTATCACCTGATGCAGCACGATCGCGAAGGCGCCGAAAAGCTCGGCCGCTCGCTGCTGTTCGCGACCGAGCATCTGCGTCACTGCGAAAAGTGCAATACGTTTACCGAAGCGCAGATCTGCGAGGTCTGCCTCGATGAAGAGCGCGATCCGTCGCTGCTATGCGTCGTCGAGACGCCGGCCGACCAGATCATGCTCGAACAGACGATGACCTATCGCGGCCTCTATTTCGTGCTGATGGGGCGGTTGAGTCCGCTGGACGGCATCGGCCCGAAGGAAATCCATTTCGACCGGCTCGTCAAGCGCGCGTCGGATGGCGTCGTCAAGGAAGTCGTGCTGGCTACCAATTTCACCAACGAAGGCGAAGCCACCGCGCATTACCTCGGGCAGACGCTGAAGGCGCGTGGGCTCGCCGTCACGCGCCTCGCGCGCGGGGTGCCGGTGGGCGGCGAACTCGAATATGTCGACGCAGGCACGATCGCTCGCGCGATGCTCGACCGTCGTTCGATGTAGCCACGCGGCTATCGTTGGCGGCCGCAGTACCCATCCAGGCACGCGTCGCCATCTCTGGCCGACAAAGGAGACTCATGAGCGCCACCCCCGAATCAGCCGCGAGCGCCGCACCGCATGACGCGCGCGGCCCGCTCGCCGGTGTCAAGGTGCTGGAACTCGGCACGCTTATCGCCGGGCCGTTCGCCGCGCGTTTTCTCGGCGAATTCGGTGCCGAGGTCATCAAGATAGAAGACCCCAAAGGCGGCGACCCGCTGCGCAAATGGCGCAAGCTGTATCCGGAAGTCGGTGGTACGTCGCTGTGGTGGGCCGTGCAGGCGCGCAACAAGAAGTCCGTCACGATCAACCTGAAAGCCGAAGAGGGCAAGGAGATCGTGCGGCGCCTCGCGAAAGAGGCTGATATCGTCGTCGAGAATTTCCGGCCTGGGCTGCTCGAAAAGCTCGGGCTCGGCTACGACGTGCTGTCCGCCGAGAACCCTGGCCTCGTGATGGTGCGTCTGTCGGGCTACGGCCAGACGGGTCCGTATCGCGACCGGCCCGGCTTCGGCGCGATCGCCGAGTCGATGGGCGGTCTGCGCCACATCACCGGCTACCCGGAGCTGCCGCCGCCGCGTATCGGCATTTCGATCGGCGATTCGATCGCCGCGCTGCACGGCGTGATCGGCGCGCTGATGGCGTTGCACCACAAGCAGGTGAACGGCGGCAAGGGGCAGGTCGTCGACGTCGCGCTATACGAGGCCGTCTTCAACATGATGGAAAGCGTGGTGCCCGAATACGGCGTCTACGGCATGGTGCGCGAACGTACCGGCGCGTCGCTGCCGGGCATCGTGCCGTCGAACACGTATCCGTGCCGCGACGGCAGCATCGTGATCGGCGGCAACAGCGATCCGATCTTCAGGCGCCTGATGATCGCGATCGAACGCGACGATCTGGCGAACGATCCGGCGCTCGCGCATAACGATGGCCGCGTGCCGCGCACGCAGGAAATCGACGCCGCGATCGCCGCCTGGCTGTCCTCGCGCACGATCGACGAAGCGCTCGCGGTGCTGAACGCGGCCGATGTACCGGTGGGCCGCATCTACAGCGTCGCCGACATGTTCACCGATCCGCAGTTCATCGCGCGGCAGATGATCCAGCGGTTCAAGTGGCAGGACGGCAATGAAATCACGCTGCCGGCGGTCACGCCGAAGCTGTCGGCGACGCCCGGCGAGACCCGCTGGCTGGGGCCGGAACTGGGTGAACATACCGATGAAGTCCTGCAATCGCTAGGTTATGATGCTGACGGCATCGCGAGGTTGCGGGTGCAACAGATCGTTTGATGCGCACAGCGCAACGCATAGAGAAAAGCGCGTAAAGCGCACACGGGCGGTCAAAAGCCGCACGACGAAAAATCTGGAGACAACGGACCATGCAACGCAGAACTTTCCTTGCCGGCGGGGCGGCGCTCGCGGGCGCCTCGCTCGCGGCCACGCCGTTCGCTTTCGCGCAGGGCAAACCCGAGACCACCAGGGTGGCGATCGCGGTGGGCGGCAAGAACCTGTTCTACTACCTGCCGCTGACGATCGCCGAGCGCCGCAGCTACTTCAAGGACGAGGGGCTCGAAGTCGAGATTTCCGACTTCGCGGGTGGCTCGCAGGCGCTGAAGGCGGCAGTCGGCGGTAGCGCGGACGTGGTCTCCGGCGCGTTCGAACACACACTGCTGTTGCAGGCGCAAAAGCAGATGTTCCGCGAATTCGTGTTGCAGGGCCGCGCGCCGCAGATCGTGCTCGCGGTGTCGAAGAAGACGATGCCGAACTACAAGTCGATCGCCGATCTGAAGGGCAGGAAGATCGGCGTGACTGCGCCGGGTTCGTCGACGTCGATCATGGCGAGCTTCGTGCTCGCGAAAGCGGGGCTCAGTCCGAAGGACGTCGCGTTCATCGGCGTGGGCGCGGGTGCCGGCGCGATCGCCGCGCTGCAGTCCGGGCAGGTCGACGCGATCGCCAATCTCGATCCGGTCGTCACGCGCCTCGAGCGCGCAGGCGACGTGCGCGTCGTGTCGGATACCCGCACGCTCGCCGATACGCACACCGTGTTCGGCGGCGACATGCCGGCGGGCTGCCTGTACGCGTCGCAGTCGTTCATCACGAAGAACCCGAACACCACGCAGGCGCTGACCAATGCGATGGTGCGCGCGCTCAAGTGGCTGCAGAACGCGAGCGGCAGCGAACTGATCAACACGGTGCCGGAGAGCTATCTGCTCGGGGACCGCGCGCTCTATCTCGACGCGTGGCAGCACGTGCGCGAAGCGATGTCGCCCGACGGCCTGATGCCCGCCGACGGTCCCGCGACGTCGCTGAAGACGCTGAAGGCGTTCGATCCGATGATCCAGAACGCGCAGATTGATCTGTCGAAGACGTGGACCAACGACTTCGTGAAGAAGGCGCTGACGACCGTCAAGGCGTAAACGAAGCGGCGCGCGCGTAGGCATATCGAACAGCACGTGGACAGCGCGATTCGCCGCGTTCACGCCGCCGCCAAGCGTCGCCGCGACCCCGCAAACCCGATTCCCCGAAGCGAGCCGTAAGATGACCGTTGCTGCCCTGGCGCTCGAAAACATCACCTGCACGTTCGCCGCGCGCGATAGTCGCGAGCAGCGCTACACGGCGGTCAAGGACACGACGCTGCGTATCGAGCCGGGCGAGTTCGTGTCGGTAGTCGGGCCGACCGGCTGCGGTAAGTCCACGCTACTGAACATCGGCGCGGGGTTGCTGCAGCCGTCGGCGGGCGCGGTCAGCGTGTTCGGCGAAAAGCTCGGCGGGCTGAATCGCCGCGCGGGCTATATGTTCCAGGCCGATGCGCTGATGCCGTGGCGCTCGGCGCTCGACAACGTGATGGCCGGCCTGTCGTTTCACGGCGTGCCGGCCTCGCAAGCGCGCGCGAAGGCCGAAGAATGGTTAAAGCGCGTCGGTCTCGGCGGCTTCGGCGACCGCTATCCGCATCAACTGTCTGGCGGCATGCGCAAGCGTGTCGCGCTGGCGCAAACGCTGATACTCGATCCCGACATCATTCTGATGGACGAGCCGTTTTCCGCGCTGGATATTCAAACGCGGCAGCTGATGGAAAACGAACTGCTCGATCTATGGGCCGCGAAGCGCAAGGCGGTGCTGTTCATCACGCACGATCTCGACGAAGCGATCGCGATGTCGGATCGCGTGGTGGTGCTGTCGGCCGGTCCCGCCACGCATCCGATCGGCGAGTTCCGGATCGATCTGCCGCGGCCGCGCGATGTCGCCGAAATCCGCTCGCATCCGCGCTTCGTCGAATTGCACGCGCAGATCTGGGGTGTGCTGCGCGATGAAGTGCTCAAGGGGTATCAGCAGCAACTGACCGCGGTTTAAGTGTGCCGCGCATCCCTGCATGCGCATTGAAAGAGAAGGCGTGTTCAATAATCGTCCAAGGCGAACCAAGTCATGTGGAAGACGTTGCGCCCAAGCCGGGCGAATCTGGCGATCTGGCAGTGGCTGCTGCTCGTACTGTCCTTCGTGCTGTGGTACGTGCTGACGAGCCCGACGCTTTTGCCGCCGTTCTATTTCGACGATCCGAACAAGGCGGCGTTTTTCTTCGGCGAGCCGCAGAAAGTACTGCAGCGGATCTGGGAATGGTTCACGGGAGGCGAGATCTATCTGCATCTGTGGATCACGTTGGTCGAGACCGTGCTCGCGTTCGTGCTCGGCACCGCGATCGGGCTCGGCGTCGGCCTGTGGCTCGCGCTAGCGCCGACCGCGAGCGCGCTATTCGATCCGTACGTGAAGGCCGCGAATTCGATGCCGCGCGTGATTCTCGCGCCGATCTTCGGCGTGTGGTTCGGCCTCGGCATCTGGTCGAAGGTCGCGCTCGGCGTCACGCTGGTATTTTTCATCGTGTTCTTCAACGTCTATCAGGGCGTGAAGGAAGTGAGCCCCCTCGTGCTCGCGAATGCGCGCATGCTCGGCGCGAACCGCAAACAGCTGCTGCGCTTCGTTTATCTGCCGAGCGCGATGAGCTGGGTGTTTTCGAGCCTGCATACGTCGGTGGGGCTCGCGTTCGTCGGCTCGGTGGTGGGCGAGTATCTCGGCTCGGCGCGCGGTGTCGGCTATCTGATCCTGCAAGCCGAAGGCACCTTCGATATCAACACCGTGTTCGCGGGGATTCTGGTGTTGACCGCATTCGCTCTGGTTCTCGATGCGATCGTCGGGACGGCGGAGCGGCGCTTGATGAAGTGGCAGCCGCGCGCCGGAGATACCGAGAAGCTGTGAGCGATGCTGCATCAAGGCGTGATCACCACCTTGCCGATCACGCGACGCTCGACCATGTCGCGCAACGCGCGGCCGGTGTCGTCGAGCGAATAGCGGGCGGACACGTAGGGCTTGAGCTTGCCTTCGCGAATCCAGCCGGTCATCTGCTCGAAGGCGGCGTGATTGCGCTGCGGCTCACGCTTCGCGAAGTCGCCCCAGAACACGCCGACCACGCTTGCGCCCTTGAGCAACATCAGGTTCAGCGGCAGCTTTGGGATCTCGCCGTTCGCAAAGCCGACCACCAGATAACGCCCCCTCCAGCCGATGCTGCGAAACGCCGGTTCCGCATAGATGCCGCCGACCGGATCGTAGATCACGTCCGGGCCTTTGCCATCGGTGAGCGCCTTGATGCGCTCGCGCAAATCCTCGGTGCGGTAGTTGATCGTCGCGTCCGCGCCGTGCTTCACGCAGGTCGCGAGCTTTTCATCGCTAGATGCCGCCGCGATCACGCGCGCGCCGAGCGCCTTGCCGATTTCGACCGCTGCGAGCCCGACGCCGCCGGCCGCACCGAGCACGAGCATCGTCTCGCCAGGCTGTAGCGCGCCGCGATCGACCACCGCGTGATGCGAGGTGCCGTACGCGAGCGTGAACGCGGCCGCGAGTTCGAACCCCACGTCGTCGTCGAGCGGCACGCAGGCCGCGGCGGGCGCGAGCGCCTGCTCGGCGAAACCGCCCGAGCCCGTGAACGCGGCGACGCGCGAGCCCGGCCTGAACTGCGTGACGCCTTCGCCCACCGCGCGCACGATGCCCGCGGCTTCCGAGCCCGGCGTGAACGGCAGCGGCGGCTTGAACTGGTACTTGTTCTCGATGATCAGCACGTCGGGAAAATTGACGGCCGCGGCCTTCACGTCGATCACGACGTGGCCAGGCGGCGGTTCGAGATCCGGCAGGTCGTCGACGACCAGGCTCTCGGGCGGCCCGTACTGCTTGCAGCGAATTGCGCGCATCGTGTCTCCATATCGTTCAGGGTTCGCAACGTTTTCGAGTGTAAAGCAAAGCGCACGATCGTGCGATTTACTGCCGATTCAGCCCGCCTGCACAGCGTCGGGTTCAATACGAAGCAGCATCCCTTGCGTTCGACGCCAGCATTCGCGCGCCTGAAAAACATCGGCTCGCACGACGCTCGTGCCTGCCACCCGGACACATCCGCCATGTCGTTCGCGTGCCATCTTTCCTCGGTTACAATCGGCGCATGCGAATCCTACTCAGCAACGACGACGGTTATCTGGCGCCGGGCCTCGCCGCGCTTTACGAAGCGCTGAAGCCGATCGCCGACGTCACCGTGATGGCTCCCGAACAGAACTGTAGCGCCGCGTCGAATTCCCTGACGCTGTGGCGGCCGCTGTCGGTCCTGCGTTCGGCGAACGGTTTCTACTACGTGAACGGCACGCCGACCGACTCGGTGCACATCGCGCTGACCGGCATGCTCGACCATAAGCCGGATCTCGTCGTATCGGGCATCAACAACGGCCAGAACATGGGCGACGACACACTGTATTCCGGCACCGTCGCGGCCGCCACCGAAGGCGTCATGTTCGGCGTGCCGGCCATCGCGTTTTCGCTCGTCGACAAAGACTGGGCCCATCTCGAAGACGCGGCGCGTGTCGCCGCCGAAATCGTCGCGCATTATCTCGAACGACCGTTGCCCGGGCATCCGCTGTTGAACGTCAATATTCCCAACCTGCCGTACGACGAGCTGAGCGGCTGGCAGATCACGCGTCTCGGCAAACGTCATCCATCACAGCCGGTGATCCGCCAAACCAATCCACGCGGCGAGCCGATCTACTGGATCGGCCCCTCGGGCCAGGCGCGCGACGCGAGCGAAGGCACGGACTTCCATGCGGTGGCCAACGGCGCCGTGTCGATCACGCCGCTGCAGCTCGATCTGACCTATACGCAAATGCTGCCCGCGGCGCGCGACTGGCTGCGCGCCGGCAGCGGCACTTCATGACCGGCGAGCGCGCGAAGCGCTTTCCGCTGGGTCTCGAGGACCTGGTCCGCGAACCGCGCCGGCCCGAGGGACGTCCGGGTGAGATGCGCGCGGCGGCGCTCGCGGCGAGCGCGGCGTTGAATGCGCGGCAGCAGTCGGCGAAACCGACGCAGGGCGGCGCGGGCGCACGAGCGCAAGCGAGGACCTCCACTGCCGCGCAACCTGCGCCGGCGACGCGAACCCAGGTGATTCCCCAGGTGAAGACGCAAAGCGCATCGTTGAGCTCGGCCACGGCCGCGCCCAGTGCGATGCCGCCGAAGCCGCAGGCCGCGCCAGTCGCGAAGACAATGGCGAACACGTTGGCTGGTGCATTGGCGGGGCAGCCTGTCAAGCAAGCGCCGAAGTCGTCGGTCAAGCCGGGCAAAACCTCGACGCATGCGCGAGGCCATAGCGCGCGCGGGACGCCATCACCACTTCAGTCGCAAGCGCAGCAAACCGCGAAAGGCGCGCCGAACGTCGCACTGGCCGGCGCGATGAGTGGCGCATTCGCTGGCGCAAGCAGCGGCGCGATGAACAACGCGCCGGCGCTGACTTCGGAACGGGTTCGCGAACGCATGGTCGAACGCCTTCGAGCCAATGGGGTGAGCGATCAGCGTGTGCTGAACGCGATGGCGGCGGTGCCGCGCCACATGTTCGTCGATCCGGGTCTCGCGGTCCAGGCGTACGAAGATGCCGCGCTGCCGATCGGTCATCACCAGACCATCTCGAAGCCGTCGGTGGTCGCGCGAATGATCGAGCTCGCGGCCGCCGGGCGCGCGCTGAACACCGTGCTCGAAATCGGCACCGGTTGCGGCTATCAGGCGGCGGTGCTGAGCCAGGTCGCGCGTGAGGTTTATTCGATCGAACGTATCAAGCCGCTGTCCGAGCGCGCTAAGACGAATCTGCGTCCGCTGCGCATTCCGAATATCCGGCTGCATTACGGCGACGGGCGGCTCGGTTTGCCGTCGGCGGCGCCGTTCGACGCAATCGTGATCGCGGCTGCCGGACTCGACGTGCCGCAGGCGTTGCTCGAGCAGCTTGCGATCGGCGGACGTCTGGTTGCGCCGGTCGGCTCACAGGAAGGACAGAGCCAGGTGCTGACGCTGGTCGAGCGCCTCGGGCCCGCGCAATGGCGCGAGTCGCGGCTTGATCGCGTTTTCTTTGTACCCTTAAAATCCGGAGTGATTTGACACCGATGAGTATGTTGCGCGCGATGCAGAGAACCACCCCGAATACCCCCATGACCGTAACCCAGCGCAGCGTGTGCGTGCTCGCCTTGTCCCTGTTGATGACGGCCTGCGCATCCCGGCTCGACCAGGCGCCCGTCGTCGACCGCTCCGGCGCCGGCACGCTCGCCACGGCGCAGGGCGGGGCGCAACCGGCCGTGCCGCTCGGGCCGCCGCCGCCCGGCTACTATCGCGTGAAGCCGGGCGATACGCTGTACCGCATTGCGCTCGAAAACGGCCAGAATTACCGCGACATCTCGACGTGGAACAACCTGACCAACCCGAATCAGATCGAAGTCGACCAGTTGCTGCGCGTCGTGCCGCCGGGCGCGAATACCGCGGCCATGACGCCGGGCGTGTCGACCGCGCCGATCGGCAGCACCGGCGCGGTGCAAAGCGCACCGCTGAACAACAACGCGCCGGCCGCGGTCGGCGCTGCGATGCCGCCGCTGTACGGCGGCGCGACGAACGGTACGCTCGCTGCGCCTCCAGCCAATCCCTCTGCGGCGAGCGCCGACACCGGCAGCGCCGCCACGGGCAACGTAGCATTTGCATGGCCGGCGCGTGGTCCGCTGCTCAACACGTTTAACGACTCGACCAACAAGGGCGTCAATATCGGCGGCTCGGTGGGCGAGCCGGTCAAAGCTTCAGCGGATGGTCGCGTCGTCTATGCCGGAAATGGGCTGCGTGGCTACGGCAATCTCATTATCATCAAGCATGATGCAACTTATCTCACCGCGTATGCACACAACCGCGCTTTGATGGTAAAAGAGGGGGACGCGGTAACGAAGGGGCAGAAGATCGCTGAGATGGGCAATAGCGATTCCGACCGCGTGATGTTGCATTTCGAAGTTCGCCGACAGGGTAAACCAGTCGACCCACTGAAGTATTTGCCGCCGCAATAAGCGATACGACCATGCCGAAATCGAAGCGCCGCCCGCCGCAAGCCGAGTCTGAGACGATCAGCGAAGCCACGTCCGCTGCAGTGGACGAAAGCGGCGCTTCGGAAGTGGAAGAAGAGACCGTCGAGGAGCGCGATCTCGACGAACGCCAGAGCGGTCTCGACGACAGCGAGAGCGCTGACGCGCGCGAAACCACCGGCGAGGCGCCGCCCGACGCCGACGATTTCCGCGCACTACTGCAGGCCGAACTCACGGCCGACACGATCCAGCATTATCTGAATCGCATCAGCGTAAAGCCGCTGCTCACCGTCGAGGAAGAGCAGAAATATTCGCGCCTTGCCAAGGCCGGCGAGTTCGAAGCGCGGCAGGTGATGATCGAACGTAATCTGCGGCTGGTCGTCAGCATTGCCAAGGGTTATCTGAATCGCGGCGTGCCGCTGCTCGATCTGATCGAAGAGGGCAATCTCGGCCTGATGCACGCAATCGAAAAATTCGATCCGACGCGCGGCTTCCGTTTTTCGACTTACGCGACGTGGTGGATCCGCCAGAGCATCGAGCGCGCGATCATGAACCAGGCGCGCACCGTGCGATTACCCGTGCATGTGATTCGTGAGCTCAACCAGGTGTTGCGCGCGAAGCGTCATCTGGAAAAGAACTCGATGAATTCCGGCGAGGCGGCCGAGCGCCGGGACGCGAGCATCGACGACATCGCCTACCTGACCGGCAAGACCACCGACGAAGTCACCGACATCCTCGCGCTGAACGAGCACACCGCGTCGCTTGACGCGCCGCTCGACCTCGATCCGGCCAGCAGTCTGCTCGATCTGCTGTCGGACGACCAGAGCCAGTCGCCAGACGCCGAGGTGCAGCATCGCGAGCTTGAAACGCTGACGCGCGCCTGGCTCGCGCGCTTGTCGGACAAGCACCGCCATGTGATCGAGCGGCGCTTCGGTCTGAACCACATCGAGCCCGCCACGCTCGAGGAGCTGGCCGACGAAATGGGCCTCACGCGCGAGCGTGTGCGCCAGATCCAACAGGAAGCGCTGGTGCGACTCAAGCGCTTCTTCGCCTCAAACGGTGTCCGCAAAGACGCCGTTCTCTGACTGATGACACCGATTCTTGTTTTCGACATCGAGACGATTCCCGATGTCGCCGGCATCCGCCGTCTTGAAGATTTGCCCGCGTCGATGAGCGACGCCGACGTCGCCGAGCACGCGTTCGCCGCGCGCCGCGAAAAAACCGGCAGCGATTTTCTGCCGCATCACCTGCAACGGGTCGCGGCGATTTCCTGCGTGTTCCGCGACAACAACGGTTTTCGCGTGCGCTCGCTCGGCACGCCCGAGGACGGCGAGGCGACGCTCGTGCAGTCGTTTTATCGCGTGATCGAGAAGTACACGCCGCAACTCGTGTCCTGGAACGGCGGTGGTTTCGATCTGCCGGTGCTCAACTATCGCGCACTCGTCAACGGCATCCCGGCCTATCGGTTCTGGGATCTCGGCGAGGACGATCGCGAGTTCAAGTGGAACAACTACATCAGCCGCTACCACGCGCGCCACACCGACCTGATGGACGTGCTCGCGATGTACCAGGCGCGCGCCAATGCGCCGCTCGACGCGCTCGCGAAGATGTGCGGCTTTCCGGGCAAGATGGGCATGGACGGCAGCCAGGTCTGGCAGGCGTTCCAGCAAGGGCGCATCGAGGAAATCCGCAATTACTGCGAGACCGATGTGGTCAACACATACCTGCTGTATTGCCGCTTCCAGTTGATGCGCGGCGGCTTTTCGCCGTCGGAATATGCCGACGAGATCAACCTCGTGAAGAACGCGCTCGCTCTGGAAGCGGCGCCGCAGTGGGCCGAGTATCTGGCGGCGTTCGAGCAGTAAGCTCGCGCGAGCAAGGCTTGCGCGTGCTCGCCGCACGCCCGACCCGCACCGCGCCGCAGGCAAGCCCGACGCTTCGTCTACAATCTCGCCTTTCCCCCACAGTTTGTCAGGAAGTCCGCAGGTGTCCCGAACTGCCCCCCAACGTCGCTCGCCGCGGCGCTCATCGAAGCATGCCAGGGCGCAGGCCCCGGCGCCGGCGCCCGTCATTACCGGCAACGAACCGGTTATCGAAATCGTGTCGCTCGACATGGAAGCGCGCGGCGTGGGCCGCACCACCAGCGAAGACGGCACGCCAGGCAAGGTCGTGTTCGTCGAAGGCGCACTGCCGGGTGAACTGGTCAGCTACTCGACGTATCGCAGCAAACCCAAATTCGAGCAGGCCGAAGTGGTCCAGGTGTTCCGCGAGAGCGTGATCCGCACGACGCCGAAATGCGCGTACTTCAACGTCTGCGGCGGCTGCTCGATGCAGCATCTCGACATGCGCGCGCAGGTGGCGGTCAAGCAGCGCGTGCTCGAGGACAACCTGCAGCATCTTGCGAAGCTTCGCCCCGAAACGGTGTTCCGGCCGATTCACGGGCCGTCCTGGGGTTATCGGTATCGCGCGCGGCTCGCGGTGCGCTTTCTGCCGGAGCGCGGCGGCATGCGCATCGGCTTTCACGAGAAGAAGAGCAGCTATATCGCCGACATGAAGACCTGCGAGGTGCTCCCGCCGCATGTGTCGGCGATGCTGATGCCGCTGCGCTTCATGGTCCGCAAGCTGTCGATCTACGAGCGCATGCCGCAGCTCGAACTCGCGGTCGGCTCGTCGGTCACGGCGCTCGTCGTGCGCAACCTCGAACCGCTGACGGCTGAGGACGAGCAGGTACTGCGCGAGTTCGCCGACGAGCACAACGTGCAGTTCTGGATCCAGCCGGGCGGACACGACACGGTCACGCCGCTTTATCCGCTTGACGTGCAGCTCGACTACACGCTGCCCGAGTACGGCATCCGCATGCCGTTCAAGCCCACTGATTTCACCCAGGTCAATCACGCGATCAACCGTGTGCTAGTGAGTCGCGCGTTGCGCCTGCTCGCGCCGGCGCGCACGGACCGCGTGCTCGACCTGTTCTGCGGGATCGGCAACTTCACGCTGCCGCTCGCGCGCATCTCGCGGGAAGTGGTCGGCATCGAGGGCAGCGAAGAGCTGACCCAGCGCGCGCTCGCCAATGCGGAGCTGAATGGCGTCGCGGGGCATGCGTCGTTCGCGTGCCGCAACCTGTTCGAAGTCACCGCCGACGACCTGCGCGCGCTCGGCCACTTCGACAGGTTCCTGATCGATCCGCCGCGCGAAGGCGCGCTCGCGATCGCGAAGGCCCTCGCGGAAATTGCGCAAAGCGGCAACGGGCCTCTGCCGAAGCGCATCGTGTACGTGTCGTGCGCGCCGGGCACGCTCGCGCGCGATGCCGGGCTGCTCGTGCACGAGGCCGGCTATCGGCTGGTGGGCGCGGGCGTCGTCAACATGTTCCCGCACACGTCGCACGTGGAATCGATTGCGCTGTTCGAGCGAGATTGAGTCTCGCGGCGCGCATAAAAGAAAACGCCACGACCGAGGTCGTGGCGTTTTCTTTTTCAGACGACGCTCAGCGTGCCGTCGGCGCGTGGGGCGTCAGAACTGCCACCACGACTTCGCGGCGCCGGGCCGTGCGTGGCCGGTCACGTACGGGCTGTCGGGGAAGGTGCCGGCCAGCACGCGACGCGTGTCGTCGGCGAGTTGCTGGTTGTTCAGCTTCTCGTACGACAGGATCATGATGTGCAGCGCGTCTTCGATGGCCGGCGCGTTCTTGTACTCGCGCAATGCGAGCTGCGCACGGTTGATGGCGGCGACATAGGCGCCGCGGCGATAGTAGTAGTCCGCGGCGTGGACTTCGTGCGATGCGAGCGCATTCACGATGTAGCGCATGCGCTGCGCGGCGTCCGCCGCGTACTTGCTGTTCGGGAATCGGTCCACCACGACCTTGAACGCGTCATACGACTCGCGCAGCGACTTCGGGTCGCGCTCGCTCATGTCCTGGCCCGAGAAGCGGCCGAACAGACCGAGATCGTCGTTGAAGTGGATCATGCCTTTCAGGTAGTACGCGTAGGCGATGTCCGGATGATCCGGGTGCAGCTGGATGAAGCGGTCGATGGCCTGGTCGGCGGCGGCGTTTTCGTTGTCCTTCCAGTTGCAGTACGCGACGTTGATCTGCGCCTGCTGCGCGAAGTGGCCGAACGGGTCGCGGCCCTCGAGCATCTCGAAATACTTCGCGCACTTACCGAAGTCACCACCGGTCAGGGCGTCGTTCGCCTCCGTATATAATTTGTTGTTGGTCCACGTTGCCGTTTCGTCGGTCTTTTCCGGCAGGCCATGGCAAGCCGCGATAGCGACGACGGCCGCGGCGCACGCAACGTATCCGGCCACTTTCCGGGCCGCCTTCTTGATGGCCGCCAAATTGATCGCCGCTTCAGTGATGGTGTTCAAGGCTCGCATTTTCCAGTCTAGCTTTACGTCCAGGTGACCCAGATTCAATGACCCGCTCAAATACTCCAGGCACCGCAGGCGCCGGGAATAGCAACGAAGATTATAGCGTAAGCGCCGACCCCGCCGACGCGTCGGGCGTCGATTCCCTCGACGACGATTTCACCGGCGACGCACTCGCCGCAAGCCGTCCGCAAGGCTCCGCCGCCACGGCGGCTCCCGTGCCGGTTCGCACGCTCGACGAAGCGCCGCGCAGCGTCCTGGTACCCGACGAACTGGCCGGCGAGCGCCTCGACAAGGTGCTCGCGAAGGTTTTTCCGGAGTTCTCGCGCAGCCGTCTGCAAAGCTGGATCGAGGCGCAGCGGGTGCGCGTCGACGGCAAGCCGGCCAGAATCCGCCAACCGGTGCCGCTTGGCGCCACGATCGAACTCGTGCCCGATCTGCTGCCCGAGCAGCTCGCCTTCACGCCCGAGCCGGTGCCGCTCGACATCGTCTACGAGGACGACACGCTCGTCGTCATCAACAAGCCGGCCGGCATGGTCGTGCATCCGGCGGCCGGCAACTGGAGCGGCACCGTGCTTAACGGCCTGCTGCACCGCTATGGCGAGGCCGCGGCGGGTCTGCCGCGCGCGGGCATCGTGCATCGGCTCGACAAGGAGACCTCGGGGCTGATGGTGGTCGCGCGCACGCTCGAGGCGCAGACTGACCTTGTGCGTCAGTTGCAGGCGCGCACGGTAAAGCGCCGCTATCTCGCGCTCGTGTGGGGCAACATGCCCGACGAAGGCACGATCGACGCGCCGATCGGCCGCGATCCGCGCGAGCGCACGCGCATGGCCGTGGTCACGGGGGCGGCCGGCAAGCCGGCGCGCACGCATTTCCGGCGCGTGGCCTCGGCGATTTGGCAGCGTCAGCCGGTCACGGCGATTCACTGCGATCTGGAGACCGGGCGCACGCATCAGATTCGCGTGCATTGCGCGCATATTGGCCATCCGCTGCTCGGCGATCCCGTGTATGGGCGCGCGCGCGGCAAGCGCTCGGTCACGCCGCTGCCAGACGGCTTCGCGCGCCAGGCGCTGCACGCGTGGCGGCTCGGACTGATCCACCCGAAGACCGGCCGCTCGATGCAATGGCGCGCCGACGTGCCCGCCGATATCGAGGCGTTGTCGGCGGCGCTCGGTCTGGGGCGCAACGACGCCGGCGAGTTCGATGACGCGAATGACGAGGATGAGGACTACGATGCGTCGTTCGACGACGGCGCGTACGATAAAGAGAGCGACCACGACGAGGACGATCACGCATGAGCACCAATTTGCCGGAGCTGGGTTTTGCCGATGTCGTGCAACCCGCATGGAACGTGTCGCCGCGCGTGCGCGCGCTCGTGACCACCCGCGACGGCGGCGTCAGCGACGCGCCGTTCGGCCGCTGGCGCAACGGCGCTGACCAGCCCGGCGGTCTGAATCTGGGCCTGAAGACCGGCGACGATCCCGCCGCGGTCGCAAGCAATCGCGCACGGCTCATCGCGCTCACCGGTGTTCGCGAAGCCGCGTGGCTCGAACAGATCCACGGCGCGGACATCGCACGTGCGGAGGATGCGGTCGCGCACGCGCGCGAGCATGGCGCGCCGGCGCGCGCCGACGCGAGCGTCACCGATCGCGCGGGCATCGCGTGCGTCGTGATGGTGGCCGATTGCATGCCGGTGCTGTTGTGCGACCAGGCGGGGCGCGCGGTCGGCGCCGCGCATGCAGGCTGGCGCGGACTCGCGGCGGGCATCGTCGAGCAGACGGCAGCGCGGGTCGCGGCGCTGGCGGGCGTAGAGGCGAGCGAGTTGCATGTGTACCTCGGACCGTCGATCGGGCCCAACGCATTCGAAGTCGGGGCGGACGTGCGTGACGCCTTCATGACGGATGTCGACGGCGCACAACGTGATGCGACCGCGCAGGCATTCGTCGCGCATCCCGGCAATGCGGGCAAATATCTCGCCGATCTGCCGGCGCTCGCCCGCTTGCGCCTGCGGCGGCTCGGCCTTACGCGCATCGGCGGCGGCGATCTGTGCACGGTCACGCTGCGCGAGCGCTTTTATTCGTATCGCCGCGATCGCGAAACCGGCCGGATGGCCGCGTTGATCTGGATCGACGAGCAGGCGCAATCCATTGCAGATTAAATTGGAGATGCCGCGCGTGCGCATCTCGTCATACTTTTAAATCGAACGGTGGTTTTATTTTCGCGTGAATGCGCACCGGTTCGTGATTTTCGAATCCCATTGCGGATCTGCCGCCGAAAGGCTGTCTCCCAGCCTTTACACACCTTTTTTGTTGCGCTGCCAGAACGACCGCCAATAGCGCGAATCGCCCGCCGGCTGTGTGGGTGGCCGAACGAATAAATATGCTTAAATGCCATGCGCCGTGGGAGTTTTTAATTTCCTCGCGGTGTGAATCATTTGATTCGCAAGGGCGCGATTTGCCATACAGGGAAAACGATAATAAAAAAACTATCGCAGTGCGGCAAAATCGGGAGCAAGCATTGACATGCCTTGCGATGGGGAGCAAGAATGATTCTTCTAAGCTCCTCGTCCTTCATGGGACAGGGCGTGACGGACTTGCGAGTCATCGCTACGTGCGCACGAACCTGCCTCTCAACCCGTCCGCAAGGACTTACCGGTCAAAAGCAGGCATGGCAGCATCTCATTCCTCAGCTTCCCCCAGCACGGACTCCTCGAAGGAGCAGACGCAGCAGGCCGGTACGAGCGGTGCATCGTCAGCCGCGGGCATGCAGCAATTTCTCGACGCCTGGATGAACGCATGGCGTTCGTTCGGCGCGCCGGCAAACGGCACAGCGTTCCAGATGCCCTCAATGCCGCAGATGCCGAACCTCGCGCAGATCACGGCGGGCTTTCCGCCAATGCCTGCGTTTCCCGGCATGCCCGACTTCAGCAAGCTGGCCGCCGGCGCGTTGCCGTCGTTGCCCGGGCTGGGCATTCCCACCGCCGCGATTCCGCCAGAGCGTTTACAGAAACTGCAGACCGACTATTCGCGCGAGGCGATCGAACTGATCCAGCAGGCCACCACGTCGACGAGCAAGGCGCCTGAACTCAAGGACCGTCGCTTTAGCGCGGACGCCTGGAGCGCGGCGCCGGCCTACGCGTTCACCGCCGCGTGGTATCTGCTGAACGCGCGCTTTCTGCAGCAGATGGTCGAGGCGCTCGACACCGCGCCGAAAACGCGTGAGCGCATTCGCTTCGCGGTTCAGCAGTGGACCGCGGCGGCCTCGCCGAGCAACTTCTTCGCGCTGAATCCCGAAGCGCAGAGAACGCTGCTCGACAGCAACGGCGAGAGCCTTCGCCAAGGCGTGATGAACCTGCTCGGCGACATGCAGCGCGGCAAGATTTCCCAAACCGACGAGTCGCGTTTCACGGTCGGCGAGAACCTTGGCAACACTGAGGGCTCGGTCGTGTTCGAGAACGATCTGCTGCAACTGATCCAGTACAAGCCGCGCACGCCGACCGTGCGCGAGCGGCCGCTGCTGATCGTGCCGCCGTGCATCAACAAGTTCTACATTCTCGACCTGCAGCCTGAAAACTCGCTGGTCGCGCACGCGCTGGATTCGGGCCACCAGGTGTTCCTGATTTCGTGGCGCAACGCGGACCAGTCCATCGCGCACAAGACATGGGACGACTACATCGGCGAGGGCGTGCTCACGTCGATCGACACCGTGCGCAAGATCAGCGGCCGCGAGCAGATCAATACGCTCGGCTTCTGCGTCGGCGGCACGATGCTCGCCACCGCGCTCGCCGTGGTCGCCGCGCGCGGCGAACATCCGGCCGCGTCGATGACGCTGCTCACGGCGATGCTCGACTTTTCCGACACTGGCGTGCTCGACGTGTTCGTCGACGAGGCGCACGTGCAAATGCGCGAGCAGACCATCGGCGGCAAGAACGGCGCGCCGCCCGGACTGATGCGCGGCCTCGAGTTCGCGAACACGTTCTCGTTCCTGCGCCCGAACGACCTCGTGTGGAACTACGTCGTCGACAACTACCTGAAGGGCCGCACGCCGGTGCCGTTCGACCTGCTGTACTGGAACAGCGACTCGACCAGTCTGCCGGGGCCGATGTACGTCTGGTATCTGCGCAACACGTATCTCGAGAACAAGCTGCGCGAGCCGGGTGCACTGACCACCTGCGGCGAGCCGATCGATCTGTCGAAGATCGACGTGCCGACCTTCATTTACGGATCACGCGAAGACCATATCGTGCCGTGGCAAACCGCGTATGCGTCGGCGCCGCTGCTCACCGGACCGCTGAAGTTCGTGCTCGGCGCGTCGGGCCATATCGCCGGCGTGATCAATCCGCCCGCGAAGAAGAAGCGCAGCTTCTGGAAGCTCGATACCGACGCGAAGACGCTCCCAGAAAGCGCGGACGACTGGTTCGACGCGGCGACCGAAGTGCCCGGCAGCTGGTGGCCGGAATGGACCGACTGGCTCGATCAGTACGGCGGCAAGAAAGTGAAGCCGCGCGCCACGCTGGGCTCCGACGAATTCCCGGTCATCGAGCCGGCGCCGGGCCGCTACGTGCGGCAACGGGAGTAAGTTTCACGCACCGGCTCGACGCGCGTGCGAGGTTGCCGTGGACGTCGGCCATAACGCGCAGTCGGCCGGTGAAGAAGTGTTTGGCAGGTGAATGAGCGTCTGGTTGATGAAGGCGTGAGAGCAACGCAAGTTGCAACGCAATTTTTAACGTAGCGGGCTGCGGCGCAGTTGGCCGGGATGCCCGGAGGATATGGAAATGACTGATGTTGTGATCGTATCGGCCGCTCGTACTGCAGTGGGCAAGTTTGGTGGGTCGCTGGCGAAGATTGCCGCACCTGAACTCGGCGCGCTCGCGGTGCGCGCCGTGCTCGAACGGGCAGGCGTGAAGCCGGAACAGGTGAGCGAAGTTATTCTGGGCCAGGTGCTGGCGGCGGGCTCCGGTCAGAACCCCGCGCGTCAGGCGCTGATCAAGGCGGGTTTGCCGTCGGCCGTACCGGGCATGACGATCAACAAGGTCTGCGGCTCCGGTCTGAAGGCCGTGATGCTCGCGGCCAACGCGATCATCGCCGGTGACGCGGACATCGTCGTGGCTGGCGGCCAGGAAAACATGAGCGCCGCACCGCACGTGCTGCCGGGTTCGCGCGACGGTTTCCGCATGGGCGACGTGAAGCTGATCGACTCGATGATCGTCGACGGCCTGTGGGACGTCTACAACCATTACCACATGGGCGTGACGGCTGAAAACGTCGCGAAGGAATACGGCATCACGCGCGAACAGCAGGACGCGTTCGCGGCGCTGTCGCAGAACAAGGCGGAAGCCGCGCAGAAGTCAGGGCGCTTCAACGACGAAATCGTGCCGGTCGAGATTCCGCAACGCAAGGGCGAGCCGCTGCGCTTCGCCACCGACGAATTCGTGCGTCATGGCGTGACGGCCGAATCGCTGGCGGGCCTGAAGCCGGCGTTTTCGAAGGAAGGCACGGTCACGGCGGCGAATGCATCGGGTCTGAACGACGGCGCGGCCGCGGTGCTCGTGATGTCGCTGAAAAAAGCGGAAGCGCTCGGCCTCACGCCGCTCGCGCGCATCAAGGCGTACGCGAACGCGGGTGTCGATCCGAAGGTGATGGGCATGGGCCCGGTGCCGGCTTCGCGCCGTTGCCTCGAGCGCGCGGGCTGGACGCCGGCCGACCTCGACCTGATGGAAATCAACGAAGCGTTTGCCGCGCAGGCGCTCGCCGTGCATCAGCAGATGGGCTGGGACACGTCGAAGATCAACGTGAACGGCGGCGCGATTGCGATCGGCCACCCGATCGGCGCGTCCGGCTGCCGGATTCTCGTCACGCTGCTGCACGAAATGCAGAAGCGCGATGCGAAGAAGGGTCTGGCGTCGCTGTGTATCGGCGGCGGCATGGGTGTCGCGCTCGCGGTCGAGCGCGTTTGAAGTACGCTGGGTACGGCCGCACGCATTCGCGAGAGTTCGCGCGTGGCCTTCGCCGGCATAGGTATCGGGCCGCGCCGCACATCGACTGGCGGTGCGGCGCGCTGCAACAGGTGACTCGTGCCGGTCGTGCGCGTTGCCAGGCGGTCGCCCGGCGGCAACGGGAACCAGCATCAGGCGAGGCACGAGGGGCGCCGGCAGGCGCCTCGATAACGATAACGGAGTGTGGTTTATGACACAGCGAATTGCGTACGTAACGGGCGGCATGGGCGGCATCGGCACCAGCATCTGCCAGCGTTTGCACAAAGAAGGCTTCAGGGTAGTCGCGGGCTGCGGCCCGAATTCGCCGCGCCGTGCGAAGTGGCTCGACGAGCAGAAAGCACTCGGCTACGACTTCGTCGCCTCCGAGGGTAACGTCGGTGACTGGCAATCGACCAAGGACGCATTCGACAAGGTCAAGGCCGAAGTCGGCGAGATCGACATACTGGTCAACAATGCCGGTATCACGCGCGATGTCGTGTTCCGCAAGATGACGCACGAAGACTGGACGGCGGTGATCGACACCAACCTGACCAGCCTGTTCAACGTCACCAAGCAGGTGATCGACGGCATGGTCGAGCGTGGCTTTGGCCGCGTGATCAACATTTCGTCGGTGAACGGCCAGAAGGGCCAGTTCGGTCAGACCAACTACTCGACCGCGAAGGCCGGTATTCACGGTTTTACGATGTCGCTCGCGCAGGAAGTCGCGACCAAGGGCGTGACGGTCAACACCGTGTCGCCAGGCTACATCGGCACCGACATGGTCAAGGCGATCCGCCCGGACGTGCTGGAAAAAATCGTCGCGACGATTCCGGTGCGCCGCCTCGGTCAGCCGGGCGAAATCGGCTCGATCGTCGCGTGGCTCGCGTCGGAAGAATCGGGCTTCGCCACCGGCGCGGATTTTTCGCTGAACGGCGGCTTGCATATGGGCTGAGCCATCGGCGCGCCGGACCGCAAAGCGGCGCGCTTGGGCTCAGATGGTTTCGCCGGCGTCCCGGCTGCGCAATGGTTCCGATTGCACAGCCCGGACGCCGTTTCCGCGTTTGCTTAACTCGAGCTTAAAGGCGTTACATGACTACTACTACAAAGAAAACGGCCGAACGACTGATCAAGAAATATCCGAATCGTCGGCTCTACGACACCGAGACGAGCACCTACATCACGCTGACTGATGTGAAGCAACTCGTGCTCGATCAGGAGGATTTCAAGGTCATCGATGCCAAAAGCAACGAGGACCTGACGCGCTCGATCCTGCTGCAGATCATTCTCGAAGAAGAGAGCGGCGGCCTGCCGATGTTCTCGTCGTCGATGCTGTCGCAGATCATCCGGTTCTACGGTCATGCGATGCAGGGCATGATGGGAACCTATCTGGAAAAGAACATCCAGGCCTTCATCGACATTCAGGCGAAGCTCGCCGACCAGTCGAAGAACCTCTATGAAGGTAAGGCGATGAACCCCGAAGTCTGGGCGCAGTTCATGAACATGCAGGCGCCGATGATGCAGGGCATGATGACCAGCTACATCGAGCAATCGAAGAATATGTTCGTGCAAATGCAGGAGCAGATGCAGAACCAGGCGAAGACGATGTTCGCCACCTTCCCGTTCACGCCGGGCGGCGCGGTCAATGCGAGCAACGCGAGCAATGCGCCGGCTACGCCGCAGGGGAATCCGGAGACGGAGAAGAAGTGAAGCAATGAGTGGCGGCGAGCTCGCGGGAGTGCAGCCGTCGGCGCGCTACAATGGCGCCCCCCGTGCGGGACGCTTTTCCGTCGGAACCGGATTCCGGCGGCTCGATGTCCGTTGCGTCCACTGCCGGCACACCGCTGCTTGCGCCGTTACCGTTTTCCTTCCGCTGGGCCCGTCCTATGTTTCATACCCTCTCCCTGATCGCGTCAGCGTCTTCCGTTGCGAAGGCCGCGCGGATCATTCTGCTCTGACCCGCCGTTCACCCACACCGCTGATGAGCCGACTGATTCTCGCCCCAATGGAAGGGCTCGCTGACTACGTGCTGCGCGACGTGCTGACGAGCGCAGGCGCTTTCGACGGCTGCGTGTCCGAGTTCATCCGCATCACAGGCTCGCTGCTGCCGACCCGCGTCTACGAGCGCGAGGCGCCCGAAATCCTGCACGCGAGCGTGACCGCCAGCGGCACGCCAATGGTGATCCAGTTGCTCGGCAGCGATCCCGAATGGATGGCGCGCAATGCCGCGCATGCGGCCACGCTGTCGCCCTACGGTATCGATCTGAACTTCGGCTGTCCCGCCAAAGTCGTCAATCAGCATGGCGGCGGCGCGATGTTGCTCGCCAACCCGAAGCTGCTGAACCGGATCGTCTCGGCCGTGCGTGCCGCGGTGCCGGCCGATATCGCGGTGACCGCAAAAATGCGCCTCGGTGTGTCCGACACGTCGCGGGCGATCGAATGCGCGCAGGCGCTGGCGGACGGCGGCGCGGCCTCGCTCGTCGTGCATGCGCGCACGCGCGACGACCGCTACCGGCCGCCTGCCCATTGGGAGTGGATCGCGCGCATCGACGCCGCCGTCGAGGTGCCCGTGATCGCGAACGGCGAGGTTTGGACGGTGGCGGACTGGCAGCGCTGCCGCTCGGTCAGCGGCTGCGCGGACCTGATGATCGGGCGCGGCGCCGTGTCGGACCCGTTTCTCGCGCAGCGAATCCGCGGGCTGATGGACCCGTGTCCGTCGCCCGACGAATGGCAGCAGGTGTTGCGATCGATCATCGGCTACATGAACAAGCTGCGCGCGCACGGCACGCTGACCCATGAGCATGGCCGCGTCAAGAAGTGGCTCAGCTACCTGCAACGGACCTGGCCGCAAGCGGCTGAACTGCATGCGGCGATCCGGCGAGTGCAGGACTCTGACGAAATTCTTACGGTAATCGGCCAGGCGCTGGCGGCGGCAGGCGCGTCGGCGCCGACGCGTCGGGACGTTTTCAGCGACGAAAATAACGAGCTGAATCAACCTGATCCGGCCGAAGCCATCCCCGTTTGAGCGCTAGAATTCAAAGACTTACGAGCGGTGGCGGTGGCGAACCGCTACAATTCGGGGTTTAACGTCTTCAAGCGGTTCCCCATGTCTTCCACCCCCTCCAACGCTCCGGCCGTGCCGGGCGCGACACCGAAAGTCGGCTTCGTTTCTCTCGGCTGCCCCAAGGCCCTCGTCGATTCCGAGCAGATCATCACCCAGCTGCGCGCCGAAGGCTACGAAATCTCCGGCACCTATGACGGCGCGGACCTCGTGGTCGTCAACACCTGCGGCTTCATCGACGAAGCCGTGCAGGAAAGCCTCGACGCCATCGGCGAAGCGCTCAACGAAAACGGCAAGGTGATCGTCACGGGCTGCCTCGGCGCGAAGAAGAGCGCAAGCGGTTCGGGGCTGATCGAGGAAGTGCACCCGAAGGTGCTCGCGGTGACCGGCCCGCACGCGCTCGGCGAGGTCATGCAGGCGGTGCACAGCCATCTGCCGAAGCCGCATGATCCGTTCGTCGATCTGGTGCCCGCCGCGGGCGTCAAGCTCACGCCGCGCCACTACGCGTACCTGAAGATTTCCGAAGGCTGCAATCACCGTTGCACGTTCTGCATCATCCCGTCGATGCGCGGCGACCTCGTGTCGCGCCCGGTCGCCGAAGTGATGCTCGAAGCGGAGAATCTGTTCAAGTCCGGCGTGAAGGAACTGCTGGTGATTTCGCAGGACACGAGCGCATACGGCGTCGACGTCAAATACCGCACCGGTTTCTGGAACGGCAAGCCGATCAAGACGCGCATGACGGATCTGGTCGCCGCGCTCGGCGAACTCGCCGCGCAATACGGCGCGTGGGTGCGCCTGCATTACGTGTATCCGTATCCGAGCGTCGACGAAGTGATTCCGATGATGGCCTTGGGCCCGTATAAAGGCCACGTGCTGCCGTATCTCGATGTGCCGTTCCAGCACGCGCATCCGGAAGTGCTGAAGCGCATGAAGCGCCCGGCCAACGCCGAGAAGGTGATGGAGCGCGTGAAGGCGTGGCGCGAGATCTGCCCGGATCTGACGATTCGCAGCACGTTCATCGCCGGCTTCCCTGGCGAGACCGAAGAACAGTTCGAGACGCTGCTCGATTTCATCCGCGAGGCGGAGCTCGATCGCGTTGGCTGCTTTGCGTATTCACCGGTCGAAGGCGCGAGCGCGAATGAACTCGACGGTGCGCTGCCCGACGAAGTGCGTGAGGAACGTCGCGCGCGCTTCATGGAAGTGGCCGAGCAGGTGTCGGCGAAACGCATCGCGAAGAAGGTCGGCAGAACGCTGAAGGTGCTGGTCGACGACATCAACGCGGACGGCGGTATCGGCCGCACCGCGGCGGATGCGCCGGAGATCGACGGCGTCGTCTATATCGCGCCGTCCACCAAAGCGTCGAAGCGCTACAAGGTCGGCGATTTCGTATCCGTGAAGATCACCGGCGCGGACGGTCACGATCTGTGGGGCGAGGTCTAAGCGATGACGCTCAGCGCGGCCGCAGGGCCTGAAGCTCAAGCACCGGAAATCCTCGCGCTCGGCGAGGCAATGATCGAATTCAACCAGTCGGCGAAGGATCAGCCGAACTATCTGCAGGGCTTCGGCGGCGACACGTCGAACTTCTGCATCGCGGCCGCGCGCCAGGGCGCGAGGACCGGCTTCGTGTCGGCGGTCGGCGCCGATCATTTCGGACGCCTGCTCGTCGATCTGTGGGAGCGCGAGCGGGTCGACACGTCGTTCGTGCGCATCGACGCGCAAGCATCGACCGGCGTTTATTTCGTATCGCACGGCCCCAACGGCCACGCGTTCGACTATCTGCGCGCCGGCTCGGCGGCGAGCCGCTATGCGCCGGCCGACCTGCCGCGCGACGCGCTCGCGGCGGCGAAGGTCGTGCATCTGTCCGGCATCAGTCTCGCGATCAGCGTGAGCGCCTGCGACGCCGCGCTCGAAGCGATCGCGCATGCGCGCGCGAATGGCGTGCGCGTGAGCTTCGACACCAATCTGCGTCTGAAGCTGTGGCCGCTCGCGCGGGCGCGCGCGGTGATGCTCGAGGCGATCCGCCAGACCGACATCTGCCTGCCGAGCTGGGACGACGTGACCGAACTGACAGGGCTGACCGGCCGCGACGAGATCGTGGATTTTCTGCTGTCGCACGGGCCGCGCGTGGTCGCGCTGAAGCTCGGCAAGGATGGCTCGTATATCGCGACGCCTGACGAGCGGCGCGTCGTGCCGGGCCACGTCGTCGATGCGGTCGATGCGACCGGCGCCGGCGACTGCTTTGGCGGCGCATTCATCGCGCGCATCGTCGCGGGCGACGATCCATTTGCCGCCGCGCGCTACGCGAACGTCGCCGCCGCGCTGTCCACGCAAGGCTATGGCGCGGTCGCGCCGATCCCGTCGCGTGAGACGGTCGAGCGGCTGCTGGCCGGATAGGAATTACGAATCACGCGAGCCGCGCGCGGCGCAAGCTGGCCCGCGCTGGCGCAATCATCCAGGCAGACTGGACAGACAACAGGAGGGACAAGCGATGCAACGGGACGTAGTGGTGGTAAGTGGTGTGCGCACGGCAATCGGCACGTTCGGCGGTAGCCTGAAGGATTTCGCGCCGACCGATCTCGGCGCGCGCGTGGTGCGCGAAGTGCTCGAGCGTGCGAGCGTGGCGGGCGACGAGGTCGGGCACGTCGTGTTCGGCAACGTCGTGCACACCGAGCCGAAGGATATGTATCTCGCGCGCGTCGCGGCGATCAACGGCGGGGTCGCGCAGCATACGCCCGCGCTGACCGTGAACCGGCTGTGCGGCTCGGGCTTGCAGGCAATCGTGTCGGCTGCGCAGAGCGTGCTGCTCGGCGACGCCGATATCGCGATCGGCGGCGGCGCTGAAAACATGAGCCGCGCGCCTTACTCGATGCCGGCCGCGCGCTTCGGCCAGCGCATGGGCGACGCGCGTCTGGTCGACATGGTGGTCGGCGCGCTCAACGATCCGTTCCAGTCGATCCATATGGGCGTGACCGCCGAGAACGTCGCGCGCAAGTACGAGATCTCGCGCGACGCGCAGGACGCGCTCGCGCTCGAGTCGCATCGCCGCGCGGCCCACGCGATCACGAGCGGCTACTTCAACGAACAGATTCTGCCGATTGCGATTCCGTCGAAGAAGGGCGACGTCGTGTTCGACACTGACGAGCACCCACGGATGAACGCAGCGGCGGAAGACTTCGCGAAGCTGAAGCCGGTGTTCGTGAAGGACAACGGCACGGTGACGGCGGGCAATGCGTCGGGCATCAACGACGCGGCCGCGGCCGTCGTGCTGATGGAGCGTGGCGTCGCCGAGCGGCGCGGCGTCAAGCCGTTGGCGCGGCTCGTGTCGTACGCGCATGCGGGCGTCGATCCGGCGTACATGGGTATCGGGCCGGTCCCGGCGAGCCGCAAGGCGCTCGAACGGGCGGGGATCACGGTCGCCGACCTCGACGTGATCGAGGCCAACGAGGCATTCGCCGCGCAAGCGTGCGCGGTCAGCAAGGAGCTCGGCTTCGATCCGGCCAAGGTCAATCCGAATGGTTCGGGCATTTCGCTCGGCCATCCGATCGGCGCGACCGGCGCGCTGATCACCGTGAAGGCGCTGTACGAGCTGCAGCGCATCGGCGGGCGCTATGCGCTCGTCACGATGTGCATCGGCGGGGGCCAGGGCATCGCGGCGGTTTTCGAGCGTCTGTGAGCGCGCACGGCAGGCCGGCGCGGCACGGGTAGCAAGCAGGAACCGGCAACGAGGATGGACACGATGCAGGAAGTGAAAGTGACGAAGGGTTCGGTAACGGGCATGGCAACGCGCGCGTTGCGCCGCCGCGTCGGCGTGGTGGCGAGCGCCGTCGCGCTGTTGTGCGCCGGCACGGCGCTATCGGTGCCGTCGCAGGCATGGGCGGAAAGCGATGCGGTCAAGGAGCTGGCCGCGCCGCCGCCGATCCAGCTGCCGCTGAAGCCGAGCCCGGAGTTCGCGAAGTTTCCGCGCTACGTGGGCACGCTCGGCGCGCGGCCGATCGTGCTGCGGCTCGGGCCCAAGACCGACGATCCGTCCGGCGTGCACGGCGAGTATCAGTACACCGATACCGGCGAGGTGATCCTGATCGCTGGCGATCGCGACGGCGATACGCTCGAAGTCGAGGAATCGAACGACGGCACGCATATCACCGGCAACTGGGTCGGCAAGTTCGCGGCGGACGGCTCGCTCGAAGGCGACCGCATGAACGTCGACGATTCGAACCCGCAGGCATTCAACCTGAAACCGCCGGCGGCGGGGCAGACGGGACAGGCGGTGCCAGCGGCCAAGGCTGCGACCCCAGCTCCGCAACCGGCCGCCGCGGTCAATGGCGCGACTGCAGCTCCCGCGTCCGCTGCCGGCGGACATCCGGTGGGCGGCGTCAGCAACCTGCAAACCGGCGACTGACGCGCTCGCGTGCCGGGCCTCCGGATGGTGCGGCGCAGACGCAGTGTCAGTCCCGCTTCCCTGTGTTTTTGATCGAGCTTCACATGACTGAATCCAAACTCAATCGCGGTCTGCAAACCCGCATCGTGCACGCCAAGGACCAGATCACGCCAGGCTTCGAATCGTTCTCGACCCCGATCACGCGCGCGTCGACGGTGGTGTTCCCGGACCTCGCCGCGATGCGCGCGCTCGACTGGAAGAACGACGCGCAATGGCGCTACGGCCTGCATGCGACGCCCACGCAGATCGCACTCGCGCAGCGCCTCGCCGCGATCGAGGGCGGCAGTCATGCGCTGCTGCAGCCGTCGGGGCTGTCGTCGATCTCGAACGTGTACTTCGGTCTTTTGAAGGCCGGCGACGACGTGCTGATCCCCGATAACGTCTACTCGCCCAACCGCGACCACGGCGACTGGCTCGCGCGCGATTTCGGCATCACGGCGCGCTACTACGATCCGCTGATCGGCGCGGGCATCGCCGGTCTGATCCGGCCGAACACGCGGCTGATCTGGATCGAGGCGCCGGGCTCGGTGACGATGGAAGTGCCCGACGTGCCGGCCATCACGGCGGCCGCGCGCGCGCACAACGTCGTCACCGCGATCGACAACACGTGGTCCGCAGGTCTCGCGTTCCGGCCGTTCGACCACGGCGTCGACATTTCGGTGCAGGCGCTGACCAAATACCAGTCGGGCGGCGGCGACGTGCTGATGGGCGCGACGATCACAGTCGAGCGCGACGTGCATGTGAAGCTGAAGGCGGCGCGCATGCGCATGGGCATCGGCGTGTCCTCGGACGACTGCTCGCTGATTCTGCGCAGCCTGCCGAGCATGCAGCTGCGCTTCGCGCAGCACGATCGCGCGGCGCTGTCGCTCGCGGCGTGGTTGAAGAGCCGGCCGGAAATCGTCGCGGTGCTGCATCCGGCGCTCGCCGACTGTCCGGGGCACGAAGTGTACAAGCGCGATTTCACCGGCGCGGGCGGCCTGTTCTCGGTCGTGTTCGACGAGCGGTACAGCGCGGCGCAGATCGACACGTTCTGCGAATCGCTCGAACTGTTTTCGCTCGGCTGGAGCTGGGGTGGCGCGCACAGCCTCGCGATGCCGTACGTCATCGCGTCGATGCGCACGGCGGCGCAGTGGCCGTATCGCGGCACGCTGGTGCGCTTCTATATCGGTCTCGAGGACGAGGCCGATCTACGCGCGGATATCGAGCAGAGCCTCGCAGCACTCGCTTAACGCGCGTCAGCGCTGCCCGGTACGGTGGTTCGAGAAGCCCGCTGGGACGCGTTCCCGGCGGGCTTCCTTGTTTCGGGCATCGAGCAAACCTGAGCATTCGGCCGAAGGTTCGATGCCGCGACGCGACACTACGATGGCCGCAGCTTCAAAGCACCCGCAGCAAGCCGTCCAGTCCCACGAAATTGAACGACACGCTGGCTGCTTCGCGCACCACCGGTTTCGCGCGGAATGCAACGGAGAGTCCCGCTTCGGCCATCATCTTCAGGTCGTTCGAGCCGTCGCCGATCGCAATTGCGCGCGACGGTTCGATGCCGAGCGTCGCGCAGGTTTCGCGCAGCGTGCGCGCTTTCACGTCGGCATTGACGATCTCGCCACTCACGTTGCCCGTCAGCTTGCCGTCGATGATTTCGAGCGTGTTCGCACGCGTGAAATCGAGGCCGAGGCGCGCCTTCAGCTTCGCGGTGAAGAACGTGAAGCCGCCCGACACGAGCAGCGTTTTCAGGCCCGCCTGCTTCGCGCCGGCAAGCATGCGTTCGGCGCCCGGCGAGAACTGCAGCCGCTCGTCGTACACGCGCTCGAGCGCGCTGGCGTCGAGCCCCTTCAGCAACGCGACGCGACGCGTCAGGCTTTCGTTGAAGTCCCTGATCTCGCCGCGCATCGCAGCCTCGGTGATCGCCGCGACTTCGGCTTTGAGCCCGCAGAAATCGGCGATTTCGTCGATGCACTCGATCGTGATCAGCGTCGAATCCATGTCCATCGTGACGAGGCCAAAGTCGCGCAACTGACGGCCGGCTTCGACAAACGCGTAATCGAGTTGATGCGTGTAGCAATACGCTTCGACGTCGGCGCGCTGCGCGAGCTTCGCATCGGCGATGCGAATGGCGTTCGCGTCGATGACGGCGGCGTGCGAGCCGCGCGCGAGCGCGACGAGCGTTTTATGGTGGTCGGCGGAAAGGGGGGCGACGCTTTGAATGACGAGGTTCATGGACGACCAGTGACGCGGGAATGAGGCGCGTGGCGCGCGGAAAATCCCGCTATTGTATCGGTTCCGTGGATTGCGCCGTCGCGGCCGGCTGTGCCGGGATTGCCGGGTTTGCCGTTCAATCCGGCGGTGCGCGGTTCATACCGACGCATCGGATCGGGGGCACCAGGAATGCCGTAGCTTTTGCCGCCGCATCGCAAGACTTACAGCCCCATGACAGCACGCCGCCGCGCCGACCGGGTCATGCTTCATTCGTGGCAACCGCGTAAAGCGCGCTGAAACGCGGGCACGCTTGCTGCTTCGCCTGATATCTCAGGCCCATGGGACAGGGGAGCGCGCGATGGCACACATGATCTGGAAGGGCGCAATCAGCTTCGGGCTCGTCCATGTACCGGTTCAGCTTTATCCGGCGACGCAGTCGGAGAAAGTCGGCTTCAATCTGCTCGACAAGCGCACGATCGACCCGGTCGGCTATAAGCAGATCAACAAGCGCACCGGCAAGGACGTGACCCGCGACAACATCGTGCGCGGCTTCGAGTACGAGAAAGACCGCTACGTCGTACTGTCGGACGACGAAATCCGCTCGGCGAACCCGGAGTCGACGCAGACAGTGGACATCCTCGCGTTCGTCGACGCCCCCGACATCTCGTTTCTCTATCTCGACACGCCGTATTTCCTGACCCCCGACCGCAAGGGCGAAAAAGTCTATGCGCTACTGCGCGAGGCGATGACGTCGTCGGGCAAGGTCGGCGTCGCGAGTGTCGTGCTGCATAACAAGCAGCATCTGGCGGCGCTGATTCCGCTCGGTCCCGTGCTGGCGTTGAACACGCTGCGCTGGGCCACCGAAGTGCGGAGCCTCGACGAATTCAAGGTGCCGCCCGAAGGCATGAAGGCTGCCGGCGTGTCGGCGAAGGAACTCGACATGGCGAAAAAGCTGATCGACGACATGAGCGAGACGTGGGACCCGACGCAGTATCACGATACGTTTCGCGACGACATCATGGCGCTCGTCGAGCGCAAGGTTCGCGCGGGCAAGACCGAGGAGATCACCGAAGTCGAAACGCCGCGCGAGTCGCGCAAGTCCGCCGACATTCTCGACCTGTCCGATCTGCTGCGGCGCAGCCTCGGCCGCGGCAAGGACAAGCAGGCCGCTGCGGGCCGCAAGCGCACCGCCGACGAGGACGAGGATCAGGCCGGCAGCGAGGCTGGGTCTGATGAAGAGGTGGCCGCGCCCGCGCGCAAAAAGCCTCGCGCCGCGGGCACGGCGCGCAGTCGCAGCGGTAGTGGCGGCAGCGGGGGCACGACATCGAAAACCACGGCAACCTCCCGCAAACGGCGCGCGGCGGCCTGAGCGCGCGGCCGACCCGCCAATCGCACCCTCCGCACTGGAGTCATCGCCATGAACGACCGACTCGAGCACTATCACCGCAAACGCCGCTTCGAGGACACGCCGGAGCCGGCCGGCGCGACGACCCCCAAGCGCGCCGCGAGCAAGACCGGCAGGAGCGCCACGCGTGCCGCGCCCGACGCGCTGTCCTACGTGATCCAGGAGCACCACGCACGGCGTCTGCACTACGACTTCCGGCTCGAACTGAACGGCGCGCTGCTGTCGTGGGCGATTCCGAAGGGGCCGAGCCTCGACCCCTCGGTCAAGCGGCTCGCGGTGCACGTCGAGGATCATCCGGTCGAATACGGTACGTTCGAGGGCGAGATTCCGCCCGGCAACTACGGCGCGGGTACCGTGATCGTGTGGGATCGCGGCACCTGGGAGCCGGCGGGCAGCGCGGCCGAAGCCGCGCGATCGTACGCGGCCGGCAAGCTCAAGTTTCATTTGCACGGCGAGAAGCTGCACGGCGGCTGGACGCTAGTACGCAGCCATATGCGCGGCAGCGGCGACAAGGAACAATGGCTGCTGATCAAGGAGCGCGACGAGCAGGCGCGCGACGAAAGCGACTACGACGTGCTGGAAAAGCTGCCGGGCAGCGTGCTGGCCGACGGGCCTTCGAAACGCAGGAGCACGAAGCAAGCGAAGGCGGACACGAAAGCAGACACGAAAGCGTCGGGCGACGGCAAAGCCACGAGCCCAGGCAAGCCGGCGCGATCCGCATCCTCGCGCCGCGTGGCCGATCCCAAACGCCCCGACATCGTCGCGACGCGCAGCGCGCAGTCGCTACGCGAACTCGCCGCGTCGCCATCGATAGAAGGCGCGGTCAAAGCCGCATTGCCCGCGAGCCTGACGCCGGAGCTGGCGACGCTGGTCGACAGCGCGCCGCCAGGCGACGACTGGCTCTACGAAATCAAGTTCGACGGCTACCGCGTGCTCGCGCGCATCGACCATGCATCGAAAGCGAAGGGCGGTGCCGTCAGCGTGTTGACGCGCAACGGCAACGACTGGACCGCGAAGTTCAGCAAGCAGGTCGAGGCCTTCGCATCACTCGACGTGCAAAGCGCGTGGCTCGACGGCGAAGCGGTCGTGCTCGATGAACGCGACGTGCCCAACTTCCAGTTGCTGCAAAACGCGTTCGACGCGAATCGCCCGCAGGACATTGTGATCTATCTGTTCGATCTGCCGTTCCTGAATGGCTACGACCTGCGCGGCGTACCGCTCGAACAGCGTCGCGCAATCTTGCACGCGCTGCTCGAAGGCGTCGACGATCGGGTGCTGCGCTTCTCGAACGACTTCGCGTTCAGCGCTGACGAACTGCTCAAGAGCGCGTGCGACATGGCGCTCGAAGGCATCATCGGCAAGCGGCGTGACAGCAGCTATGTGTCGGGCCGCTCGCCGTCATGGATCAAGCTGAAGTGCCGGCGCCGCCAGGAGTTCGTGATCGGCGGGTACTCGGAGCCTGGGGGCAGCCGCGCGGCGTTCGGCGCGCTGCTGCTTGGGGTCTATGACGGCGATGGACGGCTGCGGTACGCGGGGCGCGTCGGCACGGGCTTCGACGCCGCGCTGCTGCGCTCGGTCAAACAGGCGCTCGATGCGCACCCGAGCAAGCGCATGCCATTCGCGAGCGCGCCGAGCGAGCGCAGCCGCACGCCCGTGCATTGGGTCGAGCCGGTGCTCGTCGCCGAATGCAACTTCGCCGAATGGACCAGCGACGGCATCGTGCGCCAGGCGTCGTTCGTCAGCCTGCGCGACGACAAACCGGCGCGCCAGATCGTCAGGGAAACCGCCCGACAAGGAGCCGACGTGCAACAGCAAACCGAAACCGCTTCCGACGATACGTCGCAAACAGGCGCGCCGAAAAAGCGCGTGGCTAAAAAGACCGCCGACACCGCGAAGACCGCCAGGGCCGCCGCCACGGAAAGCGCGCCGGCCCGAACCACGGCAACCCGCTCGCGCGCGCACAGCGAAATTGCCGGCGTGCGCATCTCGCATCCCGATCGCGTGATCGACAAAAGCAGCGGCGCAAGCAAGCTCGAACTGGTGCAGTACTACGAATCGATCGCCGAATGGATGCTGCCGCATTTGCGCGAGCGGCCCGTCGCGCTGGTGCGCGCGCCCGAGGATATCGGCGGCGAGCTGTTCTTCCAGAAGCACAGTCAGAAGCTGGCGATTCCGCACGTCACGCAGCACGAGGGACTCGATCCGGGGCATCCACCGCTGATCACGATCGACACGCCCGCCGCGCTGGTCGGCGCCGCGCAGATGGGCACCGTAGAATTTCATACGTGGAATGCGGTCGCGTCGAATATCGAAATGCCCGATCGCGTGGTGTTCGACCTCGATCCGGACCCGTCGCTCGGCTGGGAACGCATGGTCGAGGCCGCGCAACTGACCCGCTCGCTGCTCGACGAACTGGGCCTGAAGTCGTTCTGCAAGACGAGCGGCGGCAAGGGCTTGCACGTGATCGTACCGCTCGCGAAGCAGGCCGGCTGGGACGAAGTGAAGGCTTTCTCACAGGCGGTCGCGCAGCATATGGCGACGACGTTGCCGCAGTACTTCAGCGCAAAGATGGGCGCGCAGAATCGCAAGAAGAAAATTTTCATCGACTATCTGCGCAACAACCGCGGCTCGAGCACGGTGGCCGCATTCTCGGTGCGCGCGCGGCCGGGGCTAGGCGTGTCGGTGCCGCTCGCGTGGGACGAACTCGACAGCACGACTAGCGGTGATCAATGGAACATCCGCAACGTCCACGAGCGCGTGGACGGCCTCGGACGCGACCCGTGGGCCGCCTACGCGCAGACGCGTCAGCGCATCACCGCGGCGATAAAAAAACGTCTGGGCGACGCGCGATGAGCGCTCGACCGCGTGGCTGAATCCAACCCCGCGAATTCGCTGTGCGCTTAGCGCGTGAACGCGATCTCGAAGGAGCAATGGAATGAAGACCCTGCCGCAATCGACAGATGGCGACCCGCAAGTGAACCCGCAAGCCGACCCGCACGCGAAGAAGGATCCGAAGTCGTTGCAGGAAGCCGCGGTGCCGCTGCCGCATGAAACCGATCAGCATCCGGAGTCGCAGCACGAGGACGAGCCGCGCCATGTCGGCAAGCAGGCGCATGAAGATATCGAGCACGGGCAGCAGGATACCGACCGCCGCGGCGGCGACGAGTATCAGCAGCGCACGCAGAACGACTCGCATACCGATGTGAACTCGCATCGCCAGCAGCGCGGCGCGAAGCGCGGCCAGCGCTGACGCCGCGTACCGGGCGTCGCGCCTACGCGCCCGCCAGTCCGGCCGGCTCCCGATCCCAATACGGCGGATCGCCGAGATGCGCGGCGACGAAGTCGATGAACGCGACCGTCTTCGGCGGCACGAACGCGCGGCTCGGGTACACGGCCCAGATCGCGACGTCGTCCGCGAGCGGATAGCTGTCGAGCACGCTGACGAGCTCGCCGCTGCGCAGATGGCGCGCCACGTCCCATGTCGATTTCAGCGCGATGCCGAAGCCCGCGAGCAGCGCGTCGCGAATCGCCTCGCCGTTGTCGGTGACGAGGCGGCCGCTCACGCGCACGTCGAGCGTGCCGGCAGGCGTCACGAAGCGCCAGTCGCGCTGCTCCGACAGGATGATGCACTCGTGCCGCGCGAGATCCGACGGATGATGCGGCGTGCCGCGCGCGGCCAGATAGGCGGGCGCCGCGCATAGCACGCGGCGGTTGACCGCGAGCCGCCGCGCGACCAACGACGAATCCTTCAGCGCGCCGATGCGAATCGCAACATCGATTCCCGCGTCGACCAGATCGACCACCTGATCGGTCAGGCGCAGATCGACGCTCACGCCCGGATAGCGGCGCAGAAACTCACTGATCACCGGCGACACATACTGACGCCCGAACGACGACGGCATCGACACGCGCAACCGTCCCTGCGGCTCGGTCTGCGCGCGGCCGACCGATGCGCGCGCGACGGCGGCCGCGTCGAGCAGCGCCCCGGCGCGCGTCATGAACACTTCACCGTCCTGGGTGAGGCTGATGCGACGCGTGGTCCGATGCAACAGACGCGCGCCGAGCAGCTTTTCGAGTTGCGCGATCCGCGCGCTCGCGACCGCAGCCGACAAGCCGAACTCGCGCCCGGCCGCTGACACATTGGCGAGCAGAGCGGCGCGCACGAACAGCGCGACGTCGAGCAGATCGAGCCGTTCGCGCTTGCTGGGCAGGGACCGGCCGGCCGGGTCTGAACGATTCATTATTCTGAAAAACCAAAAGATGTTTCAGTGATTATGACTGTTTTATCAAAGTAACAACCATCCTACGATGTGGGTCGTGTGTGCACTTCAACCGAACCAACCAGGAGCAGCCATGAAAGCCGTCGGACTCTACCGTTATCTGCCGATCGATGACGCCGAAGCGCTCGTCGACATCGAGATCCCGAAACCCGAAGCGACCGGCCGCGATCTGCTGGTCAAGGTCGAAGCCATTTCCGTGAACCCGGTCGACACCAAGGTGCGCGCGCCGAAAGACACCGTCGAAAAGACGCCGCGCGTGCTCGGCTGGGATGCGGCCGGCACTGTCGTCGCAGCCGGGCCCGAGGTCACGCTGTTCGAGGTCGGCGATCCGGTGTTCTATGCGGGCAGCATTACGCGGCCGGGCGCCAACAGCGAGTTTCATCTGGTGGAAGAACGGATCGTCGGGCACAAGCCGGCGTCGCTCGATTTCACGCACGCGGCCGCCTTGCCGCTGACCGCGATCACCGCGTGGGAAGCCTTGTTCGATCGCCTCGGCGTCTCGCCGCAGGGCGCCGACGAAGGCCGCACGGTACTGGTTTTCGGCGGCGCGGGCGGGGTCGGCTCGATCGGCATCCAGCTCGCGAAGCAGCTCGGCAAGCTGAAGGTGATCGCGACCGCGTCGCGGCCCGAATCGGCGAAATGGGCACGGGAGCTCGGCGCGGATCACATCGTCAATCACTTCGGCGACCTACCCGCGCAGATGAAGGAGATCGGCATCGAGCAGGTCGACTACGTGCTGATCTTCAACGACACCGATCCCAATTTCCCGGCCGCCGCGCAGCTGATCAAACCGCAAGGCGGCATCTGCACGATCGTCGAGAACAGCGCCGCGCTGCCGGTCGACTTGCTGAAGGCGAAGAGCGCCGCGTTTCACTGGGAGTTCATGTTCACGCGCTCGATGTTCGGCACACCCGACATGATCGAGCAGCACAAACTGCTGACCGAGGTTGCGCGCCTCGTCGATGCGGGCACGTTGCGCACGACGCTCGGCCAGCACCTAGGCGGCATCAACGCCGAGAATCTGCGCCGCGCGCATCGGCTGCTCGAACAAGGTCGCGCGATCGGCAAGCTGGTGCTGACCGGCTTTTGAGATGAAATCGACGCGCAGAAAGCGCGTCGCCGCAAGCGGGTTAACACCCGAGCCGACGCGACACGCGCGGTAGCGCGCTTGGCGTTAGACTGACGACGCAGCATGCCAAAACGGTTGCGTGTCTTGCGGCGCGGCAAGCCGGTACGAACCGGCCGGTCCCTGGCAGTGCGCGAACAGTGCACAGGCAGTCGCGTCGGCGCGAGCGCGCAGCGGCACAACAACGAGGTGACAGTATGAGCTTGAGCTTCAAACTCTCCGCCGTTTCCGTTGTCGCTTCTCTCGCCTGCGCACTGGTGCCGGCTGCTCGCGCAGCCACGCCGATCACGGTGACCAACCAGGCCGCGCTCGACGGTCCGATTCGCTACACCGTTCGCGTCACGTCGAAACAGTTCGGCAATTCCCAGGAGACCCGCACGATCCGCTCCGGCGAATCGGACGACTTCACGTGGAAGACCGTGCCGCCTGGCGGTCCGGTCGCCGCGACGGACGCGTGCCCGGACTATTCGTCGCTGCCGGTCGACGCGAATGGCGCGATGATCCGCCAGACGCAAATTCGCTTCGCGCCGGTGGTGTCGAGCGACGGCACCGCGACCGTGCAGTTGAGCTTCCAGGCCCAGACGCCGCATGGCGTGAAAACCGTGACGAGCGGCGGCAAGACGCTCAAGTGTCCGAACGATGTGCGCATGAGCCAGATCGTGCGTTTCACGATGCCGGTCAACGGCACGACCAAAACGCTGACGCTGAGCGACGGCACCGAGGTCGCTGTTACCGCGAAGCGTTGAACGCTTGCACGCGCGCGGCCGAGCGTCGCGTGCGCCCAGTGGCACGCGCTGGCGCGTGATGCTGGCGAGTCATCCTTTACGCGCGTCACGCTCAACGAGCCGCGCCGGCAAGAACTGATGCTCGGCCGAAAAGAGTCGCCGGTACGTGAGCAGCACCGCGCCCACGGTGCCTAGCGCCGACGCCGCCGCGATCAGAAACATGATGACGATCTGATAGCGCACCGCCTGCAATGGCGACTGCCCGGCTAGCACCTGACCGGTCATCATGCCCGGCAAACTGACGACGCCGACCACCGCCATCTGGTTCAACGTCGGCATCATGCCCGCGCGCACCGCCTGGCGCGCCGGCACCTGCGCGGCCTCCCAGCGCGTCGCGCCGAGCGCGAGCGCCATGTCGACGCGATCGCGCCGCGCGGTCAACTCCTCGGTCATCCGCTCGATGCCAAGCGACACGCCGGTCAGCGTGTTGCCGAGGATCATGCCGAGAATCGGTATCGCATACTGCGGCGCATACCACGGATGGATGCGGATCACGACGAACAGTCCCACCGCGGCAACCAGCCACGAACTGACCCAGATCGATAGCACGCTGTCGGCGCGTTGCCCGGCATAGGTGCGGCTGCCGCGTTGCGCGCCGGCGAAGCCGGCGATCAGCGTCATCACGATCATCAGCGGCAGCACGACGTACCAGCGATCGAAACGGAACACCCAGCCGAGCACGTAGCCGATCGCGAGCAGCTGGACGACGGTGCGCACCGCGGCCCATGCGAGCTTGCGCTCGAGATCGAGCTTCAGCGCGACCGATACCGCGCCATTCACGACGATCAGCAGCGTCGCGATCGCGACGTCCCACAAGCTCAGATTCTGCAGGCTCATGAGCGAGGCTCCCGGGGCAAGTCCGCGGCGGCATGTCGGTCCGCGTCACGCCGCACGGCAGTTTCTTCGGCCAGTACGCCGGCGCACATCGTCAGATGCCGTTTGCTCATACGTGCCGCCTGCTCCATATCGTGCGACACCCACATCGACGCGTGGCGTTCCGGCGCGGCATCGAACCACGCCCGCACGAGCGCTTCGATTGCGCGCGTCGACGCCGGGTCGAGCGATGCGGTCGGCTCGTCGAGCAGCAGCACTTCGGGCGCGAGTTGCAGCACGCGGATCAGCGCGGCGATCTGCGCTTCGCCACCCGACAGCTCGCTCGCGCGCTTGCCGAGAAAGTCCTCGCCGCGGCCGGCCTGGATGGCCAGCCCGGCCGCGCGCACGCGATCGAAGCGCACATCGCGATACGCGCGTAGCTCGAACGGATAGCGCAGATTGTCTTCGACGCTGCCGTCGATCAGCGCGGGCCGCTGCCGGATATACGCGACGCCGCGCCGGTAGCGCGGAATCGCCGCGCGCTCGACCGGCGCGCCATGCCATAGGATACGCCCCGCATCGATCGGATCGAGCAGCGCGAGCGCGCGCAGAAACACGCTCTTGCCGGAGCCGGACGGTCCGGTAACCGCGACGCGCTCGCCGGCGCGCAGTGCGAAGGTGGTCGGCTGCAACAGCGTCTGGCCGCGCTGCGCGTCGCGCCGTACGATGCCGTCGGCGAGGACGAAGGGAACATCGGTCATGGTTGGAACATCGTGGGGAGCGGGTACTGGTCGGTCTGTCGGAAAAGCGTGCGCCATGATAAAACGACGAGGCGCGACGAGGCGCGACAACGCACGAAAACGCACGACAAGCAGCGCGGCGATTCATGGTCGCGCGCCGGGCACGATAACTGCTGCATCGTGCACAACGTAGAAAAATACGCGGAGCCTTTCAATGTCAGGGTCGAGCAGCACCGGACGACGGGTCGGAAAAATCTTTGCCTGGCTGCTGGCCGCGCTCGTGATCCTGATCGTCGCGCTCGTCATCTTCATCCTGACTTTCGACTGGAACCGCGCGCGGCCCTACATCGACGATAAGGTCAGCCAGGCGATCGGCCGGCCGTTCGCGATCAACGGCGATCTGAAGGTGGGCTGGCGTCACCCGGTCGGCGAAACCGGCTGGCGCGGCTGGGTGCCTTGGCCGCGCTTCTCGGCGGCCAACATCACGATCGGCAATCCCGACTGGACCAAACAGCCGCAGTTCGCGACGCTCGACGAGATCGACTTCGAGGTCGAGGTACTGCCGCTGCTCGCGCACGACATCGTGATTCCGGCGATCAATCTCGTCAATCCGTCGGTCGATCTCGAACGTCTGCTCGACGGGCGCAACAACTGGACCTTCAAGCTGCCGTCGTCGAGCGGACCGTCCGAGTGGAAGCTCGATTTGCACGATATCGCGTTCGCGAAGAGCAATATCGCGCTGGCGGATCAGCAGAAGAAGATCGAAGTGCAGATGGTCGTCGATACGCTCGGGCAGCCCATCCCGATCGGCGACGCGCTGAGGCAGCAGGAGGCGGCCTCGCGCAGCGCGTCGGCGCAGGCGGTCGGCCGCGCGGGCGCGAGCGAGCTCGCCGCGCAGGCCGAGGCACAGGCGGCCTCGGAGGCGAAGGCGGCTTCCGCGGCGGCGGCTTATGAAGCGGCGGTGCAGGCATCGGGCGCATCGGGCGCGTCCGTAACGTCAGGCGTGGCCGCGAGTTCCGGCGCGCTCGCGACGAGCGGCGCCGCCGCGCCAGCGGAAGCCATCAGCGGGAGCGCCGGCTCCGCCGCGGCGGTATCGGGGGCGAGCGGCACCGCACCGGGCGCCAGGCGCCCGACGCCGCTTTATGCGATCGGCTGGACCGTCAAGGGCACCTACAACCGCACGCCGGTTTCGGGCAGCGGCAAGTTCGGCGGCGTGCTCGCGCTGCAGGATGCGAACCGGCCATTCCCGGTGCAGGCCGACGTCAAAGCCGGCGACCTGCATATCGCCTTCGTCGGCACGATCACCGATCCGGCGCATCTCGCGGCGCTCGATCTGCGTCTCTGGCTGCAGGGCAACAGCATGGCGCGCCTGTATTCGCTGACCGGCGTGACCTTGCCCGAGACGCCGCCGTACGCGACCGAGGGTCGTCTGATCGGTCAGTTCAAATCGGGTGGCAACGTGTTCACGTATGAAAACTTTACAGGCCGGGTCGGCGGCAGCGATCTGAACGGTTCGTTGACCTATACCGCGCGCCAGCCGCGTCCGCTGCTGGCGGGTGAGCTCGAGTCGTACCTGTTGCAGTTCTCCGATCTCGCACCGGTGATCGGCGCCGATTCGAACGCGAGCAAGGCCAGGCGCGGCGACGCCGCCCGGCAGCCGGGCAACCGCGCGTTGCCGGTCGAGGAGTTCCGCACCGAGCGCTGGAAGGCGATCGACGCCGACGTCAAGTTCACCGGCCGGCGCATCATCAAGAACTCGAACCTGCCGATCACGGATCTGTACACGCACGTCGTGATGACCGACGGCGTGCTGTCGCTCGTACCGCTGAAGTTCGGCGTCGCGGGCGGTTCGCTCGCGTCGGACATTCATCTCGATGGCAGCGCGGCGCCGCTGAAGGGCCGCTTCGCGATGTCGGCGCGGCACGTCAAGCTGAAGCAATTGTTCCCGAGCTTCAAGACGATGCAGAACGCGCTCGGCGAGATCAACGGCGATGCGTCGCTGTCCGCGACCGGTAATTCGCCGGCAGCGCTCGCGGCGACTTCGAACGGCGAGTTGAAGGCGCTCGTGACCGACGGCACCGTGAGCCGTCTGCTGATGGAGGCGGCCGGGCTCAACGTCGCGAACGTCGTGTATGAAAAGCTGTTCGGTACTAGCGACGTGAAGATCAATTGCGCGGCTGCCGATTTCGTCGCGACCGACGGCGTGCTCGAAGCGCGCGTGTTCGCGCTCGACACCGGCGACGCGGTGATCAACATCGACGGTCACGTGAATCTGCGCGACGAGACGATGGACCTTGGCGTGCATCCGCATACGAAGGGCTTCCGGGTCTTTTCGCTGCGCTCGCCGCTGTACGTGAAGGGCACCTTCAAGGATCCGCACGTCGGCGTCAATGCGGCCGCGCTCGCGTTGCGTGGCGGCGCGGCGGTCGGGCTCGGGCTGATCAATCCGTTCGCGGCGCTGATTCCGCTGCTCGCGCCGAGCAACAACAAGCCGCTGCCGTGCGCGCAATTGCTCGCGCAAGTGCGGCAGATGCCGACGGCGCCGCCGCCTGGCGTCAGGCAACAGCCGAAGGCGGCGATGTCGCTCGAGGGCGCGCCGGTCAACAAGTCTCGGTGAAGCGAAGAGAACGACCTGTCAGTAGCCCTGAACTTCGGGGCGCCTGATCGGCCTATCTGAGCGAGCGTGGTGTTGCATCACCCGACGCATCCTGGCGACGCACGCCGCGGCGGGTACCGATCCGCGTCGCGCCGAACTCCGTCAGAATCTTGCCGCGCGCACGGCTCGCGAACACGAGGAAGCCGAAGCCGTCGGCCTCATACCAGTAGCCGCCGTTCTCGAGACCGTCGAGCGGCTGCTCCAGCGCGTTGGTAATGGATTCGATGCAGCGCCGCCGCAATTCGGCCGGCGCGGGGTAGGGTGGCTGTGCGCCGCGCACACTGCATAGAAGCACGTCGAGTCCGGGCAGCACGTGTGCATAGAGCACCGGTTCGTCCTGCGCGCGAGCCCGCGCGATCTTGGTGTCGAGTTGACTGAATGGCTTGAAATGCCGCAGAACCGCGAGGAACGACTCGTCGCCGTCCACCTTCGCGCGTCGACGCTTTTTCGGGAAGGACATAAAAATTCGCCTGAAAAAGAATTGCAAGAAACGCTGCGTCCTCATGCGACCACTCCCGGCTTTCGCGCGCCGCACGTCGATCTTTTATAGCATACGACAAGGCTGGATTCACGATGATTCGACGCTAGCGCATCGCCCCACCGCCTCCCGCACGAATCATGCCGAACCGCCTCGCCGCGCGCATTCGCATCCCAGCACACCTTGTCTCCATCATAGACGCAGGCGGCGCGGAAAAAACATCCCATCCCAATAAAAAAGTCATTTTTGTGTGGTCGAGCGCTTGCTGTCGCGCCGTTGAAATATCCGCGATTCACGTCGATAATGACCCGTCCGGCCGCGCTGCGCCCGCTTTACTGCGGGCCACGGGTGCGCGCGAGCCCGGCCGTTCGAGTGACAGCCTGAATCACAGCCTGAACGCCCTGACGGAACCATGAAACTATTCACCAAAGGTCTGTTGCTGATCGCGGTACCGAGCGCGGTCGAACTCGCGCTGCTCGGGGTCGTCTTCGACACGCAGGCGCGAACCGCGCAGGCCGCGCGATGGGTCGACAACAGCAAGCAGATCCTCTATCAATCGTCGGCCATTGTCGATCCGCTGCTGCGTCAGACCGCGCGTGTGCGCACGGCGATGGTGACGGGCAACGCATCGCTGATCGACCGCCACGCGGTGTGGGTCGACCTGAACGACCGGCTCGCGAAGCTCGAGGCGCTGGTCGCCGAAACGCCGCCGCAGGCCGAGCGCGTACGCAGCATGCGGCGCGCGATCGACGCGTATCGCGAACAGAGTGTCGCGATCTCGCAGGCTTTACACGAGGGCCGCAGTCTACGCCCCTATATCGCGCTCGAAACCGACGCGTTGCCGGAGCGGGTCGCCGTGTTCCGCGACGAGCTGGCGCAGTTCGGCGCGGCGGCGTCGGAGCTCGACGTCGAGCGCTCGACCGCGCTCGCCGAGCGGCGCGAGCTTCAGCAGCGTACGCTGATCGCCGCGGTGTTCGGCTCGATGCTGATCTGGGCGATGACCGCCTTCGTGTTCGCGCGTGGTATCGGCCAGCGCCTCGAAGTGCTGACCGATAACGCCGAGCGGCTAGGCAGCGGCCGGCCGCTCGCGGCGCCGTTGTCAGGCAGCGACGAAATCGCCGCGCTCGACATGGTGCTGCATCAGACCGATACGCGTCTGCGCGAGGCGGAAGCCGGGCAGCAGGCCCTGAAGACGGAGCTCGAGGCACGTGCGCGTGAACTAGCGGAAGTCAATGAGGAATTGCGCCAGGAAACGCAGGACAACGAGATGTTCATCGATAGCGTGTCGCACGATCTGCGCTCGCCGCTCGTCAATCTGCAGGGGTTTTCCAGGGAGCTGCACGTGTCGTGCGACGAACTCGACGGCCTCGTCGCGCAGGCTCGTCTGCCTGAAAACGAACAGCGGCGCATGACGCAGATCCTCGATGGCGACGTGCGCGAGTCGTTGCGTTATCTGCGCACCGCTGTCGCGCGCGCGGCGGCGATCATTGATGCGCTGTTGCGCATCTCGCGCGCGGGACGGCTCGACTACCAGTGGCAGCGGGTCAGTGTCGGGCGCGCGGTGGCGCGGGCCGTCGATGCGTTGCAAGGCACGATCGACCAGCGCGCGGCGAGCGTCACGGTGCGCGAGCTGCCGCCCGCATGGGGCGATCCGGCGGCGGTCGAGCAGATCTTCAGCAATCTGATCGGCAATGCGCTGACCTTCCTCGATCCGACGCGCCGCGGACGCATCGAGATCGGCGCGCTCGCGCCCGAACCCGTCGACGAAAACGAGCCGCGAGCGGTCCGCATGCGCACCTATTACGTCCGCGACAATGGGCTCGGCATTCCGGCCGCATATCTGTCGAAGGTGTTTCGCGCGTTCCAGCGTCTGCATGTGGACGTCGCGAGCGGCGAGGGGATCGGCCTCGCGGTGGTGCGGCGCACGGTCGAGCGGCACGGCGGGCGCGTCTGGGTCGAATCGGCCGAAGGCGCGGGATCGACCTTTTTCGTGGTGCTGCCCGAGCGGCCGGTGCGCCTGTGAGCGCGGCGCATGCCGGCGCGGGCATTGCCTCTGCCAGCCGGCGAGCGGCATGGATGACGAATCGTTGGCACGGAGAGCTTATGAGTCACGCGCGAACGGTCAGCGTCGTTCTGATCGAAGATGACGACGGCCACGCGACGCTCGTGCGGCGCAATCTGCGCGAAATTGCGCGCTGCTACGAGCTGGGTTGCAACGTCTATATCTGCAAGCCGGTCGAATACGAGGCGTTCATCGAGGCCGTGCGCCGGCTCGGTTTATTCCTGCAAGTGGTCAAGCTGCCGCCGGGGCATCGGCTCGCGTCCCCCTGAAGCTGTCCGAAAGCCGTTCATGACAAGATAAGCGCTGAACTCAGCCAGAGAGCACCTGCATGACCGAAGAAGTGTCCACCTCGCACGCCGCGTATGTGCTCGTCGTCGATGACGACGAGGGCATCTTGCGGCTCGCGCGCAAGTCGCTCGAACGCGCCGGCTGCCGGGTGGCGATCTGCGCCGGAGTCGAGGCGGCCCGCGAGCGTCTCGCGAGCGGCGGCCCCGATCTGCTCGTGCTCGACTACCAGCTGAGCGGGCCGGAGACCGGGCTCGATTTCTTCCGGCGTCTGCGCGCGGAGGGGGTGCGCGTTCCGGCGATCCTCGTGACCGGCTTCACCGACGAGTCGCGCGTGATCGACGCGCTGCGCGCGGGCGTGTCCGACGTGGTGCCGAAGGCCGGCGACTATCTCGACTATCTGCCGGAGGCCGTGGAGCGCGTGCTGTCGCAGGTGCGGCTGCAACACGCGTCCGACGAAGCGCTGCTGCTGCGCGATCGCGAGCTCCACTACCGCACGCTGTCGGAGGCGTTGCCGCATCTCGTGCTGACCTGCGACGCGGCCGGCGATTGCGACTTCCTGTCCAAGCAGTGGCACGACTACACCGGCTTGCCCGAGCACGCGTCGTACGGTCTCGCGTGGCTCAACGCCGTGCATCCCGACGATCGCGAGCCGGTCCGTCAAAGCTGGCTGAAGGCCGTCGCAAGCCGCAGCGGCGACTATCGGCATGAGCTGCGGATTCGTCGCCACGACGGCGAATACCGCTGGTTCGACGTGCGTGTCGTCGCAATGCGCGACGCCGATGGCAACGTCAGCAAATGGTTCGGCAGCTGCACCGACATCCATTCGCAGCGCGAGGCGATCGAGGAGCGCGAGCGGCTGCTGGAGTCCGAGCAGGCCGCGCGCCAGGCCGCTGAAGAAGCGAATCGCGCGAAGGACCGCTTTCTCGCGATGCTGTCGCACGAGTTGCGCACGCCGCTCACGCCGGTGCTCGCGGGTGCGAGCATGCTCGAGATGATCCCGGAGCTGCCCGAGCAGGCGCGCGCGAGCGTGCGCATGATCCGCCGCAACGTCGAGCTCGAGGCGCGGTTGATCGACGATCTGCTCGATCTGACGCGCGTCGCGAACGGCAAGCTGCGGCTGTCGCTGGAGACCGTCGACGTACATGAGGTGATCGACGGCGTGCTCGAACTCTTTCGCAGCGAAATCCAGATCAAACAGCAGGACGTGCATGTCGGCAAGCACGCGACGCATCACTACGTGCTCGCCGATCGCGCGCGCCTGCAACAGATGCTGTGGAACCTGATTCGCAATGCCGCGAAGTTCACGCCGGACGGCGGCCATATCTATGTGCGCACGCGCGACGAACGCATGCAGGTGCAGATATCGGTCGAAGACACCGGCATCGGCATCGAGCCGGAGCAGATCGGCAAGCTGTTCAACGCGTTCGAGCAGGGCGACCAGAAAATGACGCGGCAGTTCGGCGGCCTGGGCCTCGGTCTCGCCATCACGAAGGCTTTGACCGACGTGCACGGCGGCACCGTGACCGCGCAAAGTCCCGGTCCGCATTGCGGCGCGACCTTCACGATCACGCTGCCGACCGCGGCCGCGCCGGCCGCGGCGCTGCCGGTGATCGTGCCGAGCATCGCGCAGCCGGCCAGCTCGCTGACGGTGCTGCTGATCGAGGATCATGCCGATACCGCCGACGTGATGGCCCAATTGATGCGCGGCCTCGGTCATCAGGTGACGGTGGTCGGGCGGATCGACGATGCGCTTGCGGCGACGCAGTTGCAGAGGTTCGATCTGGTCGTCAGCGATGTCGGATTACCGGATGGCACGGGCCTCGATTTCATCAAGATGTTTCGCGAGCATTCCGACGCGCCAGCGGTCGCGCTGACCGGCTTCGGCACCGACGAGGACGTGCGCCGTTGTTTGAGCGCCGGCTTTACTTCGCATTTGACGAAGCCTGTCAATTTCGGCCAGCTCGAAACGATGATCGACAACGCGGCGCAATTGAAGGCTCAAAAGGGATCGTGAGGCTAGATAATCCGCTGGGCTGAAAAAGGCGGGAAAACACCAAGGCCTGTTGCGACGTCAATCGCAACAGGCCTTTTTATTTCACTGACTCAGGCCGTCGAACCCGAGTTTAATTTGACAATTAGCTCTGCTGGTTCTTTAGCGTATCGCGGATTTCGCGCAGCAGCAGCACGTCTTCCGGCGTCGGCGGCGGCTCCGCCGGCGCGGCTTGCGGCTCCTTGCGCAGTGTGTTGATGAACTTGACCATCAGGAAAATGATGAACGCGAGAATAATGAAATTGATCGTCGCGGTAATGAACGAACCGTAGCCGAACACCGCGACGCCCGCGGTCTGCAGGTCTTTATATGATTCGAGGTTGCCCTTGTAAGTCGCCGGAACATGGCCGAGGCGAACGAACATATTCGAAAAATCGAGGCCGCCGGTAGCGAGCCCGACAACCGGCATGATCAGGTCTTTAACCACGGAATTGACAATGGTGGAAAATGCGCCGCCGATAATCACACCGACCGCCAGATCCATCACATTGCCTTTAAGGGCAAATTCTTTAAATTCCTGGACCATGCTCATAGATACACCTCCCCAAATATGAATAGCCGAATCATACCAACCTGATGCGGATAGCCTAGTGCTTTAGCCGCGATGCAACAAGTGCATTCGCTGCGCGTCGCTAATGAGGAAACTGCGACTCGCTATGACGCGCGCGTTCCAGATGCGCGGCAAAACCGACCGGATCGATATTGGTGCCGCACAGCAGCACGCCCACCCGTTTGCCTTGCAAGTGCCCGCGCAACGGGCCGAGCAGTGCGGCCGTGGCGGCTGCGCAGGCCGGCTCGACCGCGAGCTTCAGCTGATTGAACAGAATCAGCATCGTCTCGCGCAACTGGTCGTCGGACACCGTCACGATCCGATCGACATGGCGGCGGCACAACTCGTAGCTATATTGCTCGGTATGCGGCGACATCAGCGAATCGGCGATGCTGTACATATGGCCCATTCTGACCGTATGGTTGGCGGCAAAACTCTTGCTCATCACATCCGAGCCTTCGGGCTCGACGCCGTACACATGCACGTTCGGATTCGCGAGCCGCAGCGCGGTGGCGATGCCGGCCGCGAGACCGCCGCCACCGATTGGCACGATCACCGCTTCGAGGTCGGGCGTTTGCGTCGCCCATTCGTAGCCGAGCGTCGCCGAGCCGAGCACCGTGCGATAGCCGTTGAACGGATGCACGAAATAGCGGCCTTCCTCGGCTTCGACGCGGCGCACCAGCTCGAACGCTTCGGCGAGATCTTCCGCGTAGACGATGTCGGCGCCGTATTCGCGGCACAACGCGACGCGGGCCGGATTCGCCGTGCTGAATAGCACGACCTTCGCACTGACGCCGAGCCGCATCGCCGCGTAGGCGACCGCCACCGCATGATTGCCGCCCGACACGCAGGTGACGCCAGCGCTCTTCTGCGCGTCGTCGAGCGCGAGCAGGTTCGTGAAGGCGCCGCGTGCCTTGAAGCTGCCGCCCGCCTGCAGCAATTCGAACTTGAAATTGACGACGGTACCCTGCAGCGACGAGAAGTCGAGCCGGTCGAACACCGGCGTGCGCGCGACCCATGGCGTCAACGCGAAGTGCTGCGCGGCGATGTCGTCGAGCGTGGGGATCGGCTCACCGTCGATCGTGTGATCCGTGTGCTGCTGCATGGCGCTGGACATGGCGGTCGCTCCGGGGTCGTCGATGTCGTAAGACCGGTCGCGCGGCGCGCAGGTTCAGTACGATTGCGCGCCGCTGCAACGAAACGGGCTAAGCGGCCTCGACCGACATGCTGTGGATGAACTTGCGCAAGAAGCGCTCGCACGCGACGAGCTGCTCGAGCTCGACGAATTCGTTCGCCTTGTGCGCCTGCTGGATGTCGCCGGGGCCGCAGACGATGCTCGGAATCCCCGCGTTCGAAAAGAGGCCGGCCTCGGTGCCATACGCGACCTTGCGCTTGTCCTGATCGCCTGTCAGCGCGCGCACGAGTTGCGTGATCGCGGCCTGTTCAGACGAATCGAGGCCGGGCGCCGCGGCGATCCTGGTAATTTCGATCGCCGCCGACGGATGCTCGCGCAGCATTTTCGGCAACAGCGTTTCGCGCGCGTAGGTGTCGATGCGCGCGAAGATCTGCTCGGGATCGAGCGTCGGCAGATTGCGGAATTCGAACTGGAACTGGCATTCGGCCGGCACCGTGTTGATCGCGTTGCCGCCCGTGATCGTACTGGTCTGGGCGGTGCTGAACGGCACGTCGTACAGTTGGTCGAACGGGCCTTGCTCGCGGAACTGGTCGGCCACGTCGCGGATGTAGCAGATCAGGCGCGCCGCGTACTCGATCGCGTTCAAGCCCTTCGGCGTCAGCGACGAATGCGCGGCCTGGCCGCGCACGCAGCACTGATACGCGTTGATGCCCTTGTGCGCGATGATCGGGCGCATGCTGGTCGGCTCGCCGACGATACAGCCGTCCGGCTTTACGCCGCGCTTCATCAGATCGGCGATCAGAAGCGGCGCGCCGACGCAGCCGACTTCCTCGTCGAACGACAGCGCGAAATGGATCGGCTTCGCGAGCCTGGTACGCTGCATGTCCGGCACGAGCGCGAGCGCGGCGCCGATGAAGCCCTTCATGTCGCAGGTGCCGCGGCCGTAGAGCTTGTTGCCGCGAATCTCGGGCTTGAACGGATCGCTGTCCCATTGCTGGCCGTCCACCGGCACGACGTCGGTGTGGCCCGACAGCACGACGCCGCCGTTTGTTTCGCCATCGTGCGCGGGAATCGTCGCGAACAGATTCGCCCATTTGCCGCCCTTGCCGTGCGTGAGCGTCGCGTCGATACCTGCCGCGCGCAGCTCGTCGCGCACCGTTTCGATCAGACCGAGATTCGGATTGCGGCTCACCGTGTCCATCGACACCAGACGGGTGACCCAGGGCAGACATACGGGAGAAGCGGAGGAGGCGGACGACTGCGACGATTGCGCTGTTTCAGCGACGTGAGACATGACATGACTCCGGCATTTCGTGTCTATGGATCATATCCCAAATTGCATTTTCGTAAGGGGATGCAAACCGCCGGGATCGCGTTGGCGCAGCGCAGCATCGGTGCGAAAAACGGGGGACGTCCCCCCGTTTTCTGCAATTTTCGCGAACTTTCGTGCGCAGCGCTCAGCGCTCAGCGCGCGGGCGCCGCCGCAGCCGTGCCGCGGCTCGGCGAACCGAGCGCGCGCAACGTCTCCTTGACGGTCGCAACGCGCACCGCGAGATCCGGGCTGCGCGTTTCGATACGCAGCTTGTCCTGTCCCGCGAGCTTGATGTGCTTGTGCTTCTGCACCATGTCGATGATCCGCATCGCGTCGACCGGCGGATTCGGGACGAACTGCAGGCCGATCACCGCTTCGCCCGCATCGATCTTCGAAATGCCCAGCGGCTTCGCGGCCAGCCGCAGACGATGCGTCTCCACCAGCGCATGCGCTTGCGGCGGCAGCTTGCCGAAACGGTCGATCAGCTCTTCGTGGATACCGTCGATCGAATCGTTGTGTTCGCAGTTCGCGAGGCGCTTGTACAGCGACAGACGCTCCTGCACGTCGCCACAATAGTCCGATGGCAGGATTGCCGGCGTATGCAGATTGATCTCGGTAGTCGCCGCGAGCGGCGCGGTGAGGTCCGGTTCCTTGCCGTTCTTGAGGGCCTTCACCGCGTCGTTGAGCATGTCGGTATAAAGCTGGAAGCCGATCTCGTGAATCTCGCCCGACTGTTTGTCGCCGAGCACCTCACCGGTGCCGCGAATTTCGAGGTCGTGCATCGCGAGATAGAAGCCCGAGCCGAGCTCCTCCATCTGCTGGATCGCTTCGAGCCGCCGTTGCGCCTGCTTGGTAAGCCCTTGTGGATCGTGCACGAGCAGATACGAATACGCCTGGTGATGCGAGCGTCCGACGCGGCCACGCAACTGATGCAATTGCGCGAGACCGAACTTGTCGGCGCGATGGATCAGGATCGTGTTCGCGCTCGGCACGTCGATGCCGGTTTCGATGATCGTCGTGCACAGCAGCACGTTCGCGCGTTGCGCGACGAAGTCACGCATCACGCGCTCCAGTTCGCGCTCGTGCATCTGTCCATGCGCGACCGCAAGGCGCGCTTCGGGCACCAGCGCTTCGAGCATCTGCCGGCGGTTCTCGATCGTCTCGACTTCGTTGTGCAGGAAGTAGACCTGGCCGCCGCGTTTCAACTCGCGCAGCATCGCTTCGCGGATCACGCCATCTTCCTCGCGCCGCACGAAGGTCTTGATCGCGAGGCGCTTTTGCGGCGCGGTGGCGATCACCGAGAAATCGCGCAGACCTTCGAGCGCCATGCCGAGCGTACGCGGGATCGGCGTGGCGGTCAGCGTCAGTACGTCGACTTCCGCGCGCAGCGCCTTCAGCGCTTCTTTCTGACGCACGCCGAAGCGATGCTCCTCGTCGATGATCACGAGCCCGAGCCGCTTGAACTGCACGTCCGACGACAGCAGCTTGTGGGTGCCGATCACGATGTCGACCGAGCCTTCGTTGATCTGCTGGATCGCCGCGTTCACTTCTTTGGTCGACTTGAAGCGCGACAGTTCGGCGATGCGCACCGGCCAGTCGGAGAAGCGGTCACTGAAGGTTTGCGTGTGCTGTTCGGCGAGCAGCGTGGTCGGCGACAACAGCGCGACCTGTTTGCCACCCATCACGGCGATGAACGCCGCGCGCAACGCGACCTCGGTCTTGCCGAAACCGACGTCGCCGCACACGAGCCGGTCCATCGGCTTGCCGCTCGTCATGTCGCCGATCACGGCCGCGATCGCGGCGGCCTGGTCCGGCGTTTCCTCGAAGCCGAAGCTCTCGGCGAACTTCACATAGTCCTTCGGTTCGAGCGCGAACGCGTGGCCCTCGCGGACCGCGCGGCGCGCGTACAGATTGAGCAGCTCGGCGGCGGTGTCGCGGATCTGCTGCGCGGCCTTGCGCTTGGCCTTTTCCCACTGGCCCGAACCTAGCGAGTGCAGCGGGGCGCTTTCGGGATCGGCGCCGCTATAGCGCGAGATCACGTGCAATTGCGCGACCGGCGCGTAGAGCTTGCTGTCGCCCGCGTATTCGAGGTGCAGAAACTCGGTTTCGCCTTCGCCGAGGTCCATCGTCACGAGACCCATGTAGCGGCCGATACCGTGCTGCGAATGGACGACCGGATCGCCGAGCTTCAGCTCGGACAGATCGCGCACCATCGAATCGACGTTGCTCGCCTGTTCCTGGCGGCGGCGTCCCGAGCGGCGCGCGAGCGGCCCGTACAGTTCGGTTTCGGTGATGATCGCGATGCCGTCGCCCGGCACCGCGAAGCCGTTCGCGAGCGGCGCGACGCCGAGCGAGAAACGTGCGTCGCTTCTGAGCCAGTCGGCGAAGCTGTCGGCCGAGGCTGGCTTCAGCTGGTTATCGGCGAGCAGTTGCAGCAGCGTCTCGCGGCGGCCCGCCGATTCGGCGGCGAACAGCACGCGGTTCGGTGTCGTGCTCAGATACGCCCGCAGCGCCGACACGGGGTCGTCAGCGTGACGGTCGATTGCGAGGTTCGGCAAAGCGATCGACCAGGCGCCGCCGCCGTTGGTGGGCAGCACGAGCCGTGCGAACGGCTTCGCGAACGTGAAGAAATCCTCATCCGACAGGAACAGCTTCTGCGGTTCGAGGATCGGCCGGTCGCGGTCGTGCGACAGGAAGTTGAAGCGCTGCCTGGTGTCGTTGGTGAAGCGCCGGATCGCCGCGTCCAGATCGCCGACGAATGCGAGTTGCGAACCGTCGGGCAGGTAATGGAAGAGCGTGGCCGTCTCCTCGAAGAACAGCGGCAGATAGTATTCGATGCCCGCCGACGGCACGCCGTTGCCGATGTCTTTATAGATCGACGCGCGGCTCGGATCGCCCTCGAAGGTCTCGCGCCAGCGGCTGCGGAATGCGGTGCGCGCGGCCTCGTCGAACGGGAATTCGCGGCCCGGCAGCAGACGCACGTCCTTGACCGGATAGAGGCTGCGCTGCGTGTCGGGGTCGAACGCGCGAATCGAGTCGACCTGATCGTCGAACAGGTCGATCCGGTAGGGCAGCGGCGAACCCATCGGGAACAGATCGAGCAGCGAGCCGCGCACGCAATATTCGCCCGGACGCACGACCTGGCTCACGTGCTCGTAGCCGGCGAGCGTCAGCTGCGCCTTCAGCTTCGCCTGGTCGAGCCGCTCGCCTTGCGAGAACGAGAACGTGTAGGCGGCCAGAAACGACGCGGGCGGCATCCGGTACAGAGCCGTCGTGGCCGGCACGAGCAGGATGTCGCAGCGGCCTTCGCCGAGATCGTGCAGCGTCGCGAGACGCTCGGACACGAGGTCCTGGTGCGGCGAAAACGTGTCGTAAGGCAGCGTCTCCCAGTCGGGCAGCAGACGCACCCGCGCGTCGGGCGCGAAGAAGCCGATTTCCTGCGACAGCCGCTGCGCGTCGACCGCGCTTTCGCAGACCACCGCAAGCAGCGGCATCTGCTCGCGATACGCGAGATGGTAGCGGGCGATCAGCAGCGCGTCGGACGAACCGCGCGTGCCGTCGAAGGCGAAACGCTGGCCGGCCTTGACGGGCGCGACGGGCGGGGAGGACTGCGAGGATGCGGCGATGTCTGGCATAAAGGAGAAAAAGAGCGGCTCGGGGCGCACGCGACGGCCAAGTTTACGCGTGTACGGGCGTGGATGCGAAGGACCTATTATAAAATTCGTGCTTTACTTTGACCTGGCGGCATCCGCACTCGTGACTTCCCGTCTCTTCGCTCTGATCCCGTGCGCAGGCACCGGCAGCCGTTCCGGTGCCGCGATGCCCAAGCAATACCGCACTGTCGCCGGCCGCGACATGCTGCATTACTCGCTCGCCGCGTTCGACGGGTGCAGCGAATTCGCGCAGACGCTCGTCGTGATCGCGCCCGACGACCAGCACTTCGACGCCCGCCGCTTCGGCAATCTGCGCTTCGCGGTGCGTCGCGTGGGCGGCGCGTCGCGCCAGGCATCGGTGCTCAACGGTCTGCACGCGCTCGCCGAGTTCGGCGCGCGCGACGACGACTGGGTGCTCGTGCACGACGCGGCGCGCCCGGGCATCACGCCGGCGCTGATCCGCACGCTGGTCGGATCGCTGAAGGACGACGCGGTTGGCGGCATCATGGCGTTGCCGGTCGCCGATACGCTAAAGCGGATCGACCGCGCGTCGGTCGATGGCCGCATCGCCCGCACCGAAGCGCGCGATGGCTTGTGGCAGGCGCAGACGCCGCAGATGTTTCGCATCGGCATGCTGCGCGAGGCGATCCTGCGCGCGCAGGCCGACGGCCACGATTTGACCGACGAGGCGAGCGCGATCGAATGGTCGGGCCATGCGCCGAAGCTCGTGCAAGGCAGCCTGCGCAATTTCAAGGTGACGTATCCGGAAGACTTCGATCTGGCCGAGGCGATCCTGAGCCGCGCGGCCGGTTCGTGACGCGTGGCCGTTGCACATTGAAACGATTTAGAAAAGCTTTGTAGAAGCTGCAAAAGCTTTCAGCACTTGAGGACGTGACGCAGATGGATTTCAGAATTGGGCAGGGCTACGACGTGCATGCGCTGGTGCCGGGGCGCGCGTTGATCATCGGCGGCGTGACGATTCCGTACGAGCGCGGGCTGCTCGGCCACTCGGACGCGGACGTGCTGCTGCACGCGATCACCGATGCGCTGTTCGGCGCGGCCGCGTTGGGCGACATCGGCCGGCACTTCTCCGATACCGACGCGAAGTTCGCCGGTGCCGACAGCCGCGTGCTGCTGCGCGAATGCGTGGCGCGCGTGAAGGCGGCGGGCTTTGCGATCGGCAACGTCGATAGCAGCGTCATCGCGCAGGCGCCGAAGCTCGCGCCGCATATCGAAGGGATGCGCGCGAATATCGCGGCGGACCTCGGCCTGCCGATCGAGCGCGTGAACGTCAAGGCGAAGACGAACGAGAAGCTCGGTTATCTTGGCCGGGGCGAGGGCATCGAGGCGCAGGCTGCGGTGTTGCTGGTCAGGAGCTGATGGTTTTTTGGGGGCGATCGACAGTGTCGTTTACAGCGTCGCGCCGCCGATCGCCCGATTGCTCGGGCATAGCTCGTCCGTTTGCAGGCCGTCGAGGATGCGCAGCACTTCTTCGGGATTACGGCCCACGTACAGATTGTTGACCGACACGTGCTGGATCGTGTTGTCCGGATCGACGATATAGGTCGCGCGCAGCGCGACTCCCGCTTCCTTGTCGCGCACGCCGAGCTGGTCGATCAGTTCGCCCTTCACGTCGCCGAACGAGTAGTGATTGAGCCTGTCGAGATCCTTGCGCTCGCGGCGCCACGCGAGCTTCACGAATTCATTGTCGACGCTGCCGCCGAGCACCACCGCCTCGCGGTCCTCGAACTCCTTGACGAGCTTGCCGAACTCGACGATTTCCGTCGGACAGACCAGTGAAAAATCTTTCGGATAGAAGTAGATGATTTTCCACTTGCCTGGAAACGACTGCTCGGTGATCTCTTCGAACGCCGAGACGCCGTGTTCCTCGTGGTGATTGAAGCCCGGCTTGGCGGCGGTGACAGTGAACGCTTCGAGTTTATCGCCAACGGTTTTCATGCTGGAGCTCCTTCGGAAGTCGCAAGAACGCATGGTTCGAAAGGCGGCGGCGTGCCGTTGCGTGCGTCGTCGGCTCACGCGCCTTTCGCGAGCGGAAACTCGATCGTCACCTCGAGTCCAGGACCGGGCGAACGGTTGCGCAGACGCAGCGCGCCGCGATAACGCGCGACCAGCCGCTGCACGATCGCCATGCCCAGCCCCGTGCCATTGGCCTGGGTGCGCGCCGAATTCACGCGATAGAACGGCCGCGTGACGAGCGGGAGCTGGTCTTCGGGAATGCCGGGACCTTCGTCGACCACCGTGAGTTCGACGCGTGAATGCGACACGCGCGTTTCGAGAATCACGTGCGGCACGCCATCGTCTTCGCTGCCTCCGTACTTGCGCGCGTTCTCGAGCAGATTGCCGACCACGCGCCGCATGTCGGTTTCATCGGCCTCGATCACCGCCGACGGGGCGAGCCGCGTGATCAGTCGCATGCTGTCCTCGCTTTGCATGCGCGCGGCGAGCTCGCTCGCGATCACCGACAGGTCGACCGGCTCCGGCACGCGTTGCACCGGACGCGCGTAGTCGAGGAAGCGGCCGATGATCATGTCCATCTGCTCGATGTCGTCGACCATCGCGTCCTTGGTGGCCTGGTCGGACGGGCTCATTTCGGTCTCGAGCCGCAGCCGCGCGAGCGGCGTGCGCAGATCGTGCGAGATGCCCGCCAGCATCAGTGCCCGATCCGCCTCCAGCTGTTCGAGGTCGCGCACCATCTGGTTGAAGCTTCGATTGGTTTCGGCGGCGACCCCCATGCCGCGCTCGGGCAGCGGCTCGGGCGATTGCCCCGAGCCGACCCTGCGCGCGGCCATCGCGAGGCGCGCGAACGGCCGGTTCACCAGACTAGTGATGAACGCGGCGCCGAACAGCGACAGCGCGAGCGCGAACACGCCCCAGCCGGCCCATTGCAGGCCGGTCGCGTTGTCGAGCTGATCGCGGTCGAGCGCGACCCAGTAATCGTCGTCGTCGATCTTGAAGCTGATCCATACGCCGTTGATGTCGTTCACGCTCTGCGCGATCACGGTGTCGTCGCCGAGACGGCCGCGGATGTCGTGCTCGATCAGGCGATTGAGCGATTCGTCGGGTTGGAGTTTGTATTTGTCGGTGGCTTCGCGCGGGTACACACGCACCCCTTCATTGCTCTCCAGATCCTGCAGCAACGCGCGCCGCAGGTCGGGATCGGAATAGAGGAGTGCGGTGCGCGTGAGCTTGACGATCGCGACGAGTTGCAGAGCCACGCGCTGCGCGCGCGGCTCCCGCTCGATCACGCGAAAGCTCTGGAACCACGCGGCGAGACTGACTGCGATCAACAGCGCGATCAGCAGAAAGGTCCGCCAGAAAAGGCCGCCGAACGCGAGCGTCAGGAGGCGCCGGTCGATCCGCATGGGCCCTTCTTATGTGATACAGAAACGAAAACGGAGCACAAACTCAGGCTGCACCGTCGGGGATGAACACGTAGCCGAGGCCCCACACGGTCTGAATGAAGCGCGGGCTGCCCGGATCCGGCTCGATCAGCTTGCGCAGACGCGAGATCTGTACGTCGAGGCTGCGGTCGAAGACCTCGTATTCGCGGCCGCGCGCGAGTTCCATCAGCTTTTCGCGCGACAGCGGCTGACGCGGATGACGTGCGAACACCTTCAGCACCGAGAACTCACCGGTGGTCAGCGGAATTTCCTGGCCGGCCTTGGTCAGCGTGCGGGTGGCGAGATTCAGCGCGAACTCGCCGAACTCGAACACCTCGGTGGTCTCTGACGGCGCACCCGGCAATTCGGACGGCGACTGACGACGCAGCACCGCGTGAATGCGCGCGACCAGTTCGCGTGGATTGAACGGCTTGGGCAGGTAGTCGTCGGCGCCCATCTCGAGGCCGACGATGCGATCGACATCTTCACCCTTGGCCGTCAGCATGATGATCGGCGTGCGGTCGTTGCTGCCGCGCAGACGCCGGCAGATCGACAGGCCGTCCTCACCGGGTAGCATCAGATCGAGCACCAGCAGATCGAAGCGCTCGCGTACCCAGAGCTTGTTCATCGACGGCGCATTTTCGGCGACGTAGACGTTGAAGCCCTGTTCACCGAGGTAGCGGCGCAGAAGATCGCGCAGGCGTGGATCGTCGTCGACGACGAGGATTTTCGAAGGGTTTTTGGTTTCCATGGTCGGCATCTTAGCGCGATTAGAAAGTGGTGCGCGGTTACACCATTTCTGGGGTTACAGTCGGTTACAAAATTTACCCGCAGTGTGGCGCGACGTAAAGTATGCGCGTTTAGACTCCTTTACTGAATGCGGCTGTTCGGTGGATACTTCACTCGACAAAACTCTCGTACCCGGCTGTTACCGGGGTTTGTATACGCATCTGAGGTAGCCGGTTGCCGCGCCACGAAGGGAACAACATGAAGGGAGGGGTTTGGCCAACTGTGCGCTTGAGCATGATTGCACTGGCGGTAGCCGGTACGCTCGCAGGCACACTGGGCCCGACGCTCGCCCATGCGCAGCCGTCCCCGGACCGAGCGGCGAGCGAGCATGCGTCCCGCTCCGCCAATAGCAGAGCCAGCCGCCACAATGCGAGCATCGATCGCCCTGCCTCTGATGTAATGCTGCGTACCGCGGTTCCTCCCGATCTCGATCAACGTCGCCGCGACGGGCATATGACGCCCGAAGAGCGTCGGCTGTTGCGGCAACATATCGAAGACGCCGTGCGCGAGTTGTACAAGCGTTAATCTCAGCGCGCATTGCCGCGCGAAAATTTCTATTGCGTCTTTAGCGTCAACTTGCACGCTGCCGCATTTTCGTTCGATCGAGATCTGGGACACCGCGTCGCGCTCCGATCAATATCTCCGTGACGGCTGTGCTCACACGCGATCGCGCTCGTCAATCCCGCGCAGTTCGTCAGGGCCTTACGATTCGCGACGCCGGTGTCCTCGCGCGAGCGCAATCCGGCGCTCGCACCTATTCTCGACGTCGAAAACGACATCGTGAAGGCAGCCGATCTTCGGCGGCCTGTGCAAGGGCAGTCTCAACTAAAGACCGTGTTTCCAGGCGGCGCGTTCGGCTGCTCGATCAAAAACGGCGATGCAGGTGCTGGCCGCTTCGGACGTCGTGAAGGTAACGGCCGCCGGACGCGCGGTCCGACTGTCAGGCTACTTCGCGCGCCACGTGATCCACAACTTGCGGATCGGCGTCAACGCGATGCGTTGGTGCAGCACGTGATAACCGTCGCGCTCGATTTCATCGAGCAACGCCAACGCGAGCGCCGCGAGAGCGAGCAGCGTGCGCTGGACGCGCCGAGCGTCGGCGGGCACCGCGGCGAGCGCGGTTTGCACCGCATCGCGCGCGCGCTGCGTTTCGAAGCGCATCAATTCGGTGAATGCGTCGGTGTATTTGCGGTTGATCAGATCGGCGGCGGTCACGTTGTAGCGCTGCATCTCGTCGATCGGAACATAGATACGGCCGTGACGCGCATCGTTGCCGGTCTCGGCGACCAACTGCGCGAGCATCAGCGCCTCGCCGAGCGGCGCGGCCCACTCCGACGCTTGCGCGGTATCGCTGGCCGATCCCGTTGCCGCGGCGCGTGACACGAGCGACGCAAAATTGCCGCCGACGCCACGCACATAGCGCCGCAGGTTCGGATAGTCGAGATAGCGTGCCTGGTCGAGATCCATCTCGAAGCCCGCGAGCAGCTCCTGCAGAGCCGGATGTTCGGCCCGCGCGTCGGGCAGATAGGCCGCCAGCGCCTTGGACACCGGATGCGACGGCGAGCCCGCGGCGAGCGCGGCGATTTCTTTCTGCCACCACGCAAGCTTCGTGCGGCCGAGCGCGGGATCGCTCGTTTCCTTGACCGTTTCCTCGAACTCGCGACGCAATGCGAAGAGCGCTGTCAACAGCGGCTGACTGGCTGCGCGCGCCTGGCGAAGCGCATAGTAGGCGCTCGATCCTTCGGGCGCCGCTTTCTGCTGGCAATAGTCGTCGAAATTCACGGGATGAGATGGTGGGGAAGGGCTGGCGAGAAGGGCGCCGGCGTCCGTCGCGGCGCCTTTCTCGACGAGCCGAAAATTGTAGCATCGGCACCGCGCGCGCAGATACCGCCGGGTGCAGACAAGCGCGAATCAATCGGTTAGAATCTCGCGCTTACGCTTTCGGGCACGTGTGTTTAGCGCGCCCGGGAGTGCACAGGACAATCGACAATCGGGCGCGACGCATCGCGGCGTACCCGGCTGCGAGGGTGGCGAAATTGGTAGACGCACCAGGTTTAGGTCCTGACGCCCGCAAGGGTGTAGGGGTTCGAGTCCCCTCCCTCGCACCACTTATCGGTAGTCAAGAAAAACCCCGTCAAGTCTTTGGGCCGACGGGGTTTTTTCTTTGTTGCGCGGATTCTGGAAGGCCGCTGTGTTGCTCCGCGGCTTTTCGTTGCGAACGCGCGACTCACGCGCCCGGCGTTCCCGGCGCTTCGTGCGAGCCCGGCAATTCCGCCTGCGCGGCGCCTTGGAGGAAACGGCGCGTCGACTCGAATGCCTGCAGCATCTGGTCCGGCCACGGTGTTTGCAGCATCACCGCCTGATGATTTTCAAATGCCGACGACAGCAGTTTCGCCAGCTCCGGCGAACGAAGATGACGCAGCACGACGCTGACCGCGATCGCGGTCGCCTGGCTCGCGCCGGCGGTCTGGAGTTCCGACGCGGTGAGTGCCGCGATCTGTTTGTTGATGTCCACTGAATCGTCCGTGAATGAGAGGGTGAAGGAGCGGGTGAGCGGCGCGTTGGCCGATGTTCAATTTTGCCACGCGCCGCCCAATCACGAACAACGGCGCTTTTAGACCCGGCCGGTTCGCCGCGCGTCATCGCTCGCGCGCGTTCATCGTGCTGATCACCTTGTCGAGCGCCGCGCCGAACGCGGCCCTTTCTGCTTCGTCGAGACAGTCGAACATATCGCCGTTCCACTTGCGCGCGATCGGCATCACCTTGCGATACAGCGCGCGGCCTTCCTGCGTCAGCGAGACCAGCACGACGCGGCCGTCCGCGGCGCTCGCCTCGCGCTGTACGAGCCCCTGCCTGATCAGCGCTTCGGCTGCGCGACTCGCCTGGCTTTTGTCGAGATTGGCATGGCGTGCCAGCTCCATGATCGAGAACGGTCCGAACGATCCCACCGACGCGATCACCCGCGCTTCAGGCAGCGTCACGTCGAGCTTCGCCGCGTAGCGCGCGCTGATGCGGCGCTCGGCCAGTTTGTTCAGCACATGCAGACGGTACGTGAGGAACTGCTCGAGCCCGGTTTTGGCGGAGTCCTTCATGGTCACCCCGTGATGAGTGGAACGGTCGTGGCGCTGTGACTGTTGCCGCAGCCGTTTAGCGGGTCAACGCACGCCGTATTTCAAGCGCGTCAGCTGCTCGGCCTCGTTGGCGAGCAGGCGCGCCGCGTCGCGAATCGCGACGTCGAGCGTGATCGGCCCCGGCGCCGGCGAAAAGCAGCCGCTGAAGTATTCGGCGAGACGCGGTAGCGCGGCGGGGTCGACCGCACCGGACAACAGCGTGGCGGCTACGCCCGCCGCCCGCGCATGCGCGCACGCGATGAATGGCGCCTTGCCATGCAACGTCTGCACATCGGAGCGGCCTTCGCCGGTGATTAGCCAGTCGGCGCCGGCGAGCGCGGCGTCGAGGCCGATTTGCCGCGCGACCGTTTCCGCACCCGGTTCGAACTGCGCGCCGAGCATGTGCAACGCGAAGCCGAGACCACCTGCCGCGCCGGCTCCCGGCAGGTCGCGCGCGGTCTGGCCGAGCGCGGCTTCGAGCAGATCGGCGAAGCGCGCGAGCGCCGCGTCGATCGGCGCGACCTGATCAGGCTTCACGCCTTTTTGCGGACCGAAAATCGCGGTCGCGCCGTGCTCGCCGATCAGCGGATTGTCGACGTCCGACATGCCGACGAACTGCGCGTCGGCAAGCCGCGCGTCGAGCAGCGACGCATCGACCCGCGCCACGCGCGCAAGCTGCTCGGGCGTGCCTTCGAGCGCGTTGCCTTGTGCGTCGAACAGTTGCAGGCCGAGGCCGGTCAGCAGGCCCGCGCCGCCGTCGTTCGTGCTGCTGCCGCCCAGCGCGACGAAAAAGCGCCGCACGCCTGCGTCGAGCAGCGCGCGAATCGCCTCGCCCATCCCGCGCGTGCTGCGCGCCTCGACCGGCACGCCCATGCCGACCGGGTCCGTGATGCCTACGATCTCCGCCGTTTCGATGATCGCGCTACCGTCCGCGAGCAGGCCCGCCAGCGCTTCGCGCGTCGGACCGGCCGCGCCGCGCACGCTAAGCGTGCGGCGCTCGCCGCCGCTCGTGAGCATGGCGTCGAGCGTGCCTTCGCCGCCGTCGGCCATCGGACAGATGCGCACGCTGGCGTCGGGGCGTGCGCGCTGGATGCCGGACGCGATCGCCTGCGCGACCTGTTCCGCGCTGAGCGAGCCTTTGAATGAATCGGGAGCGATGACGACGATAGGCGAGGGCGACGAATTCGGCATGGTGTCTCTGAGAGGTTTGAGTCGTTGTAAGCGGTTGCTGGAGCGGATGAAGCGAATGGCTGTGCGGACCGGCCCGACCGAGTGCGTTAGCTTATCAGCATGGGGACGCCGGCTGAATATGCCGAACGGCATAGGCGGAATCGCCGCCGCGACGCGTCGGCCGCGGGCCCATGCGAGCGTTTGCACGGACCTCGCGGCGCATAACGACAAAGCGCCGCAGGCAAGCGCGGTGCGAACCGGATAGCGATGCCAGCGGCAGACCGCGCTGCCTGCGTCAAAACTAACCGAAAATGGCCCTCAAAACGCGTGGAATGCCGGTAAAACTCGATGCAATTACCGAATCCCGGCTAGGCGCGCAAATAGTTTGCTAAAATATTTGGCTCTTTGGACTCAACCGTGCTGCCGGCGGCCTGCAAGCCCGCGGCGCAGGTGCGTGATCGATGCAATCGGCGCAAATGATGCGAAGCGACATTGACGGGCAGCACGGAGAAGATAACTGATTCGCTCGAATAATTTTAGGACGATTGAAGCCATGGCTAACGTTGTTGAAAACCTCGGCAAGCTCGAACGCCGCGTGACGATTTCCCTGCCGAAGGATGCCGTGCAGAAGGAAGTGGATTCGCGTATCCGTCAACTCGCGAAGAACGTGCGCATGCCGGGTTTTCGCCCCGGCAAGGTGCCGCTCAAGATGGTGACGCAACAGTATTCGGGCCAGGTGGAAGCCGAAGTGCTGAGCGACAAGGTCGGCAAGGAATTTTTCGACATCAGCCGCACCGAGAACCTGCGTGTCGCGGGTCAGCCGAGCTTCGCGCCGAAGGCCGACGCCGCTGAAGGCAGCTACGCGTTCGACGCGACTTTCGAGGTGTACCCGGAAGTGAAACTGGGCGACGTCGCCACGGCTGAAATCGAGCGCACCACGACCAGCATCAGCGAAGCGGAAATCGACCGCACGCTGGACATCCTGCGCAAGCAGCGCGTGCACTTCCACGCTCGCGGCGAAGCCGGCGAGCACGGCGACGGCGGCACGGACACGGCGGCGAAAGACGGCGATCGCGTGACGGTCGACTTCGCCGGCAAGCTCGACGGTGAAGCATTCCAAGGCGGTAGCGCCGAGGACTTCGGCTTCGTCCTCGGCGAAGGCCGCATGCTGCCGGAATTCGAAAAGGCGGCGCTCGGCCTGAAGGTCGGCGAAGCGAAGGAATTCGACCTGAAGTTCCCGGACGACTACCACGGCAAGGAAGTGGCGGGCAAGACGGCGCAGTTCACGATCACGATGAAGAAGATCGAATGGCCGCACCTGCCGGAAGTCGACGGTGAATTCGCGAAGTCGCTCGGCATCGAAGACGGCGATCTGACCAAGATGCGCGCCGAAATCAAGGACAACCTCGAGCGTGAAGCGAAGCGCCGCACGCAAGCGATCGTCAAGAACCAGGTGATGGACGCACTGCTGAAGATCTCGGAACTCGACGTGCCGAACGCGCTGATCGAACAGGATCAGGAACGCCTCGTCGCGATGGCCCGCCAGGATCTGGAGCAGCGCGGCGTGCCGAACGCGAAGGACGCGCCGATCCCGGCCGCGATGTTCAAGGAGCAGGCCGAACGCCGCGTCAAGCTGGGCCTCGTGCTGGCCGAGCTCGTGAAGGCGAACGAACTGCAGGCGAAGCCGGAGCAGATCCGTGCCGAAGTCGACGAATTCGCGAAAAGCTATGAAGACCCGAAGGAAGTCGTCCGCTGGTATTATTCGAACCAGCAACGTCTTGCTGAAATGGAAGCGTATGTCGTTGAAGCCAACGTCGTCGACTTCGTCCTCAGCAAGGCCAAGGTGACGGACAAGGAAGTGAGCTTCGAAGAGCTGGCGAGCGCAACGGCGCAAGGGTAAGCGCCGCTGCAACGGCGTGCCGGCTGTCGGAGCGACCGACGGCCCGCACGCCGTTTTTATGTGCCGCGTAAAGGTGCGTCGTAGCGGGTCCGGTCGTGCGGCGCACACATAAGACGGGACTTGAATACGGGCTCATCGCACCAACCTGTGTCGAGCAGCTAATATTCGGAATATTTCCAGACAAGGATCCATTGCATGACCTTTCGCGCCCAAATGCTGGACACGTTGACCTCCCAGTCGTCCCGGGATCTCGAAGCGCAGGCACTCGGTCTGGTGCCGATCGTCGTGGAAACGAGCGGCCGGGGCGAGCGTTCGTATGATATTTATTCGCGGCTGCTGAAGGAACGCATCGTGTTCCTCGTAGGCGAAGTGAACGACCAGACGGCCAATCTGGTGGTTGCGCAGATGCTGTTTCTCGAAAGCGAGAATCCGGACAAGGACATCTACTTCTATATCAACAGCCCGGGCGGCTCCGTGTCGGCGGGTATGGCGATTTACGATACGATGCAGTTCGTCAAGCCGGATGTCTCGACGCTGTGCATGGGGCTCGCGGCGAGCATGGGCGCGTTCCTGCTCGCGGCCGGCGCGAAGGGCAAGCGTTTCGCGCTGCCGAATTCGCGTGTGATGATTCACCAGCCACTGGGCGGCGCGCGCGGTCAGGCATCGGACATTGAAATCCAGGCGCGTGAAATCCTTTACCTGAAGGACCGGCTGAATCATCTGCTCGCGCACCACACCGGTCAGCCCGTCGAGCGTATTGCGCGCGACACCGACCGCGACAATTTCATGTCCGGCGATGACGCGCAGGCGTACGGTCTCGTCGACCAGGTGGCGCACAAGCGCCCCTGATCTGGTACGGTTTTGCCCCGCAAGGTCGTCCCGATTGCGTCAAAAGCGTCATCGGGTCGGTTGTGAATGTTCAGCTTCCTTCCGTCCGGGCGTCTGCGGCAAGCGCCGTTATCATGCTTACTAGCTCTGCCGCGCCCAAACTGCGTGGCGGGGGCAAACGGCGTATTATGTAATCCGGTGTCCGGAGGCTCACACATCTATGGCGGACAAGAAAGGTTCTAACAGCGAAAAGCTGTTGTATTGCTCGTTTTGCGGAAAGAGCCAGCATGAGGTCAAGAAACTGATTGCTGGCCCGTCGGTATTCATCTGCGATGAATGTATCGACCTATGCAACGAAATCATCCGCGACGAGGCTGCAGGCGCAGGCATCGAGGCGGGCTTGTCCAAGTCCGATCTGCCGACTCCGCTGGAAATCCGCGAAATTCTCGACCAGTACGTGATCGGTCAGGAACGCGCAAAGAAGATCCTCGCGGTCGCGGTCTACAACCACTACAAGCGCCTCAAGCACCTCGACAAGAAGGACGAAATCGAGCTGTCAAAGAGCAACATCCTGCTGATCGGCCCGACTGGCTCCGGCAAGACGCTGCTCGCGCAGACGCTTGCCCGCCTTCTGAACGTGCCGTTCGTGATCGCCGACGCGACCACGCTGACGGAAGCCGGCTATGTCGGCGAAGACGTCGAGAACATCATTCAGAAGCTGCTGCAGAATTGTAATTACGAGGTGGACAAGGCCCAACGCGGCATTGTCTATATCGACGAAATCGACAAGATCAGCCGCAAGTCCGACAACCCGTCCATCACGCGCGACGTGTCGGGCGAGGGCGTGCAGCAGGCTCTGCTGAAGCTGGTCGAAGGCACGATGGCGTCGGTGCCGCCGCAAGGTGGCCGTAAGCATCCGAACCAGGACTTCATCCAGGTCGATACGACCAACATCCTGTTCATCTGCGGCGGCGCGTTCGACGGCCTCGAGAAGGTCATCGTCGATCGTACCGAGAAGACGGGTATCGGTTTCGGCGCGAGCGTGAAGAGCAAGCAGGACCGCGATGCCGGCGAAGTGCTGCGCGAGGTGGAACCGGAAGATCTGATCAAATTCGGCCTGATTCCGGAGTTGATCGGCCGCCTGCCGGTGGTCGCCACGCTCGGCAAGCTCGATGAGGCGGCGCTGATGAAGATTCTCGTCGAACCGAAGAATGCGCTGGTCAAGCAGTATCACAAGCTCTTCAGCATGGAGCGCGTCGAGCTCGAAATCCGTCCGGGCGCCTTGCAGGCCGTGGCGCGCAAGGCGATCCGCCGCAAGACGGGTGCGCGGGGCTTGCGTTCGATTCTGGAACAGGCGTTGCTCGACGTGATGTACGACCTGCCGCAAATGAAAGGTGTCAGCAAGGTCATCATCGACGACAACGTTATCGACGGCGACGGCAAACCGCTGCTGATCTACGAAGACGCGCCGAAGGTCGCGGGTTCGAACTGATCGGCTTTCGAGTTCTGCAAAAAAGCCGTTCATGGCGACGTGAACGGCTTTTTCGTTTATCGTGTGGTCAGGCTGGTTGTTCTCAACTATGGAGTCACTGAACCTTCGGAGTCACTGAACTTTTCCCACACGCGGAGGCTTGCAATATTTTCTGCTGGCCTCACCTATCGAACGAACTGATTCCACTCATGGGGAAATGAAATGTCAGGAACCCAACTCCTCCCGCCGGAACGCATTACGCTGCCGCTGCTCCCGCTGCGCGACGTAGTCGTTTTCCCGCACATGGTGATTCCGCTCTTCGTAGGCCGCCCAAAGTCGATCAAGGCTCTCGAAGCAGCGATGGAAGGCGGCAAGCACATCATGCTCGTCGCCCAGAAAACGGCTGCGAAAGATGAGCCGACCGAAAAGGACATGTACGAAGTAGGGTGTATCGCCAACATCCTGCAGATGCTGAAGCTGCCCGACGGTACCGTGAAGGTGCTCGTCGAAGGCTTGCAGCGCGCGAAGACGCTTTCCATCGAAGAACAGGAAACGCAGTTCTCGTGCGAAGTCATGCCGCTCGAACCCGACCACGCCGACAGCGCTGAAACCGAAGCGCTGCGTCGCGCGATCGTGTCGCAGTTCGACCAGTATGTGAAGCTGAACAAGAAGATCCCGCCGGAGATCCTGACGTCGCTGTCGGGTATCGACGAGGCCGGGCGTCTGGCCGACACGATCGCGGCGCATCTGCCGCTCAAGCTCGACCAGAAACAGCACATCCTCGAGATGTTCCCGGTGATCGAGCGCCTCGAGCATCTGCTCGCGCAACTCGAAGCCGAGATCGACATCCTGCAGGTCGAAAAGCGTATCCGTGGGCGCGTGAAGCGTCAGATGGAGAAGAGCCAGCGCGAGTACTACCTGAACGAACAGGTCAAGGCGATCCAGAAGGAACTCGGCGAAGGCGAAGAAGGTGCGGATCTCGAAGAACTCGAGAAGCGCATCACGGCTGCCCGCATGCCGAAGGAAGCGAAGAAGAAGGCCGACGCCGAACTTAAGAAGCTCAAGCTGATGTCGCCGATGTCGGCGGAAGCGACGGTCGTGCGCAACTACATCGACACGCTGATCGGCTTGCCGTGGCGCAAGAAGAGCAAGGTCAACAACGACCTGTCGAATGCGGAGCGCGTGCTCGACGAAGACCACTTTGGTCTCGAGAAGGTGAAGGAACGCATTCTCGAGTATCTCGCGGTCCAGCAACGAGTCGACAAGGTCAAGGCGCCGATCCTGTGCCTCGTTGGGCCTCCGGGTGTCGGTAAGACTTCGCTTGGCCAGTCGATCGCGCGCGCGACGAACCGCAAGTTCGTGCGCATGGCATTGGGCGGCGTGCGTGACGAAGCCGAGATTCGCGGCCACCGTCGCACGTACATCGGTTCGATGCCGGGCAAGATCCTGCAAAGCCTGACCAAGGTCGGCGTGCGCAATCCGCTTTTCCTGCTCGACGAAGTCGACAAGATGGGCCAGGATTTCCGCGGCGATCCGTCGTCGGCGCTGCTTGAAGTGCTCGATCCGGAACAGAACCATACGTTTGCCGATCACTACGTCGAAGTCGACTTCGATCTGTCGGACGTGATGTTCGTCGCGACGTCGAACTCGCTGAACATTCCGCCGCCGCTGCTCGACCGGATGGAAGTGATCCGTCTGGCGGGTTACACGGAAGACGAGAAGGTCAGCATCGCGCAGCGTTATCTGTTGCCGAAGCAGAAGAAGAACAACGGCCTGAAGGAAGGCGAGGTCGATGTGACGGAAACTGCGATTCGCGACATCATTCGTTACTACACGCGCGAAGCGGGCGTCCGCTCGCTCGAGCGTGAAATTTCGAAGATCTGCCGCAAGGTTGTGAAGATGCTTCTGCTGAAGAAGGCGGAAGGCGCGGTGAAGGTCGACGGTAGCAACCTCGACACGTTCCTCGGCGTGCGCAAGTACGACTTCGGTCTGGCCGCGAAGGAAAATCAGGTGGGCCAGGTCACGGGTCTCGCGTGGACGGAAGTGGGCGGCGATTTGCTGACCATCGAAGCCGCGGTGATGCCGGGCAAGGGCAATGTGATCCGCACGGGTTCGCTCGGCGACGTGATGAAGGAGTCCGTCGAAGCGGCGCGCTCGGTCGTGCGTTCGCGTTCGCGTCGTCTTGGCATCAAGGACGAAGCGTTCGAGAAGCAGGACATTCACATCCACGTGCCGGAAGGCGCGACGCCGAAAGATGGTCCTTCGGCCGGTATCGCGATGACGACCGCGCTGGTGTCGGTGTTGACCGGTATCCCGGTGCGCGCCGATGTCGCGATGACGGGCGAAATCACGCTGCGTGGCGAAGTCCTGCCGATCGGCGGCCTTAAGGAGAAGTTGCTTGCGGCGCATCGGGGTGGCATCAAGCTGGTGCTGATTCCGGAAGAGAACGTGAAGGACTTGACGGAGATTCCGGACAACGTGAAGAACGCAATCGAAATCGTGCCGGTCCGCTGGATCGACAAGGTGCTCGAGCTTGCGCTCGAACGTGTACCGCAGGCATTGCCGGAAGAAGAGCCGAAGCCTTCGGCGCCGGTTGGGGCTGAGCCGGGCAAGGATGCCGCGACGGACGTCGTCAAGCACTGAGGTTCGAAGCGCATTAGAACGCGCTGACGCCAGAGCATTCCGCAGCAAGGATGCTCGCTGCAGCAGAAAACCCGCGGTCGAGGCCGCGGGTTTTTTATTGCCCGCACGACTTTGTCGCTGGGTCGCATCGCCAGTCTTTCCGCTGCAACATACTGTGGATGAAAAGGCCCCTCTAAAACCGCCCTGATCAGGCCCAACCCCGGTTGACACAAGGGTTTCGGCCGCTTCTAATGGGGCGGCCTGGCGTTAGCGCCGGCCGCGTGGCAGGAGGTGCTGGAAAGCACGTCACAGTTGCTAATAAACATTCACGGGGGTTTGAATGAACAAGACGGAATTGATCGATCACATCGCACAGCAAGCCGACATTTCCAAAGCCGCGGCCGGCCGTGCGCTCGATGCAGTCATCGCGGGTGTCAAAAGCACGTTGAAGAAGGGCGAGTCGGTCACGTTGGTCGGCTTTGGCACGTTCGCGGTCGGCAAGCGCACCGCGCGCACCGGACGCAACCCGCGCACGGGCGCCGCGATCAAAATCAAGGCAGCGAAAGTTCCTAAATTTAGGCCTGGAAAAGCTCTGAAGGATGCGCTAAACTAATCGACTTGCTGCTTGGCGAATCGCTTAACCCGATTGCATCAACGATTCACGGGGAAACAGCGGCAAAGTGGAAAACATATCAAGCAATGAATCACGAAACGGGTGCTTAGCTCAGTTGGTAGAGCGGCGCCCTTACAAGGCGTAGGTCGGGAGTTCGAGCCTCTCAGCACCCACCAGTTTCAGATTCGGCAGCAGTGTTTTCGGCAGCGAATGTCGCAAAAACGCAGTATAAGGAGTGGTAGTTCAGTCGGTTAGAATACCGGCCTGTCACGCCGGGGGTCGCGGGTTCGAGTCCCGTCCACTCCGCCAGTATCCACGAAAGGCGAACTCCGGTTCGCCTTTTTTGTTGCCCGCTGTTGTAAGATCGGGCGTTCTGTTTTTGGCACCCCTCACGCATGCTCGATTTTTTCCGCAATCACCAACGCCTGATGATGTTCATGCTCATCCTCGTCATTTTGCCGGGGTTGGGTTTCGTGGGTATTCAGGGCTTCCGCGGCTTCTTTGACGAAAGTGCAAACGTCGCGAGTGTCAACGGTCACAAGATCACGCGCGTCGAATACGACGATGCGATGCGCCAGCAGATCGATCGCGGGCGTCAGATGCTCGGCGCGAAGTTCGACATGAAGTCGTTCGACACGCCCGAGCGTCGTCGCCAGATGCTCGACGGCATGATCGAGCAGCGTGTGCTCGCCGACGAAACGCAGCGTCTGCATCTGACCGCGTCGGACCAAGCGGTGCGCCGCGCGCTGCTGTCCGATCCGGTGATCTCGTCACTGAAGAATCCCGACGGTTCGATCGACCTCGACCGCTACAAGCAGTTGCTCGCGATGCAGGGCATGACGCCCAATCAATACGACGAGCGGGTACGCTACAACCTTGCGATGCAACAACTGCCCGCCAGCATCGAGGCGAGCGCGTTCACGTCGAAGACGCTCGCGCAGCACCTGACCGAGTTGGCCCAGCAGCAGCGTGAAGTGCAGGGCATCGCGTTCCATCCGCACGACTACGCGGCGAAGATCCAGCCGACCGATGCGCAACTGCAAGCGTATTACGACGCGAATCGCAATGACTTCGCGACGCCCGCTACCGCGACGATCCAGTACCTGGTGATCTCGCCGGCCACACTGAGCGCATCGGTGCAGCCGAGCGACGCGGACCTCAAGAAGTACTACGACGACAACATCGCGCACTTCCGCACCGAAGGCGAGGTGCGCGCGAGCCATATCCTGATTACGGCACCGAAGGACGCGAGCGCGGCTGACAAGGCGAAGGCGAAGCAGAAGGCCGAGGAGTTGCTCGCGCAGCTCAAGGCGCATCCGGACCAGTTCGCCCAGATCGCGGAGCAGAACTCGCAGGACCCGGGTTCCGCATCGAAGGGCGGTGACCTCGGTTATTTCGGCCGCGGCATGATCGCGGGCGGCCAGGCGTTCGACGACGCGGTGTTCGCGCTGAAGAAGGACGAAATCAGCGGCATCGTGCAGACCGACTTCGGTTTTCACATCATCAAGGTCACGGATGTGAAGCCGGCGGTCACGAAGTCGTTCGACGAAGTGAAAGACCAGATCGCCAGGGAACTGAAGACGCAACTGGCGAGCAAGGCGTTCACCGATAGTTCGGAAGGCTTCACGTCGCTCGTCTACGAAAAGTCCAAGAGCCTGCAGCCGGCCGCGGACAAGTTCAAGCTGCAGATCCAGACCGCGACGGTCACGCCGCAGCCGGATGCGAAGCTGCCGCCTGACAGCCCGCTGAACAACCCGAAGTTCCTCGGGGCCGTGTTCGCGAACGACTCGGTGTCGGCGCACAACAATACGCAGGCCATCGACGTCGGCAACAACACGCTGATCGCCGCGCGCGTCACGGACTACAAGCCCGCTGCCGTGCCCGCGTTCGACGCGGTGAAGGACGCAGTGCGCCAGAAGGTGATCGCCGGGCAGTCGAACGAAGCGGCGCACAAGGACGGCATCGCGAAGCTGGCCGAGTTCGAGAAGTCGAAGTCGACCACCGGTTTCTCGTCGCCGCTGAAGGTGTCACGCAATGACGCGCAGGGCGTGCCGCCCGCCGCACTGAGCGCAATCTACACGGTCGATGCGCAAAAGCTGCCGGCCTACGTCGGTGTCGATCTCGGCGACGACGGCTATGCGATCTATCGCGTGAACCAGATCGTGCCGCCCGCGCCCACCGATGCACAGCATCTCGCCGCCGCGCAGCAACAGATTGCGCAGGTGGACGCGCAATCGCAGGCCGAAGCCTATCTGAAGGCGCTGCGCGAGCGCTCGAGCGTGAAGTTCTACGGTACGCCCGACAGCGCCGCGCAAACCGCCGACCAGTAAGCGTTACCTGCCCGTCACAAAGAAAAGCCCCGCAGATGCGGGGCTTTTTTGTCTACAGCCCGAGCGACAGCTTCAAAGACAGCCGCTGATCGCACTGGTGGCGTTGCTGCCGCCAGCGCCGCTAGCGCGGAAACCGACCCACGTGCCCCTGCCGCTATACGACGGACGGACCACCGCGGCCGCGCCGTTGGGCGGTTGCTGGCCCGGGACGTAGACGTCCATTGCCTGATCGTTGGCAAGCGTATTTTGCAAGACCACCTGTTGTTGCGAGCTATCCGCCCATTTCTGCGCAATGCAGGTTGCGACGGCGCGAGGCGGCTGCTGGCTTTGACCGACCGACTGAACGCCGGCCGGCGGTTGAGCCGCGCAGGCCGAGATGGCGACGGTCAAAGCGATTAACGGTAAATATTTCAACGTTATCTCCTCAGAAGTCGCTCACGAATGAGCCGGGTGGCACGGGATTCGAATGTATCGAATGTGTCGGCGATCCGTGCTCCCCCAAGTTCCGGAAACAAGTCGTTAGCAGGCTTTTCAGTGCGGCGAACTTGTGCGAAGGAGTGGCTTGACAGCGGGCCACACGTTGTTGAGTAGCAGCGGCTGTGCCTGCTGCGTCGGGTGGAACTGATCGGCCTGGAACATGTCCGGTTTGTCCGCGATGCCGGCGAGCAGAAACGGCACGAGTGGCAGATGGAACTCCTTCGACAACTGGCCGTATAGGCCGTGGAACTTTTGCGTATAGTCAGGGCCGTAATTGGGCGGCACGTACATGCCGATGAGCACGACCTTCGCGTGGCCTTGTTGCGCCTGTTCGATGATTGTGCGCAGGTTGTCCTCGGTCGTGGAGAGCGGCACGCCGCGCAATGCGTCGTTGGCGCCGAGCTCGACGATTACGATGCTCGGCTTCAGCCGTTCCATCAGCGCGGGCAGACGCGCGCGTCCGCCGCTCGTCGTGTCGCCGCTGATGCTCGCATTGGCGACGCTATAATCGATCCGCTCCTGGGCGAGCCGCTGACGCATCAACGCGACCCAGCCCGTATCGCGGGGCAGACCGTACTCGGCGGAGATGCTGTCGCCGAGTACGACGATTACCGGCTTCGCGGGTTCGGGCGCATTTGCCGCGTGAGCCTGCAACGGTAATGAAACCAGCGCGGCGGCCATCATGGCCGCACCGAATGCCGCAGTCAGCGCCGCGGCGCGAGGGGCGATGGCGCGCACTTTCAACCTACGCTTCACCATGCCAAACAGAACTGATCCAGTCATTGAAGTGCGGGGTTTGTGCAAGAAGGTTAAGGATGCGACGGGCGAACTGACGATTCTCGATCACATCGATCTTGCCATCGATGCCGGCAGCAGTGTGGCGATCGTCGGTGCATCCGGCTCGGGCAAGTCTACGCTGCTCGGCTTGCTTGCCGGATTGGACAGCGCCAGCGCGGGCTCGGTTCGGCTGCTCGGCCGCGAACTCGGCGAGCTCGACGAAGACGGGCGCGCCGCGTTGCGCAGCGGCGCGGTCGGTTTCGTGTTCCAGTCGTTTCAATTGATGCCGCATTTGACCGCGCTCGAAAACGTCACGTTGCCGCTCGAGCTGCAAGGCGGCATCGGCACACGCGAGGCCGCCGCGCGTGCGCGCGAGCTGCTCGAACAGGTCGGGCTCGCGCAGCGTACCGGTCATTATCCGAAGCTGTTGTCGGGCGGAGAGCAGCAGCGCGTGGCGCTCGCGCGCGCGTTCGTCACGCGCCCGGCGATCCTGTTCGCCGACGAACCCACCGGCAGTCTCGACGCGGCCACTGGGCACGCGGTCATCGATCTGATGTTCGAGTTGAATCGCGCGCATGGCGCGACGCTCGTGCTTGTCACACATGACATCGAACTCGCGCGCCGTTGCGATACGACGGTGACGATCGAAGCGGGGCGGCTCGCTGGATGATCTAACGGACCGCAGTCTTGCGCTCGCATGCCTCGAGCTGCCGTCGTCGAAGCAAAAACAAAGCGGGCCGTAGCCCGCTTCAGGTTTCCAGTGGCCGCTATCGCGCGCTACTGCGCATTTCAAACTGCCAACTCAGCGCGTTAACGCAGCGCGCGCCCGCGCGATCAACGCCGAGGTCGACGAGTCATGCTTCTTCACGTCGGCGCTTGCCGCGCCCAGATCCGCCTCGACCACCTTGCCGAGAATTTTGCCAAGCTCGACGCCCCACTGATCGAATGGGTTGATGTTCCACACCGACGCCTGCACCAGCACCTTATGCTCATAAAGCGCGATCAACGCGCCGAGCGTGCGCGCGGTCAATGCGTCGAGCAGCAGTGTCGCGGTGGGGCGGTTGCCCGGGAACGTGAGGTGCGGTGCGAGTTCCAGCTTGTCGGGGCCGGCCACCTTCATCGCTTCTTCAAGCGTGCGGCCCAGCATCAACGCTTCGCTCTGCGCGAAGCAGTTCGCGAGCAGCTTCGGATGATGGCTCGCGAGCGGATGCTCGGGCGTCAGCACCGCGATGAAATCGATCGGCACGATCGTCGGGCCCTGGTGCAGCATCTGAAAGAACGCGTGCTGACCGTTCGTGCCGGGTTCGCCCCATGTGACCGCGGAAGTCGCATAGTCGACCATCGCGCCGTCGAGACGCGCGGACTTGCCGTTGCTCTCCATTTCGAGCTGCTGCAGATACGACGGCAGGAATTGCAGCGCTTGCGAATATGGCGCGACCAGATAGCTCTGCGAGCCGAAGAAGTTGCGATACCAGATGCCGATCATGCCGAGCAGCACCGGCAGGTTCCTGTCGAGCGGCGCGGTGCGGAAATGCTGGTCCATTTCGTTCGCGCCGGCGAGCAGTTCGTCGAACTGCTGCGGGCCGATCGCGATCATGATCGACAGACCGACGGCCGACCACAGCGAATAGCGGCCACCGACCCAGTCCCACATCTCGAACACGTTCTCTTTCGCGATGCCGAATTTCACGACTTCGGCCGGATTGGCCGACACGCCGACGAAGTGCTTTGCAAGCGCGCTTTCCGGGCAGCCGTTCTTGATGAAAAAGTCGCGCAACGAGCGCGCATTGGTCATCGTTTCGAGCGTCGTGAAGGTCTTCGATACGATGATCGCGAGCGTCTGTTCGGGATCGATCTGCTGCATCACGTTGTACAGATCGGCGCCGTCGACGTTAGACACGAAGTGCGTCGAGATCTCGGGCGTCGCGAGATGATGCAGCGCGTGCACGACCATCTTCGGCCCGAGATCCGAGCCGCCGATGCCGATGTTCACGACATGGCGAATCCGCTTGCCGGTGTAGCCGGTCCATGCGCCGCTGCGGACCTGTTCGGCGAACTCGGCCATTTTCTTACGCTCGGCCTGCACTTCGGTGAAGAACGGCGCGTTCGGGTCGGTTGCGCGCAATGCGGTGTGCAGCGCGGCGCGACCTTCGGTCGGATTGACGACTTCGCCCGCGAACATCGCGTCGCGGCGCTTTTCGACGCCTCCTTCGCGTGCGAGTTGCACGAGCAGCTGCAGGGTTTCGTCGGTGATGCGGTGCTTCGAGAAATCGGCTGAGAGACCGCCGCCCGCGAACGTCAAGCGTTCGGCGCGGGTGGGAGCGGGATCGTTCTCGGGGGCGAACCAGTCGCGCAGATGCGCATTGCGAATCGTGTCGTAATGCGTCTGCAGCGAGGACCAGGAGGGGAGCGAGTTCTGGGTCATAGCGTCCGTCTAACCAAGGGGCACGAAGGAAGGTGCGCGCATGAAGCTCTGACGCGCGGCGCAGGCAATCAGTATAGCGGGGATGCGTGACGGGCAGCGGTGCGTTGCGCGCGTTCGCCATGATTGGGCTGGCGATGTTTCAGCGGTGCGAACTGGCGATGCGAACAACCCGCGCGCGATACGTCCGTCAAGCGACCGTCGCCGGATAGAACAGCCGGTTCAACAGGGTACGCACCATCGGCGCCAGCTCGCCGGCCGTCAGACCCGCGGGGCCGTGGCCTTGCTCGCTCAGCGTATCGGCGGCAAGGCCGTGCAGATAGACGCCCGCGAGCGCCGCCTCGTAGCGAGGCAGGTGCTGCGCGAGCAGCGCGCCGATGATGCCGCCGAGCACGTCGCCGGTGCCGCCCGTCGCGAGCGCGGCGTTGCCGGTCGGGTTCAGCGCGAGGCGGCCGTCGGGCGCGGCGATGAGGGTGCCGGCGCCCTTCAGCACGACAATGCTCGCAAAACGCGCGCCGAGCGCGCGGGCGGCCGCGGGCCGGTCGCGCTGCACGCTCGCCGCGTCGCTGCCGAGCAGGCGCGCCGCTTCGAGAGGATGCGGCGTGAGGATGCACGGATCGCCTTGCACGCCGCGCGCGGTGACTTCGGCGGCGAGCGCGGGATCTTTGGCGATCAGGTTCAGCGCGTCGGCATCGAACAGCTTCGGGACGTCGAGCGGCAGCACGTCGTGCAGTACGCGCGTAGCACGTTCGCCATGCCCCATGCCGCAGCCGATCGCAAGTGCGTCCATCGAATCGAGCGGCAGCGTGTCGATCGGATGCAGCATCAGTTCAGGGTGCTGCGGATCGTAGGGCGGGGCACCTTCGCCGAGCAGCGCGACGTGCACCTTGCCCGCGCCGGTGTAGAGCGCCGCGCGCGCCGCGAGGATCGGCGCGCCGCACATGCCGGTGTCGCCGCCGACCACCGCGAGGCTGCCAAAGGTGCCCTTGTTGGTCGCGAAGTCGCGCGGGGGCATGAACGGGCCAAAGAGCCCTGGGGCGCTGAGCTGCATCGCGGCACGCGGGCCGCCTGTGCCGGCATCCGGGCTGCCGTCGTCATCGATTCCCGCCGCGAGTCCGATCGGTGCGACCGTCACCCGGCCGGCGAGGTCGCGGCCCTGAGCGGTGAAAAGCCCCGGCTTCGCGCCGATGAACGTGATCGTGTGCGTCGCATGAACCGCCGTCGCCGCGTTGCCGCCGATCACCGCGCCGGTGTCGCTGTCGAGCCCGCTCGGCACGTCGAGCGCGAGCACGGCGCCTTGTGTCGGGCGCGTCTTCGTGCGCTGCGACAACTGCCGCGCGAGTGCCGCGAACACGCCATCGAGCGGCCGCGCGAGGCCGATGCCGAACATGCCGTCGACGAGCCAGCCATAGCCGTCGAGCGAGGCCGGCGGCGCCGCGTCGATCGGCACGCCGGCAGCGCGTGCGGCCTCGAGCGCCCAGCGCGCGTCGGCGGGCTTCACGTCGACCGGCATGCAGACTTCGACGGCGACGCCGGCCTTATGCAGTTCGGTCGCGACGACCAGCGCATCGCCGCCGTTGTTGCCGGGGCCGGCGATCAGGCACACGCGCTGCTGCGACTTCGTCACCGACGTATCGGCGGCGATTCGTTCGAGCAGCCAGCGCGCGGCCGCGAGGCCGGCGCGCGCCATCAGGGTATGTTCGGGCAGCGTCGCGGCGGCCTGGGATTCGGCGATCCGCAAATCGGTCAGCGTCAGCAGCGGCAGCGCGCGCGGCTGCGAGTCGGTCAGCGGATCGAACAGGGTGGGCAGCGAGTTTTCTGCGTCTGACATGGCGAAGCCTGGCGGTGCGCCCGTGGCACGGCGGGCAGACTTTGGAATCGCTATGGTAGTGCCGAAACGCGCACGGCGTGCGGCTGTTTCGGTTCAACAGGAGCGCGCGAGGCCTTACTGGAACCGCTGCGGCCGCAACGCCGCGAGCGTATCCGGTGGCAGCGTCGGCGTCTGTCCCGACATCAGCTCGGCTACGAGCTTGCCCGCGCCGCAGGCGAGACCCCAGCCGGCCGGGCCATGCCCGACGTTGACGAACAGCCGCGGATGCCGCGCGTTGCCGATCACCGGCAAGCCATCGGGCGACAGCAGTTTCACGCCTTCCCAGGGCAGCGCCGCCGAAATGCGCGCCGCGCCCGGAATCCAGTCGTGGGTCGCCTGGCCAAGCAGCGCGAGCGCCTCTTTGGTCAGCGCTTCGCCGAGCGGCTTGTCGATCTGGCTGGCGCTTCGCAGCACCCCGCCGCCCGCGATCCGCAGCCGATGGTTCATGCGGCTGATGCCGATGCGCTTGACCGCATCGACGATCGCGACGTGCGGCGCGCATTCCTCGTGCGCGATCGGTGCGACCAGCGTATGCAGCCGCAGCGGATGCAGCGGCAGCCTGAGCCCCGCGCGCTCGAGCAGCGCGAGGCTGCCGTAACCGGCCGCGACCACGACCGCGTCGGCCTGGACCACGTCGATTTCGCGCGAGCGGGGCGCGCCGTCGCGCGGCGCGAGTTCGACCGCCGCACGCTGGCTCTCGAGCCGAATGCCTGTCACTTCACAGTTCGCCATGAACTGCACGCCGCCCAGCGTATCGAGCACCTGTTTGACGAGCTTCGTGAAGAGCGGACAGTTGGCGGTGCGCTCGTGCTCGAACCGCACGCCGCCCGCGAATTCCGGGTCGGTGGGCACCGCGTGCTCGAACGCCGCGCATTCCGCCGGGCTCAGCACGTGATGCGGCACCTCGAACTGGCGCAGCAGATCGAGTGCGGCCGCGCTCAGCTCCCATTCGTGCACGGCGCGCACGAGATACAGGAGCCCGCTCGCCTGTTCGAATTCGAGGCCGAAGCGGGCTTCGACGTCGGCCATCGCATCGCGCGAGGATTCGATTAGCGGCCGCAGCAGCGCGTATTGGCGCGCGAACGCCCCGGCTTCCTGCCACTCGCCGAGCTGCTTGATGAACTGCCGCGCGGCGCCGTTGAAACCGGTCTTGCTGATCACGCCATTTTTCGCGTTGTAGCGGCTCGCCATGAACGTCGGGCCGAACCAGACGTCGAGCGGCGTCGGCAGCACGGTGCCGCCTTGCCCATAGGTGGCGCCTTGCGCGACGGTCGCGTGACGCTCGACGACGCATACCCGGTGGCCGGCCGCGCGCAGGTGATAAGCGGTGGCGACGCCCGCTATCCCGCCGCCAATGACGATGACATCCATTGCTCTGATTCGATGTGCCGACGGGCCGCTCGCGCGCGTTCCCGTTGGCTGTGACATGCGGCGCCCCGCCGGGTGAAGCCCTGGCCGCGTGCGCCGATCTGGTGAAACGCGAATGATAGCAGTCAAAACACCCGCGCGGCGACGCGACGGGCAGCGCGGCGAGGGCGCGCGGGGCCGGGCGCTGTCGGCCGCCCACGCACCCGGGAGCCCGCTGGAAGCCAGTTCCCGGGGTATAATCCCGGACTTCCTTTCCGCCTCACGTCGCCTGCATGCGCGGGGCTCTCCGGCATCAATGAGCGACGCAACGTCAAGTCCCATGGCCCACTTCTCGTGTTTCCCCGGCGCTTCGGCCCTTTCCGATTTCCGTCAAACCCGCCTGCTCGACACACTCACGCGCATCGACGCGAATATCACCGGCGTGCGCGGGCAGTATCTGCACTTCGTCAACGCCCAGACCGAACTGTCCGCTGAAGACCGCGCGAAGGTCGAGGCGCTGATGCACTACGGCGATCCGTTCGAAGCAGGCAACGAGCGTGGCACCGTCGAGACCTTCCTCGTCGTGCCGCGCTTTGGCACCGTGTCGCCGTGGGCCAGCAAGGCAACCGACATCGCGCATCTATGCGGCCTCACGCAGGTGCGCCGCATCGAGCGCGGCGTCGAATACACGGTGACACTGAAAAGCGGCCTGCTCGGCGGCAGGAAGACGCTGTCCGACGAAGCGCGTGCGGCCGTCGCCGCGGCGCTGCACGACCGCATGACCGAGAGCGTCGTGCCGTCGCACGACCATGCGCTGCATCTGTTCGACGAACTGCCGGCCAGGCCGCTGCAAACCGTCGACGTGCTCGCGAGCGGCCGCGCCGCGCTCGAAACCGCCAACGCGGAACTCGGCCTCGCGCTCGCCGACGACGAAATCGATTATCTGGTCGACGCGTTCACGAAGCTCGGCCGCAATCCGACCGATGTCGAGCTGATGATGTTCGCGCAGGCCAACAGCGAACACTGCCGCCACAAGATCTTCAACGCGGACTGGACGATCGACGGCGAAAAGCAGGACATGTCGCTGTTCAACATGATCCGCAACACCGAGAAGCTGAATCCGCAGGGCACGATCGTCGCGTATTCGGATAACTCGGCGATCATGGTCGGCGGCATGGCCGAGCGCTGGTTCCCGCGCACGCCGGCGCAGCTCGGCGCGAGCGAATTGCCCGAGCACTATGGCCGCAGCGTCGAGCTCACGCACACGCTGATGAAGGTGGAAACGCACAACCATCCGACCGCGATCTCGCCGTTCCCGGGCGCCGCGACCGGCGCTGGCGGCGAAATCCGCGACGAAGGCGCGACGGGCCGCGGCGCGCGTCCGAAGGCCGGTCTCGCGGGCTTCACGGTATCGAACCTCGAACTGCCGGATGGCGTCGAGACATGGGAAAACGCGCGCGATGCGGCGCAGCCGCTCGCACAGCGCAATCCGGCCGACCAGCACGAAGCGTATGGCCGCCCGGACCGCATCGCGTCGCCGCTGCAGATCATGATCGACGGCCCGCTCGGCGGCGCCGCATTCAACAACGAATTCGGCCGGCCGAATCTCGGCGGCTACTTCCGCACCTACGAGCAGAACGTCGCGGGCCTCGTGCGCGGCTATCACAAGCCGATCATGATCGCCGGCGGCATCGGCAATATCTCCGACCAGCACACGCACAAGCACGATCTGCCGGAAGGCTCGCTGCTGATCCAGATCGGCGGTCCGGGCATGCGCATCGGCATGGGCGGTGGCGCCGCGAGCTCGATGGCGACCGGCACCAACACGGCCGAGCTCGATTTCGACTCGGTGCAGCGCGGCAACCCGGAAATCGAGCGGCGCGCGCAGGAAGTCATCAACGCGTGCTGGCAACTCGGCGACAAGAACCCGATCCTAAGCATTCACGACGTCGGCGCGGGCGGTCTGTCGAACGCGTTCCCCGAGGTGGTGGACGGTGCAGGCAAGGGTGCATTGTTTGAACTGCGCAAGATCCAGCTCGAAGAGAGCGGCCTGTCGCCGCGCGAAATCTGGTCGAACGAAGCGCAGGAGCGCTACGTGCTTGCGATCGCGCCGGCCGATTTGCCGGTGTTCGAGGCAATGTGCAAGCGCGAGCGCTGCCCGTTCGCGGTGATCGGCACGGCCACCGCCGAGCGTCAACTGAAGCTGATCGACGCCGAACAGCCGGAAGGCGCGCACCAGCCGGTCGATATGCCGATGGAAGTGCTGCTCGGCAAGGCGCCGCGTATGCACCGCGACGTGAAGCATGTCGAGCGCAGGCTCGAACCGGTCGACGTGACCGGCCTCGCGCTGCAGGACGTCGCGCAGAGCGTGCTGCGTCATCCGACGGTCGCGAGCAAGTCGTTCCTGATCACGATCGGCGACCGCTCGGTCGGCGGCACGACCGCGCGCGACCAGATGGTCGGTCCGTGGCAGGTGCCGGTGGCCGACGTCGCGATCACGACGATGGACTACGCAGGCTTCAGCGGCGAAGCGATGACGATGTCCGAGCGCACGCCGCTCGCCGTCATCAACGCACCGGCCTCTGGCCGTATGGCGGTCGGCGAGGCGATCACCAACATCGCGGCGGCGCCGATCGCGTCGCTCGACAAACTCAAGCTGTCGGCCAACTGGATGGCCGCGTGCGGCGCGCCTGGCGAAGACGCCGCGCTCTACGACACGGTCAAGGCGATCGGCATGGAACTGTGCCCGGCGCTCGGTATCGGCATTCCGGTCGGCAAGGATTCGCTGTCGATGCGCACACGCTGGGAGGAGAGCGGCGTCGCGAAGGAAGTGGTCGCGCCGGTGTCGCTGATCATCTCCGCGTTCGCGCCGGTCGAAGACGTGCGCCGCCATCTGACGCCGCAACTGAAGCGCGTGAGCGAAGTCGGCGAGTCGGTGCTGATCGCGATCGATCTCGGCCGCGGCAAGCAGCGTCTGGGCGGCAGCATCCTCGCGCAGGTCACGCAGCAGGTCGGCGACACGGTACCGGACGTCGACGATCCGGAAGATCTGAAGCGCTTCTTCAACGCGATCCAGGCGCTCAATCGCGACGGCAAGCTGCTCGCGTACCACGACCGCTCGGACGGCGGTCTGTGGGCGACGGTCTGCGAAATGGCATTCGCGGGTCACGCGGGCGTGTCGCTGAACGTCGACATGCTGGTGCTCGACGCGCATCACGAATCCGATTACGGCGACGCGAAGGACTGGGCGAAGCAGACCAGCGGCCGCCGCGAAGACCGCACGCTGCGCGCGCTCTTCAACGAAGAACTCGGCGCCGTCGTGCAAGTGCGCACGGCCGATCGCGACGCGGTGCTCGCCGCGCTGCGCGAGCATGGTCTGTCGGCGTGCTCGCACGTGATCGGCAAGACCAGCGAGCGCGACCTGATCGAGATTTATCGCGACGCGAAGAAGGTCTACGAAGCGCCGCGTGCCGAACTGCATCGCACGTGGAGCGAGGTGAGCTGGCGCATCGCGCGTCTGCGCGACAACCCGGCTTGTGCCGACGCCGAATACGACGCGCTGCTGGATACGGCCGACCCGGGCATCACGCCGGTGCTGAGCTTCGATCCGGCTGACGATGTCGCCGCGCCGTTCATTGGCAAGGGCGCGCGTCCGCGCGTCGCGATCCTGCGCGAGCAGGGCGTGAACTCGCATCTGGAGACGGCCTATGCATTCGATCGCGCCGGCTTCGATGCGCACGACGTGCACATGAGCGACCTGCTGGCGGGCCGCGCGAACCTCGCCGATTTCGCGGGCGCGGTCGCGTGCGGCGGCTTCTCGTACGGCGATACGCTGGGTGCCGGCGAAGGCTGGGCCAAGACGATCCGCTTCAATGCGCAACTGGCCGACATGTTCGCCGCGTTCTTCGGTCGTGACGACACGTTCGCGCTCGGCATCTGCAACGGCTGTCAGATGATGAGCAGCCTCGCGTCGATGATCCCCGGCGCCGAAGCATGGCCGAAGTTCACGCGCAACAAGTCCGAGAAGTTCGAGGCGCGTTTCTCGCTCGTCGAGGTGCAGGCATCGCCGTCGATGTTCTTCGCCGGCATGGAAGGCTCGCGCATTCCGGTCGCGGTCGCGCACGGCGAAGGCTTTGCGGATTTCTCGCAGCAGGGCGACAGGTCGAAGGTCGCGGTCGCGATGCGCTATGTCGATCACCGTGGTCAGGCGACCGAGCAGTATCCGTTCAACCCGAACGGTTCGCCCGAGGGCATCACGTCGGTCACGACGGCCGACGGCCGTTTCACGGTGCTGATGCCGCACACGGAGCGCGTGCATCGCACGGTGCAGATGAGCTGGCATCCGCAGGGCTGGGGCGAGATCGGCACGGATGCGAGCCCATGGCTGCGCGTGTTCCAGAACGCGCGCCGCTGGCTCGGTTGATGAGTCGAGGGGCTGCCACCCGCGTGCGGCGGCTCCTGTTTTGCGGCAGCCACGCACGCCGCCGCTGCAAATCTTGCAGCAACAAAAAAGCCGCCCACGGGCGGCTTTATCGCATTCATGCTTCAGAGCCAGACGGACTATCAGAAGATAATCTGCCCGCCGACCTTTACTGAATCTTCGCGTTCTTGCGCAGGTTCTCTTCGAACGCCTGCAGCTTTTCCTGCTGGATCTGCTGCACGATCTGCGCGCGCACCTGCTCGAGCGGGGGCGGCGTGACGGCGCGGATGCCATCGACACGGATGATGTGCCAGCCGAATTGCGTATGCACCGGCGTGTCGGTCATCTGGCCTTTCTGCAGATGCGTGGCCGCGTCCGCGAATTCAGGCACGTAGGCCTTCGGGTCCGACCAGTCGAGGTCGCCGCCGTTCTTGCCCGATCCCGGGTCCTTCGAGTACTGCTTGGCCAGAGCCTCGAAGCTTGCGCCGGCCTTGATCTTCGCGATCAGATCCTTCGCCTGCTGCTCGTTGTCGACCAGGATATGGTGCAGGTGATATTCGTTGCCGCCCGCATCCTTGACGAGCGCGTTGTAGCGCGCGGTGACTTCGGCATCGGTCGGCTGGTTGGTCTTCACGAAGTCTTCGATCAATGCGCGCAGCACCACGGTTTGCTGCGCGACCGCGATTTGGGCCTTGACGTCCGGACGATTCGGTAGCCCGCGACGCAGGGCTTCCTGCATCAGGATTTCGCGGTTCACGAGCTCTTCGCGCACGGCCTGCTGCAGTTGCGGCGTGTCCTGCTGTCCCTGATGAACCAGTTGCTGGATCAATGCATCGGCGCGCGACTTCGGAATCGACGTACCGTTGACGACGGCGATGTTCTGTGCGAATGCAGGTGCGGCCGCGAACGCAGCCAGCAATACCCAGAGGCGGGTTTTCTTCAAGGTCATCGAAAGGTTCCTAGCGGGGCAACAAAGCAAATTCTTCGGGCGTATACGCCGTGATGGCAAGGGCATGAATACCGCGCTGCATGGCATCGGCCAGCGCATCATACACCATGCGATGCCGCGCCACGCGGGGCTTGCCGGCAAACGCGACGGCCACGATCGTGACACTGAAATGACCGCCGGCCGAGGCGCCGGCGTGGCCCGCGTGCTGCGCACTGTCGTCGGTGATGCGGATCGACTCGACGGGCGCGAGCGCGGCCGCGAGGCGCGCTTCGATCAGCGCGGCGCGCTCGGCGGTGGTGGCGTGCATAAACAGGTCGCTCATGTCATTCCTCCTTCATGTACTTCGACAGCCACAGGCTCTGTCCGACGATGAACACGAGCAGGCAGCCGGTCGCGCCGAACAGTTTGAAATTGACCCACTGATCGGTCGTGTAGTGATACGCGACGAACAGGTTCAGCAGACCGAGCAGCACGAAAAACACCGCCCAGATCCGGTTCAGCTTGCCCCAGATCGCGTGCGGCAGCGTGATCTGCTTGCCCATCATCGCTTCGATCAGGTTCTTGTCGAAGCCGAGCTGCGTCACGATCAGCGCGACCGAAAACGCCCAGTACAGCACGGTCGGCTTCCATTTGATGAAGGTGTCGTTGTGCAGCACGAGCGTCGCGCCGCCGAATACCACGACGACGCCGAGGCTCACCCACAGCATCGGATCGACCTTGCGGTGGCGGAAAGCCACCCACGCGATCTGCACCAGCGTGGCGACGATCGCCACTGCCGTCGCCGTGAAAATGCCCCAGATCTTGAAGGCGACGAAGAACAGGATGATCGGGAACAGATCGAACAGGAATTTCATTATCTGGTCGGGAAGTCGGAGAGTGAGTCGAAGAGTGAAGCGCGCCCGGTTGGCGTGCAAGGTGCGGCGCCCGCTGGCGAGTGGAACTGCCGCATTGGAAGGGCGCCGCGCGCGGTTCGCGCCGCGGCGCCCGAGGCGCGAAGGCCTGCTGCCGCGCCGCGTTACTTGGGCTCGAATTGTAACGCAGCCGAATTGATGCAGTAACGCAGACCGGTCGGCGCGGGGCCGTCCTCGAACACGTGGCCCAGATGCGCGCCGCAGTTCTTGCACTGCACCTCGATGCGCAGCATGCCATGCGAGCGGTCGGTCTTCTCGGCAATCACCTCGCCGTTGATGGGCCGGAAGTAGCTCGGCCAGCCGCAGCCGGCGTCGAACTTGGTGTCCGATTCGAACAGCGGCGTGCCGCAGCACACACAGTCGTAGACGCCGCGTTCCCAGTAATCGTTGTAGCGGCCCGAGAACGGGCGCTCGGTGGCCGCGTGGCGCGTCACCTGGTATTCGATGTCGGACAGCTCTTCGCGCCACTCGGCATCGCTTTTCTGTACGGCTGGCGCGTCATGCTTATCGTCGGGGTTGCTCATGGTCGGGTTCCTGTCTCGGGTTTGTCTTGGTGCTTTCTCGCGGGGCGGCCGTGGCGATTGCGCCGCACCGGCGCGTCATGACGAACAGCTCACCTCCAGCGAGTTCGCCCAGTCGGGCGGCAGGCCCGCATACGACGCGTATTCGGGCTGCTCGTCGAACGGATGACGCAGCACGGCCGCGAGCCGTTCGAGTTCGGAGAAATCCTTCTGTTTCGCGCGTTGGATCGCCGTTTCCGCCAGATGGTTGCGAAGTACGAATTTGGGGTTGACGCGATTCATTGCAATGGCGCGCGTGGCGTCGTCGCGTGGCTCTTCGGCGAGCCGCGCGCGGTACTCGATCGCCCACGCGTCGAAGGCGGCGCGATCGAGGAACAGGTCGCGCACCGGCGCATCGCCGCTCGCGTCGTGTTTCGACAGGCGCGCGAGATTGCGAAACGTCAGCGTGAAATCGGCGCGGTTCGCGTGCATCACTTCGAACAGCCGGTTCACGAGTGCGTCGTCGCCATCGCGCGTCTGTTCGATGCCGAGCTTCGCGCGCATGCGGTTTTCGAGCGCCGGCGCGAAGCGCTCCCTGAAGCCGGCGAGCACGTGCTGCGCATCTTCGACCGCCTTGTCGGCGCGCACGCTTTCGTCGTGCTTCTCGCCGAACAGCGGCAGCAGGCCCTGTGCGAGGCAGAAGAGGTTCCAGTACGCGATTTGCGGCTGCAGCCGGTACGCGTAACGGCCCTGCGTATCGGAGTGATTGCAGATGTGGCCGGCGTCGAAGCCATCCATGAAGCCGAACGGGCCGTAGTCGATCGTCAGGCCAAGGATCGACATGTTGTCGGTATTCATCACGCCGTGACAGAAACCGACCGCCTGCCAGTCGACCATCAGATCCGCGGTGGAGCGCACCGCTTCGGCGAGCAGCGCCAGATACGGATCGTCGGCCTCGTTGCAATGCGGATAGAAGCGCTCGATCACGTGATCGGCCAGCGCGCGCAACGCGTCGACGCGATCGTTCGCATAGAAGTGCTCGAAGTGGCCGAAGCGCACGAAGCTCGGCGCGACGCGCGTGACCACCGCGGCGGTTTCGATCGTCTCGCGCCGCACCGGCTGGTCGGAGCCGATCACGCACAACGCGCGCGTGGTCGGAATGCCGAGATGATGCATCGCCTCCGAGCACAAATATTCGCGGATCGACGAGCGCAGCACCGCGCGGCCGTCACCCATGCGCGAATAGGGTGTGCGGCCCGCGCCTTTGAGCTGCAATTCCAGACGCTCGCCATCGTGTTCGAGCTCGCCGAGACAGAGCGCGCGGCCGTCACCGAGCTGGCCGGCCCACACGCCGAACTGATGGCCCGAGTACACCGACGCATAGGGCAGCGCGTCGGCTGGCAAGCTGCGCGTCGCGTTGCCGCAGAACAGCTCGACGAAGCCCGGATCACGCTCGATGCGCTCAGGCATCCCGAGCCGCGCGGCGGCCTCGGCCGAAAAGCCGACCAGGTAGGGCGCGTCGAGCGGCGCGGCGGGCAGGCGCGTGAGGAACGAGCCGCCGAGGCGCACGAACGCGTTGGATGGGGGAGTGGCGAGTGTGTTCGAAAGATCCGTCAAAGCTGCGGATAGCCCTGCAATGCTTGGGGAAAACGACATGTTGAGCGCCTCTGGATTAACCGATATTGTAAGTCGGCGCCCGCGGCGCTGCTGGCCGGCCGGCTTTATCGCTCGACCTGCTGCCGCGTTCGTCGCCGCCACGCTCTTCCGCCCCGCGCTTCATCGCACGTTATCCGTTTCTCGATCGCGTACCCAGCCAGACTCGACCCAACCCCGACCCAACCCCGACCCAACCCCATCGACACCGACAAGCCGAGGAGACCCCGCCTTATGACGACGCCGCTGCTGGGCCAGATGATGGACGTGCCGCTGACCGTGTCATCGTTGCTTGCGCATGCCGCGCGGCATTTCGGCAGCACCGAGATCGTGTCGCGGCGCATCGAAGGCGATCTGCATCGCTACACGTACCGCGATTGCGAGACGCGTGCGAAACAGCTCGCGCAGGCGTTGCTCGCGCTCGGCGTCGAACCGGGCGAACGGGTCGCGACGCTCGCGTGGAACGGCTACCGGCATCTCGAAGCGTATTACGGCACGACGGGGTTCGGCGCCGTTTGTCACACGATCAACCCGCGGCTTTTCCCCGACCAGATCGCCTACATCATCAATCACGCCGACGACGCGTACGTGTTGTTCGACACGACGTTCGCCGCGCTCGTCGACACGCTCGCGCCGCAGTGCCCGCGCGTGCGCGGCTGGATCGCACTATGCGATGAAGCGCATCGGCCGCCGATGCAAACCGCGGATGGCCGGCCCCCCGTGCTGTGCTACGAAACGCTGATGGACGGGCAGGACGGCCGCTTCGACTGGCCGGCGCTCGACGAGCGCCAGGCGTCGTATCTCTGCTATACGTCGGGCACGACCGGCAATCCGAAAGGCGCGCTGTATACGCATCGCTCGACGGTGCTGCACGCGTTCGGCGCGGCGTTGCCCGACGCGATGAACCTGTCGGCGCGCGACGCGGTGCTGCCCGTCGTACCGATGTTCCATGTCAACGCATGGGGCCTGCCGCATGCGGGGCCGCTCGCCGGCGCGAAGCTCGTGTTTCCCGGCAAGGACCTCGACGGCAAGTCGCTGTACGAACTGATGGAGAGCGAACGCATCACGTGTTCGGCTGGCGTGCCGACCGTCTGGCTCGGTCTGCTCAACTACCTGCGCGAAACGGGCGCGAGGTTTTCGTCACTCGAGCGCACGGTGATCGGCGGCTCCGCCTGTCCGCCCGCGATGCTGCGCATCCTGGAGGACGACTACGGCGTGCAGGTGATCCATGCATGGGGCATGACGGAGATGTCGCCGCTCGGTACCTTGTCGAAATTGACGTGGGAGCAGAGCCAGCGGCCGCTCGCCGATCGGCGCAAGCTGCTCGAAAAGCAGGGCCATGCGATCTATGGCGTCGATATGAAGATCGTCGGCGAGGATGGCCGCGAGCTGCCCTGGGATGGCGTCGCGTTCGGCGATCTGCACGTGCGCGGGCCGTGGGTGATCGACCGGTACTTCCGCAAGGAAGACTCGCCGCTCGTCGATGGCTGGTTCCCGACCGGCGATGTCGCGACGATCGATCCCGACAGCTTCCTGCACATCACCGACCGCTCGAAGGACGTGATCAAGTCGGGCGGCGAATGGATCAGCTCGATCGAAGTCGAGAACGTCGCGGTCGCGCATCCGGCGGTCGCGGAAGCCGCGTGCATCGCGTGCGCGCATCCGAAGTGGACCGAGCGGCCGTTGCTCGTCGTCGTCAAACGCGCGGGGCACGACGTCACACGCGACGAACTGCTCGCGTTCTACGACGGCAAGGTCGCGAAGTGGTGGATTCCCGATGACGTGGTGTTCGTCGACGAACTGCCGCACACGGCGACCGGCAAGCTGCAGAAGCTGAAACTGCGCGATCTGTTCCGCGACTACGTGCTGCCATCAGCGCTCGAAGACAGCCGCAACTGTCCGCTGACGCCAGAGGCTTAGGGGAAACCCTGTCCCGCAATAAATTGAACGTTCGTGCTTTTTTGGTGTATTGTGCCTGCTGACCCGGGAACCGTCGCTTGAAAAAGCCTGACAATAAGCAGGCTCGATGAACCGGACGGGCGGCGCACCATGCGCCGCCTCAATGCATGAATCGCATGGAGGCACGCAGATGGCAGTGGACTACACAACTCATGACGGCGTGGCCGTTCTCACGCTGAACAATCCGCCTGTCAATGGACTCGGTCTGTCGACGCGAGCGGGGATTGTCGAAGGACTCGAGTGCGCGCAGAACGATCCGGCCGTCAAGGCCATCGTGCTGACGGGCGCGGGCAAGGCCTTTTCGGGCGGCGCCGACATCGCCGAATTCAATACGCCGAAGGCGACCCAGGAACCGACGCTCGCGACCGTCATCAAGGTGGTGGAAGGCAGCGCGAAGCCGGTCGTCGCGGCGATCCACAGCGTCGCGATGGGCGGCGGCCTCGAGCTTGCGCTCGGCGCGCATTACCGCGTCGCCGCGGCCGGCGCGCAGATCGCGCTGCCCGAAGTGAAGCTCGGCCTTCTGCCGGGTGCGGGCGGCACGCAGCGTCTGCCGCGGGCGATTGGTCTGGAAGCGTCGCTGAACATGATCGTGTCGGGCGCGTCGGTGCTCTCCGAAAAGCTCGCCGATTCGGGTCTGTTCGACGAAGTCGTCGCGAATCCCGCCGAACTGGCCGAAGCCGCGCTAGCGTTCGCGCGCAAGGTCGGCGCCCAGGCAGGGCCGCATCCGAAGCTGCGCGAGCGCAAGATCGAGCATCCGAACGCGGCCGGTTTCATCCAGTTCGCGCGCAATAGCGTCGCCGCAATCGCGAAGAACTTCCCGGCGCCGCTTCGATGCATCGACGCGGTCGAAGCCGGTGTGAAAGACGGCTTCGACAAAGGCCTCGCATTCGAGCGCGAATGCTTCATCGCGCTCGTGCAGACGCCGGAGAGCCGCGCGCTGCGTCACGCGTTCTTCGGCGAGCGCGCGGCGAGCAAGATTCCCGACGTGCCGTCCGATACGCCCGTGCGCGATATCAATCAGGTGGCCGTGATCGGTGCCGGCACGATGGGCGGCGGCATCGCGATGAACTTCATCAACGCGGGCATTCCGGTTACGCTGCTGGAAACGAAGCAGGAAGCACTCGACCGCGGTCTCGCGACGATCCGCAAGAACTACGAGGCGACCGTCAACAAAGGCAAGCTGAAACCCGAGGTGATGGAACAGCGCCTCGCGCTGCTGAGCTCGACGCTGTCCTATGACGACCTGAAGCACGCCGACCTGATCGTCGAAGCCGTGTTCGAAGAGCTCGGAGTGAAGGAGCAGGTGTTCCGCCGGCTCGATGAAGTCGCGAAGCCCGGTGCGATCCTCGCGTCGAACACGTCGACACTCGACGTCGACAAGATCGCCGCGTTCACGAAGCGTCCGCAGGATGTGGTCGGCATGCACTTCTTCAGCCCGGCCAACGTGATGAAGCTGCTCGAAGTCGTGCGTGGCAAAGAGACCGCGAAAGACGTGCTCGCCACCGTGATGAAGCTCGCGAAGAAAATCAGAAAGACCGCGGTGGTGTCGGGCGTGTGCGACGGCTTTATCGGCAACCGGATGATCGAGCAATACGTTCGTCAGGCGCTCTTCATACTCGAAGAAGGCGCGCTGCCCGCACAGGTCGACCGCGCGATCGAAAAGTTCGGCTTCGCGATGGGTCCGTTCCGCATGAGCGACCTCGCCGGTAACGACATCGGCTGGGCGATCCGCAAGCGCCGCTATCTGGAACACCCGGACATGCATTACTCGAAGATCGCCGACCGTCTGTGCGAGATGGGCCGCTTCGGCCAGAAGACCGGCGGCGGCTGGTACGACTACAAGGCGGGCGAACGCACCGCGTATCCGTCGGGCGTGGTCAACGCAATGATCGGCGAATACTCGAAGGAAGCCAACGCCGAGCGCCGCAACATCAGCGACGAGGAAATCGTCGAGCGTCTGGTGTTCGCGCTCGTCAACGAAGGCGCGAAGATTCTCGAGGAAGGCATCGCGTCGAAGGCGTCGGATATCGACATGGTCTATCTGACCGGCTACGGCTTCCCGCTCTATCGCGGCGGCCCGATGCTGTACGCGGACATGGTCGGGCTTTACAACGTCGAGCGCGCGATTCGCCGCTATGCGGCGCGACCGAACGGCGACGCGTGGAAGCTCGCGCCGGGCATCGCGAAGCTGGCCGCCGAAGGTCGCGGATTCAACGGCTGAGAACCGCTGATTTCAGCGCACGGACTGAATGGTGCGGGCTCCTCCCGCATCGCTTACATCAAACGACAGAGGCGGCGCGGAGAGGCGCTTTTGGACGCACGGCAAAGCGCCGGCGCGCCGCTTTCGACATTGCAATTGGAGACAGGCATGACTGACGCCGTAATCGTATCCACCGCCCGCACTGGCCTCGCCAAATCGTGGCGCGGCGGTTTCAACATGACGCACGGCGCGACGCTCGGCGGCCACGTGACGCAGGCCGCGGTCGAGCGCGCGAAGCTCGACCCGGCGCGCATCGAGGACGTGATCATGGGTTGCGCGAATCCTGAAGGCGCGACGGGCGGCAATATCGCGCGGCAGATCGCTTTGCGCGCGGGCTTGCCGGTCAGCGTGCCGGGCATGACCGTGAACCGCTTCTGCTCGTCGGGATTGCAGACGATCGCGCTAGCGTCGCAACGCGTGATCGCCGGTGAAGGCGACGTGTACGTCGCGGGCGGCGTCGAGTCGATCTCGTGCGTGCAGAACGAGATGAACCACCACATGATGACCGACGGCTGGCTCACCGAGCACAAGCCGGAAATCTACTGGTCGATGCTGCAGACCGCCGAGAACGTCGCGAAGCGCTACTCGATCTCGAAGGAGCGTCAGGACGAGTACGGCGTGCGCTCGCAGCAGCGCGCGCACGCCGCGCTCGAAGCCGGCAGGTTCAACGATGAAATCGTGCCGCTGACGGTGCTCGCCGGCGTCGCCGACAAGGCGACCGGCCGTCTCTATACGAAGGAAGTGACCGTCAGCGGCGACGAAGGCATTCGCGCCGACACGACGCTCGAAGGCGTGTCGAAGATTCGCACCGCCCTGCCGGGCGGCGTGATTACCGCGGGCAATGCGAGCCAGTTTTCGGACGGCGCATCCGCTTGCGTCGTGATGAACGCGACGCTGGCCGAACGCGAAGGGCTGCAGCCGCTCGGCATTTTCCGCGGCTTTGCGGTGGCCGGCTGCGAACCCGATGAGATGGGCATCGGCCCGGTATTCGCAGTGCCGAAGCTGTTGAAGAAGGCCGGCCTCAAGGTCGAGGACATCGGCCTGTGGGAACTGAACGAAGCGTTCGCGGTGCAGGTGCTCTATTGCGCGGACAAGCTCGGTATTGCGCACGACCGCCTGAACGTGGACGGAGGCGCGATCGCGGTGGGTCATCCGTATGGCGTGTCGGGTGCGCGGCTGGTCGGCCATGCGCTGATCGAAGGCAAGCGGCGCGGCGTGAAGTTCGTCGTCGTGACGATGTGCATCGGCGGCGGGCAGGGCGCGGCAGGTTTGTTCGAGATCGCGTGAGTCAGGTGCGCACGCGCCTGAGTCTGATATAGCGGTGCCGTGTGTGTGCCTACTGCGACGCAATGCCCGGCAGCGTCAACATACCCTGATCGTCGAAGCGCGTCGTGCCGGTCAGGCCGCCCGCGAGTTTGCCATGCAGCCGGTACGGGACCTGCCCGGACTGCGCGATGCCCGCAAGCCCGAGCGCCTGCCGAACCGCGGCGAAAGCCGGCACGGTCAGCGGCACGGTGACGACGGTTTCCCCGAAGCGCGGCACGGTGCCGCTCTGGTCGCTGACGCCGCTGGCGAACGGCTCGCCGTTCAGTTCCAGATCGAGCGACACGCCGTTGAAGCTGACCGCGGAGTCGTTGGGATTCTGCACGCGCAGCTTGACGTTGAAGCGCATCTCCATGCCTTGGCCCGCGATCGGCTCGATGCCCGCCACGTTGACGCGCAACGGGTCGGCGCCGAACAGGCCCGCGCAGCCAGCGAGTGTCAGCGTGACAGCGACGACGGCGGCGAACAGGCGCCACACACGTGAGACCCGGCCCGGCAGCAGCGCGCGAAAGAATGACATGACCTGCACCTGAGGAAGCGGGTTGGTCAGGCATTGTAACGGGCCACGTGGCGTGCGCAGCGACGTTTCAGGCAGCGCGCCGCCACCGTGTGTGCACGGCGACTGCGAGACGCCGAACCGCTTGCAGAATGAAACCGCGCGCGCGCCATTCTGCGCGTGCAGGCATCACGATGAACGCGGCGCGATCGGCCAGCGTCGCGCGGATCGACACGACGCCACGTTGCGATGTCATAAACCGCTCGCCTTCGTGCAATGTGAGCGACGTGAGCGGGGCGTCGTTGCCGAGCCAGGCCAGCGAATGATCGCGGAAGACGAGTTGCAATGCACCTTCGACCGCGATGATCGAACTGCGGGCGCGCAAGTCGTGCAGGGCCATCTGTCCGGCGGCAAGATGCGACGCCGCGGTGTAATCGAGTTCTGCACCGGGTAAACAGCGATCGTGGTATGGACGCACAGGCATGACCGATTCCTTTAAACCGTCTTCGTGTCACACAGCTTAGGGAATCCGTCCAGATGAAAACAGCCGCAGGTATCGACAATCCGAACCGGTACAGCGGTGCGTTTCGTCACGCTGTATCGGTCCGAATCACGTCGATGTGTATCTGTCGCCGCGCGCGAACTATCCGCACCATCGGCTCATGAGCGAACCCCTCTTCACCCCGCACGCTCCGTCGACGGACCGGCCAACCGAGCGCCAGCCGCTTTACCGGCAACTGGCCGATCAATACCGCCGCGCGATCGGCAACGGCGTGCTGCGCCCGGGCGACCGCATGCCGTCGATGCGCGTGTTCATGCAGCGCCACGGCGTGAGCCTCGCGACCGCGACCGAGAGTTATCGCGAACTGGAGCGCGCCGCGCTGATCGACGCCCGGCCGCGCGCCGGTTATTTCGTACGCATGCCGTCGACGGCTGCGCTGCCCTGCGCCGCCGAGCCCGATCTCGCGATGCAGCCTGGCGCCGCCGCGCAGTTCGTCGGCATTCACTCGGAGATATCCGCGCTGGTGTCGAAATTCCAGCGCAATCCGCACGCGCTGAATCTCGGCGGCGCGACCGCGTCGCCCGATCTTTATCCGACCGATGCGTTGCAAAAAGCCGCAGTGCGCGCGTTGCGCCGGCGGCCTACCTTGCTGACCGCCGTCGGGCCCGATCAGGGTGATCCGGCGTTGCGCGCGATCATCGCCCGGCGCGCACTCGAGGCCGGCAGCCAGATCGGCGCGGACGACATCATCATGACGCACGGCGGCGTCGAAGCGATGAATCTCGCGCTGCGCGCGGTAACACAGCCGGGCGACACCGTCGCGGTCGAATCACCGTGCTTCTTCGGTTTGCTGCAGGCGCTCGAAAGTCTCGGTCTGCGCGCGCTCGAAATTCCGACCAGCCCGAGCACCGGCCTCGCGATCGAGGCGCTGGCGTTCGCGCTGCACACGCATCCCGACATCAAGGCGGTCGTGGTGGTGCCGAACCTGCAAAACCCGCTCGGCAGCGTGATGCCCGACGCGCACAAGGCGAGCCTCGTCGAACTTTGCGCGCGCGCCGGCATCGCGCTGATCGAGGACGATCCCTACCGCGAGCTGGTGGAGGCCGCGCAGCCGCCCCGCTCGCTGAAGGCGTGGGACACCGATGGCACCGTGATCCATTGCACCTCGTTCAACAAGACGCTGGCGCCTGGCATGCGCGTCGGCTGGATCAACGGCGGCCGGTGGCATCCGCGCATCGGCATGCTGAAGTTCGCGCAGTCGCGCCACAACGAGCAGTTGTCGCAAGTCGTGCTTGCCGGGTTCCTGGAGACAAGCGCGCACGAGCGTCATTTGCGGCGTTTGCGCGAGAGCTTGCAGCTGCAGCGTGAGCGGATGGCCGCGGCGGTGGCTGCATCGTTTCCCGACGGCACGCGATTCACGCCGCCGCGCGGCGGGATGTTTTTCTGGATCGAATTGCCGCGTGAGGTATCGTCGTCGGCTTTTTTCGATGCCGCGTTGGATGACGGGATTCGCATCATGCCCGGCACGGTGTTTTCGAACGCGGGGCGTTTCGACCACTTCATCCGGCTCAGCTGTCCGAGTGCGGATCTGGATCTGACCGATGAAGCGGTGCGCCGGCTGGGGCGCCTCGCGGCACGGATGGCGGTCCATGCGCCAACGCGATAGCGGGTATCATTTCCTGCCGAAGGCGACACATGCGCCGTCGGCTACGAAATCTGATACCTGAGCAATGACCGATCCATCCACCTCATCCAGAACGGGCCATGCATCGTTGCCCGAAAGCCCCTTCATCGACCGTCTCGGCGCGCAGTTGCTGTCCGCTGCCGATGGCGTCAGCGAAGTCGTGCTGCCGTTGCAGCGCGATCATATGAACACATGGGACGTCGCGCACGGCGGCGTCACGATGACGCTGGCCGACGTCGCGCTCGCGATGGCCGCGCGCAGTCTCGCGGGCGACGGTGTCGGCGTCGTCACCGTGGAGATGAAGGTCAACTTCATGCAGCCGGGCCGCGGCGAGTTGCGCGCGACCGGCCGCGTGTTGCATCGCTCGACGACGATGGCCTATTGCGAAGGCGAGATCCGCGACAGCGAAGGCCACTTCGTCGCCAAAGCGCTCGGCACCTTCAAGTACATGCGCCGCCTCGCGGTGGGCCGCGACGTCAGGCAACAGCGTCTGCGCAGTGACCCCGCGGCGAAGCCCGGTCCGAGCGACTGAGCCCCCAACAACCCAAGGAGACGACCGCATGGCCCAGATCAACCGCCAATTGCTGCTGGTTTCGCGCCCGCAAGGCGAGGCCACACCCGATAACTTCAAGCTCGTCGAAACGCCGCTCGCGCCGCTCGCCGACGGCGAAGTGCGGGTGCGCAACCACTACCTGTCGCTCGATCCGTATATGCGCGGACGCATGAACGACAGCAAGTCGTACGCGCCGCCACAGCCGTTGAACGAAGTGATGATCGGCGGCACGGTCGGCGAGGTCGTCGAGTCGAGGAATCCGAAGTTCGCGGTCGGCGACAAGGTCGTCGCGATGTTCGGCTGGCAGGAGTACGGCACGTCGAACGGCGCGGGCATGCAGAAGGTCGACGACACGCATGTGCCGCTGTCGGCGTATCTCGGCCCGGTCGGCATGCCGGGCGTCACCGCGTGGTACGGGCTGAACCGCATCATCGCGCCGAAGGCTGGCGAGACGGTGGTCGTCAGCGCGGCGAGCGGCGCGGTGGGCAGCGTGGTCGGCCAACTCGCGAAGGCGGCGGGCGCGCGCGCGGTCGGCATCGCGGGCGGCGCGGACAAGTGCCGCTATGTGGTCGACACGCTCGGCTTCGACGCGTGCGTCGACTACAAGGCCGGCAACCTGTACAAGGACCTGAAGGCCGTGACGCCCGACGGTGTCGACGGCTATTTCGAGAATGTCGGCGGCGAGGTGCTCGACGCGACGCTCGCGCGCATGAACGCGTTCGGGCGCATCGCGCTGTGCGGCTTCATCGCGGGCTATGACGGCCAGCCGCTGCCACTCAGGCATCCGTCGCTGATGCTGACGCAACGGCTGCTGGTGCAGGGCTTTATCGTCAGCGAACATATGGACGTGTGGCCCGAGGCGCTCAAGCAGCTCGGCACGCTCGTCGCGCAGAAAAAGCTGCAGTATCGCGAGACGATCGCGCAAGGACTGGAAGCCGCGCCCGAGGCGTTCATCGGCTTGCTGAAGGGCAAGAACTTCGGCAAGCAACTGGTCAAGCTGATCTGAGCGCGACGACATCACGCAACGGCAAGCCGCCGCTCAACGAGGGAGTCACAGGATGTTCGAATTCGCAGGCAAGGTGGCGGTGATCACCGGCGCGGGCAGCGGCTTCGGCCGCGCGTTCGCGCACAAGGGCGCGGCGCTCGGCATGAAGCTCGTGGTCGCCGACGTCAACGCCGACGAGCTCGCGCAGACCGTCGACGCATTGCGCGAAGCCGGCGCCGACGCGATCGGCGTGCCGACCGACGTATCGAACCCCGCACAGGTCGAGGCGCTCGCGGGGGCCGCGCTCGCCGCGTTCGGCAAGGTGCACGTGCTGTTCAACAACGCGGGCGTCGGCACCGGGGGCTTCCTGTGGGAGAACTCGGCGAACGACTGGTCGTGGGTGTTCGGCGTCAACGTGATGGGTGTCGCGCACGGTGTGCGTGTGTTCGCGCCGATCATGCTGGCGCAGAACGAGCCGGCGCATATCGTCAACACGGCATCGGTGGCGGGGCTGCTGGCGCCGCCGGCGATGGGCATCTACAACGCGTCCAAGCATGCGGTGGTGGCGCTGACCGAGACGCTCTATCACGACCTGAAGCTCGCGCAGGCCGGCACGGGCGGCGAGGTCGGCTGTTCGCTGCTGTGTCCCGCGTTCGTGCCGACCGGCATCGCGGACGCCGAGCGCGCGCGGCCCGACGCGCTGCGCAACGCGAGCCGGCCGACGCGCTCGCAGATCGCGGCCGGCAAGCAGTTGCAGCGTGCGGTGCAGTCGGGCAAGCTCACCGCCGATGATGTCGCCGACCTCGCGTTCGAGGCGATCGCGGCACGGCGTTTCTATATCATCACGCATCCGGGCATCATGGCGACCGTGAAGCTGCGTCACGAGGACATCGAGCAGTTGCGCGAGCCGTCCGATCCGATGTCGCTGAAGCCCGAGGTGAACAACGCGCAGTAGCGGGAGGCAGCTTGGCCGGCGCGCCGGCACCTGTGAATCTTCGGCGCACTTGCGCCGCCCAATGCGCGACGCGCATCACGTTGCCGAAACCATGCCGCTGAATCCAACGATCGAGCAGGTGCTCGACATGATCGCGCGGGCCAAACGCCCGCAGTATCACCAGATGAGCGCGCAATCGGCACGCGCGTCGTACGAGAAAAGCGCGCCGATCCTCGAGATCGCGAGCGCGCCGATGTTTTCCGTTGAAGACCTGCGCGTGCCGACGCGCGACGGCGCGACGATCCGCGCGCGTCTCTACTTCCCGGTCGAGCCCAACTGGGCCGAGCCGATGCCGGCGTTCGTGTACTACCACGGCGGCGGCTTCACGGTCGGCAGCGTCGATACGCACGATGCGCTGTGCCGGATGTTCGCGCGCGACGGCCAGTGCGCGGTGCTGTCGGTCGATTACCGGCTCGCGCCCGAGCACAAGTTTCCGATCGCTGTCGACGATGCCTTCGACGCCCTCAGCTGGCTGCACGCGCACGCGGCGGAATTCGGCATCGACGGCACGCGGCTCGCGGTGGGCGGCGATAGCGCGGGCGGCACGCTCGCGACGGTCTGCGCGGTGCTCGCGCGCGAAGCCGGCATCGCACTCGCGCTGCAATTGCTGATCTATCCGGGCACGACCGGCCATCAACAGACCGACTCGCACTCCCGTCTCGCCGACGGCTTTCTGCTGTCGGGCGACACGATCCAGTGGTTTTTCGAGCACTACCTGCGCGGCAGTGGCGATCGTGACGACTGGCGTTTCGCGCCGCTCGACGGCGAGCGCGGCGCGCCCGATTTTCGCGGCGTCGCGCCCGCGTGGATCGCGACCGCCGAATACGATCCGCTCAGCGATGAGGGCGATGCGTATGCGCGGAAACTGCGCGCGCTCGGCAATCCGGTGACGCTCAAACGCTACGCCGGCATGATCCACGAGTTCTTCAAGATGGGCGGCTTCGTGCCCGAAGTCGCGCAGGCGCACGCGGATGCCGCGGCGGCGTTGCGCGCGGCATTCGGCATCGGCTGAAGGGGGGCGGTTCTCGCGAAGCGGTGAGCGGCCGGCGGCGAGCGCGCCGGCCAAGCGGAGATCAAGCGATCACGCCATGCTGATCCGGTCGCGCTCGACGTTAAACGCAAAGCTGCGCTCGAAATCGCCGGGCCGCACGATGCGGTGCGAGCCGTTGTCGTCGCTGCGTTCGGCTACCGCGACGCCGATCACGTCGCCATGGGCGGCGACGCGCAGCGCGGTGGTGCTGCGGGTGCCATAGTCCGGCGATTCGATGAACGCCGCCGACAGCACGCGCTCGCGCTCGAGCGGAATCCCGGTCGACGGCAATTCGTCGTCGCGCGCGAGTCGCGGATCGCGCATCAGATCGATCAACCGTTCGAGCGGCGGCATCGCATCGCGCGCGAGCAACGTGCCGAGCTCGCCGCGCTTGGTGACGAGCTTCGGCCACGCGGTATCGAGCACCGCGTTCGAGATGCCGTGCGTGCCCGGCGCGAGCAGCGTGGGCCCGCTGTTGCCGTCGACGCTGCCGCGATTGCAGAACCACGCGAGCTCGCGACGCGTCCAGTCGCCGACCAGCAGATTGAAGCCGTTGTAGATGTCGCCGGTCTGCGCGACGTGCTGCAGATACGCGAGCGGCGTCTCGTGCGGATTGCCGTCGGCGTCGCGCGCGGTGCTAGTCAGCCAGTTGCTGACGAGCGTGCCGCGGGTCGGCGCATCGGCACGCATTTCGCCCGGCGCGCGGTAATTGGTCAGCGCGGCGAAGCGGCCGTCGCGAGACAGCCCGAGCCACGTGCCACCGCCCACCAGATCACGGCCCGCCAGCACGGCCGGCGCGTCGCGCCACCAGCCGATCGGCTCGGCCGTGCGGCGGAAGAACTCGTCGCGATTGGCGGCGAGCGTGAACAGCGGACCATCGAGCGCATCAGGTCGCCAGTCGAAAACGATCAGGCACATCGGGGAGCATCTCCCGGTCAGAGCATGGGCCGGCCGCCCGATGCAGCAACGCAGGCGGCTAAAGAAGCAAAAGAAAGCGGCAAAAATCGGACGCGAATCAAGCAGCCAATAAAAACGGCGCCCGATTGCGCCGCTTTTTACCCTCTCCAACGATCAGACTTCGGCCGGCAGCCCGTAGGGTAGCGTCAGGAAGCGCAGCGCGGGGCCGTCGGCCGCGCCGACATGCACGCTGCCGCTGTCCAGCGCCGTCAGCTTGATCTCGACCAGCAGATCGACGCCGCCGCCTTGTGCCGACGCCGCGTTGACGATCATCCCGCACGGCTGGCCCGGATCATCCGATTGGAACAGCTCGATGCCGGGGCGCACCGTGTCAAGTTCGCCGGCGACGTTGGCGAGCGATGTGCGTCGCTTGATCGTGCCGCGATACTGGCTGCGCGCGACCACTTCCTGACCCGGATAGCAGCCCTTGCGGAAATTGACCGCGCCGAGCACGTCGAAGTTGACCATTTGCGGCACGAACTGCTCGACGACCGGCTGTGTGATGCGCGGTTCGCCCGCGCGGATGTCGAGCCAGTCCCAAACCGCCGGCGACACGCGCTTGAGCTTGCCATCGAGCGACGGCAGCAGCGCTTCGACCGGCGCCTTCGGCCCGATCCACAGATAGCGCAGCCGCTCCAACGCATCCGGCACGCGGATCAGCGTGCCGGCCGCGCCGTCGACCTGCACGTGCACACCGTCGGGCAGCGCGTCGAACACGCCGGACAGTGCGCCGCGCACGTCGCCCGCGAGGCCGATCACGGCGAGCTCGCCGCTGACGTCCACGAGCTTGGCCTTTGCGCGCAGCACGAACATCGACAGACGCTTTTGCGCCGCGGCCTGCACGTCTTTCGACACCAGCAGGTGGATCGTGTCGCCGCTGCGCCAGCTGAGGAACGACGCGAGCAGCCGGCCCTTGGCCGAGCAGTAGCCGGCGAGGCGCGCGTTCGCGGCATCGAGATGCTGGACGTCGTTGGTCAACTGGGCGTGCAGGAAGCTCGCCGCGTCGTCGCCGGTCGTGTCGATCACGCCGAACTGCGGCAGCGGCATGTAGGCGCCATGCTGGAGCACGGCGGCGAAATCTTCGGCCGACGGGCGCGGCAGGATGGGCAGGGTGGCGGGAGCGTGAGCTGAAGCGTTACCCGATGCACTAACGAGCGGTGTGTTCATGGATTCCGGGAACAGTCAGTTCTGACTTGGGCTAGGGCAAACAGTCATTATATTCAGTCCAGCCCTGTCGCGTTTCGCATGTCCCTCGCGAATGAAGGCTTTCCGACAGCCTTACGCAGCAGGGGTTTGCACGTTATCACCCTCCGGCTGTGCCCATGTTGGCGTGGTCTGCCAGAGAGTGGAGCGCAAGATGGGCGGATGCGCGGCTGTCATTCCGTGGGCGGCTTGGCCGGTGCCGGGATCGTGATTGCCAGCGCTCGATCAATCGCCGCTTGCACGTGAACCCGTGAAACTGTGCTCATCTTTAACTGCTGAATATCGGCGTCATAAAAAATGACGCTAGCCCGACCGGTTTAGTCATCTCAATATCCCCTGCATGCCTGGAAATTATTTTGCTCGGGAATTGTCCGAAACTTTGAAACTCTGACCTCCGTCGTGACAGCGTACGACTCGAGTACCATCGGACCGACGCCAGCGGATTTCATACTGACCGTGACCATCTGGTGCCCGCATCTATACAATACAGGTCGCAAAAGGCCGAAAGGGCTGCAAAACGGCACCGTCCCCATGTTGACCGACGCAAGACTTTCCCGTTAAAAATCAGTTCGTTGCCATCTAAACGCTAATTCTCTCCTGTCGTGTCCCTTCTGAAGAAATGTTTCGTCGCCGGCGCGCTCGTCGTTGTGCTGGCCGCGGCGGCCATCGCCGCTGGATACTACTGGGCCACCCGCCCGCTCGAATTGACCCCGGCGCAACTCGACGTCACCGTCAAGCCGCACAGCAGCCTGCGCAGCGTCGCGCTGCAGCTCAATCGCGGCGGCGTGCCGGTCGAACCCGAGCTGTTCATCGCGATGACGCGGCTGCTCGGGCTGCAAAGCGAACTGAAGTCCGGCAATTACGAGTTCAAGAGCGGCATCACGCCCTACGAGGTGCTGCAGAAAATCGCCCGCGGCGACGTCAACGAATACGTGGCGACGGTCATCGAAGGCTGGACCTTCAAGCATATGCGCGCCGAACTCGACGCGAATCCCGCGCTCAAGCACGACACGCTCGGCATGAGCGACGCCGATCTGATGAGCGCAATCGGCGCGCCGGAGGCGTCGATCGGCAACGGCGAAGGGCTGTTCTTCCCCGATACCTACCTGTTCGACAAGGGCACGAGCGACCTCGACATCTACCGCCGCGCGTACCGGCTGATGCGCGTGCGTCTCGATGAGGCGTGGCTCGCGCGCGCACCGAACCTGCCATACAAAACGCCGTACGACGCGCTGACGATGGCGTCGATCGTCGAAAAGGAAACCGGCAAGGCGTCCGACCGGGCGCTCGTCGCCGCGGTGTTCGCCAACCGTCTGCGCGCCGGCATGCCGCTACAGACCGACCCGACCGTGATCTACGGGATGGGCGACAGCTTCGCCGGCCACATCAGGAAGAAAGACCTGCAGACCGACACTCCCTACAATACCTACACCCGCATGGGCTTGCCGCCGACGCCGATCTCGCTGCCGAGCGTCGCGTCGCTGCAGGCGGCGATGAACCCGGCGCAGAGCAACGCGCTGTACTTCGTGTCGCGCGGCGACGGCAGCAGCATCTTTTCTGACACCCTCGGCGAACACAACAAGGCCGTGGACAAATACATTCGAGGGCAATGATGGCGCGCGGCAAATTCATTACGTTTGAAGGCATCGACGGCGCGGGCAAGACCACTCATCTGGGCTGGTTCCGCGAACGGCTCGAGGCCAGGCTCGCGCCGAGCGGTCGCTCGGTCGTGATGACGCGCGAGCCGGGCGGCACGCCGCTCGGCGAGCAGATCCGCGAGATCGTGCTGCACCAGAAGATGGACCTCGAAACCGAGGCGCTGTTGATGTTCGCGCTGCGCCGCCAGCATCTGGCCGAGGTGATCGAGCCGGCTCTCGCGCGCGGCGACTGGGTGCTGTCCGACCGTTTCACCGACGCCACTTTTGCGTACCAGGGCGGCGGCCGCGGCTTGCCGCGCGACAAGCTGGAGGCGCTCGAGCGCTGGGTGCAGGGCGGTTTCCAGCCGGATTTGACCGTGCTGTTCGACCTGCCGCCGGCCGTCGCCAGCCAGCGACGCAGCGCGGCGCGCAATCCGGATCGTTTCGAGAGCGAGTCGGCGGCGTTTTTCGAGCGCACGCGTGCCGAGTACATGCGCCGTGCCGAAGAAGCGCCGTATCGATTCGCTATCATCGACTCTTCGCAGAGCATCGTGCGAATTCAGAAGCAGCTTGAGGAATTGATTGTAACCGTCTGATTTCAAAGTAATATAAGTTTCCCTTATACTCCTGCTCGATGTTCGTGCAACCTCTGAAATAACGTTCTGATCCTATTGATTCAAAAAGATAAACGATGATCTATCCGTGGCAAGCCGATGACTGGGACCGCCTGCGGCAGCTGCGCGGCCACTGGCCGCACGCGTTGTTGCTGCACGGCCAGGCTGGCATCGGCAAGCTGCGCTTCGCGCAGCACGTCGCGCAGGGTCTGCTGTGCGAGGCGCCGCAGCCAAACGGCGAGCCGTGCGGCGCGTGCGTGGCCTGCAACTGGTTCGCGCAGGGCAATCATCCCGACTACCGCATCGTCGTGCCGGAGGCGCTCGCCGCCGAAGCCGGTCTCGCGAACGCCGCCAACGGCGTCGACGACAAAGCCGAAAAGTCCGACAAGGCCGATGGCGACGAAACCAGGAAAACCCGCGCGGCGAGCAAGGAAATCAAGATCGAACAGATCCGCGGTCTGCTCGACTTCGTCGGCGTCGGTTCGCATCGCGGCGGCGCGCGCGTGGTCGTGCTGTATCCGGCCGAGGCGCTCAATGTCGCGGCCGCCAATGCGTTATTGAAGACGCTCGAAGAGCCGCCCGCGGGCGTCGTGTTCCTGATGGTGTCGGCGCGTATCGACCGTTTGCTGCCCACCATCGTCAGCCGCTGCCGTCAGTGGCCGATGAGCGTGCCCGCGCCGGACACCGCAGCGCAATGGCTCGCCGCGCAAGGCATCGACGCCGCCGCGGCGCTGCTTGCCGAAGCGGGCGGCGCGCCGCTCGCCGCGCTCGCGCTCGCCAGCGACGAAAACCGTCCGCTGCGCGACTGGACGCTCAAGCAGCTCGCGGCCGGCGCCGGATGTGACGCATTCGCGTGCGGCGAGACGCTGCAGAAGCTGCCGGTGCCGGTCGTGCTCGGCTGGCTGCAGCGCTGGATGTACGATCTGCTCGCGCAGCGCACCGCCGGCGCGCCGCGATATTTCCCGCAGGCGTCGGCCGCGCTCGCGCGTTGCGCCGCGGCAGCCGACGCCAATGCATTCGCGCGTTTTCTGCGCACGGTCACGCGCCAGCGCGCCGTCGAAAACCATCCGCTGAACGCACGGCTCGTGTTCGAGGAACTGTTCATCGGCTATCGGGCGCTGTTTGCGTGAACCCGCAGCCGGGGAAGCCTTTCGGTCTTTTTTGATTCAAGCCAACTGACATGAGCCTTTGCTACCGCGACGCCACGCTCGACGATCTGCCCGCGATCGTCGCCATCTACAATTCGACGATCCCGTCGCGCCAGGTCACCGCGGACCTCGAACCGGTCAGCGTCGAGAGCCGGCAAGCGTGGTTTAACGCGCACGCCCCGCACAAGCGGCCGCTGTGGGTGGTCGAGGATCCGAAACAGGCGGGCCGCGTGATCGCGTGGCTCAGCTTTTCCGATTTTTATGGCCGGCCGGCCTATCAGCGCACCGCCGAAGTCAGCATCTATCTCGACGAAAGCGCCCGCGGCCAAGGGCTCGGCAAGCAACTGCTGGCCGCGTCGCTCGACGCGGCACCGGGTCTCGGCATCGACACGGTGCTCGGCTTCGTCTTCGGTCACAATGAAGCGAGCGTGCGGTTGTTCCGCGGCTTCGGCTTCGACGCATGGGGCACGCTGCCGCGCGTCGCGGTGCTGGACGGCGTCGAGCGCGATCTGGTAATTCTTGGCAAGCGCCTTGCGCACGCAAACTCGCACGCCAACTGAGCGCAAGCCCATTTTTCGCAGGACCTGACCATGTTTGTCGATTCGCACTGCCATATCAACTTCGAAGGACTCGCGGACCGTCTGCCGCAACTGCTCGACAACATGCGCAGCCATTCGGTCTCGCACGCGCTGTGCGTGTCGGTGGATCTCGAGACGCTGCCGTCGGTGCTGGACATCGCCAGCCGCTATGACAACGTGTACGCGTCGGTCGGTGTGCATCCCGATCATGAGCACATGCGCGAGCCGAGCGTGGCCGAGCTGGTCGAACTGGCCGCGCACCCGAAGGTCGTCGCGATCGGCGAAACCGGGCTCGACTACTACCGCCTCGAAGGCCGCTCGATCGCCGACATGGAGTGGCAGCGCGAGCGCTTTCGCACGCACATCCGCGCCGCGCACGCAACGAACAAGCCGCTGATCATCCACACGCGTTCGTCGTCGGAAGATACGTTGCGCATCATGGCCGAGGAGCGCGCGGGCGAGCCGGGCGGCGTCATGCATTGCTTCACCGAACCGTGGGCCATCGCCGAGCAGGCGCTCGCGCAGAATTTTTACATTTCGCTGTCGGGCATCGTCACGTTCAAGAACGCGACCGACGTGCAGGAGGTCGCGCGCCGCGTGCCGCTCGACCGTTTGCTGATCGAAACCGACTCGCCGTATCTGGCGCCGGTGCCGTATCGCGGCAAACCGAATGAACCTGCGTACGTCAGTTATGTCGGACGCTTCATCGCGCAGCAACGCGAGATGTCGGACGAGGCGCTGGCCGCCGCCACCACGCAAAACTTTTTCAGGCTGTTCAGAAGCGCCGCGCCGCTCGCAATCTGAACAAAAAAAGCGCAATAACATCAAAGAGATAGGAAGACTTCCTAAAGTACCATATGAAAAATATTTCGACGTCGTCCGCTGCTTTCCAACCGCTGTCCGCCGGGCCGACCGCCCGGGCTCTCGCGCCCGCGCGCCGTCTCGCGTGTGCCGCCGCGCTCGCATGCGCGGCGCTGGTCGCGGTGCCGGTGCACGCGGCGCCGATCGACTCGCTGATCAAGTCGGTCAAGTTCGACGACGTGGACGGTGTCAACAAGCTGCTCGCGAAGGGCATGGACCCGAACAGCGTCGACAATCAGGGCATGCCGCTGCTCGTGATCGCCGCGCGCGAGAAATCGGACAAGGTCGCGGCCGCGCTGCTCGCGAATCCGAAGACCGATATCGAGATGCAGGACAAGGCCGGCGAAAACGCGCTGATGATGGCCTCGCTGGCCGGCGACCTGAGCCTGGTGAACCTGCTGATCGCGAAGGACGCCGAGGTCAACAAGAAGGGCTGGGCGCCGCTGCACTACGCGGCCGCGAACGGCCACGACGACATCGTCAAGGTGCTGCTCGACCACTCGGCCTACGTCGACGCGGGCTCGCCCAACGGCACCACGCCGCTGATGATGGCCGCGCGCGGCGGCCACGTGTCGACCGTCAAGCTGTTGCTCGACAACGGCGCGGATCTGTCGGTGAAAAACCAGATCGGCATGACGGCGCTTGATTTCGCGAAGACCTACAAGGAGCCGGACGTCGTCGAGGGGCTCACGGCGCGCATGCAGCAGCAGAAGCAATGACGCTGACGGCAGGCGGCCGGATGCGCCCGTGACGCCCGCGACGCGTCACGCGCGTCGCGCGGTCGGGTCGTGTTGCGGCCGTTTTGTCCGACCCGCGCGGCAGCCGGCCTGCTGCCGCCGCATAAAACAGTGCAGAATGACGACTTCGGCGCGCCGCGCGGCGCGCCGTCCGGACGCGGCAGAAGACCGCGTGATAAACAACCCTGGAAAGGAACACCATGCTGCGGGCTTTGATTTTCGCCGGCGCGTTTGCCTTGCCGCTTTCGGCAGCCGCGTTTACGGGAGGCGACCTCAACAAGCTGTGCACCAAGACGGATGTGGCTTCGCGTAGCGCCTGCGCGGCCTACATCGAAGGCGCGGCCGATGGCATCTTCAACACGATCGATGCGATCGGCGGCACTACCGGTCCGCGTGTCGGCCAGTATTTCTGCCTGCCGCCGGATGCGCGCTCGGCGCAGTTGACCGACGCGGTGCGCAAGTACATCGCCGAGAACCCGACCGCCGCGGGCTACAACGCGAGCACCGCGATATCGCTGGGACTCGGCAAGGCGTTTCCGTGCAAGAGCGGCGGCTGATCGATCACCGCCGCGCATCGAAGAACCCGTTGTAACGCCCAGGCGCCGTCGTGCGCCCCGGGTGTCGAGGTCATCGCTCCCGCCGGGGGCCTGCCCCCGGATGTCAGTAGTCCCGCAGGCGCGCCGCCGCTGATCGAGCCCGGAGGAAGATGCCCGTTATGCCTACTATCGACTTCTACCGCATGGCCGCCGCGCCGCTGCATACGTGGTTGGGCACGCTGATCGTGACGGCCATCGTGACGATCGTGACCATCGCCATTCACCGCTTGGGCGCGCGGATCGTGATGCGTCTCGCGCAGCCGCATGCGGTGACGAGCGTCGTGCTGCGCTATATCGACAAGCCGTCGCTGTTCGCTCTCGTGATCCTCGTGTTCGCGTGGGTCTGGTCCGAGGCGCCCAATACCCTCAACTTCATCGAACCGGTGCGCGACGTCACCGGCATCGCACTGATCGCCGCGCTCACGTGGCTGTCGGTCCGCTCGGCCGCGGCGATCGGCGAAGCGATCATCCGCGCCCATCCGCTCGATTCCGCCGATAACCTGCAGGCGCGCCGCATCCATACGCAGGCGCGCGTGCTCGCGCGCTCGGTGATGATCGTGATCGTGATCATCGGCGTGGGCGGCGCGCTGATGACCTTGCCCAATGTGCGGCAGATCGGCGCGAGCCTGCTGGCGTCGGCGGGTGTCGCCGGTCTGGTCGCCGGTATCGCGGCGCGGCCGGTGCTTGGCAACCTGATCGCCGGTTTGCAGATTGCGCTGTCGCAGCCGATCCGCCTCGACGACGTCGTCGTGATCCAGAACGAGTGGGGGCGCATCGAGGAGATCACCGGCACTTACGTGTCGGTGCGGCTGTGGGACCAGCGCCGGCTGATCGTGCCGCTCCAATGGTTTATCGAAAATCCGTTTTCGAACTGGACGCGCAGCAGTTCGCAGATCATCGGCACCGTGTTCCTGTTCGTCGATTACCGGATGCCGCTCGCACCACTGCGCGAGGAGCTCGCGCGCATCGTCGAGAACGCGCCCGAGTGGGACCGCCGCGTGCAGGTGTTGCAGGTGACGGACTGCACCGAGCGCGCGATGCAGTTGCGCGCCCTCGTCAGCGCGCCCGATTCCGGCCTCGCGTGGGACCTGCGCTGCCGCGTGCGCGAAGGGCTGCTCGATTTCGTTCATCGGCATTACCCGGAATATTTGCCGCGCGCGCGCGCCGAGGTGTCGGCGGAACTGGAGACCAGCGGCGCTGGCCCGAGCGACTGGCTGCCGCGCAGCCGGCAGGCGCCGGCCGGCAGCACCGCCGCGCACACCGAAGCGGATCCAGTGGCGAGCCGCATCGGCCGCACTGGCGATGCCGGGGTCGCGCGGAAGGCGAAAGAGCAGGCTTAGCCGCGCATCGCGCATCGCATCGGGCGTAGGGAGTAGGGCGAGCCGCAAGCGGCGGGCGCGCTCGCGCGATGCGATGCGATGCGGGGCACGCCGATTGCTACTATGGGGAGCGTTATGCTCGCTCAGACAGCGCGGTGCACCGGAGCACAAGAACTACGGAGGACATCGACTATGGGCCGACTGATCGTCGTGTCGAATCGGGTCGCGACGCCGACGGAGACCAAGGGATCGGCGGGCGGGCTCGCAGTCGGCGTATTCGGCGCGCTGAAGGATGCCGGCGGCGTCTGGTTCGGCTGGAGCGGCGACGTGGTCAGCGAGACGATCGCCAACGCGGGGCCGACGCTCGAACAGGACGGCGCGGTGACCTTCGCGACCGTCGGCCTCACGCGCAAGGACTACGACCAGTACTACCGTGGCTTCTCGAACGCGACGCTGTGGCCGGTATTTCACTACCGCAACGACCTCGCGCGCTACGAGCGCGACGAGTACGCGGGCTACCGGCGCGTCAATGCGTGGCTCGCGCACAAGCTGGTTAAGCTGCTCGAACCCGACGACATCATCTGGATTCACGACTACCATCTGATTCCGTTCGCCGAGGCGCTGCGCAGCGAGGGGGTGACGAACCGCATCGGCTTCTTCCTGCACATTCCGTTTCCCGCGCCGCAGATCCTGCTCAACATTCCGCCGCACGAGGAGCTCGCGAAGTCGCTGTCGTGCTACGACCTGCTCGGGTTCCAGACCGCTACCGACCAGCAGGCGTTCCACGACTACGTGACGCGTCACGCGCGCGGCACGGTCGGCGCGGACGGCATCGTCGAGGCGTTCGGGCGCAAGCTGCGCACCGGCGTCTACCGGATCGGCGTGTTCCCCGACGAAATCGCCGAGCAGGCCAAGCGCTACGAAAGCCGCCAGCACGTGCTCGACCTGAAGCAAAGCCTCGAAGGGCGCAAGCTGGTCATGAGCGTCGACCGGCTCGATTATTCGAAGGGACTCGTCGAGCGTTTTCGCGCGTTCGAGCTGCTGCTCGAACGCTCGCCCGAATGGCGCGGCAACGTCACGCTCGTGCAGATCGCGCCGCCGACGCGCTCGGACGTCGCGACCTATCAGAAGATCCGCCACGATCTCGAATACGAGGCGGGGCGGATCAACGGCCGCTACTCGGGGCTCGATTACACGCCGATCCGCTATCTGAACCAGCAGTACGACCGCTGGAAGCTGATGTCGCTGTTCCGCGAGTCGCAGATCGGCTTCGTCACACCGCTGCACGACGGCATGAACCTCGTCGCGAAGGAGTACGTCGCCGCGCAGAATCCCGACGATCCCGGCGTGCTCGTGCTGTCGATTTTCGCGGGCGCCGCGGCCGAGCTGTCCGGCGCGCTGCTCGTCAATCCGCACGACGCGATCGGCATGTGCGAAGCCTTGCAACGCGCGCTGCAGATGCCGCTCGATGCGCGCCAGCGGCGTCACGAGGTCAACATGGCCGCGCTGCGCAAGAACGATCTCGGCGTGTGGCGCGACACCTTCCTCGATGATCTGCGCAGCATGCCGGTGCGCCCGTCTGGCGAGGGCAGCGGCCACACGTGACGGCGCGGGGAGGGTCCAAAGCCCGGCGTCACCGGATGTAAGCCGCGTGTAACAGCACCGAGCAATTGCAAGACCTGCGGCCTTCGCGCCGATGCCAGGGAATAATGACCCTAGCGACGATGCATCCGATGCCGATGCGCCGCGTGCATTGATCCAAAGTCATGGCACTGTCATACTCGTCGTCGCCGACGGCATCGCTTTTCGCGCGCCAGTCGTCGGTCCATGGAGACACAATATGAAAATTGCGCAGATCGCCCCGCTGACCGAATCGGTGCCACCGAAACTTTACGGCGGCACCGAGCGTGTCGTGTCGTACATCACCGAGGCGCTGGTCGAGCAGGGCCACGACGTCACGCTGTTCGCGAGCGGCGACTCCGTCACCAGCGCGAAGCTCGAAGCGGTGTGGCCGCGCGCGCTGCGCCTCGATCCGGGCATTCGCGACCGCATCGCGCCGCATATGCTGCTGATGGAACTCGTGCGCCGCCAGGCCGAAGAGTTCGACGTGCTGCATTTCCACCTCGACTACTACTCGTTCTCGGTATTCAAGCGGCAGGACACGCCGTTCGTCACGACGATGCACGGCCGGCTCGATCTGCCCGAGCAGCAGCCGGTGTTCGACACGTTCAACACCGCGCCCGTGATCTCGATTTCGAATGCGCAGCGTCATCCGCTGCCGCAGGCGCGCTGGCTCACCACGGTCTATCACGGCCTGCCGGAACAGCTCTATACGCCGCAACCGGTCGAGCAGAAGTACCTCGCGTTTCTCGGCCGGATTTCGCCGGAAAAGCGCGTCGATACGGCGATCCGCATCGCGGGCCGGTGCGGCTTGCCGATCCGCATCGCCGCCAAGGTCGATGCGGCCGACAGCGAATACTTCGAGCGCGATATCCGGCCGTTGCTCGACCTGCCGTACGTCGAGTACATCGGCGAGATTGCCGATCATCAGAAGGCCGAGTTCTTGTCAGGCGCGCATGCGCTGCTGTTTCCGATCGACTGGCCGGAGCCATTCGGTCTCGTGATGATCGAGGCGATGGCGTGCGGCACGCCGGTGATCGCGTTCAATCGCGGCTCGGTGCCCGAAGTGCTCGAAGAGGGCGTGACCGGCTTTATCGTCGAGGACGAGATCGGCGCGGTGGCGGCCGTGAACCGGCTGCACAAGGTGCCGCGCGCGGGCGTGCGGCGGCGCTTCGAGGAACGCTTCACGTCGCACCGGATGGCGCGTCAGTATGTGGAGGCGTATCAGTCGGTGATTCGCGCGCAGAAGCGCTCGAGGTTCACGGTGGTCGATTCGTCGGGCGGTTGACGCGGGATCGTTGGGACGTGTCGAAGCATAGGACGGCGGTGCGTGACGCGCAGCGCCGTTTTTTTTCGCGCTTGAGATTTATTTCGCGCCTGGCCGGCGGCATCGGCATCACACAACTAAAAGACCGCGCGACGACCCGCACAGGGTCCTCCGCGCAGCCTTCGCCGCGATGCGATCCGGATGCAACACCTGCGCGCGCGTCGGGGTGCGCGCGCACGGGTTCAGCCAGGCGTGCCGATGAACGAGCTCAGATCTTCAGCCGCGAGACCTTCGTGCCTTGCAGCGACACGTCGCCCATCAGGCCCGCGTTGGTCATCACGAAAACCTGCACCGGCGCGGTGGCCGTGGTGGTGTCGACGGCGCCGTTCGCGCCGATCTTCACGAGCGCGACCGATGCATCGACGCCGGCCGACCAGCCGTTCGCGTTGCGGAATTTGTCGAGCGAATCCTGCGTCATGAACAGGAAGATGATCGCCTTCGACTGCGCACCCGCCTGCAAGCCGAACGAGCCCGACGCGGTGCTGTAGTAGCCGACCGTCGCGCCGCCCACCCGCAAGGCGCCTTCGCCATACTGGCCGCCGACGATCAAGCCCGCCTGCAGCACCGACGGGAACACCAGCACGCCGCGCGCCTTCGACACCAGCTCGCGCGAGCCCGGCACGGTCGTGAACAGCTTGGACAGCGTGCCGTCGACGCTGGCGTCGATCGACTGTCGTTTCGAGGCGTCGACATGAGCATTGTCCGGCGTGTTGCCCGTGGTCGTGCACCCGGCGAGTGCGAGGCCTCCGAAAGCAAGCGCAGCGGTCGTCTTCAACATGAAGTGTCGTCTTTGCATCGTTTTTCTCCGTCATGGATCCGGGGCGCAACCGTGTGGTGTCGCCTGGTTGCCTTTAAGTTATAACACACGGCGGTTTAAAAGGCGTATTGCATGGCGACGCTAAAAGCCTTATGTGACAAGGGTTTAAGGCTGATCGCAACAGCTTCGTCAGTAATTTTGACCGGCCGTGCGCGTGACGTCGGAACATGCGTCGAGCGATGATTGGACGGGAGCGAAGCCGACCGGCGCCCGGACGCGGCGATTTAGGGGACGCTTCGACGCGGCCATGCGACGCGCCGGTTTTTACCGATTTTCGCGTCGCGCGGCGGGCCTTCCACGTGGAGACGGAAATGTTGTTTCGACGCGTCGAATCGCAGCAGAGTGCAAGCGGCACAGTGGCCGTTCAACCGTGATTCGCCGGACTCTTGATCGCGGGCGGGCGCCGCAGCGCGCGCCGCACCATGCCGATGATCATGCCGATCGCGAACAGGATCGCCGCCGGCACGACCCAATAGCCGACGAACGCGTGCCACAGATAAGAGACCAGCGTCGAGCGGCGCACGCTGTATTCGTTGATGGCGTCCTGCTGGCGCGGCGCGTTGGCGGCCAGCACGTCGGCCGGGCAGCCGGCGGCTTTTGCCTCGTCGGGCTTGCCGTGGCAATGCGCGGGCGCGCCGGCGGCGCGCTGCGCGTCGGTGAAAGTCCAGGTGGTCAGCGCGCGGTCGAGATCGACCGCGTTGTACGACACTTCCTCGCGGATCTCGTTGACCGCGACGATCGCCACGGGTACGGCCCAAAATATGATGACCAGCAACCACCGCCTTAACCAGCGGTTTTTATGCTTCGATACCATCTTTGCCTCCAATCGATGCTCAGTAGCACCAACGACAAGATGGCGGCCCGCGTAGTTGACTGTTCTATATATGAGGGTGGGCCGTCTCCGCAGCCATCATAGAAGAAAACGGCGCGTTGCGGCGGGTGGGCTGCGAAGCGGGGGGATTCGATCGATGCGCATCGTGGGTGAGACGATGCGCCGGCGCCGCGTCGAGCGGCGGGCGCCGGCGTGGGGGATGGCTACGCCTGTCGCTCAGTTGGCCGGCGCAGACGACAGACAGGTCTTCATGAACGCCTTGCGGTCATCGCCCTTCTTGTCGGCCGCCTGCTTGTTGCAGGCCTTCATCTTGTCCTGCTGGCTCATCGGCGCGGCGGCGGCCGGCTTCGCGGCCAGACAGGTTTTCATGAACGCCTTGCGCTCGTCGCCTTTCTTGTCGCCGGCCTGCTTGTTGCAGTCGGCCATTTTGGTTTGCTGGCTGTTCTGCGCGAACGCCGGCGATACGAGTACCGCGCCCAGCACCAGCGTAGCGATAGCGGATTGGATTCTCATGGGACACTCCATCGGTGGTGAAAACGTTTATGGTCGTTCATGCGCGCGGGCGACGACGGCGTCCGGCAGCCCATCGGCGCATCCATTATGGCAAATGCCGTCTGCCAGAACGGCCCGAAATGCATTCTGGTTGACAGCGCCCGGCGCTCGTTTTCCCTGAGTGGCGCGCCGCGACGGGCGATGCGGCGTTTGAAACGATCGAATCAAAGGTAGCGGGAATCCTGTTATGCGATGCAGATTAGTTGACTGGATTATTTCAAGCATATTGAAATTAAATTACGGCGCCAGGTATTTAAGCTATTCCCATCACGCAATTTGCATTTCTTCATTGCTGCAAATGCACCTGAATAAAAAATAGGCATGAAATCAGGTCACTGCCGTTATGCCGAACCGCGACCCGATGCATGCCACTTGATGGCAACGCTCATCCTTGCGAGGAGTCTGACCATGCATTACCTGTTGATGTACGAGCTTGTACCTGACTATCTGGAGCGGCGCGGCGAGTACCGCGACGCGCATCTGAAACTCGCATGGGCCGCCGCCGAGCGGGGCGAACTGCTACTGGCCGGCGCGCTCGCCGAGCCGACCGACGGTGCGGTGCTGCTGTTTGCCGGCGCCTCGCCGGCGGTCGCCGAAGCCTTTGCCAAGGCCGATCCGTATGTGCTCTCCGGACTCGTCACGCGCTGGCGCGTGCGCGAATGGACCACGGTAGTCGGCGAGCACGCATCGAAACCGGTGCGCGCGTAACGTCGCTCGATGTGACGTCGTCGTCTGTGTAACGCCTTGAACCTCCGCGCATGCGCAGTGGCCGGCATGCGCGTCGCCGTCCTTCCGCCGACGGGCGAGACCGACGCTCCCAACAACCATCAAAAGGCATGGAAATGCATGCTGGATCGGCAATTGCATTTCTAAATCCCATTCGGTTCGTTGTTGCGGTATTGTGCTCTGCAATAGGCAGATCCGATGCCGGATAAGCAGCGGCTTCTGTTACGGCAATGCGTGAATCGATGCAGCGAAACGGAAAAGATTGTTTCTTTCCGTAACACTTGTCTCAGCCATACTCATGCAAAGAATGCGATGGTATGCTTCGTGCACACATTCTCCCATGCACGAGTGAGACCACCTCCTGTGCCTCGCAATAAGGAAGAGCCGCACCAATTACGGGCGGACTGCTCCAGCGAGGTAAACGGACAAAACAGATTTGTGCAACCGAGGGTCGCATACGGATCGTGAACGCTGAGAATCCGTGGCAGGCCCAAAGCCGCGGCCAGGCCAGGCCGCGTGGAGAAAATCCATGTTTTTCGATGAGCTAAACAACGACGAATGGGCGCTGCTCGCACCACTCGTCTCCGACGAGCCGGCCGTCCGTCTGAACCGGCGCGGCCGGCCGCGCGCCGAACCACGCATCGTGACGAATGCCGTACTGTGGATTCTGACCACCGGCGAGCCGTGGTCGAAGCTGCCGGGCCGCTATCCGTCCGGTCCCACGTGCCGCCGCCGCTTCGAAGAGTGGCAGCTTAACGGCACCCTGCTAGAGATGGTCCGCCTGCTGTCGCAGAACGGGCGCACCTTCGCGTACATTCCCCAACCGGCGGCGCCCGTTACGGCCAGACCCGAGGCACCGGTTGCGCAAACCCCGAGTCCGCGCGACGACAACACGCTGCGCGGCGTGTCGTGGAAGAGTCCCGAGTCGTGGCAGGCGCCCGGCGTCGCGAGCACGTTGAGCCCATGGCGCACGGCCGATCCGATCGGCGACATCACGCGGCAATTGTCCGGGCTTCCGTCAGCGGCGGCGCCGGCTGATCCGGCGACGACAACCGCGTTCGCGACTGCCGTGACGGCGGCGCGGATGCACGTCGAACCGGCCGCATTCGGCGCGTTCGAGCCCGTGGCGGCCGACGAGCCGCGCCCGTCGCTGACGATGACGCTCGCTCCGCGCGGCACGCAAGTCGCCGATTCGCGCGGTTATCTGATCTACGTGGTGGTCGAGGAAGTGCCGAATGCGATGTACCGCGCGTGGGCGGAGATCATCAGGGACGGCAGGCGCGTCGAGCGTTCCGGCCTTGTCGGTCCGCGCTTCTTGCATCCGGAACACGCGCAACAGTTCGCGCTCGACTGGGCGCGTCAGTGGATCGATCGCGAATGCGCAACCGATGCGGCGGCCAACGCGATGGCCGATGCCACATTCGAACCTGCGTCGGCACCCGCGTCGGCCGACCCCGCGCAGCGGTCCGTGGGCCGACCGTTGTCGGGCCTGCGTCATGTGCCGGATGCGGCGTCGATCAATGGCAGCGCAAATCAGGCGGCAAGTCATGGTGCACCATTGCACGGGCCGCTGAAGCCATCACTGAATGCATTACGCGGGCCGCTGCGTCGCTATCCGTCCGACTCCGCGACCGTGGGCGTGACAAGCGCACCCACCGTGACGACCGACAGCGGCACCACGGAGCGCTTTTCGGCGACCTACATGGAACTCATCTCGCACGTGGGATGAGCCCGGCGGTCCCCGCGGCCGCGTTACGCCGCCGCAGGTTCCCGCTTCATCATTGCGACCGGACGCGGGTCATTGCCGCCCGTACGTATCGTCGAAGCGCACGATATCGTCTTCGCCCAGGTACGAACCCGACTGCACCTCGATCATTTCGAGCGGCATCTTGCCCGGGTTTTCCAGGCGATGCTTGACGCCGAGCGGAATATAAGCCGACTCGTTTTCGGACACGATAAAGCGCTCGTCGCCGCGCGTGACGAGTGCCGTGCCGCGCACGACGATCCAGTGCTCCGCGCGATGATGATGCATCTGCAACGACAGCCGCGCGCCCGGCTTCACGACGATACGCTTGACCTGGAAGCGCTCGCCGGTGTCGACGGAATCGTAGTTGCCCCACGGCCGATGCACCTTGCGATGATTGGCCGCTTCGAGCCCGCCGTCCTCGCGAATCCGGTTGACGATCTTCTTCACGTCCTGCACGCAGGATTTGTCGGCGACGAGAATCGCATCGGCGGTCTCGACGACGACCAGATCCTGTGTGCCGACGCAGGCAATCAGTCGTCCTTCGGAATGCGCGAAGGTCGAGTTCGCGCCTTCGAACATCACGCGGCCGCGGCTCACGTTGCGATCGGCGTCCTTCTCGGAGATGTCCCAGATCGCGTCCCAGCAACCGACGTCGGACCAGCCGGCCGCCAGTGGCACGACCACGCCGGACGCGACGCCCTGATCGCCGCCGAGTTTTTCCATCACCGCGTAGTCGATCGAATTCGACGGCGACGCGCTGAACGCATCGCGCTGCAGGCGCAAGAAGTCGCCGTCCGTGCTGCTGCCCGCGAAGGCCGCCTCGCATGCTTCGCAAATGGCCGGTTGAAAATGGCGGATCGCTTTGAGCCACGTCGATGCGCGCATGATGAAGATGCCGCTGTTCCACCAGTATTCGCGTGATTCGACATAGCGCTGCGCGAGCTCCAGATGCGGCTTTTCGACGAATCGGTCGAGGCGGTGCGCGTTGAGGCGATCCGGTGCTTCGGTATCCGGAGCATCCTGCGCATCATCGGAACCGAGCGGCGCGCCGATGCGGATATAGCCGTAACCGGTTTCGGCACGCGTCGGCACGATACCCATCGTGACGATATGGCCGGCCGCCGCGTGCTGAACGCCGGCGGCGATCGCCGCGTGAAAGCCTTCGCTGTCGGTGACCGCGTGATCGGCGGGCATCACGACCATGATGCCGTCTTCGTCCTGCGCGGCGACGGACAACGCCGCCACCGTCAACGCGGGCGCGGTGTCACGGCCCACCGGTTCGAGTATCAGCCGGCTCGGCTTGCCGCTCGTGCGCAACTGTTCGGCCGTCGTGAAGCGCTGTTCTTCGTTGGCGACGACCACGAGCTGGCCGGCGAGCGGATAACCGGCTTCGAGCCGGTCGAGCCGGCGGGTCGTCGATTGCAGCAGCGACTCTTCGCCGAGCAGGCCGATCAGTTGCTTCGGATGCTGCTCGCGCGACATCGGCCACAGACGGGTGCCCGAGCCGCCCGCGAGTATCACGGGGTGAACCTTGAGCTTGACACCGGTTGCGGTTGAGGACATGGGCGAATGGGCGGCTGTGGGCCGGGTGCCGGCGGGCGTGACCGGGGCCGGAGCTGTCATGGTGAACTCTCCTCGAGGCTGGATGAATGCGTCGAGTTTTATCACGAAGTCGCGAATCAATAAAAGCGCGTTAAATACAATGCCGATAAAGAGCGCGCCGAACTTATTCGAAAAGCACGAAAAAATGCCAAATCGAATTATTCAAAAATAAAAAATACCTGAAAAAAATCGGCCGGGATTTTTTTGCGCTTAATGATGCGCAAGAATGGGGGCACGGATCGCGCCCACGCTTCGCGGGTGAGCATGGCGCGAATGCGAAATCTCTCCTATGCAAAAGGCTCGAATCGATCGTCCTGAAGGCGACGTCGATCCGCGATGCGGCAAAAAGTACCGCACAAAATGCATAAAAATACCGGAATTTTGACCGATACAATTTGAGATTTTTTGCGGTCTTGTCGTGCGAATTTTAATACCGCTTTATTGAGGTATGTACAGGGGTATTCACTCATTGAACTCGGCTTTTCCATTCCGGGAAATAAAAAGTGCAATGCTGAAACCCGCATGCAGCATCCATTTCAACCAACCGACGGATCGCACTTGACCGACAAACAGAGGGGCGGCGCATGCTGAGCGTTCTAGCGAGAATCATCGACATCGCCATGGTCGCGCTCGCCGCGGTGCTGGCGGCGGCCGTGCACAGCGGCACAGTGGCATGGCTCGACGATATGCAAAGCGTGTCGCTCGCGTTCGGCTGCCTGCTGGTGGTGGTGTTCTTCCCGGCGCTCGGCATCTATCAGTCGTGGCGCGGCAAGCCGCTCTACGACCTGCTGTCGCGCGTCGCGGGCGGTTGGCTGATGGTCGAAGTGACCGGCGTGCTGATCAGCTTCAGCGTGCACCGCTCGGACAGCCTGTCGCGGCTGTGGCTCGTGTACTGGGCGCTCGCGTCGATCGTGCTGCTGGTCGTCACCAAGCTCATCGTCCATTCGATTCTGCGCGGGCTGCGCCGCGAGGGCTTCAATCAGCGGGCGGTCGCGATCGTCGGCGGCGCGCCGTACGGCCGCTTTCTGATCGAACAGATGCGCGGCCGTCCCGAAGCCGGCTTCACGCCCGTCGTCGTGTTCGACGAGGACGGCACGATCAATCCGTATGAAGACCCGGACGCGGCCCGCGCGGTCGCGGGCGTGCCGGTCGAGCGCGACTATCAGCGCATGCTCGAACTGGTGCGCCAGCGCGCGATCCGCGAGCTGTGGCTCGCGCTGCCGATCTCGAAGGAGAAGGCGATCCATCGCTTCGTGATGGACCTGCGCAACGACTTCGTGAACATCCGCTTCATCCCGGACGTGGGCAGCCTGACGCTGTTCAATCAGCCGATGGTCGAGTTGCTCGGCGTGCCCGCGATCAATCTGGCCGCCTCGCCGATCACCGATCTGCGCGTGCTGCCCAAGCGCGTCTTCGACAGCCTGTTCGCGCTCGGCGCATTGCTCGCGCTGGCGCCGCTGATGCTCGCGATCGCGCTGATGGTCAAGCTCAGCTCGCCGGGGCCGGTGTTTTTTCGCCAGCGCCGCAAGGGCATCGACGGCCGCGAGTTCGAGATCTACAAGTTCCGCTCGATGAAAGTCCACCAGGAAACGGCCGGCAAGATCACCCAGGCGACGCGGCGCGATCCGCGCATCACCGCGGTCGGCGCGTTCCTGCGCCGTACCAGCCTCGACGAGTTGCCGCAATTCATCAACGTGCTGCGCGGCGAGATGTCGGTGGTAGGTCCCCGTCCGCATGCGCTCGAGCACGACGACATCTACAAGGATCTGGTGAAGGGCTACATGCACCGCTACCGGATCAGGCCGGGCATCACCGGCTGGGCGCAGATCAACGGTTATCGCGGCGAAACCGATCGCATCGAAAAGATGATGGGCCGCGTGAAGCTCGATCTGTACTACATGCAGCACTGGACCTTCTGGCTCGACATCAAGATCGTCGTGCTGACGCTGTGGAAGGGCTTCGCGGGCAGCAACGCCTATTGAACGTGGAGCGCCGGGCCGTGCCGATGCCACGCATCGCACGAGGGCATTCCTGAATCAACTCCATTTATCGAGGTGCAATCCATGAACCTGACGATCATCGGTAGCGGCTATGTCGGCCTCGTGACCGGCGCGTGTCTGGCCGACATCGGCCACGACGTGTTCTGTCTCGACGTCGACGCGCGCAAGATCGACGTGCTCAACAACGGCGGCGTGCCGATCCACGAGCCGGGTCTGCAGGAGATCATCGCGCGCAATCGTCGCGCGAAGCGCCTGACGTTTTCCACCGACGTCGAGGCGGCGGTCGCGCACGGCGACATCCAGTTCATCGCGGTCGGCACGCCGGCCGACGAGGACGGTTCCGCCGATCTGCAATACGTGCTCGCGGCCGCGCGCAACATCGGCCGCCATATGAACGGCTTCAAGGTGATCGTCGATAAATCGACGGTGCCGGTCGGCACCGCCTCGCGCGTGCGCGAAGTGGTGGCCGCCGAACTGGCCGCGCGCGGCGTCGAGCAGATGTTCTCGGTCGTGTCGAATCCGGAGTTCCTGAAGGAGGGCGCTGCCGTCGACGATTTCACGCGGCCCGATCGCATCGTGCTCGGCTGCGACGAGGACGTGCCCGGCGAAAAGGCGCGCGAACTGATGAAGCGCCTGTATGCGCCGTTCAATCGCAATCGCGAGCGCACGCTGTATATGGACGTGCGTTCGGCCGAGTTCACCAAGTACGCGGCCAACGCGATGCTCGCGACGCGGATTTCGTACATGAACGAGCTCGCGAATCTGGCCGATCGCGTCGGCGCGGACATCGAGGCGGTGCGCCGCGGTATCGGTTCCGATCCGCGTATCGGCTACGACTTCCTGTACGCGGGCTGCGGCTATGGCGGCTCGTGTTTTCCGAAGGACGTGCAGGCGCTGATCCGCACCGCGGCCGATCACCACGCGAACCTGCGCATTCTCGAAGCGGTGGAAGCGGTCAACGACGCGCAGAAACAGGTCCTCGCGCAGAAGATCGCCGCGCGTCTCGGCGAAGATCTGTCGGACCGCACGTTCGGCGTGTGGGGCCTTGCGTTCAAGCCGAACACCGACGACATGCGCGCGGCGCCGAGCCGCGAGCTGATCGCAGGGCTGCTGCGCCGCGGTGCACGCGTGAAGGCCTACGACCCGGTCTCGATCGACGAAGCGAAGCGCGTGTTCGCGCTCGATCTGCAGCACGTGCCGCAACAGCATGCGCGCCTGGCATTCGTGAACGAAGAGATGGAGGCGGCGAGCGGCGTCGATGCGCTCGTGATCCTGACCGAATGGAAAGTCTTCAAAAGTCCTGATTTCGATGCGCTCAAGCGCGTGCTGAAGACGCCGCTGATTTTCGATGGCCGCAATCTGTACGAGCCGGACGCGCTGCTTGAACTCGGCATCGAGTATCACGCGATCGGCCGGCGGCATGCGTTACGCAATGCGCCGGCGCGTGTCGGCGCGAACGGTTCGATGCAGGCGGCGGAACTTGCCGCGACGGCACCGGCCGTCGCACCGGCCGGCCGCTGAGACCACTGCGATCGCCGCGCGAGGAGTCCGCCATGTTCGACAACGTACTGATCGTCTGCCACGCCAACGTATGCCGCTCGCCCGCCGCCGAGATGCTGTTCAAGGCGCGCCTCGCGCGCGCGCCGCGCGCCGGCACCGCGCCGATCGCGTTTCATTCGGCGGGCATTCGCGCGGTGAACGGTCACGGCATGGATCCGGTGATGCGGCGCCTGCTCGAAGAGCGCGGCGTCGCCGCTGGCATCCACCACGCGCGGCGCCTCGACCGTTCGCTGGTACGCGCGGCCGATCTCGTGCTGGTGACCGAGCGCGCGCAGCTCAGCGATGTCGAATCGCTCGATCCGGCCGCGCGCGGCAAGGTCTATCCGCTCGGCAAGTGGGAAGCCGATTCGGACGTCGCCGATCCGCACGGCGGCGCGGAAGACGAATACAGGGAGAGTCTCGTGCTCATCGAACATCTGGTCATGGGATGGCTGAAAAAAATATGCTGAAGAAACCCCGCATCGAAAACGCATTCGCGAGCTTGCGCACGAAGCTCGCGGCCGTGCTTGCGCTGACGTCCTTTCTGTCGGCCTGCGCGACCGCCCCAGGCAATTATCTCGACACGTCGCGGCTCAAAGACAACGATCAGGCGCCGAGCGAAACCTATCCGGTCCATCTGATCGACGGCAAGCTGATCATGGCGCAGGCGCAGGCCGCCGCCGAAAAAATCCAGCCGTTGCCGCCGTCGACGCTGCCCGATCCGTCGCGGTATGTGTACCACCTCGCGCCGCAGGACATTCTCGGCATCACCGTGTGGGATCACCCCGAGCTGACCACGCCGCAGGGCAGTACGTTGTCCTCGGGCGGCAACACCACGCAGACGATCGCGGGCGCGTTGCAGCAGCCATATACGGCCGCGCTGCCGGGCCAGGCCGATCCATACGGCCAGACCATCGCCGCTGACGGCACGATCTTTTTCCCGTTCGTCGGCCGCATCCAGGCCGCGGGCAAAACCACGACCCAGCTGCGCGACCAACTCGCCGCCGGCCTCGTGCGCTTCATCCGCAATCCGCAGGTCGACGTGCGCGTGCTGTCGTATCGCGGCCAGAAGGTGCAGGTCACGGGCGAAGTGAAGCAGCCGGGACCGCTCGCGGTCAGCGACGTGCCGCTCACGCTGGTCGACGCGATCACGCGCTCGGGCGGCACCAACCCGGCCGCCGACATCCAGCGCGTGCGCCTCACGCGCAACCACAAGCTCTACGTGCTCGACGCCGATCGCATGCTCGATCAGGGCGATACCACGCAGGACGTGATGCTGCAGAACGGCGACGTGGTCAACGTGCCGGACCGTACCGACAGCCGCATCTTCGTGATGGGCGAAGTGAAGACGCCGATCCAGGTGCCGATCGTGCGTGGCCGCATGACGATCGCCGACGCGCTCACGCAGGGCGGCGGCATCCTCAACACCGATGCCAATCCGCGCCAGATCTTCGTGATGCGCGGCATGCGGGAGCATCCGACCACGCCTGAGGTGTTCCGCCTCGACATGACGCAGCCGGACTCGATCATGCTGTCCTCGCAGTTCCAGTTGCAGCCGCTCGACGTCGTGTACGTGGGCACCGCCGCGTCGACCACGTTCAACCGTGTGTTGCAGCAGGTGCTGCCGAGCGTGCAGACGCTGTTCTATCTGAAGCAGCTGACGCGCTGAACGTTTGGACGGTAGCGTGCCGCGCCGCTGTCGTCCGGGCGGCGCGGCACACGCAACGAATGCAGAAGTACCGCTGACGCGAAAGCCGAAGCCAACGACACGGGATCGAACTGTGAGCAATCAACTCTCTCCACACATGGCTGGTCCGATCAAGACCGAAGAAGAAGACGTCGTCCTCGGACAACTGGTGCAGGTGATCCTCGACGACATCTGGTGGCTGCTCGCGATCACCGCGATCATCGTCGCGATGGCGGTCGCGTACTGCTACCTTGCCAAGCCGATCTACTCGGCCGATGCACACGTGCGCGTCGAGCAGTCCGATAACACGTCGCAGGCGCTGACGCAGACGCAGACGGGCGCCGCGATCACCAGCGGTTCGACCTCGCTGCCGACCGACGCCGAGATCGAAATCATCAAGAGCCGCGGCGTGGTCGGCCCGGTCGTGCAGCAGCTGAAGCTGAACTTCAGCATCACGCCGAAGACGATCCCGCTGCTCGGCAACATCGCCGCGCGCCTCGCGACGCCGGGCCAGCCCGCGCGTGCCTGGCTGGGGCTCACGTCGTACGCATGGGGCGGGGAGAACATCGAGGTCGATTCGATCGACGTCACGCCATCGCTCGAAGGCGAGAAGCTGCTGCTGCGAGTGATCGACGCGCAGCACTATGAACTGTTGGCGCCGAACGGCTCGCCGCTGCTGCGCGGCCAGGTGGGCCAGCAGGCGCAGGGCGGCGGCGTGACGATGCTCGTCAACACGCTGGTCGCGCGGCCCGGCCAGGAGTTCACCATCGTGCGCTCCAACGATCTCGACGCGATCACCGCGTTCCAGTCGGCGATCTCGGTGCAGGAGCAGGGCAAGCAGACCGGCGTGATCCAGATCTCGCTGGAGGACAAGAGCCCGGAACATGCGGCGCTCGTCGCCAATGCGCTGGCGCAGTCGTATTTGCGGCAGCACGTGTCGAACAAGCAGGCCGACGCGAGCAAGATGCTCGACTTCCTGAAGAGCGAGGAGCCGCGCCTGAAGGCCGATCTCGAACGCGCGGAAGCCGCGCTGACCGCCTATCAACGTGAGTCCGGCTCGATCAACGCGAGCGACGAAGCGAAGGTCTACCTCGAAGGCAGCGTGCAATACGAGCAGCAGATCGCCGCGTTGCGTCTGCAGATGACGCAGCTCGCCGAGCGCTACGGCGACGATCATCCGACGCTCGTCGCCGCGCGTCAGCAGATGGCCGAGCTGCAAGCGCAGCGCACGAAATACGCGGACCGTTTCCGCAATCTGCCGGCCACCGAAGTGAAGGCCGTGCAGTTGCAGCGCGACGCGAAGGTCGCCGAAGACATTTACGTGCTGCTGCTCAATCGAGTGCAGGAACTGTCAGTGCAGAAGGCCGGCACGGGCGGCAGCGTGCATATCGTCGACGCCGCGCTGCGCCCCGGCGCGCCGGTCAAGCCGAAGAAGATGCTGATCATCTCGGCGGCAGTGATTCTCGGGCTGATCGCGGGCACCGGTTTCGTGTTCCTGCGCCGCAATCTGTTCAAGGGCATCGACGACCCCGATCACGTCGAGCGCGCGTTCCATCTGCCGGTGTTCGGACTCGTGCCGCAAAGCGTCGAACAGGCGCAGCTCGAAAGCAGCTACGTGCGCGGCGGCGAACGGCTGCGTCCGGTGCTCGCGAATGCGCGGCCGAAGGACGTGACGATCGAAAGCCTGCGCAGCCTGCGCACCGCGATGCAGTTCACGCTGCTGGACGCGCGCAACCGCATCGTCATGCTGACGGGCCCGATGGCGGGCGTCGGCAAGAGCTTCCTCAGCGTGAATCTCGCGATGCTGCTCGCGCATTCGGGCAAGCGCGTGCTGCTGATCGACGGCGACATGCGGCGCGGCGCGCTCGAACGTCAGATCGGCGGTCTGCAGGAGAACGGCCTGTCCGAGCTGCTGAGCGGCCAGATCTCGCTGGAGGAAGCGATTCGCGGGTCGAGCATCGAGGGCCTCAGCTTCATCTCATGCGGCCGCCGTCCGCCGAATCCGTCCGAGCTGCTGATGTCGCCGCGTCTGCCGCAGTACCTCGACGGCCTCGCGAAACGCTATGACGTGATCCTCGTCGACACGCCGCCGGTGCTCGCCGTGACCGATGCGTCGATCATCGGCGCGTATGCGGGCTCGACGTTCTTCGTGATGCGCTCGGGCATGCACAGCGAGGTCGAGCTTGCCGATGCGCTGAAGCGGTTGCGCGCGGCGGGCGTCCACGTGCAGGGCGGCATCTTCAACGGCATGCCGGCGCGCTCGCGGATCGGCTACGACCGCGGCTACGCGGCGGCCCAGGAATACCTGAGCACGTGACGCGAGCGACGGATCCCAGCTCGAGACGAACAGAGAGGACATCACGATGAAAGTGACGGTACTGGTACCGACCTATCGCCGCCCGGCCGATCTCACGCGCTGCCTCGCGGCGCTCGAGCGGCAATCGCGCGCGCCCGACGAAGTGATCGTGGTCGCACGCGTCGACGACGACGCGACGCACGCGTGCCTGCGCGATCGGTCCACCGGCGGCCGCCTGCCGCTCGTGATCGCGCCGGTGGACGTACCCGGCCAGGTCGCGGCGCTCAATCGCGGGCTCGATGCCGCGAGCGGCGACGTCATCGCGATCACCGACGACGACGCCGCGCCGCGCCGCGACTGGGTCGAGCGCATCGCGGCCGGGTTCGAAGCCGATGCGCGCCTCGGCGCGCTGGGCGGGCGCGACTGGGTGCACGAAAAAGGCCGCGTGCTCGACGGCGAGCGGCCGCTAGTCGGCAAGGTGACCGCGCACGGCAAGATCATCGGCAACCATCATCTGGGCGTCGGTGGCGCGCGCGAAGTCGACATTCTGAAGGGCGCCAACATGAGCTACCGGCGCGACGCGGTGCGCACGATCCGCTTCGACGCGCGTCTGCGCGGCGCGGGCGCGCAGGTGCACAACGACATGGCGTTCAGCCTCGCGGTAAAAAACGCGGGCTGGAAGCTCGTCTACGACCCGCAGGTCGCGGTCGATCATTTCCCGGCCGAACGTTTCGACGACGATAGACGCGACGCGCAGACGATGGCCGCGCTGCGCAACGCCGCGTTCAACTTCCATCTGATCCTGCGCGACCAGTTGCCGCCGCTGCGCCGCGAAACCGCGTGGTGGTGGTGGACGCTGGTCGGCACACGGCTTTATCCGGGCCTCACGCATGCGGCGCTCGCGCTGCTGTCGAAACGCGCGCAGTTGACGCTGTCGCGCTGGCGCGAGGTTCGTGCTGGCGCCCACGAGGCGCGGCGCGCACTGTCGAAGAGCGGAGTGTCCGCATGAGTACGAAGGTTCATGTCCATCTGTTTTACGGCGCCGATCCGCGCTTTTATCGCAAGGGCGACGACATCGGCTGCCTGTATGGTTATCACCATGCGCAGTCCGAAGCATTCGCGCTGACCTATTCGAAGGACGCGCGCGAAAGCCGTCCCGTGCGGCTCGTGCGGCGCGCGCTGAAGGCCGCGCTCGGCTTCGATTTCATTCATACGTGGCGCAATCGCGCGGAGATGCTGCGCTCTGACGTGATCTGGACGCATACCGAGCAGGAGTGGCTGTCCGCCGCGCTGATGCTGCTGCTGTGCGAGCGCAAACCACGGCGCGGCGCGTCGCCGCTGCTGCTTGCGCAAAGCGTCTGGCTGCTCGACAAGTGGCCTTCGTACGGCATCGCGCGCCGCTGGTTGTATCGCAAGCTGATGACGCGCGCGGATCGCTTGACCACGCTCGCGAGCGAAAACGCCGGGTTGTGCCAACGCTATTTCAATCGCGACGCGACGCCGCTGCTGTACGGCCTGAACACGCGCGACTTCCCAGTCACCCCGCCGACCCAGTGGACGCCGCGCACGCCGCTGCGCATCGCGGCGATCGGCAACGATCGCGACCGCGACTGGGAGACGCTGATCAAGGCGGTCGGCAACGATCCGCGCTACACGGTGAAGCTCGCGACGCGGCGGCGCATTCCCGCGTCGCTGCGCGCGTCGAACGTCGAAATCGCGCTGTTCTCGGGCATCAAAAAGCAACACGAGCTATACGACTGGGCCGACGTAATCGTCGTGCCGCTGCGGCCTAACTCGCACGCGTCGGGCATTACCGTGATGCTCGAAGCGGCAGCGGTGGGCAAGCCGATGGTCGCGACCGACGTCGGCGCACTGCGCGATTATTTTCCCGCCGACGAAGCCGCCTACGTGCCGCCGTTCAATCCGCAGGCACTGCGCGATGCGCTCGACCGGCTCGCCGCCGAGCCAGTCGAGGCGCTGCGCCAGGCACAGGCAGCGGCGGCCGGTCTGCTCGCGCGCGATCTGACCACGCAGCACTATGCGATGCAGCATGTGCGGATCACGCGCGAAATGCTGAGCGCGCGCGGGCAGGCGAACGCGCCCGCCGCGGCCACGCAAAAGCAACGCGCCGCACCGGCGCGCGAATCGCGCGGAGGCCTATAAGCGATGTCGACGATTCCGCGCGCGAACCCGTTGCCGCCGCCAGCCGCCGCCAACGCCGGCCCCGTCAAAAACGCCGCGAGCGGGCTGCTGTCCGGCGGCCCGCGGGAATGGCTGCCGCCGCTATTGCTGTGGCTGATCACCGCGGTGCTGATCGTCGCGCACCAGGGCACGGTGCTCACGCTCGCGTTTCCGGTGCTCGCGATCCTGACGGGCCTGTGGCTCTACTTCAGGAGCCCGGCGCGCTATATCGGCTTCATGTGGTGGCTGTGGTTCCTGAGTCCCGAAGTGCGGCGTCTCGCCGACTGGTCGAAGGGCGCGTTCACGCCGACGAGCCTGATCCAGGTCGCGCCGCTCGCGGTGACCATGATCAGCGGCCTGTCGCTGCTGCGCTACTACCGGCTGCTCGCGCAGCGCCGCGGCTTGCCGGTGCTGCTGATCCTGCTCGGCCTCGTCTACGCGTTCCTGATCGGCGTGATGTCGAGCGGCCCGCTCGCGGCCACCTACGACCTCGCGAACTGGCTCTATCCGATCCTGATCGGTTTTCACATCATGGCGCACACGCGCCAGTACCCGCGCTATCGCGACACGATCATCAACACGTTCATCTGGGGCATGCTGGTGATGGGCGGCTACGGCCTGATCCAGTTTTTCATCATGCCGCCGTGGGACGCGCTGTGGATGCTCGGCTCGCAGATGAACTCGCAGGGCGACCCGGTGCCGATGGGCGTGCGCGTGTTCAGCACGATGAATTCGTCAGGACCGTTCGCGTTCGCGATGATGGGCGCGATGGTCTTCGTGATGGCCGCGCAGCACCGCGTGCGCTGGATCGCGGCCGGGCTCGGCTTCTTTTCGTTCGCGCTGAGCCTCGTGCGCTCGACGTGGGGCGGCTGGGTCATCGCGCTGTTGATCCAGCTCGTGAAATCGAACAACAAGGTGCGCGTGCGCATCGTCGGTAGCGCGGTGCTGCTCGCCGGCTTCTGCGTGCCGCTGCTTGCGGTGGGTCCGGTGGCCGAACGGATGCAGGCGCGGCTCGGCACGATCGTCAATCTCCACGACGACCAGAGCTACGCGGCGCGTAACGAGTTCTACGCGAACTTCGCGAAGACCGCGTTTACCGACGTCTCGGGCGAAGGCCTGGGCGCGACCGGCACCTCGACCAAGCTCTCCAACGACGGCGGCCAGCTCGGCCAGTACGGCAACTTCGACAGCGGCGTGATGAACATTCCGTTCGTGCTCGGCTGGCCCGGCACCTTGCTGTACATGTCCGGCATCGTGTGGCTGCTGACCCGCGCGGTGCTCGCGTCGTTCAGGCTGCGCGACGACAAGTTCGTCTCGGCGTGCCTGAGCCTGTGTCTTGCGACCTTCGCGATGCTCGTGTTCACGAACTCGCTGGTCGGCACCGGCGGCCTGCTGCTTTTCATCAGCGCTTTTTCGATTCTTTCCGCGGTCCACTACGAAAAAATGAACCGCGGACGCACGTTATTTCTCCACGGAGGCACGGATTGAGAGTCGCCATTGTCACGCACGTAGTGCGCCATAACGACGGCCAGGGGCGCGTCAATCACGAGATCGCGCGCGCGGCGCTCGACGAGAACATCCGCGTGACGCTGGTTGCGTCGCACGTGGCGCCCGAACTGCTCGCGCATCCGAACGTGCGCTGGGCGCCGATGAAGATCGGCCGCTGGTGGCCGACCAATCTGTTGCGCCAGCAGGTTTTCGCGGCGAAGAGCGCGCTGTGGCTGCGCGCGCATCGCCGCGACTACGACGTGCTGCACGTGAACGGCTTCATCACGTGGATGCGCGCCGACGTCAATACCTCGCATTTCGTCCATAGCGGCTGGTTCGCGAGCAAGTACTATCCGTTCGGCCTCACGAAGGGCGTGTGGTCCGCGTACCAGTCGGTTTATACGCGCTGCAACGCGCTGCTCGAGCGCTGGGCGTACCGGCGCTCGAAGGTGATCACCGCGGTGTCGCAGAAGGTCGCCGACGAAATCCGCGCGATCGGCCTCACGCCGGGCAACCGCGTGGATGTCATCTACAACGGCGTCGACACCCAGGGCTTCGCGGCGGCGAGCGGTGATCGCGCGAAGTTCGGATTGCCGGGCGATGCGTTCCTGTTGCTGTTCGTCGGCGATCTGCGCACGCCGCGCAAGAATCTCGGCACCGTGCTCGCCGCGTTGAAGCATCTGCCCGAGCACGTGCAGATCGCGGTGGCCGGCTTTCTGCCGGGCAGTCCGTATCCGGACGAGGCAAAGGCGCTCGGCATCGCGCATCGCGTGCATTTTCTCGGGCTCGTGAAGGAGATGCCGGTGCTGATGCATTCGGTCGACGCGTTCGTGTTTCCGTCGCGCTACGAAGCGATGAGCCTGTCGCTGCTCGAAGCGATGGCGGCGGGGCTGCCCGTCGTGACCGCTCGCACCGCGGGCGGCGCCGAGATCATCACGCCCGAGTGCGGCATCGTGCTGGGCGATCCCGACGACCCGCAAGCTCTCGCTCGCGCGGTCGCGCAACTCGCCGGCGACGACACCGCGCGCCGCGCGATGGGCGCAGCCGCGAGCGAACTCGCGACCGGCTTCGGCTGGGCGCGCATGGCCGCGCAATACATCGCGCTGTACCGGCAACTGGCCGGACAGCAGGAAAACCGCCGGCGCAGCCAGACCGAAGCAACGGTGGTCGCGCAGAACGATGCGCTGACGCTGAACCATCTCGCCGGACAGAAGAGCGTGGAATGAACGCGCGGACCGCGCAAGCCACGCTATCGACATAGCAACCCACCGCAAGCAATACACAGGGGCACACCTTCATGACGACTGGCTCAATCAAATCACTGCAGATCGGGATGCACTGGTTTCCCGAACGCGCGGGCGGCCTCGACCGCATGTACTACTCGCTGGTCGGCGCGCTGCCGGGCGCGGGCGTCGCGGTGCGCGGCGTCGTCGCCGGCTCGCCGAAAGTCGCGACCGATACCGGTGGCGCGATCAACGGCTTCGGCTCCGCCGCGCAATCGCTGCCGCTGCGGCTGATGGCGGCACGCCGCGCGCTGCGCCATGAAATCCGTACGTCGCGGCCCGACGTGATTTCGTCGCATTTCGCGCTCTATACGTTTCCGGGTCTCGACGTGACGCGCGGCATTCCGCAGGTGTCGCATTTTCAGGGACCGTGGGCCGACGAGAGCCACGTCGAAGGCGCCGATTCGCTCGGCCAGCGCGCGAAGCGCTATCTGGAACAGTCGGTGTACGCGCGTTCGTCGCGGCTGATCGTGCTGTCCGAAGCGTTCGGCAAGATCCTGACGACGCGCTACGGCATCTCGCCGGAACGCGTGCGCGTGGTGCCGGGCTGCGTCGACGTCGAGCAGTTCAATCTGCCGATCACGCGGGCCGACGCGCGTCTGCGGCTGCAACTGCCGCAGGACCGGCCGATCGTGCTCGCGGTGCGCCGCCTGGTGCGGCGCATGGGCCTCGAAGATCTGATCGACGCGGTCAAGCTGCTCAAACGCAGTGCGCCCGATGTGCTGCTGCTGATCGCCGGAAAGGGCCGGCTCGAAGGCGAGCTTCAGGCGCGCATCGGCGACGCCGGGCTCGAGCACAACGTCAAGCTGCTCGGCTTCGTGCCCGACCAGCATCTGGCGGCGCTGTATCGCGCGGCCAATCTCAGCGTCGTGCCGACCGTCGCGCTGGAAGGCTTCGGGCTCATCACCGTCGAATCGCTTGCGTCGGGCACGCCGGTGCTGGTGACGCCGGTCGGCGGATTGCCCGAGGCGGTGGCGGGATTGTCGCCCGATCTGGTGTTGCCCGAGACCGGCGCGCAGGCGATCGCCACGGGTCTCTCTGGCGCGCTGAAAGGCACCCTGAAGCTGCCCGATGCCGATGCGTGCCGCCGCTATGCGCGCGAGCACTTCGATAATGCGGTGATCGCGAAGCGCGTCGCCGCGGTCTATGCCGAGGCGATTGCGGCGGACGCGCTGCATTGAAGCGGCGCGGCGGCGGTTCGATCGAATGAAAAAAAAGCGACGCACGGATCGTTGCGTCCGGGCCTCGCGTTCATGCCGCCGCGGGCCAGCGAAAAAAATGGGCCAACAATAACGGCACTTTTCGCTCGAACTTGAGCCCGGATCAGCCCTTAGCCGAGATTTTTCGGCGCTATTTCGCAAATCCCTGAAACGTCGCGCCTGGCGTCCATTCCGTCACGTTGACGTCACACATTCGCGACGATAATCCCCGCGCCCGAAAGCACAAAAACATAGGGGCGTCCCGCTAAAAGCGGGGGACGTTGTATTTCCAGACTTCGGGGATTCTCAAATGACCATCCGTCACCGCATCACGCTTCTCGTCATTCTGATGCTCGTCGCGCTATCCGCCATTGGTGGATACGCTGTGCTTCAGACCCGCACCAGCGCCGTCAACGTCAGGCAGGTTACCCAGGGCGTCGTGCCGAGCGCGCTCGCGTCGGCAGACCTCGTGTCGCAGGTCAAGGACGTTCAGCTCGCGATGATGACCCTCGTCTATGCGCCTGACGCGAACATGGTCTCGCAGGCGCAAGACCTTCTGAAGAGCAAGGAAGCCTCGTTGCAGGCGGCGCTCGACGTGCAGGCGAGGGCCGCGCAAGGTCAGGCCCAAACCGGGCTCGTGAGCCAGGCGCGCGAGAGCCTCGCGAATTATTTCAGCGCGGTCAACGACACCGCGAAGATGAAGGCCGACGGCAAGACCGAACTGGCGCAAGCCTATCTGTTCGCGAACGTCGCCCAATACCGCGATGAACTCGAAGGCATCGTCGAGACGCTGCGGATCGAGAAAAACCGCCAGAAGGACGCCGCGATCGACGAACTGAACAGCGCGCTTGCCACCACGACGACGGCGATCGCCGCCGCCACCGGCGCGGCCATCGTCGTGCTGGTGCTGATCAGCGCGCTGCTGTATCGCCAGATCACCCGTCCGCTGAGCCGCATGCAAGTGGAGATGAGCGAGATCGCGGCGAGCCAGGACTTCACCCGCCGCGTGCCGGTCGGCCGCATGGACGAGATCGGTCATTCGATCGTCGCGTTCAACGGCATGATCGAGAAGATCCAGCAAAGCTCGCTGCAGTTGAAGCAGAAGACCGCCGATATCCAGGCGATGCTGCAAAACATGCAGCAGGGGATTCTGACGGTGGTCGAAGGCGTGATCGTGCATCCGGAGTACTCCGCCTATCTCGAGGCGATCTTCGAGACTCGCGAGATTGCGGGCCGTCCGTTGCTCGATCTCGTGTTCGGCGGCACCGATATCAACAGCGATGCGCTCGCGCAGATCGAAGCGGCGCTGCAGGCATGCATCGGTGAAGACAGCATGAACTTCGAGTTCAATCAGCACCTGCTCGTCAACGAGATCGCGAAGCCGATGGCCGATGGCCGCGTGAAGACGCTCGATCTGAGCTGGTCGGCCATCACCGACGAAAACGACGTGGTACTGCGTTTGATGCTGTGCGTGCGCGACGTGACCGAACTGCGCGCGCTCGCCGCCGAGGCCGGCGAACAGAAGCGCCGGCTGGAGATGATCGGCGAGATTCTCGCGGTGAGCCAGGAGAAGTTCCATCACTTCGTCGAAAGCGCGACGGACTTTATCAGCGAGAACGAACGGATCATCCGCCAGCATCACGAGCCGAGTCACGAAGCCGTCGCCGAACTGTTCCGCAACATGCATACCGTCAAGGGCAATGCGCGCACGTACAGTCTTCAGCATCTGACCGGCATCGTCCACGAAACCGAACAGCGCTACGACGCGCTGCGCCGCGCGGACAGCAGCGAGGCGTGGGACCAGCAGTTGCTGATCGAGGACCTGCAGCGCGTGAAGGCGGCGCTCGAGACCTACGCGACCATCAACGAAGTGAGTCTCGGCCGCAAGGGCCCGGGCCAGAGCGGCGCGGGGGAGGGCTATCTGATCGTGGATCGCGAATCGATCCAGAAGCAGTTGGAACTGCTCGAAAGCGCCGATCCGGCCGACCGCGACGCACTCGTGTCGATGCGCGAATCGTTGCAGCGTGAGCTGCGTCTGTTGGGCACCGAATCGATCTACGAAGCGCTCGCGGGCCTGCTCGAATCGCTGCCGTCTCTGGCGGCCGAACTCGGCAAGGAAGCGCCGGTCGTCAGCATCGACAACAACGGCTACCGCGTGCGCAACGAGGTCAGCCATACGCTGCGCAATGTGTTCACGCATCTGCTGCGCAATTCGGTCGACCACGGTATCGAGCCCGCCGCCGAGCGTGTTGCGAACGGCAAGGACGCGGCGGGCGTCATCGAGCTGGAAGTGGGCGTCGACCATCACGCGCTGCAGATCACCATCAGCGACGACGGCCGCGGCCTCGCGCTCGCGAAAATTCGTGCGGCCGCGATCGAACGCGGCTGGATCGACGCCGACGCCGCGCTGAGCGACGAAGCGATTGCCGAGTTGATCTTCCGTTCCGGTTTTTCGACCGCGCAGACCGTCAGCGAGATTTCGGGCCGAGGCGTCGGCATGGATGCGGTGCGCGATTTCGTGCGGCGCGAGCAGGGTCGCATCGAATTGCGCTTCACCGACGATCGTCGCGGCGCGGACTATCGCCGCTTTCAGACCGTCGTGTCGTTTCCCGAAGACTGGGCGGTGGACAGTCTCGACGCGTCCGCCGATCAAGCGCGGCAGCGTGATGCGGATGCGGATGCGGATGCGGTGGCAGGCTAACGGCCTGATGGATTGAACGAAGCGATGGGAGCAGGTTGTGTTTGAAAGTTATCTTCTGGCGGCAGGCCTTGGCGGTATCGTCTGCGCACTCGCCACGCGAATGATTTATCGTCGGAAGCTTCGCGCTGGCGCGCAAGCGCAGCGTCTCGACGCGCTCGCGCGGCAGGCCCTCGAACAGCAACTCGATGCGGCGGTCCGGCTCGCCGAGCAGGCGAACAGCGAGCGCGCCGCGCTGGAGGCGATGCTCGCGGATTTGCGCGCGCAGGCCGAGCAGTGCGCGCAGGATCGCGAAGCGTTGCAGGCGGTGCTCGACGCTGCGAGCGCGCGAAGCGACGAATGGCTGCAGCATGCGACGCGCATCGCGCAGGAGGCGTCTCGTCTGAAGACGCTGACCATCACGTTCGAGCGTTGGCACGAGCAGATGATCTCGCTGATGTCGCAGAATCGCGACATGCACAAGAAGAACCAGGATCTGTCGTCGATCGTGCAGCACGTGCTGATCGTTTCGCTGAATGCTTCGATCGAAGCGGCGCGCGCCGGCACCGCGGGTCGCGGCTTTTCGATCGTCGCGGGCGAAGTGCGTTCTTTGGCGTCGCGCTCGCAGGAGTTGTCGAAGAGCTATCGCGAGAGCCTGCATCGCAACGACCTGACGACGGCCGCGACGTTCCAGGACATCCAGGCCGGCGGCAAGATGATCACCGCATCGCTCGGCGGCGTCGAACTGCTGGCGACCCAGTTTCAATCCCGCCTCGAGCAGGCCGCAGCGTGATTACCGATCAGGCAAAGCAAAGCATCGCGGACATCTTCTGTCACGCGGCTCGCGCAAGATTGCCCGCCACGCCGGGCGACGCGTGCGAGATCACCGCGGTGCCGAGGTGGGATCGCGATCATCCGGCCGGACCCTGCGCGATGGCGCTAACGATCTCGTCGATCGGTTTTCGTCTGCTGTTCGTGCTGCACTTCGGCCAGGACGACGCGACGCGCGAATACTACGCCAGCAGCGATACGACGCGTTCGCTGTCGGAAACGCTGATGGAACTCGGCAACCTGTGTTGCGGCTACATGAACCAGCAACTGGTCAATCATTTCCCCGATCTGGGCATGTCGACGCCGTATGAATTGAACAGCGCCTGTGTTGAGTATCTGGACGAGTTGCGGCCCGATCACGTGTGGGCGTACGAGCTGACGATCGGCGGTGCGGTCCGACTGGGCGTCACGCTATGTCTATGCGCGCAGGCGCCACTCGATTTCAAGGCTGAGCTGGCCACGGCCGACGAGGCCGAAGGCGAACTCGAACTCTTCTAGCAACACATCGTCGAGTCCGGCGAACTCGATCTGTATTGATACGACGCGTCAGTGACGCAAGGAAATGTTATGGCAAAGATTCTGGTGGTGGACGATTCGAGCACGGTACGCGATGAAGTTGCGGGCTTTCTGGCGAAAAACGGCCTCGATGTCGCGACGGCCATCGACGGCAAGGATGGCCTTGTCAAGCTGAAGACGGATTCGAGTATTCGCCTGATCGTCAGTGACGTGAACATGCCGAACATGGACGGCCTGACGATGGTCGAAAAAATCCGCGGCGAGCTCGCGAACAAGACCGTCAACGTGATCATGCTGACGACCGAAAGCAGCCCCGCGATGAAGGAGCGCGGCAAGGCCGCCGGCGTGAAGGGCTGGATCGTCAAGCCGTTCAAGGGCGATGCGGTGCTGGAGACGTTCAGGAAACTGGCGGGTTGACGGGGCAGTGTGCGGCGAGCGCCGCCGCACACGGGTGCCGCGTCAGAACGTTTCGTGATGCTCGTTGCGCCCAATGTCCGCCTGCACCATCATCTGGCACAGCTGTTCGAGCGGGGTTTGGGGCTGCCAGCCGAGCGTGTCGCGCGCCTTGTCCGCGCAGCCGATCAGCAGGTCCACTTCGGCCGGCCGATAGAACTTCGGATTCACACGCACGAGCGTCTTGCCGGTCGCGACGTCGATGCCGGTCTCGCGCTCATCCTTGCCCGACCATTCGAGCTGATAGCCGGCCGCCGTGAACGCCATGCGCACGAAGTCGCGAACCGTTTCGGTGCGGCCCGTCGCGAGCACGAAGGTGTCGGGCGCGTCGGCCTGCAGCATGCGCCACATGCCCTCGACGTATTCGAGCGCGAAACCCCAGTCGCGCCGCGCGCTCAGATTGCCGAGTTCGAGCACGTCCAGTTTGCCGAGCTTGATCTTCGCGACCGTGTCGGTGATCTTGCGCGTGACGAATTCGCGGCCGCGTAGCGGCGATTCGTGATTGAACAGAATGCCGCTGCTCGCGAACAGGTTGTACGACTCGCGATAGTTGATCGTCGACCAGTGCGCGAACAGCTTCGCGACACCATACGGGCTGCGCGGATAGAACGGCGTGCTCTCGCGTTGCGGCACCGCCTGCACGAGACCGAACATCTCGGAGGTCGACGCCTGGTAAAAGCGCGTCTTCGGGCTCAGGATACGCAGGCCTTCGAGCAGATTCAGCGCGCCGATGCCGGTCACTTCGGCGGTGGTCACGGGCTGGTCGAACGACACGCCGACGAAACTCTGCGCGGCGAGGTTGTACAACTCGTCTGCCTGCGTGCTGTCGAGCAGACGCAGCGTCGAGCCAAGGTCGGTGAGGTCGTGTTCGACCAGACGCAGATTCGGATGGTCGAGCACGCCAAGCTCACGCATGCGCCAGAAGTTGACAGAACTCGTGCGCCGGTAGGTGCCGGTCACGTGATAGCCCTTGTCGAGCAGCAGCCGGGTCAGATAGGCGCCGTCCTGTCCGGAGACGCCGGTGATGATCGCTTTGCGTGGTTGGCTCATAGCTTGCCTTCTGGTTTGTGAATGGAAAAGAACGGAGCGCGCCTAAAAACGTGGCTCAATGTGTGTGGTCCAGCAGCAGCCGCACCAACGGTTCGACGACCCGATAATCCTGTTCGGCCTTCAGCCGGTACAACTCCGGCTTCGGATGCGCGCCGTCCGACATCAGTGTTTTCCAGTCGGGCAGGCTGCTCACATACGCGTATTGATCGACGAGCGGCACCTGCTGTTCGGCGGCCACGCGTCGCGTCATCGCGACCATCGCGGCGAGCCGCGTGTTGAGCCGGTTGTCGGGCATCGGGTTCGAGGTTTGCAAAACCGGCTCCTTGCCGAGCGCTCGCGCGGTTTGCACGAGCGTCGTTTCGGCCGCGTAGAACTGCTCGGGCGTCTGGTTCTGCATCACTTCGTTGATGCCGTAGTTGATCAGCACGATGCGCGCGTGCGATGCGCCGAGGCGTTCGCGCCACGGCAGGCCTGCCGTCGGTCCAGCGCGACGGTTGCCGGTGCCGTCGCGCAACTGTGTGGCCATCGTGCCGCCAACGCCATAGTTCGTGACGCGCACGCGCTCGCCGTCATGCTCGTACAACGCTTGCTGCAGATACGTCACCGCGTTGCGCGCTTGCGCGGCGCAATGGCCATCGCTACAGGTGATACCCAGCGTGGTCGAATCGCCGTAGGCGTCGATCAGCACTTGCGTCGGTGATGGCGTTGGCGGCTCGGCCGTGGCCGCGCTCGTGGTCGGCGCGAGCAGCGTCAGCGCCGACACGACGCCCAGCACGCCAGCGGCAATCGCAGCCCGGCGGTTCATGCGCGGCTTTGCGGTGTTTGCCGCGCAACGTTGGCGCCCGTGGCGGTCGTCGTTCGCGCACCGCGCGCGCCGAAAATCAACCGCTTCTCGAATGCGAACCATGTGATGCTCGCGTACACGAGCGTGATCGCGAGCGCGATCGCGGCGCTCAGATAGCGATTCAAATGCAGCGGCCACACCATGTAGAGCACGCTCAGATGGATCAGATAGATCGTGTAGCTGATGGTGCCGACATAAACGAGCACGCGATTGCATAACAGCCGCTTCACGATGCCCTTGCTCTGCAGCGCGATCACGACGATCGACGTGCACAGCACCAGCGACACGCTATAAAGCCCCGCATTCGACAACGGCGTATTGGCCGCGCGAAAACGCGGGAAGTGCAGATGCAGCCAGGCCAGCACCGCGAGCGCGGCCAGAGCGCCGAGCACCGCGAGTCCCTTGAACGATTCGAGCGCATTGCGATCGCGCCGCACGGCAACCGCGAGCAGCGCGCCGGCCGCGAGCAGATCCATGCGAAACGGCGTCAGGTAATAGATCGGCCAGAACGAATCGAACCACGGCGTCGCGAGCGCGCGCAACAGGGGCACCAGCACGATCAGCGCGGCCGCCACGTAGCCGAGTAAGCGCTCGGGGACGAGCAGGATCACGAACGGCCAGAAGATATAGAACTGCTCTTCGACCGCGAGCGACCACAGCACGTTGAGGCTGTCGTGACCGCTTTGATTCAGCGCATCGCCGATATTGGTCGCGAAAAACGCGTACCAGTACCAGTGCTGCGCCCACGCGAGGCCGAACAGCACCGACGACACGGCCATCAGCAGCAGGTACGGCGGCAGGATGCGGCGCGCGCGCCGCGTATAGAAATAGCGGAAATACGACTGCTGACGCGACTTGCGATCGAGCAGGATGCCGCTGATCAGGAAGCCGCTCAGAACGAAAAACAGATCGACGCCCATCCATAGCGGCGCCTTCAACGCGTGCTGGGCGAACACCGCGAGCACGGCGATCGCGCGCAGGCCGTCGAGCTGCACGATGCGGGAATGGGAGGGCGCGAGGGGCAATGCGCTGGCTGTCATGAACCGTCCATGGTGTAAAGCGGATGGGCCGGGCGAAGGGCCGCGCGGTTCGCATCGAATGGCCGGCGAACAGGCGAGCGCTTCGCGTCGCAACGGAAGTGCAATCGATTCTAGGGAAAAGAAAGTCGAGAAAAAACCCGCAGGAATTAGATAAATGAACCAAATTGAAACAGGGAATTTCTTTAGCACATTCTGTGCAGAATAATATGTTTGTATCGTCAGAATATGGTAGTCCGCAATAGATGCCGATTGCATGATATAGCCTCGACAGGCGGGTCGAATTGTCACGCCGTAACGCAAGCGCCGTGGCATCTGTGTTTCTATCGATTTTTTAAAATCAACTATTTCCTGATGGATTAGCCCGGCGAATATTTTTGAATTATTTTCGATTTTCGTCGCCGCATTTTTTCCGCGTAACGTAGCCGTGTGGATGTCTGTCTTCAGACGCCGCGCTTCAATCGGTTGCGCTTCGATTCGCGTTACCGCCTCACTGAATTTCGCCCCGAGCGGGCACAGGTCCGCGTGCATTGCGTTGAACGGACATCGACTGGGGGAACCGCCTTGCTTCGTTTCACGTTCAAAAGCTGGCTCATGCTGACCGTTTGCGTTGCCGGAGTCGTCGCGGCATCGGCCAGTCTGCCGGCTTGCGCCGAAACCGCGTTGAACGCGAAGACCTCATGGATCGGCAACAGCTTCGGCTTCGGCGATGGCGGATGGACGCAGATCAACATCACCGCGATCGCGGTTACGCCCGATGGCAAGGTGTACACGAACGCGCCGTGGGACGAAAGCGGCGCCGAAGCGAGCGTGTACCAGGATGGCAAGATGCTCGGCTTCGCGGGCGGCACGCATGGCTGGGGCAACGCCGGCGGTAATGCGATCGCGCTCAACCGGAAGTATGCGTTCGTCGCGATCGCGGTCGGCAATGAGAAGGGGCGGCTGGTCGAACCGGGCGTGTGGCCGGACAAGGGCAAGCAATGGTTCGGCATTTCGCGGCGTCTGATCAACGATCCGAAGCGCGTCGCGCCGTTTCAGCCCGCCGCGAAGAACACGGACCCGCATGCGCAGCTCGCGGCCGGTTTTCTGATGATGAACGAAGTGGCGACCGGCACGAACGCGGAGATCGGCGGGCTCGCCGCGAACGACACGACGCTGTTCGCGGCCAATACCGCGCGCAATCGCATCGAAGTCTACGATGCCGAGTCGATGCAGCAGAAAGCGATGTGGAACGTGCATGAGCCCGGACGGCTCGCGCTCGCGCCCGACGGCACGCTGTGGGTGCTGAGCGGCACACGCGGCGATCGCGCACCGGGTATCGAGCACTACACGGCGAGCGGTCAGCGCATCGACGAGACGATCACGCTGTCGGCCGATACGGTTGCGGTCGACCTCGCCGTCGATGCGCAAGGCCGCATTCTGATCGCCGACAACGGTCCGCGCCAGCAGGTGTTGTTCTTGTCAAAGCGCGACGGCCGCTACACCGAGTCGGACACGCTCGGCGAACGCGGCGGCATTTTCAGCGGCGTCGCGGGAAAGCCCGGACCGTTGCGATTCAACGGGTTGACTGGCGTGGGTGTCGACGCGCGCGGCAACGTGTACGTGTCGACCAATGGCATCGGTCCGCGTTACGAGCCGATCGGCGCGGGCCTCGGCGCGACGCTCGAAAGCTATGCGGCGGATGGCAAACGCAACTGGCAGGTCGAGGGGCTGCTGTTCGTCGACGGCGCGTGGATCGATCCGGCCAGGCCCGACAGCGTCTATACCGGCAACAAGCGCTTCGAACTCGATCTGTCGAAGCCGTCGGGGCAGGACTGGAAATATGCGGGATTCCTGTCGAATCGGTTCAGATATCCGGACGATCCGGTGTTCCATACCGACCAGTATCCGGGCCTGCCGATCGCGCGGCGGCTGAAGGGGCACACGTTCCTCTATCTGACCGACATGTACGCGGACCATCTGAAGATCTATCGCTTCGATCCGCAGCACGACGGCGAAAGCGCGATTCCTTCCGGCTTTATCGCGGGCCGCCAGCGCGCGGTCGCGAAGGTGCCGAATGCGCCGCCGGGCGGTGACTGGATCTGGCGCGATACGAATGGCGACGGGCGCTTCGAGCGCGACGAATACACGCTGAACACGAGCGGCACGAAGCTCGCGGGCGGCTGGGGCTGGTGGGTCGATACCGCAGGCGACATCTGGCGCACCCGGGATACGAAGGGCATTTACCGCTTCCGCTTCGGCGGACTCGATGCGAAGGGCAATCCGGTCTACTCGTACTCGAACCTGACGCAGTACCCGGTGCCGCCGCCGTTCACCGAACTGCATCGCGCGATCTATGAACCGGACACCGACACGATGTACGTGAGCGGCTATACGGCCGATATGCCAACCGCGCAGGGCTTCTGGAAAGAAGTGGGGCGCGTGCTGGTGCGCTACGACAAGTGGTCGAGCGGCAAGCCGGTGCAGCGCTATGCGATTGCGCTGCCGTGGCAGACGCAGAGCAAGCCCATCGCGACGATCATCGGCTTCACCGTCGAGGGTCGATACGTGTTCGGCGTCGAGCCGGTCGGCGCGGTGCACGTGTGGGACAAGGACAGCGGCAAGGAACTCGGCGTGATCCGGCCGGGCCCCGAAGTGGGCCGCGCGTCGGGCTGGGTCGACGTGCCGAACGGTATCAGCGCGGCTAGGCGTGGCGATGGCGAGTACCTGGTGTTCGTCGAGGAAGACGCGCGCGGCAAGGTGCTGATGTATCGCTGGAAGCCTTGATGTGCGTTGGCCTCGCTGACGCAGCCCGGCGCCCAACCTAACCGTAAAACTCAAGGGACTCGATGGACAAAGGCATTCTCAGGAACGTGGCGATCAATTTTTTCGGGCTCGTGCTGCCAACGTTCGTGTCGCTCGTCACCGTGCCGTCGTATATCCGGCTGCTCGGCGTCGAGCGCTACGGCGTGATCAGTCTTGTGTGGACGCTGATCGGCTACTTCGGGATTCTCGATCTCGGCATGAGCATGGCGGCGCAGAACCATATTTCGAAAGCGCGCGCGTCGGGCGATCAGCAGGAAAGCGCGCGCGTGTTCTGGAGCGCGACGTGGCTCAATCTGGCGACCGGCGTGATCGGCGGTTTGATCATCTACTTCGGTGCGTTCCTGTACACCGCCTATTTCACGAAGGTATCGCCCGAGCTGCAGCACGAAGTCTATATGGCGCTGCCGTGGCTCGCGGTCGCGATTCCGATCGCGAACGTGTCGTGGGTGTTCGCGGGCGCGATCAATGGCGCGGAACGTTTCGGCGTCTACAACACGAACCAGACGATCGGCACGTTCCTGTTCCAGCTGTTGCCGCTCGGCGCCGCGCTGTGGCTCGGCGCCACCTTGCAGAATGTGCTCGCGGCGGCGGTGGTCGCGCGGATTCTCGCGGCGTTGCTGCTCGGCCGCTACGCGCTCAAAGTGCTTGAAATACGCAGCATTGAACCGCCGCGGCTCGGCGTCGCGAAGGGGCTGTTCAACTTCGGCGGCTGGATGCTGATCGCGAGCGTGACGACGATGGTCGCCGATTCGCTCGATCGCGTGATGCTCGGTTCACGACTCGGCGCGCGTTTCGTCACGTACTACACGGTGCCGCAGAACCTCGTCACGCGTCTGAACATCGTGCCGACCGCGCTGGTGCGCACGCTGTTTCCGCGCTTGTCCGCGGTCGGCCGCGCGGATGCCGACACGATCACGCAGCAGTCGCTCGAATTTCTCAACGGCGTGTTCACGCCAGTCGCGCTCGTCGCGATGCTGGTGCTCGAACCGTTCCTGCACCTGTGGGTCGGCAACGAGATCGCGACAGTCGCGGCGCCGGTGGGCCGCATCATGATCGTTGCCGTGTGGCTCGTCGGCCAGGCGAACGTGACGCGCATCCTGATCCAGTCGCAGGTCAATCCCGCCACCGCCGCGCGCGTCGGCCTCGTCGAGTTGCCGCTTTTCGCCGGCGCGTTGTGGTTCGGCATCACGCATTTCGGGCTGACGGGCGCGGCGGTCGCCGTCGCTGCTCGCGCGCTATTCGACTACGCGGTGCTGCTGCACTTCGCCGCGATCCGCGCGCGCCAGATCGTCCTCGACATGCTCGCCCATCTCGCCTTCCTGCTCGCCAGCCTGTGGCTCGCGAGCTTCCTGCCGAGCCTCGCGCTCGCGATCGCCGCTGGGCTGCTGATGGTCGGCGCGAACGTCGCGTGGTCGATCACGATGACGCCCGCCTTGCGCAATCTTGCGCGTTCACTGCTGTTGCGACTGAATCCGAGGAAAAGCGCATGAACCAAGACGTCCTTGAAAAAGACCTGTTGAGGCCTCCGACGCGCAGCGCGCTCGACGAACTGACGAGCGTACCCGGCATGCAGCCGGCACCGCGCCGCACCGCGCGACGCGCGAGCAAAGACGTGCGCATCGCGATCGTGCACGACTGGCTGGTCACCTACGCGGGCGCGGAGAAAGTGCTCGAGCAGATCATCGCGTGCTTTCCCGATGCGGATCTGTTCAGCCTCGTGGACTTTCTCGACGATCGCAGCTTCCTGCGCGGCAAGCCGGTGACGACGTCGTTCATCCAGAAGCTGCCGCTCGCGCGCACCAAGTACCGCTCGTATCTGCCGCTGATGCCGCTTGCGATCGAACAGCTCGACGTGTCGGCGTACGACGTCGTGATTTCGAGCAGCCACGCGGTCGCCAAGGGCATTCTGACCGGTCCCGACCAGGTGCATATCAGCTACGTGCATTCGCCGATCCGCTATGCGTGGGATTTGCAGCATCAGTATCTGCAGCAGTCGAAGCTGACCAACGGTCCGAAGTCGGCGCTGGCGCGGCTGATTCTGCATTACATGCGCAACTGGGACATCCGCACGTCGAACTCGGTGGACGGCTTCGTGGCGAACTCGGCGTTCATCGCGCGACGCATCAGGAAGGTGTATCAGCGCGACGCGCAGGTGATCTTCCCGCCAGTCGACGTCGACGCGTTCACGCTGTGTACGCAGAAGGAAGACTTTTATCTGACCGCGTCGCGGATGGTGCCGTACAAGAAAATCGATCTGATCGTCGAGGCGTTCGCGCAGATGCCCGAGCGCAAGCTCGTCGTGATCGGCGACGGACCCGACATGGCGAAGATCCGCGCGAAGGCCGGGCCGAACGTCGAGATCATGGGCTATCAGCCGTTCGAGGTGCTGAAGGACCGCATGAGCCGCGCGAAGGCATTCGTGTTCGCCGCCGAAGAGGACTTCGGCATTTCGGTGGTCGAGGCGCAGGCTTGCGGCACGCCGGTGATCGCATACGGCAAGGGCGGGGCGCTCGAAACCGTGCGCGAACTGTCCGAACCGAAGCCCACTGGCATGTTCTTCGATGAGCAGGATACCGACTCGATCATCGCGGCGGTCAATCGTTTCGACGAAGTCGCGCACCGGTTGCTGCCCGAGAATTGCCGCGGCAACGCCGAGCAGTTTTCGGCCGCGCATTTCCGCGAGCGCTTTTTCTCGCATGTGCGCGCGTCGGTGCCCGCGTTGGGCACGGCGACGTTGCCGGCCTATGTGCCGTATCGGCCGGGCGCGCTACGCGCGGCGAACGTGCCGCGCATTCTCGCCGTCGATCAGAGCGGCGTGCTCGGCGGCGCCGAGCTGTCACTACTCGAAATCGTCAAGGCGCTGCGTTCGCACGTCGAAGTCGTGCTGTTCGACGACGGTCCGTTCAACGCCGCGCTCGCGAAGACCGGTGTCGAGGTCACCGTACTCGATGCCGGCGCGCTGAAAAATGTGCGCAAGCAGGGTGGTTCGCTGCCGAAAGGACAGGCGCTGAAAGGGCTCATATCGCTTGTGCGCGCCACTGCGAAACGCGCGCGCAAGGTTGACGTGATCTACGCGAACACGCAGCGCGCGATGGTGATCGGCGCAGTGGCCGGCAAGCTCGCGAGACGGCCGGTGGTGTGGCATCTGCGCGACATCGTCAGCGCCGAGCATTTCGGCGGCAAGCAGCTCGCGATCATCAAGTGGTGCGCGCGGCTCGGCCTCACGCATGTGATCGCCAATTCGGCCGCGTCGGCGCAGGCGTTCGCGAAGCTCACGCGATTCGACAGCGGTCGCATCGACGTCGTATTCAACGGGATTGCCGCGGAGCCGTTCGACGCGTTGCGCACGGTGCCGCAAGCCGTGCTGCGCGAACGGCTGAATCTGCCGCGCGACGCGTTTCTCGTCGGCTCGTTCAGCAGGCTTGCGCGTTGGAAGGGGCAGCATGTGCTGCTCGAAGCGATGGTGCTCAATCCGCAGATGCATGCGGTGCTGGTCGGCGCGGCGCTGTTCGGCGAGGACCAGTACGAGATCGAGCTGCGGTCGTTCGTCGCCGCGCACAAGCTTGGCGGACGGGTGCATTTTCTTGGCTTCCAGCACGATATCGCCGCGTGCATGTGCGCGGTCGACGCGGTCGTGCATACGTCGATCACGCCCGAGCCGTTCGGGCGCGTGATCGTCGAGGGCATGCTCGCGCAGCGGCCCGTCGTGGCATCGCGCGCGGGCGGCGTGCTCGAAATCATCGACGACTACGAGAACGGCGTGCTGTGTACGCCGGGCGACGCGCATGCGCTCGCCGATACGCTCGCCGAATTGCGCTCGAACGGCGACTTGCGCGACAAACTGGTCAGGAACGGCTATCGGACCGCGCAGGAGCGTTTCGGCACGCGCAGCTATGTGGATGGGGTCGCGCAGATTCTGACGGGCGTGGCAGCGCGGTGATGAGGTGATTTTTACGCGAGGGTAGACGAGGGCTTGGCCAGTCCTTGCTTGGCGTAGCGGAGCGAAAGTCTTGATGGACTTTCGCTCCGTTTTTTTTATGGCGGCCAGAAAGTCATAAAAAATCGAATATGAGATCCCGTAAGCAGCCAGGTCTCCCGGCTCGCCACAGGCGTCCCAATACTTTCGCGTTCTTGTGGCTCGATTGGACGTTTCCTAAGCTATCAAGATGGATCAAACCAATTGATCATCTAAAAGGATCGCAGTCAATAGAGTTAATACGAAACACACCGGTTTTGACAAACATTGACGTTAGTTATGGTAACCACTTGTTGGCGCATGGTTTCAACGGCTAGAGACAACACAAATGCAGCATGGAGTCTTTTTGTTGAGCCGCGATACCGGAAAGATGCGTATGAGCATGCGTTTCGCGAAACATCGTTAATATCTGTCAAAACAGTTCTATCTCAATTTAAAGTCGTTGACTGTGTCATGTTTTAGATGGTTAATTCCCCGTGTGTGCTCTGGAAAATCAGCGAAGGTCAAATGGAACAACAGAAACAGGATGAAACCGGGGGCAAGGAAGAGTGTCTGCTTTGCCGTATCACCTATTCAGTCTACTCAAATTTCCCGCCAATGCCGTCCGCAATGGCGCTGAACGCCGAAACCGGCGAATGGTTTCCGTTCGATAGGCTGAAGTCGTATTCAAGCGGTTACGAGATGGCGGAAGCCCTCGGTTACGCATGGGCGTGCGATTGTCGCGGGCGTGCCCCCAAACGGTTCAATGAGCAGTTCGAGCTAAGAGACTTCACTGGCAAGCGACAGGCAGGGGTGCGTTACCGCGTACGCGCGGGTTCGAGGGTCGTTGCGAAAGGCGTCACGGATGCCCAGGGGCGCACCCAGCGTGTTTCAACAGGTGACGCAAAGCAGGTTTTTATCGATGTTGCCGGGTCATAGGGGCGGAGAGCAGGTAAGTCTTTTATTACGAGAAAGCAGATGACAAATGAATTTTTCAACAAAAATAGCCAATATCTCAAGACCGACGAGAATGAAGAATGGACCGAGGTCGGAACAGCCATTACCAATACAACTCTGGGGTCAATATCCAATGTCGTCATCAATACGACGCCTATTTGTCCAAACATGAGCAACAAGGAATTCAGAAAAGAGGTCATGCGGGCACGCGATGCTGGCGTTTTGTTGATTAAGGAGCGCATTGCAGCAGTGGCACGTTGGGACGCAAAAGAGCGGGACCGTGCCGAAATTTATTTCGCTCGCGCAGATGAAGAAATCCGAAGCACTTTGGCTGCTGGCCTGCCGCGCCTGCTCGCTGCGATGCAGGAGCTTGTACCGGAAAAGATTGTTCGATGGGATAGCGAATTGAACAGGAGCCTTGCATGCACAGTCGCGCTAGATAGCGGCGACAATCACGCCGCAGTGTGCAAACCCGATTCCGCAAAGCGCGTTATCGCTATCTACTCGAAGTTTTCATTATACGGATACTTTTAATTCGATCGATGAGGTATATGCAGACACCGAGTCAGGGGCGAAGTACTTTGCAAAAAATCATCGTGATATCGCAATCAGGAATGCAGACAACATAACCGGCTATATTGCAACATTCGATGGGCGAAATATCAGATGAGTAAGAAGGTGAAAGTGAGGGGCAGTGTTGTGATCGTAGCGCTTGCCATTTTGCCTTGTCTTTATGGATCGGCTGGCGCATGCACGATCGGGGAAGAAGCAGAGGTAGAGTTGCCATTCAATACAACTGTGCTTACTAACGCAAACAGGCTCGCAATCAAGAATGCCACAGTTGAGGCGAAAAAATGGCCAGACGTTCAGATTCAGGCGGTGATAATGGCTGGCGCATATACTGCCGAGCGCAATATGGACCGATTGAAAGAAAGCCGTGCGAGGAACGTGAAATCGTATTTGGAGCAGCTTGGTGTCAGGAGTGAAAATATTCTGATCGAGAAACATACTTTTACAGACGAGATGGTAGTAAAGGGCGCTGATGGCAAACCGAGTTACCGTCAGGTTTTCGTAGAATTCAAGCCAATCTGTAAGGGTAGCTGCGCGTGGATGTGTGACGATCCAAGAGTTACGCCACGAACCAAGCTTATCAACCCGTAACCGAGCAACGGCACACCGATGAAATCCGCGGTGATACTGGTGGCGGCTTTGGCCGCCCTATCTAGCAACGCACATGCTGCTCAGTCTTACGACAGCTACGAAGCCTTCTACGTTGCCCAACCGGGGGCAGTGTTTGGCGACCCGATCAAACGGAGCGGTGACCCGACCGAGCAAAACGCCGGCGTAGTCTATTCCTACCCAGGCGAGCCAGGCATCTTTGCGAAGCTACAAGCCAAACTGGAACGGAATACGCTAAATATTGAACTCTGGGGAAATCGCCTGGCAGTCAACGGCAAATCTTATCGCTTTGCGGACGCTACAACGTTTCCCGGAGAGCATGTGTCCGAAATCTTTCCGCAATCAGCCAATGTATTCATTGCCGCGCGAACCGATACTCATCCGCCCCTACTCTGCATGGAAGGGCACGGCAGCGGTTCGGGCGAAGCTGCAAGTCGATACCAGCAGATCTCACTCCTGGTAAACCCTCTTGCGCGCAACCCGACGTTTCTGCATCTGCCAAGTCTACTTTCTTCATGTCGGGCCGTAGTGGCGACGAAGGACGGCAAGCTTGCGTTTCCGAAGAACAGTTACGTTTTCGACGATGCACAGGCATCCCGCCTGGGCCTGCTAGTGTCGTACTACACGTTTGAGAATCAGCGCTTTGTCCCGGTCCCAGCTTTAAAGCAACTCCGGCTCAGATTTGCGCATCCGGAAATACCCTTTCAATTTTCCATTCAGGACAAGGACTAAGTATCGGCGGTGCTACGTCATCGCCGCGGAGAGCGGGCTCTCATGAATAGAAAGCTGAGTTGCAGAGATAGCGCGTTGGCGGCCCTGAATACGGCGGCGGAGTAAACAACGTTTAGCACAGAGAGTCGGCGCCGGGTTGTTCTGCACGTTGCTTGTTCCGACTGCTTACGCAGAAGGGTCGATTAGCTTCAACGATAACATCGTGCCGATGCTGAAGGATCGCCCGCTATTCAAGGAATCTATATTGCAATCGTTTTCCGTTGCAGATGCCGGATGGGGAGTCCGAATGGACAGTCCGACCATGCGGCATATGGGCGGCGCGCGAATGGGACCATACAGATTCCGGGCGATCTGGCACAGTCCGCATGGTGACACCCCTATCGTGGCTCGCCCGTGATCACGCTGATCGTGCAATAACCAATGCAGACAGTATTGCCCGGTACGTTTTGGCACGCTACTAACAACATGGACATGAAATCTATCCGTTACGCCTTGGGCGCAATCGCCGTGGCGATATCGTTGCAATCGCATGCCTGCTCAGTCTTTCTTCGGGACAACATGCAATTGCCGCTTAACACTGCTGATGTAGGCAATAGCGACCGTCTTTCTCTGACTCGCCACTACCTGACAGCAAGGGAATGGACAACAGAAGGCGCGAGCGCAGAGGTTGATGCGGCAGCTTTTGAAACCGAGCGGAATCCGAAAGAGCTTGCTGCCTTACGAGGAAAGAATGTCAAGGCGTTCCTGGTTCAACTAGGTTTGGACAAGGAAAAAATACACGTCTATGAACGAGTCATCGAACTGAGCGGGGGCAAGGTCGATCCAGATAACAAATGGCAGATTGGTGTCAAGTTCGTTCCAATTTGTCCGCCTTCGGGATGTCAGAACCTGTGTAATAGCCCAAAGCTACAAGGAGTCGCCAGCTATGCGGTAACGGCTGATACACCGGGTCCAGCACCCGGAAGCAACCGCTTTGCGTGTGGAGACAATCGCGAACCCGCGAAAGTCCGTATTCTCGAAACCGAGGTGTGGACCGCGCGAACTGAGGAAAAAAAATTGACTCTGATCGGAAACGACGGCTCCGGCAATCGGAAACCTCTAGCCGACATTTGCTACCGCGTGACAACCAGCGCGCAGGAGTACATTGGGGTGACTGACGATCAGGGTCGTACCGAGCGTATGCAGTTGCTTGGTCCCGAACGCACGAAGATCGAAATGAAGGTCGAGGTGGACCGGTATCCCGTGAGCGACGATGACTGATTGACAACTATGGTCAGTCTTTCTTTTGACGCGAAGTGATAGCTTGAACTGACGCCCCGCCTCGGCGGGGCCATTTAAAGGCCGCCATGAATACGGCGGCCATGACCCGGCGTCCAGACTCTGCTAGCGCCTTCCAGCCTTAAAACTCGCCGACCACTTCATCGCAGGCAACTCAACCAGCCGAAAGAACACATAAGCGGACGGCACCGCGACCAGCATATAGCCGAACGACGGCCAGATGGACATCTGCAGCGACGAACGAAACAGCCACGCCGACAGCAGCACGAAGATCGGCAGATGGATCAGATACAGCGAGAAGCTGAAGTCACCGACGCGGGACAGCAGGCGCGACAGCGCGTGCGACGCTGCGCGAAGCAGCGCGAGCACGCCGCTCGCTTCGCGTTGCGCGTCATTGCGCGCATCGAGCGCCTTGTACAGATAGCACGCGAAGCCGAGCGCCCATATCTGGAACGCGCCGTACTGACCGAAATGAAACGCGACGCAGCCGGCCGCGACCAAGGCCGCCGCGAGCACGTACAGCGATGCGGGCGCACGCGCCTCTCGCGCGCTGCGCGCTTTGGCGTCGGCGATCCACGCGCCGAGCGTCCATGAAAACCAGTACGACGTGAAGAACTGCAAATCGTGGCGCTCCAACCCGTATGCGGACGCAACGTTGATCGCGCCGACGAGCGCGAGCACGGCGTTCATGCCGATGCGTCTGCGTAGCACGAACAGCAGCGGATAGATCGCATAGAACTGCACTTCGAGCGACAGCGTCCACAACGCACCGTTCGAGCCATACGTTTTGCCGGCCACGCCCTGCAGCGAAAACAGATTGACCAGAAACGCGTGCAGACCGATGTCGCGAATCTTGTGGCTGACGGGCGGAAATTGCAGGCTCAATGAGTCGAGCGCGAAGGTCAGCGCGAGCGCCGCGAGCAGCACTGGATAGATGCGCGCGAAGCGCCGCAGCCAGAAGTTACCCGCATCGAGCCGGTAAGCGGGATTGTCCGCGAGCCGCAGCGCGCCGCCGCGATGGATGCAATAGCCGCTGATCACGAAGAACATCGGCACACCGGCCGAGCCCCACGCGATCGGAAACGTCAGATACGCGGCAAACGTACCGGGATTCAGCGTATGTCCGGCGCTCTGATGAAACGCCTGCATACCGACCCACACGATCTGGCGGCAATGAAAGTAGGCGACCAGCAGCGCGGCGAAGCCTCGCATCGCGTCGATCACGTGCTCCTTGCTGGCGCTACCGATGCGTGCATCGGCGCGCGCCTGCGCCGCGGGCGGGCTGGTCTCCACGCGCGGCAGCGCAGAGAGGGGCAGGGATGAGCCGGCGGCATCCAGTGCTGGGTCGCTCATACGCGGTCCTTATCTGAATCGGGAAAAAGAGAGATGGAAGTGCAACAGGCAGTCGACCGGGCGTCTTGCGCACCCCGCGACGCATCCATGCTAGAGCATCGCAATCCCGAAAAATGGATAAAAAAATTGCATTTCGGATTAAATGCGACATGGATTTTGTGACGAATTGTAATTACGCATCTGCGTATGCAGCGCCGAATTATTTGCCGTTTTTGTCGTGCTAATTTAAGGCAAGGATTTTCTGACCCGAGGTGAAGTCATGAACCTGCACTTACTGGCCGGCGTGGCCGTCCTGCTGATCCTGGTTGCCGCCTCCGCGTACCGCGATGCGTTGCGCAACGAGCCGATCCGTCGTTATCGCATGAACCCGGGCAAGCTGCCGCCGGTCGACGAACAGGAATGACGCGCGGCCGGACCCGCTCGCCGAATCGTCGGGCGGGGAATGCCAACGGCTGTCCGAAAGGTAAGACTTTCGGATTGGCCCATCATCGTTTGGCGATAAATACGTAATAATTTCCTCAATTTTTTCGCAATAGCGCATTGCGATTAATGTGCGAATTATCCGAATTAAATCGGAGAAAACCCGCTTCCGTGAATCTCGCAGTTTTTCTGCTAGCCTTGCGCCGACATCGATTGGCCGCCAGGTCCGCGAACACACTAACTTCTAACCGATGTGGGAATGCCTACCATGCTGAAAGTCACCAAAGCCGTGTTTCCCGTAGCGGGCCTCGGGACACGATTCCTGCCGGCTACCAAAGCAAGTCCGAAGGAAATGCTGCCGATCGTCGACAAGCCGCTGATCCAGTACGCGGTCGAAGAAGCGATCGCCGCCGGCATCACCGAGATGATCTTCGTGACGGGCCGCAGCAAGCGCGCAATCGAAGATCACTTCGACAAATCCTATGAGATCGAGTCCGAACTCGAGGCTCGCAACAAGCAGAAGCTGCTCGATCTCGTGCGCAGCATCAAGCCGGCCAATGTCGACTGCTTTTATGTGCGCCAGGCCGAAGCGCTCGGGCTCGGTCATGCGGTGCTGTGCGCCGAAAAACTCGTGGGCGACAGCCCGTTCGCGGTGATTCTCGCCGACGACCTGCTGCATAGCACGAAGCCCGTGATGAGCCAGCTCGTCGATACGTTCAATCACTATCACAGCTCGGTGATCGGCGTCGAAACGATCGCGCGCGAGGACAGCCGCTCATACGGCGTCGTCGACGGTCGCGAGTGGGAAGACAACGTGATCAAGCTGTCGGGCATCGTCGAGAAGCCCGCGCCGGACCAGGCGCCGTCGAACCTCGGCGTGGTGGGCCGCTACGTGCTGATGCCTACGATCTTCAAGCACATCCGCGCGCTGAAGCCGGGCGCGGGCGGCGAGCTGCAACTGACCGACGCGGTGCAGTCGCTGCTGACCGAAGAGCAGGTGCTCGCGTACCGCTACTTCGGCACGCGCTTCGATTGCGGCAGCAAGCTCGGCTATCTGAAGGCGACCGTCGAATTCGCGCTGCGCCATCCCGAGGTGAAGGCTGAATTCGAAGCGTATCTGCAGGCCTATATGCAGAACGAAGCGTCAGGTGGCGAGGCGGCGCAATTGACGGCCGAAGCCGCGTGACGTGACGTGTCCTGGAAGGAAAAACGGGCGCCGCATTGTTGTGCGGCGCCCGTTGTCGTTTCGGCCGGACGGCGTTAACGCTCGTTCTTCACTTCAAGCCGGAACTTGTGCAGCAACGGCTCGGTATATCCGCTCGGCTGCTGGCGGCCCTCGAAGACCAGCGCCTGCGCGGCCTTGAAGGCGATCGTGTCGAAGCCCGGCGCCATCGGCTGATACAGCGGATCACCCGCGTTCTGCGCGTCTACGACCTTGGCCATGCGCTTGAACGTCTGCTCGACGAGCTCGCGTTTGATCACGCCGTGATACAGCCAGTTGGCGATGTGCTGGCTCGAAATACGCAGCGTTGCGCGGTCTTCCATCAGCCCGACGTCGTGAATGTCCGGCACCTTGGAGCAGCCGACGCCCTGATCGATCCAGCGCACCACGTAGCCGAGGATGCCCTGCGCGTTGTTGTCGACCTCGGCGCGGATTTCGTCGTCGTTCCACTGCGCCATGTCGACGACCGGAATCGTCAGCAGGCCGTCGAGCAGTTCGTCGCGCACCTTCGCGTAGTCGGTGCGTTCGAGCTCCTGCTGGACCGCTTGCACGTCGATCTGGTGATAGTGCAGCGCGTGCAGCGTCGCGGCAGTCGGCGAGGGCACCCACGCGGTGTTCGCGCCGGCCTTCGGATGGCCGATCTTCTGCTCGAGCATCGCGTGCATCAGGTCGGGCATCGCCCACATGCCCTTGCCGATCTGCGCGCGGCCGCGCAGGCCCGCGCTCAAACCGACCAGCACGTTGCTGCGCTCGTACGACGTGATCCACTTGCTCGACTTCATGTCGCCCTTGCGCATCATCGGCCCCGCCTCCATCGCCGAGTGCATCTCGTCGCCGGTGCGGTCGAGGAAGCCCGTGTTGATGAACGCGACGCGCGCCGACGCTTCGGCGATACAGGCGAGCAGGTTCACGCTGGTGCGGCGCTCCTCGTCCATGATGCCCATCTTGATCGTGTTGCGCGGCAGCTTCAGCAGGTCTTCGACGCGCGCGAACAACTCGCTCGCGAACGCGACTTCGGCCGGCCCGTGCATCTTCGGCTTCACGATATAGATCGAGCCGGTGCGCGAGTTCAGCTTGTTGTGGCGGTCGCGCAGCGCGCACAGCGTGGTGATCACCGCATCCAGAATGCCTTCCGGAATCTCGTGGCCGTCTTTCGTCAGCACGGCTGGGTTCGTCATCAGGTGGCCGACGTTGCGGATGAACAGCAGCGAGCGGCCATGCAGCTTGACCTGCGACTTGCCGTCCGCGCTGGTGTACTCGCGATCGGCGTTGAGCCGGCGCGTGAAGGTCTTGCCGTTCTTGGTGACCTGTTCGGTCAGGTCGCCGTTCATCAGGCCGAGCCAGTTGCGATAGAGCTGCACCTTGTCGTCGGCGTCGACGGCCGCGACCGAGTCCTCGCAATCGATGATCGTGGTGACCGCCGCTTCGACGACGATGTCCTTGACATGGGCGGCATCGGTCTTGCCGATCGAATCGTTCGCATCGATCTGAATCTCGACATGCAGGCCGTTGTGCTTGATCAGCACCGCCGACGGCGCGCTCGCGTCGCCCTGATAGCCGACGAACTGCGCGGGGGTCGCGAGGGCGCTGGTGCCGCTCTTCAGCGTGACGACGAGCTGGCCGTTTTCGACGCTATAGCGTGACGCGTCCACATGCGAGCCGTTCGCGAGCGGCGCGGCCTGATCGAGGAACTTGCGTGCATACGCGATCACCGCGGCGCCGCGCACCGGGTTGAAAGCCTTCTGCTTTTCCGCGCCGTCCGTTTCGGGGATCGCGTCGGTGCCGTACAGCGCGTCGTACAGGCTGCCCCAGCGCGCGTTCGCGGCGTTCAGCGCATAGCGCTGATTCGATAGCGGCACGACGAGCTGCGGGCCGGCCTGCCCGGAGATTTCGCTGTCCACGTGGTCGGTCGTGGCTTTGACGCTGGCGGGCACCGGCACGATGTAGCCGATACCTTCGAGGAACGCGCGGTACGCGCGCAGGTCGCGCACCGGGCCGGGGTTAGCCCGATGCCAGTTGTCGAGTTCGCTTTGCAGGCGGTCGCGCTCGGCGAGCAACGCACGATTTTTCGGCGCCAGCTCGTGCACGAGGGCGTCGAAACCCGACCAGAAGGCAGCGCTGTCGATTCCGCTGCCGGGCAGGGCTTCGGTTTCAACGAACTGGTCGAGGTTGGCGGCGACCTGCAGTCCGCCGCGCGGGTTCATCTGAGTCATCGACTGCTCCATCTGTTATGGGACCGATGAGGGGGCATCGGTCCGCGTTGTGCCATGGGATTGCTTTGGCGCTCGACGCTCTAGACGCCGAGCGCCTGAATGCCGGCCTTCGCGATCTGCGCATCCTGCTCCGACTTGACGCCCGACACGCCGACCGCGCCAACCACCTGGCCGTCGACGATCACCGGCACGCCGCCTTCGAGCGTGCCCTGCAACGGCGCGCTGAGGAACGCGGTGCGGCCGTTGTTGATCATGTCTTCATAGACCTTGGTTTCGCGGCGGCCGAGCGCCGCGGTGCGGGCTTTCTCGGTCGCGATATACGAGGTGGACGGCGCCGCGCCATCCAGACGCAATACCGCGAGCGGATGGCCGCCATCGTCCGCGACCACGATCGCGACAGGCCACTTGTTCTTGTCGGCTTCCGCGCGGGCGGCATCGACGATGCGGGTCGTCTCGGTGACGGTCAACACGGGTTTGCTCAGCATAATGAATATCCTGTCTCGGTGATGGGAGGGGTTCTACAGCTTCTTTCAGTGACCGGTTGATGCGGCGCGCCGGCGCCTGTCTGATCCGACGATTTTACTTCCAGGCGTCCCAACGCGAAACGGCGGCTTCCCTGGTCGGCCATCACCGGTGCACGCGAAGCCAGTGCTGGAAGCGCGCACGCGGAGCGCTTTACAATCGCATCTTCACCAAAACTGCGTTCCCACGAGACCTCGGACCATGCCAATCATCAGCGAACTGTTCGTCTATCCGATCAAATCCTGCGCGGGCATCACGCTGGGCGAGGCTCGCCTGCTGGCGACGGGCGTCGAATATGACCGCAACTGGATGATCGTCGATCCTGAAGGCGCGATGTTCACGCAGCGCGCGTATCCGCGCATGGCCTTGATCAAGGTCGAACTCGGCGAGCAGGATCTGATCGTGCGCGCGCCGGGCATGCGCGAGCTGCGCACGCCGCTCGATGCCGCGCGGCTCGCGGCCGCCCCAAGGGTCGATACCGCGGTGTGGCGCGACGCGGCCTACGGGCTCGACACCGGCGAACAAACGGCGGCCTGGTTCACGGAGTTCCTCGGTCTGCCCGCGCGCTTGCTGCGCTTCGATCCCGAGCGCGAACGCATCGTCGATCCCGACTATACGGACAGCACCGGCGGCGCCACGACCTTTTTTGCGGATGGCTTTCCGCTGCTGGTGGTCGGCCAGGCGTCGCTCGACGATCTGAACGCGCGCCTGAACGGTAAAGGCGCGCCGTCGATCGGAATCGATCGCTTTCGGCCCAATATCGTGCTCAGCGGCCTCGATGCCTATGAAGAGGACTATGTCGAGACGCTCGCGGTCGACGCGAATGCGGACTCGAGCGCGCGCGTCGAGTTGCGTCTCGTCAAGCTATGCTCGCGCTGCCCGATGCCGACCATCGATCAGGCGCGCGGCGCACCCGATCCCGATTGGCCGAACGAGCCGACCGACACGATGCTCGGTTACCGCGTGAGCGAGCGCTTCGACGGCGCGGTCACGTTCGGCAACAACGCGCTGGTCGCGAGCGGGGCGGGGGCATGGCTGCGGGTCGGGCAGCAGGTCGATGCGGAGTTGGGGTTCGGCGACTAAGCCTGTCAGGCCGCCCGCACGATGACTGACGCGGGCAGCGTTTGCCCACCGCCTTCGCCGCGACGTTCGCGTTCCCAGCAGGGCGCCTCGGCGCTCTCGCCGACTGCGTTTCCCACCAGAATCACCGCCGGACTGCCGAAGCCCGCGCCGAGCGCATCGGCGGCAAGCCGATCGAGCCGCGTCAACAGGCGCCGCTCGTCGATGCCGCCGGCCCATTGCACGACCGCGGCCGGCGTTTCGGCCGGCAGGTGCGCGAGCAACGCGGCGGCGATGCTGTCGATACGCCGCATTCCCATGTAGATCGCGAGCGTCGTGCGCGTCGCGGCGAGCGCGGCCCAGTCCGGCTCGCCGTGATCTTCGGTGTGCGCGGTGACGAAGCTCACGCCGTGGCAATGCCGCCGATGCGTGAGCGACATGCCAAGCCCCGCCGCAGCGGCGAAGCCCGACGAGATGCCGTTGACGATCTCGACCGCGAGGCCTGCGTCGCGCAGCATCGCGAGCTCCTCGCCCGCGCGCCCGAACAGCAGCGCTTCGCCGCCTTTGACGCGCACCACGTGCAAACCCTTCAGCGCATAGCGCCGCATCAGTCGCTCGATGAACGCCTGCGGCGTCGAGCGGCAGCCGCCGCGTTTGCCGACCCGAATCACGCGGGCCTGCGGCGCGAGCGTCACGATGTCGGGATTCGCGAGGTCGTCGAGCAGCACGACGTCGGCGGCGGCAAGCGCCTTGACGGCCTTCAGGGTCAGCAAGTCGAGGTCGCCCGGGCCCGCGCTCAGCAGCGTGACCTTGCCGGTGTCGGTATTCATGTTGGTGTCCTTATGCCGTTGGTTTCTGTTGGCCCGAAACGAAAACGGCGCCCGCCCGTGAAGATCACGAGGGGACGCCGTTGTCCATTGCATTGCCTGTCGACGGTTGAGTCCGCGCGTCGCGACGACGTTGCCGCGATGACGTTGCGCAAGAGCCATGCAAGGACCACGCCATCGGTCCGATCAAGGCGCGCAAGCCGTTGCCACACGTTGCGATTCACGCGGAAAACATGACGGCGATCGCACGCCCGTGCGCGTTCATTTCGCACGTCGACAGTGCTGCGTCGCACCATCCCTGTGCTTTGCCGCATCAAAACGCGTCGCGCGGGAGGTGCGGTCCGAGGCCGCGCGAGATGCCGCAAACGCCCGCCACACGGCGCTTTGCCGCGCATTTATCCGAATTGGCACAGCCTTTGCGATAAGCGTTGCCATCGGACCAACGTGGGTTCGTCGCGCATGCAGCACAACCGCACGCGCTCCGCAGCACCGAACAGGACAACGGCGTCCCCCGGATTCAGCCCTCGGCTGGGTTCGCGGGACGCCGTTTTTATTTCCGCAACCGCTTTCGCCAGACACCAGAGGACAGCGCGCTCATGAAAATCATCGTTATCGGCCACGGGATGGTCGGCCACAAGCTGGTCGAATGCCTGGCGCAACAGGCCGCGGCCGATCTCGACATCACGGTGCTGTGCGAAGAATCGCGACCGGCCTACGATCGCGTGCATCTGTCCGAGTTCTTCGCGGGCAAGACCGCCGATGACCTGTCGCTGGTCGAGCCCGGCTTTTTCGAGCGCCACGGCGTGCAACTGAAGCTGAACGCGCGAGCCGTCTCGGTCGACCGCGACGCGCGCACGGTGACGGTCTCGAACGGCGAAACGCTGCCGTACGACCGCCTCGTGTTCGCGACCGGCTCCTATCCGTTCGTGCCGCCGGTGGCGGGCCGCGAGCGCGGCGACTGCTTCGTGTATCGAACCATCGACGATCTCGAAGCGATGCGCGAATGCGGCGCCCGCTCGAAAACGGGCACCGTCGTCGGCGGTGGCCTGCTCGGCCTTGAATGCGCGAAGGCGCTGCGCGACATGGGCCTGCAAACGCACGTGGTCGAATTCGCTCCGCGCCTGATGGCGGTGCAGGTCGACGACGGTGGCGGCCGCGTATTGCGCAGCCGGATCGAAGAACTCGGCGTCACGGTGCACACGCAGAAGAATACGACGGCGATCGTCGACGGCGAAGCGGGCACGCACCGCATGCAGTTCGCCGACGGCAGCCATCTCGACACCGACATGATCGTGTTCTCCGCGGGCATCCGTCCGCGCGACGATCTCGCGCGCGCCTGCGGCCTCGAACTCGGCGCACGCGGCGGCATCGCAATCGACGACGCGTGCCGCACCAGCGATCCGCACATCTACGCGATCGGCGAATGCGCGCTGTGGCAGGGCCAGCTGTTCGGCCTCGTCGCGCCCGGCTACGAGATGGCGCGCGCCGTCGCGAAACAGTTGCTCGGCGACACGGCCGAATTCGCGGGCGCCGACATGAGCACCAAGCTCAAGCTGATGGGCGTCGACGTCGCCAGCATCGGCGACGCGCACGGCAGTACGCCGGGCAGCCGCACCTATCGGTTCAGCGACGAACGCAAGCAGATCTACAAGAAGCTCGTCGTCTCCGACTGCGGCAAATACCTGCTCGGCGGCGTGATGGTCGGCGACGCGAGCGAATACGGCACGCTGCTGCAGATGATGCTGAACCGCATCGAGTTGCCCGAGTCCCCCGAATTCCTGATCCTGCCGCAAGCGGACGGCAACGCGAAACCGGCGCTCGGCGTCGAGGCATTGCCCGCTGCCGCGCAGATCTGTTCGTGCAACAACGTGTCGAAGGGCGCGCTGTGCGCGGCGGTCTGCGCGGGCGCGACCGACATCGGCGCATTGAAGAGCGCGACCGGCGCGGGCACTTCGTGCGGCGGCTGCGTGCCGCTCGTCACGCAGGTGATGAAGGCCGAGATGAAGAAGCAGGGTCTCGCGGTGAACAACCACGTCTGCGAGCACTTCCCGTATTCGCGCCAGGAGCTGTACCACCTCGTGCGCGTCGAGGGACTGCGCAGTTTCGGCGCGCTGCTCGCGAAGCATGGCCGCGGGCTCGGCTGCGATATCTGCAAGCCGGCGATCGCGAGCATCCTCGCGTCGTGCTGGAACGAATTCGTGCTGAAGAAGGAGCACGCGTCGCTGCAGGACACCAACGACTACTACCTCGCCAACATCCAGCGCGACGGCACCTATTCGGTCGTGCCACGCATGCCGGGCGGCGAAGTGACGCCCGACGGTCTGATCGCGGTCGCGCAGGTCGCGAAGAAATACGGTCTCTACACGAAGATCACCGGCGGTCAGCGTGTCGATCTGTTTGGCGCGCGGGTCGAACAATTGCCGTCGATCTGGGAAGAGCTGATCGCGGCCGGCTTCGAATCGGGCCACGCGTATGGCAAATCGCTGCGCACCGTGAAGTCGTGCGTCGGTTCGACGTGGTGCCGCTACGGCGTCGGCGATTCGGTCGGTCTCGCGGTCGAACTCGAGAATCGCTACAAGGGGCTGCGCACTCCGCACAAGATCAAGTTCGGTGTGTCGGGCTGCACCCGCGAATGCGCGGAAGCGCAGGGCAAGGACGTCGGCGTGATCGCGACCGAGAAGGGCTGGAATCTGTACGTGTGCGGCAATGGCGGCATGAAGCCGCGTCACGCGGAACTGCTCGCCGCGGACCTCGATAAGGCGACGCTGGTGCGCTACATCGACCGCTTCCTGATGTTCTACGTACGCACCGCCGATCGCCTGCAACGCACCAGCGTGTGGCGCGACAACCTCGAAGGCGGGCTCGATTATCTGATCGATGTGATCGTCAACGATCGCCTTGACGTCGCCGTGGAACTCGAAGCGGAGATGCAGCACGTGGTCGACACCTACGAGTGCGAATGGAAGAAGGCCGTCACCGATCCCGAGACGCGCAAGCGTTTCCGCCATTTCGTCAACAGCGGCGAGTCGGACAGCAACGTCGCGTTCGTCGAGGAGCGTGGACAGATCCGGCCGGCCACGGCTGACGAGCGGCAGGTGCGGCGCATCGATATTCCAGTCGTCGTCGAGACGGTTTGATCCGATCCGATCCGATCCGATCCCAGCTTGTTCATCAAGGAGCCCAGTCATGAAGAACGAACCATTGCCTCGCGCCTGGACCGCAATCTGCGCGCTCGACGACATCGTGCCGAACACCGGCGTTTGTGCGCTCGTGAACGGCGAACAGGTGGCCGTGTTTTACGTGGATGGCGGCGAAGCCGAGTCGCCGGCCACGCCCACGATCTATGCGATCGACAATTTCGATCCGGGTTCGCACGCGGCGGTACTGTCGCGCGGACTCGTCGGCAGTCTCGGCGAACGCATCGTGGTCGCGTCGCCGATCTACAAGCACCACTTCGATCTGCGCACCGGCGAATGCCTCGAAACGCCGTCGTATTCGGTCAGCGCGTTTGCCACGCGCGTCGAACACGGCCAGGTGTGGGTCGCGGTTTGATGTAGCGGCCTTTGTTCATCGTTCCGATTTTTCAACCAGATCATTCGCGCATGTCTGCTACCAGCGTAAAGAGCGTGTGTCCGTATTGCGGCGTCGGCTGCGGCATGGTGCTGCACGTCGAGGACGGCCAGGTCGTGAAGATCGCTGGCGACAAGGAGCATCCGGCCAACCTGGGCCGGCTCTGCACCAAAGGGCAGTCGGCCCACGTCGCGCTGCGCAAGTCGGGTCGTCTCGAAGGCGCGTTCGTGCGTCGTGCGCGCGACGAAGACCCGGTGCCGCTGCCGATGGCGCAGGCGTTGAGCAGTACCGCCGCGCGTCTGCGGCGTGTGCTCGACGAGCATGGTCCCGATGCGCTGTCGTTTTACGTGTCGGGGCAGATGTCGCTCGAAGCGCAGTATCTGGTCAACAAGCTCGCGAAGGGCTTTATCGGCACGAACAATATCGAAGCGAATTCGCGCCTGTGCATGGCGAGCGCGGCTAGCGGCTACAAGCTGTCGCTCGGCGCGGACGGCCCGCCCGGCTCGTACGAAGACTTCGATCACGCGGATCTGTTTTTCGTCAGCGGCGCGAATATGGCCGACTGTCATCCGATCCTGTTCCTGCGCATGATGGATCGCGTGAAGGCGGGCGCGAAGCTGATCGTCGTCGATCCGCGCCGTAACGCGACCGCCGAGAAAGCCGATCTGTTCCTGCAGATCAAACCCGGCACCGACCTCGCGCTGCTGAACGGTCTGCTGCATCTGCTGCACGAAAACGGCGCAACGGATGCGGCTTTTATCGCCGAACACACCGAAGGCTGGGATGCGATGCCGGCGTTCCTCGCGCAGTACACGCCGGAGAACGTCGCGCGCATCACGGGCCTCGCCGCCGACGACATCCGCCGCGCCGCGCAAATGATCGCGTCGGCCAATGACTGGATGAGCTGCTGGACGATGGGCCTGAACCAGAGCACGCACGGCACGTGGCACACCAATGCGCTGTGCAATCTGCATCTGGCGACGGGCCGCATCTGCCGGCGCGGCAGTGGACCGTTCTCGCTGACCGGCCAACCGAACGCGATGGGCGGCCGCGAAATGGGCTACATGGGCCCGGGTTTGCCGGGGCAGCGTTCAGCGCTGGTCGCCGAAGACCGTGCGTTCGTCGAAGCACTGTGGGGCATCGCGCCAGGCACGCTCAAGGCGGACCCGGGCAACGGCACGATCGACCTGTTCGCGCGGATGGCCTCGGGCGACATCAAGGCGTGCTGGATCATCTGCACGAATCCGGTGGCGACCGTCCCGAACCGGCAGACCGCGATCGCCGGTTTGCGCGCGGCCGAACTCGTGATCGCGCAGGACGCGTTCCTCGATACCGAAACGAACCGCTACGCCGACGTGCTGCTGCCCGGCGCGCTGTGGGCGGAAGCCGAAGGCGTGATGGTCAACTCGGAGCGCAATCTGACGCTGATGCAGCAGGCCATCGAACCGCCCGGCGCGGCGTTGCCCGACTGGCGGATCATCGCGCGCATCGCGTGTGAAATGGGCTTTGCCGACGCGTTCAGCTATGCAAGCGCCGACGAAGTGTTCGCCGAACTCACGCGCGCGGCGAACCCGGTGACCGGCTACGACCTGCGCGGCGCGAGCCATCGCCGTTTGAAGGACTCGCCGCTGCAGTGGCCGATCGCGTCAGCCGATTCGTCGGAGCGCAATCCGCTTCGCTATCTGAACGACGGCGTGAGCCAGACGCTCAGGGAATCCGACGATGGCAGCCGGCCGCGCATTGCTTTTCCGACCGCCAGCGGCAAGGCGAAGTTTTTCGCGCGTGCGTACGCGCCCGCGGCCGAGTTGCCCGATCGCGAGTTCCCGATCGTGTTGAACACGGGCCGCCTGCAGCATCAATGGCACACGATGAGCAAGACCGGCAAGGTCGCGATGCTGAACAAGCTGAACCCGGGACCGTTCGTCGAGATTCATCCGGACGACGCGGCCGAACTCGGCATTCGCGCGAAAGACGCGGTCGAGATCCGCTCGCGCCGTGGCCGCGCGGTCCTGCCCGCGGTCGTCACCGATCGTGTCAACGCGGGCCAGTGCTTCGCGCCGATGCACTGGAACGACGTGTTCGGCGACGAACTTTGCATCAACGCGGTGACCAACGACGCGATCGATCCGGTTTCTCTGCAGCCCGAACTGAAAGTCTGCGCGGTCGCGCTGAGTCCGGTGACGACCGATCGCGTCGCGCACACACGCGATGACGACGACGCGCTCTCTACCTTCGCCGGCGCAGCGGTGTTAACGCCCAGCGCCAAGGATCAACCCATGCCCCGTATCGAAGCCCTCACGACTTTGCTGCAATTGCCGCCCGAGCCCGCGCCGATGCCGTCGCTCTGCGATGCGGAGCGCGCGTATCTGACGGGTTTCGTCAGTGGCCTGCGTTCGGCCGAAGCGCAAGGCCTCGACACCGTGCCGGTGCTGCCGCACAGCGCGCCGTTCGATGCGGTGAAACGGCTCTATGTCGATGGTCTGCTGGCGGGGCTGTATAGCCGCAGCGCGACGACGGCCCAACCGTCGGCCGCTGCATCGAGGCCGAATCTCGCACAGGAAGAGCCACGCGAATCGGGCGTGCGCATCGTGCGCGCGCGGCCGAAGGTCACGCTGTTGTGGGCCTCGCAAACCGGCAACACCGAATCGCTGACCGAGCGTTACGCGACGCGTCTGATGGAATCGGGCTTCGAAATCCGCACCGCGTGCATGGCCGACTACTCGTTCGCGACGCTCGCGAAGGCGCAATACGTGCTGCTGATGACGAGCACGTTCGGCGACGGCGATGCGCCCGACAACGCGCAGGACTTCTGGACGCACCTGAACGCCGCGACGGCGCCGCGCCTCGACGCTGTGCGTTTCGCGGTGCTCGCGCTCGGCGATCGCAACTACGATCAGTTTTGCGGTCACGGCCGCCGTCTGGACGAGCGGCTCGCCGCGCAGGGTGCGCTGCGTCTGACCGAGCGCGTCGATTGCGATATTGAATATCAGCAAAGCGCCGATGCATGGCTCGAACGCGTGATCGTCTGCATCAAGCAAGCGGATGCCGCGTTGTACGCGGTGCCGCCGGGCGGCATGATCAACGCGGTGGTGGGCGCGGTGCCGACGAAGGCGCGGCCGGCTGCGTCGCGCGTGCTCGGCAATCTGCGCCTGAACCGGCAGGGCGCGGCGAAGGATACGCGCTACGTGTCGCTACAAACGGACGGGACGAACCTCGAATACGAAGCCGGCGATGCGCTCGGCGTATGGCCGAGCAACTGCCCCGAACTCGTCGACGAACTGATCACGCTGAGCGGTCTGGACGCGGAGGCATCGGTGCAGGTCGCGGGGATCGGCGACATGCGGCTCGCCGATGCGCTCGGCAAACACTACGAGATCGCGCGGCCGAGCGCCGAAGCGCTCGCGTTCGTCGCCGCGCGCAGCGGCAACGGCGCGCTGCGCGATCTGCTCGCGCCCGAACGCAAGGCCGATCTGAAGCAATGGCTCTGGGGACAGCAACTCGCCGATGTCTTGCACGAGTTTCCGGTGAGCCTGACGCCCACCGAGCTGACCGGCATGCTCAAGCGCGTGCAGCCGCGCCTGTATTCGATCGCGTCGAGCCCGAAGGCGCATCCGGGCGAGGTGCATCTGACGGTGTCGGCGGTGCGTTACAGCAATGGGCGGCGGCATCGCAAGGGCGTGTCGTCGACATTCCTCGCGGATCGCGCAAATGACGCCGACGTCCCCGTGTTCGTGCAGAAGTCCGCGCACTTTCGTCCTCCTCATCAATCGGACACGCCGATGATCATGGTCGGGCCCGGCACGGGCATCGCACCGTTTCGCGGCTTTCTGCACGAACGGCAGGCGCGCGGCGAGCGCGGACGCAACTGGCTGTTCTTCGGCGAGCAGCATGCCGCGACCGACTTCTACTATCGCGACGAACTCGAAGCGATGCGCGCGAGCGGTCTGCTGAGCCGGCTCGACGTCGCGTTTTCGCGCGACCAGGCCGACAAGATCTATGTGCAGGACCGCATGCGCGAACACGGTGCGCAACTGTGGGCATGGCTCGAAGACGGTGCGCATTTCTATGTGTGCGGCGACGCGAACCGGATGGCGCGCGACGTCGACGCGGCGCTGAAGGACGTGATCGCGACGCACGGTGGCATGAGCGAAGAGAAAGCACTCGAATACGTGAGCCGTCTGACGCGCGAAAAGCGCTATGCACGCGACGTGTATTGAGTCGCCGATGCGTTTCAGAAGATGCCTTTAAAAAAGCCTCGTAACAGACAGCACGATGGCATGACGCTTGCATGTCTAGTCCCGGTGAAAACTCCGGACGACATGCCGGTGCAAAAGATAAGTAACGCAGCAACCGGACTACCAGGCATTTTATTTACTGAGGATCTCTGATGAAAAACGTGATGCACTCTCTGCGAAGCGGTGATTGGCGCGCACTCGTCGCCTGCTTTCTGTATTTCGACACGGGCTTCACCGTTTGGGTGCTGTACGGACCGCTCGCGCCGTTCATCAGCAAGAGCATCGCGATGACGCCCGCGCAGCAGGGTCTGCTCGTCGCGGTGCCGGTGTTGTCCGCGGCGATTCTGCGCGTGACGCTCGGCAATCTGTATCAGTCCGCGCATGGCAAACGCATTGCGTTGATGGGTGTATTGCTGTCGGCGGTGCCGACGATCGTGCTGCCGCTGCTGCAAGCGGTGCCGTCGTACGAAATGCTGCTGGTGCTCGGCGTGTTCCTCGGCGTCGGCGGCGCCAGCTTCGCCGTCGCGCTGCCGATGGCCGGCAGCAACTATCCGCCGAAAGTGCAGGGCCTCGTGCTGGGGCTAGCCGCGGCCGGCAACATCGGCGCGGTGCTCGACGGCTTTCTGTTCCCGCAACTGGCGACGCGTTACGGCTGGCAACTGGCGGCAGGCGGCGCGTTGCCGCTGCTTGCGATCGCCGCGATCACGCTGTACTTCTGGGCCAACGACGCGGGCATCAAAACCGGCAGCGTGCTGCGCGCGTTCGGCAGCTTTGCGACGACGCTCGTCGGTTTGATCGTGCTCGTGCTGCTCGTCGAAGCGGGGCTGTTCGGCGCGGGCAAGACCGGCGTGCTGCTGTTGCCGGTGGTCGGCGCGCTGCTCGCGATCGCGGTGCTGCCGCAACGTTATCGCTCGGTGCTAGCCGAGCGCGATACGTGGGTCATCATGCTGGTCTATAGCATCACGTTCGGCGGTTTCGTCGGCATGTCCTCGTATGTGTCGCTGCTGCTGACCAACCTGTATCAACTGTCCAAAATCGACGCGGGTCTGTTCATGGCGCTGCTCGCGGCGACCGGCGCGATGGTGCGCCCGCTCGGCGGCCTGATTGCCGACCGGGTGTCGGGTGTGCGCGCGCTGACCGTGCTGCTCGCGATCATCGCCGTTGGCGACTTCCTGTTCGCCGTGGCGATGCCGTCGCTCACAGGCGGCATCGCGTTGCTGCTGTGCCTGTATGTCGCGTTCGGACTCGGCAACGGCGCGACGTTCCAGCTGGTGCCGCATCGCTGGGCCGGTCGCACCGGTCTGATGTCCGGCATCGTCGGCGCGGCGGGCGGCATCGGCGGCTTCTATCTGCCGGTCGTGATGGGCATCGCGAAAGAGAGCACCGGCAGCTATCAGATGGGCTTTGCGACGTTCGGCACGCTGTCGGCTTGCGCATTCGTTGCGATCGTCGCGCTGCGCCGGCCGTGGATGGCGTGGTCGGTGCAAACCGGCGTCATGCACGCGCATGCGACGGAGTAAGGCCCGGCGTGCGGCGTTCGGCCGTGCCGGCGACGCACGCGGGATGCTCTGACACAAAGCGCGGTCGCATGCTTGCATATCGGCGACGATGTTTCTAATATGCAGGCAGGAGGCTGCATATGAACTCATCGACTGATCGCATCGAAAAGCAGATTCTGTTGAAGGCGCCGCGCTCGCGCGTATGGCGCGCGCTGTCCAACGCCGAGGAATTCGGCAAATGGTTCGGCGTGAACCTGACCGGCCAGCAGTTCGTCGCGGGACAATCCGCACAGGGGCACATCACCTATCCGGGTTACGAGCATCTGGTGATGGAAGTGCTGGTCGAGCGTGTCGAGCCTGAGCATCATCTGTCGTGGCGCTGGCATCCGGCCGCGATCGATATCACGATCGACTACACGCCGGAGCCGACCACGCTCGTCGCGTTCGATCTGAGCGAGGTCGAGTCCGGCACGCTGCTGCGCGTCGTCGAATCGGGCTTCGACCAGTTACCGGTCGGGCGCCGCGAGCAGGCGTTCCGGCTGAACGAGGGCGGCTGGGCGCAGCAGATGGGCAACATCGAACGATATGTCGGCGCGAGCTAAGGCCGCCTGCGCGAAGGTGGGTTTCAAGGCGGCGACACTGCGCAGTTCGGCTGCGGTGTTCGCGGCGCTCGGTGACGAGACGCGCCTGCGTCTCGTCGCGGCGTTGTGCGCGGGCAGCGCGATGTCGATCGCCCAACTGACGGCCGGCACCGACATCACGCGGCAGTCGGTCACGCAGCATTTGCAGGTGCTTGCCGACGCGGGCCTCGTGCATGACGTGAAGGTCGGACGCGAGCGCCTGTGGGCATTCGAGCCCACGCATCTGGACGCGGCGCGCCGCGCGCTCGACGCGATTTCGTGGCAGTGGGATCAGGCGCTGCTGAAGCTGAAGACGATGGTCGAGGAATGAGGAACGCGGTGTTCGCGGTGAGCGCGCCAACCGGGCCCGCACGCTGACGGTTCGCCTGGCGGTGAGCCGCGTCAAGCCGCGACGGCAAGTGCCGCATTTTTTACCGACTGCAAGCGGCGCCCCGCGCACGGAAACGCGAAACGACGAAAAAGGGGCCAACAATTGGCCCCTAAAGCGCTGCAAAACAGAAAAAACCAGGCCGCGGCTAATCGGCGATCCGCTTGTCGGCCAGCGCGCTCTGGCAGTCGGCCAGCACCTGCCGGACGAGCCGCGCTTGCGGGTCGAGTTCGTCGGTATCGAGAATTTCCTCGACCGCGTCGCGCGCCCAGTCGGTGTCGACGAAGTACGCGTGGCGCCGCGCGATTTCGACCGCGGTGGCCGACAGTTTCGCGATGCAGAGCCAGTCGGCTTCGCGCGCGCGGCGGTCGAGCCACTTGTGCGCGGACTGCACGTGAAACGCCGCGTCGGGCCAGTCTTCGTTCAGATAATAAGCGCCGAGGCTTCCGCATGTGAGCCAGCACAACAGCTCCAGGCGGTCACGGGGACTCAGGTGTTGGCGTACATCACTCATGGCGACGCTCGCTGCAGTAAATGGCTTCCCGGTGAGGCCGGCGGGCGCCGTCCTCCGCTTTTATGAACATTAGCATGCGCAATTCCCGGGCGGCAATTCCCGACCAACCCTAGCGTGCGGCGCCGCCACAGGTGGGGTTTCGGGCGGCCCGTCAGCAAGGTGCGCGGGCGACCCGATCGACCCGCGAATGGCCCGCCGGAGCCGCCGCGCCGGCATTTAGCGGCTCACAGCGATTCCCGGCGCGGCTTCAGTGTTCGCCGCGCGTCGCGACGATGAAAAGTCGCGGAAACGGCAGCAGCACCGTGCCGTCGGCGAGCGCCGGGTAGGCTTTGGCGATTTCGTCGCGATAGCGCTGCAGAAAAGCGCTGCGTTCGGCGTCGTCGAGCGCGGCGAGAAACGGCCGCAGCGCGCTGCCCTTGAACCATTCGACCACCGCGTCGGCGCCCGCGAGCGGGTGGTGGTAGACCGTGCGCCACACGTCGACGCGCGCGCACAGCGGCTTGAGCAGCGCGTAATACCAGTTCGCGTCGTGGCGGATGGTGCGCTCGACACCCTTCAGCCTGGCGGCCCAAGGTCCGTCGACGGCGATTTCGCGCAGCAGCCGGTGCGCCGGTTCGTCGAGATTGACGGGCATTTGCACGGCGAGGCTGCCGCCCGCGGCAAGTTTCGCCACCAGCGCGGGGAACAGCCGCTCGTGGTCCGGCACCCATTGCAGCACCGCGTTCGCGAGGATCACGTCGTAGGGGCCGCGCGCGTCCCACGTCGAAACGTCGCTGACGTCGAAGCGCAGTTGCGGCAGACGCTGACGGGCCGCCGCGATCATGTCGGCGGAGCTGTCGATGCCGCTGACCGACGCACCCGGCACACGTCCGGCCAGCACCTCGGTCGAATTGCCCGGCCCGCAGCCGATGTCGACTGCGAGCCGCGCGCCGTCCAACGGCACCGCCGCAAGCAGATCGCGGACCGGGCGGGTGCGCTCGTTTTCGAACATCGCGTACTGCTTCGCGTGCCAATCGTCGTGGGCGGGGGTGGGGGTCGCGCTCATTGGTTGCTCCTTCGGGGCTCAGTGCGGCGATTCTCGGTCGCTGGCTGCCAGAATAAAACGAATTTACGATTCCGATTGCTTGATGCAAACTGGCCAGCTTCCGCGTTTCATTCCTTCAACCCGCTCAACCCGCACGACACACCACACCACCACTGATGCTGCAGATACTCGGCAAGACCACTTCGATCGACGTGCGCAAGGTGCTGTGGACCTGCGCGGAACTTGGGCTTTGGTTCGAACAGGAAGATTGGGGCTCGGGCTTTCGCTCGACCGAGGCCGCCGAATTCCGCGCGCTGAACCCGAACGCGATGGTCCCTGTGATTCGCGATGGCGACTTCGTGCTGTGGGAATCGAACTCGATCATTCGATACCTCGCCAACCGTTATCGCGGTGACGCGCTATATCTCCGGCCGATCCGGTCGAGCGCGCGCGCTGCGACCAATGGATCGACTGGCAGGCGAGTGAATTGAACCGCTCGTGGAGCTACGCGTTTCTCGCGCTGGTGCGGCGCTCGCCCGAGCATCAGGATCCGCGGCAGATCGCGGCGTCGTGCGCGAACTGGTCGAAGCATATGGCGATCGTCGAGCAGCAGCTCGGGCGCACCGGCGCGTATATCGCGGGCGAGGTGTTCTCGCTCGCCGATATTCCGATCGCGCTGTCCGCCAACCGCTGGCTCGAAACGCCGCAGCAGCACGACGATTTTCCGGCGCTGGCCGCGTGTATGGCGCGCCTCGCCGAGCGCGACGGGTATCGCAGGTATTGCCGTAACGGCACGCCGTGAGCGTGGATTCGCGCGCGTTCGGGCAACCCGCCGCGGCTGACAGACAACCGCCTTCAATGCTTACGCGCGGCTTGTGAATTTCCGCGCTCAACCGCTTGTGCGCGGAGCACTCCGCGTCGCCTACAATGGCGGCCATTTAGCGATATTGAAGGTCCAACGATGCGGGTAACGAAATTCGCGCTGGCTTTGCTGACGGCATGCTTCACCCTGAACGCGAGCGCCGAGATGACGGCCGCCCAATACAAGCAATGGGCGCACGCCGACAACAGCTCGATCTACGCGGCGTACATCACCGGCACGATCAACGCGTTCGGCTGGGCGAACGGTGATCTGATCTCGAAGAAGCGGCCGCCGCTGTTCTGTCCGCCGCAAACGCTCGCGATCGGCAACCAGACGGTTTATCCGTTGCTCGATGCGTTCTTCGCGAACCATCCGGGCGTTTCCGACGATTTCCCGATCGGGCTCGCGATCCTGCGCGCGTTGCAGGGTGCGTATCCGTGCTGACGCAAATCAAACCTGCACGAGATTCGGAATCCGCACGTCCGGGTTGACGTCCGCCTCGTAATCGACGCCTTTCATTTCAAAGCCGAACAGACGCAGGAAATCGGTCTTGTAGCCGGCGAAATCGGTGAGTTCGTAGAGGTTGTCGTTGCTCACCAGGTTCCACAACTGCTGCACGCGGCCTTGCACCTGCGGATCGAGTTCCTTGTAGTCCGCGCGCAGGCGGCCTTCGTCGTCCAGATGCGGCTGGCTGCCATAGAGGCTGTCCTTGTATAGGCCGTAGACCTGCTCGATGCAGCCTTCGTGCGTGCCTTTTTCCTTCATCACCTTGAAGAGCAGCGACAGATAAAGCGGCATCATCGGAATCGCCGAACTCGCCTGCGTGACGACCGCCTTCAGCACCGCGACGCGCGCATCGCCGCCCTTGGCCGCGAGCTTTGAGCGGATGCCGAGCACTTTTTGATCGAGATCCTTCTTGGCCGCGCCGATCGAGCCGTTCCAGTAGATGTCGTGCGTGATCTTCTCGCCGAGATAGGTGAACGCGGTGGTCTTCGCGCCGTCGGCGAGCACGCCGGCTTCGCCGAGCGCGTCCATCCACATCTGCCAGTCCTCGCCGCCCATGACCGCGACCGTGTGCGCGATTTCTTCCGGCGTCGCCGGTTCGAGCACGGTTTCCTTGATCACTTCCTTGTCGGTGTCGATGCCGCGCAGATTGACCGCCTTGCCGATCGGCTTGAGCACCGAGCTGAACACTTCACCGGTCTTCGGGTGCTGGCGCTTCGGCGCCGCGAGGCTATAGACGACCAGATCGACCTGGCCGAGATCGCGCTTGATGACTTCGATCGTGCGCGCTTTCACTTCGTCGGAAAACGCATCGCCGTTGATGCTGGTCGCATACAGGCCTTCGGCGGTGGCGAATTTTTCCAACGCCGCGGTGTTGTACCAGCCGGCCGTGCCCGATTTGGTTTCGCTGCCGGCGCGCTCGAAGAACACGCCGAGCGTCGACGCGCCCGAGCCGAACGCGGCGCTGATGCGGGCAGCGAGGCCGTAACCGGTCGACGCGCCGATCACGAGCACCTTTTTCGGGCCATTGGCGATGGGGCCGCGTGCCTTCACATACTCGATCTGTTCCTTGACGTTGGCTTCGCAGCCGGTCGGATGGGTCGATACACAGATGAAGCCACGCACACGCGGTTTGATGATCATGAAGCACCTCTTGTCGGAATTGGCGACATTATAGTGGCCCCGCTGGAGCCGCACTCCATCCCGCGAACGATGCAAAAATCGGCGCGCCGCCCACGTCTTGGTACGATTGCGCCTTTCCCAGCCGACGACAGCACGTGAAGCGCCTCTTTTCTTCCTTTCTGGCGGCCCTCGACAAAGGGCTGACCCTCGCGAATCCGCTGTTCGCGAAGGCCGCGTGGCATCTGCGCCATCCGACCCGCCGCACGTTCGCGGCGGGGCTTGCCGCGCTGCCGGTGCTATTCGTGCTGTACGTGCTGCTGCTGATTCCGTTCACGCCGAGCATCGTCGACATCCGCAAGGCGAAGATCGAGCAGCCCGCGCAGATCCTGTCGGCGGACGGCAAGCTGCTCGCCGAGTTCAAGCCGTCGAACCGCGAGTGGGTCAAGCTCGCGGACATCTCGCCGAACGTCGTGAACGCGCTGATCGCGACCGAGGATCACCGCTTCTATCAGCATTTCGGACTCGACTGGCGGCGCACCGCATCGGCCGCGCTGCACACGTTCTCCGGCGACCGCCAGGGCGGCTCGACGATCACGCAGCAACTCGCGCGCAATCTGTATCCCGACGAAATCGGCCGCGCGCCGACGTTGACGCGCAAGCTGAAGGAAGCGATCACCGCGCTAAAGATCGAGGCGTTCTACACGAAGGACGAGATCCTCGAAACCTACCTGAATACGGTGCCGTTCCTGTACAACGCGTACGGCATCGAGATGGCCGCGCGTACCTATTTCGACAAGTCCGCATCCGACCTGAATGTGCTCGAAGCGGCGACGCTGACCGGCATGCTGAAGGGCAACGCGTACTACAACCCGGTGCTGAATCCCGAGCGCGCATTGCAGCGGCGCAATACGGTGCTCGCGCAGATGGTCAAGTACGGCAAGCTGACGCCCGCCCAGTACGACACACTCTCGCGCAAGCCGTTGCGCCTCGACTTCGAGCGTCAGATCGAGCCGCCCGGACCCGCGCCGCATTTCACGCAGCAGCTGCGCAAATGGCTCGTCGCGTGGGCCGATCGCAACGACTACAACATCTATTCCGATGGGCTCGTCGTGCGCACGACGATCGACTCGCGTCTGCAAACGATGGCGACCCAGGCGGTCACGCTGCAGGGCAACCAGTTGCAGAACATCGCGAATTCGGCGTGGGGCACGCGCGCGGGCTGCCCGGCGGACAAGGACCTGCTGCGCACGTTCCTGCGCGAAACGCCTGAGTTCCGCGCGGCGAAAGACACGGGCCTCGCCGACGACGACGCGCTGCAACGCCTGCTCGCCGACCGCAAGCTCGTGCAGAGCGTCTGCGATACGAAGACGCGCGTGCAGGCCGACTTCCTCGCGATGGACCCGCGCACCGGCGAAATCAAGGCGTGGGTCGGCAGCCGCGACTTTGGCGTTGATCCGTTCGATCATGTGCAGCAGGCGCGGCGTCAGCCGGGTTCGACCTTCAAGCCGTTCGTCTACGCGGCGGCCTTCGAGGCCGGTGCGAAGCCGGACGACACATTGCCCGACAATCCGGTCCAGATCGAACTGGCCGGCGGCGAAATCTGGAAGCCGAACGACGAGGACGAGCCGAGCGGTCGCATGATCAGCCTGCGCGACGCGCTCGCCTATTCGCGCAACCGCATTACCGCGCAGGTGATGGAGTCGGTCGGTCCGAACAAGGTCGCGAAGCTCGCCCGCGCGATGGGTGTGCGCGACAGCCAGCTCGACCCGGTGCCGTCGCTCGCGCTCGGCACGAGCCCGGTGACGCTGAAGGAAATGGTGTCGGCATACGGCACCATCGCTAACCTCGGCAGCTACGTCGAGCCGCTGATGGTCACGCGCATCGAGGACCGCAACGGCAACGTGCTCGCCGAATTCAAGCCGGCCGCGCCGAAACGCGAACTGCCCGCCGACACGGCGCGCACGCTCGTCGACGTGATGCGCGACGTGGTCAGCCGCGGCACCGGCGCGAGCATCCGCACGCGCTTCGGCGTGCGCGGCGATGTCGCGGGCAAGACCGGCACGACCCAGGGCAACGCGGATGGCTGGTTCATCCTGATGCAGCCGCAACTGGTGGCGGGGGCCTGGGTCGGCTTCAACGACAGCCGCGTGACACTGCGCAGCGACTACTGGGGGCAGGGGGCGCATAGCGCGCTGCCGATCGTCGGCGACTTCTTCCAGCGCGCCCAGCGCTCGCGGCTCGTCGACAGCCACGTGAAGTTCGACACCGCCCAGCAGCCGGGCTGGTTCGCGCAGCGCGCGGAACGCTTGCGCGACTGGATCGAGCACCTGTTCACGCGCGCGCCGGCGCAGCCGGACAGGCAGGTCGTCGCGCGTGCTCCGGCGCGGCGCGCGCCGGTGGCGTCGACACAGCCGGCGACGTCTGCCGTGGCCGCACCGGCGGCGGTGCCGGAGGCAGCGGGCGCGTCAGTGGTGCAGGGCGAAGCACGCGCGTTACCGCCGTTGCTGCCGGCGCCCGGGTCGGAATCGGCTCCCACGCCGGCGCCCGGTCATGCCGTCGACGGTGAAACGCATGGCGGCGGTGCGGCAGCGCTCGCGCCGACTCCGACGCCAGACGACGTCGTGCCGCCCGATGCTGGCGCTGCGGGCGGCGAAGAGTCGAATAACGGGAGCGGGGCGAACTGAACGCGACCCGGGCGCGTTGCCCGGGTGCATCTTGAACGAGGATGAGCCGAAAGCGCTAAGACTTCGCGATGCCCGCTTCACCCGTTGGGCGCTGATGCGGATTGCCATGCACCGTCTCGAGCGACGTGTCGTGATGCAGCAGCAACACCGCCGCCATCCCGATGAGCCCCGCGCCCGAGAGGCATAGCAGCCCGGCGCCGAAGCCGCCGGTGCTGTCCTTGATCCAGCCCATCGCGAACGGCCCGAAGAAGCCCGCCAGATTGCCGAGCGAATTGATCGCGGCGATGCCGCCCGCGGCCGCCGCGCCCGACAGGAACGCGGCCGGCAGGGCCCAGATCACCGGCAGGCAACCGAAGATGCCGAAGCCGGCAATCGATAGCGCGATCATCTTCTGCACCGGATCATCGAGCCCGGCCGCGGCCGCGATGCCCGCCGCCGCGATGAACAGCGCAATCGCGACGTGCCAGCGGCGTTCCAGATGGCGATCCGAATGCCGTCCCCACACAATCATGCTGACGAGGCCGACCACGTACGGCAGCGACGTCACGAAACCGGTCTGCAGATTGGTGAGGCCGAACGCTTTCACGATCTGCGGCAAGAAGAAGCTCAGGCCATAGTTGGTTGCGTTCGCCCCGAAATAGATCAGCGCGATCGCGAGCACGCGCGGATTGATCAGCGCCTCCTTCACGCTGAAGTGGCGCACCGCCTCGCGATGCTCACGCTCCTGCTTCTGGCGCGCGATCAGCCAGTCGCGCTCGTCGGTGCTGAGCCAGCTGGCGTCGGCGGGCTTGTCGGTCAGATACAACAGCACCGCGAGCGACAGCAGTACCGCTGGCAGCGCCTCGATCAGATACAGCCACTGCCAGCCGCCGAGTCCGCCGCGGCCATCGAGCGACAGCAGCGCGCCGGAGATCGGTCCGCCGATCACCGTCGACAGAGGAATCGCCGCCATGAAGTAGCCGACCACGCGTCCGCGATACGCGGCCGGAAACCACAAGGTCAGCAGAAAGATGATGCCGGGGAAAAAGCCGGCCTCGGCGACGCCAAGCAGAATGCGCAGGCCGAAAAATACGTGCGCGGACGAGAGCCCGGTGAAGCGCGCGATGTCCGGGATGAACGCCATCGCGCCCGCGAGAATGCCCCACGTGAACATGATCCGCGCGATCCAGCGGCGCGCGCCGAATCGTTCCAGCAGCAGGTTCGACGGCACTTCGAAAAAGAAGTACGCGAGGAAGAACACGCCCGCGCCGAAGCCGAACGCGCTCGCGGACAGATCGAGCGCCTGATTCATCTGCAGGGCCGCGAAGCCGACGTTCACGCGATCGAGATAGGCGATGAAATAGCACAGCATCAGGAACGGCACGAGCCGGACCGTGACGCGACGCATGGTGCGTACTTCGAGATCCATATATATATCTCCTCCGGTTCGGCGACCGGTGTATGCCGCTATGTTGTGGGGGCTGCTTGCGGTTCGCTATGCCTGTGAGCGCAAAAGGCATCGTTACAGACTAGGCGCTGAAAAGCGATTCGGGAAGTCCCTTTATGAACCATATGGTCCGCTCATCGCCGACGTTGGCAGGGCGTCGCGCTGCCATCCATTGTTAAGAGGCACGCAACAGTGTTTTCGGTTGTATCGGCTGATCTTGCGCGAACGATTCCGGATAATTACTGCCTGACTATCCGGTTAAAAATGCAGGTGTTCCACGATGTCGAGTCAAGGTTTGGACAGTGTTGCCGAGGCGCGCAAAACGGTGCGGCTACTTGAAGCTGCGTGCGTTGCGCAGGCAGAAAGCACAGAAAGGAAGAGGGCGGCGCTGCTCGCGCGCATGCGCGCGGTGGCCGCGGTGGCGCTTGCGTGCGCGAGTGTGGTCGGATGCGCGTCGAGCACGGACGTGGTCGCGAGCGGCAAGCCCGGCACCTACACGGTGGCCGCCAGCGCGACCGGCGGACGCATGGCGTGGGCGCGCGCGCACGAACTCGCGATGAACGAAGCACGCGACTACTGCGAGCGCCGCGGCATGCAAAGCAGCGTGAGTACGGAAACCGTCAGCGGCGTCAGCGTGATGACCGAGCACGAGTCGTCGGTCAGTTTCGAGTGTCATCCGCGGTTCTGATGCAGCGTTCGCGCGGATCGTTGCAGTTGCATCGATGCGGGCGGGCGGCGAGTGCCGCCGTTCCCTCACGATTACTTTTTATCGAACGTCACGAGCTGTGGGTCGTTCGTATCCGCGACGAAAATCGCGAGCAGTTTTGCCGGCTCGGTCGTGCTCGCGTTCTCGCTGACCCTGTGATGCGCGCCGGGCTTCTCGGTCCACGATTCGCCCGCATGGTAGATGCGCTCGGCGCCGTTATCGACACGGCTGCGGATCGCGCCCGACAGCACATAGCTCGCCTCGCCGGTGTCGGCGGCATCGGCGGGCTCCAACGTACCCGCGATCGCGGCGCCGGCCAGCAACGCCGACGCGAACAGTGTGCGGATCGTGCTCATGGCGTCACTCCTCGTCAGCCTGACACAGCACCTCGGCTTCGCGGTTCGCCACGCGTGCGCCTTTTGCCCACTGCGCGGCCAACTCTCCACGCGCACGCGTTACGCGGACCGGCGTGACTTATCTGAACGCGGAAGGTCGCGATCGCCAACGGCTTGGTGACGTGCGCAGGCGTGTCGAGTGTCACGTCCAGATAGTCGAGCTCGAAGTCGACGCGTTCTTCGCGCAGACGCTCAAGAAAATAGCGGGCGAGTGCGCGGGAATTGGATCGCTCGCGCTTTGCGCTGGCGTCGACGTGCATGATCTTCATGTTATCCGTCCTCGCGGTGGGTTTGACATGAGATCAGGTTAGTCGCTCGACTGGCTTGGTGGAGAACCGGTTTCGTGGAGTTTAAGGTAACCACTTTGCGATTCGTGTCGTGGCACGCCAGGACGTCGCGTGCCTCAATCTTCGCGTGATTTTGTGTTGGACGAACGTTTGATGAACGGTGCGCCTGAGAAACCCGCCGTCGCGCGGGCTTGCGCGGACGATTTTTCGCGGACGCGGCGGGCAGGGCGCGCGGATGCTTTTTCTGTTCGCGCCGCCTCCAGCTGCCGTGACAGCGTGTCGATACGCTGGCGCAACAGGTCGGACGCCGCCACGCGTTCGGCCAGCGCCGCATCCTTTTGCGCGAGCTGCGTTCGAGTCGAGGCCTGCTGTGCACCGCAGGCGGCCAGTTCCGATTTCGATGCGGCCAATTCGTCGCGCAACGCGTCGCGCTCGGTCCGCGATTTGGCTTCGAGCGCCGCCGCCCGCTCCTGACTTGCCTGAAGCTCCTTGCGCAGACGCTGTGCCGCGGCCCGCTCACTGTCGATTTCGAGCAAGGCGCGCTTTTCCGCCGCGGCGAGCCGCTGCTCGTTTTGCTCGTGCGAGCGGCGCAGCTTCGCGAGTTCGTCGGCGAAATCGCGCCGGGCATCGGCGAGCGCGGCGCCTGCGGCCGCGATTTCTTCCTTCGATGCGGCCAATTGAGCCGTCAACATGTCGTTGGCGGTCTGCAACTCGACGATGCGCGCCTCGAGCCCAGCCATCCGTGCACGCGCGGTTGCGGCATCGCTGGCCGCCTGTTCGGCGTGGGCAACGGCCTGCTGGCGCTGCATGTCGCTTTGCGCTGCCTGTTCTCGCGCCGCGGCGATTTGCGCGTCGGCGTCGTGTCTGAATACGTCGAGCGCGGCGGTCGCGGCGTCGCTCGACAGACGCCACATTTGCGCCGCGAACTCGCCGGCGGCCGCTGCGACCTCCTGCGGCAAATCCGGGCGGCCGACGTCGATACGCGTTTTGTCCCGCACGTCGGTCCAGAAATCGCGCAACGCTTTGGCCGGCGCGCTCATGCTGCCTTTGCGCACCAATTGATACAGGCGGTTCGCGGTCGGGGTTTCGCCGTAGCGGAAAAACAGCAGCGCGCAAACCTCGCGATAGAGCGATTGCGTGTCCGATGCGTTTTGGCGGGCGATTTCGATGTCGGATTCGAGGGTCATGGCCGGCGCGGCTGCATGCGTGGTGATGTGTTGATAATACAACGTAAAACGCTATATATGCTACATACGACCGCCTCAAACACGACATTAGTACTATAATGTCGTGTTAATAGTTTGAGTCTCTCGATCCGTCGGTTTGCCGGCGTTTGCTGCGCTAACAAACTGGCAACGCCAATGCGCGCCCAAAAAATGGACGGCCGAGACCGTCCACGCGCCGGTCCGACTCGCGCACATTCAGCGTTGCGCGGCGCCGCGCCACAGCAGATAGTCCGCGCGCGTCCAATCGAGCGTGACACCTACGCAACGCGTGCCGGGCCGGATTTTCGGCTTGTGTGCGCTAAGCGTCAGCGTCTCAAGGGCGGGCCATTGCCGAAACGAGAGTTCCGCAATGTCCGCGACCAGCGTTTCAAGCAGGCGCGTATGCGGTTTATGGGCGAGAAAGTCTGCGATGCGCGTGCAATACCCGTCGTAGTCGATCCATCCGTTCGCTTCGCTCGGCGCAGCACCGTAGCCGAGCCGCGCGTCGATCACGATTGCCTGTGGCGCACCGTGTTCGTGTGGATGAATGCCGACCCTTGCCGGCACGGCCAGCGCTTCGATGAATACGCTCCAGCCGCGCCCTCGTTGCGACTCCAGCGCTACTGCGAGCGCCATGCCAAACGGTTCTTCGACAGGTTTCATGATGTCAGCGGCTCCCCCGCGTCAATAATCGCGGACTACCGCCAGTACACCAAAGCGCAACACCGGTCGATAGAATAAAAGCGGCATCAGCGATGGACGCCGCCGCCACCGCGATGCGACGCTGACGGGAAGCCGTTGACCGGATCGCGGACTCGACGCAGTTGTTTCGACTTGCGCGATCCGGCGTGATCATTTCGTCGCCCCACCCGACGTAGTATTCTCCATTGCACACGGTCGACCGATCATCTGACTTGAGGAGCCGGGCCAATGGGAAGCATCGACATACTTGTCGTGGCGGCATTCGCTTTTGTCGGCAGTCACTTTCTGCTGTCCCATCCGTTGCGGGCCGGTATGGTCCATGCGATCGGCGAACGGGGCGCGATGGGCGTCTATTCGCTGATTGCGATACTCACGTTCGGCTGGATGGTCATGGCTTACGACAGGACGCCCGTCTCCGCACCGCTATGGCCGGCAGGCGACGCGCTGTGGGCGGTCGTGACCGTGCTGATGCTGATCGCGTCGATCCTGCTGATGGGCTCGCTGATCCGCAACCCCGCCTTGCCCACCGTTGGCCGGGGCGCCGCGTTTCCCGACGCGGCGCGCGGCGTGTACGCGGTCACTCGTCACCCGATGATGTGGTCGTTCGCGCTTTGGGGACTGTGCCATGTCGCTGTGTTCCCGGTCACCCGGAACATCGTCCTTGCCGCGGCGATCATCATCCTCGCACTGGTCGGTGCCGCGTTACAGGACCGCAAGAAACGCCGGCTGCAACCGGATCTGTGGCCCGTATGGGAATCGAAGACCAGCTATCTGCCGTTCGCGGCAATCGCCGCCGGCCGCGCGCGGCTCGGCGGGTTCGGCATGCACGCGCTGGCGGGCGGCCTCGTTTTCTGGCTCGTGGCGACCTGGGCGCATATCCCGCTCGCCGGTTGGCCCGCGGGTATCTGGCGCTGGCTGTGGTTCTAGCCGCCGGCGTCGCCGGCGCCGTGATTTGTTCTCGTGACGCAAGACTCTTTGTCCACGGTGTGTGTTCGAAGCCGAGGCGGATGCGCCTACAGTGGCCTGCATCGGATCCATCGGTTCGAACGGCCAGCAGGCCGAGTCCATCATACCGTGAGGCAAACCATGAGCACTTCAAAGGTCGTCATCGTCACCGGCGCTTCGCAAGGCATCGGCGCTGAAACCGCCAAAGCGTTCCGCGCGCAGGGTCATCGCGTCGTCGCCACCGCTCGTTCCATCGCACCGACGGTTGAGGCCGACCATGTCGCCGTGGCCGGCGACATCGGCGAGGCCGCCACCGCACGCCGCGTGGTCGACGCTGCCATCGAGCACTTCGGACGCGTCGATACGCTCGTGAACAACGCAGGCATTTTCATCGCGAAGCCGTTCACGCAGTACACCGCCGAAGACTACGCGGCGCTGCTGAACGTCAACCTGAACGGCTTCTTCCACATCACCCAGTACGCGATCCAGGCGATGCAGAAGCATGGCAGCGGCCACGTGGTCACCGTGACCACGACGCTCGCGGAAAAGGCGAGCAGCCACGTGCCGTCGGTGCTCGCGGCGCTCACGAAGGGCGGTCTGAATGCCGCGACCCGCTCGCTCGCGATCGAATACGCGCGCGCCGGTATCCGTGCCAACGCGGTGTCGCCTGGGGTGATCAAGTCGCCGATGCATCCGGTCGAATCGCACGCGACGCTCGCCGGCTTGCATCCGGTCGGACGCATGGGCGAGATGAGCGACATCGTCAATGCGATCCTCTATCTCGACTCGGCACCGTTCGTGACCGGTGAGATCCTGCATGTGGACGGTGGCCAGAGCGCAGGTCAGTAAGCGCGGGTATCCGCACATTAAGCGCGTGATCAGCTTCGCGCGCTCGACATCGCGCTCAAAGGAGCCCACCATGTCCGTCCAACAGAAACTCGCCGAACTCGCTCTCGAACTGCCCTCCCCGCCGCAACCGCTGGGCAGCACGTCGAGATAGTCGAGAGCGCCCGCCTCGTAGCGTTCGCGCGCGACCGCGAGAGCGCGCTCGTTCATGCTGACGGCAGTGGTCAGCCGATCGCGGCGACGTTGTTCGGCATCGTAGGTGACGAGCGCATCGTCCACTTCCCGCCACGCCCGCAGCACGGTCTGCCTGTAGACGATGGCGGCTTCCTGCTGTTGTGCCTCACGCAGCGCAAGCGTCCCCTTCAGATGGCCGCCTTCGAATATCGGCAGCGTGATCGAAGGCCCAACGACGAACTGCCCGGACGCCCAGTTGCCGAGATTCGACAATTGAAGACTCTGCAAGCCCGCGCTGCCGTTCAATGTGATGCGTGGGCGCGCGCGCGTGGCGCGGGCGTCGTGGGCGACGCCGGTTTCGCCAACCGCTCGACGAGAAAATCGACGAAAACCCGCACACGTGAAGTCAGGTAGCGCGCGTGCGGATAAAGCAGGATGAACGGCCGCGTGCGCCCGCCCGCTTCGCGCAACACCTCCACGAGCCGACCTTCGCGCAGGTCGTCTTCGACGACGAAGCGATACGTCTGAAAAAGCCCCGCGCCGGCACGCGCGAGTGTCACGCCGGCAAGCGCGTCGCCGGACGTTCCATAACTTCCCCGCGTCAGCACGTCGCCATCTTCACCGGTGCCTTCGAAGGTCCACGCGAGATGGCGCCCACTGCTCGGCAGTTCGAACTGGATGCACTCGTGTGCCTGCAGGTCCGCGATCGTTTTCGGCACGCCGGCGCGCTTCAGATAGGCGGGCGCCGCCACCACGACCATTTCCGCCTCTTCGAGCCTACGCGCGACGAGGTTTGAATCGGCCGGCGCGCGCCCGCGTATCGCGAGATCAAAACCTTCGTCCGCGAAGTCGATGTTGCGGTTGCTCAGGTGCGTCTCGACCTGGACTTGCGGATAGCGTTCGCGAAACGCCGGCAGCAGCGGCAACACGCGATAGTGCCCATAGGGCGTCGGCATGCTGATGCGCAGCACGCCGGCCGGTGTGGTTTGCTCGCCCGTCACTTCGCGCTCGGCGTCCATCAGTTGCGACAAGGCCTGACGGCTCTGCTCGAAGTAGCGCCGCCCCGCGTCGGTCAGACGGATCTGGCGCGTCGTGCGCACGAACAGGCGCACGCCGAGCCGTTCCTCGAGCCGCGCCACTGAGCGGCTCACGGCCGCCGGCATGACGCTCGCGGCATTGGCCGCCAGCGTAAAGCTTCCGAGCTCCGCCGCGAGGCAGAAAAGCTCGATGCTGCCCAGCAGCAGATCGTCGAATTTGCGTTGCATGAGCTCGGCTGCTCAATTCCACACCGATTGCAGCCGCTCGATACTTCCACGCGTCTCGCGTTCCAGCTGCGCGATCAGTTCCCCCGCGGGCAACGAACGCGCAAGCGGCGCGGCCTGCCCCGCCCATTGCGCGTCGTAGCCGAACTCCCCCTTGGCCTTGGCGGCCGCATTGAGCGCCTTGCCCGCGTGATAGGCAATCGGATAGGACGGTGTGCGCGGGGCCCGCGGGTCTTCGCCGAGCGCGGTGAAGCGATTGACGATGCTGCGCGCGAGGCGCCCCGAAATGGCCGAGGTCAACGTCGTCGAGCGCGCCGCATCGCTGAGCAACGCGCGGCGATAATCGTCGTCGATCGAGGTTTCCGGACACGCGACGAACGCCGTGCCCAATTGCGCCGCCTGTGCGCCCAGCGCGAGCGCGGCCGCGATGCCCGCGCCGTCCATGATGCCGCCCGCCGCGATCACGGGCACGTCGAACTCACTCACCAGCAGGCGCGTCAGCACGAACGTGCCGAGGCGCTCGTCGCGCCCGGTCGTGTCGAACACGCCGCGATGGCCGCCCGCTTCGATGCCTTGGGCGACGATCGCATCGACCCCCGCCTCGACGGCCGCGGCCGCTTCGTCGAGATTGGTCGCGCTCGCCAGCAAACGGATGCCGGCGTGCTTGAGTTGCGCGATCACCGCATCGGGCGGCAAGCCGAAATGGAAGCTCACGACGGCCGGCTTCTCCGCGAGCAGCATCGCCTGCATCGCCGTATCGACGACGAAGCTCGTGTATATCTCGGACAGCGCTTGCGGCGGCGCCGCGCCGTATTGCCGGAACACCGGTTCGAGCCAATCGAGCCAGGCACGTTCGATGGCGGCATCGGGCGTGGCCGGGCGATGGCAGAACACGTTGACGTTGAACGGCCGCGTTGTCAGTTCACGCGTCTGGTGGATCGCGCGGCGCGCATTCTCCGCGCTCATCGCGGCAACGCCGAGCGAGCCGAGCCCTCCCGCGTTCGACACCGCGGCCGCCAGCGCCGGCGTGGTGACGCCGGCCATGGGCGCCTGAATGATCGGCTTGTGGATGCCGAGCGCGCGCAGCAACGCGCGATTGTCCGCTTGAGTATTGTCCGCTTGAGTGCTCATGTTTCCTTCCCCACCGGATGCGTTAAAGGTTCAATGTGCCCGACAGCTTGCCAGCTTGCCAGCTTGCCAGCTTGCCAGCCTGTCAGGCCCCAGCGCGGCGGTGCGCCCAGCGCGCGAAGCCGCCGCAAGCGGCGCCGAGGCACGCGGCCATCAGCATGCTCCCGAGCGCCGAGCATGCCATAACCAGCCCCGCCACGCGCGCAACATGCGCCGCACCGACGCCACGGCCGCCGATATACACGGTGATGATCGGCTCGATCGACATATTGGCGAGCAGCACCATCATCGCGTTCACGAGCAGCGCGGCCACCACCGTGTAGTGGGCGCGGCGCATGGGCGTTCATTTCACTCTGCGCGCGGACACAAGATCGACGACGAGCGCAAGCAACAGCGCGACTGCGCCGATCCCGAAAAGCATCTGATAATTGCCGCCGCTCGACGAGAACACGAACGAAAGACCGTAGGCCGCTACCGCCTGCATCACGGCAAAGCTCGTCGTTGCGCGGCTCCACGCATCCTTGACGGCGGACGGATGGTGCGCAAGCAATTCGTTCACGCGGCCGAGCGCTAGCGGCACGATGCCCGGCGTGAACGCGCCCACGAGCAAGGCCGAGACCATCAGCCCCGCTGGCCCGAACCAGCCCGCGGCCGGGATCGCGACCGCAACGACCTGCGCCAGATACGCGACGCGCAGCGCGCGCCCGAAGCCCGCGCGATCGGCGAGATGGCCCGCCGCGAGCGGTCCGACGATCGCGCCCAGGCCGTACAGCACCCAGAATTCGGCGCCCGCATCGACGCCGCGACCGAGCCCGCGCGCGACGAAATCGACGAGAAAGAGCATGTGCGGGACGAGCCCCACGGCGTTCAGGCCATATTCGGCATACAGCGCGCGCAGGCCAGCGCGCGGATAGGCAGGCGCTGTTTCGAAGCGCAAGCGCGCATCGGCATGCGCGGGCGCGGCGTGCTCGGGCCAGCCGTTCCACGCCACCAAGGTCAGCGCGAGCGAAACGGCCGCGAGCCCGAGCCACGTCCAGGCGAGCCCCTGACGCAACAGAATCGGCACGATCGTGCCCGAGGCCGCGATGCCGAGCCCGATGCCCGTGAAGATGCCGCCGCTCGCGAAGCCCCGGCGCGCCGCCGGCACGTGCGCAAGGATGGTGGGCGCGGCGAGCACCATGAGCGCGCCGCCCGCGATCCCCGAGACGAGGCGCCAGACGAAAAACCACAGGAACGACACGGGCGCCGCGCAGGCCACGAAGGCGACGGTCGCGAGCAGCATCATCGCGCGCATCACGGTGGCGGGTTTCGCCACGCGCACCATCGCGCCCGCCAGCAGCGCGCCGGCCAGATAGCCACCGAGGTTCGCCGCGCCCAGATAAGCCGCGCTCGTGGCGGGAAACCAGTGCGCGCCGATGATGGCCGGCAACAGCGGCGTATAGGCAAAACGCGCGAGACCGATGCCGATGAGACTCGCGCTGGCCCCGGCGAGCGTGCCCCGCCAGACGTTGTAGCCGGCCGGAGCGGTCGGATTCGAGACGGCTTGCTGCATGATGACTCCCCTCTACCAAGGCTGTTAAGCACCTGATGAATATGGGAGCCAGTCTAGCTCGAGTCGCAGCCCGGGAGAATCGCCGCGCTGCGTAAGTCATTCTTCCGCGCGGCGGACGAATCAGCGTCAGTCGGCGTCGGTGATGTGCTGGGTTCGCTCGAAATAGTCGCGCAGCAGCGGCGTGGCGAAATCGACGAAACTGCGCACCTTCGGCACTGAAAGGCGCCCGTGCGGCATCACCAGGTTGACGGGCAGCGGCGCATGCTCGCTGTCGCGCAGCACGATTTTCAGCGCACCGGCCTTGACCTGCTCGGCCACGTGATAAGAGAAAAGCCGCGTGACGCCATGCCCGGCCACGGCGGAAGCCAGCGCCGCGCGGATCGTATTGACGATGAAGCGCGGCGTGAACCGCACGACCTGCGGCAGCGCCGTTTGACGCGCCGCCGGAAAGCTCCACGAGTCGAGCCCGAAATGCGTCATCGAAATGACCGGATGGCTGGCGAGATCGGTGGGCGCCACGATGGGCGGATGCGTGGCGAGATAGTCGGGCGAAGCGACCACCACCCGCCTCACCTCGCCCACCGGAACGGCGACGAGCGTCGAGTCCTGCAGATGGGCGATGCGCAACGCTACGTCGATGCCCTCGTCGATCAGGCTGACGGGCCGGTCAAGCAGATGCAGGCGGATCGACGCCTGAGGGTGGCGATCGAGAAACGAATCGACGATCGGGCGCAGCACCTGCTCGCCCACCGCCACCGCCGCCGTCACGCCGAGCAGGCCGCGCGGCGCGGAGCGTTCGTCGGCTGCGAGCAGGTCCGCCTCCTCGAGATCCGCGAGGATGCGCCGGCACGCCAGCGCGTAGCGCTCGCCCGCGTCGCTTAGCCGGATCGTGCGCGTGGTGCGGTACAGGAGCGGCGTGCCGGTGTGCGTCTCCAGAAACGCGATGGCCCGGCTCACCGCCGCCGGTGAACGGCCCAGCCGGCGGCCTGCACCCGCGAGACTTCCCTCGTCGAGCGTGGCGACGAATACCTTCATGGCGTCGATACGGTCCATTGCGCGTTTCGTTTTGAAATCTTTCTGGTCGGTGGATCCCGCGACGATCTTAGCGGATACCGGGCCACGCAATCGTGAGACTTGACGTGGCGATGGCGCCAGGCTTGTCCTACCCTTAGGCAATGATTCACCAGATCCCGGTACGCTCCATTGGCGCTCATTCTGTTCGATCGACCCGATGACCAAGCTCAAACATTCATCCGTGACCGCGACGGCAACGCGAATCGCCGCCGGCGATGACCGCACGCAATACGACTCTTTCTCGATCCTGCTGCATTGGATCACGGTGATTCTGGTGTTGGCACAATTCGGTCTGGCCCACACCTGGGGATTTGCGCCAAAGCCCACGCGCCACTGATGATCGTCGGCCACATGTCGTTTGGAATATTGCTGTCGGCGGTGTTGATCGTGCGCATTGCGTGGCGTCTGGTACCCGGACGTCAAAGTCCCGCGGTTGGCGCGGGGTGGATCGAGCTGGCCGCGAAAGGCGTCCACTATCTTCTGTATGCACTGCTGATCGGCGAAGCGGTACTGGGTTTCGCACTGCGATGGTCCGGCAACGAATCGATGAGCTTTTTCGGCCTGGAGATCCCCTCTCCGTTCGCGCCGACCAGTAAGGCGACCCATCATGCGATTGGCGAGGCTCATGACTTCGTCGGCTGGGCCATCATCGTCATCGCGGCGGGACATGCCGCCGCCGCGCTGTTTCATCACTACGTGCTGGGCGATGACGTGCTCAAGCGCATGCTGCCCGGGAAACCGGGCGACGCGTAAGCCGCTCATTGGCCGGCCCGCGCTCAGCCGATCGACAGACGATGCACATCGGTGCTTTTGAAGGGCGCGCGCGATTCGCCTGTCAGACGTGGTGCAGCACCGTTTGCGCCACGCCGGCGGCGACACACAGCACGACGAGCGCAAGCGGCGGCGCTTTCCAGCGCATCAACAGCAAAAAGCCGATGCACGCTACGGCGAAATCCGTCGGCGACAAGACCGCGCTCGTCCACACCGGGGAATAAAGCGCGGCGGCCAACAGGCCGACCACGGCCGCATTGACGCCGGCAAGCGCCGCCGACATCGCCGCACGCGCGCGCAGCGTTTGCCACCACGGCAACGCGGCGACGACGAGCAGCAGACCCGGCAGAAAAATGCCCAGTATCGCCAGCAGTGCGCCACTCCAGTGTCTCGGCGGGAGTGCCATCGTCCAGCCGAGAAACGCCGCGAACGCAAACAGCGGTCCCGGCACGGCCTGGGCCGCGCCATAGCCGGCGAGGAAGTCGTTGGGCGCGACCCATCCTGTCGCGACGGTTTCACGTTGCAACAACGGCAGCACCACATGCCCGCCTCCGAACACGAGCGCACCGGAGCGATAGAACGCATCGAACAGGCGGATGCCTTGCGAGGCACCGCTTGCCGCCCACAGCGGCAACGCAAAAAGCAGCGCGCAAAAGACCATCAGCGCGGCGGTGCCGGCCGTGCGCGACACCTGAAAGTCGCCGGCCCGTCGCGCAGCGGGGCGTGGCGCTTGCGCTGGCGTCGTCCGGCACAGCGCGACACCGAGCACGGCGCCGGCGGCGATCGCGATCAGTTGCGCGTAGGCGGTGGCCAGCAGACTCAGCAATCCGAGCGACGCGAGCGCGATCGCCGCGCGGCGGCGGTCCGGACACAGACGGCGCGCCATGTCCCAGACAGCCTGCGCCACGACGGCCACCGCGACGAGTTTCAGGCCATGAATCACGCCCGTGCCGAGCGCTCCGCGCAGATCGGGGGCGATTGCGGCAAAGGCCAGCATCACGAGTACCGACGGCAGCGTAAAGCCGCACCACGCGGCAAGGCCCCCGGCCCACCCCGCCCGCAGCAGCCCGATCGAAAATCCCGTCTGGCTGCTCGCGGGTCCAGGCAGAAATTGGCACAGGCCGACCAGATCGGTGAAGGCTTCGTCGTCGAGCCAGTGCCGACGCTCGACGAACTCGCGCCGGAAGTAGCCGATGTGAGCGATCGGGCCGCCGAAGCTGGTCAGCCCGAGTTTCAGAAATACGATGAACACCTCGATAACGCGCGCGAGCCGTGAGCGGGGCGACGACGACAAATCAGTATCCATGGATGCGCGGGTTCCAGCGATGTCGACTTCGGCAGGCCTCGTGTTTGACGACGCACAGTATAGAGGTCCGCGGCGCGTGACATCCAGAGCCCTATACGAGTCATGCGCGCAGCCGCCCCGCTGCTTCTGGCAGACACTGCCATCGACGGCATGGCCGCCTGCGAAGCTTTATGACGCCTCGATCAACACCTTCAACGCGCGCGTGCTGGCGGCGCTTGAAAATGTTTCGTAAGCCGAAAGGATATCGTCGAGCCGGAATCGATGCGTGATCAGAAGCGTGGGTTCGATCCGGCCCTCCTTGACCGTCTTCATCAGCATCGGTGTACTGACGGTATCGACGAGAGGCGTCGTGATCGCGATGTTGCGGTCCCCACAGCTTGTCCAGGTGAAGATTGCACTTGCGACCAGCTGCTGACAGAGTTCGAACGTCGCCGGACTGCTGACCGCTTCGATCACGCAGTCGGCGCCTACCGATTTCATCAGCTTCAGCACTTGCGCGACCGCATCCGCATGCGCGTTGTCGATGCACGCGGTCGCGCCGAAGCGCTGCGCGACCTCGAGCCGGTTCGCGTCGAGGTCGATCATGATGATCTGCGCCGGCAAGTAGAACTGCGGGGTCAATAGCGCCGCGAGCCCGCTCACCGCGTCGCCGGTCTGATGCACGACACCGACGCCTTCGTGGCCGAGAATGCGGTCCGGCTCGCAGGTCGGCACGTCGCCTTTGAGAATGTGAAGACCGATCCCGCAGATCGTCGTGCGTGTGACTTTGACGATTGCATCGGTGGTCGCCGTGAGTTCGGCGGCTTGATCTGGGTCAAACATCGACGGATCAGGCTCTTTTCATGAGCCGGTGATCGTATGACCACTTTTCGTGCTTCGTGACTTTCAGCTTCGAGATGTCCGGATGCCCGGGATTCACCAGCACGTTCAGTTCACGGGGAACGATCACCGACGGAACGACGGCCAGCGCGCTCGCCTTCGATCGAACCCACTGCTCCCCAACATCGAGGCTGACCATGCCTGCCGGCAACGCGTCCCAGCCCACGTGTGTGCTCGGGTCCACCAGCGACACCGTTTTGCGCCAGACAGCCGGCGGCACGGCAATCGAGATCAGGTAACGGTTCAACGGCAGATCACCGAACTTCAGATGGACCAGCGTCTCGAGGCAGGCAAGTGCGATGCTGCCGGCCGTATAGAGCAAAGGCGTTCCCGGACGGTTCCATCGACCGCCCGTGATCTTCGCCCCCACCCCTGACATGTCGTCGGCCGTATAGCCGGGTGTGTCGGTTCCAATACGCCACAGCGTCGCGCCGCCCGTCAAGCGTAGGCTCCGCTTTGCGCCATGGCGAGAAGCCGCGAAACCAATTCCCGTCCTTCCGCGGTGTCCATGAATTCCGCCGGCCGCTGACCGCCCAGCGCCGGTAATGGCTCATCGAGCCAACGTCCCAGCCAGTGCGCGGCGTCGAACCCCTCGGGATCGCCCGACTCCTCGACCATAGCCTGCACCTGACCAATGAGTCTCGCCATCGCCACGACTCGCTCGCTCTGCTCTGACGACAGATTTTCGCCGGCCTTCTGCTTGCGGTCGATGGTCGTCACCGATAACCCGAGCGTCTTGCCGAGCTGCTCGCGGCTACGGTCCATCTGCCTCGCGATGACACCGAATGTTTCGGGCTTTACACCTGACTTGATGATAGCGATCCGGAAGGTCGGATCCACCCGGAAGATGCTGGTAAACGCAGCCGGATCGACATGGGCACTGCCGCCATAACCTAGAAAAACCCGTACTTTCACCGTGTCACTCATAAGCCCTCCACTTGAGGAACTATATTACCTCAAATGGATGGACCATGGCGATGCGGCGTCTGCGCTCGCTGAATGCGCGCCCCGCCGGACACGCTACGAAAACAACGCCGACGCGTCGATGTCGGCCATTTTCTCCAACTCGTCGCGGCGCGTATCGCAGGCCCGCCTGATCGTCGCGCCCTGGGTGACCCACACGGCCCGATCACACACGCGGCAGCGACCGTCATGGCGCTCGCCACAACGACCACCACGCGCCGATGAGAAATCGCATCGACCAGTGCACCGGCCGGAGCCGTCCCGAGCACGCTGACGATGGCCCCCAGCGTCAGCACGGTGCCGATCGAGCCGGGGCTCCATCCGTGCGCTTGCAGATAGATGCCAAGAAGGGGACCCGCGCCTGCCTGCACATCGGCCGCGAAGAAGCTGACTGCCAGTAAGGGGGTGGTCGGTTTCGTGTTGTGTTCTTCCAGTGTCGACCGTCGCGATCGATCGAATCAAACCGATCAGGCGTCGGGATATCGTGCAAAGAGATCGCTGCTTATATCCCCGGAGCATCGAGCGTGCCTGAATCCTGCCTCGCGACTGAAACCCCGCCGCTCGCGACACCGATCGTGGCTACTCGGAGTAATCCTCCGGGTTCTCCCGGCTGGCACTCTGATAAAGAATCATCACGATAGGAATGCCGGGCTCCGCCGTCGCATCGGTACGGCGCCCTGTCACTTCGCCCGTGACTGAGCTCGTGTATTGCGCGACCACCTCGCCAAACGTATTGCGTTGGACCGCCACTTTCTGCCCCGCCGCGACCTTGTCGTTCAGCTTGACCAGCAGTTCGACGAAGCCGCCATGCGTGGTGAGAATGGTGTGTCCGCTATTGCCGACGAAGATCCCCACGTCGCGCCCGGTGCGCCCCATCGGACCGGGCACGACGCCGTAGCGCTTGAGCACGTTCATCGTGCCTTCGACGAACAGCGGAATCATCTCGAGATCGAGGACGCGCGCGACGCCGATCTCCGGCGTGATCGCGGGAATCCCGACGTTGATCAGCGCATTCGCGAGCAGCGTCGGATACGCGGGGTTGTCGAAGATCTGCGCGATCGGATACAGCTCCGCCATCGCACGCGCTTCCGGCAATTCCATCCGCGCGAGATTGAACGAGGTCAGGTCCATACCGGTCGTGCCGGTATGGAAGTCGATCGCGTAGTCCGCGTTCGGCCGCAGCAGCCGGTTGAATAGCAGTCCCGCGTGTCGGCTCGGCGCGCTCGGGCCATTCTCGTTGCCCGGCCATTCGCGATTGATGTCGATCAGGTCGATACCTCGGCCCGAGTTCGGCCATCGGCGTTCCATCGCTTCGAGCGCGGGACGCGATACGTCGAGCACCGCGAGCACCGTGCCCGACATCCGGGCCGGATCGAGCTGGCTGACGACGGTTTGTATCGTATGCACGGGGCTGATCTCGTCGCCATGTACGCCGCTGATCAGCGCGACGCGCTTGCCCGGCTTCGCGCCGCGCACGACGATCACCGACACGTACCAATGCTGCCCCGTCGGCATCTGCACGCCCTGAAAATAGAACATGTGCTTCGCGCCGCGCGGCAGGTCGTCGACGTCGAGCGCATTGATCACCTTCTTGCCGTCGATCACGTCGCCCGTGTAGAGCGTTCGCTGACGCGCGCCGGTTGCCGCGCCGGCGGCAGGCGCATTCGCGCCCTGCGCATGGGCAGGGCCGACCTGCGTGACGAGCGCGGTCGATGCCCCGACCAGCGCCATTGCCGTTTTCATGAAGTCGCGTCGATCGACACCGTCTTTCGGTTGATTGCGCATGATGAGGGCTCCTGATGTTGTTCGCTTGCATTGCCTGCTCTGACTGCATCGAACCCTACGAAAATAGCATGCGAGACACGCGGTTCAACGCCATTCACGAAAAATCGACCCGGGACGCATGCGTCGCAAGCAGATGCTGATGACGCGCTTCGGTGGCATCGTCGGCGGGGAACATGCATTCGATGCGCAGCTCCTGGGCGGCCACGTTTTGCGGCGCACCCACGGTCGTGACCATCGAGAAGTAGCGCAGCACCGCGCCCCCGCTGACAAAGCCTAGTGGAATCATCGGCATCGTCGCGTGCGTCGTGGCAGAGCCATGATGCGTTTTCCAGTCGCGCGGCACGTCGGGATACGCGAGCAGTTCATCGAGCAGGCGCTTCGTGTTGTCGCCGACCACACGACCGACCGACTCGCGATACACCCGTTGCAGCAGGCTTCGCGCGACCTCCTCCCAATCGGCGACGAACGGACGCATCCCGCGCGGATCGAACATCAGATGCAGCATGTTGCGCGGGCCTTCACGCGCGGCCATGTCGATGAAACAGTTGAAGAAGCGCGGCGCCGCGTCGTTGGTCATCAGCACGTTCCAGTCGCGGTCCATCACGAGCGCCGGATACGGCTCATGCTGACGCACGACCCGTTCGAGCGCGCGAACCACGCTGTGCATTTCCTGCGCATTCCAGGGTGTTTCCGAATAGATCGGCGCGTAACCGGCGGCGAGCAGCAGCGCATTGCGCTCGCGCAGCGGCACGTCCAGGGTCTGTGCGAGCGTCAGCAGCGTGTCGCGGCCCGGCACGCTGCGCCCGCTTTCGATGAAGCTGATCTGCCGCTGCGAGATACCAGCCTCGAGCGACAGATCGAGCTGACTCACGCCGCGCACGTCACGCCAATAGCGCAACAGACTGCCGAGATCGCCCGACTGCACTTTCGGATCGTGACTCGTGACGTTCATCGTGTTTTCCCTCCTCTTGGTGCCCGATCAGGACTGCTTTAGCGCATCGGTGTGCGCGTGGGCGCATGCCACGCAAATTCCCCGAACTGCGTTTCGAGCGGCGGCTCGGTCACGCTGCCGGTGTAGTTCGTGATCGTCGATGCGGCGACCACCGCAATCACCTCGAGAATCTGCTCAGCGCTGAAGCCTGCCGCGATGAAGCGTTGCCGGTCCTCGTCGTTGAGGCGGCCGCGCTTGTCGATCAGCGAGCGCGCGAGCGTCGACAGCGCCGCGAGCCTCGCGTCGTCGGGCAAGCCGCCGTGGCGGATCGCCTCGACATCGGCGCGGCGCAGTCCCGCATTCAAGCCGAGCGCGGTATGAAACGCGACCGCCCATTCGCTGGCGTTCGTGACGGCGTTGGTGAGCAGCACCGTCTGGATCTCCGGCTCCGTCAGACTGCTCGCATGCACGCGCTCGAACAGGCCGATGAAGCCGTTGATCAGCACCGGCGAAGCCGCCATCGTAGCCGCGATGTTCGGAATCAGGCCGAACGCCTGCTGCAGCTTCTGGAGCACGGGTTTCGACTGCGCGGGAGCGGACTCGATCGTGTGAACGGGATAGCTGGACATGGTATCTCCTTGACGTGTGCGCCATCGGATCGACGGCGCGGTAGTCGAAGAGTAGAGGCAGCCACGCGGCGCGCCAATTACATCGCATGTCATCGCCATACGCTATGCGGCGACGGCTTCTTTGTGGCGAGCCGTGTGGACGCGGCCTATCATGATTGGGTTCGTTCCCCTCTTGCCCCGTTCGTCACTGGAAAGGAAGAACATCATGCCCTCGATGAAAGCAGTCGAAGTGAAACAGGCCGGCGGCCCGCTCGAAATGGTCGAGCGCGATGTGCCCGAGCCGGGGTCGGGTCACGTGCGCATCAGGATTCATGCTTGCGGCATCTGTCATAGCGATGTGATGACCAAGGAAGGCCTGTGGCCGGGGCTGAGCTATCCGCGCGTACCCGGGCACGAGATCGCGGGCGTGATCGATTCGGTCGGTGCGAGTGTCGAGGGCTGGCAGGTCGGCCAGCGTGTCGGGGTCGGCTGGCACGGCGGGCATTGCGGCACATGCGAACGCTGCCGCCAGGGCGATTTCGTGCTGTGCCAGTACGCGCTGATTCCCGGCATCAGCTACGACGGCGGTTACGCCGAATACATGGTGGCGCCGGTCGAAGCGCTCGCGCGCATTCCCGACGACCTGTCCGATGTCGATGCCGCTCCGCTGCTGTGCGCGGGCATCACGACCTTCAACGCGATACGCAATAGCGGCGCGCGCGCCGGTGACGTCGTCGCGATTCTCGGCGTCGGCGGCCTCGGTCATCTCGGCGTGCAGTTCGCGCGCAAGATGGGCTTTCGCACCGTGGCGATCGCGCGCGGTCAGGACAAGGCCCCGCTCGCGCAGCAACTGGGTGCGCATCACTACATCGACAGCAAAACGGAGAACGTCGCCGAGGCGCTGCAGGCCCTGGGCGGCGCGAAGCTGATACTCGCCACGGTGACGAGCGGCAAGGCGATGAGCGCCGCGCTCGGCGGTCTCGGTCTGAACGGCAAGCTGTTGATGGTCGGCGTCTCCGAAGAGCCGGTCGAAGTGCCGATCGCGCAATTCATCATGGGACGCAACTCGGTGCAAGGCTGGCCCTCGGGCACGTCGGCCGATTCACAGGACACGCTCGCGTTCAGCGCGCTAAGCGGCGTCAAGCCGATGATCGAGCAGTATCCGCTCGCCGAGGCGGCGCGGGCCTTCGACCGGATGATGAGCGGACATGCGCGTTTCAGGGTGGTGCTGAAGATGGGCTGAGTCGATCAGTGATGAGGCGAACAAAAAACGCGATTGCCGGCATCCCGGCAATCGCGCGTCACGACTTCGTCTAACCACTTTCAACCATTTGCCACAACGGCTGGATCAAGCCAGATCGAAACGGTCCAGATCCATCATCTTGGCCCACGCGGCCACGAAATCGCGCACGAACTTGTCCTGGCCGTCCTCGCTCGCATACACCTCACCCAATGCACGCAGCACCGAGTTCGAGCCGAACACGAGATCGACGCGCGTACCCGTCCACTTGACCTCGCCGGTCTTCGCGTCGCAGCCTTCGAACGTTTCCGCGGCGGACGACAGCGGCGTCCATTCCGTACCCATGTCGAGCACATTGCGGAAGAAGTCGTTGGTCAGCGTTTCCGGCCGGTTCGTGAAGACACCGTGCGATTCGCTGCCAGCGCCCACCTTCAGCACGCGCAGGCCGCCGATCAGCACGGTCATCTCGGGCGCCGTCAACGTCAGCAGTTGCGCCTTGTCGATCAGCAGCTTCTCGGCCGCCACCGGGAATTTGCCCTTCAGATAGTTGCGGAAGCCGTCGTGAACCGGTTCGAGCACCGCGATCGCTACGACGTCGGTCTGCTCCTGCGACGCATCCATGCGACCCGGCGAGAACGGCACGCTCACCTGATGCCCGGCGTTCTTCGCGGCCTGCTCGACGCCGGCGTTGCCCGCCAGCACGATCAGATCGGCGAGCGAAATCTTCTTGCCGCCGGACTGCGCACCATTGAACTCGCTCTGGATGCCTTCGAGCACCTTCAGCACCTTCGCCAACTCAGCGGGCTGGTTGACGTCCCAATCCTTCTGCGGCGCGAGCCGGATGCGCGCGCCGTTGGCACCGCCGCGCTTGTCCGAGCCGCGGAATGTCGAGGCCGACGCCCACGCGGTCGTGACCAGCTGCGACACCGACAGCCCCGACGCGAGGATCTTCTGCTTCAGCGCCGCGACATCCTTGTCGTCGACGAGCGGATGATCGACGGCCGGAATCGGGTCCTGCCACAGCAGTTCCTCGGACGGCACTTCCGGGCCCAGATAACGGGCGCGCGGACCCATGTCGCGGTGCGTCAGCTTGAACCACGCGCGCGCGAACGCGTCGGCGAACTCGTCGGGATTGTCCATGAAGCGCCGCGAGATCTTTTCGTAGATCGGATCGAGGCGTAGCGACAGGTCGGTCGTCAGCATCGTCGGCGGCAGCTTTTTCGACGGGTCGTGCGCGTGCGGGATCGTGGCATCCGCGTTCTTCGCGACCCACTGATTGGCGCCCGCCGGGCTCTTCGTCAGCTCCCAGTCGTGACCGAACAGGTTCTGAAAATAGCTCATGTCCCACTGCGTCGGCGTCTCGGTCCACGTGACTTCGAGACCGCTCGTGATCGTGTCGGCGCCCTTGCCCGTGCCGTAGCTGTTGCGCCAGCCAAGCCCCCGCTCTTCGAGGCCGGCACTTTCCGGCTCCGGACCGACGTTATCGGAGGGGCCCGCGCCGTGCGTCTTGCCGAAGGTGTGGCCGCCGGCGATCAGCGCGACGGTTTCCTCGTCGTTCATCGCCATGCGCCCGAACGTTTCGCGGATGTCGACCGCCGCGGCGAGCGGATCGGGATTGCCGTCCGGGCCTTCCGGGTTCACGTAGATCAGGCCCATCTGCACCGCGCCGAGCGGGTTTTCGAGGTTGCGCCCGGGCGGATCGGTGCGGCTCTTCTCCGTGCCGTGCAGGTCCTCGTCGGCGACGAGCACGCCCTCGTCGTCTTCCCTGCCAGCCGCGCCCTTGCCGTAGCGCACGTCGCCGCCGAGCCAGGTCTTTTCATTGCCCCAGTAGACGTCCAGATCCGGTTCCCACGTGTCCTCGCGGCCGCCGCCGAAACCGAAAGTCTTGAAGCCCATCGTTTCGAGCGCGACGTTGCCGGTCAGGATCAGCAGGTCGGCCCACGAAATTTTCTGGCCGTATTTCTGCTTGATCGGCCACAGCAGCCGGCGCGCCTTGTCGAGGCTCACGTTGTCCGGCCAGCTATTGATCGGCGCGAAACGCTGCTGCCCGCGCCCCGCGCCGCCGCGGCCGTCGCCGATGCGATAGGTGCCGGCGCTATGCCATGCCATACGTATGAACAGCGGACCGTAATGGCCGAAGTCCGCGGGCCACCAGGGCTGCGAATCGGTCATCAGCGCGGCGAGGTCTTGCTTGATCGCGGCGTAGTCGAGGCTCTTGAATGCCTCGGCATAGTTGAAGTCCTTGTCCAGCGGATTCGAGCGATCCGAATGCTGGTTCAGCAGGTCGAGGCGCAATTGCTTCGGCCACCAGTCTCGATTGGTCGTCCCGCCACCGGCGGTATGGATGAACGGGCACTTTGCTTCGCTTGACATGCGTTCTCTCCTTTGGAGGATGTCTCCGTTGTCGATCGGAGTCGGTGCGTTGGCACTGGCTCCAATCCCATGCAAGGTACTTGTTATGCGTTTGTCATGGTGTCAGGCTTCCGTGGCAATTTGACGATCCGAAAACCTGCCAGCCAGCCGAATGACTCGGCAGTGCACTGATGAAATCCAAGGTCGACGCCAACCTGCCCAGCGTCTCTGACGGATGACTCCGATCGGCGCGCCACTGCTATTCGAATATAGGCGAGGGCAAAGTTCAATAGAATTCGATTACGGCAATGCCGGTAATAGAGGGCGGCTATAGCGGACAGCGACCCGCGCGACCTGCTGCGTTACTGTATGCCGATTGATCGTCTTGTGCGTCGAAGCTTGAGCGCGCTCGCCTATTTTGCGCCAGGCGCCGCCGACTGTGTGCTAGGGTTTCGCGTTTCGTCCGCAACAGTGTGGGCACTGCTTTCTTTTCAGGCAAGCGTCGTTGATGGCGTCTGAGCGGAGCAGAATGACGCCAACCGGCGTGCGCCCGAGGAGTGTCCCGAACCGTGTCCAAAGCCGTGCCGAAAGCTGCCCCGAACGCTGAACTCGCCACCGTCCAGCCCGTCGAATCGCTCGTCGTGCCGGAACTGCTCGATGGCCGCGACGGCACCAATCGCGGCGCGGTGGAGAACTCGCAGCTATCGGCGCGCAACGATCTCGACGCGGTGCGCGCGTGGCTCTCCAATTACGCGGACACCAAGACCACGTTCGACAACTACCGCAAGGAAGCGGAGCGTCTGCTGCTGTGGGCCGTCGTGCAGCTCGGTAAGCCGCTGTCGTCGCTGACCCACGAGGATCTGCTGCGGTTCAAGTCATTCATCGCCGATCCGCAGCCGGCCGCTCGCTGGGTGTCGGCGAACGGCGGCAAGTACGCGCGCGGCGACGCACGCTGGCGGCCGTTCAACGGGCCGTTGTCGCCGGCCAGCCAACGCCAGGCGCTGATCATCCTGAACGCGATGTTCACGTGGCTCGTCAACGCCGGCTATCTGCGCGGCAATCCGATGGCGCTGCTGCGGCAGCGCGCGAAGCGCTCGGCGCCGCGTGTCACGCGCTATCTGTCGACGTCGCTATGGGACGAAGTGAAGCTGTTCGTCGAGCAACTGCCGCAAGACACCGATGCGCAACGCGCGTATTACGCGCGCTGCCGCTGGCTGACCACGCTGTTCTACCTGCAAGGCATGCGCATTTCCGAAGTCGCCGGCGGGCAGATGGGTCAGTTTTTCAGAAGGCTCGGCGCCGATGGTCAGGACCAGTGGTGGCTCGAAACGCTCGGCAAGGGCGATAAGGAGCGGATCGTGCCGGTGTCGGCCGAACTGGTTCAGGAACTGCGCAGCTACCGGACGCTGAACGGGCTGGCCGCGCTACCGACCCGCGCCGAAGAGACGCCGCTCGTGCTGCCGTTCAAGGGCCGCAACCGCTGCTTGTCGCGCTCGGCGATTCACGACGCGATCAAGGGCATCTTCGCGGGCGCGGCCACGTGGTTGCGCGCGCGCGGTCCGGAATTCGGCGATCGCGCCGACGAACTCGAGCGCGCTTCGGCTCACTGGCTGCGGCATACGGCCGGTTCGCATCAGGCGGACGGCGGCGTCGATCTGCGCACGATCCGCGACAATCTCGGCCACGTCTCGCTGAATACGACCAGCCTTTACCTGCACACCGAGGACGACGCGCGACATACCGAGACCGTTAATCGGCACCGGATGAACTGGGACGACGCGAAGTCCGAAGAAGGCAATGCGGGCGGCAATTAAGCACGGATCGGGCGCGTGAAGCGCCCAAAGCGCCTCCCCACACCGCCCGCTCCCCCAACTC
>NZ_VZQQ01000130.1 GCF_014397785.1 Paraburkholderia podalyriae
TCGCTGGCAATACATCGTTTCCGGCGTCAAGGAGCCGCGCTTTCAACGCGACTTGTTCGGCAAGATCAACGAGGCGCAGAAAGACCGCGTCCTATCGGCACTGGCTCCCCTGATGAACTGAGACCGCTCTGTTGAACGGCGCGGCGGAATGGATTGCAGCGAATCTTTCCGTCGCACCGCCGACATGATTCCGGAGGAGCTCATCGAGTACAACGGGGTGAAGTGACCAGCTGGCGGCGCGCCGCTGCCCGTCAGCGGTCCGGGGCCGGTCATACGTTCGCGTTCAGTCGTTCCGACGCAGCTTGATCGACGGCAGCCGCGGCGGCAACAGCGCCCGCTGGACCATGCCTGTATTCCCAACTGCGAGACAATCGAGGCAGGCAATCGGGTATTCATCCGCGCACTCACCGACATCAAGCCCGGCGAGGAGCTCTTCATCGACTACGGCCTCGAAGTTGAAGCCGAGATCAGCGAGGACATCCGGTCCCCGGTATGCATGTCACTGCGGCGCTTCCACCTGCCGTCAGTCCATGCTCGGTTACAGTGCGACGTCACTGTAACCGTGGCGTGCTAGCGTGGGAGCACCGTCGACGGACGATCGCTCTTCGGTAAGCGCCCGTGCATGGGACTCGCGATTTTCGGAACGCCGCGCGCCGCCCGGCAACGGGCCGGTGCCGACGCCGAGCACGACCTTTACGGCGGTTTGCAAGCTACAACGGCCGTTGGTCGACTCGCACGGGAAGACCGGAGTTCGGCCTTATGCGAAGCTTTCCATAAGGCAGAGTTGCTTCCATCGGGCATCCGGCCGGTTCCGAGGTGAACTGGCCGTTGGAATGACGACTTTGTGTGTTGCGCGAACGGCAACTCTTGGCCGATCCCGGAAATCGAGCGGCCTCCGGTGATCGTCGGCCGCGTCGAACTTCCGTAGCCGACCCCAGTCGGCCATAGCAGCTCGCACGCTGGTCGTCCGTTACCGGATGTGGAGCGGCCACGCATACGGGCGAGCCGAACATCGTATTCAACGAGCGGCACGGTCCGGTCACTTCAAGGGTGAGGGGAAGCATTCCTGAGTTCCATCCGTGGGTGGCGGGCGGGTGTCCCGCCGCCAAGCTCGACAACTTACGGAGTTCAGTCGTCCTGCTGTTCAGCCATTTCTGCCGCCACATGAAGTCCATTGTCCATGGCGGGCTCTTCTGTCGCGTAAGCGATTCCCGGTTCGTGCCGCACTTCTTTGATCGCGTCTCCAGTATGGTCAATATGGACGATCTCAAATGTATACCCTCCTTCAGCCAGTCGGATCGGTTCAATATGGTAGGTGTGTTTGCCCTTGCTAATCGTTCTTGCCGGCACCGATTTTTCTCCTTTGCGTCATCTTTCACCGCCACCGATATTCCACGTCTGTGGCTTCTGAACTGTCGCTAATGGCAGGTTAGCCCGCTGCCAGTCCGCCGGCTGACAAGTCCCGCCTCAATTTTCCGAAACCAGGCGTTTGCACAGTCGTGCAAGGACCATGCCGCGAAAGGGGCTGCGCACTCGCCTTTGACGTGAGCGTTGTCGGCCGCTCGCTGCGCATATGGTTTCAAATGGAGCCGGGGTCCAGCGCGGTGGGAATACGGAGTTCCGGGGCCGCTATCGGACTTTGGTCCCATTGGTCTCACCCGCCTGGCCGAGTAGGGTGGAAAAATCCGTCGACGATTGGACTGCGACATATCCGCAATATCTCCGGGAGCTCATCATGAAATTTCTCGTGGTTACCACTTCGGCCATTTTCGTTGCAGTGCTTTCAAACGCGTCCGTTTGGGCTCAAGACAATTCCGCAACCAGTGCGCCGGCGGCTGCAGGGCATCCCGACGAAATCGTGAGGATGCACCAACAGGTGGCCGCAGCCAATCGTGTCTATAACAAGCACGTAGCCGCTGCACAAAAAGTTTTCGATGAGAAAAAGGCAGCAGCCAAAAAAGAGCGTGATGCTGCCATAGCGGCAGCACATCAGGGTGTGGGCCAATAGAACGACGACGTTCCCGGCACCTCAATGGTTCCTTCCGCAGCAACAGCCAAACGCTACCATGCTATTTGAGCCCACGGACGACGTTACGCTCCCTGCTAAGCAAGTGCGGTCACCGACATAGATCAGGCCGTGTGGTCCGCCGTTGATCGCGACCGGGCAGCCTTCGACAACCAGCCGAAGCCGCCTGTCATCAGTGCGGCGTGATGTCGCCTAGCGCTCGGCCACGAGGACGCGTTGTGGGACAATCCAGTTCGGCAACCACCAGTCTGGAGGGCGAACGCCATGGATTCGTCATACATCAAACTGACAACCCCAATCGTCGACAACCGGTCAGCGCTGTGGTTCTCCGCGTATGGCTTCGGGTGGGGATACTGCGCCTTCGAACTCAGACCGGAGGTTGTTTGCGAATACCTCGGAGCGGCAGACGACAGCCAGAAGCAGTTGCTGCTCGCGTTTCAGTTGGGAAAGCAAAAGTTAGTGGGAGTTGCGGAACGCAAAATACCTCCATCGAGTGGAGAGCGCATCGAGATTACTGGCCAGGATCTTTAAGCTGCGCTGCAGCAGTGCACACGACCGGCCGGTTCGGTCTAAGCACCCGTCATTCGCGCATGAAGTCGGACTGACCGGACCTGGCCGGCTGCTGCCTGACGTCGAGGGGCGGCACGCGACCCACTTCAGCCCTCGACCCATCGCGACGTCAGCGGCAGCTTTCGAAGGCGGATTCAACCGGTGGATGCAATAGTTTGCTGGAATCGTTCGGCGGGCGTCTCGTAGTCCAGCGTCTTTCTTGGACGCTCGTTCAATCGTCTTGCCACAGCGTTGAGTTTGGCCTGCGGCAGCATCAGGATCAACTGGTCGGTAGCGGTTAGCAGGCAGTAGCGCAGGAAGCAGGCAACCTCCACCGTACGTGCCGGTTCTTTGATCCTGGCCCCTGCCGACGGTGGTCTGGAGGCCAGCCGTCGGGCGTAGCGGCGCAGGACGAGGTCGGGAAGATCTCCCAGGTGCTAATGAACCTCCAGGCCGTAGAGCAATTCGATGCGTTCGAACACCTCGCTGATCTGCCGTGTTGAGTGCCTGGCGGGTGTCGCCCACAGCCAACTCTGCTGCGTCTGGCCATCAGCACGAGGCTCAACAATCGCGCGGCGCCAGCGATCAAGCGTCCCCGGCTTAACCACCGCGCGAATCGTTGCGCCGGTCTCGGCCTCGAGTTGCGAAAGCGCGGCGGCGATCAGAGTGCGGATGGCCCGGTCGTGGACGATCAGCAGCCGGTGGTCGTACAACCATTGTCGGGCACGAACGAGCAACTGTTCACGGTCAGCGCATCGGCCTACCTCGTCCCGCAGTTCTCGCACCAGGGCGCTGCGCTGGATGCTCGCTCCATACATCGCGCGCAACGTTGCGAGTTCCGGGGCGTCGATGCCGAGCTCGCCGCTGAGGTGGCGCCATAGCACCGATGGGATGACGCGAAAAGCGTCGAGCAGACGCCCGCTCATGCGCAGGAAGCCGATGTGCAGCGCCAGGCCAAGCTTCAGTCGGTTGCCGCGCCGCGCCGCGATCAGTTCGCGCTCGGCCGGGCTGAAGGTAAAGAAGGCCTGCAACTCGAAGGTGCTGAGCTCGCGCGGCAGCTCCCGCATGCCCAGGTACGTCGTCTGCCAGCCCTGCATCGCGCGCCTCCGTCGGTGGGACGTTCACGATACGCCGCAAAAAAGCGAACAGCAACGTCAACAAAATCAATGGCTTACTACGTGACCCCTGCCCCCCGCGTCGTTACTGGCTTTGCGTACCGTCACTTATTGCACTGATACCACCCCCCGACGAAAAAGAATGCGAGAACCGCACCCTGAAGGCCCGAGTCCAGGACGGGTTCATCATCCATCGTCGCAGAGAGGTCCCGCTGATCGCGCTCGTTTTGCTGGCCGGCTTGGTACAACCACGAGTTATCTTCTCGATTGCTCATTAGCTTCTCCTCTCCAGGCGAGTCTAGGTTGATCAATACCCAGGGTATCAGGCGGGCTTCAATTCACAAACGCATTGCAACACGTTAGCGAACCCTGACGGCTGCGGTTTAGGCATCCACGGAGGTCGATGCTGTATGGACCAGGACCAAAGTCCGATGTCCGCCGTGCCTCGCACGGGCTACGCTGGATGAGCGATACACAATCGTCAGTGTCGACGCGTCCGTACTGTCATGTCTGCCCCCGAGACCACCTTGAACGGGCTCCACGAAACGAGACCCACAATGACCGACGCACCACGCCCCGAAAACAAAAACGAAAGCAGGAACCAGGCGCCTGTCGCCGGATCCCGCGCGGTGTTTTCCCTCGCCCAGTGTCTGCCCGCCTACCGGCCGCACTGGATGGCGCGCGACGCCATTGCCGGCGTGACCGTGGCGGCCGACGGCATTCCGGTGTTGCTTGCCTACGCAACGCTGGCCGGAGGCGACCCGGTGCGGTTCGGCCCCATTTGCGTTTATGGTCCCACCCGCGGGTCTTCACAGGGAGGAATACAGCATCAGACAGCGAATGAGCGCGCCTGGCACCAGCCCGATACCGACGCCATCTCAGGCGCATCAGATCAGTCTGCGGGCGAGCCGTGGATCCCGTCGGTCCGGAACTGTCGATGCTCCTGCGTTTCTCGGAGCGGTGCACGACACAGTGTGTTCCGCGTACGTCCAGACCGGCTGAAGAAAAGCTTCATCGTTGCAAAAGGAGAGCTCTATGAAGAACATGAAGTTTCTGGTCATTGCCGCCCTGGCGGCCATCCCGCCAGCCGCATGGGCACAGCCACAAAGCGTGGAAGTGACGAAAGCGCCGGGCCAGGCCACCATAAAGGGCACCACCCGGGTGACGGCGACCGTGCAGAACATCGATCCCGCGACGAGATCCGTGCTGCTGAAACCCCAGAACGGCAAGATCGTCGAAGTGCAGGTTGGGGAAGAGGCGCGCAACTTCGACCAGCTCAAGGTGGGCGACGTCGTCACGGCCGTTTACCGGCAATCGCTCACCCTGAGCCTCCAGAAAAACGTCGGCGCAACAGCCTCAACCGAAGAGCAGCCGATCATGGAGCGCGCACCCGAGGGTGGTAAGCCTGGCGGCACAGTGGGTCGGCAAGTAACGATCGTCGCCGACGTCGTCGCGGTCAACCCCAATAGCAGGACCGTCACGTTGAAAGGCCCCAAGGGCAACACGGTAGACCTGAAGGTCGAAGATCCTGCGCAGTTCGCCAACATCAAAAAGGGTGATCAGGTGCAGGCGGTGTACACCGAAGCGCTCGCCATTTCCGTAGAGCCAGCCGTCAAGAAGTAGCGACCCTCGCCAGCCGCCACGTTCGCGCGCGGCGGCTGGCTTGAAGGTTCGGCATGCATCCGGTCTCCGATGCGGGTGTTGCGTGGTCGCTTCAGCCGCAAGACACCCGCTTCAGGCGATCACGACCGCGTTGCGGCCGGCCCGCTTTGCGCCATACATCGCCGAGTCGGCTCGAACGATGACCGCTGCCAACGATTCGCCCTTGGTGCTTGTTGCGACGCCAGTCGACAGCGTTACTCCGTGCAGCTGCATTCCCTCAGCAGCCATGCGTATCCGCTCCGCAACACGCCTTCCGTCTTCCGGCTTTGTCCCGGGGAGAAGCACGGCGAACTCATCGCCACCCCACCGACACGCGAGGTCCCATCCACGGATACTGCCCTTGATCGCGTCAGCGACGCCTTGCAGGACGAGGTCCCCGGTGTGATGTCCGAGCGTGTCGTTCACGCTCTTGAACCGATCGCAGTCGATGGCCCAGCAGTGTGCTGAACCACCCTGGAAACGTCCATCTCGGACTCGAAGGCGGCGCGTCGCATAAGTCCGGTGAGCTTGTCATTACGGGCATCTTCGTAGAGCACGCCGACCATGCTGTTGAGCGCATTCAGGGAGAAGCCGTTGCACGCGTCGGACCTTGCTATCTCTTCCACCAGAACATGCGCGTGCGTGGCCGCGTCCGCATATTGCATGTTGTGCCGGACAATGCCGTCGATGACACCAACGCTGATCGCGTCACCGACCCCGAGAAGGTTTTTCCTCTCGTCGAGAGCGGGTGGCTGGATCCTGATACGTCCGCCGTCGCGCAGATAAACCACGGCATCGCGCTCGCCGCGCGTGACAAACAGAGTCGCGTTGGCGATGCCGACGCCGCTGTTTCGTGGGGCCCGGGCTTGCGCTGGGGGATCATGGGGCCGAGTCTTCTGTATCACCTCGGCGGCGGTCAGGGCGGTATCGAGCATTTCTTCGATCAGTTCACCGGTCCACTGACGGCCTGGTGGCATGTGCTCGGAACGCCAGAACTCACTCCGGACGTGCGTGCGACCATCATTAAAGGCGTACATGAGGAGGCCCAGTCGCGCTCGCAGCAGGAACTCGCGACTTATCGCGATGAGGTTCTGATGGGGCTGCTTCGGCTGCGAGATAAGGAGTGATGCCGTCGTCGAAAACACCAGCGGTCGCGACCTTCTGCTCTCGTCCAAGGGCGGCAGCAGCATCACCGTAACCGTGCCGGCCAATGTGCCGGTCGTGACCTTCGCGCCGGCAACGTGCGCTGACCTGACGCCGGACTCGGATCAGAAGCCACAAATTGCGCCGCCGGTATTTCTTTTCTTGCCGTTGATACCAGGCGAAGCAGCAATTGCGAGTGCGCAAAAACCGATGGGGGTGCTCCAAACTCAATCACGAATGACCTGGATGCGTCCTGCCTTGACTGCTGCTTTCAAAACCGTCCAGTCTGCCTCATTCTGTTCCGCATAAGCGAGCCCGAATCGCTCGATGGCCTCGTCGAATGCACTCGACTTTCCAACGTATCCGCTGAGCAACGCGGGGTCCCCCGCTTTCGCCATCGAATGGGCGAGCACGTGAGCGCAGGAAACCGCATATTCGCCGAGATCTTCAACGTCGAAACTGGTGAAGTCGAACGCGCCCTTCATGTCGCGCAATTGCCGCACGTAGAAGTCATTGCCCGTGTGGTGCAGCTTCGACCATCCGAGAAAAATGTCGCTGGCCGATTGCAGCAGACGCTGCCCGTTCACCACACGCTGACCGTGATTGGAATAACGACTCGGCGGCAGGTAATCCTCGAGTACGGAAGCCCGCGCCTCCTTGAGTTGAAGGAACAGTGGACATTGTCCGTCGGCCATGAGTATGGTGTGGTAAAAAATATGTGCCGCTCGCTTGCCAGCGAGGCTAGGGCAGCATCTTTGCGGAAATCGAACAGCACATATTATTCGGCTACAGGGTGCGGAGGAAGGTCATCAGGTCGGGCT
>NZ_VZQQ01000131.1 GCF_014397785.1 Paraburkholderia podalyriae
CATCGCGGTCAAAGTGACGGCCTGCGAACAGTTCGTCAAGGCTCTTCAGCTTGCTCATCGTCGGTTCTCAATTCGTTCAGCCTGACACCTTAACCGATTCGCCCCCGCGCTATTTGCACCAGAGCCCGGAAAACAGACTCTCGGTGAACGTGTCGGCGCCGCGCATGATCTCCTGGCCAGTGGGTGAACTTACTAGATCAACGCTTTTACCATCCTTCGCGATGACTTCCGTGCGAGGTATTTCCGCAACCTGCTAATCAGTGACGTCGCGCGTTGGTGCAAATGGATATCCAGAAGCTCGCTGACCAGGTCGCGGGGGTTGTGGTGCAATTCCGCTGCGTCGGTCTGTTACGCTTGAGATTTTGACGACCATGAGCCAATGAGCAAGCTGAAAGATCTCGAATGGTTGTTCAACGGGCGTCATTTCGACCGCGAAGTCATCGTCCTTTGCGTGCGCTGGTATCTGCGCTACAAGCTCAGTCTGCGCGATCTAGTAGAGATGATGGCGGAACGCGGTCTGTCCCTCGCGCACACGACGATCCTGCGTTGGGTGAAGCGCTACACGCCGGAGTTCGTCAAACGCTGGAATCGGGTGGCCACGACAGCCGGTCAGTCGTGGCGAGTCGACGAGACCTACGTGAAGATTCGTGGCAAATGGGCCTATCTTTACCGCGCTGTTGACCGGGCGGGAAAGACGATCGATTTTCGCCTCAGCGCCAGGCGCGATGTGGCGGCAGCAAAGGCATTCTTCGCGAAGGCGATCAGAACTCAGGGGCGCGCTCCTGGAACGATCACGCTCGACGGCTACGCGGCATCTCATCGGGCGGTCCGCGAGATGAAGACTGACGGGTCGCTACCCAGGCGAACGAAATTGCGATCCTCGAAGTACCTGAACAACCTGATCGAACAGGATCACCGCCACATCAAATCGCGGGTGAACGTGATGCTCGGGTTCAAGCGGTTCCGGAACGCGGTCGTGACCCTCTCCGGCATCGAACTGGTGCATCGCATTCGCAAAGGCCAGTTTGATCTCACCGGCGTGCACCTCAAAGATACCACTTCGCCCTCGATCTGGATGGCGGTTCTTTCAGCTCGTTGAGGTCCATGAAAAATGGGCGATTTCTCGCCCGCCTGCCGAATTTGCACCACAACCCTTCGGGGTAGAGCATCAGCCTCTGCGTCAATTCGACGGCTGACTGATACAAGTCCCTGTGTTCTGCGATCATTTTTCCAGCGAAATTCTGGATGCTTCTTCTCTGGCTTCGGCTTAGCGCGAGGTTGCCCGCCTCGATTTCGGCTCGATTCGCGACCATGAGGGTGGCGGCGATTTGCTGGTCAGTGTGTTGCGCGTGTACGTCATACATGCGCAGCGACAATGCAGCGAGTAACACCAGCGCGGCGGCTTTGCGGCTCGGGATCATCTTTCGCCTCCGGTTCGAACCATTGAACGGACACGTCTGCTGCGGTACTGCATTGACCGGTTGCCGTACCGTTGTAGCCGTTGCTTTCCAAGGTCCCATTTTGCGCCCGAGACGCGCGATCGAGTGGCCTGTCTCAACGGCGGAGCCGACGTTGGAACGTCCCGGTCGTAGGAAGGACGAACGCCTCTTGATGGCCGAACTGGGAAGCTGGCGATCGGTCCATCGACCCAGCCTCGCGAAAGCGGGCAACGGGAAGCATGATTGGGGTAATCTCGCTCCCGCCGCGTCTAGAAATCAACTCGCGCGTTCTCTGCAAAAGAGGATGGCCATACAGAGGACGCGAGCCGGCCTAACAGCATCTCGGTCCGTTGCGACAGTATTTCCGATCGACGGCCCAAGTGAAGAACTCGCCGCGCGACATCAGCGGATCGCACGGATGACGGGAGGCCATGTGCTCGACATAGCGTTCATAGTCAGGCATGCCGAACATCTGCATGCACGCTCCGCGCATGGTGCGCGCAAGTTCCGAGAGCCGTGTCGCAAGTGCAGTGCTGCCGGGACGGTTGTACGTGCCCTTTCCCGGCATCGCCACAAGTTTGCCATTGAAGATCGTTTTCATGGTCAGGTCCCCTGAGCGCGCACAACAGCAGGCGTCTCGACGACGGTGGGCTGCGCCTGCCGCCGCGCCTGCAAGCAGATCTTGACAGCGAAGACGCACATTGCGATTACCAGCACGACAAAGAAGCCGCAGACAATTGCGTCCAGGTAGTTGTTGAAGGCCACCCGCTCCATTTCCGCAAGCGACTTCGCGGGAGCAAGCACGGTCCGCTGTGCGGCGGCATCGCTGAACTTGTGCGCCAGCGCAAGGAAGCCGATGCGCGGATCGCTGTGGAAGATCTTCTGGATGCCGGCGGTGAGCGTTGTAATCAGGAGCCACATAGTGGGCACCAGTGTCACCCAGACGTAGCGCTCGCGTTTCATCTTGACCAGCACACTGGTGCAGAGCAGCAGAGCGATGCCAGCGAGCATCTGATTGCCCACGCCGAAAAGCTGCCAAAGGGTATTGATGCCACCCAGCGGGTCGACTACGCCCTGATAGAGAAAGTAGCCCCAGGCCGCCACGCAGATACCGGTGCACAGCAGGTTCGCGGGCAGTAACTGGGTGTTGCCCAGCGGCCGATAGACGTGGCCTAGCATGTCCTGAATCATGAAGCGGCCGACCCGCGTGCCGGCGTCCACGGCGGTCAGGATAAACAGCGCCTCGAACAGGATGGCGAAGTGATACCAGAAGGCCTCCATGGCCTGGCCGCCGAGGGCCTGGCCCAGAATCTGCGCCATGCCTACGGCGAGCGTCGGGGCACCGCCAGCGCGCGACAGGATGCTGGTTTCGCCGATGTTCACGGCTGTCTGGTTGATCAGTTCCGGCGTGATGACGAATCCCCACCCGGACACGACTTGCGCCGCCTGTGCGGCGGTGGTGCCGATAATTGCCGCCGGGGCGTTCATGGCGAAGTAGATGCCCGGGTGCAATACGCAGGCCGCCGTCAGCGCCATGACTGCGACGAATGACTCGGCGAGCATGCCACCGAAGCCGATCAGGCGCATATGCGACTCGCGCTCGATCATCTTCGGTGTGGTGCCGGAAGATATCAGCGCGTGAAACCCCGAGACCGCTCCGCAGGCGATCGTAATGAACAGAAACGGAAAGAGCGCGCCGGAGAAGACCGGGCCGGTGCCGTCGATGAAGCGTGTGGTCTGCGGCATCGAAAGAGCCGGGGCGACGACGTAAATGCCCACCGCGAGAGCCACGATCGTGCCGATCTTCAGGAACGTGCTGAGGTAGTCGCGCGGAGCGAGCATCAGCCACACCGGCAAGCTGGAGGCGATGGCGCCGTACAGAATCAGGGCCCACGCCAGTTGCGGGCCAGTCAACGTAAAGATCGGTGCCCAGGTGGGATCGTTGGCTACCGTCTTGCCCAGGACGATCGAGACGAGCAAAAGCACGACACCGAACAGGGAGGCTTCGCCCACGCGCCCCGGACGAACGAAGCGCATGTAAACGCCCATCAGCAGCGCGATCGGTATCGTCGCCGCAATGGTGAACAGGCCCCACGGGCTGGCCGTGAGCGCCTTCACCACCACCAGGCTCAGGACAGCAAGAATGATGATCATGATCGCGAGCACGCCGACCAGAGCCAGCGAGCCTGGAATCGGGCCCAGTTCCATCTTGATCATTTCGCCAAGGGATTTGCCGTCCCGGCGCACCGACGCGAAGAGCACGATGAAATCCTGCACCGCACCGGCTACCACGACGCCTGCGAGGATCCACAGCGTGCCGGGCAGGTAGCCCATCTGCGCTGCCAGCACCGGACCGACCAGAGGACCGGCGCCAGCGATTGCGGCGAAATGATGGCCGAACAGCACCCACCTGTTAGTCGGCACGTAGTCCATACCATCGTCGTGGCGCTCGGCCGGGGTCTGACGAGTATCGTCGAGCCGCAGCACGCGTTCGGCAATGAACTTGCTATAAAAGCGGTATGCGATGAAATAAACGATGAGGGCTGCGGTCACCAGCCACACCGCGTTCACACTTTCACCGCGCCCAAGCGCGAGCCTGGCGAAAGCGAGAGCGCCAACAGCGGCCAGCACACCCCACACGAGAATGGACGCAAGCTTGTTCATGACGTTTCCCTCTTTCGAACAATGCGTGGCGAAACCGATGACGCGCAACTTTATGTACCGGCGCGCTTCAATGTTCCGCCGCTGAGCAGCAGGCCTGCTTCCCCGTTTTACCGGAAAACAGGCTACACCCAGCCCCGAGGTGGCCGCAATGCGCGATTCCCCGCTCGTGCCACGCCGTGCGGCACCGCGGGTGCGTCGCTCATATCGGGGTGCCAGATCTGTTACCGCGATTTTTTCCCAGCATTTGTCCAAACGTCCGCTCATCCGCCGCCCACTGCCTATCGTGACTGGCAACGGCTAAACTGGAACGGTCATCCTGAATCTTGACCCCGCAAGTCTGCGGTGCATAGGCGACAAAATGCGCAGTACGTTTGCGCCATAACCATTCCCGAATGGCGACCGCCACTTCACTTTCTTCGAACATCATGGCTCGAAGACCTTTACCTCGGGGCTATCTTCGATGATATCGAGCACGGTTATGAACTGTGCCCAGTTCCTGCTGCCGCCGCACTCGCGCGAGGGAGTGGCGACTCAAGTCTGCTGGTCTGTGTAAAAGCATTGCTGTCGCCGCTCTTGGGCGCTCGCTGCCTACCACGATGGGCAGCACCCGACCCACAAGAGTCAGTCGCCGCGTATCGGCGAATGTCCGAAGACGATCACATGAGAGTCAACTGGCGGGATTCGAAGCCTCCGCCTCAATCTTCCTTGCGCCCGTATGGTAATCGCGATCGACGATCATGTTGCCCCAAAGCGGCGAGTACAGATTGATAGCGCCCGGGCTACGTAGGGATAGACCTTAAAGAAAACCTGCCGTTGTGAAAGCTAACAGAAGGATTCAGCACACTAAGATCGTAGCGTCGATACGGAAGTGGCGGCAGATCGCTGCCACAACCGATGCGCGCCTAATTCTGCTATCGCGAGTGTCATGAGGTAGAAATTCGCATACAAACCTCTCTCCATGGTCGCAATCGATACAGTGTCGCAACGACACCCTATGAACCGTGCAAAAAAGTGATGTCCTCACGGCCTACTGTTTCTAGTTCTACGTAAATGTCTACATCAACGAGACAGAGGTTGAAGGAGACGGCGATGGGCGATGGATTCGGTGGACAGGTCTTCTTTGCGTTTGCTGATCGAAAAATGGATTGGACCGACTCCGGCGGCGCCGGTTCGGGTAAGCGGTTCGGTCGCATACCCTCGAGTCGGCGACGCTATGGATACGTCGAGGCATTGCTGCCGGCAGGCGCGTTGGCAATTTATTTCTTCCTCCACGATGACGGTACATGGTGTGTATTTCCGCCTGCGGTGGAACGTCCGGCGATGAGCGTTTTACGGCTTGCAGCCTGATAGCGGTACCTGTTGGCGAAAGCAAGCGACAACCCTTGGTTATGTATTGAATTTTTAACTCACTATTAGAGTGCAACCGCCTGATCGCTGCCGCACCGATCGAAGCTGACACTTCGCACTACATCGAGGGCGAGACTGTCGTGCTGGCAAAGACCGTTCCGCTTCTCAATACGTACCTGCCATCCTCATCGGATGACTTTTCCTCGGTCGCTCACCATTCGGGCACAACGTCGCGCCGCGCATGACAGGGTGATCCGCTACCACGCACCAATTGAACATGTGAACGATCCCACCAATACGGGCAACAGAGGTCACAACTATGTCGTGCATTGAGGGATCGATCATGAATCGACCTGTTGCGGATCACGCCCTTTCCACAGGTAGCAGCCTACAAAGCAGCCCACCTCCCTCCTTGTATAGCGGGCAGTGCAGTTTCGCGATCCAGTCGGTCTTCACGCATCGGATTTCATAGAGCGCACCCGAGCGCCGCATAGAGCGCGCGCCAACGACCGCGCATCTGTTCTGCACATACGGCGCCCGATCAATGGCTCGGCCGGCGGTTTGCCAATACCGGCGCCACACGAGCCGTTTTCCTTTTTATATCGCAATGAATTTCAGGAGACATTTCGATGCAAATTACCGGTATGTTGCACGGCGCGCGCCTGTTGCAATTCGTCGGATTCCCGGCGAGCGAGATATTGGCCCCGAGCGCCAGCGAGGACGAAATCAAGGCCTTGATCGACCGTCATCGCCAGATCTTCATCAAGCCCGTCTTCAAGGGCGGAGTCGGCAAGAAGGGGAAGGCGGGCTTACTGGGTCGCGCGACCGACCTCAAGACAGCGTTGGCCGAAAAGGAGCGTTTGTACTTCGCCGAGCATGCCGTCGGCCACATCAAGGCGAAGGCGAATGGCGTCACCTTCGAAGCCGGTGTGCCGGCCACGCACGAAGTCTACTTCTCGATCACGGATTCCACCCGCTTTCGTGCGCCGACCATGACGCTTTCGCACGCGGGCGGCATGGACATCGAGGAAGTCGACCCGAAGCAGGTGGCGATGGTGCCGTTCGATGCGCTGACCGGGTTGAAGGCGTTCGTCGTAGCGAATGCACTGAGCGAGATCGGCGCGCCGAAGGAGATCATTTCGCCGCTCGTGCAGCAGTTGCCGAAACTCTGGGAGCTCTTTCACGACTTCGGCATGACGACGCTCGAGTTGAACCCGATCCGCATGCGCGAGGACAGGCACGGTCGCCTTACGCCGGTTGCGTGCGACTTCAAGTGCGGCTTCGATCGCGACGATCCGCGCTGGGCGCGTCTTGGCCTGCCGCCTCATCTGTTCGCCGCCGATTACTCGGATTTCGAGCAGGAGATCAACCAGCTTCGCACCCACCAGGGCCAGAGCGACGTGTATGTCATCAACGAGAAGGGGACGATCCTCGCCCCCACCTTCGGCGGCGGCGCCAACTCGCTCGTCACCGAAATGCTGGGCGACGCCGCGATCATCTCGTCGGATTTCGGCGGCAATCCGCCTTACGCGAAGATGAAGGAAGTGGCGCGCATCTGCTTCAGGCACTGGCTCGAACAGGCGAACGTGCTCTTCATCATTGGCGGCAAGTCCAATAACACGGACATCTACGAGACGCTGCGCGCCATGGCCGACGCCCTGCGCGAGCACTTCAGCGAACACGGAGCGACGCCGCTCTATGTCGTGCTGGGCCGTGGAGGTCCGAACCTCGTGCGGGGCATGTCGGCGCTGAGGGACACATGCGACTCGCTGGGCCTGCCTTATCGGCTGTTCGGCTTCGACTCTG
>NZ_VZQQ01000132.1 GCF_014397785.1 Paraburkholderia podalyriae
CGCGCGGATACGCCAGCTTCAAAACCATGCGGACCGTGCTGTTCCTGATCGCAGGCAAGCTCGACTTCTCGGCCTTCAATCCACATGCCTCGTGAGCCGCATTACCCACTCCACTTTTGAAATAGCCCAAATTAGCTTGATTGACCAGCGGAAGGCGACTTTACTGAACACATGTCCGGCGCCTCCAGAGGCCTTTTCTCCGCATTCAAGGAAGCGTTTATATCTGACTGCGCGGCAGCTGAGTTAACCAACGGCGGACGCCTACCCACCGAAAGGTAATCGCATGGCAAGGATAGCAATCGCTGGCTTCTTGCATGAGACGAATACATTTGCCTCCACGCGGGCCACGTTCAGAACGTTTGTTCAGGCTGATGCGTGGCCGGGTTTGCTCGTCGGGCGCGAAATGTTCGATGCGGTAGCTAACGCCAACCTTGCCGTCGAAGGATTTATCGCCGCGGCGCGATCGTCTCACGAACTGGTTCCGCTATTGTGGGCGTCGGCGAATCCGTCCGGCATGGTAACCGAGGACGCATTTGAAGCCATTTGCTTCATGCTTTGCCGCATGATCCACGATGCAGGGCCGCTTGATGGTCTCTTCCTCGATCTTCACGGTTCTATGGTGGCCGAGCACGTGGACGACGGAGAGGGCGAGTTACTCCGACGCTTGCGTGAGCTGGTCGGGGCAAAACTGCCGATTGTCGCAGCGTTGGATCTCCATGCGAACGTCTCGCCGGCTATGGTCGAAATTGCGAGCGGCCTCGTTTCCTATCGCACCTTCCCTCACGTCGACATGGCGCAAACGGGACATCGGGCGCTGAAGCTGATGGCCCCACTGCTCGCGGGTCTTGACCTGTACAAAGGCTATCGGCAACTCCCTTTCCTGATCCCTGTTCCATGGCAAAGCACCTTGACCGAACCGATGTGCAGTCTGTCCACTCTCGGTGCGACCATGGAGTCGGTTGATCTGGTCTCCGCCGATTTTTTGCCGGGTCTTCCGCTCGCGGATACCTATGACAGCGGCCCGAGTGTCATTGCTTACGGATCCGATCAAAGGGTGGTCGAAGCCGTCGTCAACCGGTTGAACGAAGCCGTTCTAGAGAAGCGCAGCGGTTTTTGCGGACGCCTGTACACGCCGGCAGAGGCAGTCGAATTGGCAATGCAGTACGCTAGCCGCCCCGCTGCAGGCGCCGTGATACTTGCCGATTCGCAAGACAATCCGGGCGGAGGTGGTAACGGCGATACAACTGACATCTTGCGTGAGTTAGTACGAAGGGGCGCCAGACGGGTTTGTGCTGGTGTGCTGACCGACGCTGAATTTGTACGGTTGGCCACGGAAGCTGGCGTCGGCGCGGTTCTTGATGCGCCCTTGGGGGCAGCGGACAGCACGACAGGTGCTCCGCCTTTGCAGGCACCGTTTGAAGTCCTTGCGTTGGGCAGCGGCTCCTTCCTCGGTACAGGTCCATTTTATCGCGGCTGTCGAATGAGCCTCGGGCCGATGGCCCGAGTGCGATGCGGGGGCCCCGACGCCGTCGAGATCGTGGTGTCCACCCGTAAGCAGCAGGCAGGCGACCGGGCGATGTTCCGGCATGTCGGTGCCGATCCGGCGGAATATCGCATTCTCATGCTCAAGAGTACGGTGCAATTCCGGGCCGACTTTGCTTCACTGGCCGATGCGATTCTCGTTGTCGCCGCTTCGGGACCCAACATTGCTGACTTGCACCAGCTTCACTATGAAAAGCTGAGGCCCGGCGTCGAAGTGCTATAGACGACGTCCTACCAGCGCCCCCCTGCACTGTCCATGTGCGATCGCGTCGTTTTATCGAGGATTCCACTGCTTCTGGCGCTATACGACGCCCGGTGTTTGATGCCTTCGCAGGGGACTCTAGCGGCGCAGAGATAAACCCGTTGGGAACTTTGGGCAGGCAACCTTTGGAGACACTAACATGGAAGAGGATGCATTCAGCGCTTTCGAAAGACAAGGCTGGGAAAAGCTTGCCCAACCATATCACGCGTATTACGCGACCTTAACAGATCAATCGATTAAAGCACTCCTTGATGCGCTCAATCTCCAGCCCGGCATGCACCTGCTTGATGTCGCGACAGGTCCCGGTTATCTCGCTGCGGCGGCAGCGGCACGAGGGGCGAACGTTGTCGGCGTCGACTTCGCAGCCGCGATGGTCGAGCAGGCAAGAAGACTCTATCCCGCGCTCGCATTTCGTTTCGGAAATGCTGAAGCGCTGCCGTTCGCCGACCAGAGCTTCGACACGGTAGGCAGCAATTTCGGATGGCACCATTTCCCCCATCCCGAACAGGCGCTTTCGGAGGCATATCGCGTACTGCGTCCGGGCGGAAGAATCGCTTTCACCGTCTGGGCCAGCCCGGAAAAGTGCGCCGGAATCGACATGGTCCTTAAAGCGATAGCAGCACACGGCAACCTAGACGCTGATCTTCCGCAGGCGCCCCCGTTCTTTCGCTTCAGCGACTGGCGTGAATGCGAGCGCGTACTGCTCGAAGCCTGCTTCGTTGAGCCGAAGGTCGAGGACGTCGCCCAAATCTGGCGTATTCGCGCGCCAGAAACCCCATTTCACGCCCTAATGCGCGGTGGAGTGCGCGTGGCCGCAATCCTGAAGGCGCAAACGCCGGAAGCGTTGGCGTTAATTGAAGAGGCAGTGTCTGAAAGCGCGGCGGAATATCGAGTTGACGGAGAGGTTCGGGTACCGATGCCCGCCGTGCTGGCTTCTGCGCGAAAAATCTAGAGACTTCGCCGCAACTTCCGGCTACCCAAGGTTCATAGGCACACTGGCATAACGGCGTTCGGGCATGCTGCGAGGATCGCAAGATATCGCACATTCCGCCCCCCCTCCGGCGTAACGAATGTCCGTAGCCTACCCTATAGCGGTCACTGATATTGCCTAAGTGAGCGTCGGGAGTTGGCCGGCTTCTGCCCGATGACGCCACATGCAAACTGCCGGGCGTCCAACCCCACGTGACGTAGCAGCTGAACCCCTAATGCCACGAAAGCTGGATGCGGTCGGGCGGTTGTGGCCGGCGGGTCGTCCGGCGACAATTCTCCCCCTCGCTGCAAGGCTGCGGTAACGGCAGTTAGCGTGGGAAAACGGTTAGGCAAGCGCCGGCCACCGTCTGGACATCACAGATTGGCGGCAGAACGACCGCGCTGTCGCAGTTGACACGACTCAGCCAAGAGTGGCGATCGTCCATGACACGAGCAGCCTGCTCTGCGCTCGGGATCCGCAGTCGCCGCCAACTGGTTGCGCGTTTCCGTCCATTGCGAACGGAAGAACTACGATGACCGTTGGTAATCGTGCGAAGCCAGGAACATCGTTGTGAAAAGCGACTGGTATCTCGATATCGGAGTTTGCATTATGATCAGGAATGCGAATGCAACAGGCGTGAGCAATCACGGCGCGTACCGCAGTCAGTGAAGTGCGAGCCCCGCGCTGGTTCAGCAGTAGTGGCGCAGGTTAATCATCGTATAGGCAAGCGTCTTGAACGCGTAGTGAACGTCACTGATACGTTCAAAGCGCAGCAGCAGACGGCGGAACTTGTCCTCCCAGGCGAAGACCCGTTCAATGGTCCTGAAGCGCTCCTCGAAGATGGCCGGATCGTAGCGCTGCTTGCGGCCCCGCTTCGGTATTTTGCGTCCGCGCGGATTCTCGGGGATGTTCGGGGTCATGCCGCGATTGAAGATCGCCTTGCGGTTGGCCCTGCAGTCGTAGATGCCATCCAGGCTGACGATTGAACCGTGCAGGTCCGCGCCAATGGCGCGGGCCATGGCGGTAAGGCTGGGCAGCGCGTCGCGCAACAGCGGTGATTAGTTGCGGTTGCCGGGAGCGCTGATGAATGGAGCAATGACATTGCAGTTGCGATCGCACAAGGCCACCACCTTGTCGCCCTTCAGATGCTTGTGCCCGCTATACCCGAGATTGTCGCCGCCTTTCTTCGCCGCCGTCGTGGTGCCGTCGCCGTGGATGACCGAAAGGTCAAGCAGCTGGTCCTGATGAAGTTGCTGCACCGAGCCCGAAAAGATGGCATCGATGCAACCATCGGCCTGCCAGCGACGAAACGTGCGGTAGATGCGCGTATAGTGAATTTCAGGGTGACCTTCTGCATTCCTGTCGATCGGCAGCATCTTCCATTGGCAACCCATGTACAGTGCCTGCAGGATGTAGTTGAAGATCTTGTGCAAGGCCAGCGTGGGGGGAGGTCCGCGACGGCCCAGGCTCAGATGCGGCCAGACAAATTGCTCGAACTGCTCCAGGCGCAATCTTGTTGGAATCTCTTGCCAGTATGGGCTTCGGGTCATTCGCTGCGTCCAGAAATCTGGACTTTAGCCGATCTGGCTACTCTGACCTGAAATCCAGTCCTGGCGCGGCTTGCAGACAAATTCCACGGCCGTCGAAAACCCGCAACCAGTTGCACGCGAGGTTCGTCATTGTCTATGCCGCAGATCCGGCCGGTTCGAATCTCTTGGCAGGAGATCCGCTTATACCGAATTTTCCGAGCAACGCAGTTCTGCCTGCAATGTTGGCAGTCGGTTGGGATGTCACCAACGTTTATCCCGGTGGCGCCAATATGTGGCTTATCAAGGTTGAATTTACTAAGCCGAAACAAAGTAACCGAACATGGGTCAAGCCGCGAAGCGGACTGACGGATGTTGAAACATGGATCGGACCAAGGCCGGAATCTTCTGCAGCGAGCGCAGAACCGCTCGAACTCGCTGCTTGAGATGCCCCGGACCTTTAATGGCAAGCTTGCCGATCTTGTGATGTTTGAGATAACCCCATACCAACTCGTCCGGGTTCAGATCTGGCGAGTAAGCAGGAAGGAAGAACAGACAAAGGCGCCCATTCGATTCCGCGGCAAGCTGCCGGATCGCTTTGCAACGATGTACCGGATGACCATCGGCAATCAGGAAGACAGGCGCATCGGCGGTGAGCATCAGTCGTTTGACGAAGTCGACGTACACGGAGATCTTGAAGCTGCCTTCGAAACACATGAATCGAAGTTGGCCACGCGGGCTGATCGCTGAGATCAGGTTCACCTTGAAGCGCGCGCCAGTGACTTCGACTACCGGTGTTTGACCGACCGGTGCCCAGGTCGTGCCGCTGTGATAGTCCGATCGCACCGTCGATTCGTCGACGAAGAAGATCTGTGCCCCGCAGCGTTTGGCCTGCCCGGCAATGGCCGGGTATTCGTTCTGCATCCATGACTCGACCAGTTCAGGGTCGCGTTGGTAAGCACGCGCAAGCGGACGCTGGGGTGAAAGCCCGAGCTTGCGCAGCAGTCGACCGACCGACACCTCGGAGAGCCTGACGTTGAAATGATCGCGAATCAACTCCCGCACCATGTCTCGCGTCCACAATGCAAACTCGAACTTCATCTGCATGGGGTTCTTCGTTGTGACCGTCTGATAGACGAAGCGGATAGCCTCGGACGAGAGCTTCATCGGTCGACCAGGGATTGCCTTGGCTCGTAACGCCTCGATCCCCCCTTCGCGCCAGGCCGCCAACCACTCGTAAATACGCGCTCTCGAGAATCCCAGCGTGCGGATCACGTCCTCCGGCGACTCGCCAGCTTCGACACGCTTGACCGCCCGAATGCGGATCTCTTCCAGCGTTGCATGTGAAAGCTGCCGGCCGTCGTCCTCGCGCATCTCGCCTCTCCCTAAGCCCCTTAAAGCTTAGACCATGGCGTCGATTTATGTTCGCTTACTTACGCACTGGTTAGTAACTTGCGCCGCGCCTTTAATACAGTTGGCTTACTTCAGCAAGCAGAATGCCTAGCGTCGCGGGGTTCATGCGCATCTGGTTGCGGCCGCCGGAAACTGTCGCGAAACGTCGGCCATTCATCAGTAGTCGTCGGGGAGGGGGCTCGCTTCGGAGAGTTACGACTGTAAAACGCTTTCGCCCACAGCGCGGAGTATGGCGCACGACACTTCTTGCCCGGGCTGAAAGCCCCACTGCCGTGCGACGGAATCCGACGGCAGCGGGCCAGGCGACGAAAAGCCTTCAGGCCAGCTCTTTAACCTGTCGCGTCGCCCGCTCCGAAACAAGAAGACCCTCAAGCATCCGGGCGTCAGCTTTCGCGATGTCGTTGAGGGAAGCAGCGCTGAGTTGCTCACTGAATACAGCAAGAGCGGTGGATAAAGCCAGGTAATCTGCATCACAGACATTGGGCGTGAGCGATGTTCGCTATCTCGCGGTAGCGTTCGCGCATCGAACGGCCGGGTCGAATAGTTCTCGAACCCGTGGGCGGCTGATGAGCCCCGATGTAGATCCGCGTGAAGGGTACCACTGCGGGAACGCCATCGATCTCACGCACCTGCGTCGTCTGATACGACTCCCCAGGAAAGTGTTGGACGCATCCTTGCTCGATGCGACGCTGCACAAACGGTATCACCCGGTTTTCCGGTATTGTCGGCAGTGCGCGGCGCACGGTTACCACGGTCTGCTGCATCAGCTTGAGGAAGAAGATCGCTGTCCGGCGCATCAACAATCGCTCGAGACGCGCTGTCCGGAGTGCCGCCGCGAGAGTCCATTCATTATCAACAGCAGCGTGATCGAGGGGCCGTTCCGATGCGCCTAGTGTCGTTCACATCTTTGCTATGGGTTCCTTCCGGTCCGTTCGATGACGCCGGCGATGCGACGGCAGGACCGCCTTGCGATCCACAATCGAGTACTTCTACGACTAGGCACTGATGCCTCGGGTGTGTCGAACGGGTAGTCGCCGCGTTTCGGTGCCGGCCGCGGGGTAGGAGATCACCCTCCCTTTGCTGACCGGTTCATGGCGAAGCAGTGGAAATGGGTTGCGGCGAATGACGGTTAGTTGCACTTCGACGGTGCCGACGCGAAGTGACACATTTAATTACGCGATAGAGACACATTTAATACGGCGGTTTCAAAGGTGAAGCGCAACAGCGGGTTAATGAACGGAAGCTGAAGTTATGGAAGCGGTTGCGAGCATACGTTCGAACACCTCGAATGGCGAATGAAATGCATGCGTAGCACGCGGTCGGCT
>NZ_VZQQ01000133.1 GCF_014397785.1 Paraburkholderia podalyriae
ATCCAGATAGATCGTGGCCACGATCATGGAACGATCTTCACGTGGTCTACGCCGGACCTACCCACGCTCTCACATCATGCCCCACGCGCGCGCGAATCGGGGACCGGCCCTGCCGAGCCGCTTACGTATCAGCAGGACTATGCGACCATGCGACAGGCTGCCTAGCGTAGCAAAACAGCGAGTCGCAAATACGCTGGAAGGTTGCGAAGGTAAATAACGACGTGATGGCAAGATAGGTTGGACCGCAAGAACATAAGCCTGATTGACGCTGAGCGCTTCGAGCGCGCTGGATAGTAGAGGCCGTTCTTGGCGCATTCCATCAGGGCGCGCAGCATCGCGCTGCAGACGCCGGATATAAGCCTGCAGCCAAACCCTCATCGAGCGTCGCAGTGTTATTTCCTTGCAAGCCGGGCGGCGTTCATATAAGCGTCAAGCAGAACCGCTGGTCTCGCCAAGATTGTCGCGGCCCGATGGCGTTAGCTTGCCCCCGGTTTTGTGTCGTCCGGCCCACCATTGCGGTCTTCGTTATCCGGCTCCTCCGCAAGCGCCACGCCGATCGAGTACTTGATCAGCTCGGTATCGGTCTCCACTCCAAGCTTACGCATGGCACTGGTCTTTTGCGCGCTGATGGTCTGTTTACTGCGCTTGAGTCGCGCCGCAATTTCGTTGACAGAGAGTCCCGATACAAACAGCCGAATTACTTCAGATTCACGCTTGGTGAGCGCGCGGCTACTGGAACCCGCCGATTCGATGTCGAGCTGCCAGACAATCTTCGATATGGCAGGGGAAAAATAACGACCATTTGCGTATGCGCCATGAATTGCAGCTAGCAGATGATCCGTCGTATCAGCCTTGCTGAGAATGCATTCAATGCCTAGTTTGAGAATGGAGCGAATAACACCAGGATTGTCAATCATGGTCAATATGACAATCCGTAGAGCCGGGTACCGGCGCCGCAAAAACGAAAACAGTGTGATGCCGTCGCCGTAATCGCCGCCGGGCATCGCGTAATCCGACACGAGTACGTCGCACGGCTGCTTGCCAAGTGCGGCAAGTAATTCGGTAGAATTGCCAACCGTATCCACAACGTCAAGCGTGCGATGCTTCTTGAGCGTATGAAGTAATCCGGCAACGACTGCTGGATGGTCATCGGCGAGAATGACCCGGATGGTGAAATCATCCATTTGAAGTTTTCCTGCATTGAAATGTAGTCACATACATTACAGATTTTGAATAAATCGATAATGATTGGGAAACGGCTGCACCGATTCGGATAGCCGAGCAAATCGATTGACCGGGGCCTGGGCCAGCGATAGTCGTGGCAAAGGAACCCGAAAGATGACCAAGAGAACCCGGCGGACGCACTTTTCCGCGTTCAAAGCCAAGGTGGCGCTGGCAGCGGTTAAATTCGAGCGGACGCTGGCCGAATTCGCGCATTCCCGACCGCGGCCGGTGAGAGAGGTCAAACAGTTGCTGATGCGACGAATCGACGAACTGCATACGGAGTTTCCGTTTGCCGCAGCACAGAGGCTCATGGGTGCGCAGTCGCTGTAGTGCAAGCCAAACACCAGCCGCGGCAACGAACAACACAGTGTCTGCCCGCATTTGCAGCGCAGCCTGCAGATCAAGCGGGCCAACCAGGCGTGGACACGCGGCACGACGTATATTCCAACGGTGCGTGACTTCGTGACTCTCACAGCGGTGGCGGACTGAACGAATCGCAAAGTACTCGCAAACCGGGTCGCCATCACGCTGCAAGCAAAGGACGCTATTGACGCACTCGAGGAAGCATTCGCGCGCCACTCGCTGCCCGACATCGTGAGCACCCATCAAGGCAGCCAGTGCACGGGGGACCCGTTCACCGATGCCTTGTTGGACCGAGGCATCCGGCTGCCGATGGATGGCCGTGGCAGCTCGCGTGACAACGCGGTCGTCGAATGAGCCCGGCCCAACATCAAGTACGAGGAAGTCTCTCTGAAGGCCAATGAGTCGGTCAGCCATGCTCGGCGCTCCATTGGCGAATACATCGAGCTGTACAACTGGAAATGGCCCCATTCGAGCCTGGCACACGCCGGGTGAGGCACGTCGCTACGCTGCGTGCGATCAACTCGGCAGCATGATTGTCTCGGACGCTCCACTTGAAAGTATCGAAAACCCGTCCGAAAGGCCGAGACCACCTCTTCCCGCTCGAGTGTGGCGGGTTTGTCCAGCTCAAGAAAAAGCGCTCATTCAGACACATTCCTAGTTATCCTGACGTTGAGTGATTATGTCAGAATATCGTGCACAACAATCGCGGCAACCCAAAATAATGGGCAACCGTCCGGAAACATCCGACTGACCTGAATTGTCGGAATGACACGTCGCAGAGCGATAGCTGACAAAGCTTTGACCGATCCTACAATCTGGTTTGCAAACAAGAACAAATATTCTTACAAAGACAACGCACTCGGCCTGTGGATTTCTCCGAAGCTGCTTTCATGACAGCCGTTCAACGCTCATTGCCGGCACATGCGTTCGTGTTCGGTCATCAAGGTGACGAACAGTCGACTACCACGGTCGCGGCGCACCCGGGCCGTAGCGGCACGCCTGATCGCTATCCTTCGTATTTGCGTATCGTCTTGCGGCCCATGTTCAGTCGAGCGGCGATGACGGAGACAAAAAGCGTCCCCGACGCTGCAGTTCTCCAATCGTCATCACTTCTTCCAGCTCGACCACCCACAGCCCACGACCGATCTCAAGGTTGATATCGTCGGTGAGCGGTCGGTGCGGCGGCGGCCACCGTCATGGCCTTCCCGATGCAACAGGCGCGGCCGGATCCGAGCTCCGACAAACAGGAAAATCCGTGTGCCGGTCGTCGATTCGTCGCATCTGCAACTGATTGGCCTCGCTCACCGGCCACTGTCGGTAATACGTGCTCGATCTCGCGATGCCGGCCAGCCGCGTCTATTGCGGAATCGACAGCACATGCGTACGGTCGATCATCGCTTGCGTCCAGCAATCCCGCTTCCGTGCGCTCAACCGGCTGAGCGAGCAGTCTCTAGCCAGTCAACCAAGGCACCTGCCGCCGCGTATTCCTGCAGTACCGCCGCGTAGGCGTCGAAGCGATTCGTCACTTCGCTCACGCTGTTGCCATAGTGATCATTCTCGGCGAGCAACACATCGAGCAGGGTTCGTTTGCCCAAGTGGTACCACTGTTCGAAGAAGGCCTTGCGCACCTGATCCGTCTCGGCGGATAGTCGCTCGTATTGGTCCGCGCGGCTGAGCATGGTGTGCGCATCCTGATCCGCGGCGCGAATCCCATACTCAAGGTCACGCCGCCGCTGATCGAAGCGCTGCCACGTAGCCTGTGCTCGATACCCGGCCGCAGCCGTCGCCGCCTGCGTTGAGCCGCCGCGAAATGCTGCCCAGTTGAGCGTCATCATGGTCTGCCATGGCGCTCGTTGTCCCGCGCCTCCGACGCCGGCATTCGCACTGACAACCCAGTTCACCGACGGCAGCCCTGACGCTTTCACCGCCTTGGCATTCAGGTTGGCCGCATTAGCCTCGGACTGAATCTGTCGCAGGCTCGAGTGAGTATCTACCTGCTGCAGAAGTTGCGGCAGATTGCCCGGTCGGATGGGCCAGTGGTGCGTGGGCGGAAGCGGCGGCGTGGTCTCACCCACCAGCTTTTGCAACTTCAATTCTGCATCGCGCACCTTAGCTTGTGCGGAATCACGCGCGGCTTCAGCCTGCAGCAGACGGGCCTTCGCCTGCGTGAGTTCGCTGCCGCGACCTCGGTCGACAGCCACAATTTCACTCAGCATTTTCACGAGCGTCGCCATGCGCTCGACGAATTGCTGGCTCAGGCCAACTATCGCGCGTTGCTTGCCCAACTCGACAAGCGTGCTCGTCACGTCGAACGCATTCTGGTCGCGAACCACCGCGTAATTGCTGCGCGCGGCATCCGAGAGATGCTCACGGCTTCCAATAGTGTTCTTTGTGCGGCCCCAGTCGTACACCGTCGTGGTGATGGTCGCCGTAACCACATTGCCGTTGTCGTAGCCATTCCGATTGCCAGGACCAAATTTAAGTCCCTGCGTCTGCGAGCCTATGTCAACTTGTGGCCATCGCTGCCCTTTCGCCTCGTCGACATCTGCATTCGCGGCTTCGTAGTCTGCATACGCCTGTCCCACTTCGGGACTGCGCTTCTCTGCCTTCTCGACAGCGTTAAGGAAGATGCGACGTAGCGTGGTGGAATCCGTCGAAGGCACGCCATCGGGACTGGACGGTTGCGTTTCAAGCCACTGCGCGAACGTTGCTGGGGGCGTTCGGCTCGTCGACGTTGACGGGTGTTTCGCCTCCGCCGAAATTGATTTCAGTGCAATCGCGGCATCGCTTACCAATGCCTGATCAGGCTTCGTTTGCGCACCTACATGGCCACTCGCCAGCAAGCTAAGAAGTGCCAAAGTCAGCCATGCCATGGGGCGGCGTTCCAAACCGGGGAGGCCGTCCCGGTGGGTAAAGGCATGCACCGCATTTTGCACGTCAGGTCGAATATCTTGAGTCATGATCGGAAACCGCTCAGATTGATCGTTGGTGACGCGACACATGAGCCGAGACCTGGAATTGACAGAACGATGAAACAATCTTCGTCGTCTCTGGGTTTGCCTCGGCTACTTCGCGTGACTGATGAACGAAACTTGAAATTTCGTACTGGATCTCATTGTCGGAAAATCAGTCAGCCGGCGGAATCGGACTGCAGCACCGGAGTGACAGGACCAGTACGAATTTGTATATCGGCGTGACTTCGATTGGTTGGACCAGTTCCGCCTGCGCCACCTTTACCTTGGACGCCGAGGAGTGTGCACATCGATTCGGTTTCATGATTTCTGGGTTCCTCTTTGTCCGGCATCATGGCCGACCAAGGCCTTAGGTTTCCAACTTAGCGACCCGTCCGAATTCTCGACGCCGTCTCTGTGGTTACGGCCAGCGGCAATTCGCTGGCCTGCTTGAGGCTGGCGAACTTCGCGGGCGGCACAAGATAGTTCTCGAGTTCGTTGAACCGATGCGAACCTTGCAGCCAGATGCCGCCAGAACTCAGCGCGTTCTTCAGTTCCAACCGCGGTCACCGTCTGCAACGGCCCGCACGAGCCGCTTACGCCGAACCGGGCATGTGCGGAGGCGTTCAAGGCGGCGGCAGTGCAACGGATCCGGGAAGGGCAGAGCATCCGGGCGGTGTCCCGGGAATTGAAGATGTCGCGGCAAAACATTGCGCAATTGGGTGAAAGTAGACGGGCAAATTGAGCAGCGCGGGCGCATAGGTTGTGGGCGCTGGAAGAGATGGAGTAGTCGCGCCTGAAAGCTGAAAGCAGGCGTCTGTAGATGGAGCCAAACACGCCGAAATAAATATTGCAGCATAGTATGATTGCATGGTTACTCTTTTTTGAGAGGCATCCATGCGCAAGCTTGAAATAGCAGATGCGGAGATCATGCAACTCGCGATTCGACAGGAAATTGAGCGCAGTGAGGAATCGCGGTATGACCACCGCATGCATGGGGTACTACTGGTTAGTTGCGGCTACTCATGCACCGAGGTTGGCCAGTTGCTCGATCAGGCAGCAACGACAGTGCAGCGATGGGTCGGACGTTTCGAGCGAGGCGGTTTTGACGGATTGCGCGATGGCGACCGGACTGGACGTCCGCGCGCACTGGATGAATCGCAATGGCGTCGGGTAGAGGCGGATCTGCGCAGGACGCCACGCGAGTTCGGATTCGAGGCGGGCCTGTGGGATGGCCCCCTTCTGTCGGAGCACTTGCACAAGAACTATGGCGTCAGGCTCGGCGCGCGTCAGTGCCAGCGACTGATTGGCCAGATGGGTTTCCGGCTTCGCAAACCATGCCCGCAGGTGGCCCAGTCTGATCCTGCTCGCGTTGCTGCGGTAAAAACCGCGGCGCGTGGCAAAGCGCGACGACGCTGAGTCATGGAGTCTGGATGAACGTCATTTTCAGCAGCACGGCTCGCGCTGTCGCATGGGGGTGGCCCCGGAAGTGCGCGATCCAGTATTGATGCACGCACCCACGCGCAAATCGGTAGCATGCTTTGGCGCCGTCAGCCTGAGCACTGGCCGCTTCGTGTGGCAAGTTTGTCCTGTGTTCAACGCAGAAACTTTCCTGTCTTTTCTGCGCCGACTGCTGTGTCGTCGACGAAGCGGCAAGCAAATCGTAGCCGTGCTCGATAACGCCAGATATCACCATGCCATCTGCTTAAGCCGCTGCTGCAAAAGTACCGACGGCACCTGACGTTGCTGTTCCTGCCGCCTTATAGTCCGCAACTGACGCCTATCGAGCGCGTCTGGAAATTGACGCGGCGCCTGACATTAAATGACTGCTACTTTGCCACGCTCGCCGAAGTCCTCGAGGCCGTCCACGCCTGCTTCCGACACTGGATCAGGCCAAACGCGGTTCGACGAAGATTATGCTGCATTATTTAAGACGCTTGTTTAATCGGCGTTTTAAGCGAAGCAGCTGTGTGGGTGGGCCATCAGGCTGTGTGACGTTTGCGGTAGCCGTCGAGAAAGCGCGCGATCCGGTTGATCGAATCCGCGAGGTCGTCGACGTTCGGCAGGAACACGACGCGGAAGTGATCCGGCGTTTTCCAGTTGAAGCCGGTGCCCTGCACGAGCAGCACGCGCTCTTCGAGCAGCA
>NZ_VZQQ01000134.1 GCF_014397785.1 Paraburkholderia podalyriae
TTCTTGATCAACTCGTCAGAGATACGGCGCGCACCGCACAGGCGCCGCCTCTGTCACGTAGCCTCATCAAGCTCGCCCAACTGGGCGGCTATCTCGCACGCGCCAACGATCCTCCGCCCGGCAATAAGGTCATCTGGCGCGGCATGCATCGTCTTGTCGACATCCAGATTGGATACTCGTTGGGGCGTGAAAATAGTGGGTAATCACAAGCGGCTACCGGCCGGTACGGAGCGATCGCGCGCCAGATGCTTTTCCGATGGCTAGTTGTTGATGCCATAGTAATGGGAGATAGCGCTGGCCAAGACGCCCCCAGCTGCCTGCATTCCGATATTCCATGAGGCGCTTCCAGCTTTGGCTATCATGCCGCCGATCCACTGACGGACTTTGGGGCCGTACTGACTTTCGGAGTCTACTGGGCCGTCCTGCCCGACCGCCCCTTTAAGCTCTGCGATGTCGTCGTCGTCGACTCCGTTTTCTTTCAAGACTCGCGCGAGTGACGAAAAGTCGTTCTTCGTGACGGTGTTCGCGAGCTGCGATTGCGATCCGCTTCCGATGTTGATGTTGATGTTGTCGCCGAACACTGCACCTTTGAACATTTGCGCTACCCCTAACTGTTTCGATAATTGTTTGATGTTCGAACTCGCCACGTCGTCAGGCAGTCGGTCATCAAGCTGCAGCATCAGGTCCAGCAGGCGAGAACGAACCTCTACGATTATTTGCCGATAGCTGCCTATACCGTGCTTTCCCCAAGCCCGCAACACTACGAAGCCCCCTGCCAAGCCACGCTGTAGAGCTGGATAGAACTCAGGCTTGAGCGCCAGCGAGAGCTCGCCATCCCTGTGTGCGTAATCTTCCACGACCGCAATGCTGTCACGCACTTCCGAGGTTTCGAGAAAGTCTCGCATCCCCTGTTCTAAATGACGGGTCGGGAGGCGTTGGCCGTTGTGAACTTGGAAGCCGTTCGTGACCTGGCCAAACACTGCCATTGGCATTCTTCGGTACACCGGCAGATCAGCATCCCCCGCATAACCTTGCAGTTCCGCATCGACCCATGCCTTTAGCTCGTTTTCTCCCAAACGGTGAGCGAGCACTTTCGACTTATAGAGTGCCTCGCTTACACTTGGAGTGTTCCCGCTGAGCAGGTCAATAATTTCGTCAATCACTTGCATGGGTCTTCGGTCGCCTCCGCGATCTTCATCGTCTTTTCCGTTGTCAGTTGACGCGTCGCGGCTTGTGCGCGCCGAGCCGGTAGTTTGTGTCGATCCAGTGCTTCGCCCATTCGATGCCGCGCTCGTAGGCTTGCCATCGATAGACCCGGTTGCCGAGGTCAGAGAACACGAAGCGCTCGCCGTCATCGCGCTCGATCACCACGCCCGCCTGAAAAAGCCGCTGCTTCGCGAGGATGATCGGGGACGCCTCGATTTTCCAGCCGTCATACTCCGCGAACCGCTTCATCGCAACCTCCACACCTACGCTAGGCGCAGCTTCAATTCCAACGTACCCCGCAGCGCTTTTCTTTCCGATCGGTGTCGTAGTAGACCTTGCTAGAAGGGCAGAATGTTGGATCGGTTGGATCATTCCATTTATCGTACGCCCACAATGTTAACCAAAAGCCGAGGCAGACAGCCGCGACAACCAAGATGCTGATGAGCAGCCGTACGATTGTTCTGCTGACCTTCATCGCTTTCCGTTGTTATCGGCTTGCGGCGTCCAGCGCCGCGCGAAGGGTGAGAGTCCGGTCAGGCGACTCGATCTCGCCGAAGATTGGATCGTCCCCAGCGTTTGCGGCTCGGAACGCGTAATCGACAGCCAGCTTGGATTGACCAGCGCCGTAATAAGCGATGGCGTGCCGGAAGTTGGTGTCTTCGGATTCGCTTGCATCACGCCCTTGGGCATCAAGCTGATCGAGCAGCCGTTCAATGAGCCGAAGGGAATACACGCGTTGCTCTGCCGCGTCGTCCGTCGTGAACTCACCGTTTGCGATGAAGTCCAGTCCCGAAAGCGCTGCGTTGAAATTTAGCTTGCCAGCCATGATTCCGTTTTCCTTTTGGTCACGGCTTATGTTCTGGCCGATAGTCGATCGACAGTGCGAGTGTTGACGCGAGCTTCATCGCACCGGTCGCGCTCGAAATTGTCCACGTTGCGACATTACGGTGCGGCATGTCCGGTTGGCCGCGTTGCGTCCAATGCCGCACGGTGCCATCTTCCTCAACGCTGATTGCATCGAGGCCACCGAATAGGAGGGTGTCCGCCTTCGCTCCGATCGGACTGTGTGCATTTACCCATACCGGCGGCGTCCCCGATCTCGCAAACTCCTCGACAAGCCAGTTCGTGACGTCAAACACGCGCTTGCCTTGATTGCCTTCATCTGTTGCCATAGTCGTTTTAGTTTTCCTACAGTTCGTGACTCGCGAGCCACATCAGCGCGCCGTTGCTTTCGCTGCCCGCGATAGCGGTCCAAGTGTGGCCCTGCTCATCGACCGCGATGCATCCAGGTCTTCACTTTGCTCGGCCGCGAGCGGGTCTTGTATTACAGTGAACCCGTGCTTGCGCAGCGATCTGATGGCGACGATCAAGTTCGTTGCCCAGCGCTCGCGCTCGCCGTCGATTGTCTGTTCCAAAGGGTGCATATCTTTTTTCCTTGTCCAGCGACTGAGGCCGCTTTTCCGAGTTACAGATTGTTCGCTGCAACGCGCCGCTTCGCCTCGGCAATCGCCGCTGCGTCAGCATCCGCTTTCGCAATACCGCGAACCGGCTGCAATGCGACGCGTGTACTGTCGCCAGAAGGTGAATCAACAACGGCCAACGGAAACCAGTGCCCTGGCATATCGCTGTTCTCATATGACGCGGGAACGATGCTGTGCTCTCGGTATTGGATGGTGGTCATGTCGCTTTCCTTTCGATCCGTCGTTATTGCTCAATGCCGTGTCGCATCATCCGTTTCCACTCAACGCCGCTTTGATTCAAGGCGATGATGCTCGTCTAGCAAGTAATTAAGGTAGCTGCGAGTCAAATTACAGAATAGGCGCGCTTCGCTTTCTGTTAGTTCTCGCGGGTCAGTCAGCACCGTCCCGTGCCTTACGCCGCCTTTGGATGGCGACGAGAGGTAGCTATGTAGGGTTTCCATCCAGCCCATCGCAACGGCAAGCACTCGATCCCGGTTGAATCGTTTCAAGTCAGCGATGATCCGGTTGAAATACTTCGCAGTCACTGTACCGTCACCGTGCTCGCTGCCTGAAAATGCAGTCGATACCGTTTCGAGAAGCCAAAGTATTTCCTGCACGGCGAGTCGGTATTTACCGCTGTTCAGCAGGCTTTCCGATTCCGCCAGCGACCGTTGAACGAGTTCGTTGGCCTCCGCGTCGAGAGACGGCACGTTGGGAGGCACTTGCACCGGCAACGCAACTCGTCCAACCACGAGATTGGGGGGCTGGATAGCGTAGCCGCTCGGTGCGAGGACACTGTTCACATGCCCCCAGGGGGGAGTACCCAACAGAGGATTGCGACCATAAATGTCCATCATCGCGTCATGCAGCGCTTCCACGAACATAGGCGCGTTTGCCGCTGCACCTCGCATGTAGGAACGTAAATCACTCTCGGCCCAGCTTTCACTAGAACTACGGCTGGCCGTTTGACCTTGCGCATGCGCGAAACGCCGCTTGAAGGTTTCCAGGAGATCTTGTCTGCTTCCATCGAAAGGAGCGGGTGCGATAATTTTGTTGAGAATGTCCTCAACGATTTCTGGTGGCATCTCCCCTGGCGACGCGAAACGCCAACTGCTGTCAAAGTAAAGCATGTGTTTTCCGTTATCAGTTGACGCGATTCCATTCGGCGTAAATCGCACCGAATACAGACGGAACAACGTCGTGGCCTTCGAACGAGACTGATCGGTCGTCTTTTGGATAGCCCATCGCGGGTGAAGCCCGCAGCATGCCGAGCATTCGAGTGCTATGTTTGCCCGTAGAGGCTACTTCAGCGAGAACTTCGGACTCGATTTGATGAATCAGCGCCCAAGTCAACGTACCGGCCGCTCGATGGCGTAGCACGGCGGCGGGCACCGCTTCTTTGAGATCCGCATCAGCGGCATACAACGCGTCCATTCTCTCTCCGTTTTCCTGAGTGCGGGCGGAGCCGCTTTTCCGACTATTCGGGTTCGGTTTGTAGCGCGCCTGCATCATCGCTGCCGCCGTCTTGCTGACCGCTGAGCCCAGAGTCGCGAGACGCGCTATCGCAGCTTCGAGAACTTGCTTCTTCTTTGCCGGGTTATTTGACGCGAGTCAGCTCGGCACTGCCGCCCATGGTCGGCATTAGCAGCGTGTCGTGCTCCTTGTCGTAGCCGACATTTGCTGTACCGAAACCCGTCGCGACCTGGAGCACACCTTTTTGGTACGTTGCGGGAATCTTGTCAGTCTTCGTGCCGCCCACCCACTGGTTAGGATGCGTGTCCGCGATGAGAAAGCCGTCACCATTCTTCGTGATCTCGACCGCTTCCTTGCGCCCCGAGTTCTCCCATTTGCCAATGAACTCGTCACCATCTTTTTTGCCGCAGCCGCCCAGCACGCCCATCGAACCAACGGCCAACGTAATAATCAAACCCCGTACCATATGTGCCTCTTTGTCTTATGACCGGCTACCGCCGGCGTGTTGGACGCTCGCGCGCCGGATGCTTTTCCCGTTTATCGGCTCGCGCCGTGACTACTTAATCAACTGCATCCCAACGACCTTCGAAGCCGTCACGTCGAAAGTGGCCGTGTACTCGCACTCGGCGACATGACCGGACCGCTCGATAAGGCAGTCCGCGAAATCCGCCTTGTCTGACGCCGCGAAGACGCGAAGTGCCTTTCGCACCGTGTCCGCACTTTCCAGAACCAGTTCCTTCGTGCCAAGCATGGATTCGATGATGTCCTTCATCTGCTCTCGCTCGACGCCGTAGCAGCGCCCCAGCACCCACACTACCTCGACTAGCGCAACCTGCGAAACATAGCCCGGCCGCTCGGCCGAAAAGGATTCCATGAGCGCCGTTGCCTTTTTCGACTGCGCCGCGTCATCCTGCGCGAAGTAGCGGACCAACACGTTTGTATCCAGTCCGATCATCGTGCCGATGCTCCCTGCTCGGCGATGGCGCGGTTCATGTCCTCAATCGAAACCGGTTTGGCAGGCTTCTTCACAATGCCCTTGAGCGACGCGAGCGACCGAGTGGCCGGATAGACCTCGTACCGGCCCGTTTGCTCGTTGAAGCTGAATTCGATCCGGTCGCCGGATTCCAGGCCAAGCTGGTTGCGCACGTCCACCGGGATCGTGACCTGGCCCTTCGATGTGATGGTTGCTGCTGTCATTGTGATCCTCCATGTATCCCTTACTTTATGGTAAGGCGACGAAAAATGCAAGGGCAAAATGGACATCCGCCGCGCGATTCGCAGCCCTCAAAGCACCCCGCTCACAATTGCCGACAGGCGCACCGGATCGCCTTCGACAAGGTTCTTAACGGCAGTCATGCGGCCTCGGGCGAGAATCCTGCCGCCGCCGAGGGAGGCGATGCGGTCGAAAAAGATGTGTGAGCGGACTCCGCCCCGGGGGAAGACCCCCACGTCCCAATGAGCCGGTTGGGGCGCACCTAGGCGCGCGATGTGGGCCTCTAATTGAGCCGTCTTTGCGGGGCCAGCGAGTATCTCGACAGTGTCGCGACACTGGCGCATCAACGGCGCATCAACGGCGCGTCAACGGCGCTTCAATTTGTTGCCGAGTTCGATGTCGAGTTGATAAAGGATCCGATCCGCGCTTTCAAAGGGCAATTCTGGCGAGCAAATCGCGCGCAGATCGTCCAAATATTCGAAGTAGTGATCGGCTGCGGCTTCGATATATTCGGCGACCCTCGACGCCGACTTGTTGGGCGCCGCTGCGTGTCCCGGCCCCCAAAGCATGCGAGCCGCCCGCTCATCGTAAATTTGAAATGCTTTCGGATTGACAAACCGCAGAAACGTCGATGTCATTGGCAACTGAATGCCCCTGCAAGCCAACATCGCGCACAAGGTCTTTTTCGCACCGCGGTGGACCCCGGGCGCCATGTCTTTGAGTGCCCACAACTCAGCCAGAAGCTCATCGCTCAACACGGGATACCGATTCACTTTCCAGAGCGCGATTTCAAACAGCCGCTGCTGATTGAGGCCGTCGTTTGGCGTGTTGTCGATCTTCGCCGTGATCTCCGGCAAGTATTTGTATTTCGCCATAAGATCGGCTGGGTTGTCTCCCCATACATATTTGTGGCGTTCCCGAAAAGTGGCGGCGTCCATTTGATGTTCCTGCTTGTTCTAAGGTGGCGTTGGGTGAAGGCGCCATCAAGAGCGGCTCGGCATGGCTCGTGGGCCGCTTTGAATCGCCTAATAAGGGCGCGCGCTTTTCGAATGGCCCCTTAGCAGGCTGCGGAAATACACCCCTCCAAAAGCAACGTCCATCGCTCTGCGCGGCTACCGCCGCGCAATTTTCTGCATTACGAAATTTCAACGTGAATCCAGCTTATTTTTCGACAGTTTGAGG
>NZ_VZQQ01000135.1 GCF_014397785.1 Paraburkholderia podalyriae
TGTTGATTCTTGGCACCTCGGGCATCGTGTTGCGAAGGTTTGTTCTTCAACTCTCCCTTTATCTATAGGGGGGAAGTTATCCACAGACGCCGCTATTCGCTGAAGGGCTGTTGCATCACCGAAGTGCAACGTCTGTTGCGCGATGGGACGTGCGACTGCGCAACAACGGCGGCCGGGTCGTGGCATCGCGTGATCGGATGTTGTTGCGGATCCGCGCTACCTAGGCAGGAAGGGTAGACTTCGTTCCGAGCTGCCACAGCATGTCGATGTTCTTCAGATAGGTCGCGACGTTTTCAGCAGGCGCCTGAATGATCGAATGTTGTGTGCTATCCAGGCTGTTGATTTCTGCTGTCCACGGATCATCAAGATGGGCGCATACGGCGACGATGTCCTCGCGATATTGCTGGAACGTGTCATTGTCCCAGGTCTTGACGGTTGAAGGTGCAAGCATCACTGAGAGCACGCCTTTGCGTTCGCCGATGAATCGCACGGGCGCAAGCAGGCCAGTGAGGTACATGATCAGGATCGCATCGAGCACCCGGTCGTCGTGATCTTCGTCCCAGATAATTGCGAAGTCGAGGAACCTGCCGTACTGAAGCTGGTTCATCAGTTCGTCGTGCCACGTCGGTATGCGTAAAACAGAATAATGCGTACCTCGCCCGAGGTATCCGACTGGACCGGCCTCATCGTGCAGTCTCTGGAAGCAGGGTGGGTAAGACATTTCGTGCTCCTTTCGGGAGAGAGGCGGCTTCCGCCGCCGAACCGCAGCCATTTCGTAGCTGCGGCGATCACGCAAACACTATCACGTCACGCTGCCAGTCAACGCTGCCTTCTATCTCCACGTCGCACCGGGATATCTACCGGCATTGGAGAAACTTCCGCCTCGGGAATCGCGCCGTGCTTCGCAAGTGTGTCTCGCGCCTCGCGATGATGTTCATAGAACCTGGCCCATTTACTGAAACCACCCATCTCGCCGACGGCACGCAGCATGGCGAGGTGGGAAGCGGTCAGCAATTGCACAGTCGCTTCAAGTTCGGCAATCCGGATGTCCTTGTCGGCGAGCGATGCTGCGGTGTCGGCACCAGAGCGTTTCGCCACGCGGCCTCGCCAGCGCCGGTATTCGGTCTGCCGTTGCTGATATTCAGCGAGCAGCGCTCTCCGTGATTCGCTACGGGTGATCGACGATGCCGCACAGATGGACGGATGCAACCGTGCAACAGCGCGAGCCGTAATGTCTTCATCATCGGCGAGCAACGCTTCGAGCGTCTCGCGCATCGCGTCGTCGCCGGACCCGTTCGGTTCAGTCATCAAGTACTCCTCGTTGCCGCGGCATTGACAGGTCAACGCCGTCAGGGAAGGGGCGCTTCCCCGATGGTGTTGCAAGGAGCCTCTGTACGCCGGCCAGCCGTTTTCCCGCGTGATCAAGCTGGTTTTTCCAGCCAATGCTGGTCGATGGCCGGGCCCTGATTGTTTCCAGCGCAAGCTTGAACTTGCCCTCGAGCTGGATCAGGTTCTGCCGGTTCTCCGGCAGATCGGTCGCCGAGAGGTGACGGCAATCCGCGAAGCATTCGAGGTGTCTCGGGCAGGGGTCAACCGTGAACGAATTCAGGCAGTGCCCATACGGCGTGGCATGGAAGCCGTCCGCTTCGGCGCGCAGGTACGCGTACGCGGCAGCGTCGCCCTCTGTTGCCTGAATGCGTCGGAACGCATCAACGATCGGGCCGTTGGCCTTGCCGCCCTTGATGAGCCTGGCAACCGTGCTGGCCTTCTCGCCGAGCATGACCTCGATGTCCTGCGGGATTTCGATCTGGTCGAGCTCTTCTGCAAGACTGCGATGGTCGTACTCGTAGCTCTGTGCGACGCTGCGCCGGTTGAAGCGCTTCGAGATGATCGTATCGGCCACGCCCAGGCGGAACAGTTCGGTGTTTTGCAGATGGCGCAGCATGTGCGACTCGATCTTCATTGCCCTGTCTTCGTCGGTCTGCCCGTATTTTTCGAACAGTGACGGTATTCGCTTGTCGTCACCCAGCGCGAGTCCTATAAAGCGTGGTACAGGGCGGCTAACTGACATGCAGCGGGTGACGTCACACAAGCCATCGTTGCGCTCCTCCGAGAGCGATCGTTTCGGCTGGACGAACAGGAATTCCCACGACTGTACGACGCCGACCGCGAGTGGCAGCGGCATTGTGTCGGAGACCTTGGTCGGTATTGTGGCCCGGATATGGTCTTCGAGCTCGCCCACATGGAGATAGGTGTTGTGCCAGCTCATGCGTTCCCGCACCCCCTGCACCTGTCCGTCCGCTCGACGGAAGCGCAATGCGATCTGCCCGTCACGCATCCTGTCGAGCAGCCGTTTTCCGAACTGATATACCGCCATGTCCAGCGAGATCGGACCATTCCGGGCTCTTTCTGCCTGATATCGCTGGAGGTCGATCAGCACATCAGGATCGAAGCTTTTCCGATAACGTTCGATGAACGGCTCGCGCTCGATGTCCAGCCAGAACGGGTTGCCCATCAGCCGCACATACGCTTCCGTGAACGGCACGACGTCATTGGCCCGATACCAGGGCAGTAGCCGACCGGTCTCGCACTGCAACTTCAGCGTCGCGCGCAGCGGCTCTGTGAGCTTTGCGACGTGATCGAGCGTGTCGGTCAGCAATTGCCGGAACATGTCTGGCACAGGCTGCGCATTCTCGAACAGAACACGCCCATCCGACTCCTCGATCTGTTGCTTTTCCGCGAAGTGGCGAATCATGAGCGACGTCGAGATGCCGCCGGCTTCGCCGGCAGGGCGGCCCTTGGCATCGACGTAAGTTCGCTCACGCTTCCAGCCAACCGGTAGCAGCGCGGCTTCGCCTATCCGGAGCCCCGTCACGATCATTGTCCGTATCGCGGCGAATCGGAGATCGTCCATGAACGTACGCGGCTTTTCGGTCATCACGATGCGGGTCAGCTCCCAGAACGCCTGGCGCTCCGGCAACCGCTCCTCACGCTTGCGCGCATCGAGGTCAGTGCGCAACTCCTCCTGCGACCAGGTATGCTTCGCCTTGATCGCATTTTTCATTTTCATACGGGGAACGGCGAGCGACGAGTACAACTGACCAGCGTCGCAGAGCTGCTGGGCGTCGAACACTATTTTGATGATGCCGGCCACCAGGTCTCCCAGCTTCCCTGTGGCCTGGATCGCCTTTCCGACGCGGATCGCCAGACACAGATCGTCGACGGTCAGTTGCCATGGCTCCCTGTTCACGCATGTAGCGATTACACGCAGCGGACGTGCGATGGACTGCGAGACATACCCGGAGGTGTTCCGTTTGAACAGCAACTGTTCGGCGACTGCTGCCTTGACCAGGTCCTGCCATGCGGGCGACAGCGGTTGGCGTGCCAGTGGCGTCAGGTCGCGCTCGGCGTTAATGATCGCCAGCGCCTTCGCATCAGCTCCAAGGTCTCGCAGATAATGCGTGGGCGGCGGCACGTCATTGGCAATAGCGGTCAGGTTCCAGCCGACACCATCGAGTGCGGCGCCTGTTTCATCGAGAGGCATGTCCCACGACAGGCCTTTCTCACGGGCCAGCGTTTTGCCCAGCTCGATGAACGCGGAGTAGTGTGGGTTCATCAGTCGTCGCCTTCCAGTTCGTCAATGACCGTCTGGATCTCGGCGATCGTGCGCTGCAGCTGCAGATAGGCCGGCGACCGGGTGTCGCCGCGAGAACTCCTGTCGAAGAACACAACCACTTCACGCATGGTGGCTAGCACCCGCTCATGCATCGATCTATCGTGTAACGGCATGAACTTCCTGCATCCATAGCACGACGTGACCGGGTTATAGGGGCAGGCCGGCTGCCCCGAAGAGCATCCGCCGATACCTGCAATCGGAATGCCGTGAGGCACACCAGCGATCTGTTGCTCACCTTTAAGAAGGGTGAGCTCTTCCGGGAGGATGAACCGGTCGTGCGCAATTTTCGCCACACGCCGGTATATGTCCGACGCGCCGAGCGCCCGGTTGACCCGTTCCGCGTGGGAGGCCGATGTCGCAAAGTACACCAGCCCCCTCTGGACATGAGAATGCCCCAGGAATTCCGCAAGTTCCTCATGAGTTGCACCAGCGTCAACGAGCCGTTGCGCTGCGGTGTGCCGCAAATCCGTGGCCGTACCGAGGTCATCCGAGCCGATCAGTTTCCTGACGAGCGCGGCAATCCGGGCTCCAGCCTCGTAGTTCGACTGCACAGCGAAGAAGCGCGCAGCGCCAGCGGCCCCTTCAGACCGCCGCCATGCATTGAGTACAACGAAGATCGGGACCCACTCACGTTTGACGCGGCGTGTAAGCGGCTTTCTTTTCGAGTCGCTTCGCTGCTTGGCCATATGGAAGGTTAAATGAACCGTCGGCAGTCCATCCGGCGCATCCTGCCAGATGCGAACATTGCGCATGCCCAGCATCGCAATCTGGATCGGGCGCATGGCGAACTGGTAGGCGCACAGCAACATGCCAGCGTCGCAGACGTCCTCGTACGCTAACGGCGTTTTCACTGACGACGTGAGAACCGAAACCACTTCGTCAAGATGCCGAACGATCGCGGCCTCTTCGTCGGCCGACAGGAAGGCGTCGCCGGAATGCACTCCCGCGTAGGCGTCGCTCGCAGGGCCCGGCAGGGAAGATCGGATGAATTCCGCAAATGTTGGAGACCAGCCGCCAAGCCGGTGAGCACAAAGCAACCGTAGCAGCGTTTTACCAAACCGGTACGCGTCCTGAGGCAGATCGCGTGCGCGCATGACAGTCCATTCGCGGCTAATCTTGTGGGGGCCGGCGTCGATCAGCTTTTCGGCTTCAGCAACCGGGAAGTGCATCGCTCCACTTGCCGCCTTGAAGGCCGAAACGACGTGGAGATCTTCCCCCAGCAGATACAGGAAGAGCTGCTTCACCAGCATGGCGTATGCACCTGGATAACGATCGAAGTCCAGCCTGTGCGGTCGCCCGTATATCGACAGCTCGAATACTGTTGCGTCGGCAGGCGCAGGGATCGAACGGGTAGCGTTATCAAACTCGTCGTAGTAGCGGATGACAGGGGGAAGAGCAGGGAGTCGCGAGACCACGTCGATGATCAGTTGCCCGGCCCCAACGGCAACATCTGCGCCGTCGCGACGATGGGGCGGCCGCATGGTCAGAGCCCCTTCGGGATGGCGCGCAGCAGCGCCACCCGGTCATCGAAGCTGTCGTTCCAGACGTCAGCGAGCCGGTCTTCGAAGACGGCCCGCGCGTAGCGCAAGGGCATCACAGATTTTTTCGACCAGCCGAAGAACGGGCGCATCTTCTGAAGCGCCTCATCGATCGAATCGCCGTTGTCGATCAGCTGCTGTAACCGGACAACGGCGCCTGTGTGCCGCAGGTCGTGTGGCATCACGGAAGCCTTGCCAGTGCGATCGCGCAATTCCTGGCGTACGGCGTCAGGCAACGCATTCGATATCTCGCGAAACGCTTTCGTCAGCGATTCCGTCGCGAACGGGCTGTCGAAATGCGAATTGAGCAGAAAGGGGTGGCCAGGGCGACCGCGATAGTTCTCGATGTATGTCTGAACCAGCTGCGCCGTCACTGGGCTGACCGGCATCTGACGAACAGAATGGGCTGTTTTGATGCTCGGCTTCGAGTAGCGCGAGTCGATCGAACCATCCGTGTCGTCGTCCTCGTACTCATTTTGCTGCACGTTGAGCCAATGGCGCAGCGTCTGCCGTTTTCGGTCAAATCCTGTCTTGATGGCGTCGGCCGCCAGGAGCAGTAACTCTCCACGCCGCAGACCTTGGTGCAGCATCAGAATGAAAGCAATGTAAATACGCCAGCGGGTCTTTGTATGTCTGAATGGGTTCCGGCTTGACACGGGGTCCAGCAGATCGTACAGCGTCTCGACCACTGCGGCAGGCAACGAGCGGATCATCTCCGTCTGCCTGCATTTCCGGACGTGCAATTGGCCGTACAGCGTTGAGAGCCTGTGCAAGCGTGTCTCGATGTCCCGTAGCCGGTCATCTGGAATGCGGCTCCTGGAAAGCCACGTCAGCACGTCTGTCAGGAATCCCAAGCCCGCATGCCAGCGCAGCTCGTCGGCTCGCGTGACGCGTGGCCGGTTCCGGATCGAGACAAACCACGATTCGAGCACATCGGCCAGCGCGGCATCGTTCATATCCGCGAGCGCGTCATCGAGACCGCTCGGTCCCAGCAACCGGTCCGCATGCTGATACAGATCTTCAATGTACCGAAGCTTGCCCGCCTGGGTCGATGCGGCCAGATGACCCATCGAAACAATCGACCAGATGTTCGCCCAGTATCGCGGAACGGCGGCTTCGCTCACCAGTGTGGGACTTCTGAGATGCGGCGGCACCAGCGGATCCGATAGCTGTAGAAATGCCATTGATTCACGCAACAGTGATCAGGTACCAAATGGTACGAAGCCGTTGCGTCGAATTCGTGAAAGGAACGGGAAATCCGCAACGCTCTTTCCCGTACCACTGATG
>NZ_VZQQ01000136.1 GCF_014397785.1 Paraburkholderia podalyriae
CGCCGATGGAATATTTGCTCGCCTGGCGCATGGCACTCGCGAAGGACCTGCTGCGTCGTCATGAAGGCCGCATCGCCGAGATTGCGCAGCGCGTCGGCTACAGTTCAGCCAGCACCTTCAGCGTCGCTTTCACGCGGCACGTCGGTCGGCCGCCCACGCAGTATGCGCGCGACGTGCAGGCGGTCGCGAACGGCGCATGAGGCGGCTCAAACAGGCTGTTCTCAGATGTGGACGCGCGTTCCTATGCGATCCGCACTCACCAGGAATGTCCGTTATCGAGACCGCTACAGCCCATCGAATGTCCGGCGTCTACGGCCGATGGATGACCGCAGGTGGCCGAAGGACTACAGCCTGTCCGCGAGCGTCCCCCTTGAAATCCGCGAAGAACCATAAAGTAGCCGCCAAGAAGTTTCGCCTAGCGGTGAACGACGTCGGAGTACGGGGGCGGGACAGAAAGCCTTTTGAACGCTCACCGATTCGCCGGCACCGCCGCGATCCCATCCAGCAGCGCCTGATAAAACGCTTGCGGGTCCTGCATCTGCGGCGCGTGCCCCAACCCCGCGAATTCGACGAGGGTTGCATGCGGAATCGCTTTCGCGGCCGCCTTGCCGAACCCCGGATAATGGCCGAGCTTCGCACGCACTTCCGGCGGCGCAGCGTCCTTGCCGATCGCGTTGGTGTCCTTCTGCCCGATCAGCAGCAGCGTCGGCATCCGCAACTGGCTCAATTCATCATAAACAGGCTGCGTGCTGGCGTGTCGACTATAAACAATCCACGGAAAGCGCCGAAAGGCTTGCCAGTCTTCTTTCGGTATTCACACGTGCCTTCGTTGCACCGCTAAATTCGCGCACGAATCGTTCATGCTGAACCAGCGGGCCGAATCTCGGAGGATCACGCCATGTGCCATCAGGGGTGCCGTCAATCAAGGGATTTTTTCGTACGCCAAGCGCTCAGGGCGTGCGTCCCGAGCGTCCCTGATCGACCCGGAACGGACGTATGCGGTTGCGAGAGATCAAAGACCGCTCTCAACGGCTCTCCGGCCATTCGGTTTCCTGTTTGCTCGCCATTGGGCGAATCCCATGCGAGGTCCAATAGTCGTTCGGCGCTTTGAGTGTTACAACAGATCTCTTCTGTTAGACCGGCGGGTCTTTCTTGACGTCGGAAGTTGCGCAGAGCTCGCAGCGATGATGTCTGACACGCGGCAAGCGCTACACTCCGGCACTCACGGGTGTCGAGGTTTTTCGTTGTGAAGCGATGCGCTCGCGCATTCCGGAATCAAGGCCATTGCATCGTTAATGCGACGGTTAATGCGACGCGCGCTGGTAGCCACTTCCATGCGGTGAAGTGGCCCGAGCCGGGCATCCTCATTCAGACGTCAGTCAGCTGTATCAGCGCATGCCGCCGCCATTGGGCGACGAGCTCGGGGGCTGCGCCTGACACGCGGCGGGCCGGGCGCGCCCTGTCCGACCGCGCGTGCGCGGGCGTAGAATTGCAGCACGTCAGGCAACAGGGGCGGCACGGTGAAACCAGTCATGCTGCGCTGGCTGCGCACCCTGATTCCAGCGATTGCTCTGGTGTGGATGTCTTGCGGCATTCACGCGGCCGACGATTTTGCGCCCCTTCGTGCGAAAATGATCAACGACATCGCGGATCTCACGGCCGAAACCTTCGCCGCAACCGGCAGACCCGCCATCGATCCGCGCGTGCTCGACGCGATGGACCAGGTGCCCCGCCACCAGTTCGTCCGGCCTGGCGAGGAGCGCGACGCCTACGAGAACCGGCCGCTTCCCATCGGCTATGGCCAGACCATTTCGCAGCCGTACATTGTCGCGCTGATGACCGACCTGATGATGATCAAGCCCACTGATGTCGTGCTGGAGGTCGGCACCGGCTCCGGGTACCAGGCGGCGATCCTCTCGACACTCGCGCGAGTAGTATATACGATCGAAATCATCGAGCCTTTGGGCAAGGTGGCACAGGAGCGCCTGCAGCGGCTCGCGTACAAGCGGGTGAACACCACGGTGGGAGACGGCTATTACGGGTGGGAAGCCCACGCACCCTACGACGCCATCATCGTCACGGCCGCCGCGAGCCATGTCCCTCCTGCTCTCGTGCGGCAGTTGAAGCCGGGCGGCAGGATTGTCATTCCGGTAGGCGCGCCGTTTCTGACACAGTATCTGCTGCTGATCACGAAGGCGAACGACGGGACCGTCTCCACCCGACAGATTCTGCCCGTCAGCTTCGTGCCGCTCGTCGGGCACTGATTCTGCGCGGGAATCAGGCGACGCAAAGGGACAACGCGCCCCCCATCAGCATGGGCTAAGCGTCCCCGTCCTCCACCCCCTTCAGGTACACGCAATCATGCCCGCCGCGCCGTTGTTCGCCCTCTCCCTGCTCTCGGCCGCAGTGCTTGCTTACGAGCTCCTGTTGATGCGACTCTTTTCGATCATTCAATGGCATCACTTCGCGTACATGATGATCAGCGTCGCCCTGCTGGGTTACGGAGCAGCCGGCGCGATGGTTGCGCTGGCGCAACGCTGGCTCGCGCCCCGGTTCGCAGCCGTGTTCGTCGGCAGCGCATTTCTGTTCGGCGTTCTTTCGGTTGCCTCGTTCGCTTTCGCTCAGCGTGTCGCGTTCAACCCGCTGGAGATTCTGTGGGATCCGCGCGAACCTTTGCGCCTGCTCCTGATCTATCTGCTCCTCTTCGTTCCTTTCTTTTGCGCCGCGACCAGCGTCTGTCTCACGTTCACGCGGTTCAACGATCAGATTCCCCGCATTTACAGTTTCGACATCGGCGGGGCGGGCTTGGGCAGCATCGCAATCATTGGCGTGCTATTCGCGCTCCGGCCACTGGATGCGCTACGGTTACTGGGTGCTGCGGGCATTGCGGCAGCGGCGCTGGCATGTGTCGAATGCCGCTGGCACCGGCCGTGGTTGCCGGCCCTGTTGCTCGGCGCCGCGACCGTGTTGGCCGTCGGCCTGCCGCGCGACTGGCTCGCATTGCGGCCGTCGGAGTACAAGGAATTGAGCCAGGCCCTGCGCATCAAGGACGCGCACGTGGTCGCCGAAAGCTCGAGCCCGCTGGGTCTCGTCACGGTGGTGGAGAGCCCCTTGATTCCTTTCCGGCATGCGCCCGGGCTGAGCCTCAACGCGACGATGGAGCCGCCGCCGCAACTCGGCGTGTTTACCGACGGCGACGGACTGTCCGCGCTCAATCGCTATGACGGACGGCGGGAACCGCTCGGTTACCTTGACTATCTGACCTCCGCGCTTCCTTATCATTTGCTGCGGCGGCCCAAAGTCCTCGTGCTTGGCAGCGGCGCTGGAGTCGACGTATTGCAGGCGCTGTACCACGAAGCGAGCGCAATCGACGCGGTAGAACTGAATCCGCAGATAGTCGACGCGGTGCAGCGCCGCTTCGCCGATTTTTCCGGCAAGCCTTACAGCGCATCCAACGTTCGCATGATGATCGGCGAAGCGCGGGGTTTCGTCGCCGCGAGCAGCGAGCGCTACGATCTCATCCAGGTCGCTTTGCTGGATTCGTTCAGCGCCTCCTCGGCCGGCCTTTACGCACTTTCCGAGAGTTACCTGTACACCGTGCAGGCGTTTCAGGACTATCTGCGCCATCTCAACCCGGGTGGCATGCTGGCGATCACGCGCTGGGTCACGCTGCCCCCGCGCGACGTCCTGAAGCTGTTTGCGACGGGTGTCCTGGCGATGGAGAGCACCGGCGTGACGCAACCGTTTCGTCGGCTCGTGCTGATCCGCGGCTGGAATACCGCGACGCTGCTGGTCAAGAACGGCGAGTTCGATGACGCGGACATCGCCGCGCTGGGCACCTTCTGCCGCGCCCGTTCGTTCGACGTCGGATACTACCCGGGGATGCAGGCCGACGAAGCGAATCGCTACAATGTGCTTGAAAGACCCTACTTCTTCGAAGCCGCGCGCGCTCTGCTGAGCCCCGGGCGAGACACGTTCTGGGCACGCTACAAGTTCGACGTCCGCCCCGCCACGGACGACAAGCCGTACTTCTTTCACTTCTTCAAATGGCGGTCGCTGCCTGAGTTTCTCGCGTTGAAGGGGCGAGGTGGCCTGCCCTTGCTGGAATGGGGCTATCCGGTACTGATCGCGACGCTGCTTCAGGCCACGTTGACGGCCATGGCATTGATCCTCTTTCCTCTCTGGGTAATGACGCGCCGCCAGCGCACGGCGCATGGTTCGCCGCTCTTAAAGGCTACCTCCCGCGGTAACGCCGCTGCTTCGGTGGCGGCGATTTCCGGATGTAGGGTCGCGATATATTTCGTCGCGATCGGCTTCGCCTTCATGTTCATCGAAATCGCGTTCATCCAGAAGTTCATCCTGCTCCTGAGTCACCCGCTCTACGCTGTCGCCGTCGTGCTATGCGCGTTCCTTTCGTTCGCGGGACTTGGAAGCCGGTACACGCAACACCTGCAGGGCCGCGAGGCGCTCCTGGCCGGCTACGCGCCGCAGCCGTGCAAGAACACGAATCGCTGGTCGGTCGCGGCGACGGCCATCGGTGCGATCTCCGCCATCTCGTCCTTCTACCTGCTTGTGCTCCCCGCTCTGTTCCCGTTGCTGATCCCGCTATCCGATCCGGCCAGGATCGTGATCGCCGTGCTGCTCGTCGCGCCGCTCGCGTTTGCGATGGGGATGCCCTTTCCGCTGGGGCTCAGCCGCGTTGCTGCCGGCGCCGAAATGCTCGTGCCGTGGGCCTGGGGCGTCAACGCGTGCACTTCCGTGATGGCTGCGGTTCTGGCGACGGTACTGGCAATTCATCTGGGCTTTACCGCAGTGGTCGTGATAGCGGTCTTGCTCTATCTTGCTGCGGCGGCTGCCTATCCTTGATCCGGCATGATCCGGTTTGATTCGGCGTGGTTTCCAACGGGCCCGCGTGCTCCCGAGCAGGATTGGACTCACCGCATGCCGGGTCCGGCGGGCGTGAGCGACGCGACGCTCGCTGCGAGCCCGAGCGTCACGGCAGCCATGCGGCCATAGTCGAGCGTCGCGGGGACGTCGTGCGCGGTATGGTAGTGTGGGTTGCGCAGGTACGCGGTGTCCGTGACCATCACAGCCGGAAAGCCTTCGCGCCAAAAAGTTGAGTGATCGCTCAGCGCGACGCCCGGCACCCACCACGGCAACGCCGCGCGTTGCAGCGGAAAATCCGACGAGGCCTGAAACGCGTTGGTTAGCCATCTCAGTCGCTGCGCCGAGCGAAGGTTGGAAACGAAGCCGATGAAATTACCGCTTGACGGATAGAAGCATCGCAGCAGCGGCGGATACGCCTGGGTGCCTGGCTCGTCCCGGTAGTAGTCCAGCATCTCGATGCGACAGCATCAGGCGAATGCGATCCCCGCGCAGACGTGCCGCCCTCGCATACCGCAGGCTTCCCATGTCGCGGCGGAAGAAGAACGGCGCCTCCTCATTCACGAACGCGACACAGCGTATGGAGTACTGGGGCGCAAACGCCTGAAGCAGGAACATCGTCTCGAGCAGCGCCGCGACGCCGCTGGCGTTGTCGTCGGCCCCCGGACTGCCGGGCACCGTGTCGTAATGCGCACCCAGTACGATGATTTCGTCAGGCTCAAGACAGCTTGGCAGCGCCGCCTCGACGTTCGCGCACTGGACGCCCCGTACCAGATACTTTTGGCGCGTCACCGCACAGCCACGTATCGCCCATTGCCGTTCGATATAGTCGGCAGCAGCGTGCAGCGCAGCGGGGCGGAGCACGTTGCGCACGCCAATGTCTCCAGCAAGGATGTTCACATGGCGTTGCAACGCCGCAGTCAGGTCGGACACGCTCGGAGTCCGCATACGACTTCCTCCGCACACGTCGTGATCGACTCGAAGCTGGACCGGTTGCAGCTGGGCGGTTCGGTGTGTGTCGACGCGTGCGATGCGCGGATTTCCGCTCGCCCGCCCACGGTCACGGTCACAGTAAAAGCGTCGTGTCGCCGCTCGATGGTTTCAGCCTAGCTGTCAGCCGCGAGAATTCAAGGCTCAATGCGTGCGTGGATGCGGACCGATAACGTTTTTCAATCGAGACTGGCGACGGATATTCTGGCTGACGGGATCTCTCGCCCACCGTCACGCTGAAGCGGAAGTGCTCAATTCAGGTTCCGCGGGCGTCTGGTGCCGCCCGTGAATGAGCCGATGCCTATATCACGCAATGGTTAAGGGAGCCGATTCGATGCCTGAACAAATTACCAAGGCAGTATGACTTTCCGTGAGGCAGGGGCTGGCCAGCCGTGACGAATCAGACGCGGGTTAGCATTGCTGCCAGAGCCGCACGGTGTGGACAGCGCCACACCCGGCGATTTCCGGCACGGAGGC
>NZ_VZQQ01000137.1 GCF_014397785.1 Paraburkholderia podalyriae
CTTGTTCATGGTGGATGGTTTGTTGTTTGCTGGTTTCCGACTTCGACAATCAGATTCTCAGCTGAAACCTCCACCGCCTACAATCTCCCGCCTCAACTCCCCCGTACACCACTTCCGACTTTAGCTCCCGTGTTGATGCGGATATTCGCTGGCGCAAGCTCAATGGCCAGGTTGCGCGTGAGAGCATGCACTCCAGCATTCGCTGCCGAGTAGGCCGAAGACGGCGTCGCACCGATGGCCTGCAGGGCCCAGAGCGAGCCGGTCTGAACGATGGCGCCGCCGCCGCGTTGCTTCATCGCGCGCGCCGCGGCCTGTGCCATGAAGAACTTGCCTTTGAGGATGGTGTCGAGGAACCAGTCGTAATCGGACTCGCTCAGCTCCAAGAATTCCTTGGGTCGGAATACGCCCGCGTTGTTGATCAGAATGTCGACACCGCCAAACGCGTCGATCGCGACATTCACAAGCGCAGCGCCCGTGGCTGGTAAAGCGATATCCCCTGCGTACGTGCGCACTTTGATTCCTGCGGGGTCGATTTCGGCAGCGGCTTGTTTGAGCTTAGCCTGATCGCGGCCACCGATAACCACGCTAGCGCCGGCGCGCACCAGGCGGATGGCCACCTCCTTGCCGATACCGGAACCGCCACCGGTGATGATGGCGACTTTAGACGAGAAACTATTCATTGTGGAAGTCCTTTGTGAACCGAACGCGGATTGAAACTTTCGAGTTGATTCGAAAGCTTTGCGTGATGACCACATTATTGGATGACACGTATGGATTCACAAATGAGATATTCTGCCAGTCACTGAAAGAAATTCTTTACGTGATGACTGCTCCAATCTTCCTGAATGCGTTACGCGCGTTTGAAGCAAGCGCGCGCCACCAGAGTTTCTCTGCAGCGGCGACCGAGCTGAACGTCACGCCAGCGGCGGTGGGGCAGCTCGTCCGCAGCCTGGAAGAGTGGCTTGGCATGTCGCTATTCCATCGAGGCAGCGGTGGGCGGGCGCGTCTGGTGCCCACGGAGGCGGCGGTAAGGGCGCTGCCCGACATTCGCGACGGGTTCGATCGGTTGAACGTCGGATTCGCAAGACTTAGAGAGCGGTCACCGGTCGGGGTGCTGACAGTGACGCTCAGTCCCGCGTTCGCGGCCAAGTGGCTTCTGCCCCGCATCGACCGCTTTCAGACCGCATGGCCCGAAACTGACATTCGCCTTGACACAAATCTCAAGCTGGCGAACTTCGCGACACAAGGCATCGATATCGGCGTGCGCTATGGAGCCGGACACTGGCCGGATCTGGAGGCAGAAAAGCTGATGGACGAGGAAGTCTTCCCCGTCTGCTCGCCCGTGTTTCTTGAGCGTCATCCGGGAATCCGCAACCCCGCCGACCTGGACGGACTTACGCTGATCGATGATCTCTCTGTCGATCGGCGAATAGGGTTCGTTACCTGGGACGGGCGTTGTTGCAGAAATCACGGCGGTCGGCGATGACGTTTACGCACAACGCTGGGGTTGACCAGGATGTTAACTTCACTCTGAACTGCGTAGATTCTCGACTTTTTCACCGAGAAGATGCGCAAGGACGAACGCAAGGCAAGCGAGCCCAAAGGAACGTACCGCGTCAAGAACTGGCGTGAATACAACGCTGGCTTGATTGCGAGAGGCGATGTGACCATGTGGATTGATGAAAGCGTACTGACGCAGCTGCCCGAGGCTGGCTTTGGCAGGCGCGGCCGACCGCGCATCTACAGTGATGCGGCGATCCAGATGCTGCTCGGCCTCAAGCAGGTTTTTCATCTGCCGCTGCGCGCTGTGCAGGGCTTCGCGCTCAGTCTGCGCAAACTCGGCTACCCGGGCTTGCCGGTGCCGAACTACACGACCTTGAGCCGCCGCGCACAGACACTGAAGGTTGTACTGCCAACGCGGCGCGCCAACGAGCCCTTGCACCTGGTAGTCGACAGCACCGGCCTGAAGGTCTACGGCGAAGGCGAGTGGAAGGTACGCAAGCACGGCTGGTCCAAACGTCGCACTTGGCGCAAGGTGCACCTGGCGATGGATGCGAACACGGGCCAGATTTGCGCCGCGCTTATGACCCATCAAGACGAAGGCGATGGCGAAGTTCTGCCCGATTTGCTCGACCAGATTCCTGCAGATGTGGCAATCGATACCATCGGCGGCGACGGTGCCTACGACACCAAGGCATGCCATGCGCGAATTGCGGCGCGCACAGCGGTCCCTTCGATTCCGCCACGTGAAGGCGCGACGCCGTGGCCAGTGAGCACGCCGGGCGCGGCTTGGCGCAACGCTGCCATCGACGCGATCGCGGCAAGCAGCAGACGTGCATGGAAGCAGGCGAGTGGCTACCATCGTCGCTCGCTGGCAGAGGCCCTGATGTACCGGCTCAAGATCCTCACGGGCTCCTGCCTGTGGGCTCGCGAGATTGGCTCCCAGGCAACCGAAGTCTCGATTCGTGCAGGCGTGCTCAACCGCATGGCGGCCATCGCACGCCCGCAGTCCGTCCGTATCGCCTGAGATCGACATCACAGAGGGCATGTTGTCTCTACGCCTGATTTACGCAACAACGCCCCTGGGACGCGTGGCTCGACAAAGTGGGCATTAAGCTGACCGCGGCCCGATCGAATTTGAAGATCAATAGTTCCTCTGCCGTCCTTCAAGCCTCGATCGATGGCCATGGGGTAGCGCTGGCGCGTAGCGCTCTTGCACGCGACGATGTGGCCTCAGGGCGATTGGTGCGGCTTTTTCCAGATATCGAGCGGCCGTCGGAACTTGCCTATTACATCGTCTATAGGAAGGAGTGCGCTAACCTGCCAAGACTCGTTGCGTTTCGCGAGTGGCTTCGCGAAGAGGCGTCCAGCGACAGAAATGCGACCTAGTCAATGGCCTGCATGCGACGAGAGCTTTAAAGGAGCGTCACTAGTCAGACGGAGTAACCCAACGGAAGCAGGTCCAACACCAAACAGGGTCCCGAAGAGGCAGCCATTGGATGGTCGCGTCGTAGGTCCGGGCTCAATCAACCTATCCGTGACTGTCAATTAGGCCCGCGCCCCCCGCGAGTCCGGCGTGTTCTAACTGGTCTTCAGCGAAAAAACCAAGAACGACGGACGCTTCAATGAGTTTATGGTTCGCACCACGTCGCGCCGTCGCATGCTTTGGCGGGTGCCGCAACGGTCCCAGCCTGCCGACTCGATGCACTCGGAGCAGTTAGTGGTTTGAATCAAAGTGCGTTTAAGGGAATCTTCAGGTAGCGGGTGCCGTTCTCGTCGGCAGGAGGCAAATCGCCGGCCCCGTATATTTACCTGCACAGAAGGCAGGATGAGAACGGGCATCGCCAGCGTTGCATCGCGCGCTTCGCGCATGCTCACGAACTGTTCCTCTGTGACACCGTCGTGCACATGGATGTTATGTGCACGCTGCGCGAGCACGGTAGTTTCCCATTCGGGTTCACGGCCCTTGGGTGGATAGTCGTGGCACATGAAGAGCCGGGTGTCGCCTGGCAGGTCCAGCAGCTTTCGAATCGACCCGTACAACGTGTGTGCATTGCCACCCGGGAAGTCGCAACGCGCGGTGCCGACATCCGGCATGAAGAGCGTGTCGCCCACGAAGACCACATCGCCAATCTGGTAGGCCGTGTCGGCAGGTGTATGACCGGGAACACACAGCGCTCTGGCCGTCAGAGCCCCGATAGAGAACGTTTCGTTTTCGCGAAACAGATGGTCAAACTGGGAGCCGTCAAGCCGGAATTCGGGCTCCAGATTGAAGAGCTTCTTGAACACGCCCTGAACGGTGCGAATGTGCCCTCCAATCGCAATCTTGCCGCCTAGCTGGTCGCGCAAATAGTACGCTGCGGACAGGTGGTCCGCGTGTGCGTGCGTTTCCAGTATCCACTGAACGTGCAAGCCTCGCTGGCGCACGAACTCGATGACCCGGTCGGCGTTCGTCGTCGCAGTGCGTCCTGCCTTGGGGTCGTAGTCAAGGACCGGGTCAATGACTGCACATTCCTGACGCCCGGACTGAAACACCACGTAAGTCACCGTGCCGGTGACCGGGTCGAAGAACGGCTGAACGATGGGCTGCATCCTGACCTCCTCAGATGTACTCATTCTATTCACAAATAATCTACAATGCAATATAATGTTTGTGTGTAAATTATGGGTGGTGAGATGAGGAAGAAGTCCGTCCCAATCGACCTGTCGGTGATGCAGGCATCGGCAGAGAAAGCCTGTGCGCTACTGAAGGTGCTGGCCAATCCCGACAGGTTGCTTCTGATGTGCCAGTTGTCGCAGGGCGAGTTGTGTGTGAGTGACCTGGAAGAACAGTTGGGCATACGTCAGCCGACACTCTCCCAACAGCTCGGCGTACTTCGCGATAACGAGCTCGTGGCGACACGGCGAGAGGGAAAGAGCATCTTTTATTCCATCGCAAGCAAGGAAGCGATTGCGGTCATGAACGTGCTGTATGACCAGTTTTGCGCCCAATGAAGGTGAGGAGGGGGTATGTCGATTGATATCGCGAGTTTTACGCCGGGCCTGTCATTGACTGGCGGTCTGGTGATTGGCGCCGCCGCTGCCGTGCTTGTTTTATTCAACGGACGTATCGCCGGCATCAGCGGCATCCTCGGTGGCCTGCTGGGCACGCCTCAGAAAGATACGGGGTGGCGTGTCGCTTTTCTTGCAGGGTTGATTGGGGCGCCTGCGCTGGCAAGCCTGCTCGGGAACCCGGTAGCGCCTGATATCCAGGCGGGGTGGGGCGAAATACTTGTCGCGGGCTTTCTGGTTGGCATTGGCACGCGTTACGCAAGCGGTTGCACGAGCGGCCACGGTGTCTGTGGCATCTCGCGGGGCTCCGTCCGTTCGCTGGTCGCAACGGCCACATTCATGGCAAGCGGTTTTCTGACCGTATTCGTGTCCAGACATCTGCTGGGAGGCTGAAATGGGTTTGCTCGCTGCTTTGCTTTCCGGCCTGCTGTTCGGCGTCGGCCTGATGGTGTCCGGCATGGCCAATCCAGCAAAGGTGCTGGGATTTCTCGACCTCGCGGGACGATGGGACCCTTCACTGGCATTCGTGATGGCCGGGGCGATAGCCGTAGGCTCTGTCGCGTTCCTGTTTGCAAAGCGCCGCAAAAAATCCCTGCTGGGGCTGCCCATGCAGATACCGGCCAGCACCAACGTAACGTTGAGACTTGTACTGGGAAGTGCGGTGTTTGGCGTCGGCTGGGGGCTTGCAGGATTTTGCCCGGGGCCCGCACTGGTCTCCTTGGGCGCTGGCCTCCCAAAGGCGTGGGGTTTTGTGGCCGCGATGTTCGGCGGCATGGCCGTGTTCGAGTTCATTGAGCGCGTGAACCTGCGTCGACAAGAGGCTTGACCCGCTGGGCACTGATAGGCGGCCCGTCATCGGTTCATGATTATCAGAACCCTCGTCTCTACTATCCTGGAATCATAGACACCGCACGGCATGACCCGCAAGCCGTGCCGTTTTGGCGAAAGCTCGTCAGGAACCGTCGGCAAGTCGAGCAAAGAATATATGGGCCGGTCTGCAGAAGCTTCTGGTTCGGCGTACACGCAAAACAACTTGCTAGACATCATGTATGGACCTGCCCCCTCAATGCGGCTCTGAGCCGCGGTGTTACTGACCTTAAGCTTAATCCGCGTACCTTGAGGTGCGGCAGGTCCATACATGATGTCTAGATGCGTTCAAAGCCATAAAAGCTTCCCTCGTCTGATGCCGGGCGGGTGGGCAAGGACAACCAACCGCAGAACAGCAGGCGATAGTTGACGCCGTTCCGTCGGGCGGCCGAGCCCAAGCGGCCCGGCCCAGGTAGCTGTGCCTAGCGAGAAAGCGATCTTGCGGCTGAACCTCGACCGCGCATATGTCAGCAGGCAAGCTTAAGATAAAGGCTTATGCGGGCGCGGGCAAAACTTCGACTCTTCGCCTCGTTGCCGATCGTCTTTCCCACCTGCGCGGCACCTATCGCGTTCAACCGCGAAATTGCCGAACACGATAGCCTGGATGTTAAAAAAGGCGGCGAAAGCGTGTAGGAAAGCTGGGTAACTTTACATAAAAGAAATGATCGCGATTTGCTTCGTATTCCTATGTATGTGGCATCGGTGCGGTGCCGGCTAACGAGCTTCGGGCATATCAGCCCTGTAACGCCTCCGCACGGAAGCCACTGTGCAGTGCGACCTCATCGAA
>NZ_VZQQ01000138.1 GCF_014397785.1 Paraburkholderia podalyriae
GAAAACAGACTCTCGGTGAACGTGTCGGTGCCGCGCATGATCTCCAGGGGGCGGGTGAGGTTCTTACATCAACGCTTTTGCTATCCGTCGCGATGACTTCAGCGCGAGGTATTTCCGCAGCCTGTTAGGGCGCACCCAGGCCCGCAAGGTAAGTCTTAAATTGGGCGACCTCGGCGGGCTCCGAGACGAGCGTCGCCAACGGAGCGAGATTCTCGGGCGTCAGCAATGCGCGAGCCATCCGGATCGACTCGCCAGCCCGTTCCAAAGAGAGCTCGACGCCTCCTGACCACTTGGACCAATAACTCAACTGCGAGGGCGACAAGTTGTCGATGTCGAGGTCGGCGAACGCTTTGAGATTCGTTTCCAAATCCACGATCAAGATCTCACGCAGATCGTTCTCAGAGCGGAGCGCGTGCAGGTGCCCAACGCGACCGACGACCGCCTCAACGTAATGCGGCCGTTTTACCGTGCGGCCCGACATCGCTTCTTCGCGTGCGATCTCCTCGCGGGTCGCTTCGCGAACCCCCATCACCTCATCGCCGCCTGTCCGCAACAATTGAACAACCCGGCGCACAATCGGGGCGGGGCAGCCAGAGTTGAGCACGAGCAATGCGCGCGATTTTTTGTGCACCCAATCAGCGCCCGGCGCGCCCGCGTCGCCTTTGCGCAGGCTCGCGACCGCAGCGTTTATTTCGTCCAAGCGAAACGAGAAGCTCCAAAGCCTCTCGCGGTGTTCCTTGGCTGCGATATCGCGCGTGAACTGGCTGAGCATCGTTTCGAAATCAACCCCGAAATACAGTCGACCGCAATCCTTCCCAATGTTGGTAGTGCGCCCATCTTTGGTCGCAACGAGGTAGCCACGGCCGTGGGGCGTGCGGCAATTCGACAGGCCGCACGGGATTCTGTCTCGCAAGGCATAACTGCCAATGATCGCTTCGAGCTCGTGCGCATTCGGATCCAGCTGCCCATCAAAGCCCGGGCGCGCCAGGATGTCGGCCCAGTCATGTATCCGGGTGAGTTCCTTTTCGCCATTGAGCGTGATCATGCTGTACTGCCTCCTGCGTCTTTGGGTTTGTTTGACGGGTTCTGGCTGTTCGCGGCGCTGCGTTCCGCGGCTGTCCGATCCATTGGTCCCGGACGCTACCGCCGATGCGCCTGCGAGTATATCGTCCGATAGGGCGAAGGCCGCGGGCGAGCGCAAGCGTGTCCACCACCCAATCGGTTTATAGGTCGGTTGGTGGGCCACTCGCATCGCCGTGAAACGCACGCTCGGCGCAGCGCAAGGGACATCGTCCTCGATTAACAGATCGATTGGCGCGGCTACGGAAGTTCGACGCGGCGGTGCGGCCGACGATCACCGGAGGCCGCTCGATTTCCGGGATCGGCCATGAGCGGCCCTTCCCAGGCAGTTCGCGAACGTCCGTTGACGGGCGACGGGCCGCCTTTCGACAAGCAACTTGACCGGCAACGGGTTGTTCGACCCTTACTCCTATCGAGCCTCTGACTCTCCCAATTTCGACCAACTGTAGTCGTCCGCCAGCTCAGAGCTTCCGAAACCGCGTCTTCAATGGAGGCCGTCGGTCGACCAATCGGCCTGGACAGCGTGCCGGATGCGTCTTTCAATACTCCGGCGGAAACACCGCGGGGCCTCGATCTCGGCGACCAGCACTGCCAGGTACAACTGGAAGCGGTCGGCGCAGTTCCTGTACATCGTGCCGCGCGTGACTCCGGCGCGCTCGGCGATGACTTCAGGGAAGACATCGCCCCCGCCTTCGCGCATGATTACGCCCGCCGCTCCGCTCAGCTTCAGTCTGATTTCGGCCGCGTCTCTCCGCGCGTTTTGTGCTATCCCTTCGTGGCCGCATTAAAGGCGACCGTTTATCGCTCGCGCCACACATCGTCCTGCTGCCCTGATGTTTTAGTGCTGACCAGGCTGGAATGGCCCTTCCGGCATCGGTTGAGGGCGGTCACCCGGCCATTTCTTCAGCCTGACCAGAACAAGGGTGCAGCAACCACCCGCAGCCATAATGGAGGCAATGGCGAAAGCCCAGCCGAAATACAGGCCGTGATCAATGAGCGCCCCCGCAACAAGTGGCGCAATGACGTTGCAGACCGCCATCAGCGACGTATTCAAGCCCATGATTGCACCCTGCTGCTGAGGTGACGATGTCATGGACAACGCGGCCATCAGTGTTGGCCTGGTCATCGCCGTTCCTACACTTGCCATGACAAGGCCGACGGCCAGCGGCGCAAGCCCTGGTAGAAAATTGAAAATGCTCAACCCTATGGAAAACAGTGGCAGGCTGACAGCAGCAAGCAGGTTCTCAGGAATCACTTCATCGAGTTTTTTCATCGCGACGGTCTGAACGATGATGTTGATGGCCCCGGACGCGGTGAAGATATAGCCCACCTCACGCGGTCCAAAAGCGGCTCCGTTCCAGACGTAGTGCGCCTGAAGAAACAGCGCGAACTGCGAGACGTACATGGAAAAGCCAAAATAGAACAGTGCCAGCACAAGAAGCACCGGCGCAGCGCCCGGAGACCGAAGCGTGCGCCATAGGGACAGCACCTGGCGCTTTCCTTTACCCGGCGCTGATTTATCGTCGCCCGGCAGGAAGATCACGTTGACCGTCGCGCTCAACGCCGACAATAACGCCGCAGCCAAGATCGGAGCGGAGATCGAGATACGCGATAACCCCGCTGAGAGTGACGGGCCAACCATCATACCTACCCCGACGGCTGCGCTGACGAGTCCGATAGCGCGACGCCGGTTTTGCGGTGAGCTGTGATCAACCGCATAGGCACTCGCGACCGAGAGATTTCCAGAAGTGATGCCGTCCAGGATACGCGCCAGAAAGACAATCAGAAGGTTGCCTGCGCAGGCGAGCAGCACGAGGCTGACAAACGTGCCGGTCTGGCTACCCAGCAGGACCCCTTTGCGTCCAAAGCGATCGGAAAGTCTGCCGAGCATCGGGGCGGCGATGAACTGGCCGAGCGAAAAGATGGCCACCAGCGCGCCGAGGGCGAACGGGCTGGCGCCAAAGTGCTGCGAATAGAACGGCAGCAGCGGCAAAATGACCCCCATGCCGATGGCGTCGATAGCCACCACCCCAAACAGGGGGGCCATGACGCGCACTGGCAGGCGGTCCGCATCGGCTGACATGACCACCACACTCATGGATGACTGACGTGATGCCCGCCGTGTGCCCGCTCCTGCACAAACTCGCCGGCCATAATGCGTTCGTGGATCTGCTCCGGCATAACGCCTGCAAGACGCGCGGCGACCAGCTTGTCGGGATCGACGAGGCTCCGCCGTTCATGCCCTTGCGGGGGGTTGCGCATGTGCTCGGTTGCGGTCCAGTCGTTGCCGTAGTTGTTGACGTTGAGTTCGACCGCGTTGCCATCCGGGTCCGCGTAATTGAATACGGTTTGGAAGCCTTCACCTGCAGCAAACAGAGGCATGATGCCAAGGCCCTTCAGGCGCACGTAAGTGCCCAACAGCTCGTCCAGGGTGCGGTATTCGAAGGCAACATGCTGCATGCCGGCCCGTCGACTGGCATCCGGCGCATGGCCCGGCAGCTCAAAGAACACGATGCGGTGGTGCACCTCATCGTTACTGACAAATGCTGCCCGGAAAGGCGGCCCACCCTGTGCGCCCCCGTCGTTGCCGAAGCGATGGTTGATCGTCATGCCCAGCACCTGGCGATACCATTCGGTCATCGCATCGAGGTTGCGGGTGACCAGCCCCAAGTGCTGAAGCTTCGGGCGAATGGTGATTTCGGTATTCATTTGACACGCTCCTTTGAACCAGTTGGTCGAAACTGAACGATACCGTTTCGTTCAGCTAATGTAGCAGGGGCGTTTCGACGTGTCAACCATCATCGAAACGAAATCGTTTCGTTTCTTTACAGCCCAACACCCGTCGTGTTACATCAGTGATGTTCCATTACCTAGGCCACGCCCCCCCCCACCCATGCCAAACCCTAAAATCGCCGTCCCCAAAAAGGCGGGACCTGTTGCCTCCGCGAGCTCTTCCGTGCGCACCGGACGCCCTCCGGGAACGCTCTCCGGCGAGGTTGACGAACGTATCCTGGACGCCGCCTACCAGGTATTCGTGGAGCGCGGCCTCCACGGCGCGAGCATTGACGAAATATCCCGCCTGGCGCGCGCCGGCAAACCCAGTATCTATGCGCGGTTCGCGACCAAGGAGGCGCTCTTTGCAGCGGTGGGCATGCGCAACGCTGCCAGGGTGAGCGCGCATTTCGGCAACTATGGGAACACCGGGGCAACCCTCGAGGCGAGGTTGAGCAACATCGGACAGGAGATGCTTGGGCAACTGCTCGCAGACGAGGTCATCGACTTCATGCGGCTGTCCGCGGCGGAAGCACGCCGCGTCCCCGAACTTGCCCATTTCGGGCGAGGCGCACGCGAGCGCGGTGCCGCGGCCGCCCTGGAAGCCCTGCGCGGGGCCACGAATGCAGCGGACATCCGGCGGTACCCTGCCCTCGGACCCGGACGCATCGAGCGAACAACACGGTTTTTTCTTGATCTGATCGTTGGCCCGCTGCTCGTGCGCGCGCTCGTTGGCGAAAACCTGAAGGTCCTGCGGGCGCAGATCGAGCCGCACGTAAAGGACAGCGTCGCCTTTTTCCTGGCAGGGTGCCGCACCGCCTGACGCGTCAGAATGACGGGCGTGCGGTCTTCACCTGACCCGCAACCGCCTTGATCAGATCGAGCAGCCACCGCCCGGCAGGCCCCGGCGGCGTATCCGTCCTGTAGATGGCCGACAGAGAAATGGCAACGTTCGCCCGCGTCTTTTCAAACTCCAGCGGCACGAGCGCGCCACAGTCCACGTCGGCCTGAACGACGTGCAGCGGCATGCTGCCCCAACCCAGTCCGGTTTTCAGGAAGGCAAGCAAAGCTGCACACCAGCTTCAATTACGGCACCGTCTCATGCCGTCCGTTGGTCGGCTGGTCCCAGTAGATCACCGGACGTTCACTGCACTTGGGTCAATGGCCGGACAGGGTCGAACTGGGATGTTCAAAGTTGCTTTGCCCCTTCACGTGGGCGATAGTTCAGGGGGTGGAATGACAGGCGCAAGCCCCGTCAAATAAGGCCTCGTGTCGCTGCTATAGCAAACGTGTAGCAAAGCAACCCCGGCGTTCATCTCGCTGGAGTTTTGGCCGAAATGTCGCTCCGGGATGTCAGCGATTCGTTCTGCCGACCACCGACGCTGGCGTCACGCTCGCAGATCCATGCGAACGCCCACTGCTGGGCAACCTCGATCGCCTCGTCTTCAGTGTCGAACCAGGCGAGATCACGCTCGATGTGCATTTCACTGTCAACATCATCGTCGGGCGAAATGCGGACCAGCCGCGCATGTGCGAAAAATTTCCCAAGGGAGAAATCCGGGGTCGCGTCAATGATCCACCCACGGTATCCGCACTTCATGATTACCTCCGATATTCGGGCTAATCGGGATTGGAAAGGCAAAGCATAGATTCATCCGGTCGTAGTCGCTAAACCTCCTTGCTGGGCAGAAGTACTCAGGGCGTCCGCGCCTCGGCAACTGGACAGACTTCATCTCGGACTTCAGATACTGTTATAGACCTTCGGCGACCCAGCGGCGATCTCAACTAGTCGAGACAGGCAAGACTCGGCCAATTTGAGATGCTCGGCTGCGTCGCGCGAATGGCCGTTTCCGACTAATCCCTCCCGGAAATCGCAGGCTCTGCCGTACTATCGTCACCGGCCTATCCGTTTAACGCGCTCGCCATCGTCTCGCCCGCCCGCGCCGTTGCTGGATCGCTCGCAATGGCGTTCGTCCTGAACGGAGACTTCTTCCGGCAAAAGTTCGTCCCTCATTTGCGCGTAACATGGGTACGCCGACCGGACCTTCAACCGCCGTTTTACGCTGGGGAGACGCCTGATGCGACTTGCTGACTTCATCTTGCAAGACATGGAGCCGATTCTTGCAAAATGGCAGGCGTTCGCCGCTACCCTCCTGCCGGCGGCGGCAAAGATGGAGTCGTCGGCGTTACGCAACCACGCGCAGCAGATCCTGCTCGCCGTGGCAAAGGACTTGCGGACTTCGCAGACCAGGGAAGCCCAACGCGAAAAGTCGTTGGGAAGAGATCCCGAACTAACCGATACGACCGAAACGGCTGCGCAAACGCATGCG
>NZ_VZQQ01000139.1 GCF_014397785.1 Paraburkholderia podalyriae
GCGACGACGGCTATGTGATCGTCTCGGTGCAAGATTCCGGGACAGGAATTGACCTGCAGCACGCCGATCGGCTATTCGAACCGTTCTTCACTACGAAGCCCGAAGGTATGGGTGTGGGGCTTTCTATCTGCCGTTCGATTATCGATGCCCATGGTGGGCGGGTGTGGGCAGAGAACAATGCCGGATACGGCGCGACCTTTCAGTTCACTATTCCCGTGATCGGCGATAGTGGATCGGGGGAATGACCGGTTGCGGCCCCAGAATTGCAGGTTCGGCCTGCACTCAGAGGTACGACGCAAGCAATTTCACCGCAATCGCCACACAACCCAGCAACAACAGCGCGCGGACGTCGGCCGGCCCGATCTTGAAGAGGCGGTGGTGCCGGTGAGAGAGGTATCCCAAGCGACGGCTTTGGGCCTTGAACCGGCCGCCCGGCGACCGACTATGGATGTCCGAGACGGGTCGACATCGGCCTGTCGCGACGCGACAAACAGCAAGAGACAACTCGCGAACATTCAGCGCAACGATTCACAGGCGCAACCATTCTGCGAGTTTCGACCAGCGACGCTCCGTTTGCTTGCCCTTGACCGCAATCGCCAGGGCTCGCTTTTGCCCGACCAGTACCACCAGGCGTTTGCCGCGCGTGATGCCGGTGTAGATCAGATTCCGCTTGAGCATCATGTAGTGTTGCGTCGAGACGGGAATCACCACCACGGGGTATTCCGACCCCTGGGATTTGTGGATGGTCGTCGCGTAGCACAGCACCAGCTCATCCAGCTCGCCAAACGCGTACGTCACGATGTGATCATCAAAGGTCGCCGTCAGTTCCTGCTCATCCGGGTCGATGTGTGTCACAAACCCGATGTCGCCGTTATAGACGTCCTTGTCGTAGTTGTTCTCGATCTGCATTACTTTGTCGGCGACGCTGAAGCGATAGCCAAACTTCTCGATGCTGTGCTCACCCGGCGGATTCAGCGCCTCCTGCAACATCTGGTTGATGCCGCGAGCGCCGGTGAGACTTCGGTTCATCGGGCACAGCACCTGAATATCGCGCACCGGGTCCAGCTGGAATTTTCTGGGTAGCCGGATCTTGACCAGGTCGACGATAGTCTGCGCAATCGCTTCGGGTTCGTCGGCCGGCACAAAATAGAAATCCGACTCTTCGCCTTTTTCCGGCAGGGACGGGAACAGCCCCTGATTGATCTGGTGGGCGCTGCGAACGATGCGCGAAGTGGCAGCCTGCCGGAACACCTCCGTCAGCCGCACGACAGGCACCGCACCCGATTCGATCAGATCCGCAAGAACCTGTCCGGGGCCAACGGATGGCAATTGATCCACGTCCCCGACGAAGATCATCGCCGTGTTGGACGCCACGGCCTTGAGCAGCTGGCTTGCCAATGGCACGTCGACCATCGAGCACTCGTCCGCCACCAGCAGATCACATTCCAGCGGCGACTCCTCGTTGCGCTTGAACTGCCCATTGGCTGGATTGACTTCAAGCAGCCGGTGGATGGTCTTCGCCTCAAGTCCGGTCGATTCCGACAGTCGCTTCGCTGCGCGTCCAGTTGGCGCGCACAACAGCGCCTTCACCTGTTTGGCGCGCAGGATCGTCAGTATCGAATTGACCAGTGTCGTCTTGCCAACACCAGGGCCGCCAGTGATGACCAGCAGCTTTGACGACAGGGCCAGACGGATCGCCTGCTTCTGGCTATCTGCAAGCTGGATCGCGAGCTTCTGTTCGACCCACGGTATCGCCTTGCCGGCGTCAAACGCGCTCCACGGCGGCGAACCCGAGCTCAGGCGCTTTATCTGTGAAACGATGGAACGCTCGGCGTTGTACAACGGCGCGAGGAACACGCTGGGAACGCCATCAACGGTATCGGCGATCACGACCTCCTCTGCCAGTTCCTGGTCGATCGCATCTTCGATGACGGCCTGCGGAATTTCGAGCAGCTTCACGGCGAGCGACACGAGCTGGCTGCGCGGCAAACCACAATGGCCTTCTCCTGCTGCTTCTGACAGCGCGTAGGAGACTCCAGCCCGCGCCCGCAGCGGGGAGTCACGTGCGATGCCGATCTTCTGGGCGATGGTATCTGCTGACACGAACCCGATGCCACGAATGTCCCGGGCCAGCCGGTAAGGATTTTCCGTGACGGTAGCGATCGCGTCCTGGCCATACGTCTTGAAAATACGTACGGCACGGGATGTTGAAACGCCGTTGCCGTGCAGAAAGACCATGATCTCGCGAATGATCTTCTGGTCGGCCCAGCCCGACGTGATTTTTTTTTGCGCGGATCTCACCGATTCCCTCGACATCACGAAGCCGTGCGGGAGTTTGTTCGATGATGTCGAACACTGCCGCGCCGAAAGCTTTGACCAGCCGGCCGGCGTACACAGGTCCGATACCCTTGACCATGCCGGACCCAAGGTAACGTTCGATGCCGGTCAGCGTGTTCGGCGGCGAAATCCTGACGAAGACCGCCTTGAACTGCCTGCCGTGCTCACGATCCGTCACCCACGTACCTGACGCCGACGCGTACTCCCCTGGCGCCACGGTCGGGGTATGCCCGACCAACGTAATGAGGTCGCGCTCGCCCTTGACCTTCAGGCGCAGAACGCAGAAGCCACTGTCGGCATTGTGGAAGGTGACGCGCTCGACCAGTCCCGCGAGGCGATCTGGTTCGGGCGTGGGTGCGGTATTGGGTGGGCTTGCTGACATGAACAGGGCGCGGCGTGTTATCTCGCTGCCGAAATGCTGACGGGTCTGGCATCCTACCGTGTAACGCTGCGATATTCGCCCTTCCTGTTGCTGCCCGTTCAGCTCCTTTTCTGAGATACGGGTTTTACTCCACATCCGTGTCCAAAAGCCGCCGCATGCTCTGGAGTTGCGAGCCTGCACTCAGTCCGCGGGTGAACCGAAGATGTCGACGATAATGCTCGTCATCTTCCTGAGTACCACGTCCAATTTTACCCATGAACACATTGAACGAAGTGCTTGTCCGCCTCACCATGGACCAGTTGAAATCGCTCATGCGCTGGCTTCCTGATGCTGCCCGCACCGGCAGGAAGGACGAACTGGTCGGTGCGATCCTGAAAAGTCTCTCTGGAGAAGGGCTGCGTGCACTATGGGAAAGTCTAGACGATATCCAACGTCTGGCGGTGGCGGAGACCGCCTACGACCTGGACGGTCTCTTTGATGGAAACCTCTTCCGGGCGAAATACGGGCGGTTGCCGGATTTCACCATCAAGGAGGATGGCCGCCGCTATCCGTATTATGGACCGCCGACGGCATTGGGCCTCTTTTTGTACTACCAGGACGGGCGTTACACCCTGCCCGTCGATATGCGCGAGCGACTGAGAACCTTTGTGCCTGAGCCCGAGCCCGTCAGGCTGAACACAATCGGGACGCTGCCAGAGATGCACGGTGAAAACCGGCTGACGGCGCGACACAGCGAACGCGATGCGATTCTGGATCTGTCGGTGCTGCTGCGGCTGGCGGATCAGGGCAAAATTCAGGTCAGCGACAAGACCTCGCTCCCCGGCTCAGCGACGCTGCGTCTTTTGACGGAAAACCTCGCGGGTGGCGATTTCTACGTCCCCACGCCGACGCGAAACCAATGGGATCAGGAAATCGGCCCGATCAAGGCATTCTCGTGGCCGCTGCTGCTTCAGGCTGCCGCATTGGTGCAACGGAACGGCAGCAAACTGGCTCTGAGCGCGGCGGGTGTGAAAGCGTTGACTTCCTCCCCAGCCGATGTGCTGGGGACGATCTGGAGAAAGTGGCTTAAATCCAGCCTGTTTGACGAGTTCAGTCGCATTGACGTCATCAAGGGGCAAAAATCGAAAGGTCGCGTCATGACTGCCCTGGCGCCGCGTCGCGCTGCCATCACCGAAATATTGAGGCTCTGTCCGGTCGGAGAGTGGGTCGACGTCGATGACCTTTCCCGATTCATGCAGGCGACCGACCACACGTTTGACGTTACGCACGACCCGTGGAAGCTTTACATCAGCGAACAGCAATATGGCAGCCTGGGCCACGACGGTTATCATAGCTGGGCGATTCTGCAGTTGCGCTATCTGCTCTGCTTCCTGTTCGAGTACGCCGCCGCCCTCGGCATCATTGATGTTGCCTACATCGAACCGACTGAGGCGCGTAGCGATTTCGGTGACCTGTGGGGGACAGACGATCTGCAATTCCTCAGCCGCTACGACGGCCTGATCTACTTCCGCCTGACGCCGCTGGGTGCCTATTGTCTCGGATTGAGTGATGACTACACGCCCGCCCCGATTCAGCCCACCGTCAGGCTTTCGGTTTTGCCCAGTCTGCAGGTACGCGTTGTTGGGGGAAACCTGTCGGCGGAAGAATTACTCACGCTTGACACCTGGGCCGTACAGGCAACAGATAAGAGTTGGAGTTTGGACCGTCAAAAGGCCGTTGGATCTATTGAAAAAGGGTATGACATTGCAGAGCTTCTAGCGTTTCTGCAGGCCCGGGAAGAGCAACCCGTGCCAGAAACGGTGGAGTCCTTCATGAAGACGACCCAGAAACAGGGGAAGGCGCTGAAGATCAAGGGCACCGCACTTCTGATCGATTGTGAGGATGCGGAAATCGCCGACATGATTGCCACGCGTAAGGAAACAACCGGTTTGTGTCTACGCGCAGGCGATCGACAACTTGTAGTCCGGCTTGAAAATGAAGAAAAATTCCGGACCCTGATACGCAGCCTGGGCTTTGGTATGGCTACCTGATGCTCTACCTCAAGGCGCATCACATGCCGCAGATGTTCGTGAAGGAGCAGTCAGCGCTGCTCGCGAATGGCTGTTCTAGTTGATGTCGAGCGAGCACAGGGGATCGATATGAACCTTTCGCGAACGGCAGAAGTCGGCCAGTTCCTGCCATTCGTCGCACGATCAAATGGTCACCCAAGCGGCCGATCCACCTCCGAAAGCAGCCACTCACCGCAAATAGCGGCTTGACGCGTTATCGGCGGGCGCTGTGCCTTGACAGCCCCTCTTGAGCGTTTGTTTCCGGCGTGCGAAGGCTCGTTCCGGAAGCTTCACGAGGAAACCTCCGGAACCGTCATCATTTCAGGTGGTACGTCGGCATATTCCGTCAGTGCAAGTCAGGCAGCACCTGCGTCTGCTCCATCTTCACAGCATCGAGTTCGCTTGGGTTGAGCCCCAGCAACTTGAGGATTGTCGGCGCAATCTGCTTCGTCTGGACGCGGTCGTCGACAATCTCGTTTGAGATACCTTTGCCCCAGACGACGAGCGGTACATGACGATCCTCCTCGGCATCGCCGCCGTGCTCGGCAATCTTGGAGAGCTTGCTGCCTGCCCAAACGGTTCCATGCTGCGCGATGCCAACGAGATCTGGGTAGCAATCGTCGCCCTGCGGAACGCGGAACAAGTCCGCGGCTTCTTCGCCAGTATAGATCTTCGTCACGCCGGCTTGAGTGAATGGCTTTGAGACAGGACTGCCTGTTGCATCAGAGCCCACCCCGGTGCCGGAATAGCTGAGGAGGAAGTTGCGCGCGAAATCGGTCGCTTTTGAAGACCGGTCGTTTAACCACATCAGGATCCCGTCGTCATCGATCGCGTGCGCAACGAGATGCGGCTTCATGGGATCCTTACAGGTTGCGCTGTTTTTCTCCCACGCGCAATTCAGTGCGTCTATCATGTCACCGTCGTTGATGATCGTCAGATCCTCGCGGTTCTTCGGCGACTGCCCGTGCTTCGCGGACAATATGACGACCGTGTTCGTCGGGTCGAAGGCCTTGTCGTTCAACATGTCCGCCAGCTTATCGTCGACGAACGTGAGCGCACTCTGCAGTACCACGCCTGGCTTGGTGCCGTCATCCCTATAGCCGCCAAGCCCATTCTTCACCACGGTGGTGTTTTTTGGATCCGGAAAATAGTTCGAGTTGTTCAGCTTCTGTGCGGTCGACACTGCCTGGAAGTTCATGCCGAAAATCGCCGGAGTACCATATGTTCCATTGCCCGCATGGTCATGTCCACGGATCCAGTTGACCACTGCCTCCGCCTCTCGAGCGGCAAATCAGACCCATTGCCCTCGGAAGGGCGAACTGGCTCTTCGCGGGCTCCCCGCGCGGCGCCCGCGCGAGCGCCACGATGTATTCGCTGCTCGGCACGGCTCGCCTGAACGGTTT